>JABHWD010000028.1 GCA_018657955.1 Flavobacteriaceae bacterium | reverse complement strand
TTTTTGATCAAGGAAATATTCTTCCTCTTCTATGCTTGGAATACGACATGAATCTCTCTTACCCATGATACTATATCGATTTTTTGAAATAATATCATAAAGATAATCTGAAATAATTCTTGGGATAATAAGAGCAATTTTAGCTAATAAAGGGTAGAAGATGCCATCCAGGTTTGTTAATATCATAAATATTGCTTGTGACTTTTGGTAGACACTGTATCCATCATCATAATAAATTGTTCTTAGTTTAATATCATTAACTCCTCTTTTTAACAGTTTTTCTTTTGCAATATCAGATTGTAAAGAAACATAATATAAATTTCTGCTTTTATTATGCTTCCAAACAAAGTCTACGGTAACATTACAAAAATTACATACACCATCAAAAAATACTATTTTACTATTTTTCATGTAGAGAATGATATTGCTAAAGGCAAAGAAATTATAAATACGTGTAATGTTCTTTTCATACATCAAACTTACTCAAAAATTTTCTAAAAAAATCCGAAATTTGAACCGTAAGGTCCGCCAAAAAGTAACTCACTTATATGAGTAGATTTATGTTTAATAATATTGTATATTTATTCCTTGTTTAACTTAAAACACAAAAAAATGAAAAAAATAATTATGATTACGTTAGTTAGTATTCTAATGTCTTGTGCTCAAACACAGCAAAATCCAAATTTTGAAACCAATGTTGAATTAGCTAAGACTTGGTTTACAACATTTACATCTGAAGATTATGATGCAACAGCAGCATTAATGTCAGAAGATGTAGAATGGCAAGGATGCTTTTATGGTAGCCCTGTAATGAACAAAGAAGAAGCTATGACTTACATGAAAGCATGGCATGATGCTATGGAAAATATAACGTACACGCCTGAAAATTATCTTCCTGGAGTTGATCCTGAAACAAGTCAATTAAACGGAAGTGTAAGAACCTATGGTGTATGGACAGGAACCAATACGGCTTCTGGTAAAGACTTTGAGATTCTTATGTACCATTATTTTACTTTTAATGATGAAGGAAAAATTATTAATTCTGGAGATTTTGGAGATGCAACAGGATTAATAATGGCAGTTGCACCTGATAGTGCTGAATAAATATATCAAAATCTAATATAATTTAGCCAATTATATAAATTTTTGGCTTTAATAAAAAAGGACTGGAGTAATTCTAGTCCTTTTTTTTGCAAGGAAATCAATAAGAATAAACTAAGTTTAAAAAAATTATGTAAATAACACTTGACATTTTAATAAATTATATATATTTGTAAACTAAACCTTACATAATTTTAAATAAAATGAAAGAAATATTAAAAAAACATACAAAAATTTTAATGGCATGGACATTTGCATGGGTAGTAAGTACAGCAATTTTATCAGTTGGAGTAAACTATCTATGGGATAATTTACTAATTACTAAAATAGTCCTTTTAATAAATCTTGCTATTGGGGTTGGAATGATTATCGCAAATAAAAATTTATTCAATCATTATGATGAACTACAAAAGAAAATTCACTTTGAAGCAATGGCCCTTACATTAGGGTTAACAGTAGTTGTTGGTCTTGTGTATGAGATTTCATTTGATTTTGGAGTTATTGACTCGGAACCTGAATTTGAATATTTAATGTTTTTTATTTGCTTTTCATATATAACTTCTATTATCATTAATTCATTAAGATACAGATGAAAAATAAGGTAAGAGAATTACGGAAAAAACAAAAATTAACTCAGGATGAGCTGGCAGAGTTAATTGGAATTTCTCGTCAGGCAATAAATGCTATTGAAAAGGAAAAATTTGATCCAAGTCTTCCAACAGCATTTAAACTTTCTGAATTATTCAAGACTTCAATTGAAGAATTATTTATTTTTAAATCATTATACTATTAATTTTATATTATGGTTTTTCAAAAAGAAATAATATTAGATCCCTATCCAAGAGGTTTTCATATAATTACAAATGAAATTGTAGATATCTTACCTAGGATGACTGGAATTGCACATATTTTTATTAAGCACACCTCAGCAAGTCTAACAATAAACGAAAATGCTGATCCAACTGTTAGAGAAGATTTTGAAACTCATTTTAATATAATGGTATCAGAAGATGAAACGCATTTTAAACACACAATTGAAGGACCTGATGATATGACTTCACATATTAAAAGTAGTCTTCTAGGCTCTTCAGTCTCTTTTCCGATTAAAGATGGAAAGCCACTACTTGGAACATGGCAGGGTGTTTTCCTGTGTGAACACAGAAATCATGCAAAATCTAGAAAATTAGTTGTAACTGTTTATGGAGATTAGCTATTAATGAAATCTAGAATATTTTCTAATTGCATTCCCCTAGATCCTTTTATTAGAATTGTAGAATTTGAGATTTCCTCTAGGTTCACATTATTATGAAGATCTTCAAGAGTAGCAAATGCTTTTATTTTTGAGGAAAATTTAGTTTTATTAAAAAGATCTCCAAGTAGATAAGTTTGATCAAAATTCATTTCCTCAATTGCACTTACAATATCTTGGTGCATTTCATGTGAATTTTCTCCTAACTCATACATATCACCTATAAACACAATTTTATTTTTTTCACTTATAGTATTAAAATTAGACAAGACTAATTGCATACTTGTTGGATTTGCATTATAAGCATCTAGAATAATTTTGTTTGATCCTTTTTCTATTATTTGTGATCTATTATTATTGGGAATATAATTTTCAATACCTTCTTTTATAGTTGCATTACTAAGATCAAAATATTTTCCAATACATATTGCTGCAGCTAGATTTTCAGCATTATATTCTCCAAAAAGATTGCTTTTAATAGTGACATCCTCTACTGAAATAGATATTTGAGGGCTGACTGTATTTACAGAGTAATTTACATTTGAATTTGTATTTCCAAACGTAAATTTATTAGAATAATCCTTAGTTATTTCTAGCTGCTTATTATCATTATTATTAATAAAGATTAATCTAGATTCTTTCATTAAATAAGCATATAGCTCACTCTTTCCTTTTATTACTCCTTCTAGATTAATAAAACCTTCTAAATGTGCTTTACCAAAATTGGTAATATATCCATAGTCAGGATCTGCCATATTACATAGTAATTCAATCTCCTTAAGATGATTAGCCCCTATTTCTATTATTGCTATTTCAGTTTCAGGCTCTATTGATAATAAAGTTAGAGGAACTCCTATATGATTGTTTAGATTTCCAATAGTTGCAATAGTTTTAAACTGTAATTTCAAAACAGACAAAATTAATTCTTTTGATGTAGTTTTTCCGTTACTTCCAGTTAAGCCAATAATTTTTGCCTTAGATTTTTTTCTGTGATAATTTGCTAGTTTTTGAAGAGTATCCAGACAATTATTAACCAGGATATAGTTATCATTAACGACATATTCTTTCTGATCTACTATAGCATAATTTGCTCCATTTTTCAGAGCTGTTTCAGCAAACTTATTTCCATTAAAGTTTGGACCTTTAAGACTGAAAAATAGATCGTTGTCTTTAATTTTTCTAGAATCTGTACAGACTTTATTAGAATTGAGGAATATTTGATAAATAGAGCTAATATTCATGAAATAAAGTTAATAAAAAAGCCCTAATCTTTAGGGATTAGGACTTTTTGTTTTGTTTTTAGTTAACTAGGTTAGTTTCTGCTTTTTTTCATGTTAAAAGTTTTTGAACCAACTCTTGACATGGCACATCTAAATCCTATAAAATCTGTTGCTTGATCTTGTGGATAAAATCTTCTTTGAGCAGGATCCAGCCAATATGCTCTATCTTTCCATGAGCCTCCTTTATATACTCTTGCTTGATCGTTTATAAGAGTTGTTTTATTTTCAGAAGGATCATAATCAAATTCAGGAGTACTTGGATTTGCATCTTCATAACTTGGAGATTTGTACATCCCCCTAGTTTCTTCATCTGAACCAGAAGCTCTTTCAAGTTTTCTATTTTCTGGATCATAATTTCTTGAAGACAGGAAATCACCATCTCTAAAATTCACATTATATCCTTGGTTAAACTGTGTCCTATATCTAGTATCCTCTTCTGTTATATCTTCTACTGCAATTTCTCCAGGCAATCGAGTAGCTACTCTTTTACCATTACTTAGAGTTTTATATTCTATATCATCAAAACCAACAACTTTTGCTTTACCATCAGGACCAATAGAGAATTTCTTATAATCATTTCCTCTGAAATAATTAAAATCATTAAATTCATCATCAACTATTGGTCTATATACATCTGCCACCCATTCAGCAACATTTCCAGCCATATCATATAGTCCAAATCCATTAGCTTGATATGATCTTACTTGATTAGTAATATCCGCTCCATCATCAGACCATCCTGCTATACCACCATAATCACCATCACTATTTTTAAAGTTTGCCAATTGATCCCCTAAATTCTTTCTTTGACCTGTTCTTGTATATTGACCTTGCCATGGATATTTTTTTCTTCCCCTATAGAGATTAAAATCACGAAGTTCATTAAGACCTAAAGCAGCATATTCCCACTCAGACTCTGTTGGTAGTCTAAATTTTGGAGAAATAAGCCCTGTTTCTCTAGAAGCAGAGGCAGGAGGTAAGGAATCTGGTCCTTTACTAGCTTTACCTCTTAAAACATTAGTATTTCCTCCATATGTTGAATTTGGAATAAGCACATAAGTATCTGTACTGAAAGTGCTGGTTGAAGAAACACTATCAATTTTTGATCCTTTTGTTATATATCCTGCTCTTTCTAATATTAACTCTTGGTATCTGTCTGATCTCCATTCAGAAAATTCATGTGCTTGAATCCAGCTTACTCCAACAACAGGATAATCAGAAAATGCTGGGTGTCTTAAATAGTTATTTACCATATCTTCACTATAACCAAGCTTATTTCTCCAAACCAGTGTATCAGGGAGAGCATTGTAATAAATTCTTCTGAAATTTTCATCTTCAGGAGGATAATTTCTTTTTAGCCAATCAAGATATTCTAGGTACATTATATTAGTTACCTCTGTTTCATCCATGTAAAATGATTGCACATGTTGTTGATTTGGAGTATTATTCCAATCTCTCATAGGATCATCTTGAACCCTTCCCTTTGTATAGGTTCCACCCTCTACAAGAGCCATATTTGGAGGAGTCTCTTGGCCTTTGTAATTAGTATTGTGTTTAAATCCGCCCTTCTTAGAGTTTATTGCCCAGCCTGTAGCAGCTGACATATTTTTATTTTTAGATGTAGTAGACTTATTACAGCTAGTAAAACAAATACATAAGGCTAGTGTTAGCAATATGTTTAGTATTTTTTTATAATTACTTTTCATATAATTACTTTTCATATAATTACTTTTCATATCAAATAATTTTTAAATATACGTTTTTCAGGAACGAAAAGCCTCGCAATATACTAATTTTATAATCAGATATCAATTATCTTGAGCAAATTGCATTTGACTATATAAAAACGATAAATTTGCTTTTTTATTATCAAGTTACAATTTTCAAATAATAATGTTGATCATTAGACGTTTCTCAAATATGAGATATTTTTTACTTTTTCTATTTATTATAATTTCTTCTATTAGTTTCTCACAATCTAAGGAGATAAATATAAATTGGGAGGGTTACAGAGTTTTTTCAACATCTTCTGCTAAATTTGAAATACCATATTTTGACAATTATAATTTTAATTTTACTCCTAGTAAGGGCGTCTCATTAACTGCTCAGTGGAGTGAAAATATTGAAATTGATCAGAATTCAATTATCATAGAGAATGTTATTTTATCTGACATCTCCTTAGAAGACTTAAAACAGTTAGATAAAAATATAATTCCTAAGGAGTTGACTTATGATATTATGACTTCAATATCAAGAGGAAAAATGTATCTTTTTCTAGAGTTATTCCCAATAATTAATCAAAATGGAAATTTTAAAAAAGTAAATTCTTTTAGATTCTCTTATAAAAAGGGTACAAGTAAGAAGTCAAAAAGACAAAGAATTCAAAATTCTGTTCTAAATACTGGTGAATGGTTTAAATTCTATGTTGATAAGTCAGGAATCTTTAGATTGAATAGAAGTTTTCTAAACCAATTAGGATTAAATATAAATAATATAGATCCCCGAAACATTAAAATATATGGAAATGGTGGTAATATGTTGCCATTGAGCAATTCAGTGGAATATCCAGTGGATCCAATTGAAAATGCAATAAAGGTATATGGTGAAGATGATGGTGTTTTTAATAATAGTGATTATATTTTATTTTATGCTCAAGGACCTAATGCATACAATTCTGATAGTAATACAAATTTGAATGTGTACTCAGATAAAACAGCATATTTTATAAATATTTCTCCGTCCCCTGGAAAGAGAATTATTGAAAATATTCAACCAGAAAATCCTGCAGATATTATAGTAGACACATATACTGCATATAAATATCATGAATTAGATGAATATAGTATTGCAAAAATTGGAAGAAGGTGGTTTGGAGATAGATTTGATTTTGATTCAAATCAAACATTTGAATTTACCTTTCCAAATCTAAGAACATCTGAGCCAATAAATCTTAGAGTATATACTGCTGCAGTTTCTGAAATTTCTACTTCTATGTCAATTGAGGTAAATAATCAAGAAGTTTCCAATTTAAATTATACATCAATTAATGATCCTATTCTTGTTTCTGGCGATTATTATACGGGAGAGATAATGGTTTCAAATTCTAATATATCTGTCGACTTAAACTATAATAATAATGGAAACCCAAGCTCTGTTGCATATTTAGACTATATATCCTTAGAAGGTACTTGTAATCTTAGTTATAATGGAGATCAATTTATTTTTTACAATAAAAATTTAGTTGACCTTTTAGGCATTGCAGAATACAATATTACAAATGCAAATTCTATTTCTAATATTTGGGAAATTACAGATTTAAATAACATATCTGAAATATTGACTGATGGTAGTGAAAGTAATATGAGTTTTAAAGCATTCTTAGGTGAAGAAAAAAGATATATTGCTTTTAATCAAGAATCATTTTATGAACCCATAATAGAAGGAGAAACAAATATTGAAAATCAGGATTTAAAATCTGATGTTTTTTTAGATGATCAAAATCAATTTCAGGATTTAGACTATTTAATAATATGTAGATCAGATATGTTGTACGAAGCTCAACGTCTTGCACAGATAAACAGGAATTTGAATAATCTAAATGTAAAGGTAGTAACACTAGAAAAAATTTATAATGAATTTAGTTCTGGGAACCAAGATATTGCAGCCATCAGAAATTTTGTAAAATATATTTATTTTAATGCAAGTGATGAAAGTAGGCGAATCAAGTATTTGTGTCTTTTTGGCGATGCCTCCTTTGATTATAAAGACAGGATTCCTCAAAATACTAATATAGTTCCTTCATGGCATTCACTAAACAGCTATAGCTTAGCAAGTGCATATGTTTCAGATGATTTTTTTGGCATGATGGATAATAGTGAAGGAATGATGCAAAATTCAGACAAGCTGGATATAGCAGTAGGTAGAATATTAGCAGATTCTCCGCAAAGAGCTACTGACTTAGTTGATAAAATCAGTTCTTATTATAATGCAGACTCATATGGAGATTGGAGAAACAAATTAATTATAATTTCTGATGATGTAGATGAACCTTGGGAGAGTATAATTCAAGGTACTTCAAATAGTTTAGCAGATTTAATTACTGATAATAAACCTTTTTTTAATGCAAAAAAAATATTATCTGATGCATATGTACAAGAATCCAGTTCTGGAGGAGAGAGATATCCAGAAGTAAACAATGCAATTATAGATGGTATAGAATTAGGAGCATTAGTGGTTAATTATTTTGGACATGGAGGTGAAGATGGAATTGCAAGAGAGAGAATATTTGATAAAATAGATGCAACAGAATTGTCGAATGAAAATAAATTAAATTGTTTTGTCTCTGTAACCTGTGAGTTTACAAAATTTGACAACCCTGGAAGAAATACTGCAGGGGAGTTTCTATATTGGAATAAAAATGGAGGAGCAATAGCTCTTATAACAACTACCAGACAAATATTTGTTAGTGTTGGAGTTAGTTTTAATTTAACTCTAGAAAATTACTTATTTTCATTGAATTCTGACAATTATTATACTATGGCTGAAGCATTAAGATTAACAAAAAATGATCCATCAATTTCTGGTACTGATCAAAGAAGATTAGTATTTTTTATAGGTGATCCTGCGATGAAATTAGCAATCCCTAAGCCCAATATTAGAATAACTAAAATTAATGATATCCTAATTAATGAATTTGCAGAACCATTACAAGGATTGAGCTCAGTAAAAATTGAAGGGCAAGTTGATGATGAATTTGGCAATAAAATAGAAGATTATCATGGGGAATTAGTTACAACTGTATTTGATAAAAATATTGATCGATCAACTCTAGGAAATGATGGTACATCTCAGAATGATTCTCCAATAATATTGGATTTTACAACATTAGGTGAAGTGCTATTTAGAGGAAGGTCTTCCATTGAAAATGGAGATTTTAATGTGAATTTCATAATTCCTAGAGATGTTGTGATGGAAGTTGGTAACGGAAAAATGAGTTTTTATTCAAAAAGTAATACAGATTTAATGGACCAAAATGGATCTAATTTGGATATTTTAATAGGAGGAATTAATGAAAATGCAGCTGAAGATAATATAGGGCCTGAGATTGAATTGTTTATGAATGATGAAGCTTTTATTAGTGGAGGAATAACTAACGAAGACCCTCACTTACTAGTTAAATTATTTGATGAAAATGGCATTAATACTTCTAGCGGAATAGGGCATGATATTGCAGCAGTTTTAGATGATGATGTTGCAAATTCTTTTAGACTTAATGATTATTATGAGGCGAATGTAGATGATTATCAAAACGGAACAATCAATTATCCACTAAGAGATATTTCTCCAGGGTTGCATACCTTAAGTTTAAAGGCTTGGGATGTATATAATAATTCATCAACTTCTGAAATACAATTTGTAGTTCATGATCAAGATCAGGAATTGGTTATTTCTAATGTTTTGAATTATCCTAACCCCTTTATTAATTATACTGAATTTTGGTTTAATCACAATAGTTCTAGTGATTTAAGCGTTAGTATACAGATATTAACAATTTCAGGAAAACTTGTAAAAACAATTAATGGATATATAAATATCTCAAACAGTTCTTCTTTATCTAGAGATTTATCCTGGGATGCAAGAGATGATTTTGGTGATAAAGTTGCAAAAGGCGTTTATATATATAGATTGACTGTTAGATCTGATCAAATTGGCAAACAGGTTTCAAAAATTGAAAAACTTGTAATACTGTAATATTAAATTATATTTGTTGGCTGAAAAGTAAAAAACTATGAGAAACATCATTTATTCTGTTTTATTATCATTAATCACATTAAATTTAAACGCTCAAACTCTTACCGAAGTAACTCCTAATCCAAATGATAGCAGAGTCATCACAACTGGTGTTCCATTCCTTTTAATTGCCTCAGATGCTAGAGCAGCAAGTATGGGTGATATGGGTGTTGCAACATCTGTAGATGTATATTCTCAACACTGGAATCCATCAAAATATGTTTTTTCTGAAAGTAAATCTGGTTTTGGTTTAAGCTATACTCCTTATTTGAGTAAACTGGTTAATGATATTTCACTTGGTAGCATAACCTACTACAATAGATTGAATGAAAGAAGTGCTTTTGCAGTTAGTTTTAAATATTTTTCACTTGGAGAAATAGAAATTATCCAAGATGAATTTTCAGAAGCATTAATTGAGAAACCAATGGAAATGACAATGGATGTTTCCTATTCATTAAGGCTAGCTGATCAATTTTCTATGGGTGTATCTTTAAGATATCTAAGATCTGATTTAAAAATTCAAGCAGTTGATGAAACAGCAGAAGCAGCAAGCTCATATGCTGTAGATATTTCCGGTTACTATCAAGGTGAGGAGCAATCCTATGGTGGTATTGATGGTAGATTCAGAGGAGGTTTTATACTTCAAAATCTGGGTCCAAAAATTAAATATGATGAGTCAGGAAGAGAGACCTTCCTTCCTACAAACTTTAAGTTAGGAGGGGGATTTGATTTTATTTTAGATCAATACAATAAAGTTTCAGTTACTGCTGAGATAACCAAATTACTTGTTCCAACACCGCCACTCTTAGGAACTTATACTGAGTTCAATGATAATAATGATAATGGGATTTTTGATGAGGGTGATGAAGAAGTTGGTGAATCTTATGTTGACATAATTGATGGTCAAGATCCAAATGTAGATTTTCTTTCAGGAGTTTTTCAGTCATTTTCTGATGCACCAGGAGGATTTAGTGAAGAATTGAAAGAATTCACTTGGGCTCTAGGAGCAGAATACTTATATGAAGACTCTTTTGCATTAAGAGCAGGATTTTTTAATGAAAGTGATGAAAAAGGTGCACGAAAATTTCTTGCCTTAGGGGCAGGTTTTAAATTTTCAGAAACAAAAATAGATATTTCTTATCTTTTCTCAGCATCAAAAGTACCTAGTCCACTAGAGAATACTTTAAGATTTTCATTAACATTTAATTTTGGAGGTAATCAATACTCGGAGTATTAAAATTAATTATGAAAGAAGTTAAAATTTATTCTAATTTTAAAGTTTTTGATTCAATTGATGAACTT
>JABHWD010000027.1 GCA_018657955.1 Flavobacteriaceae bacterium | reverse complement strand
GTCACATCCTGGGGCTGGAGAAGGTCCCAAGGGTTGGGCTGTTCGCCCATTAAAGTGGCACGCGAGCTGGGTTCAGAACGTCGTGAGACAGTTCGGTCTCTATCTATTGTGGGCGTTAGAAATTTGAATGGATCTGACTCTAGTACGAGAGGACCGAGTTGGACCAACCTCTAGTGTATCTGTTGTTCCGCCAGGAGCATCGCAGAGTAGCTACGTTGGGAAGAGATAAGCGCTGAAAGCATATAAGCGCGAAACTCACCATAAGATGAGATTTCTTTAAAGGGTCGTGGAAGATTACCACGTTGATAGGCTACAGGTGTAAAGGCAGTAATGTCAAAGCCGAGTAGTACTAATTACCCATAGGCTTATTGGATAACTATTTTTTTTGAGCATGTATTTTTTTCAATATGTTAAAATATTGTAATCGAAATTCGATTAAAAATTTAGGGCGGCTATAGCAATGGGGCTCACCTCTTACCATTCCGAACAGAGAAGTTAAGTCCATTAGCGCCGATGGTACTACTATAATTGTGGAAGAGTAGGTCGCCGCCTTCTTATTGGACCCTTACAATTTATTGTAAGGGTCTTTTTTTTTATATTTAATTAAATGTATAAAGATTCTTATCATATAATTGGTGTAATGTCAGGAACATCTTTGGATGGTATAGATTTATGCTATGCTAGCTATAAGTTTGATGAAAAGTGGGAATATAAGATAATAAATACTTTAACCTATAATTATTCAAATAAGTGGAAGAATCGTTTATTAAATTCTATTAGCTTAAATAAACAGGATTTAAAATCTTTAGATCTTGATTATACAGATTTATTGTCTTCATATATAAAGAAATTTATTAATGAATTTAATATTATAGAACTAGATGCTGTTAGTAGTCATGGACACACTGTGTTTCATCAACCAAAGAATAAGTTTACTTATCAAATTGGAAATTTACCTGAATTAACAAAAAAGTTAGGCTTTAAAGTAATTTGTGATTTTAGAGTTCAAGACGTGGAATTTGGTGGACAAGGAGCTCCTTTGGTTCCTATTGGAGACAAACTATTATTTCCAGATTATACTTATTGTTTAAATCTTGGCGGTTTTTCTAACATTTCATTTAAGGATGATAATGAAATTAGTGCATTTGATATTTGTCCAGTAAACGTAGTGTTGAATCATTATTCTAGGGCTATTGGTCATGATTTTGATCTTGACGGTTCTATAGCAAGTAATGGAAAAATAATCCCAAATTTATTAGATGAATTAAATTCTTTAGAATATTATAAAATTTCTAAACCAAAATCTCTTGGTTTAGAATGGGTAATTAAGGAAATTTTTAATGTAATTGACCATCATAATTTGTCTGCACCTGATATATTAAGAACCTATTGTGAGCATATTGCAATACAAATACAAAATGCATTGGATAATAATATTTCAAATGTTTTAATTACTGGAGGCGGAGCAAAAAATAAATATTTGATTCAATTAATTAAAAATAAAATACAAAATCCTATAGTTATCCCAAACACAACATTAATTGATTTTAAAGAGGCATTAATCTTTGGTTTTTTAGGTTTATTAAGATCTAGAGATGAAAATAATTGTTTAGGTTCTGTAACAGGAGCTAAAAGAGATCATTCTTCGGGAAAAATTTATCAATAATTTAATCTTAAATATTAATAATTATAAACTTTTGCTTTATATTGTATTTCTTAATTCAGAATAATTAAATGAATTTATTAGTAATACTTATATTTATTTTTGGATATTTTGCTATAACTATAGAACACGTTATAAAGGTTGATAAACTTGTTCCAGCTCTTATAACTATGACTCTTTTATGGGCAATTATTGCTTTAGGAATTGATGATTTTTCTAATTGGTTTAATCCAAGTACCCATGGATTAGTTGAAGGATTTTTAAATTTCTCTATTGAAGATAAACAACATTTATTAGAAAGTACTTTATTACATCATTTAGGTAAAACTTCAGAAATATTAATTTTTCTTATTGGCGCAATGACTATTGTTGAAATAATAGATCATTTTAATGGATTTGCAGTTATTAGAGATTTAATAAAATATAAGAGCAAAATTGCAATACTGTGGGTATTTTCTATTTTAGCATTTGGTTTATCTGCTATTATCGACAATTTAACAGCGACTATAGTACTTATTTCTATTCTGCAGAAATTAGTAGCAAATAAATCACTTAGACTATGGTACGCAGGATTGATAGTTATAGCTGCTAATGCCGGAGGTGCATGGTCTCCAATTGGAGATGTTACAACCACCATGCTTTGGATTGGAAAGAAAGTTACAACACCTGAACTAATTTCTCATTTATTAATACCTTCTATAGTTTGTATGGTTGTGTCTTCAGGTATTGCTTCACTATTGCCTGTATTCAAAGGTAATATTACTTTAAAAAACTCTGAAGATGATAATAAGAATAGATATAGTCTTAATATTTTAATCATTGGTCTTTTAGCAATTATTTCAGTTCCTATTTTTAAAATAGTAACACATCTCCCCCCTTATATTGGAATGATGTTAGGTTTAGGAGTTGTTTCTATTTTTGCAGAGTTTTATTCTAATTCAAAATTTGGTTTAAGTGAAATTACATCATCTGATCATGATGAGCTACTTAAAACAAGTACTAATACTAGTCCTGTACATAATGCTTTATCAAAAATTGAGCTTCCTAGTATATTATTTTTCTTGGGTATATTGATGGCAGTTGGAGCCTTAGAATCATTAGGGATATTATTTCAATTAGCTCTAGATCTTAAGCAAACCATTTCATTAGACACTTTAGTATTAGTAATGGGCGCTGCTTCAGCTATAATTGATAATGTTCCATTAGTTGCTGCAAGTTTGGGAATGTTTACAGAAACTGTTGATGATCAGCTATGGCATTTTATAGCATACTCCGCTGGTACTGGAGGAAGTATGTTAATAATTGGGTCGGCAGCTGGTGTTGTTGCAATGGGCATGGAGAAAATTAATTTCTTTTGGTATATGAAAAACATATCATGGATTGCATTAATTGGATTTATTGCTGGAGCAGGAGTATTTATGATTCTTAGAAATTTCATTTAAATTATTGAATTATAATTCAACCATAAAATGGATATTTAGTAAGTTGCCAATGTATCAAAATATTGGAGCAGCTGCATATAAAAAAGATTTAAAAAATATCTTAAAATTATCAAGACACTTAAATAATCCAAATCATAATTTTAAATCAATTCATATTGCGGGAACTAATGGTAAAGGCTCCACTGCACATATGATTTCCTCAGTGTTACAAGAAGCAAATTATAAGGTAGGATTATATACTTCCCCTCATTTAGTTGATTTTAGAGAAAGAATAAAAATCAATGGAAAAATGATTGAAAAGGATTTTATAACTGATTTTATTAAAGATAATATAGATTTTTTTGATAATAACAGTTTCTCTTTTTTTGAATTGAGTGTAGGATTGGCTTTTGAATATTTTAATATAAATTCTGTTGATATAGCAATAATTGAGGCAGGTATGGGTGGCAGGCTTGATTCTACTAATATTATTTCTCCACAAGTTTCAGTTATTACTAATATTTCTTATGATCATACCCAATTTTTGGGTGATACAATCACTAAAATAGCTAAAGAGAAGGCAGGAATAATTAAAAAAGGTATCCCAGTAATAATTGGAGAAAATAAAAAGGAAATAACAGATTTATTTATAAATATTGCCAAGCAGAAAGAATCAGAAATATTATTTGCAGATAAATTAATTGATAAGCAGTATGACTGTGATCTAAAAGGGGTATATCAAAAAATGAATATTAAAACATCTGTTCAGACAATTAACGAGTTAGTTAAATTAGGATTTATTATAAGTGAAGAGAATATAGTTGATGGCTTAAAAAATATTAAAACGAATACTGGTATTCTAGGACGATGGGAAATAATTGGGAGAGACCCACTTATTATTTGTGATGTAGCTCATAATCATGAAGCTTTATCAATTGTTTTAAATCATCTTATTTCAATGGAGTATAATAAAATTCATTTTGTAATAGGATTTGTTAATGACAAGAATTTAAACTCTATAATTGATTTATTCCCGATGCATGCAGAATTTTACTTTACAAAACCTAATATTGAAAGAGGAATGGATCAATTGGAATTGCAAAATCTATTTAAATCTAAAAACAGAATTGGAAATTCATTTAGTAATGTAAAACTCGCTCTTAAATCTGCATTAAATATGTCAAAAAAGGATGATATTATATATGTAGGAGGAAGTACATTTGTAGTAGCTGAAGCTATGTAAATTCATCAGCTTTATTTGTTATTCATAACTGTATGTAAGTATTTCGCCTGCTAATTGAAGAACTTGTAATTCTGATAATTTAGCTTCAAACTTTGCTTTATTTACAGACAATTTAGCGTTTAAAAAATTTAATTGTGCTTTTCTGAATTCAATTGAGGTGACTTGCCCAAGTGCATATTTCTCTTGATTTCTTTTAAAATTATTATTATTTGTTTCAAGATTCATTTGTTGTGCATTTAAGATAAATAACGAGTTTTCATAATTACTATAAGCATTTTTAATATCTCTCTCAAATTCTAATTCAATTTTTTGTTTTTTAATTTTACTATTAGTTAAATTTAACTTTGCATTTTTATTGTTAGTAATTCTATTACCACCATTAAAAATATTCCAATTTAAGCTAATTGCACCACTCAAACCATTAGTGCGATTTTCATTATAAAAGGCATATTGATTATCATTAATAGATTCATTCCAGCCATATGATCCATTTAGTCCAATTGTTGGTAAATAACTAGATTTTGTAGCTTTTAAATTATAATCTGAAATTAATACGTCTTTTTCCAAAATTTGCAAATAAGAATTATTTTTTTTGGCATTGTTAAAAATGTCTATCATTTTTTCACTAGTAATAAATCTAAAATCTGTATTAATGGAATGATTAGTATTCAGATCAATATTCATTACAAGATTTAGATCTCTCTTTGCATTAGATAAAATTTTTAATGAGTTTAGATAATTTATACTATCAAGATTCATATCAACCTCTGCATTCAAAACTTCTAATCCGGTTGTTTGTCCATATTCTAATTGAATTTTTCTTTTTTTCAATCTTTCTTTTGAGATACTTAAGCTGCTTTTAATTATTTTATTTTCTTCAATCAGTCTTGCTACTTCATAATAAACCCCAAATAATTGTAGTATTGTTTTTTCAATAACATCTTTTACTTCAATTTCAGACTTTTTGTATATCTCTTTAAATCTTTTATAGTTATACTTTCTTCCCATGCCATCAAATAGCACATAGTTTAATGAAATATTTGTTGAATTTGATTCATTTTTTGAATCTTCAACTGATCCATTCTGCTCTCCTGCTACAATCTCTATATCCTGATAACTTATATTACTGGAAGAATTTAATGAGGCAGTTGGTAAATAGCCGCTATTTAATATACTAGCATTATTTTTAGCCATGTCCCGAGAATTTTCAATTAATTTAATATTGAGATTGTTTTCAAGAGTTAATTTAATTGCCTGATTTCTATCAAGAGGAGATTGAGCAAAAGCTCCTAAGCCTATAAGTAATGCTAACACCTTAATTATCTTCATTATTTTTTGATTAAATTTTTAATTTCAATAATGGATGCTTCAACTTCTTTTTTTTCTAATTTTTTTCCAGTAGTTAGCCATATGTATGCAATTTTAAAACTGTTAGCACCTGAAATAAATATTGGTAACATTATTAGGGTTAGAAAAGTAGCATATCCTATTCCATATGCAATTGAAATAGCCATTGGTTTTAATAATTGAGCCTGAAAACTTTTTTCTAAAATTATAGGAGCTAATCCTGCTATCGTTGTTATTGATGTCAAGAAAATTGCTCTAAATCTTGATCTTCCAGCTTTATATAAAGCATCATCAAAATTTAATCCATCTCTAAGATTTTGATTGAATTTTGAAATTAAAATTAGGCCATCATTAACTAAAATTCCAATGAGAGCAATTACTCCTAACATTGAAATAATATTTACCGGGAAACCATGAATTAAATGTCCCCATGCGACTGTAGTCAGACTAAATGGTATTAACATTAAAAGTAAAAAAGGCTGACTATAGCTTCTAAATGTAAATCCTATAACAATAAAAATCAAAAAGAGTGTTAAAGGGAATATTTTTGTTGCTGAATCAATTATTTTATTTGCCTCTCTATTCTGTCCTTCAAAAGAGGCAGAAATTGAAGGATATTTAAGTTGTATTTTTGGAAGAACATTATTTTTTAAATCATACACAATATCTGATGCACTTTGATTTTCATTTTTTAAATTGGATGAGATCTGTATTTCTCTTTTTCCGTCTAAATGATTAATTGAAACATCTCCTCTTTTTATTTCATAATCTGCAATTTCTATAAGGGGAACCCTTTTGTTATAAGGAGTAAGTATTCTCATTTGTTCTAGGTTATTTATCATTGATCTACTAGTTTCATCATATCTTACCCAAACCCTTATTTCATCCTCTCCTCTTTGAAATCTTTGAGCCTCTACTCCAAAAAACCCAGATCTTACCTGAGCCATAACATTGCTCAAGGATAATCCTAATAAATTTGCATTTTCATTTAGTTTTAAATGAATTTCTTTTATCCCCTCAGGATCATTATTTGCTATATCTGTAAGTAAAGAATTACTATTTAAATTTTCTAACAACTCTTGTTTAGCCAATTTTAATTCATATACATCAGTGCCTAATAAAGAAACTGAAATTGGATATCCACCAAAATTAACACCTGAGCCATATACAAGTTTTTCTACACCTACTACTTCTCCCACTTTTTCTCTAAGTAGATTTGCAAAAAGGGATGCTTTAACCTTGTTTGACCTATTTTCACTATCGAGCAAGTATATTTCTAGAGATGCAATAGATGAATCCCCAAGGGCATCAAAACTTGCCACCCCTAAAGGCTGTATTCCTTGTGCAGGAATCCCAATATTTTTTCGAATATTTTGAATTAATTTTCTTTTATCATTTTTCATAAACTCTTCAGATAACTCTGCTCCAACTATCCAGGCGTTATCTTCAATTATTGAAATAATTGAGTCCGTAATTTTGACATTTGTGCCTTTAGACATGTTTAAATCTACTGTAACTATATCACTGGCAATAGTTGGAAAAAAAGTTGTTCCAATTATTCCCCCACCTATTGACCCTATTGTTAAAAGTAATGCTGCAATAAACCCAGCAAAACTTAAAAATCTATTTTTTAAAGAAAATATTAATATTGGACTATATAATTTATCTCTTAGCCAAAACATCAAATCATTACCTTTCTTATTTATTTTCCGCATTGATTTAAACACTCTGCTAATAAAATTTTCATTTACTTTTCTTTTAACAATAAGTGCTTTTGAGTGAGCTAGATGAGAAGGTAATATTATAAGAACTTCTATTAAGGAGATTATTAAAGTAAGTATTACTATTATAGCTACTTCTCCAAAAAACTCACTAACCTGCCCATCAAGGAATAATAGCGTTCCAAATGCAATAATTGTTGTAAGTATAGCAGATAAAATTGCAGGAAGTACTTCTATAGTACCGTCAATTGCTGCTTGTGCTGGAGATTTTCCCTTTTCAAAATTTTGATAAATATTTTCAGCAATTACAATCCCATCATCAACTAAGATTCCAACCACGACAATCATTCCGAATAAGGACATTAAATTAATTGTAACACCTACCTGTCCAGCAAAAATTAACATACCTAAAAATGAAATTGGAAGTCCAAATGCCACCCAAAATGCTAATCTTATATTTAAGAAAATAGATAATAATATTAATACTAAAAATATACCGATTGTTCCGTTTCTTAACAGCAAATTAGTTCGCTGACGCAAAACTTTTGAACGATCTTGTAATGACGTTAGCTTTAAATTTTGATTTTTTGCATTAAATTCATCAATATAATTACGTATTTGTTCTGCAGATTTTGTTAAATCTTCATCATTAGTACTAGAAACTGTAATTATTATGGCTTTGTTACCATCTACAGAAGATGAAAGAGGAGTCTCAGAAAATTTATCTCTAATAACAGCGATATCACTAAGTCTAACTATTTTTCCTTTATTATCTGATCTGATAATAATGTTTGAAAGTTCATCTGCATAATAATTTCTATTTTTTGCTCTAATTAAAAATTCTTCATTTTCTGTTTTCACCTTACCTCCAGTTACTAAAATGTTTGTATTTCTGATGGAGTTTTTTATTTCTTCGAATGTTAAATTATATGCAAGTAATATGTTTTCATTTATTGCTATTTCAATTTCTTCTTCTGGATATCCTGAAACATTAACTTGAGAAATTCCTTCAATATCTCTTAAATCTTTTTCAATTGTTCTGCCTATATTCTTTAAGGTTGTTAATGGGGTTTTTTCACCTGCTAAGGAAAAAATTATTGTAGGCCTTTGTTCATCAAGTTTACTAACGACTATTGGCTCCATATTTGCCGGATATGAAGGAACTCTGTCTATAGCATTTTTTACTTCAAGTAGCATTAAGTCAATATTTTTATTTTGACTTATTTCAACTAGAATTGATCCATTGTTTTCCCTAGCAGTTGAGGTTACCCTATCAATTCCTGAAATTCCTTTTAGGTTATCCTCAATCTTAAGTATTATTCCTTCTTCTATTTCATTTGGAGAAGCTCCTAAATAAGTAATGTTAACTGAAACAAAGTGGGAATCAATTAAAGGGAAGAAAGATGATTTTAGAGAGATAATACCAGCTATACCAAAAAAAATAAAGAATAATATAATTATATTAACTGCCTTTGGATAATTTATGAAATAAGAAATTATTTTTCTCAATCTGAAAAGGTTAATTTGTAATTTTTACTTGCATTCCAGGGTAGGCTCCAGATATTTGTTTTGATAAAATATTTATTCCATCAGGAATGCCTTTTACAATTACGTTTTTTTTATCAAAAAATATTGTTTGTACAGTTATCAAGTCTAAAGTAAGATCATCTTTTACATAAAAAATCTTGTCATTATCAATAAGTAAGGATCTTGAAATAGAGAAACTATTATCTTCGCTTTTCATAGGAATATCTACTTCACAATACATTCCTTCTTTTAAGTCTATACTCTTAAATTCAACAAAAACACTAATTGTTTGAGTTGATTTGTCTATACTATTATTTATTCTAATAATTTCGCCTGTATGGGTTTTATTAAAGACTGAATTGTAATTAATTATTTTTCCAATTTTTAAAAAATTAGAATACTGTGAAGGAACTGAAACTTCTAGTTCAAATATTGAAGGATCAATATATTCTCCAAGTTTCTGTCCAAACTTTACAAGTGTTCCTTGGGTTATACTTGTATTAATTAAACTTCCGTCAAAGGGAGCTTCAATTTTATATTTTAAAATTCTTTCTTCAAGATTTTTAACTTTGTAGTATAAAGAATATATCCCCCTTCCTGTTATAAAAAATTTTTCTTTTTCAGTAAGAGGCTTTGGCAAATTTGTAATAGGTTGATTTATATCAAACTTTTTAACATAGTCTTCCCAAACTTCAAAATTGTTTTTATAATCTAATTTTAGGTCTGGCAGAGCCGATGTAATTAAATTATGTAACTCACTCTTAGTAGCTTTTACAGAAGCAAAAAATTCATCCCCATCAATTTCAATCATAGTCTCTCCTTTAGTGTAACTTTGACCAGGCTTAAATTTTTTTCCCCCTAATTTAAAAATTCCCTGTACTTCACTATAGACTTCAATTCTATTACTTGAGGTTAATTTTCCATTAGCTTTTATAGATATTGGATTTGAGATATTTTTTACTTTTTCAACATATACAGCCTTACTTAATTCATTCATTACAACTTTTGAAGTTTTTTTCGAACTAGCAATCTCATTTGAGATATAATAAGCAAGCAGAATAAGAACAATACCAGAGATTAATGAAACTATTTTTCGCATGATATAAATATTGCTACAAATTTAATATTACTTCTCATTTTTTCTAGTAATTATTTGTTTTTTATTTGTTTTTAAATGAAAGAATATTAATGATAATCTTTTGTCATTTTCTAGAACTAATATATATTTGCAGACCAAACCCTTAAGGGCGCGTAGCTCAGTTGGTTCAGAGCACTTGGTTTACACCCAAGGGGTCAGGGGTTCGAATCCCTTCGCGCCCACATTTTTAACCTCAACATTTAGTTGGGGTTTTTTATCATACTATTTTAAAAACTTGAGATAACTTT
>JABHWD010000005.1 GCA_018657955.1 Flavobacteriaceae bacterium | reverse complement strand
ATGCTGCCACATCCATTGGGCTTTTATCTAAGCTTTTGAATTCTTGCGCAGTTAGTTGTAACGAGCTAATTAATGTTATTACAAAAACAGCGAAAGATAAAATTGAATTTTTCATATGTATTTATTTTTTAATAAAGATATTAAATAAGAGGCAATCTTCTTCTTTTAAAATTATTGTATATTAAGCATAAATTAAATTGAAATGAAAAAAATATTTTTACCTATTATTGTTTCTTTAGCTTTTATTTTCAATTCATTTTCCCAAGAATTATCTGAAGCTAAAGGAGGAGGAACATTAGATATTGTTTTAATTAGTCCTGGTGAAGGACATTCTATAATGAATTTTGAGGGAAATATAAGTGGATATGGTTCTGTTTATGCTAAATTTAAAGTTTCCTCAATTAACACTTCTAAAACCAGTGGAACTTTAGAGGGACAAGCCAGAACAATTTTAAATGATGGCACTCTAATGTCTTCACCATTAAGAGGAACGTGGAAAAGGGATGGAGCTTTGATGAAATTTTACTTTACAGATGCAATTAATAATGGGGCAATGAACTTCGTAATGTGGGACGTTGATATTTTACAGAAAAAAGCAAACGTAAAATATTATGAATTACATAGTCCAGATAACTAAACCATAGGAATATCCTCCTCTTTTAAATCCTCAACTTCTAATCCTCTTAAGTAGGTTAAAATTATTTTTCACATTCTTCGTGAACTTCTGATATAATAGGTTTAATATGTATATGTTCTTTTGGGATTAAAAAACTCGCACTTAATTCAATTACCATTGCAATAAACGCTATTGATGAAGTAATATAAGCTTCTTCATAAATTGCAGTAATAAATTCTACAAAATGAAAAATTGAATGAATTCTTAGCCCAAACCTAATTATTTTAATAAAATTTTTTTTCATAAAAACAGTTTCTATCTACAATAATAAGTTTTAATATCGAATAAGTTAAGGATTTGCTTAATCAAGTATTTAAGTAATTAAACCATAGGCATATCTTCTTCTTTTAAAGCTTCAACTTCTAATCCCCTTAAGTAGGTTAGAGATACTTTCAGCTCTAATGATTAAGTTATATTTTTATTTGAACCATATTTTTGTAACTTAATTTAAATAAATCAAAAATTAAATAAATGCGCTATTCAAGACTTTTATTTTTATCACAACTTATAATTTTTTCACTTCTTTTTTTAATCCCAGAAGCTACAGCACAATCAAGAAGTGTAAAAAAAACTAAAACTCAATTTAGTCCAGAATTACATGAATCAGTTAAATATAGACCTATAGGTCCTTTTCGAGGAGGTCGTTCAGCTGCAGTTGTTGGAGTTCCCAACCAGCCTAAGGTATTTTATTTTGGAGCAACTGGTGGTGGAGTATGGAAAACTGTAGATGGCGGTGAAACATATAAAAACATATCGGATGGATACTTTGGAGGAAGTATAGGGTCCGTTGTTGTTGCTCCAAGTGACCCAAACGTATTATATGTTGGTGGTGGTGAAGTTACTATTCGTGGAAATGTTTCATCTGGAAAAGGGGTTTGGAAAAGTGTTGATGCTGGAAAAACATGGACTTATATTGGACTTCCTAATTCCAGACATATTCCCCGAATGGTTGTTCACCCTCAGAATCCAGATGTTGTTTATGCAGCTGTTTTAGGGGATTTATATAAACCCAACAATGACCGTGGAGTTTATAAAAGTATAAACGGAGGTAAAAGTTGGAATAAAATATTGTTTTCAAATGTTCAGGCAGGAGCCGTAGAGTTGGTTATGGATCCCACCAATCCAAGACATTTATACGCTTCAACTTGGCGTATTCAAAGAACCCCATATAGCCTGAACAGCGGAGGGGATGGGTCTTCTCTTTGGAAAAGCACAGATAGCGGAACTACTTGGAAAGAAATTAGTAAAAACAAAGGTTATGCAAAAGGTAAATTAGGAATTATTGGGGTAACCGTTTCTCCTGTAAATTCAAATATAGTTTGGTCGATTGTTGAAAATAAAGATAAAGGAGGTGTATATAGATCAGATGATGGAGGGGAGAGCTGGAATCATGTAAACGAAAGTCGCTCTTTGAGACAGCGTGCTTGGTATTACACTAAAATATACGCAGATACTCAAGATGAAAATGTGGTTTATGTTATGAATGTAGCATATCATAAATCAACAGATGGCGGAAAAACATTTACCAGCAATAATGCTCCTCACGGAGATCATCATGATCTATGGATTGCTCCTGAAGACAATAAAAGAATGATTATAGCGGATGATGGTGGAGCTCAAGTTTCTTATGATGGCGGAAGTTCATGGAGTACATATATGAATCAACCTACTGCTCAATTTTATAGGGTAACAACTGACAATGCATTTCCCTACAGAATATATGTCGCTCAGCAAGATAATTCGACAATCAGAATAAATCACAGAAGTTCTGGTCGATTTATTAACGAATCAGATTGGGAGTCTACTGCAGGTGGAGAATCTGCTCATATTGCGATTGATCCAACTAATGATGAAATTGTATATGGGGGAAGTTATGGAGGATTTTTAACTAGAGTAAATCACGATAAAAATTCTGTTCGCGCTATAAATGTCTGGCCAGATAATCCAATGGGTCATGGAGCTGAAGGAATGCGTTATCGATTTCAATGGAATTTTCCAATCATATTTAGTAAGCATAATCCTAAACGCTTATATACCTTTTCGAATCAAGTTCATGTTACTGAAAATGAGGGGCAAGAATGGAAAATTATTAGCCATGATTTGACTCGCAATGATCCTACAAAATTAAAAACATCTGGGGGGCCTATAACTCAAGACAACACAAGTGTCGAATATTATTGTACAATATTTTCTGCTGATGAATCTCCATTAAAAGAAGGATTGTTATGGGTTGGAAGTGATGATGGATTGATTCATATAACTCAAGATGGAGGTGTAAATTGGAAAAATGTCACTCCAAAACAAATGCCAGAATGGACTATGATTAACAGTATTGAGCCTTCTCCTTTTGACCCTGGAACTTGTTATGTTGCAGGAACACGATATAAATCAGGAGATTACACTCCTTATCTTTACAAAACAACAGATTATGGAGCTACTTGGAAAACAATTACAAATGGAATTGCTAAAGAAGATTTTACTCGGGTGGTTCGTGCTGATCCAAGTCGTGAAGGAATGTTGTATACAGGAACTGAAAATGGAATATATATATCTTATGACGATGGTAGCTCTTGGGCAGTATTTCAAAAAAACCTACCTATTGTTCCAATTACTGATTTAAAAATTAAAGATAATAGTCTTATTGTAGCTACACAGGGTAGAAGTATTTGGATATTAGATGATCTTACAGTTTTACATCAAATACAGTCAAAAAAAGTTAGTAAACAAACTATTCTTTACAAACCGAAACAAAGCTACAGAATTAAAGGGGGGGGAGGAAAAAGTTCTTTGACAGCTGGAACAAATCTTCCAAACGGGGTTATAGTTCATTATTTTCTGAAAAAATTTAACTCTGAAAAAGATAAGATTGAACTTCAGTTTAAATCAATTGATGGTAAAATAATAAAAAAATATTCTTCATCAGACAATAAAAATAAACTTAATATAAAAGAAGGTGGGAATAGTTTTGTTTGGGATACTAGATATGATGGAGCAGAAAAATTAGAAGGAATGATTTTTTGGAGCGCTTCTTTTTCTGGAGCAAAAGCAGTCCCAGGATCCTACATTGTTAGCTTACTTGTTAATGGAGAGGAACAATCACAAAACTTTGATATTCTTGCTGATCCTCGATCCGAATCATCAATTGCAGATATGCAAAAACAATTTGATTTTGTAAACGAAGTAAATCAAACTGTTGATGATGCACATAAAGCAATAAAAAGAATAAGAGATATTACAACAAAATTGTCAGATTTTGTAAAACAAAATGAAACGGATTCAACTGCTACTAAACTGGTTGATCAAGCAAAAGAAATTCAAGAAAATTTAATTAAGATTGAAAAGATTTTATACCAGACTAAGAATAGAAGTAATCAAGATCCTTTGAATTTCCCGATTCGTTTAACTAATAAACTTGGTCATCTTAACCGATTGATTACAATTGATGATTTCCCTCCTACTAGTCAAGATATTGAGGTTAAAGAGGTTTTAACTTTAGAAGTTAAAGAGGCGATGAAACAGTATCGTAAATTAATAGAAAATGATGTGACACTATTTAATACTAATTTTAAAAATGAAAAAAGAAAT
Organism: Flavobacteriaceae bacterium; assembly: GCA_018657955.1. GTDB lineage: Bacteria > Bacteroidota > Bacteroidia > Flavobacteriales > Flavobacteriaceae. Next base: position 47,195 of record JABHWD010000005.1, on the reverse strand, counting down.
TACCTAAACATAGAATAAAGTTTTGTTATTTAAACGCACCTCTGTCAAGGAACAGATAGTCCTATGTGTTAGTCGCAATTATTTAAATCCGCTCCTAACCTTACCCAATCATAACGATCTGGTGAATCAGGGTCTTGAAAATTAATTCTATCTCCATCGCATTCAAATATAAGTGGAAGAACTTGTGTATTGCCAAAGTTGAGATCAATAGTTAAAACATCATCTTCAAATGTATAATCGTTAGTGCCAGGGATTGCATCTGATGTATCTAATGATTGCCAATACTCTACACTCCAGTCATTTGTAGCAGCATAGTAAGTATATCTTGTATCATCTATAAATTCATACATAGTATTAGGCAGGTTTGCACCTACATCAAACAACCATCTTCCAACAATTGTTTCTTCAAAAGAATTATTATCATCTTTGTCATCATTGCAGCTTACAAAAAATAAACACGTTGTTATCAACAGGCTTAATGATAGGTATAATAATTTTTTTATATTCATTTTTATTTTTTTAATGGCGCAAAAGTAGTCAAATTATTTATTTAAAATTATTGTAAATTGTATATATGAAAAAAAATCAAAAATTAATTCTCGCTATTATTGCAGGCTTTCTTGCTGTAATTATTCCTTATTATCTTTTCTTTTATTAGACTTATGAAAAAGTTATTTTTTTACTTTTTATTATTTACAGGCATTATTCTTTCAACATCTCATTTAGGTGATAATTATATGGGAATTAGCGATAAAGAAGGATACCTATTAACTATTGGAATATGCTGCTTAGTTGCTTTTATTTTAGAATATTTAATTCCAAAACTTAAACCATAGGCTAAAATGAATATACCTTCCCTTTTTATATTTAAACATCCTAATATAATTTTTATAATTATTTTTTCTAGTGCACTTAATAATTTATTAATATCACAAAATCAACCAATATCTCCTTTAATATATTCTTATCAAGAGCATACAGATTTGAAATCGACATCACCCTATGGTCTTGAATGGATACACCTAGGGCCAACTCTAAACGGAGCTCGAGTAGAAGCAATTCAGTCGGACCCCAATACCCCCGGAACAATCTATGCAGCTTTTGGTTCAGGAGGTTTATGGAAAACTATTAATAATGGATTAAATTGGAAACCCATATTCGAAAACATGCCTTCGTTAGGGATTGGAGACATAGCCTTAGCGCCATCAAATACTGAGATTATTTATGTAGCAACAGGAGAAAACCTTAAAAAAGCTAGAAATTTTACCATGCCAGGAACAGGAGTGTACCGTTCCAATAATGGCGGAGACACTTGGGAGCATATAGGTCTTAACGATACATGGCATATTGGCGAAATTGTGGTTCATCCTAATAATCCAGATATCGTTCTGGTAGCAGCACAAGGACATTTTTGGTCTTCTAACGAGAATCGAGGAATTTTCAGAACAGATGATGGCGGAAAATCATGGAATCATGTTTTATTCATTGATGAAAATACTGGCGCGAATGACATTGTTTTTTCTCGGGCAAATCCTAAAATTGTGTATGCTACAACTTGGGAAAATTACCCAAATGTAAACGGCAAAAAAAGCGCAGTTTATAAAAGTGAAGATGCAGGCCTTATATGGAATAAAATAACAAATGGAGTAACTATTAACAAAAATACAGGGCGTATAGGAATTGCAGCCTCATATCAAGATAAAGATAAGGCATATATATTTATCGATCAGCGCAATCAAAGAAATGGACAAGGAACTGGCGAAGTGTATAAAACAACAAATGGAGGAAAAAATTGGAAAAAAACACATAAAGAAAACATTAAATCATTATCTGTAATCGGATGGTATTTTATGGATATGTATGTTAACCCTCAAAACGATGAAGAAATTTATGGTTTGGGAGTGCGATTAATTCATAGTATAGATGGCGGTAAAACATTCAAGAATATTGGAGGTCAAATCACCCACTTAACACCTAGTCCGGCACAAACACTTCATCTAGATCATTGTGAGATGTGGATAAACCCGTCTAATCCAAAAGAACTACTTCTTGGAAATGATGGTGGTGTTTATCATAGTTATGATGGAGGAAAATCATGGCTACATTTAAATAATATTTCTGCTGGAGAGTTTTACGACATTGAGATAGATAACCAAGACCCTTACCATATTTATGGTGGTACTCAAGATGATGCTACGGTTTATGGTTTCGCTCAAGAATATAATTCAGAGTTTGATGATCCTTGGGAATATTTATGGATTGATGCTTGGAGTGGAGGTGATGGCTGTATTACACTTGTAGATCCAAATGATGAAAATACCGTTTATTTCAGCATGCAAAACGGAGGGGCACTTCGTAGAAACATTAATACGGGAAAATCTGTAGATATAAGGCCAAAATTTCAAAAAGAAGACAACATCAAAATCCAATATAATTTTATCACGCCTTATATGTTATCTCATTTTGATTCTAATACGGTTTATATGGCCGGAAATTATGTTATGAGAAGTAAAGATCGAGGAGATAACTGGACAGTTATAAGCCCAGACCTTATTAAAGAACGGGATCATTCAAAAACAGAAACGGCTGCGGGGGCATTAGCAGAGTCTTATTTTGAAGAAGGAACTATGTATATGGGTACAGACAGAGGAACCATGTGGTACACTAAAAATGGAGGTGAAAACTGGAAAAATATTTCTCAAGGTCTGTCGGACCAATATATTAGAAGTATTTACCCTTCCCAACACAAAAAAGAAAGGTTATATATTCAAATGACGGGGTTAAATTATGACGATTTTGGAGCATATTTATATGTGTCGGAAGATTATGGAGTGCATTGGAAATCGATAACTAATAATTTACCGAACCACCCTATAAAAACAATTGTTGAAGACCCAGATTTTGAAAATATATTATATGCTGGCACTTATCGAGGCGTGTATGTTTCGACAAACAGAGGTGAAAATTGGTCTTATTTTGGAGTAGCATTGCCCGATATTAGTATTGCAGATATAGCTATTGAAACAAAATCAAAAGACATGATTATTGCAACTCATGGGCGCGGTATTTATAAAACAAATCTTAAGCCATTTTATCATCAGATTACAACAAAGGACACATCAAATTATCTTTATGAAGTTGAATCAGCAAAATATCCGGATTTAAGAGATACACATAAAGATGTAGATAAAAAATCAGTACAAAAGCTTCCAATTACCTTTTGGTTAAATAAGACAGAAAATATTATTTTAAGAATAACAAACACAACTGATTCACTTATTTGGACGAAGTCGATAAAGGGCAGAAAGGGGCTTAATCAATATAGATGGGACCTTACTATAAGGGAAGAAATCAGTAACTTGCCTTATTATATTCATTATAAAAAATATTTAGACAAAGGAGAGTATAATTTACTACTTGAAAGTTCTGAAGGAATTTTAAAAAAGAAACTTTCAGTGATTGAGTAGTAATAGCAGTATCGTTAATTTAAAAGCATAGATGATGGAAAAAAGACCGGGAATTTTTAATGATGTCATTGGGCCAATCATGCGAGGCCCATCAAGCTCACATACAGCTGCGTCATGGCGTGCTGCTAAAATTTGTATGGACATTTTAAATGAACCTCTTAAAAAAGCGATTATTGACTTTGACAAGGATGGTGCGTGGGCGTCTAACTATAAAGGACAAGGGACATCGCTTGGAATAGAGGGAGGGTTGTTGGGTTTAGAAATGACTGATGATCGAATGAAAAATACCGAACTAGTTGCCAATGAGCTGGGTATTTCAATACATTATGAAATAAATTCATTTAAAACAAATCATGTAAATACGTTTCGCTTATTCTTGGAAGGCATTAACGGAAAAAACATTCAAGTAGTGGCTATATCAATAGGAGGAGGATCTTTCGAAATTCAAGATATTGATGGCTTTGAAGTTAAAATTTGCGGAGATTTTTATGAGGTATATCTTTTTAATAGTTCAAAAGAAACGACTTTAGAAGAGCTTAAATCTATGTTCCCACAAAGCAAATCTATTGTTGAATCCTTTAATAGCGATAGACGACTGATAAATATAAAGTTCTCAAAAGAAGTTTCTGACGAAACAATTAAAAAATTGAAAGGTATAGCGAGCTTTGATGAATTGATTATTACAAAACCGGTACTGCCAATTGTTGCAGGTAACGAATCGGAGCTGCCATTTACTTCGGTTGCATCACTTTTAGAATTTGCTGAAAAAGAAAATCTTGATTTGGGAGCACTGGGATTAATTTATGAACAATGCCAGAGTGGATTAGAAGATTCTGCCGTCATCGATAGAATGAAGAACCTTGTTAGCATTATAGAGAATAGTATTAAAACAGGTTTAGAAGGAACGACCTATGAAGATCGAATTTTGCCGCAACAATCCCATTTAATCAATAGTGCAAAAAAGCAAAATAAAATTCTACAAAATTCTATTATTAATCAAATTATAGCAAATGTGTCGGCAATTATGGAATCGAAAAGTGCTATGGAAGTTGTTGTTGCAAACCCGACAGCTGGTTCTTGTGGTGTTGTAGGGGGAGTATTGAAGGCAGTAGCAGATGATATAAATGCAACTCATGACGAATTGATTAAAGCATATTTTGCTACGGGAATTATTGGAGTATATTTTGCAATGGGTCCAGGGTTCTCTGCTGAGGAACATGGATGTCAAGTTGAATGTGGAGCGTCAGCAGGCATGGCCGCCGCCGGAATAGTTCAATTATTTGGAGGGACAGCTAGACAGGGTGTTGATGCAGCCTCTATGGCAATTCAAAATATGATTGGATTAGTTTGTGACCCTATAGCAGATCGTGTTGAAGCGCCTTGCTTAGGGAAAAATGTAAGTGCAGCTGTAAATGCACTTTCATCAGCAACAATGTCTTGTGCTGGGTATAAAGCACTTATTCCTCTAAATGAAGTTATTGAAACGGTTTCTTCAGTTAGCAAACAAATGCCTACTTGTGTTAAATGTACAGGAAAGGGCGGACTTGCGATGACAAAAACTGCTTGTGCTATAAAAGAAAAACTGACACTAAAAAACACCATAGTTACCACCTAAATCAGACATAGATTTATGAATTAATTTTATTAGAATCCTCCGAATTATGACTATAGCTATTTGGATTGCCCTTATTATATTATCAATATTTTTCATATACGTTTTAAGCAAAGACGTTATTAAACATCGAAAAGTTCTGGAAAACGTTAGCGTTGTAAAAACAGCTTTAATAGGGTTTGTTGTTAATTTTTTTGATGTTCTTGGTATCGGTGCTTTTGCCCCACAAACGGCATTGTTGAAATTCACAAAACAAACAGAAGACAGGGTTTTACCTGGGACATTGAATGTATCAAATACAATTCCAGTTTTAATCCAAGCCTTGATTTTTATTCAAATTGTTGAAGTAGAGCCCATTACTCTAATATCTATGTTGCTATCAGCAGCAGCAGGGGCTATTCTTGGCGCCGGAATAGTTGCAAAGCTGTCTGTAAGGAAAATTCAGTTAACCATGGGATTTGCTTTACTAGTTACAGCTTTTTTTATGTTATCTGGACAAATGCAATGGATACAAAGCGGAGGAGAAGCTATTGGCTTAACCGGGTGGAAATTAGCCTTAGCAGTTGGAACTAACTTCATTCTTGGAGCCTTTATGACCGTAGGAATTGGTTTGTATGCTCCCTGTATGGCCTTAGTTTATGCTTTAGGAATGTCCCCTTTGGTCGCATTCCCAATCATGATGGGTTCTTGTGCTTTTTTAATGCCACCAGCATCTGCAAAATTCATTAAAGAAGGTGCTTATAACAGAAAAGCTTCTGTATCTATGGCGATTCCGGGAATTATTGCTGTTTTAATTGCTGCATTTCTGGTAAAATCATTGCCGCTCAATACGCTTAGATGGGTGGTAATTGTGGTTATAATCTACACTTCTTTAGTAATGTTTAAATCAGCCAGAAATAGCAGAAATTGAATAGGGCTTCACAGTTGGTTGTTATAAATTAAAATTTATCCTTAAATTGTTATAAATCTTGGGCTTACCAAGAAAGGATTAAAATTAACCAACCAAATTATGCATTATGATACTTAAAAAGGCATCATTTTTTACTGTATGTTTATTATTTGCAACACAGCTAACAAGTTTTTCGCAGGAAAAACATTATTATCAAACTGACTTTTCAATTGTCGATTTTCAAGAGAGAAGATCACAAATATTTGAAGTTATAGGGAATAATTCTATTGCCTTGATTCAGGGCGCTGCAAGCATAGCAGGATTTAAAGTATTTCGACAGACTAATACATTTTACTATTTGTGTGGATTAGAAGCAGAACATGCCTATTTATTGCTAAATGGAAAGACCAAAACAAGTACTATTTATTTACCAAATAGAGATAAAGAAAGAGAGCGCAGTCAAGGCAAAATACTATCTGCTGAAGACATTGATTTGGTTAAGAAGCTTACTGGAGTAGAACGTGTTCGAGGATATGGTTCTTTAGCAAATGATTTAGTAGGTACGGGATTGATAAATAGAGGAGCCCCTTACTTATATACTCCTCTGAGTCCTGCAGAAATAGGGAACGATAGTCGAGACGAAATTTTACATGGACAAGCTCGAGCAGCTTCTGATCCATGGGATTCGCAGTCTACTAGAGAGGCTCGATTTAAAAAATTGATAATGGAACGATTTCCACAATTTGAAATTCGAGATCTCTCGCCAATTTTAGATGCTATGCGATTGATAAAAAATCCAAAAGAAATTGAAATAATTCGTAATGCAACTGAAATAGCTGGTTTGGCAATTATAGAAGCTATGAGGTCTACTAGTCCTGGGGTTTATGAATATCAACTAGACGCAGCTGCAAAGTATATTTTCTATCAACATGGCGCACAAGGGGATGGATACCCTTCCATTATTGGAGGAGGCACAAATGCCTATATGGGGCATTATTTCCATAAAACAGACGTGTTGAAAGACGGGGATTTAGTGCTTATGGATTATGCGCCAGATTATCATTATTACACTAGTGATGTCACGCGAATCTGGCCTGTAAACGGAAAATTTAATAAAAAACAGGCCGCATTGTACAAATTTATTGTGGCTTATAGAGATGCTTTATTCCGTTATATCAAGCCGGGGATTACTTCAAATGAAGTACTTAATAATGCTGCTGTCGATATGAAAGAATACCTAATTGGCAAATCCTTTGTGAAGCCAGCACATTTAAAAGCCGTACAAAATGGAATCACATTTCGAGGTCATTTTCAACACCCAGTGGGCATGGCAGTACATGATGTGGGTAGAGTTCATGGCGTTACATTACAAGAAGGCATGGTCTTTACAATCGACCCAATGATATGGATTCCAGAAGAGAGACACTATATTCGTATAGAAGATGTTGCCGTTGTAACAAAAACTGGTGTTGAAAATCTGAGTGATTTTGTTCCATCAAAAATAGAAGATGTAGAACGAACCATTAAAGAAATAGGGTTGACCGAATTTCGTCCGGTAAAATCCTTGCCTCTTAAAAATTAATTTGTAATTATACTTTTCACAATCTAAATATTATGAGAACATTAAAAAATAGAATACTAGCACTGATTTGTTTATTAATGGCTACAAGTAACTACGCTACAGTATTTCCCTTTACAGATGATTATCCTAAAAACCTAAAGATTGATGCCATTAACTATGCGTTTGAAATTGAACTATCCGATGAAACTGATGAAATTATCTGCGAGCTAACTATTGATGTTCGTTTTCTTGGTACTGGAGTTAAAAATTTAAGATTGGATTTAGTAAATGCTTCCAAAGAACTAAATAATAAAGGCATGGTTGTGAGTCGTGTTTCATCAAATGGAAAAGCATTGAGTTATAGTCATGAAAATGATGTTTTGAACATAAAGCTTCCTTCTCCTTCTTTGCTTAACCAAGCAAGCAAGTTTGTTATAGTATATAAAGGAATTCCTTCTAGTGGACTTAAAATTGGTAAGAATAAATATGGAGATCGTACTTTTTTTAGTGATAATTGGCCAAACAAAGCCCGGAATTGGCTTGCTACTATCGATCATCCTTATGATAAGGCCATGTGTGAATTTATAGTAACTGCTCCAAATCATTATCAAGTAGTTTCTAACGGATTAAAAGTTGAAGAAACTAATCTTTCTAATGGAAAACGACTCACGCATTGGAAACAATCTGTGCCAATTGCTTCATGGTTGTTTGTGCTTGGCGCTGCTGACTTTGCTGTTCAATATGTAGATACATTTGATGGTAAATCAATTGAAACTTGGGTATATCGTCAAGATAGAGATGCTGGTTTTTATGATTTTGCTGAGCCCACAAAAAAGGTGTTAGAATTTTACAGCAATTATGTTGGGCCTTTTTTGTATGAGAAATTAGCTAATATACAATCCAATAGTGTTGGAGGGGGAATGGAAGCTGCATCTGCAATTTTATATGGAGATAACTCAGTTACTGGGAATAGAAGTATTAGATGGAGGAATGTGGTTATTCATGAAATTGCACATCAATGGTTTGGTAATGCTGTAACCGAATATGACTGGGATGATGTTTGGTTAAGCGAAGGGTTTGCTACCTATTTTACTTTACTTTTTATTGAACACGAATACGGACATGATATTTTTTTGGAAGGGCTTAAATCGAGCCAAGAAAGCGTAAATACTTTTTATGAAAAAAATCCTGATTACCGCATTGTTCATGACAATTTGAAGAATATGAAAAATGTTACCAGTTCACAAACGTATCAAAAAGGAAGCTGGATTTTGCACATGCTACGAGGGGTTGTCGGGACTGAAAATTTCTGGAAGGGAATTCAAATATATTATAAGAAATATCAGAAATTCAATGCCACAACCAATGATTTTAAAAAGATAATGGAAGAAGTATCAGGGCAGAATTTAACTATCTTTTTTCAACAATGGCTATATAAGCCTGGAGCCTTAGAACTTTCTGGGAATTGGAAATATGACCATAAGGAACAGCAAGTTTTAATTACCCTTAACCAAGTGCAAACTGACGGCAGCTTGTTTGAAATGCCAATAGAACTTGGAATCAATTTTAAAGGAGAACAGCATCAACAAATTGAACTAGTTCAAGTAAAGGAAAAATCAACTGTTTTTAAAATCAAAATAGAGACTGAGCCAGAAAATATTATACTTGATCCTAATTCGTGGGTACTGATGAGAGCAGATTTTAAGAAAACCACCACATCTTCTCCACTATAAATCAATTGAAAAACAATGAGAAAATTATTTACAAAAAGAAGGATAGTAATTATGCTTTTTATAATTATTCTATTATTAATTTGGGCAGAATTAGGTGTTGGTATTTTTGGCACGCCGTGGGCTGGTGATTAATAATATTATATTTTCCAAGTTCATCCCATCTCTCTATAATTTTCATAACTTTATCAAGAATAACCCCACTTATATTATAAGAAGATGAAATATAAAACTATAATTGAGCCTTTTAGAGTAAAAATGGTAGAGTCTATTAGAATGACTACTGAAAAGGAAAGAGAAAAATTCCTTAAAGAAGCTAAACACAACCTTTTTTTAGTAAAAGCAGAAGATGTTATTATTGATTTACTTACTGATAGTGGAACAGCAGCCATGAGCTCAAAACAATGGGCAGGAATAATGATTGGAGATGAATCTTATGCGGGGGCAAAAAGTTGGAAAAAAATGGAGGCCACTATAAAGGATTTAACAGGATATAGGCATGTATTGCCAACACATCAAGGAAGAGCTGCAGAAAGAATATTATATGGATGTATTGGGGGAAAGGGAAAAACTTTTATAAGCAACACTCACTTTGATACAACTAGAGCTAATATTGAGTTTTCCAATGCAGAAGCTATAGATTGTCCTACTGAAATTGGAAAGAAACCCTCAGTAAAACATCCTTTCAAGGGGAACATGAATGTGTCAAAACTTATTTCAACAATTAAAGAAAGAGGCCAAGAAAATGTAGCAGGCGTAATTTTAACTGTAACCAATAATAGTGGTGGCGGTCAACCAGTAAGCATGAAAAACGCAAAGAAGGTTAGTGAGATTTGTAAAAAACATAATATTCCATTAATAATAGATGCTTGCAGAATTGCAGAAAATGCATATTTCATTAAGCAACGAGAGAAAGCATATAAAAACAACACCTATAAAGAAATTGCTCAAAAAATGTTTGCCTTAGCAGATGGATGTACAATGAGTGCAAAAAAAGATGGTATTGTAAATATGGGAGGATTTCTAGCGTTGAATAACGATAAATTAACGGAACAATGTAAAAATGAATTAATTATTACTGAAGGGTTTATTACTTATGGAGGAATATCAGGAAGAGATATGGAGGCTATTGCCGTTGGACTGGAGGAGGTATTTGATCCAGACTATTTACAATATAGAATTGCAAGTACAACTTATTTAGGAGAAAGGCTAGATCAAATGGGAATTCCAATAATGTTGCCTGTAGGAGGACATGCTGTTTATATTGACGCAAAATCTTTGTATAGTCATATTCCAGTAGACCAATACCCAGGGCAATCACTTGCTTGCAATTTATATTTAAAAGGGGGAATCCGAAGCTCAGAAATAGGATCAGTAATGTTTGGAAAAAAAGGAAAGAACCAAGAACTAATTCCTGCACCAATGGAGCTAGTTAGATTAGCTATTCCAAGGAGAGTTTACACGCAAAGTCATATAGATTATGTTATTGAGGTTTTTGAGCAAATTAAGAAAGAGAAGAAAAAAGCAAAAGGAATAAAAATAGTAAAAGAACCAAAATATTTAAGACACTTCACATCTCATTTTAAATTTGTTTAACAATTTTCAATTCTGATTAATTATGGAAATTCAATTTTTGGGACATGCTGCTTTATATATAAAAACATCTACGCATAATATTTTGGTAGACCCATTCATTTCCGGAAATCCTAAAGCAAGCTCAATAAATATTCAAGATTTAAATCCGCATGTTATTTTATTAACTCATGCTCATCAAGATCATATACTAGATGTTGAGAAAATAGCAAAAGACAATGATGCTTTAATTGTTTCAAATTTTGAAATAGTTTCACATTTCCAAAACAAGGGATTAAAGGGACATCCAATGAATCATGGAGGAAAATGGACTTTTGATTTTGGTGAATTAAAATATGTAAACGCTATTCATACTTCATCATTCCCTGATGGATCTTATGGTGGACAACCTGGAGGATTTGTCCTCTCAGCAGACAGCAAGATTATTTATATTGCAGGCGACACTGCGCTTACATATGACATGAAGCTAATTGCAAATGAATTTAGACTGGACTTAGCTATTTTTCCTATAGGAGATAATTTTACTATGGGGATTGATGATGCAATTATTGCAAGTGATTTTGTAGAATGCAAGAAAGTATTAGGATATCATTTTGACACTTTTGGTTTTATTGAAATTGACAGGAATGGGGCTGTTGAAAAATTTTCTAATAATGGAAAAGAATTAATTTTACTTGAAATAGGCATGTGTATTTCTATATAATTTTAATTCTTCTAACTTTGTATTTATGAAGCACGTATCAACTATTTTATGCTTTTTATTTGCTACTGTTTTTGCTTTAGCTCAAGAAGAAATAATTGTATTAGAAACACCCACTGGGAATATTGAGGGGACTTTGCTATTACCCTCAAAAGAAAACATCCCGCTTGTTTTAATTATTGCTGGATCCGGACCTACAGATAGAGATGGCAATAGCGGTTCTTTAAAAAACAATTCCTTAAAAATGTTGGCTCAAGGGCTATATAATAATAATATAGCTTCATTTAGATTTGATAAAAGAGGGATTGCTAAAAGTGCGAAAGCTATGATTTCAGAAGAAGATTTAAGACTTGAACATTATATTAGAGATGTTCAACAATGGTATTTACTTCTTAAAAATAATTCAAGATTTAGTTCTGTTATAATCTTAGGCCATAGCGAAGGGTCTTTAATTGGCATGATAGCCTCTCAAAATGTTTTTCCAGATAAATTTATTTCACTTGCAGGCCCAGGATTTTCAATGCAGGCAACCCTAAGAAGACAGCTGGCTGATCAACCCCCCTATGTTCTTTCCATGTCTTTGCCAATTATAGAGGAACTAGAAAAAGGAAAAACAGTAGACAGTGTTCCTCCATTAATTAATAGTCTTTTTCGTCCTAGCGTGCAACCGTATTTAATTTCAAGTTTTAAATATGATCCAGCTATTGAAATTTCAAAAGTAAAAAGCCCTATTTTGATTGTTCAAGGCACAACTGATATTCAAATTCAAGTAGAGGATGCTAAAAAATTAGCAACAGCTAATTCTAATTCAGAGCTAGTCATTATAGAAGGGATGAATCATATTTTAAAAGAGGCAGATGCTAATAGATTTCTAAATATGCGGACTTATGGAGACCCAAGTCTTAAGCTTAAACAAGGCCTCATAGAAAGTATAACAAGCTTTATAGTAGATTAATTTTTTACCTAAACAAAAACATTGAAATATGAGAAAGCATTTATCATACAGAACAAAAAACCCAGCACTAAATTCTAAATCATTTCAAGGATCTATAGGGTCAAATCCCTCAGATACTATGACAATTAATGGGACTGTTGATAAGACAGCAATTTCTCTTTGTATTCTAATTGTGGCGGGATACTTTACCTATACTTCTAGTATGTTATGGCTCATTCTGCCTGGCTGTATCGGAGGATTTATAGTTGCTATGATCACAATATTTAAGCAGCAATGGGCGCCGTACACTGTGCCAGTCTATGCTTTATTAGAAGGACTAGCATTAGGCGGTGTATCTAAATTATATGAGAGTATTCAAGGACAAAACGGGGAATTGTTATATGAGGGGATTGCTTTACAGGCGATAACTATAACTGTTTGTATATTATTGTCCCTATTATTGGCTTATAGAGCTAATATAATTAAGGCAACAGAGAATTTTAAACTTGGAGTATTTGCTGCAACAGGTGGAATTTTTTTGATATACATAGTTGATTTTATAATGAGCTTTTTTGGCACAGGCGTATCTGTTTTAAATATTACTAACTCTTCAAATTTTAGCATTCTCTTTAGTCTTGGAGTAGTAGTTATTGCATCATTAAATTTAGTAATAGATTTCGATTTTATTGAAGAGGGAGCAGAAAAAGGCGCTCCAAAATATATGGAATGGTATGGAGCTTTTGGCCTTTTAGTAACACTAGTATGGCTGTATCTAGAAATATTAAGAATGCTAGCTAAAATGCGAAATCGGTAGGCTATTTAAAAGCTGGCAACTCTAACAAATTAAGATTAATTGCTAGCCCAAACACTTCTCTTAGTTGAACTCTTTTTATGGCATTATCATCATACAGGCATTGTATGATTAGATTAGTTGATAAATAATCATTGATTTTCATAAATGCAGTTATTGTATAGTCTACATCAATATTTCCTGTTTTCCCTAAATAGTCAGAATACAGATTAATTCGTTGTTCAAGCTGTATGTTTTCAATTACTTCAAATTTATAAAAAGCACTTAGCGATGCTCCTAATTCAAACCTAGATATCTCACCTTTTGGAATTCCAAAATATTCTTCACCATTATCTAGATTATCTGTAAATTTTCTACTAGCTAAAATTAATCTTCCAGTTATAGGAGCTATGTTTACCCATAAGGAGTTGTCTTGTTTCCAATAAACTCCAATACCAATTTGTAAATATGCTGGAGACAAAAATCTTGTTATCTCTTCTCTTATTTCAATATCTTCAGAGGCATTAGAATATTTAAATCCTTTTGCAAATTGTGTTTTAAAATTTAAAAAACTTGAGAAACTAAATTTTTCTATAAATTTCTTCCCAATTAGTGAATTAATTTCAATTCTGTTATCTATTTTTTTAAAAAACTTACTATCACTATTTTTATTAATGCCAAATGACCCTATTATTTTAGTGTCCCAGGACCAGCCATTATTATAGTAATTAATATTGTAATCAACAGACAGTGTTGCAGCAATACTATTTTCACCCCCTGATATCCAATTGCTAAAGGCCGTTTGATTTACAATAAGGCTTGTTAATCCAGACTTTTTCCAGCCCTTTATTTTTGTTGAATCTACTTCTTGTTCTTGCCCTTGAAATTCAATTGCAAATAACATGCAAATCATTAATAACATCCCTATTTTTTTCATATTGTTTTGTTTACTTGAATTTATTTATTGATGCAATAAATGATTTTGGAGTTTTCCAGTTTTCTAACGTTATGTCATCAAGATTATTCCCAATTAATTTCAATTTATTTGTTAATATTTCTACTAGTTCTGTTATTCTAAATTCTCTATTAATATGATCTTCTATGTTTCTCATTTTATCTCTCGTATCACTTAATTTTGAAATATCCATTTTTGTTAATTCCATACGAGTTATATCCCCAGTTAATATATTTCTTGTTTGATTTGTCATTTCTTGATCTTCTAAAATTATATTAAAAGAATCTCTTGCAGAGGTAAATGAATAATTAAGAACAGATTTTGTCATTTTTTGATAGAAATTCCATAGGTTTTTATAAATATTATTATTTGCAGCAATATCAACGGCAAAAACATGAAAAGGATCATTATATGGCGCAAGAATATCTGAGTACTTACGGTAATGTGTTATATAAAAAGTAGTTTTCAGTATTCTTACTAATTTTTTAATGGCATGATTTATTCTTACATACTTATATTTCATGCTTTTCTTTGACTTTTTAAATTTTATATACTCAGACCCCTTTTCAAATAATTCACTAATTAAAATTTCATCAGCATTATTTTTTTCTATTTTTTTATAATTCATTATATCTGCTGGATACATGCCTTTACATGATAGCATCATTAGAAACAGCGCGATGGATTGAGCCTGATGAATATTAGTAATTTTTGCTATCCCCCCCTCTATTTCTTTATATGTTATAATTTCCCGTGGATTTGAAGGAATTTCCTCAATAACACTCTCTGGGATATTAAATCTTTCACTGACATGGCCATCCTTGTAGGCGCTATTCATAATTACCTTCATTTTTTTTACATATGAGTTTATAGAGCTTTGTTTAAGCCCATTTTTTATTGCATTCATTTTAAAGGTTAAAATGGATTGCTCATCTAATAATTCTTCAAATTGAATCCTGTTGGGCTTATTGAGGTATTTTTTGAAGACTTTTACCACGTTTATATAATCTCTGTGGGTAATTTTACTCTTAGTGTCTCCAAATTCATTTGTTACGTATTCATCAAGAGAATATAGCTCTATACCTGATTTTAAGAAGTTTTCTAGCTCATCTTTACTCCATTTTTCTTCTGTATAATTAAAAAGGGCAACATCTCTTTTTTGTTCAAGTTTTTTCAGGGCTATGTTGAGACCAACATGTTTTGGATCAATTCTGCTGATTTGATTAGCCTCTGCGTCATAATGCTCTGGGGACACATATACGTTGGTATTTATCTTTTTTCGATAGTTAGCACTAAAACAATCAAATAAAATAGCAGATTTATCCTGTTTTGTTATATAACTTGATTTTTTTAGATAAATGTTCATATTTATACAATAAGTAATACAGTATAATTTGCAATTATTAATATAATTAACTATATTAATACCTGTTATGTACAAATATACATAATATTTTAATAGTAAGATTTTGAACTTTATTCAAGCATATTTTTAATATAATTTATCTCTATTATTATAAAAAAATTACTTTTTACACTCGTTTTACTTTTTAGTTATGTTATAAGGTGATAATGAAGTAGAAATTAATATCTATTATTTTCTTCTATTTTCTTTTCTTTAAATGAAGTATCTATATCTAGAATTTCTATAATTAGCCTCTCTAGTCCTTTTTTATAATCTTTTAGTTTTTCAGGCGTTACCAGATTAGATTTATCTAAAAACGTAGTTTTTAAAGGGCCAATACTTAGATTTCTAAAGGATATAATTCCATTTTCCACTGGAAAATTATATTTTTTGTCTTTTTCAATAGCTAGGGAATAAAACAGTAATTGAAAGATATTTGAATATTTTTTATCTTCAAAGATTTTATCGTATTCCTTGATATTTAGATCTGTTTGTTTGACTTGTCCGCCAGTTTTGTAGTCAATAACCCTTGTTGTTCCATTAACACTATCTATTCTATCTATTTTACCTCTAATTTTAATATTTTTTAATTCAGAGGAGAGATTAATTATAGTTTCGAATTCAGTTTCTATCCCTAGTATCTTTATGGTATTCCCCTCATTAATATCTTTCAGTTCTTTTTTTAGAAAATTATCGATATATTTTTTTGCCGTCTCTACTATTATTAAGTTCTTCCCTTTAGTAAGATTTCCTATGCTGAATTTTTTTTGAAATTCTTTATCAATTATTTTATCTTTTTTCTCCTGCATCTCTTTTATAGATTTTTCATTTAATTCCTTATTTTCAATGGGTTTATACAGATCTTTTAATGTCTCATGAATTACTGAGCCAAGGGTATTATAAGCTATAGTTTCCTCCATCTGTTTATCTTCAGGAATTTCAAGGATGGTCTGATAATAAAAGGATATAGGATTTCTTATATAGTTCAGCAGCATTGATGCTGTAAATCCTCTTTCTGATATTTCATTAAGTTTTTTTAAAATATCGGAATTTTTATCAATCTCTATCAGCTCCTTTTTTATTATAGGAGTTTTTGGCACAAGTATTTTATGATTTACTTTATGAATATTTTCAATTTCTAACTGTCTAATGAATCTGCTAATTTCCCCACCATTTATTACATCTGGTTCTGTGTTGTAAAGCAGATATATGTTTTTAGCTCTTTGGATTAATCTATAAAAATGGTAGCTATATATTGCATCTTTATCTTTATATATAGGAAGATTATGCTGAATTCTTACATCAAAGGGTATAAATGTGCTACCCTTATTTCCCATAGGAAGAATCCCCTCATTTAATGATGAGACAATTACTGTTTCAAAATCTAAAACCCTTGATTCAAGGATCCCCATTACCTGTAATCCTTTAAGTGGTTCTCCATTAAATGGGACTTTCTCATTTTTTATTATTTCTCTATATAAATTATGTAAGGTTCTAATAGAGTTTATATGTTCATATTTGTTTTGTAATAATTTTAATTTATTAAATAATTTATTAAAATGATAAAGGTATTCGAATGTCATCTTTTCCTGAGCTTCATTATTGTCAAAATGATCTTTTATTCTATATATTATTTTGATGCAATTATCGATTGCATTATTTGTATTATCCCAAGCACTAAGAAGAAGCTCTAATATTTCTCTATTGGACTTATTAATCTTTATTAGTGTGTTGAGATTTGGGTATACTATATTATTTGTATTGATAATTTTACAAATATCGCCATCACTAGTATTTAATAGTGGAACTATTAGCTCATGCGATAATATTGAAATCACATTTTTATAATAGAATGATTTTTTATTCTCCGAATGTAATTTTAACAAATTATCAAATAATGACGCAGTAGAGGACAACTTAATTGGTAGCCCCATAGTTATGTTGAGATCCTCTATTTTATTTGGCATTGAGTTTAACAAAGGGGTTAACAGTTTTTCATCTCCCAGTACTATTGCTGTATTATTAAGAGCATTAGGATTTTTAATTTTTCCTATGATCTCACCAATGTATTTTGCTTGTCCTATATTTTTTGCTGTGCCGATTACAGAAATATTTTTTTGTGTAGAATAATTATTCGACATTATATCAATTTTATTACTGTTATAATATGGCCATGAATTTATGTACTGATTTATATAGTAGCCAGAAGAGTTATATTCTGAATTGATAGTAGCTTCATCGATATCCCAGTAAATTTTTGCTACTCCTGATTGAAGTAATTCTTGGATTATTACTGACTCTGATCCATATAGCGCATTAAATCCTAAAAAAATATGAAGTTTATTGCTATTAGAATTTATATAACTTTCTAAATTATTTATTGCTTCTTTATAGATTAACCCCTGATAGCCCTTAGATTCATTTAAGAGGTGATTTGATAACTGGCTATAATACTTTTTTATATCCTTCCAGAATGACATATAATTTTCTACTATTGAAGTTTTATTTTCATCCAGGGACCAGTGGTCTAAGTCATTTATAGCTTGTAAGTAGTTAAATACCGCATTGGAATCAGCTAATTCTCTATCTATATCATCAAAATCATTAAGTAATATCCTCGCCCATTTTATAAAATCTTCAAACTCATTTTGTTCGTGCGGTAGTGTATTTAGCTTATAAACAGAATAAAACTCAAATAGTAACTCTGTATTAGATATTTTTGATAAACCTGAGAGTAATGTTATAAAGTCATCAATGGGCAGAATATCTGGGCTAAAAATATTTTTTTCAATAGTAGTAGAAATAGCTTCTTTTAGAAATAATCCAGCTCTTTTATTAGGAAGAATAAAGACACAATCAGAAAGATTTACTTTTTTTTTGTTTAATTCTGAAAGTACAATTTTTAGAAAACTCTGCATTGTATAAAAATAAAAAACGCCTCGCATTTAGCGAAGCGTTTTCTATTTTATTAGAGTTTATTATTTACTTATTTTGTAAAAACAATTTCAACTCTTCTATTATTAGCTCTACCTGCTGAATTTATGTTTGTATCAATAGGGCTAGTTTCTCCTAATCCAGAAGCACTTAGTCTAGATGAAGAAACATTTCGTGAGCTTAAATAATCAACTACAGCATTTGCTCTTCTTTCAGATAATCCTTGATTGAATCCTTTAGTCCCTACGCTATCTGTATGACCTTCAACACTAAAGCTTGATTTAGGATATTGTAGAATGATTTCTACAATATCGTCAATTACTGGAGGTGTTGCCTCAGTAAATGTAGCAGAACCAAATGCAAATTGAATTCCTCTAGATAATTCTGTAATTTTAGCCATATCTTCTTCAGACGGACCTTCTGGACAGCCATTGTTTGCAACTGTACCAGGAGTATCAGGACATTCATCATCCTTATCAAAAACAGAATCTCCATCGCTATCTGGCCATGGACAACCTCGGTTTGCTCTAGGACCAGCTTGGTTAGGACAGCCATCTCTAGCATCCACAATACCATCTCCATCAGAATCTGGACATCCACCTAGTTTCTTGTCTCCAGCTTCTTTAGGACATCTATCTTTATTGTCTGGTAATCCATCTCCATCAGTATCAGGACATCCATTATATTCTGCAGGACCTGCAGCAAGTGGACAATCGTCTTCACTGTCTTGGATTCCATCACCATCAGTATCAGGACATCCATCAAATTCTGCTAATCCAGGAATTGTTGGACACTTATCATGTTTGTCATAAATGCCATCACCATCTGTGTCTGTGCCTCCAAATTTAACAGATACTCCAGCGGACCATCTCATAGAGCCACCTTCGTCTAATTTTTGATTAATACCAGCAGACAGTATTTTAGCTTTATCACCATCATAATTTTGCTTGTAATCTGTTTGAAAAGTAAGACCCCATTTGTCATTCATCCAGTAGTTAATACCTAGACTAAGATTTCCAGTCATCCAATTTTCACCTGCCATCCAAGTCCATCCTGGACCGATTCCAACAAATGGCTCCCAGTCTCCCCAGTCTAACACATCACCTAGGCTATATTTTAACATTGCATCTACAGTGTGATATTCTGAAGCTCCAGACGTAGGAGTTATACTTGTTTGACCTGTTGCATATTTTGAAATACTGTTCATTGACCCACCAACACCAAAAGAAAGGTTGTTGCCAATGTATCTTGAAACAGAAAACATTGAAAATGGTGAAGAAATATTCCAGTTATCCTCTACATCAAAAAATTCACTAATGGATGTATTTGTATCTGCTTCCTGATCAACAGCGTGCATACCAAAGCTAAATTGCCATGGATTGTTTTCATCTTGCGCTTGTATACTTGTTGTACCAAAGATGAATAATACGATTAATAATAATTTGTAAAAGTTTTTCATAATTAAAGAATTTACTATAAATAAATTAGTTTTTGCAAAAATAAGGTTTTTAGAACAAATATTCTTGATAAGAGAATATTTTTTTATCAGAATAATATTATTTTCTTTCTTTATAAAAGAAAAACATTAACAATCTGTGTTGTGTATAATTATTTCTTTAGAAAGACATTGACAAAGCTAATCCGTATTCTTTTCCATTGTGAAAAGGCATAACTAATCCGCTAATCTCTTTTTTATCTTTAAATAAAGTTTTTTTTACAAGCGGATGAATCCAATAAGCAATTTTAGTACTTAAAATTCCGATTCCAGCACCACCAACAACATCTGTAAACCAATGTTTATTGTTATGCAATCTTAAAAAACCAGTTCCAGTAGCAACTAAATATCCAGAAATCCCATACCAAATTGATACTTCTTTATATTCTTGATATAAAAACTCTGCTCCCATAAAAGCTATTGCTGTACTACCTGAAGGAAATGAAAGTTTATTCGAACCATCTGGGCGTTCAATTGTTGTCAGCTTTTTCATTGCTGTAACTGTTGAGCCCATAATCAAAGATGCTGTTCCCAAAATGATTGTCCTGTCTTTAAAATTATTTTTTCCTTTTATACCAATTGCATTTAGACCATATACAGATAAGGAAGGAACAAATTGAGAAACATTATCTATTTTAAAATTATTATCTATATGTCCTTTTAATTCTTCTTGTATGTCATAATTAAATCGTTTTAATGCATCGTTATGAATACCTATTATTCCATATCCGATTAAAACACTTGGAATTATTACTGACTTAAAATTGAGATTAATGTTTTGTGTGTTGTGTATAGTGTCATTTTTTTCATTTTGTCCAAAAGAGATTAATGAAACAAATAATAAAATAATTAGTAGCTTTTTCAAAGTGGTTTTTTTAGGCGTATCAAATATAATTAATTCCTAACTACTAAACTTGTTGGTATATTAAGACTAAACAGTCTATAATTTAAGCACAAAGGCTTATACTATCAAGCTACAGAAAGCTGTGGGTTATTCATCTAAATATAAGTTTAACCTATTTAAGAGGATTATTAGAAGTAGCTGAATTGAAAAAAGTGGATATCCTAATCTAGGCTTATCATTATGGTATACAGCTTGTGAAGTAAGGCTGAGGTAGTGTCCATTGAGGAGTGTTATAGCTGAAACCATCACATTGTAAAACATTACTTACATCCCAATTTCCTATATCTTGATTAAATGAAGACCCGCTAAACATCGAATACATATTATTTACACCGCTTACATTCCAATTTCCTAATGGTTGATTAAAGTTTGAAGCATTAAAAAACATGTACCACATCTCATCTACACTAGCTACATCCCAATTATTTATGGGTTGGTTAAAGGCTGAATTGCCTTGAAACATTCTTCCCATTTTATTCACACTACCAACATTCCAATCTCCTATAGGCTGATTAAAAGCTGAATTGTCTTTAAACATCGCATACATATCAGTTAAATTTCTTACATCCCAATTTGAAATATCTTGATTAAAAGCAGATTCTTCAAACATCTGAGACATACTAATAACATTACTTACATCCCAAGTGGAAATATCCTGATTGAAGACATCGTTTTGATAAAATAACTTCTCCATTTGTGTAACTCTTGAAGTACATACAGAAGAAATATCTGCATTATCGATAATCCTCTGTCTAAGATTAAGCTCGCTCACAATAGTATATTCAACTCCATTAATAGTCCCTACGTCTCCTACATTAGCGGATTCACAAGCTTTAATGGTTATTCCATTTTCGCCTAGATAGACTACATCACAATTTGTAGGCACGTCATCCACATGAGTCACAAATCTTCTTATTTCTTCATCTTTATCAGCGTAAAGATCAGCTACAGGGTTAATCGCAAACGTTCTAAAGTAGTAAGCTGTATTTGGCTCAAGGTTTTCTATTGTGGAATTTATAGAATCACCAGCAGAGTTAATTTCAAAATCTCCTATGACTGGCTGGCGTTGTCTTGAATAAACAAAGCCTTGTCTTTGGGTGGTGGTGGTGTCACAATTAATGGATGCAGTGCTTATAAGTCCATTTAAGGTAGCTGATGTTCTAGTTACATTAGTGGCTGGGAATGTTGATAAACTAACCTCATCAACACAAAGAAGTTCATAATCACTTGAACAAGCTAAGACTAAAAAAGCACAGAGTATGAGTAGTTTTTTCATAACTAAATTGAATGATTATTCAAATATAAGAAATGTTGGGTTAAGCTATTTTAAGAGCTTTAGCAATATTTACAACAAGGTCTGTCGTCTCTGTTGTGAGAATTAAGTATTTAAAGATTAATATAATAAATCACTATTTACTGGACAACCCCCAATGTATAGTGGCAGGAATTGTTAATACTATAATTTTGAGATCAAATAAAAATGTCCATTTTTGAATGTAAAATCGATCCAGTTTTACTCGTGAATTCATTTGATGATATTGTGTAATACTGCCTCTATAGTCTTTCATTTGAGAAAGTCCTGTTACGCCTGGTCTAGTCTCATGCCTTAGAGAGAATTTTTCTACACGATCTCGGTATAAATCATTTAATTTTATTGGGTGTGGCCTTGGTCCTACGATAGACATACTTCCTAAAAAAACATTTAAAAATTGAGGGAATTCATCTAAGGAAGATCTTCTTAAAAATACACCAAATCTTGTAACTCTGGGGTCGTTTACTTTTGTCCAAGAATAGTCGGATTCACCATTTAAATGCATTGTTCTAAATTTAAAACACAAGAAATGAACACCATCTTTTCCTTCTCTAAGTTGTTTATAAATGACTGGCCCACTACTTTGTAGTTTTATAATCAAAGCAAATAGCGGATACATCCATGAGAGGAAAAAGACAAGAATAAAGCCAGAAAATAAAATGTCAAATACCCTTTTTAAAACAGCATTAAAAACCTTTTTAAGGGGGTTTTTTTTTACTTTACTTTTCAATTTATATGATGTTATTGCTTGTTGTCGCAAATTTTTGGCTAAACTAAACATTTAAATTTTCTTAGTAAAAACATATTAATAATTTTTGCCTATTTTTACTATTTAGTATTATTTACTCATATGAATTTAACTCATATTCCTAAAAAAATATTTTTATTGGTTTTGGTAATTTTATTTTCTTGTGGTAAATCAGATGAACTTCAAAGCATCGACCTTTTTTACAATAATGATTTTGAAAGTGGTGATTTAGATGCTATTGATGGCGCTCAATTGATGACTTTTAACAATACTACTGTATTAGGAAATTATAACAATGATGGTTTTTCACTAAACCTAAATAATATTGGCCCTCACGATTATATTTATATCTCTTTTGATTTATATATTCACGATTCTTGGGATGGCAATTTTAACAATTTTGATCCCGATCAACCTGACGCATGGTTTATTGAACTAATATCTGACGGGGGTACTCCTTCTAATGTTTGGGAAACTTCTTTTTCTAACAGTGTTTGTAACACAGCGTTCTGCTTAAGACAATCTTATCCTGGTGTTTTTCCTACTGAAAACCTCCCGCGAGAAGGATCATCAAGATTACTGCCTGGCTTATGCAGTTTGGACTCTGAATTTGATGGTACGACAATGTATACAATTGAACAGGTTTTTGAACATACAGGCAACGCTTTACTCATACGCTTTTATGACCAGCTTTACCAACCTAACGCCGCTGATCAAAGATGTGATGAGAGTTGGTCTCTAGATAATTTAAAAGTGCGTCTTCACACATACTAATGAAAAAATATTTTATGCGAATCATATTATCCGTTGTATTTTGCTTTTGTTTTTTTCAAAAGGTACAAGCACAAACAATTAACCTTAATGAGGGTTTTATTCAACAAAACCTTAGAACAGCTCAATTACTTGGTGAATTTGATCCCTCCGTTTCATTTACATCGTTACCAATTCACACGGGTAAAATAGGTGTTAAAATTGATTCAAGTCTTATCGGCAGTAATGAATATGGGGCTACATTAAAAACTTTTTTTGGAAAGCATGGCACATTAAAAATCTTACCTGTTGATTTTATAATGGAATACAGTAGTCACCATCCTTACAGCAGAAATAATGGTAGTATGATTCCAAACAGAGGCTACCAACAACTTGTTAGTTTTGGTTTTCATGCGGAATTAGGCCCCTTATCTATACAATTCAAGCCTGAATCCATTTATGCTGAAAATAGAAATTTTGAAGGGTTTCCAGATAGCCATTATGGAATAACTTGGGCTAGAAGATACAATCTTTGGAATCATATTGACATGCCCGAGAGATTTGGAGAAAACGCGTATAAAAAATCTTTATTTGGCCAATCCAGTATACGGTTAAATTATAAAGGTCTTTCGCTAGGTTTATCATCAGAAAATATTTGGTGGGGGCCCTCTATAAGAAACAGTATCATGATGAGTAACCAAGCTCAAGGATTTAATCATATTACTTTTAATACAACACGACCTATAAAGACCCCTATAGGAAATTTTGAATGGCAAGTAGTAACAGGACGTTTAGAGGGTTCTGGATTCAGGCCTCCTGTACCCAATCAAACATTTGGAGGTACCAACTTATATTTCCCAAAAAATGATGATTGGCGCTATTACCAAGGTTTAACTTTTACGTATTCCCCTAAATGGGTTGAAGGGCTGTCACTTGGGTTTATTAGATGGGTGCAAATGTATGGTGAATTTGCAACAACAAATAGTGATTATTTTCCCGTTTTTGATGGTCTTTTTAGAAAAAATGATAGATATGGTTTGACTTCCGATTCCTTAGAAGGGGAAAGAGATCAGGGTGCGGGATTTTTTGGAAGATGGGTGTGGCAGGATGCTAAAGCAGAAATTTATGGTGAATTAAACTATAATGATGCCAAATATAATTTAAGAGATTTAATATTAGACTCTGATCACGCAAGAGCTTATACCATGGGTATTCACAAAGTTTTTCAAAAAAGCCCAACTAGTAAAATATATGAATTTTCATGGGAGAGAACAGTGATGCAACAAACCTCTTCTCGTTTATTAAGAGATGCCGGTTCCTGGTATATGCATAGCAAAGTTAGACATGGCTACACCAATAATGGTGAAGTAATGGGTGCGGGTATAGGCCCAGGTAGTAATTCTCAGTATTTTGAATTTGCTATGATAGATAAATTAGATAAGTATAGTATTGCTTTTGAGGTTATAGACCAAGACAATGATTTTTTTATATACGCTTTTGAAGAAGCTCAAGACTTTAGGCGTTATTGGAAAGATTTTAAT
The DNA here is from genome assembly GCA_018657955.1 of Flavobacteriaceae bacterium. Taxonomy (GTDB): domain Bacteria; phylum Bacteroidota; class Bacteroidia; order Flavobacteriales; family Flavobacteriaceae. The sequence goes on along the minus strand of JABHWD010000005.1, from coordinate 21,875 downwards.
GTGCATTTCAGTGTCCAAAAAAAGATAAAAAATTATTGGGGACGCATTAATGTAGTTTACTCAAGAAGCTTAAACTATCAATGGGAATTAGATGATTACACAAATCCATATTATCACGCTGGTACAGATGTTAACAACATTCACGTAAATTTTAATCTTACCTATCATTTTAATTCTAAAAAAAAATCTAATCAAAGAAAGGATATCAACTTTAAATTGTAATTTTTTTTATTTTTCAGCAAGCCGTCTAAAAACCTCTAAATATTGATCTGCAATACAATCCCAATTGTATTTATCAGTGATACCCAGGTGGGAGTTTTGACGTAATTTTTTAATTTCCTTAGGGTGCTGATCTGCATGATTGATTTGTTGTCGAATAGCTATCTGATTTTTTTCAAAATAAATTCCGTATGAGTCATTGTTTAACATTTCTTTGTTAAAAACAGTATTTAAAGCCAGAATAGCACAGCCATATGCCATTGCTTTAATCATTGTTGGATTCGTTCCCCCAAACTCGTGTCCGTGAACGTATACATAACAATGATGGTATAAAGTCGCTAAAACTTCAGGGTCATTAACATAACCGGTAAAAACAAGTCTCTCATCTTTTAGTGCTTTTAGCTCATCAGCATAATTGTCTTTGTAAAAGACATCGCCCACAATAACCATTTTTTTTGTTGAATTTGAGGCTAAAAAACCTTTCACAATAATATCGGCGTTATTATCTGGAATCATACGTCCAACAACTAAATAATATTCTTTTGGGGCAATAAGCCATTGATGAATCAAAGAGGGATCTTCTGGTTTTTTTATTGTGGCACCATAAGCAATTACTACCGATTCTTTTTTAAATATGTTTAGATATACCTTACGCATCTCCTCAGAATCATTTATAATTTGATCGAACAAAATTGTTGACAACCAAGCTGCTATTTTAAAATATCTGGCACCTAAACCTTTCCATTTAGGACGTAACCATTCTAAACCATCCACGTTTATAGCCGTTGGTTTTCTAAATATTTTTGAGATTAAACCAAAAGGACCATTAGCTGCATTTACAGCAAAAACAACATCTGCATCAGAAACAACTGCATGGCACATAGATAAAAAAGAATGTATAAATTGACTTAGCGATTTTGTTTCTATAGTAGGCATATACACCAATTTAATACCGTTTACATGAGCTGGTTTTTCTTTAAATAAGCTGCGATGGCAATAAACAGTTACTTCACAGCCCTTTTCCACCAAACGCTCACTTAATTCTCTAATTAGGGTTTCATAACCACTATAAACATACGGATATCCTCTAGAGCCAATGATGGCAATTTTTAAAGGATTTGTATTACTTTTTAATTGAGTCATTTTGATGTCAGAGTAATTTTGAAGATGTCTAAAATATTTTTCTCGAATTGTGTAGGTGAAAAATGTAGATTGGTGTATTCAATTGCTTTTTCAATATTTGATATTTTCAAATTTTCATCCTTAATATAATCATTTATCAGTTCTGCTACTTTTTTTGCATTATTGAGTGGCAACAATAAACCGCAATTCCCATTGTCTAAAATTTCTACCGCACCTGCTAATTCTGTAGCCGCTAAAGGTACTTTCATTTTAATTGCTTCAAAGAGTACTGTAGGCAAAGAATCTGGTGTTATTGAGGAATGAAAAAGCAAATCGGATTTGGCCAATATAGCTTCAATATCTGCTCTATAGCCTAAAAAATGTATTTTTTCATGTAAATCATTTTCAATAACTAACGTTTTTAGTTCTTCTTCGTAAGATTCATAACCTGGAAAAGTATCTCCAACAATTAAAAATTGATACTGATTATTTAGTTTTAATAACTCTTTGGCCGCTTCTATAAAGTATTTATGTCCTTTGCCGGGGATCAATCTCCCTATTGATGTAACAGTTATGTCTTGACCAATTTTTCTTTTTGTGTATTCAGAAACCTCTGTAAGCGGAAAAACAATACCGTTGTAAACTTTAAGAAGTTGCTTTTTTTTAAGGTAAGGCTGCCAGTGTTTTGCAACACTATTTGAAACCACAATAACTTTTTTTGAAAAATATCGCACAAACAAAGCAATAAATATTTCGTAAGATTTATTGACAGTTGGTATTTCATGGATATGAGATATAGAAGGAATGCCACTTTTTTTTGCTGCTAATCCTCCAGAGATAATTACTGATGTGCTGGTGTACAATAAATCTATGTGGTGTTTATCGATATAATTTGAGATATGATTTTTAGCGTTTTTAATTTTTAAAAATCGGTTGTATAAGCCATTTAAATTCAAATATATTTTTCTAAAAACTCCTAAATTATAAATGCTACATGATGCTCCTTTATCTGTAATTATCTTATTTAAAACTCCTTTATAAGGTAAAATAACATGCACTTCATATTTAGCTTTAATTAAGATATCTATTACTTGTAACACAATTCTACTGGCGCCATACATATCATTAGAGCTGTGTAATACAAGTACTCTTTTAGCTAGTTGTTTCATTTAATTCGTAACGCTATTTAAAATAAATTGTTCGTAATCTTTAATAAACTTTTCTCTAGAAAAGGCCTTTAACCTTTCTGATCCTTTTTCAATCAAATGATTTCTTTTGGGTTTTGAAATTATTAATTTAGTAAGAGTTTTAAATAATTCAGTATAATCTCCTTTGTTATAATGTTGTGCTGCACCCTCTGCAATTTCTACCATTGCGGCCGCATTAGATGTTACAACTGGAGTTTTCATAGCAAAAGCTTCTAAAACAGGAATACCAAACCCCTCTTCAATTGAGGGAAATACATATATCAAAGCCTTTTTATATAAGGAGCATATTTCTACCCCTGACAAATAACCTGTCATCAAAATACTTTTTGATAAATTGTTTGTCAAAATATATCTCTCCAATTCTTTTAACACTTCTGCATTGCCATTAAGGATTTTTTGGCCTGCAAGCACTAATTTTAAATGTTTATTTTTTCTATCTTCTTTTAATAATTTAAACGCTTTGACAAGTGTGATTAAATCTTTTCGTTTATCAAAAGAGCCTACATGTAATAAAAAATTACTGTCTTCCAAATTTAAAGTTTTTAAAATTCTGTCATCGTCTATTTTTGATTTTAAAAAACTTTGATATATAACTTTAATTGAAAAGTTCTGTTTTAAAAATAAACTTTCTAAGTTACTTTTAACATAATTACTTGTAGTTATTACAGATGTATTTCCTCGTAATCCTAAGCTTATAAGTTTAATATAATATTTACGCCATAGTGGGTTGTAATTTTTAGGATAATCCCAAAATAGTGTATCGTGAATAACACAAAGCTTGAGTGTTTGTAAGCGCCATAAAGGCGCTACATAATCAGGACAAATAAGCACATTTGGTTTGTGCTTTAATATTTTAAATGGCAATATAATTTGTTTCCAAAAAAAATAATAAACATGAAAACACAATCTAGATAATCTATTTTTTGGATTTAAAAATTTATGGTTTTGATCCCAGTGATTAATGTCGTGGGAAAAAAGATATTCAATGTTATTATTTTTTGAATTTTTGGCTCCTAAAACTAGCTCATTAATATAGGTTCTCATTCCAGACAATGCAGCCTGATAATAAAAAGTGTCTATAAAAACTTTAATTTTTTGAGCCAAAATATTCTCTTTATTTTAGTTAACCGAATAGAGTAAAGATACTCATTGGATGTTTCTATTTAAAATATTCTTTAAATAATACGTTTCAATAAAACCAATTAAAAACCAAGAAAGAAAAGCCACAAAAAGATACAATTCTGCATTGGCCGTAAACAAAGGTATAAGTAAACCTATTTTTGTCGCAGCAGCCACAAAAGAAATAGATTTTACATGATGTTTACTGGAAAGCTTAAATACTTTTAAACTATCCTTTATTCCATTGATCAACATTGATACATATATTAAAAGTCCTAGAAACCCCATTTGAACGCCATAAATTAAAAACTGATTTTCACCACCAATTTTTAAAGCTTGATCAACACCATTGGCGTTACCACTCATGGCTATACCAATACCCATTGGATTTTGAATCATGGAATTTACCCCTTCTAACCATTCAAGAAGATGTCCTAAACTTGAAGTGTTTTGAAAACTCAAAGTATCTAAAACAAAGTATTGTAATTCTTTTGAAGAAAAGTAAGATATATATATTATTGTCATAATAACTAAAGTCAAAACAATTCGTACTAAGTGATACTTTTTTTCTAAAAACAAAGTGAAGAATACTATAATTCCACTTGCAATGATTGCGCCTCTTGAATAAGAAAAGAAGAAAGATAATGATACCAACAGCAACAAGCATAGGTAAGCCAAACGATTAATATTGTATTTTGAGTGAAGTAAATAATGAAGACTCAAAGATAAAAACAACAATAATGAAGCTGCAAATTCTAAAGGGTTTGAAAAGAAGGCTGCATAACGTGGAAATCCGCCTTGCGTTTCAAAAGTCCAGCTCAAGCCATAATTTCCCGTTGGAAACATGTCATTTATTACTAAATTAAATCTTCCGTAATCTAAAATACTTTGTAGGTGTGTTCCGAATATTTTTTCTGACAATGCAAATAAAAAAGAGCCGACTGTTAAATAGATTAGAACTTTTACGATAAAACGCCACCTTTGTTTATCAATATTAGTGTGGCGGCCTAAAAAATAAACGATGCCTATTAAAAATGTATTTTTTGCATAAATTATTTTTGAAAATAAAGGAATATCCCCTAAAGGAATAAGCGTGTATGTAAGGGTCAGGGTCATAAACCCCAAAAACAATTTATCTAAAAAAGTAAGTTGCCATTTTTGTTCAATAAACGATTCTTTTTTGCCAAAAATAAAGACAAAAAAAGCTGTAAAGAAAACAAAATCTTTACTGTATTTAAAGACATCAACTAGAGACGACAAGTCAAATCCTTTAAAAATAATAAGTTGAAAGGTAGTGTAAAAAGGGAGTGTAAATAAGATATAAAGTAATAGATAATAGGCATCCCCTTTAAAGATTTTTTTTAATACAAAACCAATAAGTCCAATGTATAAAATCAATAATGTTGTTGCAACTACAATCAAACTATATGTTTTATGTTTTTAATTTTTATTCCGTCCAACACACCTCGCCAGACCATTTTTAATTTTTTAAATCTACCTCTTAAAATAAAATAAATAGAATAAGAAATTATTTTGAGAATTTGATATGTCCAAGACCCTGTGCTGTTAAAAAAAAAAGTGTGTTTATTTATTAAATAAATGTGATTTCGTACGTTTAAATAATGAGCATAAGGGGATAAATTTCCTTCATTAGAAGTGTTGTTCTTCTTTGTACTCCCAGATGAATGATGGTAAATAATACTTTTGGGGACCACGCCCAATTTATAACCTTGATTTTTCATTCTTATAGACCAATCCACATCTTCAAAATAAGCAAAAAAACGATTATCCAGTAAACCGACTTCTTTAATGGCCTGTATCTTTACCAAGATACAACAACCGCTAATCCATTCTGTAAATGTCTGAATTTTAAGTTTTGGATTATAAATTACCCCTTTAGATCTAGTTTTAGACAAGCCAAAAAAGGTGTTAAACGACCCTCCGGCATTCCAGATGGTTTTTTTATGTGGAAGATCTAATATCAGAGGCTGTGTTGCGGCTAAATTTTTATTAGATTCCATTCTGGTCTCAAGAAGAGATAAAAAATTTGGATTTACTTCTGTATCATTATTAAGTAATAAAACGTACTCAAAATTTTGTTTTAAAATAACTTTTAAAGCTTTATTGTTGGCCCCGGTAAAACCTTCATTTTTTTCATTTTTTATATAATTAATTTCAGGAAATTCTAAAGCTATTTTATCGCCGGAAGAATCTGTCGAACCATTATCTACAAAAAAAACTTTTTTATTTTTATAACTACACGCCTCTAAGCTTTTAAGACAATTAAAAGTCAGCTGATAGGTATTCCAATTAATAATGATGATGGCTATTTTAGGCTCTTTCATGTTTATTTTTTATCAAGAGTACTGAATGTACAATAAAACTCACAATTTCTGTAAGAACAAGTGCAATAGAGAGTCCGTACCCGCCATAATAATAACTACCAGTTGTTGCTAATATTAACATGATGATAGCTGTTATCCAAGTGGCTTTAGTGAGCAAATGTTTTTTTTCGTCTACTAAAATTTTAATCATATTATTAAAATTTAACATACTCAAAAAGGGGATGAAAGCTAAAACTTTTAAAATAGCATCACTATAAAGAACGTGAGAACCTGCCAATAAAAATATTATCCATTTAGAAAAAATGATTACAATAAGCCCCATACCAAAAGTAATTGATAATCCAATTATAAAAATTCTATTTACATAACTGTTAAATTCAATCTTATCGCTTTTAAATAGAATAGAGGCTTTTTGCAAGATAGCTTGTGTAAAAAAAACAGGCACCATACGCATTAAAAGAGCAATTTTTTGAGCCAAAGCAAACTCTCCTAAAACAGTATTATTGACAAAGTTCGCTAAAATAATCAAGCCACCGTGAATAGAAACATGACCTCCTATTGAAGACATAAAAAATTGAAAGTTTTCAATAAATCTATTTTTTATATTATGAATACTTACCCAAACCCACTTAATTTTTTCTTTCTTATAAATAGTGATCCAGGAAACGATGTAAACAATAAGAGCTGTAAACCCAAATAAGAAGTTGACATAAGTCGCGTCTTCTGGTGTTTTTATAAATAATACAATTAGTAGCAAGTAAGCTCCTTTTGCAAAGGCATTCACTAATGAAGCCCATGCAATTTTATCATTTCCTTGAAAATAAAACATCGGAAACAAAGCTTGACTAAACAACAGAATTAATGAATAATACAATAGGGCTGCATAAGATTTAAAAAAACCAAAAAAATAAGTCAAGCAAAATAAAATTATTGCCATGCCGATGGCTATTATTATTCTGGTTGCTATAATTTCGTTGATTAAAGTTTCCTTTTTTGCAGATTCATCTCTAAATAAAGCAATGCGTTTAGGGCCATTCAGATGATAACCATAACTAACGGTGATACTTGACAATAAAACAACTGAAAGGGCAAGGTTAACTAGTCCATATTGAGCTTCACCAAGTGTACTAAATAAAATGCGTGTTGTTAATAGAGCAATAAAAATATTAATCCCTTGATTAATAATTAAATTGAAAAAATTCTTAATGAAAATGCCTTTAAACAATAGTATTTTATTTTAGTGATATCTTAAGATTTATATAATTTTTATTTTTAAATCTTGATTATTACTCTTCCAATGCTTGTCTGGTAATACGTTGTAGCGACAAGAACAAGACTATTAACGCGCCGCCACCAAATGTTCCTAAAATAAGTATATTTAAAAATTTCCAGCGGTTATTTTCTAAAGGGAATGAGGGTTTGTCAATAATTTGAATAAGAGGGGTTTTATTTCTATGAGTAACTTTTGCCAATTCTAATTGTTTTACAACTTCCAAATAAATAGCCTGGTTGGCTTGCAGATTAGCCATGGCTTTTTGATAAGGAACTTTCGCTGTTTTTACCAGAGGGTTTAGATTTGGTATATTTTGGTCTATTTCGGCAAGCGCTAAAAAAGACATATCTAAAAGACGTTTAACACTATCTGTTTGAACTTGTAATACATTTAAATTGAAAGCTGTTTTCTTAGTTTGGGTTTTGTAATAAAAGCTGTTGACCTTATTAACTAAAACTTCATTAAAAATTTTAGTAAAAACCTCATCTTTATGTTTAAAACCAACATTTAAAATGGAGGTGTTTCTATTTGGCTTTCCTACAATTAAAAAATCTTTTTTAATCAATTTTATAGCCTCTTTTAAAACACTATCTTGAGCTCTACTGTATAGTTTTTCATGCTTGTAAAAATCTTTTAGATAGACCTTTTCCTTGACCCATTTTTTTTCTAATATTTGTGCTTTAGCGAAGTAATAAATCAATTTTTGAGATTTTCCATTAATAGTGACATCCTCTAACAGAGTTTGCCTTAACATATTATTGGATCTATAAAGCTCTTGTATATTATCAATTTGAAATAAATTACTAGCACTCATAAGACTTGAGGTATTAATCCCCGACATGGATGCTAAAGAAGATAAGCCGCCTAAACTAGCTGAAGTATCATTTTCTAACACAAAAGATGTATTAGCATAATATACTGGTGATTTTAAATAATTGTAAGAAAGGGATAATACTAAAGTTATTAAAGTGCCATACACAATTGTTTTGCGTTTACCCATTATAAACACCAACCACTGCTTAAAGCCTTGAAACACGTTTTTTAAAGAAATTTTTTCTTCGTTTGGCATATTACTTTCTGATTGCATTTTTAATTATTTATTTTATCTATTCCTAAAAACTGGATTTTACTAATTGATTTGAGTAAGGGCTAAAACCAACGTGGCCAGGCCTGTAACAATAGTTGTAAGAGTTGCAGCCTCAAATGAAGATTTTTTTTCTAATTTTTGTGGCACTATAATCTCAGAGCCTGCTACTACTTTAGGGTAAATATTAAAAAATAAAAACTTTTTTGTTGCACGTGCTAGTCCATTCGGGGAAATTACATACGTTTTACTTTTATTTGCGCGAGATTTAAAACCACCAGCATTATTTATATAATATTTTGTTGTTTTGTTGTTTTGGTGTCTCACTGTTGTTGGATTTAACAATTCCCCTCTCAAACGCACAGTTTCTAGTTTTTTAGGAACAAATAGAGTATCACCAGACCGAACGAGTAAATCTGAAGTAGAACCATTATTTTTTATAATCTCTGATAAATCTATGGCAATTAATTCAGTTGTATTGAATAACTCTTCTTTTGGTAATAAATAGGGTTGTAAAGAATCTTTCTTTACAGAGATAGCAAAATTAGTTGCTTTGTTTAAGACATTTTTTTCTTCTTGAGTTAGCAAACTTAACTTATCTAAATCACTATTTATTCTTTTTAATAAACCTGAATCAAATTCAGACAATGAATCTGTTTCAGTTGTTAAGTTATCTTTAAGCGCTAATAAAGTTGTTTGCTGCTTATCGAATTCTGTTTCTTTTTTATAGTATTCTGTTTTCCTTATCAAAGTTGCTCCATTAGGATAAGCGAACTCATTAACTCCGCCTGAACGTTTTAATAAATCAGATACTCTATCGCTTTTTGATTCGATTGCATATAGCCCCGGATAATTAACCTGTCCGTCAACATAAACAAATTCCTTTTCATTAAAATTTGGATTAGTCCTCACTATAATATTATCAAAAGGGCTTAATATCATATTATTTTCATTTTCTAAATCATCAAACTCTTTAGATATATCAACTACAATTACTTGTGATAATTTAGAGTTATCAGCATTATTTTCATTTAATTTTCTAGAAATTTCAACTCTAGTTTCTGCCGCAGTTTTATCAAAACCTCTAGCCTTTAGGATTAAATCTTTTAATTTCATCCCTTTAGAATAAGTGTAAACCCCAGGTTGATTGACGGCTCCAGCAATTTCTACATAATCATCTTCTTTAATTTCATTTTTTGATGTAACAGTAAGTACATCTTCTTTTTGAAGCAAAATATCTTGATCTTTTCCTGATAAAACATCCCTTAAATTAAAGGTTATAGAACTGGTTGACAAATCTTCATTTGTTCTAATAATATTTGCTGTTGTTGTTAAGGCATCTTGTTTTAATCCTTCTGTCTTGGCCAGTAACCCTTTTACTCCTAAACCTTTTGTTATTGCATAAACACCTGGTCTGTAAACAGCTCCATTTACAATTACGCGGTTCTTGTAGCGATCTAATACTTTATCTACTTGAAAAACATCCCCAGATTTTGGAGTGAATATTTCAAATTGATCTTTATTGATATCTGCCACAATATGTTCCCCATCTGACACACGTTTTACTTTTATAGTTTTAGTATAGGCCTGTTCATTAAAGCCACTTGCATAATTTAACAAGTCTTGTAAACTTTCATTTTTAAGCAATTCAAAACGTCCTTCTATTTTAACAGCTCCCTTTAAAGTGACACGGTTAGTATAGGGTTTTACCAAAATAAGATCATTGTTTTCTAAGGGTATATCCCCAGAAGCGTCACCCGCAGTTAAATATTTATAAATATCAACTTTACTTATAAGTTTATTCTTTCGATAAACTTTGACATCTCTTAAAGTGGCATTTTCTGTAATGCCTCCCGCAACATACAAGGCATTGTAAACGGTATTAAAAGCGCTTAGAGTATAAGAACCTGGCACATCTACTTCGCCAACAATATTTACTTTAATGGTCCGTGATTTTCCAACAGACACGTTGACAAATGTATTTTTTTTATCCCCATTAATACCTAAATATACTCTAGATAACCTATTTTCAATACGTTTAGTCGCATTTTCAACTGTAAGACCAGAGAGATGAATTGGGCCAAAATTTTCTAAAATTATCGTTCCTTCTGGATTAATTTCTATTTGATAATAAGCTTCCGATTGGCCATAAATATCAATAAATAATTTATCTCCAGACCCCAAAATATAACCTGCAGGAGTCGGGATATTTAAATTAGATTGAAATGTAAGCAAACTGTTTCCTTTAAAAACGTCAAAACCAAAAAGATCACTTTTCATTTTTGGATATTCTACCCCATCATTATTAAGGTTGCCTAATTGTGACTCTTGAAGTGAAGTATCACTGTAATTAGTATTTCGTAATCTTGATTCTTGATCTGGAATATTGCTGTTTTTAGACGCCCTTGTATTTAACGAATTAAAACGCTTATCAAGTCTATCGATTTCTTCTGCAGTAAGCCCTTGTGCTTCGGCAGCTTTTAAAATATCATTATAATTATACCCTTTTGAAGAAGCTTCTTGAAATAATTGTTGTAATTGATTGTTAGTCATATTGGTATAATTTACCGATGACAAATCAAAACCTTTTTGAGCTTGGATACTTAACAAAGAAAATAATGTGATTGTGATAATAACAATCGGTTGTTTGAATTTCAATGACATAACTGATTAATTAATAAGCTAATATATGAAATTTATACTGTAACACTAACAACCTCAGTTTCTATATAAACAAGAAGTTTTTTTAGGGTTGAATATCCCATTTTCTTGAGTGCGTTTTCATATTCATCTAGTTGTTTTTTGTGATAACTATTGGGATTACCAGTCTTATAATCTATAATTATAGCTTTATTATCCTTATTAAAGACTATTCTATCAGGTCTTAAATTTTTATCGTTTTTTTGAATAATTTCTCTCTCATTATATGATACTAAATTTGAATTATAATATTCCTTTATATCAGGGTGATTAATTATTGAAAGTATTAAAGGATTAAGTCCTTTGTATTGAACCATATTAATTGTGCCATTGTCTAAGAAATAATTCATTGTGATTTCCACATCTGTGGGAGAGCTGATGTGGCTCATAAGTTCATGAATTAAATTCCCTTTTTCAATTGCCTTTTCTTTTTTAGTATCCCATATCATTCCAGATTTTGAAACTAATGAGATTCCATGTGTTTCTCTGGGATTACAAATAAATTGCTCTGGCCTCACAACATTATGATCCAATTTAGATGGTTCTTCTGCTTTTGTTGCAGATCCAAAATGGTAGGACTCCTTAATATCATCCCATTTTTTTATTTTTTTTAAGTAATTAATTAATAGTCCAGAATAGAGATTAAGATTTTCCTGCCCATTTTTATTAATACATTGTGATCCAATAATATACAGTTCGCTTTTAGCCCTTGTTAAGGTTACGTATAATAGATTTATATTATCTATTTCTTGTTTAGAAACGTGATCTGTGTAAATCATTTGACCGTATGAATCGTAGTTTTCAACATCTTTATTAAAGTTCATTAATAAATGAGAGAAATTAGAAATTTTTTCTTCTTTAACAGGGAACCACTCCTTAGGTTCAACCTCTTTGTATATGTCTAGATCAGCAAATGGATAAATAACAATTGGAAATTCTAGCCCTTTAGATTTATGAATTGTCATTATTTCAACAGCATTAATTTCTGAAGGACTGACAATACTTAATTTATCTTTTTTTTCTTCATAAAAATTAATAAAATTATAAAAACTTGATTGGAATTTGCTAGAGTAATCTAGTGTAAAATCTAGGAAAAACTGTAAATAGGAATTTGATTGTTCATTGATCTTAAAACTATAAATAATATACTCAACAGCCTCATATATTGAAAGCTTAGCTAGAAAGGTTTTCTCAAAATAAAAGTTATATTTCTCTAATTTTTTATAAAAACTAACTGAGTCTAAATCAATAAATTTTCTAATAAAATCATCTCTTAATTCAGCTGTTTTATTACCCTTATACAAGTAATTAAGTAGTTTAATCTTACTTGCCACGCCTTCATTAAGGCAATAATTAATAGTATCAAGGATAAAACGCACATCAGGCGATGAATCAATTAATAAGGATTCAGAAGAAATTAAGTCTATCCCTTTTTCGCTTAGAAAGTCAGCTATCAAGACTCCTTCTTTTCTTTTTCTAACAATTATGGAAATATCCTTTGATTTATATCCATTTTTTAAACATGAATTAATAATCTCTAAAATTTTCTCACAGTATATTTCTTCTTTTTTTGATTTTTTTTTCTGATCTATTAATGTAATATTGACATACCCTTCTTCCTTTTGAAATAAATCTTGAGAAGCCTGAAGATATGTGCTCTTGAAATAATCATTTCTAAACACAAAAGATCCAATGTGGTTAAAGAAATCATTATTAAACTCAATAATTTTTCTATTGCTTCTATAATTTACAGGAAGATTAATCAGGGTTTTATCAATATAAAATGGATTATTTTCATTAATAAGACCTATAAATTGCTCTACTTGACTGCCCCTCCACCTGTATATGGATTGCTTAGCATCACCAGCAATAGTTAAACTAGAATTTTCACTAGATAATGAATTTTGTAAAAGAGGTATCAGGTTCTCCCATTGAAGATTTGATGTATCTTGAAATTCATCTATAAAATAATTTTCGTATTTACATCCAATTTTTTCATAAATAAATGGCGCAGGTTGATTTTTAATTTCTTCATTAATAATTTTATTAAACTCTGAAATCAGCATAATATTATTATCAGCTTTAAGACTTGTTAATTCATCATTAATTGCATTAAGGATAGAGAGTGGAGTAATATTTTTTAATAGATTATCATATAGCTTTATTTTGAAAACTTTAGCTTTTATTTTATTAAATATTTCAAATAAATCAGGCTGTATTGAATCAATTAAATGTTTTTGCTCTTGATCTATTTTAGAAGAATATAAATTTCCAGCAGCAAGATTGCTTTCTAATTGATTATTGTATATGCGCTCATAATCTTTATTGATTATTTTATTAAAGTGTTTTGGCAGGCTTTCACGAATGAAACTTTTGTGTTCTATTCTGTTTAATTCAATAAGATTTAAAGCTTTTTTTGCAAGTTTAGAACAACTATCAGCTTCATCCTTTTTTAACAATTTTAGATGCTGTTTTACAGAAATAAATTCTGCAATTGAATTTTGCTGCATCCCTTTTATGATTTCATAGCTATTTTCATTTATTAATGTTTTAGCAATTTTTCTAAAATCTAGCGATATGTCCCAACTTTTATTATTGTCAGTTTTTTCAAATGCATAATCAATAAAGACTTTTGTTAATTCACTGTTTTCTCCAGCTTTTGCAATCAGTTTATCTACAGCTTTACTTAACAGATCTTCTTCATCTATTTCCACTTCATATTTACTATCAATGTTTAGCTCATAGCTAAAGCTTCGCACAATTCTTTGGGTAAATTTATCAATAGTAGAAATTTCAAAAGCAGCATAATTTTTTAAGAGATGTTTTAAGATCTGATCTGATTTAATATTTATAGTATTTACTGAAAGTTTGGTCTCTTTAATGATCTCTTTTATAATGGCACTATTTTTATTTATTTTTTCTTTATCACTAAATTCAATCAACCTTTCTACAATTCTGCTTTTCATCTCATTAACAGCTTTGTTAGTAAAAGTAATGGCCAGAATGTTCTTATAAGCATCGTCATTTCCTGATGTTAAAAGAAGTATTAGATATTCCTTTACCAGGTTGAAGGTTTTGCCACTTCCAGCAGAAGCATTGTATATTTTAAATGAGTTATTTAGATGCATTTTCTTACTATACAAGTTAATTAATCCTATTTGATTTTTGCTTAGCTTTATTGTAAATTTGTTTTACTAATTAAAAATATAAATTATGAGTTTTTTATTACCTGAATTAGGATTTGAATATGCAGATTTAGAACCTCATATTGACGCTAGAACGATGGAAATACATCATTCCAAACATCACAATGGGTATACCAATAATTTGAATAATGCTTTAGAAAATGTTGCTCTTACTGAGCAACCTATTGAAGAAATTCTAAGGAATTTAGACATGAATAATGCCGCTCTTAGAAATAATGCTGGAGGATATTATAATCACTGTTTATTTTGGGAAATATTAAATCCAAAGGACAAAAAAGATTTAGACGGAGATTTAGAATCTGCAATTAATTCTTCTTTTGGTTCTTTTGAGAATTTTAAAGAAGGATTCTCAAAAGCTGCAGCAACAAGATTTGGATCTGGATGGGCATGGTTATGTGTCAAAGATGGAAAATTAGAAATTTGTTCCTCTGCTAATCAAGATAACCCTATTATGCCTTCAATTGGCTGTGGTGGGAAGCCGATAATGGGAATTGATGTTTGGGAACATGCATATTACTTAAATTATCAAAACAGAAGGGCAGATTATATTACAGCTTTTTTTGATGTTGTTAATTGGAGAGTTGTAAGTGAAAAATTTAAAAACGCCTAGTAGGCTCTTTTTTTATTTCCTTCATAAAAATTTATGAAGGCATTGTTTACTACCCTATTTCCTCCAGGAGTTGGATAATTACCTGTGAAGTACCAGTCACCTGTGTGGTTTGGACATGCCTGGTGTAAATTTTCAATGCTCTGATATATTATTTTTACTTTTGAAGTGTTAACATGAACACTTAAAATTTCAGCAATTTTATCTGAGATCTCATCTGCTGTAAACATATTGTATATATCTTTTACGTGATTAACAATTTCTTTATCAGGCAAATTAATTTGCTCTTTACATTTATTATATATTTCTTTAACTATAGCATATTTCTTTTTGTCTTTAAGTAATGCCAAGGTTGCTTTAAATGCAATTAGACTATTGAGATTTGCCATGTCAATTCCATAGCAATCAGGATACCTAACTTGAGGAGCAGATGATACAACTACGATCTTTTTCGGTTTTAATCTATCAAGCATTTTTAATATGCTTTTCTTAAGTGTAGTCCCTCTTACGATACTATCATCAATAATTACTAATGAGTCAGTATGCTTTATTACACCGTAGGTTATATCATATATATGCTCAACTAAATCATCTCTGCTATTATCTTCAGTTATAAAAGTTCTTAATTTAACATCTTTAATTGCAATTTTTTCAATTCTTGGTCTTTCAGATAAAATTTCAATTATTTTTTCTTCGGAAAGGTTCTTATTTTTTATTATGGCTTCAGTTTTTTTCTTATTTAAAAATTCTTCTAAGCTTTCTGCCATCCCAAAAAAAGATGTTTCTGCGGTATTTGGTATATAAGAAAAAACAGTATTTTTTATATCAAAATTTATTTCATTTAAAACTTTTGGCATAATAAGTTTTCCCAAATTTTTTCTTTCAGAATATATATCAGCATCATTACCTCTTGAAAAATATATTCGTTCAAAGGAGCATGCTTTAATAGCAGCTTTCTTGTTTATTTTTTTGATCGTTACCTCTCCTTTGTTTTTGACAATTATTGCACTTCCAGGCTCCAGTTCTTTAATAGATTTTATATCAACATTAAAAGCATTTTGAATGGCAGGTCGTTCAGAAGCAACTACAACTACTTCTTCATCTTTATAATAAAAGGCGGGTCTAATCCCTGCAGGATCTCTCATTACAAATGAATCGCCATGACCTAACAATCCTCCCATTACATAACCCCCATCCCAGTTTTTTGAAGCTTTTTTTAAAACTCTAGAAACATCTAATCTATCAGAAATTAGTTCAGAACATTCCATTTTTGAATATCCTTCTTTTTTTAGTTCTTTGTACATTTTTCTTACAGCATCATCTAAATAATGTCCAATTTTTTCCATAATTGTAATTGTATCAGAATATTCTTTAGGATGCTGCCCTAGCTCTATTAGATTATTAAATAATTCTGCTACATTAGTCATGTTAAAATTCCCGGCAAGAATTAAATTCCTATGTTTCCAATTATTTTGTCTAAGTAATGGCTGTACATTTTCTATACTGTTACCTCCAAATGTCCCATATCTTACATGACCTAATAAGGACTCTGCAAGGTATGGAATAGACGTTTTTAGTTTGGAAGTATCTTTAGTAAGATTTGGATTATTTTTGAGATCAGAATTAATTCTATTATTGATTTTTGAAAAGAGATCTTGAATCGGCTGTTTTTCTATGGATCTAATCCTACTAATAAATTTTTTTCCAGGCTCAACATTTAATTTAATGCTAGCAAACCCAGCACCATCTTGACCTCTGTTATGCTGCTTTTCCATTAATAGATACATTTTATTTATGCCATAAAATGCACTGCCATATTTTTTTTTATAAAAATCCAGAGATTTAAGAAGCCTAATGTGAGCAATTCCACATTCATGTTTTAATTCATCACTCATTTTATTATGATCAAAATAGGTTTACAAAAAAACAAAATTATTATTGAACTATAAAAGTTTGTTAATAAAATCAACTCTATTTATAATATCATTATAATTAATTTTTTCTATACCATTAATGCCAAATCCTTCAACTGAAAAAGATGCTGTAGATGTTCCATACATAATAGCTTTTTTTATATCATCAAATGAAGATGAATTTACTGTAGTTAAATAACCAGCAAGACCTCCAGCAAATGAATCCCCCGCACCCGTGGGGTCTTTAACTTTTTTTACTGGGAACGCAGGACATTCAAAAGTATTTAACTTATCAACTAACATTGAACCGTATTCTCCTTTTTTTACTATAACATAATTAGGCCCCATGTTTAATATCTTTCTTGCACCTTCAGCTAATGAATTTAATCCAGTAAGCTGTTTGACTTCATCATCATTTATGCAAATTAAATCAACTTTTGAAATAATTTTTTTTAGATTTTCCATAGCATTATCCATCCAAAAATTCATAGTATCAAGAATTGTTATTTTAGGGGGGGGTATTATTTGACTCATAACCTTTAGTTGAACACGAGGATCAAGATTTCCTAAAACAAGTACATTTGGAGATGTAAAGTTTTCTGGAACTACTGGATCAAAATTTTCAAGAACATTGACCTCAGTTTTTAAAGTGTCTCTTTGATTCATGTTTTTTGCATATTTCCCTATCCAGTAAAATGTTTTACCATTTTTTTCAATTTTTAAAGAAGAGATATCTATATTTCTCCTTTTAAATATTTCAAAATATTTTGTTGGAAAATCTCCACCAACAATAGAAATAACAGCACTATTAATATTGAATAGTGAAGCAGAAATACTTATATGTGTTGCAGCACCTCCTAATACTTTATCTACTCTTGTATCAGGAGTTTCAATAGAGTCAAACGCAACGGTTCCAACTATTAGAAGTCTATTCATTACAGTTATTGGTTAAATGGCAAAACTAGTAATTTATATTAGTTTTTTGATTTTCTCAACCACTATTTTTTCTGAATTATTTTCTGCCAAAATCAGCAGGAATTTCTCCCCAGTTTTTTGTTTCCCACTTTACAATTTTAGTATTATAAGAATTGGTATTTAACCAATTAATAGCCCTGTGAATTAATACAAAAACTTCTTTATTGTCTTTATTTGGAATTAGCTTGGTTTGACATTTTTTCTTTTTTACCCAGCTTATTGCTGTTATTGAATCAGAGTAAACAATTTGATTGCTTTTTAATTTTTTTAATAGCGCCAAGCCATGAACAAGAGCAAGAAATTCTCCTATATTATTTGTAGCCTCTTTATATGGCCCTTGTTTAAATAGGATTTTTTTTGATTGAGTATCTACACCTTGATACTCCATTTTTCCAGGATTACCACTTGATGCTGCATCAACTGATATTGAATTGTAATTTGGAGGATCAATATCAATTTTCTTAGGCTCACTATTTTTATATTCGTAGTAGGATATGCTATAAGCTGCTTCAGCCTCTTTTAGTGTTGTAAAAGATTTATATTTTGCACCCTTATAATTTTTAGTTTGAAGCTTACATTCATCCCAGGTATTGAAAATGCCAGAATTATTTCCCTCCCATACTACATAATATTTTTGTTTATTTGAATTCATAGATTTAATAAATTTTCTATAATTTTTGGAAAATATTTCATCTCTAAATCATGTATTTTATTCGCTAAATCATTGGGAGTGTAAGAGGAATTTATTTTAAGTTCTTTTTGAAAAATAACAGGACCTTCATCATATTTTTTACTTACATAATGAATTGTGATTCCACTCACTTCTTCTTTGTTTTTAATAATTGCTTTGTGCACATTTATTCCATACATTCCTTTACCCCCATATTTAGGTAATAAAGCAGGATGAATATTGATAATCTTTTTATTATAAACATTAATTATCTCAACAGGAAATTTTAATAGAAATCCAGCTAAAATTATTAATTTAGGATTCAATGAATTTATGCAATTTAAAATAGAGCCACTGTAAAGCTCATCTTTTGTAAAAATTCTATAATCAATCTGTAATTTTTTTGCTCTTTCAATTACTCTTGCTTTTGGATTATTAGTGTATATCAACCACTTGTAATTGGGGCTTTTATTAGAGAAATAATTAATTATGTTTTCTGCGTTAGATCCTGAGCCAGAAGCAAAGATTATAATTTGATTAGAATTCATTTAATAACTGATTGTAAATTTTCTATTGAAATAGTTAAATTAAAATAAAGTTTTTTTATTTTTGCAGCCATAACTATATTATAAATATAAAAAACAAAAATTATGTCAGACATTGCATCAAGAGTAAAAGCTATTATAGTAGATAAATTAGGTGTTGATGAAAACGAAGTAGTTAACGAAGCTAGCTTCACTAATGATTTAGGAGCAGATTCATTAGACACTGTTGAATTAATAATGGAATTTGAAAAAGAGTTTAATATTCAGATTCCTGACGATCAGGCTGAAAACATAGCATCTGTAGGGCAAGCAATTTCTTACATTGAGAATACCTAAACAATCCACTTTTCATGATTTTGAAACGAGTTGTTGTTACAGGCCTAGGGGCCTTAACCCCAATTGGCAATAATATTGGCGATTTCTGGCAAGGACTTGCTAGTGGCAAAAGCGGAGGAGCTCCAATCACATATTATGATACTTCAAAATCTAAAATAAAATTTGCATGTGAATTAAAGAATTTTGATATCTCTGATTTTCTTGATAGAAAAGAGCATAGAAGAATGGACAAATTTACACAATATGCTATGGTCTCAACTGAGGAGGCAATTAATGATTCAGGACTTGATCTTGACAGTATAGACAAGTTAAGAGTAGGCGTAATATGGGGGTCAGGAATAGGAGGAATAGAAACATTTCAAAATGAAATATTAAATTTTGCAGCTGGTGATGGTACACCAAGATTTAATCCATTTTTTATTCCAAAATTAATTGGAGATATAGCTCCCGGACACATAGCAATCAAGTATGGTTTTATGGGGCTCAACTATGCTACAGTATCTGCATGTGCTTCTTCAGCCAATGCATTAGCTGATTCCTTAAATTACATTAGACTAGGCCATTGTGACATTATTGTAGCAGGAGGTAGTGAAGCAGGAGTCAATATTGCTGGAATGTCAGGATTCAGCGCTATGCGTGCATTATCAACTAGAAATGATTCTCCTTCAACTGCTTCTAGACCTTTTGATGCTACTAGAGATGGATTTGTGCTTGGAGAAGGTTCAGGAACATTAATTTTGGAAGAATATGAACATGCAAAAGCTAGGGGAGCAAAAATCTATGCAGAATTAATTGGAGCAGGTCTTTCATGTGATGCTTATCATATAACGGCTCCACATCCTGAAGGTAGTGGGGTAAAAGCAGTAATAAGAAATTGTTTAAATGATGCAAAAATAAAAGCTAATGAAATAGACGCTATTAATACACATGGGACCTCAACTCCATTAGGAGATGTAGCAGAACTAAAAGCTATTAGCAATGTTTTTGGAGAACACGCTCCCAATATAAATATTAATTCGACTAAATCTATGACTGGCCATATGTTAGGAGCATCTGGAGCAATTGAGGCAATATCAGTCATTTTGTCTATTCAAAATAAACTTGTTCCTCCAACAATTAATCATAAAAATATAGACGAAAATATTGATCAAAATTTAAATCTCACATTGAATACAGCACAAAATAGAGAGATAAATATAGCCATGAGTAATACTTTTGGATTTGGAGGACATAATGCATGCGTGTTGTTTAAAAAAGTAGATTAATTATGCCAATTTTGAGATTAAAAAATTTTTTTTCTAAAAGAAAAGACCCTTTTTATTATCAAATTAAATCTCTGTTAAAATTTAGCCCTAAGTCCTTAGAATATTATAAACGAGCTTTTATTCATCGTTCACTAAATCGTAGAGATATTAATGGAATTGCAATCAATTATGAAAGATTAGAGTTTTTAGGAGATTCAGTATTAAGCTCAATAATATCATCTTATTTATTTAAAAATATTCCTGATGGCTCTGAAGGTTATTTAACACAAATGAGATCTAAGATAGTAAGCCGAAATCACCTAAATGAGCTAGGCTCTGAGCTAAATTTGATTAATTTTGTAGAATCTAATATTCTCAATGAGAATTATGGGGACAATATCCATGGTAATTTATTTGAGTCTTTAATTGGAGCTATTTTTTTAGATAAAGGATATCCATATTGTAAAAAATTCATTTTTCAAAATGTAATTATTCCGCATGTAGATTTGGAAAAACTCAAAAATAAAATTATAAGCTATAAGGGTCTATTTATAGAGTGGTGTCAAAAAAATAAAAAGGAATATGAGTATTATACCTTTGAGGATAACGGGAATGAGTCTATAAAACATTTTGCTGTTAAATTATCTATCGACAACAAGGTTATAGCTAAAGCTAGAGAAACTTCAAAGAAAAAGGCAGAGGAAAAGGCCTCCAAAAGAGCGTTTTTTATGTTTCAAGAGGATATTCTAAAAGATAAGCGGAATTAAACTTAAATTTTATCTGATTGTCATAGACAATAATAAGTTATATCTTTATATTATAAGTTATTTAAATTGGCTATAAGTAAATTAAATTTAGAAGATTTTTGTAATGACATTTTTAGCCTATTTGCAATTCATACTGATTTAGATGATTATAGGTTAGCTTATTTTTTGAACAAGTGTTTGGGAATTAATTTATGCCGAAAGGAATTTGATCTAGATTTTATTAATTCAAAGGGAAGTTTTTCAGTTTTTGAATATATTGATCAAAGTAATTTTTTGAAATGGAGTTTAATATCAAACATTTATAATCATAATTTCTCTGGTAAAATTTCCCGTGATGATCTTTTTGCAAAATCTAATAACTTAGTTCAAAAATTTAATTTACTAACAGAATATGAAAATGTCAATTACTTGTTAAAAATTGAAAACAATGATAATCAAGTTGATTTAGAAAATATAGTAAAAGAAATAAAAAGTATCTCACAGGTTATTACTTTGTACGATATAAATAAAGATCTAAAAAATAAGGAAAATTTAATCTTTTT
>JABHWD010000026.1 GCA_018657955.1 Flavobacteriaceae bacterium | reverse complement strand
AGGCTCTGGCTCTGGTTCAGGTTCAGGATCTGGCTCTGGTTCAGGTTCAGGCTCTGGCTCTGGCTCAGGTTCAGGTTCTGGCTCAGGTTCAGGCTCTGGCTCTGGTTCAGGTTCAGGATCTGGCTCTGGTTCAGGTTCAGGCTCTGGCTCAGGTTCAGGCTCTGGCTCTGGCTCTGGTTCAGGTTCTGGCTCCGGCTCTGGTTTAGGCTCTGGTTCTGGCTCTGGTTCAGGCTCTGGCTCAGGTTCAGGTTCAGGCTTAGGAACTTCTAATATGTCTTCATTTTCTATTTCATCTTCTTTTGACTTTTTTTTCTTCTTGAAAATGGAAAATAATTTCTTAAAAAAACCCATATTTTAGTTATGTAGATTATTATACGTAAATATATAACAAATGATGCTTTGGTTTAAAAAGCTCTTAAAAAGATATGAAAAAATTAATGTTTATTTTTTTCCTAGAAAATCATTGACCTTTTCAGCCGGTAAAATTGACTCAACAAAAAGATATGCTCCAGATTTTGGAGATTTAACCATTTTGATTGCTTTTGTAAGTCTTTTTGAGCCTGTTTGAAGTGTTGCTACCGCCTTTTTAGCCATAATATAGAATTTATTTTATTTCTTTATGTAATGTCATTTTCTTTAGAATTGGGTTAAATTTCTTTAATTCAATTCTGTCAGGTGAGTTTTTCTTGTTTTTAGTAGTAATATATCTAGAAGTTCCTGGCATACCGCTATCCTTATGCTCTGTGCATTCTAAAATTACTTGAACTCTGTTTCCTTTTTTTGCCATGATAAAGATTATTTAATGAATCCTTTAAGTTTAGCATCTTTTAGAGCTGCCTGAATACCAATCTTATTGATAGTCTTTAAAGCAGAAGTAGATATCTTTAATGTAATCCATCTATCCTCTTCAGGAATATAAAAACGTTTTTTTATCAGATTA
This sequence comes from Flavobacteriaceae bacterium, assembly GCA_018657955.1. Taxonomy (GTDB): domain Bacteria; phylum Bacteroidota; class Bacteroidia; order Flavobacteriales; family Flavobacteriaceae. The sequence goes on along the minus strand of JABHWD010000026.1, from coordinate 12,066 downwards.
ACATTAAATCTACGTTTAGTCCTATTAAGAGAATGGGAAACATTATTTCCTACCATGCTTTTTTTTCCAGTAATCTCACAAGTTCTAGACATAATAATAATAAATTTATTTTATAAAATATCAGCGGCGAATTTACAATATTTTTTTAATTTTCTGATGATTAATTAAGTTTTTTTGCTCCTTTGGATGTAGCTAATATTGAGGAATTCTTATTATCCATTTAATTTATCATTTAATAATTCAAAAGTCTTTTCAACTACCTTTTTTATAATAAACTCTCTTTCTCCCTGAAAATCAAATTCCAATGTATTAATTATTTCATCATTTGCAAAGGATATATAAACCTTTCCAATAGGCGCATCTGAATCCCCCTTTGTTGGGCCTATATTTCCAGTAGTAGCTATAGCAAAATCTGTATTAAACATTTTTTTGACCTTCTTTACCATCATCTCAGCTACTTCAACACTAACTACACTTTTCTTCTTAATTAATTCTCTATCAATACCAAGAATATTTACTTTAGACTCTGTTGAATAACAAACTACTCCACCTTTAAAATAAGTTGAGGCTCCTTGATTAGAAACAATCTTACTACATATTGATCCACCTGTACAACTTTCCGCAATAGAAAGAGTTTTATTTAACTCTTCAAATTTAGATGCTATTACTTTTTCTAAAGAAGACATAAGTTTTATTTTATATTTATAGATAAAAGCTCATGATCATTCATGTAACCTTTTAAGTTATCATTTAATTGAACTTTTCCTACTCCAGAAGGTGTTCCTGTAAAAATCACATCACCAGTTTTTAATGTAAAAAATTTAGATATATACTCAATTAATTCATCAACCTTCCAGAGCATCAAGCTAGTGTTTGAATTCTGGACAATTTCATTATTTTTTGTTAATCTAAAGTCAATATTATCAATATTATCAAAATCCTTTTTATTTTTCCACTTTCCTATAAGACAAGAACCGTCAAAAGCTTTTGCTTTTTCCCAAGGCAATCCGTTATTCTTCAATTCTAGCTGCAAATCTCTAGCTGTAAAATCTATACCAAGACCAATTTCTTCATAATATTTATGGCTAAATTTTCTCTTAATAAACTTTCCAAGTCTATTAATTCTAACAATTATCTCTAACTCATAATGTATCTCCTTAGAAAAACTTGGAATAAAAAAAGGCTGCCCTTTATTAATAATCGCAGTCTGAGGTTTTAGAAATAATACAGGCTCTTTAGGTTTCTTGTTGTTTAGCTCCTTTATATGATCCACATAATTTCTTCCAACACAGATAATTTTCATTATTATTAAATTTCTCTATTGACATCCCAGGATTCCAAATAATCTTTTACTCCTTTTATAAACTTACTACCCAATGCACCGTTAACAACACGATGATCATAGGAATGTGATACGAACATTTTATGTCTTATTCCAATAAAATCACCTTGATCAGTTTCTATTACAGCAGGAACCTTTCTAATAGCTCCTAGGGCAAGAATACCAACCTGTGGTTGATTTATAATTGGTGTTCCCATTACACTGCCAAATACTCCTACATTAGTGACAGTATAAGTTCCTCCATAAACATCATCTGGATTTAAATTATTGTTTCTTGCTCTAAATGATAAATCATTAACAACTTTTGTCATTCCTACTAGATTAAGTTGATCAGCTTTTTTTATAACTGGAACAATCAAATTTCCATCTGATAGTGCTGTTGCCATTCCAATATTAATATCCTTTTTAACTATAATATTCTCACCATCAAGAGATATATTTAGCATAGGAAATGATCTTAAATTAATAGCAACTGCTTCTATAAAGATTGGGGTAAAAGTTAGTTTTTCACCCTCTCTCTTTTGAAAGTTATCCTTTACTCTGTTTCTCCAATTCCATATTTTTGTCACATCTACTTCTATAAAAGATTGAACATGAGCAGAAATTTTAATTGATTCTGACATATGCTTTGAGATAATCTTTCCCATTTTAGTCATTTCAATTATCTGATCATTTTCAATTCTATCAATATTTATTTCTGGACTTATATGGATGTCAGAGGCAGGAGAATCTTCTTTATGTAATCTTGATTTTAAATAATTTAATATATCCGCTTTTGTTATTCTGTTATTTTTACCCGTTCCTTTTATTAACTGTAATTCAGCTTGAGAGATTTTTTCCTTTTTAATTATATTTTTCACCAAAGGAGAATAAAATCTATTATTAGAACTATCTTTCAATGAAGTATCACTTTCTTTACTAGGAATATTGTCTTCTGGAATAATTTTATTCTCTAATTTATTATTAACGTTATTTGAATTGCTGTTTTGATCTACTTCAATTATTGTTTCAGTAATTTTAATCTCAGATTCAGTTTCAATAATAGCTATTGTTTCGCCTACTTTGATTACTTCATTAATCTTAAAGCATTTTTCTATCAAAATTCCTTTATATTCAGACGGTACTTCAGAGTCAACCTTGTCTGTTGCAATTTCTACTACAACCTCATCTATATCTATACTATCTCCTATATCTTTTAACCAAGAAATTAAAGTAGCTTCTGCTACACTTTCTCCCATCTTCGGTAATTTCAATTTAAACTTTCCCACAGTAAAATACTATTGATTAAAATGCTGAACTAAATTAATGAAAAAACATGTAATAAATTATTTATTTAAATCAAATAAAATTACTTGACCATGTTCTCTAGAACTATTACTTCCTATTAGATAATTAGATACTTTTGGTATAATTTTAAATATGACTCCATTATTTTTTGATAGTCTTTGCATTGTAGAAATAATATTTTTAAAACTAAGATAATTAGAATCAAAAATAATTTCGCAGTTTTCTAGTTTTTTAGAAAGTATTTGAGTTGATTCTGTTTTTGTTGAAATTCTATTTTGTAAGTCCACATAATCTTTGTTTGATATTAAATAGCAGTCTTCGGATTTAGTAGCATATTTTAATCTAGATGTAATCATAAATGATTTAAAAAATATAATTAATTCAAGCAACACAAATGATAAGATCTTGTTAAAGATATTCTTAGCTATATGCTTTCTGTAATATATACCCATAGCCCCATAAAAACTTTTGTAATATTTAGAATTTTTGCTAGTACTCTCACCTTTATAATGTATTATAGATGAATCTCCGTAATAATAATTTCTTAGACCTTTCTTGAGTATTTTATATGATAGATCAATGTCTTCTCCAAACATAAAATATTTTTCATCAAATCCCCCTATCTCCTCAAATACTTGTTTATCCATAAACATTATTGCTCCGCATAATACATCTACCTGACCAATGGCATTTTCTGATTGTTTATCTGAATAATAATCATTTTTTAAACCAAGAAATCTTTTAATTACCATTGATGTATGAGGTAAGTTTCTTTTACTTTCAGGTAAAAAAATACCTTGGCCATCAATCATCTTACAACCGATTATTCCTACATTATTAGTTGATTTTTTAAAGTCTATTATCTTATGAAAAATATCTTCTGGAACAACAGTGTCTGGATTTAAGAAACAAATATTTTTACCCTTAGCCCTTTTAACAGCTAAATTGTTTGCACAAGAAAAACCTACATTATGTTTACTTCTTATTAAAATAACCTCAGAAAAAAATGATTCAATCACATTAATTGTATCATCATTTGAGTTATTATCAACTACTATTATTTCTGATTTTATTTTATTTAAAGAATCTTTAAGGCTTCTTAAACATAATTCTAGAAAGAATCTAGAATTATAGCTAACTATAATAACTGATAAATCCAAATCTAATTTTTTATTGAAGTTTCAAAAGGAATTCTATTGGTTATACTTCTAGCCAATGTAATTTCATCAGTATATTCTAAATCGTCACCTATTGAAATTCCTCTTGCAATTGTTGATGTAATAATATTAAATTTATTAATAAGCTTATATATATAGAAATTAGTGGTATCTCCCTCCATTGTTGAACTCAATGCAAATATTACCTCACTAATTCCTCCCTTATCAATTTTATCTATTAAACTAGACATATTTAAATCATTAGGTCCTATTCCATCTAGGGGAGATATTTTTCCTCCTAAAACATGATACAAACCCTTGTATGAACTAGTATTTTCAATTGCCATAACATCCCTAATATCTTCTACAACACATATAACGGAATTATCTCTTTTAGGATTTGAACAAATATCACATAATTCATTATCACATATGTTATGACAATTTTTACAAAATTTTACCTTATGTCGCACTTCAGAAATAGCTTTTGCAAGATCATTTGATTGATCAGACGGTTGCCTTAAAAGAAATAATACAAGTCTTAATGCAGTCCTCTTACCAATACCTGGCAATTTTGATATTTCATTAACAGCTGTCTCAATTAGTTTTGATGAAAATTCCATTTAGCAAACTTACAAATTTTACAGACTGAAAAATAAAACGTTTCTAATAAAGAATTATTTGGAAAATCATACAAATAATATGTAATTTGAATAATTATATTCCCTAATGAACGCAAGCAATATTTTAATTCTTATTGTTGGATATTTCATCCTACTTTTTGCAATTTCATATATAACAGGGAAGAATGATAGTAATTCTATTTTTTTTAGTGCCGGAAAAAATGCTCCATGGTATATAGTAGCATTTGGAATGGTAGGAGCCTCTTTATCGGGTGTTACATTTATATCAGTACCTGGATGGATTGAAAGTTCTCAGTTTAGTTATTTACAAGTTGTCTTTGGATATTTCTTTGGTTATTTAATTGTTAGCCAAGTGCTGTTACCTGTATATTACAAACTTAATTTAACCTCAATTTATGAGTATTTAAATTTTAGATTTGGAACAGTTGCTCACAAAACTGGTGCTTTTTATTTTTTTGTTTCTAGACTTTTAGGTGCATCATTTAGATTATTCTTGGTTTCTATTGTATTACAACAGTTTGTTTTTGATCAATGGAATATTCCTTTTCCTGTAACAGTTACTATCTCAGTTATCTTAATTTGGATTTACACATATAGAGGTGGAATAAAGACTATTGTTTGGACTGACACTTTACAAACATTCTTTATGATTCTAGCTGTATTTATATCAATTTTTGAATTATTAAACAATCTAAACTGGAGTTTCATTGAATTTTTAAAATCTGAGGAATTTAGTAATTACAACACAGTATTTTTTACTGATAATATAATGGAGAGGCATCATTTTTTAAAATCGTTTATTGGAGGAATGTTTGTTACTATTTGTATGACTGGATTAGATCAAGACATGATGCAAAAAAATCTAACTTGTAAATCCCTAAAGGATGCACAAAAAAATATGTTTGTCTTTAGTATTGTGCTAGTTATTGTTACTTACTTTTTTATGATACTTGGAAGTCTTCTTTTCATATTTAAAAATAAAAATGAAATATTAATGCCTCTAATGAATGGTCAACCTAAAACTGATTTATTATTTCCTGAAATTGCACTAAATGGTGAATTAGGCATATTGTTATCTATCACCTTTATCCTTGGTCTTATCGCTGCAGCTTATAGTAGTGCAGATAGCGCATTAACTTCACTTACGACTTCATTCTGCATAGATTTTATTGATATTAAAAATAAAAAGGCTAGCATACAAAAAAGTATTAGAAAAAAAGTGCACGTACTAATGAGTATAACTCTAATTTTAATAATCATATTATTTAAATATGTTCTCAGTAGTAATATCATTGACAGTCTTCTTACAGTTGCTTCTTACACTTATGGTCCTTTACTTGGATTATTTGCCTTTGGATTATATACTAACTATAGTCTAAGAGAAAAATATATTTATGCTGTAGTAATACTTGCTCCAATTTTAACATATATTTTAAGTATATCGCCTACCTTATATGCATATAATTTGGATTTAAATATTATAGAATGTACTCAAGAAAAATGGCTGTGTGCTAAAAGTTTTGCCTTATCTAACTTCTATCAGTTTGGATATGAATTACTACCTATAAATGGACTTATAACATTTGTAGGACTTTATTTGTCTAGAAATAAGGGATAATTATTAGTTATGTCAGTTTGTCAGTATATTGATTTTGGCATCTTTATTGACATTAGAATAATGATAATAAAAAATAGTAAAAAATGAAAAAAGGTAATATTAATGTTTCAGTTGAAAATATTTTTCCACTAATCAAGAAATTCTTGTATAGTGATCATGAAATTTTTCTTAGAGAGCTTATTAGTAATGCAACTGATGCTGCTTTAAAATTAAAACACATATCCAGAACTGGAAAAGAAAAAATAGAATTAAATGATCCTAAAATTGAAGTAAAAATTGATAAAAAAGGAAAAAAACTTCACATTATTGATGAAGGTATTGGTATGAGTGCTGAAGAAATTGAAAAATATATCAATGAGGTTGCATTTTCTGGTGCTGAAGAATTTTTAGAGAAATATAAAGACTCAGCAAAAGATACAGGAATAATTGGACACTTTGGTCTAGGCTTTTATTCTGCATTTATGGTCTCATCTAAAGTAGAGATAATTTCAAAATCTTATAAAAATAAACCTGCAGCACATTGGACATGTGATGGTTCTCCAAATTATACCCTAGATAAATCTGATAAAAAGACTAGAGGAACAGAAATAATATTACATATTGATAAAGATTCTAAAGAATTTCTTGAAGAAAGTAGAATCTCAGAACTTTTGATAAAGTATAATAAATTTATGCCTATTCCTATAAAGTTTGGAACAAAAGAAGAGACTATTCCGCTTTCAAAGGATGCGAAAAAGGATGAAAAGCCTAAGACAATAACTGTAGATAATATTATTAATAATCCTAAACCTGCTTGGAAAAAGCAGCCTAAAGATCTAAAAGAAGAGGATTATAAAGAATTCTACAGGGAATTATATCCTATGCAATTTGAAGAGCCTTTATTTAATATACACTTAAATGTAGATTATCCCTTTAACCTAACCGGTATTTTATATTTTCCTAAAATTACCAATGATTTAAATATGCAAAAGGATAAAATCCAACTGTATCAGAATCAAGTATTTGTAACTGACAACGTTGAAAGTATTGTTCCTGAGTTTCTAACTCTTCTTAGAGGAGTCATTGATTCTCCAGATATTCCACTAAACGTATCAAGATCATATCTTCAAGCAGATGGTGCTGTTAAAAAAATATCAGCTTATATAACTCGAAAAGTGGCAGATAAATTAGCAAGTTTATTTAAAAAAAATAGAGGAGATTATGAAAAAAAATGGAATGATATAAAGATTGTAATTGAATACGGAATGTTAAGTGAAGAAAAATTCTTTGAAAAATCTGAGAAATTTGCTCTATATCCCTCTGTTGATGAAAAATATTATACATATGAAGAATTATTTAACAAGATAAAAGCAAAACAAACTGACAAAGATGATAAACTAGTTATTTTATATGCATCAGACAAAGAAGCTCAACACAGTTATATTGAAAATGCAAAAGCTAAAGGATATGAAGTTCTACTTTTAGACTCACCAATTGCTGGTCACCTTATTCAAAAGCTTGAAAGCTCAAAAGAAAAAATTTCATTTGCTAGAGTTGATTCTGATCATATTGATGACTTGATAAAAAAGGATGATTCCAAAGTTTCAAAACTGAGCGATGATCAAAAAACTAATCTTGAGAATATGTTAAAAGATATTATTCCTAGTGAAAAATATACAGTGAAATTAGAATCATTAGATAATAAAGACCATCCGTTTATTATAACAACTCCTGAATTTATGAGAAGAATGAAAGAAATGCAACAAACTGGTGGTGGAGGAATGTTCGGAGCTGGCAATATGCCTGATATATACAATTTAGTTGTAAATACAAATTCTGATTTAGTTGTTGAAATCTTAAAAACTAAAACTAAAAAGAAACAAGAAAGACTAATAAATCAAAGTTTAGACCTAGCTAGATTATCTCATGGACTACTTAAAGGAGAAGAATTAACCAATTTTATTAAAAGAAGTTTTGAAATTATAAAGTAATTTATATTCATATTTATAAAAAATAGCCCTATCATAAGGGCTATTTTTTTTATACAAATTACATCAGGATTATTATTATCTTTATCATCCAAGAATTCAGTAGGATAAAATGAAAGGATTTAAAGGATATTTAAAAACATTCCTATTTATATTAGTTTGCTTTGTTTTTCAAAACATAAGTGCTCAATTTAGTAAAACTCATTATATACCTCCAATTGCAACTACTGGTTCAGGACCAGCTGCACCTCAAACACAACATCTCTATATATCCACTCCAAATGAAATCCCTTTTAACGTCACAATAAATCCAATTGGCGGAACACCTATAACTGTACAGGTTTCAAATGCAAATCCCTACGAATATTATATAGGTGCTGGAGTAGATACTAATTTTATTGCTCAGACAAATCTTTCTGGTCAAAACCTTACAGATAAAGGATTTATTATTGAAGCTGAAGATTTAGTTTACGTATCTGTCAGATTATTTACAAGTTCACAACTTTTTCAAGCAGGTGGTGTTGTAAGTAAGGGGTTAGCAGCTCTAGGGAAAGAATTTAGAGTAGGTACATTTAGAAATCTAGGAAATCTAACGGGAAGTCAAGCCCAATATTTAAATTTTGTAAGCGTATTAGCCACTCAAGATAACACTACAGTTAATTTTTCAAATTTTGGAAATGGCGTAACCATAATTAATGATGCAGAAACAAGTAATATTCTATTAAATACTGGTGAAAGTTATGTTATTGCAGCTTCACCTTATTCAAATTCAGATAATGCAGAAGGATTTATTGGAGTTCTAGTTGAATCAGATAAACCAATTGCAGTAAATAGTGGATCAATTACAGGAAGTAATGCTAATTTAAATGATGGTAATTATGGCCAAGATGTTGGAATTGATCAAGTAGCTCCTGTTGAGAGAATTGGTTCAGAATATATTTTTGTTAGAGGAGTTGGTCCAGATGAAATAGAGAGACCTTTAATTATAGCTCATGAAGATAATACTGAGGTATACGTAAATGGCGCATTATATGCTACTCTAGCTAATGGAGGAGATTTTGTTTCGATTGACGCAGGGTATTATGGTGTTTCCTATCCGGCTGATGGAAATGAAGGCCCTCCTTTAGGACAATCAAGTAATATGTATGTTAACACGTCTAATCCTGTCTTTGCTTTTCAAGTTATTGGAGGTGAAAGGCCTGGAGGCAGCGGAGGGTACAGTGGAATTCCTAATCAAGGACTATTTTTTGTTCCACCAATAAATTGTCAAACACCCAAAATAGTTGATAACATACCTTTCATAAATCAAATTGGTACGGCATCATTTTCTGGAGTTATAACCTTAGTTACTGAAGCAGGATCAACTGTGTTAATCAATGATTTAGATATTTCAAATTATAATGTTACCGCTCAACCAGTAATTGGGAATAATGATTTTGTAAGCTATACAATTGAGTACCTAACAGGAAATGTCTCAATAGAATCTACAAGTCAAGTATATGTGGCTTCGTTTGGCGCATATCAATATGCTACATTTGGTGGATATTACTCTGGTTTTGCTTTTAAACCAGAAATATTATTACAATCTCTAAGTGTTGAAGATTATTCATGTATACCAAACCTGACCTTAAGTCTAAATAGTATTTCTACATATGATCAATATCAATGGTATTATAACGGGGACCCAATAGCTGGAGCTAACAGTATTGACTATATTCCTAGTGATCCCGGTTATTATCAACTTTCAGGATCTATTGAAAATTGCCCTGGAGCTATAGTATCAGAAAATATTCCTGTTAGTGCCTGCCCAAATGATTTTGATAATGATGGAGTAAATGATAATATTGATATTGATAATGACAATGACGGTATTCTAGACTGTTTTGAATCACTAGGAGATAAACTGATAGATCTGACTGGGGATCAAGGTACTAGTAACATAGAAGGTTTATATAATTATACATTTGGAGGTGAAAGTTCAGACGCATCTACTGGAACGTGGTTAGGAGATAACATTGGAAATTGGGAAACTTTTTCTCCTGTACCTTATATTGATAGTGATAATATTCAACAAGATGGATACATATCCACTTCAACAACATTTGACACTGAAATTAGTCTAGTATTTAGCTACAGCTGTATTACTGACCCAAATACAGGTTTACCAATAGATTGCAACACTATGGATAATGAAGAATGGTTTAGCCTAAAGGTTCCTTATGACAAAACTATTACTCTTCTCGATCCAGACGATCAAATATTAATTGATACTAATTTTGATAGAATATTTGAAAGTGGAATAACTAATTTTTCAAATTTTGAAATCCGTTTTAAAATAAATGGCACAAGTCTTAACAGTGTTGATTCAACATTTAAATTCTATACGCATTTAACTGACTTTTTTGAAATGACACATTTTAATTCATCAAATACAGTTAATAAGGCTGTATTCAATGTTACGGCAACATGTGTTCCAATAGATTCTGATGGTGATTCAGTGGTGGATGCTGAAGATAGTGATAGTGATAATGATGGTATTTTAGATATAATAGAATCTTCTGGTTCTAACTATCAACCTATTTCAAATATCGATGCTAATGGTGATGGATACGATGATGTTTTTAGTTTTGAATCTACACCAATAGATTCTGATGGGGATGAAGTATTGGACTACTTAGATTTAGACTCTGATAATGATGGCATATATGATTCACAAGAATCAGGAGCAACAATTACAGATACAGATCTAGATGGTATAATTGATCTATCATCTGGAAATGTTGGTAATAATGGATTATTTGATAGTGTTGAGACTAGTATAGATTCAGGAACAACAAATTTCTCAGTTGCTGATACTGATGGAGATGGACTGTACAACTATATTGATTTAGAATCTGATGAAGATAATTGTAGTGATGTTATTGAAGCAGGATATTCTGATGATAATGCAGATGACTTACTAGGAAATGATACTGTAACTGTAGATTCAAATGGTTTAGTAAATAATGCAAGTGACGGATATAGCACTCCTAGTTCTGACTATATAATTAATGGTACAATTGTTATTGATGAGCAACCACAAGAATCTATTTTAATTTGTGAAAATTCTAGTTTTCAACTATCAATTGTCTCTTCTACTATAGATTTCTACCAGTGGGAATCATCAAGTGATGGTATAAATTGGAATATACTAGTAGATAGCGATTACTATAATGGAGTAAATAGTTCAACCTTGCAAATTCTTACTGCGCCTATGAGCTTTAATAATATAATATTTAGAGCTCTTGTTGATAGGGAAGGTAATGGATGTGTAATTTATTCTTCTGAATCTACTATAGCAGTTGACCCTATTCCCGATGTTATAGTACCTACTGCGTTAGAGGAGTGTGATGATGATTATAATGGGATTACTTCGTTTAATTTAACGGATAAAGATATTGAGATATTAAATGGTCAAACAGGTATCAGTGTTTCTTATTATGAGTTACAAGAGGATGCTGAGAGTGGGGATAATCCAATTACAGATCCTTATCTTAATACAACTGCTGATGGTCAGATGGTATATGTAAGACTAGAGGATGATGCTACTGCTTGTTATGCAACCACTACCCTAGAGCTTATTGTAAATCCTATTCCTGAGGTAATTACACCACCTGTTGTTGAGGTATGTGATGATGATTATGATGGTGTGGGAACATTTGATCTAACTTCTTTAGATGATACAATTCTAAATGGTCAAACAGGAATATCAGTTACTTATCATCAGTCGCAAGAAGATGCGGATGCTGGAAGCAATGTACTCTCTAGTCCTTTTAATAACACAAGTCTTGACGCGCAAGAACTTATTGTTCGTCTAGAGAATAATACCACAGGATGTTATGCCACAACTACTCAAGGTCTTGTTGTTAATCCACTAGCAGTAATAGAGGTTACTGACTATGAATTATGTGATTACAATAATTCTGGAGACATGGTTGAAGTATTTGATATAACCACCAAGAATGACGAAATTATTGCAGGCCAAAATGTAATACTATCTTACTTTAGCTCT
>JABHWD010000004.1 GCA_018657955.1 Flavobacteriaceae bacterium | reverse complement strand
TAGCATACTAGAATATTCTATACCTATAACATCATCACTTGTTTGGGCAGAGATATAGGAGCATGTAAATTTTGAAGCTATCTTTTTTGCTAACATTTTATTTGAGGATCCTATTGTTAAATAAGACAGTTTTTCAAGAGCTACTTCTTCTGCGTGACATGGCCCGCCAAGAACTAGAAAATTGAGGTCTTTTATTAGAAAATTTTTCTCAAGATGTTCGCCTACTAGTAAATTTGTTTCAGGAATTATCCCTTTTATAGCGGAAATAACAATTTTTTCTGAAATATCAATGGATATCTCATTAAGCACACTATTTGTAAATTCCGAGGGGACAGCTATAATTAATACATCGGATTTATTACACACTTCATTTATATCATTATTAGCATGTATTTTTTTAACATCTAGCTCTACCGAACTTAAATAGTTTGGGTTATGATGATTTTTATAGATATAATCAACATTATTTTTATTTCTTATGTACCAATTAATTTCTTGAAGATTCTCAGATAGAATCTTAATTATAGCAGTAGCCCAGCTACCACTTCCAATTACACCATATTTAAGATTTTTTTTTGTCACAACTTATTTGATTTATATAGATTATTAGTAGTTATGTATTTATATACACTATCAGAAATAAATTGCTTAGCATAGCCTTTGTCATTTATTATATTCCTTATATTAGTTGAACTTAGATCAATTAATGGAGCCTCTATCATTTCTATATTATTACTCATAATTAATTTCATATCAGTTTTTAATCTAGTCTTTCTGGGGTAAACATATATCTTATAATAATTCATTATTTCCTTATACTCTCTCCACTTTTTAAAATTTACAAAATTGTCTTCACCTATTATTAAACTAAAACTATTATTAGGATAAGCCTTGGAAATATATCTTAAGGAATTTATAGTATAGTTAGGCCTTTTTAAGTTTAATTCTATATCGCTGGCTAGTAAATTATTATTATCCTTTACTTGAATTTTAACCATTTCATATCTATGTATAAAATCAGTGAAATTATTTGAAGATTTCACTGGGTTTTGAGGAGTTACAACAAACCAAACTTTTTCTACTAAGGCATTATCAATAAGAAAATTGGCAATATTAATATGACCAAAATGTATTGGATCAAATGTCCCAAAGTAAAGTCCAATATTCATTAGGATTATTAAAGAAAATTATTAATTAGTGTTTTTACTTTGGCTACAGTTTCTTCAAGATTATGGTTTTCTATTGCATAATCATATAGCATTGACATAGACATTTCCTTTGAGGCCTTTGAAAGTCTTATTTTTATTTTTTCTTCTGAATCAGTTCCCCTTTTCCGTAATCTATTTTCTAATTCTTCTAGGCTTGGCGGACAAATAAAAACAGTTAATGTGCTTTCGGGAAATTCTTTCTTTATTGATAGCCCACCAATTGCATCAATATCAAAAATTAAATTTTTACCTAAATTATTTAAGTCATTTATTTCTGATTTTAGAGTACCATAAAAAGTGTTATCGTATACTTCTTCCCATTCAACAAATTCATTTAAATTAATTTTTTCTTTGAATTCACCTTTTGATAAAAAATAATAATCTTTTCCATCAATTTCATTTTTTCTTTTTTCTCTTGAGGTTGCTGAAACAGAAAATCCTAAATTCAAAGATTTATCAGAAATCAAATTTTTAACAATCGTAGTTTTTCCAGATCCTGAAGGGGCAGCAATGACTATTAACTTTCCGTTTTTCATTAAAGTATATTAAGAATTTGTTCTTTTATTTTTTCTAATTGATCTTTCATTTCTACTACAATTTTTTGCATACCTGCATCATATGATTTAGATCCAATAGTATTAATTTCTCTACCAATTTCTTGGCTAATAAATCCTAACTTTTTGCCATTTGGCGACTTGGTCTTGATTACACTTGTAAAGAAATTTATATGACTATTTAGTCGAACTATCTCTTCATTTATATCATATTTTTCTAAATAATATATTAGTTCTTGTTCAAATCTGTTATTATCAATTTTGAGATTTAAATTTACAATATCTTCTTTTATTTTCTTTTTTATTTTTATTATTCTTCTGTGTTTTAATTTATCTACTTTAATCAATAATTTTTTAATATTCTTTATTTTATCT
>JABHWD010000025.1 GCA_018657955.1 Flavobacteriaceae bacterium | reverse complement strand
CTAACAGTCTCTGACAATTATGGAACAGCTACAGGCCAAGCTACAGAAACTGGAGTTGTGCAAATGGGGCCTTACCCATTCCTAACCGGTATAGTAATAACCATATCAAATGATCAAGATGTAAACTGTGTAATTAATAGCGCTCCTATACAAGTTAATGCTTGTCCGCCTGCAAATGATAATTGCGATCAAGCAACGGTAATCACTCCTAATTCCGATTCATCATGTACAGAATCATCCTCAGGAACTTTAGTTGGTGCATCTCCATCTCCAGAACCAAATACATGTGGAGGATCTGCCGATGACGATGTGTGGTTTGAATTTACCGCTATTTCAGAAAATCATGCAATAAGCCTATACAATATTGTGGGTAATACACAAGATTTATATCATGTATTATATGAAGGAAGTCAGTGTGATAATTTGACTCAAATTTATTGTAGTGATGCTGATGATAGTGTAGCCAACGGATTAACAGTAGGGAATACATACACGATAAGAGTCTATTCATATACTGCTAATCAGCTAGATTATTTAACATTTGATATATGTGTTTTTACTGTGCCACCACCAATAACAACTAGTACAACTGAATATACAGTAGATGAACTAATTACAGAGGTCTTAATAAACTCTCAGTGTAATCAAGCATTTAATGTTACCTATACTACAGGGACTACTTTTGGAAGCACTAATGGTATTGGTTATTTTGAGGCAAATGGATCCTCATGGCCTTTTGAAAGTGGACTAATAATGACTTCAGGTGATGTTGCAAATGCACCAGGACCTGAGACTGGTGTAATTAGTGACGGGACCTATGCTTGGGTAGGAGATGGTGATTTAGAAGCTGCCATTCCGGGATTAAATGCTGGTGATACTAACAATGCTTCAATAATAGAATTTGACTTTGTTCCAGTAACTGATCATATGAGTTTTGACTTTATTTTTGCTGCAGAAGAATACGGAACATTCCAATGTACATTTACTGATGCATTTGCATTCCTATTAACAGATACCGCTGGAGTTACTACAAATCTTGCTATTGTCCCTGGAACAACTGATCCAATTTCTGTCCTTTCTGTTAGAGATGGTCAGTGGAATGCCAATTGCCCTTCAGTAAATGAGGAGTTCTTTGCTAATTATTATGGCCCAGGAGGTCTTCCTACACTTACAAGTCCTACAAATTTTATTGGTCATACTGTTGCGATGACTGCTGAAGCTGATGTTATACCAAATGAACTATACCATATAAAGCTAATTGTCGCAGATGATGGTGATACATTATATGATTCTGCAGTATTTATTGATGCAGGAAGTTTTGATATTGGTGCCCTAGATCTTGGTGAAGACATTTTGCTATCATCTGGAAGTGCATTATGTCAAGGTCAAGAGATGATTTTAAATGCAGGGGTGCTGCCAAATAACTCATCAATTGTGTGGTATATGGATGGCAATTTAATTGAAGGTGAAAATGGGGTGAATCTGACAGTAATTGAAACAGCATTCTATAGTGCTACAATAACTATAGATGATACTGATTGCACCTACTCAGATGAAATTTTAATAGAATTCTTCCCAACTCCAGATGTCTCTGCTGTTGAAGACACTATATTGAAATGTGCAAATGAATCTTATACGCTTGAAGTGGATGTTGCAAATAGTGGTCAAATGAATTCCTTAACATATATATGGTCTTTAGATGGTGTGGATTTACAATGGGGGCCTGACAATACATACAATTTAAATGAAATTGCTGAAGAATCTGGTGAAATTATTGTAACAGTATTTGATGATGTAACATATTGTTGGGGTCAGACAACAATTCAAGTTGATTTCTATGAAAATAGTTATTGTATTGACCTTCCGCAAGGTCTATCCCCAAATGGCGATGGTTATAATGATTGTTTAATTCTTGATCATCTTGAAGAAAGAGAAGACATCAATAAAATAGAAATTTTCAATAGATATGGCACCAAAATATACGAGCTAAATGAATATATAGATCAATGGTGTGGAACAGATCAGGACAATAAAGAATTGCCAGTTGGAACCTATTTTTATATTATATATTTCAACTCAGATAAAGAGCCTATAACAAGTTGGATATATTTAAATTATTAACAAGTCAAGAAGTAAAAAAATGAAAAAAAATATTATTATCCTATTACTTTTTTTGTTTGCATTATCAAGTAATGCCCAGCAAGATCCTCAGTATACTCAATACATGTATAACATGAATGTGATTAATCCTGCTTATGCTGGATCTGTTGAGGGAATTGGGATTGGAATGTTATACAGAAATCAATGGGAAGGATTAGAAGGAGCTCCTACAACAGGGACAGTCAATATTCATTCCTCTATTAGTAAAAATGTTGGACTAGGGGTTTCTGTAATATCTGATGATATTGGCCCTGTTAAAGAGACCAATATTTATGCTGATTTTTCATATACACTAAACCTTTCAAATAGTAATAACTTAGCTTTTGGGTTAAAAGCTGGATTTACAACACATGATATTGGATTAATAGGCCTAGACATCATTCATCCAAATGATCCCTTCTTTGCAAATAATATTAATGAAACAACGCCTAATATTGGCGCTGGTATTTATTTCTATAATCCAAATCAATATTATGTTTCAGTTTCAATGCCAAATATTTTGAATTCTGTTCATCTTGATGCTGATGAATACAATATTGGCTCTGAAACTCAACATCTTTTTGCTGCAGCAGGTTATATTTATGATATTTCAGAGGACTTTAAGCTTAAACCTCATGTATTTTTAAAATACGCATTTGATAGCCCAGCCAGTATTGATATAAATGCCAATTTATTTATGTATGATCTAGTTGAGGTTGGCGTTGGATATAGGTTAGACGATGCAATAACTGCAATGATCAATTTTCAAGTAAGCCCTTCTGTTAGAATTGGATATGCTTACGACAACACTCAATCAGAATTAAATTATTATACAAAATCATCTCATGAGATCTTTATAAATTTTGACATTAGTTTTAAAACTAAAGTTTCAAGATCTCCTAGATATTTTTAATCATATAAGCTAGAATTAACATGAAAAATATTTTAACACTTTTAATTATAACTTTAATTAGCTTCTCAAATTTGGTTGCTCAAAACAATTCAACTAAAAAAGCTGACCGTTTATTTGATCGATTTGAATTTATAAAAGCTGCAGAGGAATATTTAAAGTTAGCAAATGATGAGGCAAATGATTATTATGTAATTAGCAGATTAGCTGACTCTTACTATAATATTTTTGATACAAAAAACGCAGAAAAATGGTTTGAGAAAATTGTTGAAGAAAATGACAGTGAAATAATTTACAAATATGCTCAAATGCTTAAAGCTAATGGCAAATATAAAGAGTCTAATATTTGGATGACTAAATTTTCAGAAATGAAGCCTTATGATTCCAGAGCAGTAGCATTTAGAAATACTCCTAACTATATAGACAAGATCATAGAAAAAGGGAAAAAATTTAATATTCAGAATTTAAGTATCAACTCTGAATACTCTGACTTTGGATCAACTATGTTTAATAATAAATTATATTTCATTTCATCTGAAGAGCCAGGGTTATTAGAAAAACCATATTCGTGGAGTAATGAGGGGTTCTTAAATATATATTCTTCATATATAAACGAAAATGGATCATATTTAGAAAGAGTTGAGCTTGATGATTTAAATAGTAAATATCATGAGGGAGTTATAACTTTTATGGCAGACGGTAATACCGCATACTTTACTAGAGAAAGTTATTTTGAAAAAGAATATGAAAAGAGTGAAGATTCTAAAACCAAATATAGTCAGATTTATATTTATAGGGCTTCCAAAAAAAATGGTAAGTGGTTGTCAATAGAGTCTTTAAAAATTAATGACCAAAATTATTCAAATAAAAATCCAATGATTGGCCCTAAGGGTGAGTATCTTTATTTTTCATCTAATATGCCGGGAGGATATGGTCAGTATGATATATATAAAGCTAAAATAAATGAAGATGGTTCTATTGGAGACCCTCTAAATTTAGGTCAAAAAATTAATACTGAAGGTCAAGAAGGATTTCCGTTTATGAGTGAAGATAAAATTATTTATTTTTCTTCTGACGGACATTTAGGTCTCGGTGGGCTTGATGTTTTTTATTCAAAAAATATTGACACTAAGTGGTCAAATGTTAGAAATGTTGGTATACCAGTTAACAGTGGTGCAGATGATTTTGCTTTCATGATTAACGGAGATGATGGATATATTTCTTCAAATAGACCTGGTGGAAAAGGAAGTGATGATATTTATGCAGTAAAAAAATTATTACCCCTATGCGACATCCTATTTACTACTAATATTATCGACTCCAAGACAAAAGAATCAATATCGTCTGCAACAACATCAATTTCAGATAATACAGGAATAATTGATAATACTAAAATGACATCTGAAAAAGGATTGACTGAATTTATGCTTGAATGCGAAGATCAGATTCAATTGATGGTTAGTAAAACAGGGTATGAAAGCAAAATGTTAGATCTAAAATTCTCTGATATTGATCCGCCTGTCTTAGACATATATCTAGATCCTATAGAAAAGATTATAGTGGAAGAAAAGATTATGCTTAATCCAATATATTTTGATTTTGATAAATCAAATATTACAAATCAAGCAGCATTTGAATTAGATAAGCTTGTTGCTATAATGGAAAAATATCCCGATATGATTATTAAAGCAGAATCACACACAGATGCTCGCGGACCAGCTACATATAATAGAGGGCTTTCTGATAGAAGAGCTAAGTCTACAGCTCAATATGTTATCTCTAAAGGAATAAGTGAAGACAGAATAAGTGGGGTTGGAAAAGGTGAAGATGAACCTAAAATTGATTGCAGTCAAGGGTGCTCTAAAGAAGAACATGCTCAAAATAGAAGATCAGAATTTATAATAGTATCAAGATAAATTGTAATTAAAAAGCCTCCATATGGAGGCTTTTTAATTTGATAAATTTATAATTATTTCTATTCCCCCATAACAAGAACATTATCTATCTCATAAGTCGCAGATCCTGAAGTTGTTGAAACATACTTAAAAGCAATATAAACATTACCTCCTGTTACAGATGATAAGTCTATATTTCCTGAATCAGTCCAAGAAGACCAGCTATCTGTATCTGTATCTAAGGTAACTGATAATTCTGTCCAATTTCCATCCGATGTTGGATCACCTCCATTATAGTCAGGAGACATATGAACAGTAAGGGAAGGGCCATTATATCTGACAACACTTTGAAAAGTTAAGCTTGCAGTAGTTACGCTACTAAGATCAATTGTTGTAGTAATTAGCCAGTCCTCATTAACATTACTTCCGCCACTAAATCCAGACATTTTTGCACTTGGTGCTGGATTTCCATAAGGAGTAATTTCCCATCCCTGCTCCCCTTGAACACTCTTAACATGCCAATTGTTTAGACTACCTGAAAAATTATCATAAAATAAAGGATCGCATCTTGAAGAGCTGAACGTAACATCATCTGTAGAATTTAACATCATAACTCTATCATCTCCATCATAACTTTTAGTTACTACTGCAGATAATGTCCCACTACCTTCAGTAGGTAATAAATTATCTTGGAAACTAGCATATGCACTAGTCTCAACTTTGATAGAGCCAGAATCTACACAACTTTCTAAATCTCTTTGAGTATCGTAATCATCATATGGATCTACATATGTTAATCCAGAAAGAAAATTAGAAAATTGCGCATTCTGGGCAGTAACAAATATTCCAATATGCGAATCATTAATTTCACTTAAATTTAAGCTAAGAGGTATAATATCAAAAGTATTTGAAGACCTCAAAATAGAAGATACAGCCATGTTTTCAGTAATTTCCTCAACCTCGTCTCCATATTGATTAATACTACCTCCTATGGTTATTACACCATCTCCAGAATTTGTTTCTCCAATATAAAGATTTTGAAGTTTAATATAAATCTCTCTACCTATATTAAATTGATTATATGAATCTACCTGATTCAAAACAACTTTAATTCCTGCAGTTGGATTATCAGGTTCATCTTGCATATAAAATTCCTTGTAAAAATTTCCTGTCATATCAGATGATACTACATATCCCTTAACTACAATATTTGATTCAATTAATGTTACTTCTCCATTAACAAAAAATGATTTTACTTGAGAAATAGTCATTAAATCAACAGCTCCGTTATTAATTTGGTTTAATAATTGAGTTAAATCCTGATTTTCCTCTAATCCAATACTTTCTGGAATTGAAAAATCATCATCCTGAACACAGGAAAAATTAGCTGCCGTTAAAAAGGTTATTAAGATAATTGCTTTAATTAGTTTCATAATGTATTGTTTAAAATCTAAAATATAAGTTTAAAAAATAGTTGGTTCCTCTACCATACCAGTATTTAGGGCCAAAAACACGTTTAGGATTATTTACATCCTCTAATAATTCATGGTAATTTGCATTTCTGCCTTGCTCAAAGCCTCCAGTTTTATATTCCTGGTTTAAAATATTATTAATGCTTGCAAAAAATCCAATATAATAATCATCAATCTTCCATGATTTTCCGCCAATAAGATTAACAACCATATAGTCATCAAATTTCTCTTGTCTTAATAAATCTCTAGCAATATTTGGATTGTAATCTGAAAAAGGGAGTCCATCTTGTGCTAAATAGAAATTTTGGCTTCTTGTAAGTGGACTTATGTCAACATATGTATTTGTAAAGAAATTTGTAGTTAATCCCATCCACCAATAATTAGGATCTCTATATTCAAATCCTACCGAATAAGCTCTTTGAGGTCCTCCAGCCAATTTATAGTTCTTCAAGTTTGAACTACCAATAGGGACAGTATTATTATCAGCCCCTAAATATAAATATGGATTATTATCATACGTATACTGCCCTACTGAAGCAGCTCCTTTTAGCTTAACACTGGAAATAATTTGAGCTTCAATTCCTAATTCAAGTCCAAAATATTTTTTGTCAATTCCTTGGAGGATTTCTTGAATAAATTCTCTTGTATCCTCAAATCCAACTACTCCATCAGCATAATAAAATGATATTTCATTTGCATCTTTTATAGTTGTATGAAATCCCGTTAATCTACCATTAATCACAGAAGATCTAAATATATAACTTGCATCAAATGCCATTATTTTCTCTTCACTTATAGGATTATTATTTATTAACCCATTAGCATCACTTCCGACAACATTATGATTAGCTCTAGAGTTAGTAAAGGTATTCCTAATTGATGGTGCTTTTTGAAGGTATGCAGAGTTAAAATCAAAAATGTGCTTCCCAGAAATTTTATATGTTAGGCCTGTTTTTAATCCATATCCAGTAAAGGTTATATTATCTCCCATGCCAAATGAATTCCCCGCGTTTGCTTCATTGTCAAACAATCCTTCTCTTTGATATTGAGTATTGGTATAACTTCCTGCTATAAAAAAATCTAATTTGTCATATTTAAATAATGCTTTACTATAAGCAGTCAATTCATCAGCATGTATACTATAGTTGTATTTAAATATATCTCCATTTGCCACTACTAAATTTGGATGCTGTAGGTCATATTGAAGATTATCAAATGAGTCTATATTTAAATAGCCTGTATGGCTTCCAAGCATATCAGTGATCTCTGCAAAATTATCTGAAATTAATTTCCTGTAATTCAATGACGAGCTAAAAGAAATATTTTCATTAAAGTCATTTGTATATATTGAGTTTATAGTAATTTGTGTGTCATCACTTCTATCTTCATATAGAACATAAGCTGCATTTACATTAGCAATGTTGTTTGTAAGATTTGCATCATATATTCTGTTCCAATCCATTTGCCCATCATTCACGAAATTTTCCTGTGCTAAATAAGCTCCTTCATAATCTGGGCCATCATCATCTGCTAAAAAATAGCTTGGTAGTCCTTGATAATATGCAGGACTTGGATTAGCGCCTCCTCCATAATCTAAGCGACTATTACCCAATTCTCCAAACTGAAACCCAAGATTAGTTTGCAGTGATGATTTGCTGTCAATTGTCCAATAATGATTAAAAATTAAAACAGGCTCTACAACTCTTTTAACACGAGAGTTTCTTTTTTCACCATCATGCCATCCCCAATATTCATTATATTTTGTATCACGAAGATCATAAATCTCCTGTGTATTAGGAGATGATTTTCCTCTTCTATTTGGAGCATATATCCCTGCAAAATTAAAACTATGCTTATTATTTAATTTTTTTTCTACTGAAACAAACAATGAATTTGCATCATAAAATGATGCATCTTTATATCCCTCATTTCCCCATCTTCTACCCATTGAAATTGAATATGCCCATCCTTTATTGTTTAATCCAGATGAATATGTAGCCATTAATCTATTAGTATAACTTCTATTTGAAGAAGAATAAGTAATTCTACCTCCTTGAGCATATTCTGATGCTCTAATATTAATATTACTAGATCCCAAAATGCCTCCAATATTATATACAGAAGGATTTATGCCGTTAGATAATTCTTGATTTCTTAAAACATCATTCAAACCTCCCCAGTTACTCCATTGAGGTCTTCCATTATACATTTTATTCATATGTATTCCATTAATTAAAACATTTGCATTTTCTGAATCTAATCCTCTAACCTTAAAAAAGGAAGGGCTAAACTCATAAGCTGCAGTTCTATAAAATACATCCATGGAAGAATATAATAATCCTGAAATATTATCAGATGCCGAAGTATCATCATTTAATTCATCATCGCTTAATGAAATACTAAATAGATCTTCTATAAGTTTATCGGATTGATCAATAATGTTAGTAGAATCAACTGACACTTCTAAAATAAGATCTGATTGAGTGTATGAATTAATTGTATAAAGAAAAAATGAAAGGCAAACAATCAAGTATTTATTCATTATATAAATTTTTATTTATCAGCTATTAAATTTATTCCTAAATTTAGGGTTTTATTCATAATTATTTTTACTAATACAATAATTTTTTAAAGCTATGATTAGAGGTTACATATTAGGAATGCTGTTAGCAATTATTTCACTAAATACAGTTGCTCAAGAAAAAAGAAATTTTAATATTCATACTATTGCATTTTATAATGTTGAAAATCTTTTTGATACAATAAATGATGTCAATAAGAACGATGAGGCAAGTCCAATGATGGAAATAAAATTTAATAGGTCAGAGATATATAAGAAAAAAGTTAAAAATATGGCTCAGGTTATTGCTGATATTGGGACTGATCTAATAAATAAGTCTCCGTCAATAGTTGGCTTATCGGAAGTAGAAAATAGAAATGTAATTGAAGATCTTATAAATCATGAATATTTGTCAAATGAAGATTATAAAATAGTTCATTATGACTCACCAGATGAAAGAGGTATTGATGTAGGGCTTATTTATAATGATAATGTTTTTAAGATTAATTCTACAAAATCACATGAGCTAATAATATATGATAACAAATCATCAAAAAGAAATTATACAAGAGACCAACTGGTTGTTAGCGGCTTATTAGATGGAGAGCTAATTCATATTATTGTTAATCATTGGCCGTCTAGATCAGGAGGTGAAGAAAGAAGTAGAGCGGGAAGGATGGCAGCTGCAGGCCTAAACAAAAAGATTATTGATTCCTTGCAAAACAAATATAAAAATGCTAAAATTATTACTATGGGAGATTTCAATGATGACCCGCATGACGATAGTATGAAAAAGATATTGAATGCAAAAAAATATATTGAAGATGTTAAAACAAATGGTATATATAATCCAATGGAAGTAATTCTGTCAGATCAAGGAATTGGATCTAATGCATACAGAGATGTATGGC
Source organism: Flavobacteriaceae bacterium (assembly GCA_018657955.1). GTDB lineage: Bacteria > Bacteroidota > Bacteroidia > Flavobacteriales > Flavobacteriaceae. The sequence goes on along the minus strand of JABHWD010000025.1, from coordinate 19,959 downwards.
AACTATTTGACCAAATACTAGTTACTGAGCCTTTTCTAAATAAAAAATATGATAGCTATCAATTCTATAAAGCTGGGGTTTTTAATGAATCTTATCTTATTAATAAAGCTGGAAAATATAAGGGCTATCCCTTTAGGAGTTTTTCTTGGGGAAGTTTTACAGATGGATATAGTGATCACCTGCCATCGTATATTTATCTAATAAAAGAAATTCAAGATTAATGCAAATAAAAAAGCCCACTTTAAAGTGGGCTTTTTTATTTATATAATTAAGATATTAAAACTTATATCTTAAACCAACATTCCATGTTCTACCCATACCAAAGTATCCTTGGTTTGCAACATTAACGCCATTCCATGTAGTATCTCCTGCTTCTGCAGCGATATTAGTTCTTAATTCATTTATATAAACTCTATCAAAAAGATTATTGATATTTAGTCTAAAATTTAATGAATCGCCATCATCACCTACATACATCTTGTATGACATTCCAAAGTCAACTACATGATAGCTAGGAACTTTTAAGTTTTCTTTCACAGCTCCTACATCAGCATACAGATTATCGTAAAATCTTACATCTGAATCCATGGAGAATCTTTCAGCTATTTGAAGATCAATCCCCAATCCAGCAGTAAACTGAGCAGCATCACCTACTTCGCCTCCGTCAACATCATTACTAAAAGTATCAAGAAGATTTTGATCTTCATCAGTAACTCTACTAATAGCTTCACCTACATACTTCCAATCACCAATTGAAACAAATCCAGTAAGTGTGTAAGGCACGTCAGGCTGAGGCTTAGCTCTAAAGTCAACTTCAATCCCTTGATGTAATTGTTCTACGCCTTCATTTGTTGTAAATGTAACAACATCATCTTGAACATTAAATGAAGTTACTACTCTATCTGCCCATGATGTTCTATACACATTAACATTAGTAGAGAAATTTGGACTTGAATATGAGTATCCAGCTTCAAGACCAAGTATTGTTTCATTTGAAGTTAATGGATTAACCTGATTAGTAAAATTCAAGTAAATATTATCATGGTAAGGTTGACGCGAGTAATATCCAGCATTTACAAATACTGTTCCATCAGCTCCAAGATCCCATGCAACACCTGTTTTAGCATTATACCCAACATTGGATACTTTTTCTGAATCAACACCATCTTCAATTCCTCCTGGAAGTGCTCCAGTTCCTTGAGATGAAGTACCATCAATTAATGTTTGATCAGCATATTGATAATGATCAAATCTTTGATGTGATTGATTAGAAACTGCTCCTTGAAAGAATGTTGAAAAATTATCAGAAGTATATTCTACCTGAGCAAAAATTCCTGCATATGAAATTCTCTCATCATTACTATAAGCAATTTTTTCATCTTCATTGAAATCGGCAAAAGTAGCATACCATGGATTTGCAGCCATGTCTCTAGCTGTAATAACATTCTTATATGTTCCATAAGAACCATAAGTTTGATGATTATCATTTTGATTTCTCAACCTAATATTTTCTTGCCAAGATGTTAACCCATGGAAATTCTCTACAATTCTAAAGTGTTCTCCATAGTACGTTCTTAGGTCAGCTCCAACATTAAATGTAAGATTATCACTAAATACTTTTTCATACTTCATAACCATTCCTACCCAATTGTGCATATTCATAGATGCTCTAGTAACATATCCTCCTTCAGCAGCATAGTTTCCTCCAGCTCCAGAAGTAGCTAAATTGTAACCATAAATTGCATCATAATCTACATTACCACGATCAGTTCTAGGGCGATATCCTCTACCTCCAGTTCCTCCACCATTACCTGTAGAAGCATATAGTACTGTATTCAGGCTTGAAGAATCATCAATATTCCAATCCCAGTTTAAGTTAAACACTGGTTTGTGATAAAAATTTCTTCTTTCTGTCATGTATGTGTCTCCGTACGTTCCCCAGTTATTATTATATTTTCTTCCATACTCTAAATAGCTAGAAAGACTTTTTCCGAAGTTTTGATCATGCCACTGTGGAGCACCTGTCATAAGAAAATTTAAACTGTGTTTGTCGTTTACATCATATCCAACAGAAAGGAAATACGTTTGTCCTTGACCAAAAGTTCCTTCATTATAACCATCACCTTGCCAGTGACTCATTAAGAAACTAGTTGCCCATTTACCTTTTTTTCCAGTATCGTAAGAATATGTAGCTTTTAAATAGTTGTCATTAGCAAAACCTGCATAAGCAAATCCTCCTTCTTTTTTGTCAGTTGATTTCATGACAAAGTTGACTGTACCACCAACAGAAGAGATGGCTAATTTAGAAGCTCCTAATCCTCTTTGTATTTGAACTACACTAGCAACATCATTCATTCCAGACCAGTTTGACCAATACATTTTACCATCTTCCATACCATTGATCGGTTGACCATTAAGCATGTAAGCTGTATTGTCTTGCTCAAATCCACGAACTGCAATTCTTGTATCACCAAAACCACCACCTTGACCTGAAACATATACAGAAGGGGTGTTAACAAGAGTCATTGTAATGTCTTGCGTTCCTATCTTTTTCTGAATTTCGCTACCTTTAATCGTAGAAGTAGCTACAGGAGTGTTTCTGTCTTCAGCAAGGTCAATAACCCCGCCTCCAGTTACAACAACCTCCTCTAATTCTTGAAGGCTTAACGAGTCATCTGAAGAGTCATCTCCTTCTTGAGATACAATTGCCAAAGAAAAAAGAAAAACTAAGGCAACTAATGAATTTTGAGTAATTTTTTTCATAATCTATTTAAGTTTAGTTATTTATTTAGTGCAAAAATAGTAATTATTGATGAAATACCCATATTTAACTGTTAATTAATTATGAAGACAATTATTAACATATTTCATCAAAACATAGAAAATAGCATCAATTATTTATTGAATTTATAATAATTACAGGTAAGATTTGTTGTTTTTTTTGTTTTTTGAAAATTAAAGAAAAATTCTTGCTAAAATATATTAATATTTAGCTGTATCACTTTTCCTGTCGTATTTTTCAAATACACAGACAAACTCCATTGACTCATCCTTGTCGTTGATTACTCTATGAAATTTACCTTGTGGGATCAGTATTACATCATCAGCTTTTACATCAAATTCTTTTTCACCTAGAACCATTCTGCCATCTCCTTTAGTAAAAAAATAAACTTCTTCAAGGTCATCATGCGAATGGCCTCTAGTAGATTGATTAGGTTTTAGCGTAGTTTTAGATAAAGTCATATGTTCTAGCAAATTATTATCTTCTAAAACATAAGTTTCATTGTCTTTAGTTATCTCTCCTCCAATTTCGTTTGTATTTACTTTCATTTTTTATATTATTTAATCTGATCTAATTCGTATATCAAAGGTAGAATATAATCTTCATAATTTCTCTTTAATTTTTTAGGAACTGGTTTGCCGGGAGGTAATTTTTGTTTATATGGATCAACCTGTCTGCTATTTCTCCAAAATCTATAGCATACATGAGGCCCTGAAGTATTTCCTGTCATTCCAACTTTTCCTATTACATCTCCCTGTTTGACATACTTTCCTTGTTTTATTCTTCCATTTTTTTGCATATGTAAATACTGGGTTGAATATTTGTTATTATGCTGAATTTTTACATAATACCCATTGCCTCTAGTATATGAAGATTTTACTACTCTTCCATCGGCAGTCGCCATTATTGGAGTTCCAACTGGAGCTGCAAAATCTGTTCCTTTGTGCGGTTTAACTCTATTTCCATAATATGCTATTCTTCTTTTTAAATTATATCCGGAAGAAATATTGCTAAATCGAAGGGGTGATTTTAAAAAAGTTCTTTGTAAACTGTTCCCTTTTTCATCATAAAATTCTGGAGTTTTTTTAAGAGAATCTGTTATAAAATGAAAGGCATATAATTCTTCCTTATTGTGTTCAAAATAAGCTGCATCTATGCTTTTTATCCCTACAAGTATTGTGTCTTCAATATACCTCTCATTATATATAATCTTAAATCTATCTCCCTTCTGCAATCTAGAAAAATCTATGGTCCAAGCATATATATCAGATAATTGATTGATTAATTCCCAGGGCAATCCTTTTTGATCCATTGTTTCAGACAAACTACTATTGATACTCCCAAATGTTGTTTTTTTGACAATTTTAAAAGGCTTCTTCTTATTATAGGCAATTATTGAATCAAAATTTGAAAAATCTATAACTACATAATTTACTTTATTAGGCTGGTATATAAAATACAATGGCTGCTCTAATGAATCCTTTGTAGATAATATGGTATATGGCTTGCCAGCAGTGAGCCATCTAGTATCAAATGAATCTTTTATGCCTTGGACAATTTTATATATCTGAGGATATGATATTTTTTTCTTTATTAAGATTTCTCCAAAACTATCACCAGAACTTATTGTATCATGAAATACTTTATAATTATTTAAATCAAACCCAAATTCAATATTTGGCTTAATTTGTTGATCACTATTAAAATCGAAAATACATGATTGAAGTATTACAAATAATAATAGATATTTTAATATGTATGATTTATCCATTACAAAAATTGTATTTCAAATGAATTATTTAAATTACTAAATGCCTCTAAATCTACTCTAACTGATCCCACTGCTAAATCTGCTTTAACTCTAATTGGAACTCTATTTTTATCAGCTGTTACCCATATTGTTAAACTTTCTTTTCTAATAAATATTCTGTCAGACTTAACATAAGGTCTTATTTTTAAACATTTAATCTTACCAAAAGTAGTATTAATGACCTCAGTTAACAAATACTTCATCTTCATTTCATTATTCTGATAGTCAAAAAATGTATTAATTGTAATTTCATTATTACTCTCTATGTTTTTTAAATTAAAATTTTTTCTCAAAAAATATATAATAGAAATCAAATCATGAGAATTGGCGCTTATATGCTTCTCTGTTTTACTGTTAGTTTTTATATTATTTATTATAGCTTTCTCCAAATTATGATCAAAATAAATTGATAGATTTTTTGTATAACTACCCTCAGAAATCCTTCTAATAAATTTATAAGGTCTAGTATTTCTTTTATCAAAATAACTCTCATATCTGTCATTAATTTTAAAAAGCCAATTTATTGGGCCTACTGTTTTTCCAATAACAACTACATGATAGAATTCCTTATTATCTAATGTGTCATTTGTTAGGGTCATTGTCGCTTCTCCAGCCTTTAACCACCCACTATATGATATTTTGTATTTCAACCATTCGCCTGATTTAAATGGCTTAAATTCTTGAGAATTAATTTTATTAAAATTAATTATCAATAAGAAGAAAATTATCCTTTTAATGTTCATCAGAGACATTGAGTAATGTTTAAAAATAATAAATTTATAGTATTAAAATTATCTGGACTTATAATAATTATAAATTAATAATGCTCTTGTTTCTCCAACTACTTTTTTAAGATCCTTGATTTTTGCGGTAGAAATATTTTTGTTGGATTTAAAATGTCTTAATAAATCTAAAATTGTTTTTTCCCCAATACCATTAATTTGCTCTAATTCATTTGTCAATAGACTGCTACTTCTTTTATTTCTATGATGTTTTAAGCTAAATCTATGAGCTTCATTTCTTAGATTCTGAATTAACTTTAGAGTCTCTGATCTTTTATCTAAATATAAAGGAATCGAGTCATTAGGAAAGTATATCTCCTCTAATCTTTTAGCAATTCCAATTAAAGCAATCTTTTTGTCTAATTTTAATTCAATTAATGCATTTAATGCAGAAGACAATTGCCCCTTCCCTCCATCAATAATTACTAATTCAGGTAGTGATTGCTTCTCTTTCAATAATCTATAGTACCTTCTATAAACTATCTCTTGCATCATTGCAAAATCGTTAGATCCAATAACTTCTTTTATATTAAAATGTCTGTATTCTTTTTTATTTGGCTTAGCGTTTTTAAAAACTACACATGCTGATGTAGAGTTTGTCCCATGAAAATTTGAGTTATCAAAACATTCTATATGATATGGCTCTTTATCTAATTTTAAATCTATTTTTGCCTGATTTAATATCCTTTGGTAATGCTCCGCAGGATCCAAGTGCTTTCTTTGTTGAAGTTGATTTATCCTAAAATGTTTAGCATTTTTTAAAGATAAATCAACAATTTGTTTCTTATCACCAGTTTTAGGCAAACTTACTTTTATATTTTGGCCTAAATTAATTTTACAATTAGTATAAATTTCCTTTGATTCAGAATTAAATTTTGATCTTATCTCAAGAATTGCGAATTCCAATATTTCTTTATCATCCATCTCAAATTTCTTCTTTATTTCTGTATTATATGATCTAACTATAGATCCGTAACAAATTTGTAAAAAATTAATATATGCAAAATCAGTCTCAGAGTAAATTGTAAAAACATCAACATTATTTATTTTGGGATTAACTATAGTAGATTTAGATTGATAATTCTCAAGTGCAATAAGTTTTTCTTTAATTTCCTGTGCCTTTTCATATTGTATTTTTTTTGAATACTTGTTCATTTTTTTCTTCATATCCAATTTAGATTGACCAAATTTTCCATTAAGAATTTCCTTTGCAGAATTTATATTCCTGCTGTACTGATTCTCTGTTAATTGAGTTTCATCTGATTTATCTACATCTTTCGTGTTAAAACCAAGAATTATTGAATGCCCATTCTTTCTAAATAATCTTAGAGATAATTTATTTCTCTTGTCATTAATTTTTTTTTCAGATAGGCTATAGTTGGTTGTCCTTATTGGAAATAAATTCTTAATTAAATCAAGCAAAGTATTAATTGTTTTGATAGATGTATATGGGCCATAATATTCAGATCCATCATGAATTAATTTTCTTGTAATAAATAGTCTAGGAAATCTCTCGTTTTTTATACAAATCCAAGGATATGATTTGCCGTCCTTTAGTTGAATATTATACTTAGGTTTATGTTTTTTTATTAGATTATTCTCTAATAAAAAAGCATCTGATTCAGTTTTAACAAGGATGTGTTTTATATAAGATATATTGTTTACTAACTTATTTGTCTTTCCTGTATGATTTTTATTAGAGAAATATGAATTAACTCTTTTTTTTAAGCTTTTTGCTTTTCCTATATAAATAATATTATTTTTTGAATCAAAAAATTGATAAACTCCAGGAGTATTTGGAAGATTATTGGAGACAATTTTTAAACTCTTAATATCCATGAAATTATAAGGATTATTAGAGGATACTGGCTATTTATTTTTGCATGTTTTTAGCCTCAATACTTAAAGTTGCATGTGGTACTAATTTAAGTCTCTTCTTGCTAATTAATTTACCCGTAACTCTACAGACACCATAAGTTTTATTTTCTATTCTGATCAATGCTGTTTTCAAATCTCTTATAAACTTCTCTTGTCTTAATGCAAGTTGTGAATTAGATTCTTTACTCATAACAGTACTGCCTTCGTCGAAAGCCTTAAATGTGGGAGCTGTATCCTCAGTGCCATTATTATGATCATTCATATATGCACTTTTTATTAATTCAAGATCATGCTTTGCATTTTCAATTTTAGTTAAAATTAACTTCTTAAATCCCCCCAAATCCTTGTCTGGATATCTTGTATTTACTTCTGATCCCATATTTTTATTCTTTAGTTATAAATATTTTTATTTTAATCTTATCAAAATCAACTTCTGTTCCATTATCTAAATCCTTTTTCAATTCAATAGAATTTGCTAATGTTTCAGATTTCATGTAATCAATATTTTTGTCTACTGCTCTAGCAATTCTATCATCATAAAGCATAACAATTTTAATTCTATCAGTAACTTCAAAACCAGATGTTTTTCTAATATTTTGTATTCTACTGATTAATTCCCTAGAAATTCCTTCATCAATTAAATCTTCATCAATAGTTATGTCTAAGGCTACCGTTATGTTCCCTTCGTGCGCTACCAGCCATCCTTCAATATCATTTGAAAATATTTCAAAATCTGCGATATCGAAAGTAACATTTTTTTTGTTAATTATTAAATCAATTTTAGATGTAGTTTCTAAGTTTTGGATTTGTTCTAATGTCAAATTTTCAACTATAGATGCAATTTCTTTCATTTGAACCCCAAATCGTGGGCCTAAATTTTTGAAATTTGGTTTTACTTTTTTTATTAATAAATTAGAATGTCCCTCAATAAATTCAATTTTTTTAACATTAACCTCTCTTTTTATCAATTCTGACACAGAAGAAATTTGCTTTTTTTGTTCATTGCTATTAACAGGAATCATTATTTTATTTAACGGCTGTCTTACTTTTATCTTTTCCTTAGCTCTTAAAGATAATGTAAGAGATGAAATTCTTTGAGCGTATTTTATTTTCTCTTCTAATTTTTTATCTATTAAAGATGGATTTACTTTAGGGAATAAATCTAAATGAACGCTCTCTTCATTATTAATTAAAACATTTTTTGTCAAATCTTGATAAAGTTTGTCCATAAAAAATGGAGCAATTGGGGCAGAAAGTTTAGACACATTCAACAAAACTGTATAAAGTGTTTGATATGCAGATATTTTGTCTAATTCATATTCGCCTTTCCAAAATCTTCTTCTGCTCAATCTCACATACCAATTACTTAAATATTCAATAATAAATTCTGAAATTGCTCTTGCTGCCTTTGTTGGCTCATAATCACTATATAAATTATCAACTTTTTCTATTAATGAGTTTAATTCAGATAAAATCCATCTATCTATTTCAGGCCTATTCTTATGTGCAATTTCGCTTTCCTTAAAAATAAACCCGTCTATATTCGCATACAATGCAAAAAATGAATATGTATTATACAAGGTCCCCAAAAATTTTCTTTTAACCTCATCAACACCATCTATGTCAAATTTTAGATTATCCCAAGGGTTTGAATTTGATATCATATACCATCTAGTTGCATCTGGGCCATAATCATTTAATGTTTTAAATGGATCAATTGCATTGCCCAATCTCTTAGACATTTTTTGTCCATTCTTATCTAAAACAAGACCGTTTGAAATAACATTTTTATATGCATTTGATTCAAAAACTAATGAACTAATTGCGTGAAGTGTATAGAACCATCCCCTAGTCTGATCCACGCCTTCAGCAATAAAATCAGCTGGATAAAATTTATTTTTATCGATTAAATCCTTGTTTTCAAAAGGATAATGCCATTGAGCATAAGGCATACTCCCTGAGTCAAACCAGACATCAATTAAATCAGTTTCTCTAAACATTTTTTCTCCACTATTTGAGACTAAAACAATTTTATCTACTACATTTTTATGTAAATCTATCTTATTATAATTTTCTTCAGAATAATTCTCTGGTTCAAAATCTGAAAAAATATCTTCAGACATAACACCATGTTGAATGGATTTTTTTATTTCTTTTTTTAACTCTTTTAGTGAACCAATACATATTTCTTCAGAACCATTTTCAGTTCTCCAAATTGGTAATGGTATTCCCCAAAATCTGGATCTAGATAAATTCCAATCATTTACATTTTCTAACCATTTACCAAATCTACCATCACCTGTTGATTTTGGTTTCCAATTTATTGAGGTATTTAACTCGACCATAGAATCTCTAATTTTTGAAGTTTTAATAAACCAAGAATCAACTGGATAGTATAAGATTGGTTTGTCAGTTCTCCAACAATTAGGATAACTATGTTTATATTTTTCAACCCTAAAAGCTCTGTTAGCCTTTTTTAAGTTTATAGCAATTTCAACATCTACAGATTTTTCGGGAATTTTTGCAGAATCATAATATTCATTTTTTACATATTTTCCTGCAAGCTCTTTCATTTCAGGCCTAAATCTTCCCTGTAAGTCAACTAATGGCACCAAATCTCCATTTTTATCTTTTACCAGCATAGGTGGAACCTGTGGCTTTGCTTGTTTAGCTACTAATGCATCATCTGCTCCAAATGTTGGGGCTGTATGAACAATGCCTGTCCCATCACTTGTGGTTACAAAATCTCCATGGATGATTCTAAATGCATTTTCAGGATTTTCAGCAGGTAAAGCATATTTTAATAATTGTTCATATTTAATATCTAAAAGATCTTTTCCAAGAAATTTATTTGAAATGTAAAAAGGTATTTTATTTGAATTAGATTCAAATTTTAATAACTCTGATTCATGGTTAATCTCAAAATAATTTCCTGAAAACAGCTTATGAATTAAATCTGTTGCTAATATTACTTGTATAGGCTTATATGTATATTGATTAAATGTTTTAATTAAAGCATATTCTATTTTAGAGCCAACTGTAAGCGCTGTATTACTTGGCAATGTCCAAGGAGTAGTTGTCCAGGCTAATAAATAAATATCTTCTTCATTGTCTAAAAAGTCTGGAAGATTATCATTAATAATTTTAAACTGAGCAGTAACAGAAGTGTCTGTCACATCTTGATATGTCCCTGGCTGATTTAATTCATGAGAACTAATTGCTGTTCCAGCCTTAGGAGAATAAGGCTGAACGGTATACCCTTTATACATTAAGTCTTTATTATAAATCTGTTTTATTAACCACCATACCGTTTCCATGTATTTGGAAGTATAAGTAATATATGGATCTTCCATATCTACCCAATAACCCATTTTTTTAGTAAGATCATTCCATATATCCGTATATTTCATTACGGCTTCTTTACAGGACTTGTTGTAGTCCTCAACGCTAATTTTATTTCCAATATCTTCCTTTGAAATACCAAGGCTTTTTTCTACACCTAATTCAACTGGGAGCCCATGTGTATCCCATCCTGCTTTTCTTTTTACCTGATATCCCTTCATTGTTTTATACCTTAAAAAGATGTCTTTAATTGTTCTTGCTAAAACATGATGGATTCCTGGGAGTCCATTTGCTGATGGTGGGCCTTCATAAAAAATATAAGGAGTTTTTCCTTCTGCATTAGAAACAGATTTTTTAAAAACATCATACTTATCCCAGTAAGACAAAGTTTCCTGAGCTATATTGGATAAATCTAATTTTTTATATTCTGGAAAAATCATATTTTTTCTCTTGATTTTTTAACTGGGTCTGAAAATAGTAAATTTAGTTAAACTTATTTAGTTTTATTCACTAAAGATTGTAAGAATTTATCGTGTAATATGATCAATTAATTCATCTATTTTTGAAAGTGCTACTACTTTAATTTTCTTTGAAGTTAATTTATCATTAAATTTTGAAATAAATATTTTTGAAAACCCTAATTTTTCAGCTTCCTTAATTCTTTGCTCAATCCTCTGAACTGGACGTATTTCCCCTGATAACCCTATCTCTGCTGCAAAACAATAATCTTCAGGAATTTTAATTTCATTATTGGATGATAATATTGCAGATACAATTGCCAAATCAATTGCAGTGTCCTCAACTTTGATGCCTCCTGTTATATTTAAAAAAATATCTTTCATCCCTAATTTAAATCCAACTCTTTTTTCTAAAACTGCTAAAAGCATGTTTAATCTTTTTGCATTAAATCCAGTACTACTTCTTTGTGGAGTTCCATATACTGCTGAACTAACTAGCGCCTGCACTTCAATCATAAAAGGTCTCGACCCCTCAATAATAGCAGAAATTGCACTACCACTAAGTTTTTGATTAGAACTGCTTATTAATATTTCTGAAGGATTTTTTATCTCCTTTAATCCTTCATTTAACATTTCATAAATCCCCAATTCATTTGTTGATCCAAATCTGTTTTTTTTAACCCTAAGGATTCTGTAAAAATGGTTTCTATCACCTTCAAATTGTAAAACTGTATCAACCATATGTTCTAAAATTTTAGGTCCAGCTATATGGCCTTCTTTATTTATATGTCCTATAAGTAGCACTGGAATAGAAGTTGTTTTTGCAAAATTTATTAATTCTGATGTACAAGTTTTTAATTGGCTAATACTTCCAGATGCCGTGTCCACTAATTGAGAATTTAAAGTCTGTATTGAATCTATTATTAAAACGTGAGGTTTGATTTTTTTAACTTGATGAAAGATATTCTCGATTTTATTTTCTGTCAATATGTAACAATTATCATTATTATATTTAATTCGATCAGCTCGCATTTTTATCTGAGCTTCACTTTCTTCGCCAGAAACATATAAAACTTTATTAGATAACATTAATGATATTTGAAGGAATAATGTGCTCTTACCTATCCCGGGCTCTCCTCCAAGTAGTATAAGTGAGCCAGGCACAATTCCTCCACCTATAGCTCTATCAAATTCATTGTCATTGGTAATAATTCTATAATGGTCATTAATTTCAATATTATTAATCTTTTGGGGATTAGAATTTGTGTTATTTATTGATGAAAATGAAGTCTTTTTTCTAGATATATTAACGATCTCTTCATGAATACTATTCCAAGATTGGCATTTATTACATTGACCCTGCCACTTTGAATATTGTGCACCACATTCTTGACAAGTATAGCTTGTTTTAATCTTATTCATAACTAATAACCATAATAATCCGCAATTTCATCTGCTTTTTGAAGTAGATGTTCTTTTGTAATCCCTGCAATATCTTCCATATTATAAGCAGATCTATATATATGCATTGCTTTTTCAGCATCACCAGTTTCTTCATAAAATCGACCCATATAATAGCTAGGGAGTATTGTCTCTCTATATTTACTTGTAGCTAATTTTGCTAAATCCTTAAAAAAATGGAATTTCTCTTTCTCATCTATATATTGTTCAACTGCAATGAAATCATTAATTGATATTTCTTTAATAACTCCAAAGTGGTTTTTTATTTTTTCATATTTTTCTTCAAGATATTTAACTGGTGAAGTTTCCAATTTTAAAATAATTGAATCATATTCTATCCTGTTTATGTCCTTATATATAGAAAACATATCCTCAATTGAATATGGTATAGTATATGCTGGTAGAGTATAATGTGATGGTACTGCTAAATTTTGAAATTTATAATGAATATTTTCATTATTTAATGAATCAAGTCTTTGATTAAAATCTAATACATCTTCTGATATTGATTGAAAATCTTCATTTGATGTGCTAAGATAATAGTATATGTTTTGTGAAGAAGATATTAAATATTGTGCTAAATATTCTTTCATTTTCTTGGTATATTTTGGGCTGACAGCTATATATCCATTCATTATTGGAACTTTTTTTATCAAAAAGAAATTGATAAAGTTTGCTGTTCTTTCATGTCCTACAGCTACTCTAAAATTAGTTGTTCTATAATTCTTGTTTATGTAAGGAATCAATTCCTGAGATACGAATTCAAAAAATTTTGCGGTAGATGATATAGGTGTGAAATTTATATTATCTACAATACTTGTATCATTGTATCTTGAATCAATTTGATTTATTCCTACTACAATTGCTTCAGGGATATCTCCCCAAAAAGACATATAATCTACATTCCCTGAGACTATCTTAAATAAATAATCTCCATCAAAAACAATAAATACTGGATAACGCTTTTCTTCCTCTAAATTGTAATCTCTTGGCAACTGTATTGTAATTTCCCTTTCTGCACTTAATTTATCAGAATAAATCTTATCATAAATATTATTATTTCTTATACTATCTGTCTCTTGTGAATAGAGTGTGGCAGATGAAATAAAAAATAGAATTAATAATAATTTATGATTCATTGTATATTTTTTTATTGTTTATAAAAGGTAGTATAATTAATGATAATCCTCCAAAAATAATTATCATTAAGGTCTGAGAAGTCCACATAATCCAGCCAAAAGACAAACTCGATACTGAACTTATGCCGAACCAACTGAAGGAAATTTGGACAGCAAGTGGATAAGCTCCAATTCCTCCAGGGGTGAACATTATAGTTAAACTAGCCAATATAAATGAAATTAGAATCATTGAGAATGATAAATCTGGCAACTCAATAACTGCTTTACTTGTTACGTAGAACATAAGGACATACATGAGCCAAATAAATATGCTATGTATAATAAAAAGCCACTTATTTTCTAATTTGAATATTATCATAAAACCTTCATGTAATCCCTTAAAAAAAGTTTGTACTTTAGAAATAATAGGTAGTGCCTTGCTTCTTTTTCTTAATAGAAAAAATAAAATTCCCCCTAATATTATAAATGAAACCATTATTAATTTGAGATTAATAAAACTACTTGCCTCATAAAGCTTTTCAGTAATAAGTTGATAATTAATAAATAATCCAATTACTATTAGTATGCTAATACAGAGGACGTCTACTGCTCGTTCCGCAACAATAGTGCCAATGCCTTTTTCTAAAGGAATACCCTCATACTTATAAGCAATAGTTCCCCTTGCAATATCTCCAGCTCTTGGAAAAGTATAATTTATTAGATAAGCTGAAAAAATAGCCATCACACTATTTAAGAAACTGATTTTATAGCCTAGAGGTTCTAATAAATATTTCCAACGATATGATCTAGATAAATGACTTAATGCCCCCAGTACAACTCCAAGTATTACCCAACTATATTTGGCATTAGCAAATGATTCAATTATTGAATTAATATCATTTTCATTAAGAGCTCTAGTAGAATAAAATATACAGCCAATTCCTATGGATATAGGAATAATTAATTTTAGATATTTTATAAAAATTATTTTCAATTTATTAATTTAATTCCATGTTATCTATTAGTCTAACCCCATCTAATTTAACTGCTATAAATGCCCTGTATTGTTTATTCTTCATTTTTTCTTTAACAGGTTGCAAAAATTTAGATTCTGCAATAGTAAAATATTCCAATTTTATTTCAGATATATTATCAAAAAATTTATCTGCATAAGTATAAATTTCTACAAGACTCATTGAAGCAAAATTGATTCTAACATAATTAATAACCTCATATACTTTACTTGCAATTTTTCTATAATGTTTGCTTAATTTTATATTCCTAGAGCTTAAGGCTAAACCATCTTTTTCCCTTATAGTTTCACATCCAATAACATTAACTTTGATATTATTGTCAATTACTAATTGTTGAATAATTCTTAACTGCTGAAAGTCTTTTTCTCCAAAATAAGCATTGTTAGGCTTAACAAGCCTAAACAAGTAACTAACTATAGTAGCCACTCCATTAAAATGACCTTTTCTGTGTTTTCCTTCCATAAATTTATCTAAGCCGTAAAAATTAAATTTTTTAACAGATAAATTATTATCATAAATGTCATTGATTTCAGGAGCAAAAATAATAATATCACTTGAAATACTATCTAAATAATTACAATCTTTTGTTAAATTTTTAGGATATGATTTCAGATCCTTTTTATTATTAAATTGAGCAGGATTTATAAAAATACTTACAATTGAATAATCATTCTCTTTTATTGATCTTTCAACTAATGAGATATGACCTTTATGTAATGCTCCCATTGTGGGCACTAAACCAATTTTAAAATTATTTTTTTTAAGATTGGTTAATTTGATTATTAAATTCGATTTTTTCCTAAACAGGATCATTTTAATAAAAATTTAACACTTTGTAAACTTAATACATTGCGATTAATCTGCATAATTTTTGTAATTTTGCTTCCTTTTACGAAACAGTTCAAATTTAAGGGATTATGAAAGATAAAAAGATTTTATATGTATCATCTGAAGTGATTCCTTATTTACCAGAAACAGAAATCTCTTCTATGTCATTTGAAGTCCCTCGAATGATAAATAAACAAGGTGGGCAAATTAGAATTTTCATGCCAAAATATGGCAGTATCAATGAAAGAAGACATCAACTCCATGAAGTTATAAGATTATCTGGTCTGAACCTAGTAATTAATGATCTTGATATGCCGTTAGTTATTAAAGTTGCTTCAATCCCTAAAGAAAGAATTCAAGTATATTTTATTGATAATGAAGATTACTTTAAAAGAAAAGCAACATTTAATGATGAAGCCGGCAAATTATTTAAAGATAATGATGAGCGTGCAATATTTTTTGCCAAAGGGGTAATTGAAACAATAAAAAGACTTAATTGGCCTCCAGATGTTATACATGTCCATGGTTGGTTGTCATCTTTTTTCCCTTTATATCTAAAAGAAATGTACAAAGATGAACCAATCTTTCAGAATAGCAAGATCATTACATCTATATATGGCACAGGATTTGCTGGATCATTAAATAAAAAGTTGCAGGATAAAATTCTATTTGATGAAGTAGAAAAAAATAAAATTATGCACATAAAGACTCCTAGCTATGTGAATCTCATGAAAACTGCAATAGACTTTTCAGATGCTTTAATAGTAGGTTCAGAAAATATCTCTAAAGAACTTCAAGATTACCTGGATAAATGTAAAAAACCTGTTTTAGAGTTTCAGTCTAAAGATTCATTTATAGAAAAGTATACAGAATTTTATAACAAATTGTTGAATTAATAACCCTGCACTAATGTTCAAATCATCAAATAGAGTTTCTTTATATCTAGTAATTTGTTTAGTCTTACTATGTACTCAATCATGTGAAAAAGATTTCACTAGTATTGATTCGGATGTAATAAATTCTGATAATGCAATTAATTTTGAAACAAGCTCAATTGAATATCCAATTGTCACGCATTCAAAAATTGTTGATCCTGTCCAATCAAATAATTTGCCATCATTTCTTCTAGGATATGATAATCATGCTATTTATGGTGAGTCAACATCTAGCTTCTTAGGTCAAATGGTTCCAGACCAATATTCTCCAGATTTTGGAGATAATGTTGTTCTAGATTCAGTTGTTTTTACAATACCTTACTTTAGTAGAGGAGTAGAGACTAGCGATGAAGATGATATAACATATGAACTCGATTCAGTATATGGAGGTTCTCCTATTAAGCTCTCTATATATAGAAATAATTTTTTCTTGCGCTCATTTGATCCATATGGAGGCTTTGATGATACTCAAAAATATTATTCTAATGGTTCATTGTCAGATTTAGAATCAATCAGTCAAGGGCAATTAGAAGGAGAATTACTATTTGAGATTAACAATTTTTCCCCAAATGCAAGTCAAATTAATTTGACTGAAGTAGATACAAGTGGTGTTACTTTTGTTTCACAAAAAATTGCTCCAGCCTTAAGATTTAGACTAGATACCCCAGATGATGATTATTGGCAAAATTTAATATTTGAAAATGAAACCGATCCAGTGTTAAACAATGAAAATAATTTTAAAGAATTTTTTAGAGGGTTATATATAAAGGTAGAAGGGATAAATTCTGAAGGCTCTATGATGTTGCTAAATTTAGCATCCACTAATACAAATCTAACAATTCACTATACTTCTGACACACCTATAACCTCTGAAACAGATACAGGGAGTGTTGATGAGATAACATCATACCAAAATGATTATGTCATTAATTTTTCTGGAATTCTTTTAAATATTTTTGATAATAATTTTTCAATTGATGTCTCTAGTTCCGATGAAGTTAATGGTGATGAAAACATATACCTAAAAGGAGGTGAAGGTTATGTTGGAATGGTTGATTTATTTAATGGAACAGTTGAAAATGAAATGGGAGATCAGGTAGATGCATTCGACCATTTTAAAAGTTTCTTTTACGATGACATTTCAGAGTCCCCGCTAAAACTAATCAATGAAGCATATATTGAATTTTATGTAAATCAGGATCTCAATTTAGAGAATGAGCCTGATAGAATATTCCTATATAATTACGAGCAAAATACAAGTTTAATAGATTATTTTATTGACCAATCCGTAAGCTCAACTACAATTAATGCGAAAATTAATCATCTAGAACCTTTACAAAGGGTTGATGATGACCCTGAAGGTCAGGGAATAAAATATAAAATCAGAATAACTGAGCATTTAAATAATATCATCTTAAGAGATTCCACAAATGCTAGATTAGGATTAGGAGTAATTAATGACATAGCAGCTACATCATTCTTTAGTATTCTAAATGAGGGTGAAGAAGATATTGAATTAGCTTCAGGAACTATTTTAAGTCATAAAGGAACTATTTTGCATGGCAATCAAAGTCAACAAGAAGATAAGAGGCCTAAAATTAAAATCTATTATACTGAGCCAGAAGATTAATAGTTATAGTCAATAATTTTTATTTTATTTACAAAAATTTAAATTTATAAAAACATCTCTATGTGTGGAATTGTAGGGTATTTAGGATTAAAAGATGCATCCCCAATAATTTTAAACGGATTAAAAAGACTTGAATACAGGGGTTATGATAGTGCAGGTATTTCCATATATAATGGTAATAAAATACTTACTCGTAAATCAAAAGGCAAAATCGATACATTAGAAAAGAGTATTACTAAGGTTAAATCTTTTAAAGGTAATCTTGGGATAGGTCATACGAGATGGGCAACTCATGGTGAACCTAACAATAAAAATGCTCATCCACATGTTTCAAATTCAAATGAATTACATATTGTTCACAATGGAATAATAGAAAATTATTCTTCCTTAAAAGAAGAATTAATAACTAAGGGATTTCATTTTAATTCTGATACTGATACAGAAGTATTAGTTAATCTTATTGAATATATTCAGATTAAAGAAAAGATTAAACTTGGAGAAGCAGTTCAATTGGCGTTAAATCAAGTAGTAGGAGCCTATGCTATTGCAGTTATTGATATTAAAAAACCTGATGAAATAGTTGTTGCCAAGCTTGGAAGTCCATTATGTATAGGAATTGGCAAAGATGAATATTTTATTGGTAGTGATGTTACTCCATTTTTAGATCACACTAAAAAGGTTGTTTATCTAAAAGATGGAGAAATGGGGATGATTAGAAATCATAAGCCTGCTCGATATAGAAAAATAGGAGATGATTCTTTTGTCAGGCCAACAATTGAGAAATTAGAAATTAATCTAGCTAGGATTCAAAAAAAGGGATTTGATCATTTTATGTTAAAAGAGATTTTTGAACAACCCTCAGCAGTTACTGATACACTTCGTGGTAGACTTAAAGTAAAAAGGGGAATAATAAAAATGTCTGGAATTGATGATTATATAGACAAATTCATTTCAACTAATAAAATTACCATCATTGCTTGTGGAACTTCATGGCATGCAGGGCTAATCGGAGAATACATTTTTGAAAAAATTGCTAGAATTCCTGTAGAAGTTGAATATGCATCTGAATTTAGATATCGAGATCCTGTTATAAATAATTCAGATGTTGTTATTGCTATATCGCAGTCTGGCGAAACAGCTGATACACTGTCTGCAATAAAACTAGCTAAGGAAGAAGGAGCCTTTGTCTATGGAATCTGTAATGTAGCTGGGTCTTCAATAAGCAGAGAGACAGATGCAGGGTCGTATACTCATGCAGGTCCTGAAATTGGAGTTGCATCAACTAAGGCATTTATAACACAAATTACTGTTCTCTTCCTAATAGCAGTTAAATTAGGTAAAAGCAGGGGGGTTATCTCGTCAAAAAAATATCAAGAATATATTTATGAATTAAATTCTATAGAGAAAAAAATTAAAAAAGTACTTAAAACTGATAATGAAATTAAGAAGATTGCTAATTGTATAAAAAACTCTACTAATTGCCTGTATCTTGGAAGGGGATTTAATTTCCCCGTTGCTCTCGAAGGTGCTTTAAAGCTTAAAGAAATTTCTTATATACATGCCGAAGGGTATCCTGCCGCTGAAATGAAACATGGACCAATTGCGCTAATTGATAAAAATATGCCTTCAATAATTATTGCAACAAATACACTTTATTATGATAAAATTTTAAGTAATATTCAAGAAATTAAATCAAGAAAAGGCAAAATAATAGCAATAGTTTTTGAAGGAGATAAAGAGATTGTAAAGATTGCTGATCACCTAATTGAAGTGCCTGAGACAATTGCAGCGTTAACTCCATTTCTTACCACAATTCCTTTACAATTATTAGCATACCATATAGCAGTTAAGCTGGGCAGAAATGTTGATCAACCAAGAAATCTTGCCAAATCCGTTACAGT
>JABHWD010000024.1 GCA_018657955.1 Flavobacteriaceae bacterium | reverse complement strand
TATTGACCAAAAGTTTAGTAAAATTGAAATTCCTTTTGTTTTTATTTTAAAAGGGAAGTGGAAGAATTTAAATATCCACAGCGTTAATTTACCTGCTGGCAGTATAGTATCTTCTCCTAAAGAAGCTCACGAAGGATTAAAAAATTTTACTTATGAAAATATTGATGGCTATATAGTGGGATTTTTCTCAAGAAAACATCAAACTGTATTTACCCACCACGATTCATTTATTCACTGTCATTTTGTTTCTGAAGACGAAGAAATAATGGGTCACGTTGATAGTTTTAATATAAACAATCAAACAGTTTCAATGAGTGTTGCCGACAGATTACTTAAAACTAAACCATAGGCATATCTACTTCTTTTAAAATTATAATAAATTTGAAAGTATTAAATATTCATAAACGAGTTATAAATCAATCCAAAAATAAGATTGAGAAAATACTAAACACACTATCAAGTGAGAATGATTTAATATGGCCAAAAGAAAAATGGCCAGCAATGAAATTTAAGGGGGGAATAAAAGCTGGAGCAAAAGGTGGGCACGGGCCAATAAGTTACTTTGTAGAAAAATATAAACCAAATGAAATAATTCAGTTTAGATTCTTAAAACCTAATAACGGTATTCATATGTTTGAGATAAAGGAACTCAATAATAAAAAAACTGAAATTAAGCACACTATAGATATGAATACAACTGGCAAAGGAACTCTAATGTGGACTTTAGTTATTCGCCCTTTACATAATGCGCTAATTCAAGATGCATTTGATAAACTTGAAAACAACTTCTCTAAAACCCCAAAGTTAACGAAATGGAATTTTTGGGTAAGATTTTTAAGAATCCAGTTTCAGAAAAACAATCCTAAACCATAGGCATATCTTCTTCTTTTAAAATTATTTCAGATATATAATTGTCTACTAATATTTTTATAGGGTTTAGTTTTATTTCTTAACTTAATGCTCTAACCACATTTTATTAATCTTAAAACTTATTGTTATGTATAACAGCGATAGATATAACTGTTTATTATAGAACCTTGGGAAATAGAATGTTATTTTCTAAATGAATATGAATATGTAAATCATCTTGAAATTCCTTTAGATTATGATACAGTGCTTTAAAGGTGTTACATGCATGAGGTGGCAGTGTATAATTATTAGTTAATTGTTTTATCTGCTTTAATGAATTGCCAGCTTCGTCATGTTCCCATTCCATCATCCTAATTTCATTTAAAGCTTTTCCATATGATTTTGAAGTTGAAAAGTGTCTTTTGTTTTTCTTTTTTGATGATAATTTTATTATGTGCGGAAATAGAATTTTCTCTTCTTTAATTAAATGGAGTAGTAGTTCATTCGATAATTCACTAAAAATTTCAGCAATTAGTATTGTTTCTGGATTAGATGTTCCATGGACTTTAGATACTTTTTTAGCAAATTGATTAATTATTGGAATCATTTCCCTTACATATGTATGATGGGTTGTGTTTATATGCTCAATAAGCACTTCTAACTCCATGTTATTAAATTTATTTTTATTTTTTTTGTTATCTAAACTTTTAATTTCATCTATAATTATTGATTTTTTAATATTTTTTTCTTTGCATACTTTTGAAAGTTGTTTTCCGCCACCACAACAAAAATCTATATCATATTTTTTAAAAATCTTTGACGTTCTGATATCAGAAGAAACAATTTGCGCAATGGTTTTACTTTCCATGATTTTATGTAATTTTTGTAAAAAAAGCTTAAATACAACTAATAAAAAATGACATTTGTCATTAAATTATTGATACTACTGATGGTCATAAAAACATAAAAGTAGAGGTAAGAAAAATACATACAGAAGAATAATCAAGAACTAAACCATAGGCATATCTTTAAAATTATTGTAAATTGTAGGTAATGAAAAAGTTTTTATTTCTTTTAGTGTTTCTTCCACTTGCCTCTTTTGGGCAAGACATTAGTATAAATGAGTATTATGATAATGGAAAAAAGATTACTGAGAAAACTTGGCAAGAGGGAGAGCAAACAAAGACATTAGTTGAGATAGTAGATGGTGAAGTTACAAGTTATAGATATTACATAAGCCAAAATGATGTTGAAGTAGGTGCAAACTTCTATTATGTTAAAGATTATGGAAAGTATTTCAAAGTTGATATTTCAATTATAAATAATTCAGATAACAGATATAATTTTAACCCAAGCGATATTTATGTAAATGTAAATGGAGATGTAAAAAAGAAAGAAAAGTATTATGCAATTTCTTATGATGAGTATAATAAGAAAGTTAAGAGAAGACAAAATTCAAATGCATTCTGGTTAGCATTTGCACAGGGAATGAGTAATACAGGCACAACATATTCTCAAAGTAATACTACATATTCTGATGGATATGGTTATGGATATGCTACAACAAATACAACTTCATATTCACCAGCATTGGCTCAAATGCAAGGAAGACAAAATGCAGAAGATATGTCAAGGTTTCAAAACGAACAACAAGAAAGAAAGAATTTCATTAACGAGGGGTATTTAAAAAATCATACACTATTCCCCAATACTCAATTAGAGGGATACTTCTTAATTCCATTTCACAAAAAGGTTACTGATATGATGTGTCCTAATACTTGACGATCGTCGGAAATAAAGTGCGCATGGAAAAAACTATCATGATGCGTAAAAACAGACTAAACAAAACAGGGGGAAAGAACGCCTGTAATCGTATATATATCAACAGATTATGAGTTTATAACTCAACTTTATTTTTTTGGATTTAATTTATGTCAATAACACCTTCCTTTAACCAATTATAATACTCGTCAACTCCTGTATATTGCTTGGCTTCATTTAGTATTTCGAGATTGGCATTCATTATAACATAGTAAGGCTGAGATGCTGTTTGAAAGTTTAAATATTGAAATGTTGACCATTTATCGCCAATGGTTTCAATAGATTTTAAGTGATTTTCGTTAAGCTTAATTTTGAATTGATTTTCTTCAGACAGTTCTTTTCTATCATCTACATAAAGCGATATCAACACATAATTTTCTTTCAATAATTCATATACTTTTGGGTCGCTCCAAACATTTTCTTCCATCTTCCGGCAGTTTACACAAGCCCATCCTGTGAAATCTAATAAGATTGGTTTGTTATTTATTTTCGCAAAAGCAAGACCTTCATCAAAATCTTTAAAGCAGTCTAATCCCAGTGGACAATCAGACTCTTGTTCATAAAGGCTATAAAATGTAGGTGGTGGAAAACCAGCCAATAATTTTAAATGAGAATTCTTAGTAAGACCAGTTCCTAGATAGATGACAAACGCAGATACGAGAACCGCAAAAGATACTTTAGGAAAACTAAATTTCTTTTTTCCATCGTGTGGAAAACGAATGATGCCAAAGAAATACAACGCCATTAATAAGAATATAACCATCCATATACCAATGAATACTTCACGCTTTAAGATTCCCCAATGTGCCACTAAATCTGCATTTGATAAAAATTTGAAGGCTAGTGCTAACTCTACAAAACCTAAAAGCACTTTTACAGTTGTTAACCATCCACCCGATTTAGGTAATGATTTAAGCAGGTTTGGAAATAAAGCAAATAATGCAAATGGTAACGCTAATGCAGCTCCAAAACCTGTCATTCCTGCTGTAAGCTGAAACGCACCACCATCACTTGTAAGCGAACCTGCTAATAATGACCCTAATATTGGACCTGTGCACGAGAAGGATACTAACGCAAGTGTTACAGCCATAAAAAAGATACCAATTATCCCACCTGTGCTAGAGGCTGAATCCATCTTATTTGACCAAGAACTTGGTAAGGTTAATTCATAGTAACCGAAAAATGAAAAAGCAAAAAAGATGAATATGATAAAGAATATAACATTCAACCAAATATTGGTTGATATGGTATTTAAAATTTCTGGGTCTACCGAATCTAGAAAATGAAATGGAATACTAAGTCCAACATAAATTATTGCGATAAACAGTCCATATAAAATAGCATTGCTTATTCCCTTCGATTTAGTTCCAGATTGTTTTGTAAAGAAGGATACTGTAAGCGGAATCATAGGAAAAACACAAGGTGTCAGTAAGGCAACTAGACCACCTAAAAATCCAAGAACGAATATTTTCCAAAGATTACCTCCCGAGCTAACAACGTCGGAACCATCATTTAATCTATCCTTATTTTTTAGGTCTAAAACCAGTTGATTACTTAAATCTTTACTGCGGTCATCAAGTTCGACATTTTCCAGTTTTACTGCACCACCATCTAAGGCAATTACAAAATTTTCCTCCTTATTAATGCAAACTTCTTTACATACTTGATAGTCAAGATTAACGGTAATCTGCTTTACATCTTCAGAAAGTAATTTTATGCGTTGAGTAAATTGAACCTTATCTAAAAAATAGGTTTCTTCTACTTCAAAAATATCACTATAAACCTTTACGCTTTCACTTTCTTTGGATTTACCTACAAGCTCGTAATTGTCGTTAGTATTTTCAAAAGTTAAAACCGAAGGTAAAGAACCATCTTCACTTGTAAATTGGGAAAAAACGTGCCATTCTTCATCAATAACTCCTATTAAAATAATATCGTATTCGGTATCAGAAATTTTTTCAACTTTAGAATCCCACTTAACGGGTTCGATTATTCCTTGTTGTGCATTAGCTAAAAAACTAATACATACTATTAGAAGTAAAAAGATTCTTTTTATATTCATAGAAGTTAGTTATCTCTAAGAATTTTAGATCTTATTAGTTTTATTAAAACATTATAATTATTCCATTACAAACTTAAATCCTAATCCAGTATAATTGGCACTTAAACCTGTATTGCGCTGGTAATTATTGTATCTAAAATCGATACTTTTCAATCCAAATTTCCAGATATGTGCTTTACTAAATATGTCAGTATAGCTAACACCAAACCCGTATTGATTTGAACTGAATTTAGACAAGTCAAAATCGGACGTATAGAATTCACTCGTAGATAAATTTTGATCATAAGGAGCAAAATAATCTGCCTTAGTTTGATCATAATATCTATATGAAGTATAGATTGTAAATTTGTCCGAAACTTTTATTGGAATTTCTAAGTTAAATGTGTTTGATTTAATTCCCCAGTCATCAAAATAATAACGATAATAAGTTCTTAATGAAAAAATTTCATTTATATAATAATTAAGACGAAATCCTATAGGAATCTTTAATCTTTTTGATGGTAACCGTTCTATATCATCTGCTAATTGAAACACATCTGTATTGCTTGTTAATGTATAATTTGGAATACTTGACGCATTCCCAATATAATAATTATTAACATCTCCAAAATAAACACGCTGCAAAGGGTTTGCTAACCACCCTTGCTGTTTAACTATGTCTAGAAATATTGAAAACTGAGCATTTTTATTTATAATTTGAGCAAAACTTAAAGATACGGAGTAAGAGTTTCTGCCTTTATCATTTATTAAATCAAATCCTTCTATAGGGCTCCAATTAGTAGAAGCGTTTCCGTTTTGGTCCAAAATTGTTATACCATTAAAAAATCCTTGATCTTGATTCCCATTTACATCCATATAAGCCTTTAATTCAGTAGGATAAATTGGCTTCCAAGTATCTAAATATATTTTAGTACTAAGTCCAACAGTAGTATTTTTTTTATTAAAAAGCTTGGTTAATCCGCCCCCAAAACCAACAGAGCTATAATCATATTCGGTAGCAAAAGATATGTTTGCATTCCAAATGGTGTTTCTGTCATCAGAACTATGGGAATAGTCAGCATTTACATTTACCCACTCATCGGAGCGTGACGCTCCTGTAGAAGAAACCCATGGGCTTCCAATAATGTTATCAGGATTTTGATACCCTATATCATCGTCATCATCATCGTCGTCATCATCATCATCGTCTTTATCATCATCATCGTCGTCATCATCATCATCGCCTGAAGCTCCGGAAATATCAAAAGGATTTCCATTACTTGAAGAAGCAGAAGTATATGCCGAAAGTCCGGCGTCAATTGTTAGTACATCATCATCATTAATTGGGATGGTAACTACTATAGTTGAAGTAAAATCTGTTAAATCTTCAATTCCTATGCCGCCAGTTACTGAAGCGTTTTCTCCATTTTGCATATAGTAACTACTTAAAAAATCGATTTCTGTTGTTTCTAAAACTCTTTTTTTATATACTAAAGTAGAATCTTGCTGAGCAAAAATGTTTCCAAAACAAAATAAAAAAATAATAATTAGGTGTTTCATTTAATTCTTAAATATTTAGTTACATCCACATCCTCCTCCAGATTTTCCGCCATTAGCCCCAGACGCACCTTCTCGATACACATGAAAAGATGTTTCAAAACGACAAATCTTTTTCTGAGTTAATGCCATATCAGGATCACTAAGATTTACCTTTTCATATTCTTTTACAGCTACACAAGATGTAAAAGAGCTGATTAATGCTATTAATATCATAATACTTTTAATTATTGTTTTAATCATTATTTAATGAGTTTAATTCTATATTTTTAGAAGTTATTACGATATTATTTTCATCAACAATAATACATTCTACTCCTTTTAATTGATTTACAAAATCCAATCCTGTTTCTTTTCCCATTACAAATATTGAAGTTGCTAATGCATCCGCTAATTCTGCTGTTTTTGCAAAAATGGAAACGCTTAAAATACCTGTAGCTGGATAACCAGTCCTTGGATCAATAATATGTGTGTACAGAATATTGTTAAATTTAACATATTTTTCATAATTACCTGAAGTAACTACAGCATTATTGTTTAAAGGAGTCCAAGAAAATACCTTTTTATTATTTAATGGATTTACAATAGCAACCATCCAGGGTTTTCCATTTGGTTGTGACCCCCAAGTGTTGAGGTCTCCAGATGCATTAATAATTCCTGCCATAACTCCTTTTTCTATAAGTAATGATTTAGCTTTGTCTGCTGCATATCCTTTTCCAATACCACCAAACCCAATCTTCATATTCTCTAACTTTAAAAAGACAGAATTATTATCTTCATTTAGAATAATATTTTGATAATTAATTTTTTCAATGGATTTTTTTATTTCAACTTCGGAGGGCATCTCTTTCATTTTTCCATCAAAATGCCAAATTTTATCCATTGAGGCAAAACTAATATCGAAGGCTCCATTAGTTAATTTTGAAATTTTAACTGTTCTTTGTATAAGCTGAAATAATTCTTCATCAACAATTACAGGCTTTATCCCTGCGTTTCTATTGATTTCAGAAGTTTGTGAATTTTTGTCCCAAGAAGAAATCAATTTTTCAATTCTTGTAATTTCATTTATTGCAAGGTTAATATAATGATTGCCTTGGTCCTGGCTATTAGTGACAACAGTTATTTCAAAACTGCTTCCCATTAGATTAATATTCTTTTTATAAGCTTGTTGGCTAAATGTAAAAACTGTAATAAAAAAAAATGAGAGAAAAAGATTATTTTTCAAAAGCCTTCAATTTATTAAAATATAATTTTGGAGTTGTTTTTTCGTAACCTAAATTTCCTAAAATATCCCCTTTTGGATTCAAAACCACGACATAAGGGAAAAACCCGTTTGGATTATATTTTTCAGCAAGTTTATTGTTATGTTCTTGTTTTTCTGTTGTCAGAGCATTTTTTCTCTTACGGGGAAAATTTGCTAAAATCATTACAAAATAATCTTTTGACAATTCTTTAAACTCTGGAGTACTCCAAACCTCTTTATCTAACTTAATGCATGGAGCACACCAATCAGATCCCTGAAAAACCAATATTATAGATTTATTTTCATTTGAAGCTATTTCTTTTGCTATTGTAAAATCTGTAAGCCATTCTTGACCTATTAATCCGTTAAAGGAAAACAATATTACAACTAATGTTAAAATGTGTTTTTTCATAAAAATTTAAAAATTTGAGCAAATTTACAACAATAAATTAAATATATTCAAATAATTAATTATGAAGCATCGTAAAAAAACCCTAAACCATAGGCATATCTTCTTCTTTTAAATCCTCAACTTCTAATCCTCGCAAGTAGGTTAAACTAACTTTTAAACTTGAGTGTCGAAGTTTTATATAATTGTTATATTTAGATTATAAGAAAAAAAGAATGAAGTGTAATAAAATTCATAAGGCAGTTAATAGCTGTATGACTACCTAATACCACCTCGCACGAAATCACTTGCTTATTGGAAAAAAAACAAGAAGGTTTTTCCAATAAAAAAACGATCTTTGTCAGAAACATTTTTGAATCTATGGCGAGTCTCAAACAAATTTTCAAAAGAAATACACACAATAGACTTTTCAAGGCTTTGGCTGGATTTGGGAGATCGTTAAACCGATTATATGAAAACAGAAACCATGATATCTACAGCAATGGTGAATTGACTGTTTTGAAGAAAATGGCAAAGCTAAATCCCAAAGTTATGATTGATGGCGGAGCTAATATTGGAAAGTATTCTTTGCTAATTCAAGATACCAACCCTCAAGCAACAACTTATGCTTTTGAACCTGTAAAAGAGACTTGTAAAATACTGACAATAAACATAGAACAATATTCTAATATAGTGGCTATTTAAAAGGGTTTACACAAAGAAGAAACCTCAATGGAAATCAATCTTTTTGACTCCAACACACATTCTTCAATTTTTGACATCAATAAAGTGATGACCGAATCAAATAAAACTACAACAATAGATCTTGTAAAGGGAGATTCTTTTTTGACTGATGCTAAAATCGAGTATGTAGACTTTTTAAAACTAGACATGGAAGGCGCTGAATACAATGCTATTGTAGGATTTGAAGAAAGTCTCAAATCTGGAAAAATAAGAGCGATTCAATTTGAGTACGGCTATATCAATATTGTAACGAAAAAACTACTTTTAGATTTCTATAATTTCTTTGAAGAATATGGTTATATCGTCGGAAAGATCTTTCCAAAAACTGTAGAATTTAGAAAGTACAATCACAAACATGAAGATTTTATAGGTCCCAATTTTATTGCGGTTAAAAAAGACGATCAAGAACTGATTGATCTTCTGACAAGAAAGTAAATACCTGATGCTCTAACCCAAGAGGAATGTGGATAAGCGGTCATAATCTCATTCCTATTTCAATATACTTGTCGGTAAGGAAATGTTTTAACCAAACTTGGATTAATGATAGAGACCAATTTGTTGTTCCTAATGACAAATGGAAATATGACGTTGAATTTCATAATAATTGCCTTTGTTATACTCTATTTAATAATAATATTCGAGAACAATTTGGTATAAACCATAAGCTTATCTTTTATACAATATATCTGCTTCTTTTAAAATTATTGTAAATTGTAGTATGAAAAACACTTATTGTTCTGGACGGTTGTTCATTTTTTTATTTCAAGAGTAATTTATAATCCCCCGCAACTTCTATTGCAGCGGATGAGCCTGTATCGTTTAGTAATGTTTTGTTAGTTTTTTTATCTAAAAGATGTATGTGGATTTTAGAATTCATGCTTTCTTCTATGCGCCCACTCATAAAGCCTGATATTGGAGCCGCCAAAGAGGTCGTTTTTTCTCTTTGTGCATTTATTTTTAATATATATGTAGAGTTTTCCATCTCAATTTTAACATTTTTTTGAGTGACTTTACAACTTGTTAATTTTGTTCTATTATAAGTTGTGAATTCGATGAGTTGATCATTGAATAGTAAGCCTGCTATATGACCAATGAAAGCACTTTTTAAAAATGGTATTTTAGCTACAGAAGCTTTGATAGATATTTCATTTTGTGAAAAATGATTGCTCTGCATCCAAATATAACCTTCCGGAAAAGAATGTCCCCAATCTTTTTCTATATACCCTTTTCCTTTATTGAAAGAGAGGATTTCATCGTTTAAATATAATTCTCCTTTAATGCTATGATTCATGCTTAAAACACCGTGATAACATTCCATAAAAGGGATAAAAGAAAAGGGCCCCATGATGCCAGGTGAAAAAAAACTATTTGACCATGGTGTTAAATTTTCAAAAAAAAGTTCTCCTTTAATATTTGGTAAATCAAGAACTAATCTGTTTTCACTAAAAAAATTATTTTGAATTTTTAATGCATGTTTTTTCGGAGTAGGTTGAAATTTTTTTGCTTCAAATTTGTGATACGCTCCTTTTAAATTCTTTCCATCTAATACTTGAATAAATGCTTGTTTTTGTCCATTTTCATCCATAGCAATACCTGGAATAATAGCTAATGCTTGACGCTGATTATGACTAACAAGTTTATAGTACCAGCCTTCAAAAAAATGCTTTGTTCTTCCCCATCCATGATAACACTCTGGGTTCCAGAGCGTGTGTATTTTATTAAGCATACTAATTATATTTAGGAAGTTTCTTCTTTTTTCAAAGGCCCTCTTAAATGAATTATCAAACCATTTAAGAAGTTACGTAAAACCTGATCACCACATTCCATATACTTTGTGTGATTTTCTTTTCTGAAAAACGCGCCAAGTTCAGATTTGGAAATTCTAAAATCAACTAATTTACAAATTTCAACAATTTGATCATTACGTAGCTTATGAGCTACACGAATTTTTTTAAAAATATCATTATTTGTTAATCCCATATTCAAAGATAATTATAATATTGTTGAGTCTTATCTAAATTACAACAACCCTAATGGTGAAGTTAATATTTCACTAATAGCATTCTTAATATAAATATACTTTGAATTTTGCTTTGATGTTTTTAGCTTGTTGTTGTGATAGGCATATC
>JABHWD010000023.1 GCA_018657955.1 Flavobacteriaceae bacterium | reverse complement strand
TGTTTACTTCCTTCCCATTTTTTATTTCCTTTTTTCAAAAAAATTATTTTTTCACCAATTTCCATAACTGAATTCATATCATGAGAGTTTATAATTGTAACAATTTTATACTCTTCAGTGATTTCTTTAATTAAGTTATCAATAATAATGGCTGTATTAGGATCTAATCCAGAATTCGGTTCATCGCAAAATAAGAATTTAGGATTATTTACAATTGCTCTGGCTATTGCAACTCTCTTTTGCATACCTCCAGATGCTTCACTAGGCATTTTTTTATTTACATTCTCAAGATTAACTCTTTTCAAAACTTGGTTTACTATATCTAACATCTCATTATTACTATAATTATTGAACATTTTCAAAGGAAACATTACGTTTTCTTCTATGTTCATTGAATCAAATAATGCGTTTCCTTGGAAAACTGTACCGATTTTTGATTTGAGCTCCATTTTTTCTTTATCAGAAATATTTTTATAATTAATACCATCAAATATAATTTCGCCTTCATCATAATTATGTAAGCCTAATAGACATTTTAACAGAACTGTTTTTCCAGATCCACTTTGACCTATAACAAGACTAGTTTTGCCTCTTTCAAATGATGTAGATATTCCATTTAGAACTTTTAATCCATCAAATGATTTATGTAAATTTTTAATTTCTATCATTATCCTAAAAGAATTTGAGTTAAAACATAATTTATTATGATAATGCAAACACATGTCCATATAAAAGAGGTTGTATTAGCTTTTCCAACCTCTAAAGCCCCTCCTTTCATATAATATCCATGAAATGATGGAACAGTTGCAATAATTAAACCAAAAACAAATGTTTTTATAAAAGCATATGTCATATGGAATGATATGAATTCTGTTTGAATTCCAGTAATAAAATTATCTACTGTACTATATCCACCGTAGACACATGCAGCCATTCCACCTAGTATTCCTAAAAACATAGCAATTGATATTAGAAAGGGGTATAATAACAATGCAATAACCTTTGGAAAAACAAGATAGTTTATAGAATTTACACCCATTACTTCAAGAGCATCTATTTGCTCAGTCACTCTCATGGATCCAATACTAGATGTTATGAAAGATCCAACTTTTCCAGCCATAATTATTGAAATTATAGTAGGTGCAAATTCTAATATAATAATTTCTCTTGTTGCAAATCCAATAAGATATTTTGGATATAATGAGCCAGTCATATTAAGCGCCATTTGAATGGTAATAACTCCTCCAATAAAAAAGGAAACAAATGAAATAATTCCCAGAGAATTAACCACAGTATCTTCAGTGTCTTTTATTATAAGCTGTCTCATAACCGACCATTTGGTTGGTTTATCAAACATTTTCTTTAACATTATAAAATATAAACCTATGTTGTGAAAAAAGTTCATCTAGAATATTTCATTTATTAAATAAAATATAATTTACAACAAAATATTTTTTATCAGCATTTAATGCCTAATTTTGATTCAAAATTTTTTAGAAAAATGTTAAGATTTTTTTGCATAATATGTGTATTCCTAGTTTTTAATTGTCAATCTAAATTTTTAGATAATAATAGTTCAAAACCAAAAATTATTGTTGGTGTTGTAGTTGATCAGATGAGGTATGATTATTTAACAAGATTAGAGAATAAATTTACTGAATACGGGTTTAACAGGTTGATTAATGATGGATTTAACTGCACTAATAATCATTATAATTTCGTTCCAACAGTAACAGGCCCAGGTCATTCATCCATTGCTACAGGCTCAACTCCAAGTGTACATGGAATTGTTGGAAATGAATGGTATGTTAGAAATCTTCAAAAAAATATATATTGTGCAACAGATTTAAACTATGAAAATATTGGAGGAAATGCTTATTATGGAAAAAAATCTCCTAATAATCTACTAGTAACAACATTTGCAGATCAAAATAGAATTCAAAATAAAATGAGATCTAAAACGATATCTGTTTCTATTAAGGATAGAGGTGCAATCTTTATGGGAGGAAAAAATGCTAATGCTGCCTACTGGTTTTACGGCAAGAATAAGGGTGAATGGATAACAAGCTCTTTTTATATGAATGAATTGCCAAGTTGGGTTAAAAAATTTAATGAACCTGAAAATATATCAAGATTTCTTAATGAGTGGGAGCTGTTATATGATTTAAAAAGTTATGATTTAAAAAGAGAAGATAACAATGATTTTGAAATTTTTTTTAAAGGTAAAAATGATAGTAGTTTTCCATATTTAACAAAAAATCTAATGGAAAAAAATGATGGTTTTGATATGATAAGTGAAACACCATTTGGAAATTCAATGACCACAGACTTTGCAATTGCAGCAATTGAGGGAGAAAAATTAGGAGACGATGAGTATACAGATGTTTTGACAATAAGTTATTCTTCAACTGATTATATTGGACATAATTTTGGAGTATTTTCTTTAGAGACTGAAGACACTTATCTTAGGTTAGACTTAGAGATAAAGAGATTGTTAGATTATTTAGATAATAAAATGGGCAAAAATAACTACTCGCTTTTTTTAACTGCTGACCATGGAGCATTAGAGGTTCCAGCATATTTAAATTCAAAGGGAGTGAAAGCTGCTTCTGTTAATAAATATAAATTCAGGAAGAGTATTATAGAATATTTAGATGAAACTTTTGGAAGTAAAAAAATAATAGAACATTCAATAAATAACCATATATATATTAATTATGCTGAAGTTAATTCTCTAGACTTGGATATAGATTTAGTAAAAGAAAAAATCGTAAACCATTTAAAAACTTATGAATTCATAAATTCTGCTTATTCTTTAGATAAGATAATTTCTTTATCGAAATTAACAGGATATCAGGAATTAATAAAAAACGGATATCATCCAGAAAGAAGTGGAGACATTG
Organism: Flavobacteriaceae bacterium; assembly: GCA_018657955.1. Lineage (GTDB taxonomy): Bacteria > Bacteroidota > Bacteroidia > Flavobacteriales > Flavobacteriaceae. Next base: position 1,591 of record JABHWD010000023.1, on the reverse strand, counting down.
TTTTTGTTTTGAATCCTAATACGATTATTTATGGTGATAAAGGGACTACCCATGGGTCTGGTTATGATTATGATACTCATGTGCCTTTACTTTTCTACGGAAATGGAATTAATAAGGGTGAAACAAGAGGTAGAACAGAGATTACTGATATTGCTCCAACAATTAATGCATTATTAGGTTTAAAAACTAGTGAAACCTATTCTGGTAAGATTCTAGATTTTGTTATTAAATAATTGACTGATTTATTTTATCAATATAATTTAGAATATCTTCTTTGCCTGTATATTTTTCACTGGATGAGATAAAAAATTCTGGTAAAATCTCCCAATTTTTTTCAAGCTCTTTTTTGTAGTTAAGAAGTTTATTGTCAATTTCTATTTTAGATATTTTGTCCGTTTTGGTAAAAATTATAGAAAAAGGAATTTTGTTTGTAGCCAACCATAGTATAAACTCTAGATCTATTTTAAGTGGAGAGTGCCTTATATCAATTAGAATAAAAGCAGACACTAATTGTCTTCTTTTCTTAAAATACTCAGTAATGCTTTTTTGAAAATGTTTTTTATTTGATTTAGATGTTTTTGCATAACCATATCCAGGTAAATCAACGATATACCATGAATTATTTATTAAAAAATGATTTATTAGTTGGGTTTTACCTGGCGTGGAAGATGTTTTCGCTAATTTTTTTTGATTTGTTATCATATTAATTAACGAAGATTTTCCAACATTACTCCTTCCAATAAATGCATATTCAGGCATTATTGTTTTAGGACAGTCTTTTTCTTTTTGACTGCTTATATAAAATTTTGCAGATTTAATTTGCATTTATTTGATTGTATTTAGATCTCTTTTTGAGAACCAACTAAGCACAGTTTCATTGAATTTTTCAGGATGCTCCATCATTGGTACATGGCCGCATTTATCAATCCAATACAAATCTGAATTTGGAAGTAATTTATGAAATTCATCAGCAACATCTGGTGGAGTTACAATGTCATTTTTTCCCCATATCAAGCATACAGGAATTTTAATTTCAGGCAAATCTTTTGCCATATTGTGTCTTATAGCACTTTTAGCAAAAGCTAGGATTTTAATTAATTTATTTCTGTTGTTTACAGCCTCATAGACTTCATCAACTAGAGGTTTGGTTGCAACTTTTGGATCAAAGAAAACTTCCTCAACTTTTTTCTTCATTACATTATAGTCTCCTCTCTTAGTGTAGCCACTTCCCATGGCACTTTCATATAATCCTGAGCTTCCAGTTAGAATTAAACCTTTAGCCTCGTTAAATAATTTAGTATAATATAGCCCTATATGGCCACCTAATGAATTTCCAATAATTATATAGTTCTTTAGTCCTTTAAACTTGACAAAATCATACAAGAATTTAGCTAAATTTTTTACCGAGCTATCTAGAACAGGTAATTCATATATTGGCAGCATAGGCATTAGAATTTTATATCCCTTTTTTCTGAAGAAATTTATAAAATCATCGAAATTAGTAAGACCACCCATTAATCCATGTAGTATAATTATAGGCCTTCCTTTTCCTTCTTCTACATACTTGAATTTTCCTTCTTGTTTAATCGTA
>JABHWD010000022.1 GCA_018657955.1 Flavobacteriaceae bacterium | reverse complement strand
GAACTTCTTATAGTAGTAAATGATGTTCCACAGATTGCCACGGATCCTGATCCACTAGAGGTATGTGATAACGATGCTGATGGCTTTGCTTTATTTGATTTAAGTCTTAGTGATGAGAGTGTTTTAAATGGGTTAAATCCTTCAGATTTTACCATTACTTATTACGAGAGTGCTGAGAATGCTAACAACGCAACCAATCCAATCTTAACACCTTTTGCTTATACTAACATTACAGAGGATACACAACAGGTGTGGGTACATGTAGAAAACATTACTACTGGATGTTACAATACTGTTAGTCTAACCCTTATTGTAGATGAACTTCCAGTACTTATTCAACCCCTACCACTAGAGCTGTGTGATGATAACAATACGGGGGATGAAGTAGAAGAATTTACCCTAGAAGATAGTATTGAACAAGTCTTAGATGCACAGACAGGCATTAGTATAACTTTTTATGAGACTCAGGTAGATGCCGATGATGCTACCAATCCAATTGTAAGTCCATACACCAATACAAGTAATGCACAAACTATTTACCTAAGAGGAGAAAATGATATTACCGGATGTTACTCCACCATTACATTAGACCTAAGAGTAAATCCTATCCCTAGTCCAGCTACTCCAGAGGCTATAGAAATCTGTGATGAAGATAATGATGGATTTACCTTCTTTGATATTCAAACCTATGAGGTTGATATTATCAACGGAGAACTTGATATTACCCTTTCTTATTATGAGACTTTTGCTAATGCCCAAAATGCGGTAGAACCTCTTGTTAGCCCATATTTTAATATTGTTCCCGATAGTCAAGTAATCTTTGTTAGAGCAGAGAATGATCTTACAGGATGTTTTAATATTGTAGAACAAGAACTTGTTACCCTTCCATCACCTGTGTTGCCAGTAACTATTGAAGATATTATTGTATGTGATGATGATTATGATGAGATAACTGTATTTGATCTAACCCAAAGAGATGATGACATATTAGGGGACCAAACCTCTGTAGATTTTGAGTTAACTTATCATGAGACCTTAGAAGATGCCCAGACAGGAGACAATCCTATAATAAATACTAGCTCTTATATTAATTTATCTAATCCTCAGACTATTTATGTGAGATTAGAGGATCTCAATAATGGATGTGTTAGCATAGGAGAATTTGATCTTATTGTAGCACTTCCACCAGTGATTGTACAACCTACACCACTAGAGGAGTGTGATGATGAGGTGGCAGATGAGATAACTGTGTTTGACTTAACCCTAAAAGATGATGAGATTACCGGTGGTAACGCGAGTTGGACTGTAACCTATTATGAAACAGCAGCGGATGCACAAAACACTACCAATCCTATTGAAACACCAGAAGCTTATACAAATACTTCTGTAGATGGGAATCAGGCAAATCCGCAAACATTATTTGTAAGTGTCGTAAATACCGAAGGTTGCTTCGAATATACCACACTAACCATACGTGTGCTTCCTAATCCTACTCCTAGTACAGATGCTCCTAATATTGAAGCTTGCGATTATGACAATCCAGGAGATCAAATAGAGATCTTTGATATTACCTTAAATCAAGCATATATTATCAATGGTGAGCCTGGAGTAAGTATCACTTACTATGAAACATTAATAGATGCAGAGGCTGCAACCAATCCTATTGTTGATACAACAGCCTATACCAATATCACTATAGAACAACAAACCATATATGTTCGTGTAACCAACGATACTACAGGGTGCTTTACTATCGTTACTTTTGATATCGTTGTAAATCCACTTCCTGATGTATCTACTGTAGAAGACTTTATTGCTTGTGAGATAAATACTGACGGGTTCTATGATTTTGATTTAGATGCTGTAACAGCTCAAATCCTTGGAAGTCAAGATCCTGCAAACTTTACTCTCACCTATCACCAGACACAAGAAGATGCTGATAATGGAGAGAATGCTTTAGTTAGCCCATATACTAACCTAACTAACCCACAACAGCTATTTGTTAATATTACCAATGACCTAACCACTTGTAGCATAGCTGTTCCTAGTTTTAGTATCGAAGTACAAGAAGGAGCTGCAGCTAATGGAGATGGAGTGCCTATAGAATATATAATATGTGATAATACGGGAGATAATGATGGAATAGGTCAGTTTGATTTAACTACCCTAAATGAGCAAGTATTAGATGGTCAAGATGCTACAAACTTTAGCCTTACCTACTATGCTACTGCTGAAGATGCCCAGGCAGAAGTAAATCCGCTTCCTAGTGTTTATGAAAATATTAGTAATCCTCAAGTAATCTATATTAGAGTAGATAATGAGACTACTGCAGAATCACTTTGTTATGATACTACACAGGCAACACTATCGGTTAATTTATTGCCTGAGTTTACACTGGATGATAGTTACATGGCTTGTATCAATCTAAACGGAACTGAACTTGTAGGGCCAACGGTAATGGAAATAGATCTTCCATCTAGTGAGTATAGCTTTGAATGGTTCGATCCTGCTGGTAACCTAGCAGCAACAACTGCTACTCATGTGCCTTTAATGGATGGAACTTATACCGCTGTTGCTACTAATCTTATTACAGGCTGTCAAGCAAGTGTTACTACAGTAGTTGACTCTAGCTCTCCAGCTGAAGTAGAGGCTATAGTAACTACTGACTTTTTTGCTGACCAGCATATTATAGAAGTAAGTGCTGTAGGTACGGGTGATTACGAATACCAACTAGATGATGGACCATGGCAGACAAGCAATACCTTTATAGGAGTATCTCCTGGATACCATATAGTAACCGTTAGAGATATTAACGGCTGTGGTATTGGAACAGATCAAGCCCTTGTTATTGACTACCCTAGATTCTTTACCCCTAATGGTGATGGATATAATGATACATGGCAGATAGAAGGAATACAATCTAGACCTCTGGCCGATATATACATCTTTGATAGATATGGTAAACTCCTTAAACAATTAAGTCCACTTAGTGATGGCTGGGATGGAACCTATAATGGAAAACTAATGCCATCAACCGATTACTGGTTTACTATCACTCTAGATATGCTTTATGGAGACGATCAAACACTTATTAAAACCTTTAAAGGTCACTTTAGCCTTAAACGATAAAACTAATCACAAGGACCTTCAGCGTATGCAATAACACCATACCAGTTAAATGCTTCACAACTGTTATTATATGTGATTCCATTACATCCACATACAGGCTCAACTACTGCTGGACATGGGAGATCATTAATTAATGATTCATCAATACACATATTTGGAATATCGTCCTCTGAATCAGAGCTACATCCAAACATTAAACTTAATGCTAAAAACATATATAGGAGTTTCTTCATAATAGATTTTACATATGTAATTTTAAATTACATAATACTTGAGATAGATAATTTGATAATAGTATTATTATTATCAATAGAGGCTTGATTAGTTAAGCCTGCATCATAGAGCTGATGTTTGTATTGTTTGTTATATTTTTCAAAGGAAAGATCTATTGAATTTGATTTAAATTTATATCCTATTCCTAGTGAAAACCCTTTTCTATCACTATAGTAATCAGTATTACGATATGGGCTTTCATCAATTCTATATCCAGCTCTATAGCTTAAACTATTAGATCTTATTTCAGCACCAATTTTATAGGAATTAGCAACAGTTAGGTTATTATAAATTTCCCAATTTAAATCATCTATCCAAGAAACTTCAAATCCTTCTGATGTTTTAAATTCCATTTTGCTATAATCCTTCCTAGAGTAATCAAAACTTATAAGCCCTAATTTATTTATTATAACTGCTAAACTACCTGTTATTTTAGAAGGTGTTTGAATAGTATATTCTTCAAATACATTAATAGCATTAGGATCTAGGACTATTGTAGTTTCCTCATCAAGTTGATCAACAAATCTTGTAGCTAAATATTGTCTTGTTTCCTCCTTAATTGAGTACCAAACAGGCGAGTCATAAGTAACACCTAATCTTAGCCAATCATTTAATTTAGCAATCGTACCTAATTGAAATGAAAATCCACCACCAAATCCTGAAAGTCTATTTTCAAAGTTTATATCAGTGATATGTAAACTACCAGACTGGCCATTAGTGTTTGATTCCTCTAAAATATTATAGTTGTCATAATCTACAAAATGTCCATTTAGGTTAACGCCTAAATACAATTTTTCAGAATATTGGGCACCAATATTTGCGGTAAATTTTCCGTTATATCCTCTTGAAATTGAATAATATGTTTGATTAAATGTTCCCGGAGCAACATTTGATGTATATGAAGTATTATCATCTTCAAAAGAATCAGGTTCTATTATAAATGACTCATATCCGAAAAATGCTTGCTGATGTGGGTATCCAAATGTATTTCCTATATCTACATAAGCATCAGTTATTGATTCATTTTCAAAAGCAGAAATTTGATCTAACCTTAATCCTTGAGCGTTAGCTAAGAAAAAACTATCAATAGAATTAGAATTAGTAAAATCTTTAACAAAAAATTCATTAAAGTTATTATTGGTTTGGTCATAAGATAATCCTACAACAATTTTCTTCCATTTTTTAGCCGCTCCAATATTATTAAACACAAATACACCACCTATTTGATTCATTGTTAGATTGGATTTATCTTGAGTATTATAAGCATTTAAAAGATTAACATCATTTGTTTTTTTATCACTGGCAAATGATAATGAGAAATAACTGTTATTAAAAATAGCAGAGCCTGCTGGATTTAAACTAATTGATGAGATTTCACCACCTAAGGCTCCAAAAGCACCTCCCATAGCAGAAAACCTTGCTGATCCATCAATGTTATTATTTGTATAGTTTAATGCGTCTGATATGTTCTGTGACATTAAACTAAGTGTTGATATGCAGAAAAATACAACTAGGATTATTCTATTCATAACTTAAAAATTTAAATGATATTTATATATAGCATTAATAGCCTCCAGATCTTCCTCCAGATTTATCACCTGATCTACTACTTCCGCTACTACTTCCACTAGAAGAAGGTCTTGAGCTTCCTGAACTACCAGAGGGTTTAAAACTAGGACTAGAATTATACGAGGGTTTACTATTATTTGATGGTTTACTACTACTTCCATTATAACCACTTGGTTTATAATTGTAATTGGAAGAGGGTTTTGTAGTTGTAGAGTTAGGCTTATAACCTGAACTATAATTAGAAACAGGTTTTGAGTAGTAGCTAGGTTTGACTCTAGCGGCACTATTTATCCTATCTATCCGTGAAATTCTATCTCTTAGTGAGGAAGAACTAAGATTGTTAATTCTATTACTTATCCTGGTTGTATTATTTGTATAACCAGATCTTGAAGAAGCATTTCTAGATTGTCTTCCTCCACTAATATATGCTATAGATGTATTGTCCCATTGATTTTGGAAGTATGGATAGTTGTAATAATTATAATGGCTATAATAAAATGGATGACCATAACCCCCCCAACCCCAAGGATTAAAAAAGCCATTATAATATCCACCAAAACCTCCATAATGGTAAGGACGCAACCAATAATTATTATATCCATAACCCCATGTATTCCATGCACTTCCATATCCATAACCATAATTATTTAACCATATAGGATAATTCCACAATCTTGACCAATAGATGCTATTATAAGCAGGACCCCTATATAGGTTTATTGTAAGATGATCAATATCTTCTCCCCATGGAGCATAATTTTCCTTAATAGTATCATTTTCAACTAAACCTTGATAGCTTTCAGTGTCAGTGAAAATAGAATCCTTTAAAGGCTCAGTCTCTTCATATTGCATTGATTTTTCACTAAACACCGTCTGATAATATGAGTTTTTTACTTCTTTATCATAAACAAGTTCTTGAGTAGATTCTTGCTGAGAATGTATATAGCCTACTTTCCTGAGCTCCTTTTTATTTTTATCATAGATTCCATCATTAATATTTCCAGAGTATTGATAAGTACCACATGAAAATAAAATAATTGAAAAAATGATCAATAAAATCGATCTTTTTACTAGAAGAAAATTGTATAATTGCATATCTCTACAATTTAATTGTTGAACAAAACAAAAATAGTTAGATTTGTAAATCAACAAAAGTTATCTATTAACACAACTGCAATAGTTGTGCCAATTTACAAAAAATGGCAAAAAATCTTACAACTAGACAAGAAGATTATTCAAAATGGTATAATGATTTAGTTGTTAAATCAGGTTTGGCTGAGAATTCTTCAGTAAGAGGATGTATGGTAATAAAACCACATGGTTATGCAATTTGGGAAAAAATGCAGGCTCAATTAGATAAGATGTTTAAGGAAACTGGACATCAAAATGCATATTTTCCATTATTTATTCCTAAGAGTTTGTTTGAAGCTGAAGAGAAAAATGCTAAAGGTTTTGCTAAAGAATGTGCAATAGTTACACATTACAGGCTTGAGACAGATCCTGATAATCCAAAAAAATTAAGAGTTGATCCAAAAGCTAAATTAGAAGAGGAATTAATCATAAGACCTACTAGTGAAGCTATTATTTGGAATACTTATAAAAACTGGATTCAATCCTATAGAGATTTGCCTATCTTAATTAATCAGTGGGCAAATGTAGTAAGATGGGAAATGCGAACAAGACTATTTTTAAGAACAGCAGAATTCTTATGGCAAGAAGGGCACACTGCTCATCAAACTAAAGATGAAGCTATGCAAGAAGCATTAATGATTAATTCAATCTATGCAGAATTTGCTGAGAAATATATGTCTATGCCAGTGTTACAGGGTTTAAAATCTGAAAATGAGCGATTTGCAGGGGCAGAGGAAACCTTTTGTATAGAGGCTCTTATGCAGGATGGCAAGGCTTTACAAGCAGGAACATCACACTTTTTAGGACAAAATTTTGCAAAAGCTTTTGATGTAAAATTTACTGATAAGGAAGGAAAACTTAATTATGTTTGGGCTACTTCTTGGGGAGTTTCTTCTAGATTAATGGGAGCATTAATTATGACTCATAGTGATGACAAAGGCCTTGTATTACCTCCTAAGTTAGCGCCAATACAAGTTGTAATTGTACCAATCTATAATAATGAACAGGAACTTGATTCTATTTCTAAGATTGCAGAGGATATTAAAAGTAAACTAATCAAATTAGGTATTAGTGTTAAATATGATAACAGGGATTATTTAAGACCAGGAGCAAAATTTGCTCAGCATGAATTACAAGGAGTGCCTATTAGAATTGCTATTGGCCCAAAGGATTTACAAAATAAGTCTGCAGAGGTTTCTAGAAGGGATCTTCTAACAAAGGAAATTATTGACATGAATTCTCTAATAGAACATGTAAATAAATTATTATCAGATATTCAAGAAAACTTGTTTAAAAAGGCTTTAAAATTTAGGGAAGATCATATGTCTGAAGTAGACTCCTTTGATGAATTTCAAAAAGTTCTAAAAGAAAAAGGAGGATTTATCTCTGCTCATTGGGATGGAACAAGTGAAACAGAAGATAAAATTAAAGAAAAAACCAAGGCTACTATTAGGTGTATTCCTAATGACCCATCTTCATCTAAAGGCAAATGCGTATATAGTGGTAATCCCTCAAATCAGCGTGTTATATTTGCTAAAGCATATTAAATAAATTATTGAAAAACTTCTCGAAGAAGTTGTATCATATAAAAATAGTTGTATTTTTGCACGCGCAACAATTAGTTGACTGTATGGGCCCGTTCGTCTATCGGCTAGGACGCCAGGTTTTCATCCTGGTAAGAGGGGTTCGACTCCCCTACGGGCTACTAAATTAAATTGAAAAAAATATGGCAAATCATAAATCTTCTTTAAAAAGAATTAGAAGTAACGAATCAAAGCGTATAAGAAACAGGTACCAACATAAAAGTGCCAGAACTGCTATGAAAACGTTTTTTGAGTTAACAAAGAAGAAGGAAGCTCAAAAGGAACTACCATCTATTGAATCTATGATTGATAAGTTGGCTAAGAATAATATTATTCACGATAATAAAGCGTCAAATTTAAAAGCTAATTTGACAAAACATTTAGTAGGATTGAAATAGCTTATCCATTCATTGAAACAAGAAATTCTTCATTGCTTACAGTTTTCTTAAATCTATCATTTATAAATTCCATAGCTTCAACAGGATTCATATCTGCTAAATATTTTCTCATTACCCACATTCTTTTAATAGTACTTGCATCTAACAATAGATCATCTCTTCGAGTACTAGATGAAGTTAAGTCTATAGCAGGGAATATTCTTCTATTAGAAATATTTCTATCTAATTGGAGTTCCATATTACCTGTACCTTTAAATTCTTCAAAAATTACTTCATCCATTTTAGAACCTGTCTCAGTTAATGCAGTAGCTATAATTGAAAGAGAACCTCCATTTTCAATATTTCTTGCAGCTCCAAAGAATCTCTTAGGTTTATGTAATGCATTAGAATCTACACCACCACTTAATATTTTACCCGACGCAGGTTGTACTGTATTATAAGCTCTTGCAAGTCTAGTAATAGAATCGAGAAGAATTACAACATCGTATCCACATTCAACTAGTCTTTTAGCTTTTTCAAGAACTATATTTGCAATTCTCACATGTTCATTAGCTTCTTTATCAAAAGTTGATGCAATTACTTCACCTTTTGTATTTCTTTGCATATCTGTTACTTCTTCTGGCCTTTCATCAATAAGTAAAATTATTTGATATACTTCTGGATGATTGGCTGCAATTGCATTGGCAATATCTTTTAATAACATAGTTTTTCCAGTTTTAGGCTGAGAAACTATCATTCCTCTTTGCCCTTTACCTAATGGAGAAAACAGATCTATTATTCTAGTAGAAATTGTATTGCTTTTATCAGCTAAATTAAATTTTTCCTCAGGAAATAGTGGAGTTAAGTGTTCAAAAGAAACTCTATCTCTTACTATTTTTGGATCAAGTCCATTTATCTTATTTACTTGAATTAATGGAAAATATTTTTCCCCTTCCTTTGGAGGTCTAACATTACCAAGAACTGTATCACCTTTTTTAAGCCCAAATAATCTTATTTGAGACTGAGACACATATATGTCATCAGGAGATGATAAGTAATGATAATCTGAAGACCTTAGGAAGCCATATCCATCCATCATAACATCTAGTACACCTTCACTCTCAATGATTGCATCAAATTCGTAGTCAGGTTCTCTATAACGATTTCTATTATCCCTATTTCCGTTAGGTTCTTTAGATACTTTTGAATCATTTCTGGAATGATTTTTATTCTGTTTAGAATGATTTTCTGACACCTTTTTATCAGAGCTAGATTCCTTTTTAGTAGGATTAGACTCTTGCTTAGGAGCAGTTTTTTCGGTTTGATTAGACTCTTGCTTAGGAGCAATTTTTTTGGTTTGATCAGACTCTTGCTTAGGAAAAGTTTTTTTGGTCTGATTAGACTCTTGCTTAGGAAAAGTTTTTTTGGTCTGATTAGACTCTTGCTTAGGAAAAGTTTTTCTAGTTTGATTAGACTCTTGCTTAGGAGTAGTTTTTTTGATTTCAGGATTATCAGCCTGATGATCTAGAATTTTATACACTAAATCAAGTTTTTTTAAGGTTTTGAATTTAGAAATATTTAATTCTTCAGCAATTTGCTGTAATTCAGAAAGTTTTTTTTCTTTTAGTTTAGAAATTTCAAACATTTTAATTTTTTGATTAATTATTATTTAACGTGATGTGAGATTTTATATGCAGTAAATCAGCTAGTGATTTTTAAATTTTATGAAGTAAAAAATTGAGATTAAATATGAATTATATCTGTGATATTGAATAATTCTGGTACAATGATACAACTTTTTTTTTAAAACCCTTAATTTAGTAGAAAATTATAGTTTATGATTCAAAGAATCCAATCATTGTTTTTATTGATTTGTTCAATAGTTAACCTGGCGTATTGCTATCAATTATACTTTGGATATGACATTGCTATGTTTTTTTTAGAGATGGAATCAAGTATTCCTTTTGAAGTTATTTTATTGTTTCCATTAATTATTTCTGTAATTTCCTTTTATACCATATTTAAATACAAGAATAGACAAACTCAGTTTGTATTAAATAGACTTTCAATAATTCTATGTTTTGTTTTTGTTGGAATACTAATATTTAAGTTTGATATAATTTCTAGTTCCGAATGGATAAATTTAGTTCCACTATTATCAATTGTTTTATTAGTACTTGCAAATAGAGCTATAAAAAAGGATGAAGATTTGATAAAATCTATGGATCGAATAAGGTAATTTTTATCTCTTAAATTCTATTATAGACAGGTTTTCAATTTTTTTACCATTGATTTCAAATTGAACCATTGTTCTAACACTGTGTAATCCATATTTTCCAATAGCCCCTGGATTAATGTGTAAAAGACCTAATTTTTTATCATTAATAACTTTTAGTATATGAGAATGTCCACATATGAATAAATCAGGAGGGTTTGATTTTAGTTCTTCTAATATTTTTGGATTGTATCTTTTTGGGTAACCACCAATATGAGTAATCCAGACATTAACTTTTTCACACATGAATCTATTGTGAAGTGGGAATTCAATTCTAATTTTTTGATCGTCAATATTTCCATACACACCTCTTAAAGGTTTTATTTTTTTTAGCTTATCGCTAACTGAAATATCTCCAATATCACCAGCATGCCAGATCTCATCTACTTGACTAGCATATTTAATGATTTTTTCATCAATATATCCGTGGGTATCAGAAATTAAAAGAATTTTTTTCATTTTTTAATCTAGAAAGATTAAGTATATATTTGTCCTTTAAACAAATGTAAGAAATACGTTGAGATATTTTCTTGAAATTTCATATAACGGATCCACATTCCATGGTTGGCAATTTCAACCTAATGTTATATCTGTACAGGAGACAATAGAAAATGCCTTAAAAACTATATTAAAAGAAGAAATTAAAATAGTTGGAGCTGGAAGAACTGATACAGGTGTTCATGCAAAGTATATGTGTGCTCATTTTGATTATAATAATAAATTTGAATTAAGTCAATTGAAAATTAATTTAAACTCATTTTTAAATCAGCAAATTTATATTAAGGATATATATAGGGTGAATGATGAAGTTCATGCTAGGTTTAGCGCAATAAGCAGAGAGTATGAATATTATATATCCTTAGCCAAGGATGTGTTCTCTTATAAAACATCACACTTTATTCACCAAGATTTGAATATTGAAAAAATGAATCAAGCAATATCAATAATTAAAGATTATGAAAATTTTGAAGCATTTTCTAAGTCAAAAACAGATGTAAAAACATATTTATGTAATATTATAGCTTGTTCATTAATTGAAAAAGAAAATATATTAATATTTAGGATTAAAGCTAATAGATTTTTAAGGAATATGGTAAGAGCTATTGTCGGTACAATTTTGGAAGTAGGGTTAGAAAAAATTCCTCCAGAAGAAATTCATAGTATTATTAAATCAAAAGATAGATCAAAAGCAGGACTTTCAATGCCTCCACATGCCCTGTTTTTAACTAAAATTGAATATCCTTGTAACATCAAATCATAATGAAAGAAAAAACTAAAGTTTATAATGTAGCTCTTTTTAAAAGATTACTATACTATATATATCCATATAAGTTATTTTTTTCAGTCTGTATATTTTCAGTTTTAGGAATTTCTATTTTTGGAGCTTTAAGGCCTGTTGTACTAGAGAAAATAGTTGATCAGAATCTTACAGCTCAAATTAGTGATGGCTTTTTATACTATATTGTTTTAATAGGAATATTACTTATATGTGAGGTTATCTCAAACTATCTCTTTATTTATTATGCAAGTTGGTTAGGACAATCTGTAGTTAAAGATATCAGAGTTAAATTATTTAATCATATTCTAAATTTTAAGATGAAGTATTATGACAAATCATCAGTTGGTATATTAATTACAAGAGCTGTGACTGATATGGAGAGAATTGCAGACATTTTTGGTCAGGGATTGTTTATGATTTTGAGCGATATTCTAAAGATGCTTATAGTTGGAATAGTAATGACTATAATGAATTGGAAATTGAGTTTAATAGTATTTTCTACACTACCTCTAATATTAATTGCAACTAAGATTTTTCAAAAATACATGAAAATGGCTTTTGATCAAGTTAGAACAGAAGTTGCCAATTTAAATTCTTTTGTTCAAGAAAGGGTAACAGGAATGAAAGTATTACAACTCTTTGCAAGGGAAGAAATTGAATATTTAAAATTTAAAGAAATAAATGAGCGTCATAAAAAGGCTTGGTTAAAAACAGTTTGGTATAATTCCATATTTTTTCCAGTTGCTGAAATATTATCATCTCTTACTCTAGGTGTTGTTGTTTGGTATGGAGGAATGAATAATATATTGGACAATTCGACATCTCTTGGTGAATTAACTGCTTTTATTATGATGATCCCAATGATGTTTAGACCATTAAATCAAATTGCAAATAAATTCAATACATTATTAATGGGCATGGTTGCTGCTGAGAGAGTATTTAAAGTTATTGATACAGATTCCAATATTAATGAATCAGGAAATAAAATAGCCAACAATTTAAAGGGAGATATACAATTTAAAAATATTAATTTCTCATATAATGAATCTGAGACTGTATTAAAGAACATCTCTTTTGAAATAAAAGCTGGAACAACTACTGCTATTGTCGGCTCAACAGGTGCTGGAAAATCAACTATTATTAATTTAATTAATAGATTTTATGAGATAAATTCTGGTGATATATTAATTGACGGTATTAATATTAAAGAATTTACTCTTTCATCATTAAGAGATCAAATTGGTTTTGTATCACAAGACGTTCATTTATTTTCAGACACAATTCTACATAATATTACTTTAAATAATAGTAATATTTCATTTGATCAGGTAAAAAGAGCATCAACTGAAATTGGAGTTCATGATTTTATTATAACACTTCCAAACGGTTATAATTATAATGTTCGCGAAAGAGGTATAATGTTATCTACAGGTCAGAGGCAATTAATTTCATTTTTAAGAGCATATATTACTAATCCAAGAATTTTAATTCTTGATGAAGCTACTTCATCTATAGACACAGACTCTGAAATTTTAATTCAAAAAGCAATAGAAAAAATGACTGATGACAGAACATCTTTAGTGATTGCCCATAGATTAAGTACAATTAGAAATGCAGACAACATCATTGTAATGAATTTAGGAGAAATTGTTGAGCAGGGGACACATGAAGAATTACTAAAGATTAAAGGATATTATAAAAAACTATATGATACTCAATTAAAAAGTCAGAAAATTATGGAGTTAAGCTAGTATAGGTCTTTTTTAATCAAACTAATAAGATCTTCTTTGTCTTTATAGGTTTTGAACTCACCATTATTAATATAAGAAATTTGACCTGTTTGTTCTGAAACTACAATTACTAATGCATCAGTTTTTTCTGTTATACTAACTGCTGCTCTGTGACGAAGACCGTATTTATTAGGAATTATTTTTTCATTATTTATTGGCAATACCACCCTTGTAGCTTTTATAAAATTATTAGACACAATAATTGCTCCATCATGTAAGGGGCTATTTTTAAAAAATATGCTTTCTAGGATTGGCTGAGTAACTTTTATATTCATTTCATCACCTGTATCTTCTAAAAAGTTTAGATTATTGCTTCTCTCTATAACTATAAGAGCACCAGTTTTTGACATACTCATATTTGTACAGGCAGAAATAATAGATTTAATATCAGTAGTATTTTTATTAATATCTTTTCCCCCTTTAAGAAAATTTATTCTTTCAAATACAGATCCTTTTTTTGCAAAATTTGTGGATCCTATCATTAATAAAAATTTTCTAATCTCTGGTTGAAAAACAACTATTAATGCAATAATACCTACACTCATGAATCCTCCAATTATACTTGATAGTAGATCCATTTTTAGAAATACAGTAATATTCCATACCAAATAAATCAGAATAATTCCTAAAAAAATATTTATTGCAACAGTTCCTCTAAGAAGTTTGTATGCATAATACAATAAAAATGCAACAAGAATAATATCAATAAAATTGATAATTGAAAAGTCGAGGATTTCTTTAAAAAATTCCATAATACGCTGTTAAATATACGTATAATTATAAAATAATCGAATAATTAGATTTTTAGAATTAGCTTTTATTATTTAAAGCGTTTATTAATTTCACGCACTCATTTGCTTCTTTTACATCATGAACTCTTAAAATAGAAGCCCCTTTGATTAAAGAAATTGTATTAAGAACAGTTGTTCCATTTAGCGACTCTTTAGCATTTGTTTGTAATGATTTATAAATCATTGATTTTCTAGAAATACCAACCATCATAGGTTTTCCAAGTATTTTTAGTATATCCATGTTATTTAGTAAATCAAAATTTTGATTAACATCTTTAGCAAAACCAAATCCAGGATCAATAATTATGTCATTTATCTTATGTGATATTGCTTGATTTATTTTTTTTGAAAAATATTGCATGATCTCTTTAAGCATCTTATCATAATTAATTTTATTCATCATATTTTGAGGATTTCCTTTCATATGCATCATTACATATGGAACTTTATATTTTCCTACAATTTCCATCATCTTTTTATCCATCTCACCTGCTGATATATCATTTATTATTGAAGCACCAGAATTTAAACAAGTTTCAGCAACTTTACTTCTAAATGTATCTATTGAAATTATAGTTTCTGGAAATTTATTATTTACTAATTCTAATGCAGGAACAACTCTATTTAATTCCTCATTTTCATCAATATTGACTCCATCAGGTCTTGAACTATAAGCACCAATGTCTATAAATACTGCGCCATCATTTAACATTTTTTCAACCTGTTTCAATATTTTTTTATCTGAGTTGTGCACTCCTCCATCATAAAATGAGTCAGGAGTGACATTCAGTATGCCCATAATTTTTGGTGTCGATAAATCTACTAGTTTCCCTGCGCAGTTAATTGTCATTAATTATAGCTATATAAATTTTAATCTTTATTCTTTGAACATTAAAAATATTTAATCGAAATTTACGTTAATTTTGAAATTATAGTGCAAATTACAATAAAACAATATGATAGTGTAATTAATGCTTGTAGAGAGCTTTTTCATAAAAAAATGAAAGATTACGGAAGTGCATGGAGGATCTTAAGATTGCCATCTCTAACTGACCAAATTTTTATAAAAGCACAGAGAATTAGAGGATTACAACAAAACAGTGTAAGAAAAATTGATGAAGGGCA
This sequence comes from Flavobacteriaceae bacterium, assembly GCA_018657955.1. Classification (GTDB taxonomy): domain Bacteria; phylum Bacteroidota; class Bacteroidia; order Flavobacteriales; family Flavobacteriaceae. The sequence goes on along the minus strand of JABHWD010000022.1, from coordinate 26,883 downwards.
ATCTGATGAATTTACAGGTATTATAAATTATTCTATAATGGCTTTAATTCAACTCGATAAAGGAGTTTCAGAGGAGCCAGATATTGATCTTGCTGAATCTGTAGTTTTATATGATGAAATTTCTAAAAACACAAAAAATTTAATGCTTGACAAGAATCATGATTATGGAGAAGCTTGGAGAGAAATGAGAGTAAGTTCTTTAACTGATTTAATACTTCAGAAATTATTAAGAATAAAACAAATAGAGGATAATGCCGGAAAGACACTTGTGAGTGAAGGAATCGATGCTAATTATAGAGATATAATAAATTATGCTGTTTTTGCACTAATTCATTTAGACAAATAGGATGAAAACTTTAGTTAATATTTTAAGAATTTTTGTTGGATCATTATTCATTTTTTCTGGTTTAGTTAAAATAAATGATCCAGTTGGGTTTTCATTTAAACTTGAAGAATATTTTGGCCCAACTGTATTTGACATTGATTTTTTAATGCCATATACTTTAGCTCTAGCTATCATTATAGTTATTCTAGAGGTCTTGCTAGGTCTCTTTCTATTAATAGGATTTAAACCCAAGCTAACTATATGGGTTATGCTTTTAATGATTATTTGGTTCACATTTCTAACTTGGTATTCTGCATATTATAATAAGGTAACTGATTGTGGATGTTTTGGTGATGCAATCCCATTAACCCCATGGGAATCTTTCACCAAGGACGTCTTCCTTCTGTCCTTTATCTTAATTATATTTTACAAAATAGAATTAATTAAACCTATAATTAATTTTAAAAATCAAATAATTGTTTCCTTAATTTCTTTTATAGTATCAGCTTCAATTGTATATAGAGTTCTTGAGCATTTACCTATTGTTGATTTTAGGCCATATAAAATTCAGGCCAACATCATTGAGAATATGATTGTGCCTGATGATGCTCCAAAAGATATATGGAATTATGACTGGAAATTTATTGTAGATAGTACAGAAAAAATAATTTCCACCTCTGGAGAATATCCAGATATAAATGGAGAATTTGTATCTGTTGAAACAAAACTAATTGAGAAAGGCTACGAAGCACCAATTCATGATTTTTCCATGGAGTTAAATGGAGAAGACATGTCGGATGAATTATTAAATGAGGAAAAACTATTAGTGTTTGTTTTATATAATTTATCTAAATCAAATTTTGATACAAGTAGTGAGTTAATAACAAAATCAAAACAAGCAATTGAAAACGGATACAAAGTAATAGGTATAACTGCTTCGGGAATTAATAAGCAGCTCGAAGTTAAGGACCAATTTGGTTTTGAATTTGATTTTTATACTTGTGATGAAACTGCTTTAAAGACAATAATTAGATCCAACCCAGGCGCATTGGAAATTAAGTCAGGCACTATAGTCAATAAGTGGCATTATAATGATTTTAATAAAATTAAATTTGACTAATTTCCTACTTAATAGACTCATGTATTCATTCTTTACTTTATTTGGAGTAGTTACATTAATTTTTTTTTTATTTAATGTCCTTCCAGGAGATCCAGCTCAAATGATGTTAGGTCAGAATGAGAATTCAGAACAATTAATTAATCTAAAAAAAAAATATGGTTTTGATCAGCCAACAAGCACTCAATATTTGTATTATTTAAATGATTTGTCTCCTATTTCTTTTCATTCTAATGAAAAAGAGAATTATACATTTTTACAAGAAAATAAATACTCTGCAATTGAAATAATTAAATTCAAATCATATACTATTGTTTTAAAATTTCCCTACTTGAGGACTTCATTTACAATGCAAGGGAAGAAAGTAAGTGAGATAATAAGAAACACTTTGCCTAATACTATTGTCCTAGCAATTTCGGCAATAATAATTGCAATTATTTTTGGAATTTTTCTGGGTATAATTTCAGCTGTTTTGAAAGATAGTTATATTGATAAAACTATTCAATTAATTAGTGTTGTTGGAATGAGTTTGCCATCGTTTTTTAGTGCAATATTATTTGCATGGTTTTTTGGATATGTCTTAAATGAATATACTAATTTAGAAATGACAGGAAGTTTATATGAGCTAGATGATTTTGGAGAAAAGTATAGCATTAAATTAAAAAACTTAATACTGCCAGCAATTGTTCTTGGTATCAGACCTTTAGCAGTTATCAGCCAACTTATGAGAAATGAATTATTAGATGTACTAAATCAGGATTATATTAGAACAGCTAGAGCTAAAGGACTTACAGAATTCAATGTGATTAAAAATCATGGAATCAAGAATTCATTAAACCCAGTTGTAACAGCTATTTCTGGATGGTTTGCATCATTATTAGCTGGCGCAGTATTTGTGGAATATATTTTTGGATGGAATGGATTAGGAAAAGAAATTGTTAATGCTCTTAATAATCTGGATCTACCAGTAATTATGGGATCTGTTCTTATTATAGCTTTTATGTTTATAATTATAAATATATTAGTAGATATGATATACGCTTGGTTGGATCCAAGAGTTAAACTAAACTAAAAAATTTAATTATGAGTAGAGATAAAATTGTTGCTGGTAATTGGAAAATGAATAATGATTCCAATCAAACAAAGACTCTTATCCTTGAGTTAAAAAAAACTATGCAAATGGAGGCAAATGTTATGATTGCTCCTTCATTTACTAATTTATCTATTGCTAAAGATTTGTTATTAGGTTCAAAAATTGAAGTTATTGCACAAAATATGCACTTTTCTGATAGTGGTGCCTTTACTGGAGAAGTTTCTGCAAATATGTTAAAAAGTATAGGAATTGAAACAGTCATTTTAGGACATAGTGAAAGAAGAAAATATTTTAATGAAACGGATGATCAATTAAAATTAAAAGTTGATTCTGCAATCTCCTCATCTATGAAAATTATTTTTTGTATTGGAGAAGAGATAGGGGAGAGAAAAAACAACAATCATTTTGAAATAATATATGATCAAATTAATAATAGTCTATTCCATCTGGATAAGGATTCTTGGAGTAGAATAATATTAGCATATGAACCTGTTTGGGCTATTGGAACTGGAGAAACTGCAACTTTAGATCAAATTCAAGAAATGCATTCAATGATTAGAAAAAACATTTCAGAAAGATATACTCAAGAATTAGCGAATTCTATTAGCATTTTATATGGCGGAAGTGTAAAACCATCAAATTCTCATGATATTTTTTCTTTAGAAGATGTAGATGGGGGATTAATTGGGGGGGCTTCTTTAAATGCTAACGATTTTAATCAAATAATTAATTCAATTTAATTGCTAATAATCAATCCAGATCTATAACAGTTTTCATTTAGGTTGGTTTTTTTTATTGCATTATATCCGCCTGAAATATCAATTAAATTATCAAATCCATTTGCTTTAAGAATAGATATAGCTATTACAGACCTATATCCACTACCACAATGAACATATAATTTTTCATTAGTATTAATAAGATCTAAATTTTCATGAACCTGACTTAATGGAGAATTAATTGAACTCTCTATGTGTTGTGTTTCAAATTCAGATTCTTTCCTTACATCCAAAATATTAATTGTATTGAGCTTTAGCATTTCAACAAAATTATTTGCTGAAATAAATTCTAAATCAGAAGTGGGATTGCCACTTTTTTCCCAAGTAGAAATTCCCCCATCTAAATACCCAAAACAATTATCACATCCAACTCTTGCAAGCCTAGTAATAGCCTCTTCTTCTTTCCCTTTTTCTACAATTAGAATAATTGGTCGATGAATATCTTTTATTATAGTTCCAACCCAGGTTGCAAAGCTTCCATTTAAACCAACAAATAATGAATTTGGAATATGTTTTTTTATGAATTCATTTTGATTTCTAACATCTATAACTAAACTATTTTTTGAAATCATATGATCTTTAAATTCATCGATAGTTAGTGCTTTATTTGACTTGGCAAGAACATCATCAAAATTGTTATATCCATTCTTATTTAAAAGTGCATTTTGTTTAAAGTAACTTGGAGGTGGAGGCATACCTTCTAACAATTCCTTAACAAACTCCGCTTTGGTCATATTATCTCTCAAAGCATAGTTTATTTTTTTTTGTTCACCTAAAGTACTAAATGTTTCACTAGACATATTTTTTCCACAAGCAGACCCAGCTCCATGTGCAGGATAGATTAATACATTATCTTCTAGCGTCATTATTTTATTTCTTAATGAATCATAAAGAGTTCTTGCTAATTCGTCTTCAGTTATATTATTTGCAACTGCAAGATCAGGCCTGCCTACATCTCCAACAAACAATGTATCTCCAGTAAAAATGGCATGATTATTACCATTTTCATCAATTAATAGGTATGTTGTGGACTCAGGAGTATGGCCTGGAGTATGAATAGCTCTAATTTTTATTTTACCTATTGTAAATTCCTCTTGATCTTTTGCTATATGACATGAATAATCTGTTTTAGCACTTGGACCAAATACTATTGTAGAATTTGTTTTTCTAGCTAAATCAACATGACCAGAAACAAAATCAGCATGAAAGTGAGTTTCAAAAACATATTTTATTTTGACTTTATCATCTTCTGCTTTATCAACATATTGCTGACTTTCTCTCAAAGGGTCAATAATTGCTGCTTCTCCGTCAGAAGAAATATAATATGCTCCTTGAGCTAGACAACTGGTATATAGTTGTTCAATTTTCATTTGCAATAGTTTAAGCAAAGATAAATACTATTTTCTAGAAATTATAAATCTCTAATTCTAGAATAGTATCTATAGGGGTTTTTTTATCGTTTGGTACCTTAAGAACTAGTCCAGATTTATTTTTAATATAATTAACTTTCTCTGTTGATTTATAGTATGAAATTTTTTTAATTTTGAGATTAAAATTTTCAATAAAGAATGTTTCTTTGTTTGAATCAAGAATATGAATAAATATTTTATTACCCTTTTGTGTTGATGCTATTTCATCTGAAGGATCAATTGGCCCCTTTTTCGTTTTATAAATGGTTTCACCGTTATTTTTTATCCAGACACCAATTTCCTTTAATGAATTTATATGCTCTTTCTGTATTCTTCCATTTGGCATAGGCCCTACATTAAGAAGAAGATTACTTCCATATCCTGCCGATTTAATAAGATACTGAATAAGCTCTTTTTTTGACTTATGCTTTCGATCTTTAAGATTAAACCCCCATGAACCATTTATGGTTTCACAGACCTCTAAAGGTAGATTTCCTATATCATTTTCAGAAGTTGCAAATGATTTTGTACTTTTTCCTGGAAGATCCTTTTCAAACATTTGGAAATCTTCACCGGAATTTGGAGCTAAATGATGATTGCTTCCTATTAAAGCTTGTGGTTGCAGTTCATGAATTAATCTGTAGACTTCATCTAATTTGAAATCCATCATTTTTTCCCCAAATCTTTTTCCATCCCATTTCATTTGATCCCATTCTCCATCAAACCAAATACCTCCAATTTCTCCGTAATTTGTTAATAATTCTGTCAGTTGAGATTTCATAAACTCTATGTAATCATCCCAGTTTCCATTTCCCCTTCCTGATATACCATTTCCAGTTCTTCCCCGAGGATAATAATCATCTCTAAACCAATCTAACTGCGAATAATAGAAAAATAATTTTAATTCATGCTTTTTGCAAGCATCAGAAAGCATTTTTAAAATATCTTTACCATAAGGAGTTTTTTTTACAATATTATAGTCAGAAGCTTTAGAATCAAACATAGAAAATCCATCATGATGACGACTTGTAATGGTTATATACTTCATGCCTGCATTTTTTGCCATTAAAACCCATTCTTCAGCATCAAAATAAACAGGATTAAAGAATGAAGGGAGTTTTTTGTATTCATTTATAGAAATGTTTTGATTGTTCATAACCCATTCTCCATCCCCCAGAACACTATAAACACCCCAATGAATAAATAATCCAAATCTAGCTTCTTGGAACCATTTTCTTGCCTCTAAATTTTCTTTTGTTGGAATGTAATTAGTTTGCGAAAAAACATTTTGAGTGAATACAATAATTATTAGTATGATAGTTTTTTTCATAAACCTATTTTATCATTCATCTTTAAAAATAGAAATAAAAATTGTTTATATAAGTTTATAATAAGTTAATTTACACTACATTCGCAGAAATTTAATAAATATAATATTATGAAAAATGGAATTGTAAAATTCTTTAACGTATCCAAAGGTTTTGGATTTATCAAAGAAGAGGGTGTTGAAAAAGACCACTTTGTACATGCGTCAGGACTAATTGACAGAATTGATGAAAACGATAAAGTTGAATTCGAACTTGAAGAAGGTCCTAAGGGAGTAAGTGCAATAAACGTTAAAAGAATAGATTAATTCTATTTTAACGGCAGACTTATCGTTCTTAATCTAATTAATATTAGTCTAGAATTAAATAATAATATGGATAAAATTTTATTTTATCCATCTTCACTTATAGCACCTTTTAATATAAATCTATAAAATTAACCATATAGAAAGGCCGCCAATAATCAACCCTTCTAAATATGAAAGCCAAAGTGCATTAAATGTGCTTATTTTAAGTTTAGCCAAGATATTATCTACTTTATCTCTGTACTGAAGGCTAAAAATAAAGAATACAAATATTATTAATAAATAAATAGTTAAAATTAAGGATATCATTTTTTTTATTTAGAATTATTCTATTACAAAATTATAATTATTATCGATATTTAAACTTTTATTATCTTTATAAAAAATATTCTATAATATGTATTCAATTAAATTTGATACCAATATAATTAAGGGGGATGAGCTAATAGATATTGACTTGTTGAATCCTCATGAAAAAATTATTAAAAGAAAGCAAACTAAATTAACGAAGTTTATAAAATCATTTGATGAATACTACATAATTTCTTCCATATTATGTTGTCATAAATCTCATGTAATAATTGATGGTCATCACAGATATTTTGCCTTGAAGGAATTAGGCTTTAAAAAAGTACCAGTAACAAAAATTGACTATTCTTCTGATTTAATTAGTACAGGCCCAAATGGTGGGGGAATTCCAAAAGATGAAATAATTAATAAAGGAGTTTCTAATGAATTATTTGAACCTAAAAGTACTCAGCATTTAATTTATTGTAGCAGATCAAAAGCTTGGTATCCTGTCATATTGTTATCTACTATGTTCAAGATTGATACTAACAATTAATTTCATAAATTTATAGATAACTTAAAGCTAATTATCATGATTTTATCAACTACAGAGACAATACCTAATAGAGAGATTAATGAATTAAAGGGAATAGCTAGAGGATCTACTGTTCGAACTAGAAATGTTGTTAAGGATATTATGGCTGGATTTAAAAATTTAGTTGGAGGAGAAATTGAAGAATATACTAAACTTCAAGCTGATGCTAGAGAACAGGCACTTCAAAGAATGAAAGCTGATGCAGATAAATATAACGCAGATGCCATTGTAAATGTTAGGTTTACAACCTCAGTTATAACTCAGGCAGCCTCAGAGGTATTAGCCTATGGTACTGCAGTAACTCTTAAATAATAAAAATATGTGGAGCCAAATTATTTGGGGTATAGGTTTAGTATTATTAATTATAGTTATAATTAATAGATTTAAACAAAAAGAAAATGAAGATTTTAACGAAAGAAACAATTAAAATATAAATTATGGAAACGTATAAATGTAATAATTGCGGTATGTCTGTAAATGCAAGTTGTGCAAAATGCAATCAACCTCTTGTTAATGGTCATCTAACATTAGATGATGGAAATACAGTTCAAATATCCACTTGTCCTAGTTGTGAGGGTAAAATAAAATCACCTCAGTGTTGTGGAATGGACATGAATTGTGAAGTATAAAATTTTATATTACGATAATCTAAATTCAAAACCTGCATTTTATGGGTTCTGCGAGGGACTAATTAAAGAATCTTAATTTTTTAAATTAGGTAATCAAAACATGAAAATAAAAATATTTTTCTTATTGTATTTTTTATGTTTGAGTATTTATTCTCAGCAATTCAGAACTACTTCAGCTATAGCAGATCTTGATCAATATTATAATAATAATGGGGTGGCGGTTGCCGATTATGATCAGGATGGAGACTTGGATATATTTCTGGTTAGTTACCATGGAGGTAATAACAATAGCAGATTACTAGAAAATACTAATAATGGTAATTTCATTGATGTAACTGCTGCAACCGGCATTAACCAAAATTTAAATCATGAAATTGATCTTCCCTCTGGATTTTACTTTGGTGATCGTCTTTCTGCGTCTTGGGGAGATTTTAATAATGATGGTTATCCAGATTTATTTTTAGGAAATTCAGTTCAGAGTGAATTATATAAGAATAATGGAGATGGAAGTTTTGCTAATATAACCGAATCAGCAGGTTTTCAGGTTTCATGTGATAGCTGTTATATAACAGGAGCTCTATGGTTAGATTATGACCTAGACGGACTTTTAGATATTTTTCTCTCAGATTATTATTCAGATTCACCCAATAAGCTCTATAGAAATTTAGGAAATGAGACTTTTGAATTAATTGATTTAAGCTCAGTTATTGAAAATGCAAATAGTTTCTCTGCAATAAATATGTATGTAAATGAAGATGCATATCCAGACATATATATAGCCAATGATTTTGATCAGAATAATATGCTATTAATTAATCAAGAGGGTAGTGGATTTGTTAATCAAGCTGAATCATATCAAGTATTAGATCCTCGTGATGGTATGGGTCTTGCAACCTGTGATTATGATAATGATTTAGATACTGATTTCTTAGTAACAAATATTAAGGAAAACAGTTTTTTTGTAAATGAGTTCATTGCTGAGAACCAGTTTGCAAATTTGTCAGAAGACGTCAATATATATGATACCCTATGGGCATGGGGTGCAATTTTTACTGATTTTACTCATGATGGATATGAAGACTTATATATAGCAAATGGTTTTTTTAATCCTGAGAAAAATGAATATTTTCAGAGTGTTTTTGCGCCCGATGGTAGAAAATTTCAGCCTGGAATTTTTACAGATGAACCAATTTTAGAGACTAATAGTAGATCGGTTAATTCTTTTGATTATGATAATGATGGAGACTTAGATCTATTAGCTACAAGTATAAACTCTAGTTTAGAGTTTTATGAAAACAAGTCTATAGATACTTATTATACGAATGAAATATCAGGCTCATGGATAAAGATTCATTTGGAGGGAACTACTTCGAATAGGGATGGTTTAGGTGCAGTTATACATATACAAGATAATAACGATCTTCAGCAATCTAGACTGTATAACGGATCAGGGTTCCAACATCAATCACTCCAGCCTATTCATTTTGGTCTCAATGATGCAACCCTAGTCAACACTATTTCTGTATCATGGCCTAACACTGGAATCGAAATTTATGATAATATTAATGTAAACTCAACAATAAAAATAGTTGAGGGTTCAGGTATTCAAGTAATTAACAACAATACAGCAAATAAAATTCCTGGATGTACTGACTTAAATTCGTGCAATTATAATCCTGAGGCTACAGTTAATGATAATTCATGTGAATATTTAACAAGTGGAGAGTTAGGCGGGCCACAATTAGTTAATCCACTAGAGACATATTCCTATACCTATAGTGACACGAACTCTACAAATTTTTTATGGACTGTTACAAATGGAACTATAATGCAGGGGCAAGGAACTAATACGATAGAAGTAAGATGGGATATTGATACTGAAGGTTCTTTAAGTATAGTTAGCTCAAATGATGATTGTAGCACTAATGTTATAGATTATAATATAAGCATTGAACTCTCCAGCAATGATGATGAATCTAATTATTCTATAGCAAGATTGTGGAATGAAGTATTACTAGAAGCGATAAGAAATGATCTAGCAAGACCAACTGTTCATGCTAGAAATTTATTTCATACAAGTGCAGCTATTTATGATGCATGGTCTATAGTTAATTCTGAAGGAACTCCGTACTTAATGGGAAATTCAGTTCATGGATATGAGGCGCCATTTGATGATTTTAGTAATTCCTTGTCTGATATTGAGAATAATAGAGCAGCAATAAGTTATGCAGCATACAGGATAATAACACACAGGTTTTCTCAATCTCCAAGATATCAATCAATTTTGTCTAAATGCAATGCCTTGATGAGTCTTTTAAATTATAATATAAATAATTATGACATAGACAATAATGATGAAGACCCCATTGCTTTAGGGAATTATATTGCAGAAAATTATATTTCATATGGCTTACAGGATGGAGCAATGGAGCAATTAGATTACATAAACCAATATTATCAACCTGTTAATGAACCACTCGTTCCAATTTTAAGTGGAAATCCCAATATTACTAATCCTAATCGATGGCAGCCCATATCTCTAAATGTATTCATTGATCAAAGTGGAAATATTTTGGAAGAAAGTACTCCAGAGTTCTTAGGTGCTGAATGGGGTAATGTAAATCCATTTGGTTTAGATGAGAATGATATGACAACCTACACTAGGGATGGGAACAACTATTATGTGTATCATGATCCTGGAGAGCCACCAAAACTTGATGATGCCCTGGATACGGACCTTGATTATATTAATGCGTTTTCAATGGTTTCAATTTGGGGATCACATTTATCTCAGGATGATGGTGTAATGTGGGATATTTCTCCAAATAATATTGGAAACGTTCCTGAGGAATCATATCCTGAGAACTTATCAGAATATAATTCCTTTTTTGACTATTTTAATGGAGGAGATAATGGTATGGGCTATAGTTCAAATCCAGTAACCAATCAGTCTTATGAAGCTCAAGTAGTTCCTAGAGGAGATTATACTAGAGTTTTGGCAGAATTTTGGGCTGATGGACCTGATTCTGAAACCCCACCTGGTCATTGGTTTGTTCTGCTAAATAGCATAAGTGATAATCCACTACTAGAGAAAAAATTTCAAGGAATTGGCGATGAATTATCAAATTTAGAGTGGGATATAAAATCATATTTTATTTTGGGAGGAGTGATGCATGATGTCGCTATTACCGCTTGGGGTATAAAGGGATGGTATGATTATGTTAGACCTATATCTGCAATTAGATATATGGCTGGGTTAGGTCAAAGTACGGATCAAAGTCTTTCAAATTACAACTCAAATGGTCTTCCTTTAATCAATGGACTTATTGAAGTTATTAATGAAGGAGATCCACTCGCTGGAGAATCAAACGAGAATGTAGGAAAGATAAAATTATATTCTTGGAAAGGTCATGATTATATTGACAATCCATCAACTGATCAGGCTGGAGTAGGATGGATTTTGGCAGAAGAATGGTGGCCTTATCAGAGACCCACTTTCGTAACCCCAAATTTTGCTGGATATGTTTCTGGCCATTCCACTTATTCAAGAGCAGCTGCAGAAGCTCTTACACTATTTACTGGAAGTCCTTATTTTCCTGGAGGATTAGGAGAATTTATTGCTAGAGAAAATGAATTTTTAGTATTTGAAGAGGGTCCAAGTCAAGATATTAAGTTGCAGTGGGCTTCTTATCGCGATGCATCAGATCAATGTAGTCTTTCAAGAATATGGGGAGGTATTCATCCACACATTGATGATATTCCTGGTCGTTTTATTGGGAGCACAATTGGAGTGGAGAGTTTTAATTATGGAGCAGTTTATTTTGAATCTTCATTATCTATAATAGATCTGGAACTACCTAAGCTGAAACTTGTGTCAAATCCAATATATCCAGACCAATCAATTGAGATCATTAATACCACTGGAGATGAAATATTTAAGTTATATAATATTAATGGTCAACAAATAAAAATTAACACTTTCTACAATCAGCATAGGGCATCTATTTTTCACCAAGGCTTAAATCCTGGCATATATTTATTAAAATCTAATAATTTTCATTGGAAAATTCTAGTTAGGTAATATTTTATTCTACCATTTGTACCATCGTGAAAAATAGAAAGGTCATTACTTGTACGGAAAATAATTAAAAACTAGCTTCTTACTCAATTTAATATTATTTAAATTTGTCGGCACATTTAAAATGGCCTCGTAGCATAACTGAATAGTGCATCTGATTACGGCTCAGAAGGTTGGGGGTTTGAATCCCTCCGAGGTCACATCTGTTGAGAGCTTCTTTTAAGAGGCTCTTTTACTATTCGGAAGTGCTATCGCTATTGTTTTTTATATATTTGCCCCCTAACATAAAAAATTATAAATATGAAAAATTTATTTTATTTATTAACAGTGTTGCTTATACTAGTTTCTTGTGATATGAAAGAATCGAATCATGAATGTGCTAGTTGTGCTAAATCAGCAGAAGCAAAAACAACTTTTGAAAATAATTCAAAAACAATGCAATTGTTATTTGAAGGTTATGCAAATGAATCAGTTGACTATTCTAAATTTGCAGATGATGTAGTTTTTAGAGGAACTTTATTAGGTTCAGCAGATTCTTTAGGCTTAGATGAAATCAAAGGAATACACAAAGAATTTTTTGCGAAATATGATGTTAAGCACATGGCACCATTTAAGTATTTACAAGGTGTTAATGCCGAAACTGGTAAAGCTGATGGTTCTGTAAGAATGTATTATGCAATGCAGGTAACAAATACAGCTAATGCTAAATCTGTAATTGTTCCAATTTATGAATCATTTGATTTTAATGATGAAGGGAAAGCTTTTTTCGTTCAGTGGTATTGTGATTGGACAGCTTCTTTAGCATCTATAGAGTAATTAAAATTTATAAGTCAGTTATTATTAATTTAGTAACTGACTTATTTAGTAAACATAATATTTAGATATGAAATATATTTTCTTTTTATCTATTGGGCTATTGTTTAGTTCATGCGAAACTAAACAAACTCATTATGGGGAAATAATTACTAGTGAAAATATTACTGATTATTCTAAGGCAAAGAAGTTAGTAATTGAAGAGGGAAAAATTTCTACAAAAATTGAGGGTACGATTCTAGAGACATGTGCAAAGAAAGGTTGTTGGATTAGATTAAAAGCAGATAATGATACTTTGTTTGTGAGATTCAAGGACTATGGTTTTTTTGTCCCTACTTCTGGGGTTGAGGGGAAAACAGCAATACTTCAAGGAGAGGCCACCTATGAAACATTAGAAGTAGAGGAAGTTAGACATTATGCTGAAGATGCTGGAAAATCAAAAGAAGAAATAGAATTAATAACTGAACCAGAATACATTTTTTCTTTTACTGCTAATGGTGTAATTATTGAAGATTAAGTATTTCATTTTTTATTCTTTCAATATTTTAATGATTTTGTATTTATTTAATATAACATCTTTTATTTGCATCACATAAATTCCATAATCAAAATCAGAGAAGTCGATTGTTTTTTTATTTGTTTGCAAAATTTTCCTACCATTTATGTCAAACACAATTATATTAATGTCATTCATGTAATTTATGTATAGTTTGTCAGATACTGGATTTGGAAAATAGTTTAGATCAAATTCAATTTCTTCAATATTAACACTTAATGTACTGCCATTCCATTTCCATATTCCACCAGATAAAGCATCTTGATTAAATCCGCCAGACCATCCAATTTGTTCATTTAAAAAATCAACATATGTGTGTTGTGTTGTGTCAATTGGATTCCAATTATATCCACCATCATTACTAAAAGAGGAACCAGAACCAGTTGTATAAACCATATCTGTTCCCTCAATAAAACATAAACCATTTGTATAAACAATACCTGAAATTGAAACCTGATTCCAAGAAAGCCCTGAATTTGTAGATCTGTAGACATTTCCTGAATTATCAACTATAATGCCATTATTAGCATCACTAAATGAGATATCTCCATTGACCTCAGTACTACCAAAATCTGATATAGGAGAATCGTAAACTAGCCATGTATTGCCTTTGTCAGTTGAATGATAAATCCTTCCTTTATTAGTTGTAAACCAAACATTATCTCCAACAACTTCTATTTGCCTAGTATATCCATATTCCCCGTTAATTGGATTAGGAATTCCACTTCCAGGAACTAGATCCCAGTTAACACCTCCATCAATAGTAACATAAAGTTCAAATTCTCCACTAATTGGATCCCCTTGAGCAAAACCAATATCCCCATCCCAAAAATAGACAACATTAGCAAATGATGCGCTTGTATTATAATTTGCACTATCCTGTCTTATCCATGTAGAGCCACCATCTATTGTTTGAAAGATCCCCCCAATATCTCCAGTACCTCTTGGGTAAGCAACAAGCCATGCTTTGTTATAATCATAAGCATGGATCATAGATATTCCCAGATTTTCATTGGAGATATCAATTTCACCATTATTCCATGTCTGGCCACCATTATTAGTTCTTGTAAATTCTTGAATATTTTCTCCTGAACCACTTCCATCATAAGCGGTTCCCCATACTGTATTTTCATCTACTAATGAAATATAATTAACACCTCTAGAGGCAGTATTAAATGAACTATTTTGTAATATCCATTCACCAGATGGTTCAATAAAAATATTGACATAATTTTCTTTAGTTAATGTTTGTTGACTTGTGCTATTTGATATGGTTAAAGTAACATCAAATTCTCCAATTGAGGAGTATACAATTTCTGGAGGATTTTCACCTTCAAAGCTACTTGGAGATCCCCCTTCAAAAGTCCATTCCCAAGCATCTCCTCCAATAGAATAGTTTGAGAAAGTAACTGATTGACCTGGAAAGGAAACTTGTGGAGAAGCTGTGAATGCAGGTATAGGATCATCAGTAGTTGGCTGTGCACATAATAATGCAGCATAAGCATCAATTCGATTTCCAATATCCTGATTAATCTCTACACCACTACTTGCTAAACAGTTTAAAATTTGAGTTGGTGTAAGTGATGGATTAACACTAAGCATTAAGCCAGCAAGTCCGGCTGCAAATGGAGTAGCCATAGAGGTTCCACCAAATTTTGCATAACTATTTAAATCATTCGTGTATACAGTACTTGTTAATCCTCCATTTGAATAACCACCTGGAGAAGCTATATCAACCCACAAAGGAAAACCAGCATTATAATTTGAAAATGACGATTTTAAATCATTGCTATCAACTGAGCCAACTCCTATTACATTATCATAAGCAGCAGGATAATAAGGAGTGTTTATGTTGTCATTTCCGGCAGCGCCAAGAAAAACAATTTCAGGATAACTGTTAATTAATTCTTGAACAGCATTTGAGGAATTTTCAGATGCATAAGACATACTAATTACATTTGCTCCATTTTCACAGGCCCATTGTACTCCTGCATAACCATAATAGGTAAAACTAGGATTCTGCGCATCTCCAGTAACTTTAACAGCTATTAATTGTGCATTTCCACCTAATGATGCTATTCCTAGTGCATTGTTAATTTCTGCAGTAGCTAAACCTGCACAATGTGTTCCATGGGACCAAGATGAATTTTGTTGAAAGGTTTGTGGAGGGGTAGCATCATTGTCATTGTCAGCAAGATCTACTTGTTTAAACACATTTAAGTCAAGATGGTTTGTAGCTATTGCATTGTCAACAATAGCTATTTTTATATTTTCATTTCCAATACTAATATCCCATGCATCTTCAGAATTTACCAATGTATGATACCATTTGTTTGTACCATAATGGAAACTGTCATTAGGAACATAAGTATTCTTATATATAGGCTCCTTTTCAGCATATGAAATAGTTGAAAGATTATTTAATTTCTCAATCAAATTATCAATGAGCTCATTTTCTAGAAAAACAATTCTATATATTTTTTGCAATTCTCTTTTGTTTGTAAAATAACTAGGCCTTTCAAATTTAAGAACTGTAATTTCATTGAAGATATTCTCTATTTCTGGGTAATTCTCAATTTTGTCAATCAATCCTATTCCATCAAAAGTCTTTTCAGCATCATCCAAATTAACTTCAACAAATTCATTAAGCTTAAATACAATTGTTCCATCAAGAAATTCTGTATTATAGTTTTGCCCAATTACAATAGTTGTAAATAGGATAAAAAATATTAGTTTTATTTTTTTCATTTAGTTATTTGCTTTTAATCTAATAACTATAGCGCCTCCTCGGGCAACACCTCCATATCTATTTGTAGCTGCAAGTGATCTCAATATGGTTATACTTTTAACTTGTTGAGGATCAATAAAAGTAGGACAATCAGTATAAAGAATTCCATCTACATCATATACTGCATATGCTTGATTATTCATTGACATACTTCCCCCTCTTATTATAACTTTAGGTGTTGAGGTAGTATTACTACCAATTACTTTAACTCCTGGAAACTTACCAACAATTACATCAATTAGTGTTAAAGCTGCAGGAGAAATAACTAATTTTGAAGATGATGATGATGTAGTTCCACTAGTTGATGAACAATTAATTAAAATAGAGACCAATAATAACAGAAAGATTCTTTTCATAAGACAAAATTTATTGATTTATAATTTGCTTAGTAATATATAGTTTCCATCCAAAAATTATCATTTGAATTTTAGAAGCTTTTGATAAATCTAATCTTTTCTTTGTGTAATTTGGAAGAAAGATTTTATTTAAAAAATTTAAGAACTTAAATAAAATAGTTTTCATAGTTGATAAAATTAAATATAATTAGTTACAATTAAATTATATTTGTAAAAAAAATGATGAGGCCAGGTTTTATAATCTTCACAATTTTATTGTTTTCCAATAATATTTTTGGGCAAGGAAGTTTTGGACCTCCTTCAAATCCTACTTACGGTAATGTTCAGATAGATATTCCTCAAGAATATTATCAGGATGCTAATGGTGTGTCTGGTGAAGATTTAAAACAGGCAATCTATCAAATTATAGGTAATCATGTAGTTTTTCCCTACACATCTTCTTCGACAGATACTTGGGATATATTGCAGCTATCTGATCAAGACCCAACAAACAATGACAATATTCTTCTAGTCTATACAGACCGTTCACAAGATAAAGGGTATAGAGACGGATGCAATTGCTACTCTGATTATGAAAATGGAACTCATAGTAATTCTTGGAATAGGGAGCATGTGTGGCCAAAATCTCACGGATTTCCTGATAACGATGATGTTGCATATACAGATGTTCATAATTTAAAACCCTGTGACAGATCAGTAAATTCCTCAAGAGGTACAAAAGATTTTGATAACGGAGGAAATCAACATGAAGAAGCAACTGAATGTTTTAATGACAGTGACAGCTGGGAACCCGGGGACTCTGTAAAGGGTGATATAGCAAGGATTGTTTTTTACATGGTTGTAAGATATGATCCCGGATATGATCATAATAATAATGCTTTTGATTTAGAACTTGTCGACTATACAACTCCAGGTGATAATGCTCCTATTTTAGGCAAACTTTCATCTTTACTTCAATGGCACATTGACGATCCGGTAGATGACTTTGAAATAAACAGAAATGAGGTTATTTATAGCTATCAACAAAACAGGAACCCGTTTATTGATCATCCTAATTTAGTAAATTTTATCTGGGGGGATAATTATGGAGAAGAGTGGAATGAAAGTTTAAGTATTACAAATGTAGATTCTGAAGATGATTTTAAAATATACCCTAATCCAACCAATGGAGAGATTTTCTTTAACTCAACATTAAATAATTCAAAAATTGAGATTTATTCAGAAATAGGAAAAAGAGTGTATGACATTGAAAATGTTAACTCTAACAAAATTCAATTATTATTGTCAAGTGGAGTATATATTATGAGAATCATAAATGATAGTGAAATATTATATAAAAAAATAGTAATTAATTAAGCTTTAGATAGCATGAATTTATTGTGGATGTTTATTGGTTTTATATTATTAGTCATTGGAGGTGAATTTATAATTAGAGCTTCAGTTGCGCTTTCTTTAAAACTTAATATATCAAAGCTAGTAATTGGAATGACAGTAGTAGCTTTTGCAACTTCACTTCCTGAACTTATAGTGAGTATTAGTGCAGCTATTAATGATTCTCCATCTATAGCAATAAATAATGTAATTGGTTCAAACATAGCAAATATAGGATTAGTTCTAGGCCTTACATGTATAATAGGAAACATGTATGTTGAAAAATCATTTTATAAAATTGATTGGCCAGTAATGTTTATTTTTTCAATTATTTTATATTTTATAATTGCAAGAGATAATATCATTGATCAATATGATGGTATAGTTTTATTTTCCTTGTTAATTGTGTTTATAATCTTCATACTTAGATCTTCGTTAAAAACATATCAGAAGGATTCTATTGATAATAATTTAATTCATTCAACAAATTTTAAAACAATTGTCTGGATAATTATAGCTTCAGTTTCGCTTTTTTATGGAGCTGAATGGTTAGTCTATGGTGCTATTAATTTTGCTGAGCAGATTGGAGTAAGTGAGGCTGTTATTTCTGTTTCTATTATTGCTGTGGGAACTAGTATTCCTGAATTAGCAACATCTCTTCTTGCAATAGTAAAAAACGAAAAAGGAATTTCTTTAGGAAATTTAATAGGATCTAATATCTTTAATATTGGATCTGTTATTGGAATAACTTCAATGATAAAACCCATAGTTATTGATGATATTCAAATTTTAAATAGGGATATTATATGGATGTTAGTCTTTGCTTTGCTAATATTATTAATAGCTCTTTTTCCAAAGAAAAATGTTATTGGAAAAATTAAAGGCTTTTTTCTATTATTTCTATACTCAATATTTATTTTATTATCATTTGTATCATAGTTATTAAAACTATTATGCAGATTTAACAGTTTTAATAATTCTTCCTGCAATTTTGTATGGATCGCCATTGGAAGCTGGACGTCTATCTTCAAGCCATCCCTTATATCCATTTTCTACAGTCATAATAGGAATTCTTATAGAAGCTCCTCTGTCAGAAACACCATAGCTAAATTCATGAATTGATTGTGTTTCATGATCGCCTGTCAATCTTTGATCATTATATGCGCCATAAACAGCAATATGCTCTTCAACTACAGGTCTAAATGCTTCACAAATTTTTTCATATGTTTCTTTTGACCCGCATGTTCTTAGTGTTGTATTTGAGAAGTTTGCATGCATTCCTGAGCCATTCCAATCCCCCTTGATAGGTTTTGGATGATATTCAATATAATATCCATAATCTTCAGTAATTCTATCTAAAATATATCTGGAAACCCAAAGTTCATCACCCGCATTTTTTGCACCCTTAGCAAACACTTGAAATTCCCATTGACCACAAGCAACTTCTTGATTAACACCTTCAATATTAATTCCTGCTGCTAAACAAATATCAGCATGATCTTCAACAATACCTCTTCCATGAGTATTTCTTCCTCCAACTGAACAATAATAAAGTCCCTGTGGGCCAGGATATCCACCAACTGGAAATCCTAATGGTAACTGAGTCTCTGTATCCATAATAAAATATTCTTGTTCAAATCCAAACCAAAAATCATTATCATCGTCATCAATAGCTGCTCTTCCATTAGATTTATGCGGACTACCATCAGCGTTTAAAACCTCAGTCATAACTAGCCAGCCATTTTCACGAGTTGCATCAGGAAATAATGCAACAGGTTTTAATAGACAGTCAGATGATCCACCTTCTGCTTGTTTAGTGGAGCTTCCATCAAATGCCCACATCGGACAACTTTCTATTTTGCCGTCAAAATTATCAACTATTTTAGTTTTACTTCTCATATTTTGAGTTGGCTCATAGCCATCCAGCCAAATATATTCTAATTTAGATTTGCTCATTTTTTTAAATTAAATAATGTGATTAAAAACTTTAAATAATATATCAAATAATTTATTTATTGTTAAATATTTTTTTTGAGTTTCTAAACTTTTTATAAACATTATAAAAAACAGTTTTATTGATATAAATAAATAATTTTAACAAAAAATACTATCCAAATGTTAATAACGAATATAATCAGTTATTATATATACAAAATCTTATCATCAATTCATCACCAATTTAAAAAATTCTTTAATACTTTTGTTGCCATATCTCGACTAAATGCAGAATAAAAACTCAAATGAAAGATATAGTCGCAGAGGTGTCTCTGCTTCAAAAGAAGATGTCCACAATGCTATAAGAAAAATGGATAAAGGATTATTTCCTAATGCCTTTTGTAAAGTTGTTCCAGATTTTTTAACCAATAATAATGAGTTTTGTTTAGTTATGCACGCTGATGGAGCTGGAACTAAAAGTTCTCTAGCTTATATGTATTGGAAAGAGACGGGCGATCTTTCTGTCTGGGAAGGAATAGCTCAGGATGCACTGATTATGAATATTGATGATCTGATATGTGTAGGAGTAACTGATAATATATTACTCTCTTCAACCATAGGCAGAAATAAAAATTTAATTAATGGAGAGGTTATTTCAGCTATCATTAATGGAACAGAAAAATTAATTGAAGACTTAAATTCACATGGAATAAATATTAAATTAACAGGAGGTGAAACTGCTGATGTTGGAGATTTAGTTCGTACAATTATTGTTGATTCAACAGTTATAGGTAGAATAAAAAGATCAGAGGTAATTGATAATTCAAATATTTGTGATGGAAATGTTATTGTTGGATTGGCTTCTTTTGGACAAGCATCTTATGAAAATCAATACAATAGTGGGATAGGTAGTAATGGGTTAACATCGGCAAGACATGATGTGTTTAATAAAATTTTGGCAGAAAAATATCCGGAAAGTTATGATCCAATGCTTCCAGATGATTTAATTTATTCTGGAAGTGTGAGTATCAATCAGGTATTTGATAATGTTGATTTAGATGCAGGAAAATTAGTTTTATCTCCAACTAGAACTTATGCACCAATAATAAAATCAATATTGAATCAATGTGATAGAAGTTTAATTAAAGGAATGGTACACTGTAGTGGCGGAGCACAGACTAAGATACTTCATTTTATATCTGACGATTTACATGTGATCAAGGACAATATGTTTGATCCACCAATGCTTTTTAAACTGATTCAAAAGGAATCAAATACAAGTTGGAAGGAAATGTATAAGGTTTTTAATTGTGGTCACAGAATGGAGCTATATGTAGACCCTGAAATAGCAAATCAGATAATTAATATATCAGAGAAATTTAACGTAGAGGCCAAAATTATTGGAAAAGTTGAAAAATCAACTAAAAAGAAACTAACAATTAAGTCTCAGTTTGGAGATTTTCAATATTAGTTAATTGGATAATCTCTCTCCATAATTTATTGTATTTTTACAATTCAAGAATTTTGATGTGCTAGATAAATTAAATAATCTTAAATACAGGTTTGATGAATTAAGTGATTTAATTATAAAACCAGATATTCTATCAGATCAGAAGAAGTACATACAGGTTTCCAAAGAATATAAAGATTTAAAGAAAATTATTGATAAAGGAGAAATCTACAAATCTATTTTATCAAATATTTCAGAGGCCAAAGAAATAATTTCAAGTGAAAAAGATGAGGAGATGCTGGAAATTGCAAAAATTCAATTGGATGAGTCTCAAGAAGAATTACCTAAAATGGAGGAGGAATTAAAATTTTTATTAATTCCTAAAGATCCCGATGACTCGAAGAATGTAGTTATGGAAATTAGAGCTGGAGCTGGTGGAGATGAAGCAAGTATATTTGCAGGAGATTTATATAGGATGTATTCAAAATATAGTGAAAGTAAAGGATGGAAAGTAAATTTGGTAGATTTTAATGAGGGAACATCAGGAGGATATAAGGAAATAATTTTTGATATTAGTGGAGAGGAAGTATATGCTAACTTAAAATTTGAAGCAGGCGTACATAGAGTACAGAGAGTACCTCAAACTGAGACTCAAGGAAGGGTTCATACCAGTGCTGCTACGGTTATTGTTTTGCCAGAAGCAGAAGAATTTGATGTTGATTTAAATATGCAGGATGTAAGAATTGAAAGAACCACATCAACAGGTCCTGGAGGTCAATCCGTGAATACCACATATTCTGCCATAAGACTTCATCACGAACCATCAGGAATTACTGTTAGTTGTCAAGATCAAAAATCTCAACATAAAAATTTAGATAAAGCTTTAAAAGTTTTAAGAGCTAGATTATATGAATTGGAAGTCGAAAAAAGACGTTCTGAAGAATCCTTAAAAAGGAAAAGCATGGTATCTTCTGGTGATAGAAGTGCAAAGATTAGAACATATAATTATCCTCAAGGAAGAATTACTGAGCATAGAATAGGAATGACATTGTATGATTTGCCAAAAGTAGTAAATGGAGATATTCAAAAGATTATTGATAAATTAATGTTAGCTGAAAATTCAGAAATATTAAATGCAAGTAACTAATAAATAATAGTGGAAGTATTAAAAATAGTTAATCAAATCAAATCTAAAAGATCTTTTTTATGTGTGGGTCTTGACGTTGATTTAGAAAAAATTCCAAAATTTTTACTTGACAAGGATGATCCAATTTTTGAATTTAACAAATCAATAATTGACAATACACATATGCACTGCATTGCGTATAAACTTAATATTGCTTTTTATGAGGCATATGGCATTAAGGGTTGGAAAGCTTTAGAAAAAACAATTAATTATATAAACAAAAATTATACTGAAATTTTTACAATTGCTGATGCTAAAAGAGGCGATATTGGAAACACAAGCAGAATGTATGCCAAGTCTTTTTTTGAGCAATTAAATTTTGATAGTATTACTGTAAATCCATATATGGGGAGAGATTCGGTTGAGCCGTTTTTAGAATATAAGGACAAGAACACTATTATATTAGCACTGACCTCAAATGAAGGATCTAAAGATTTGCAATTAATATCAACTGCAAATGACTATGTTTTTATGGATTTAATTAAATCTTCGAAGACCTGGAAAAATTCAAAAAATTTAATGTATGTCATAGGCGCTACAAAGACAGAATATCTTGAAGAAATTAGAAAAATAATTCCTGATAATTTTCTGTTAATTCCTGGTGTTGGAGCTCAAGGAGGCAACTTAAAGGAAGTTTGTAAAAAGACAATAAATAATAATATAGGTATTATTATAAATTCTTCTAGGGGGATCATTTACTCTGGTAATGATGAAAATTTTGCTCAAGCAGCTAAAAAAGAAGCAATAAGCCTAAAAAAACAAATGGAGGAAATATTAATTGATTCTAAATTAATATAGAATGGGACATCATCACGATCATCATCATCATTCTTCGAATAACATAAAAGTTGCTTTTTTTTTAAATTTTGCATTTACTATTTTAGAGATAATTGGAGGTCTTTATGTAAATAGTATTGCAATTATATCAGATGCAATACATGATTTAGGAGATACGATTTCTTTAGGTACTTCCTGGTATTTAGAAGAAATATCTCACAAGAAATCTAACAAGAAATTTTCTTTTGGATATAAAAGATTTTCACTATTAGGAGCTCTTATAAATAGTATCATACTAATAATAGGGTCTCTATATGTTATAACTGAAGCTGTTGGAAGAATTCTAGAACCTGAGCATACTGACGCAAAGGGGATGATCTTTTTTGCAGTAATTGGAGTATTAGTTAATGGGTATGCTGCTTGGAAATTAAGTGGTGGAAAAACGATGAACGAGAAGGTGGCTTCTTGGCATTTAGTTGAGGATGTTTTAGGATGGGTTGCTGTTTTAGTTGTGGCAATAATATTAAATTTTAAAGATATTCATTATCTAGATCCAGCATTATCTCTTTTAATAACAATTTACATTTTATGGAATGTAATTATTAGACTTAAACAAACCCTTTTTATTTTTTTACAAGGAGTTCCTGAAGAATTAGATATAAATGAAATTGAATCAAAAATTTTAAACATTGACTTTGTAAATTCAATTCATCATATGCATATATGGTCATTGGAAGGAGAGCATAATGTATTTACTGCTCATATTAAGATAGATGATAATTCAAATTTAAATAATTTTAAAAAGGTAAAATTTGATGTGAAGGATATTTTGAAGGAATACAAATTTGAGCATTATACGGTTGAGGTTGAATTTAATGATGAAAATTGTGATTTAGATGATAATTAATTTGTTCAGTATTTTAAGGAAAAATAAATTAGTAGTCTTCATTTTATGTGCTACCATTTTTTCTTGTTCAGAATATAAGATATCAAACAGCAATAATTTTATCACTGTTCTAGGAATAGCTCAGGACGCAGGATATCCGCACATTGGATGTAAAAAAGATTGTTGTAATAAAAATATAGGAGACAATAAATACTATGTAACTAGTATTGGACTTACTGATATTGAGAATGACAAATATTATTTATTTGAAGCTACTCCTGATATTGGCGAACAAATCAAATATTTAAAAAGCGGTGTTGCAAATAAAAAATTGATTGATGGAATATTATTAACGCATGCACATATAGGCCATTATTCTGGATTAATGTATTTAGGTAGAGAGGCTCTAGGAGCTAATAAAATCCCTGTTTATACCATGCCACGAATGAAAAAATTTTTAGAGAGCAATGGCCCTTGGAGTCAATTAATCTCATTAGATAATATCGACTTAAAGGAAATAAATCATAATCAAAACATTCAATTATCAAATGACTTAATAGTAATACCTTTTAATGTTCCTCATCGTGATGAGTTTTCTGAAACTGTGGGGTATAAGATAATAGGGAAGAATAAATCGGCACTCTTTATTCCTGATATTGACAAATGGGGTCTATGGAGAAATAGTATTGTAGACGAGGTTAAATCTGTTGATTATGCATTTTTAGATGCTACTTTTTTTAGTGGAGATGAAATTAATAGATCTATAAAAGAAATTCCTCATCCTTTTGTTTTAGAGACTATAGATATTTTTATGGATGAAGATTTGAGCACAAAAAATAAAATACATTTTATTCATTTTAACCACACAAATCCAGTGTTAAATAACAATATACCTCTTAAGGATAGTATATTAAAATTAGGATTTAATTTTGCAAAATTTGGCAATAAATATAATTTGTAGATTATAAATAATTACCTTTAATCTTTAATATAATTTTTTATACTATGGAAAATCAATGCACATGTACTTGTGAATCTTGTGTGAATGGTAATTGCAAAAACTGTTCTTGTGAAGAATGTTCTTGTAAAGAATGCTCTTGTTAATTAACGAATATTTTACAGCTGAAACGAAAGTCTTTAAGCTACCCAGTTACCTACTGGTTTTTTATTTTTTATTAAAATAGCACAAAAAATTATCCATATGACAAAAACTGATTCTATTATTCTTTGATATAGACCAATGTATTCAGAATTCGAGTTAGAAACTAATATGAATACAAACAAAATACTGATTACACCACAAACAATAGATTGTAAAGAAAACGTATTATTATGTGATTTTTTTAACCCCAATCCAATTAAAATCATAAAAACAGGAACGAACAGATAAGTTAGTAAACCCACGAAATTATGAATTAGTTGAGAAGAACTAGGGTCTATTAATTCTTTATTACATCCACTATCACAAGGAAATATTCCAACAGTTACTGTGGCTAGTCCATAAAATATTCCGATACCATAAAAACCGATTTGGATTAGTTTGGAAGGATGAAAGTATCTTACTCCAAGAAAGCAAAATAAGGTAATAAGAAGACCACTTGGGATATAACCAAAGGTTCTTAAAATTATCCCGTATTTAGTATCAATTGCATAGGTTTCACTTATATATTGACTTAATATGTTATAATTTTCAACTAGCAATCCACCTACAATAGAAGAAATTACAAAAAGGCTAACTCCTAATATTCCAATTAAAAAAGTGAGTTTATTGTTCATGCCGGATTGTAAAAGCTGCCAATTAGTTTCTTCTTTAATTTATTCTCTTTCTATTGCATCCATTAAAAACTTTTCCCATCCTGGAGTAGAAGATTTTTCTTCATCAACAATTTTTTTAACATCATCAAGTAATTGCCTAGAATCAAAGATTATTCCATCTTTTATTGTATACTTAATTCCGCCAACTCTTACTGCTTCATTGTTATCATTAATTTTTATATCACCCGTTCCGTATAGATATTTCAGGTTTTTAAGAGGGTTTTCTTCCATAATTATCATATCAGCATATTTTCCAACCTCAATTGTTCCTATTTCTTTTTCCATGCCAATTGCTTCAGCAGCATGAAGTGTAGCTGCCCTTATAACTTCCATAGGATGAAAACCTGATTCTCTAATAAGTTCAAGTTCTTGGATGTACCCAAAACCATAAAGATTATACATATAACCAGAGTCAGCTCCAGCAGTAACTCTACCACCTCTATTTTTATATTCATTAATAAATGTCATCCAAAGTTTATAGTTTTCTTTCCATTCCATTTCCATTTCTGTTCCCCAGTCAAAGTATGCAGCACCATGGTTATCTCTTCCAGGAAGAAAAAATTTAAGCAGTGTTGGAGTGGTGTAATCTTTATGCCATTCTAATCTACTTCCTCTGCCTACATCTCTAAAAATACTATAAGGGACAAAAGTTACATCTATAGTAAAATCTAATTCAATAAGTTCATCCATAACTTCATTCCATTTTTTAGAATAGGGCTTAGCTGCTTGTTTCCATAATCTTCCTGCTTCACCAAATCTATGTTGTTCGTTATTATAATTATAGTCAAGAGGATAATTTTGAACTGTTCTGTCATCAAATAGTGCTTCTGGCAAACCATACCAATGTTCCATTGTAGTAAGACCTAATCTAGCAGTTTCTAGAACATCCATCCATGCTACATCCATTTGAGCATGATGGCATGCAGATCCAAGTCCATGTTTATTATTTTCTTTTAGCGCAGCTTCAAAAATATCTGGTCTAGCACCTCCAAATTTTATTCCATCAG
>JABHWD010000003.1 GCA_018657955.1 Flavobacteriaceae bacterium | reverse complement strand
CTGATTCTTGTCCGAAAATAAAATATAATAACAACATCAAAGGTAGGGTTATTACCGTTTGTTTAACACTAAACCCTAAAATGAATGCGGTAGAGATAAGAAATAAGACCAAAATCTTGAAGGCTATTTTTATCGGACGATCTCTTACAACATAAATCTGGAATAATAAAAAAGAACTTAGATAAAAGGTTGCCGCAAAAACTTCGGAACGGCTCATTATATAAACAACCGACTCCGTCTGGATGGGGTGTATTAAAAAAAACACTGCCGTAAAAAGAGCTACAAAACGTGTCTCATCATCTTTAGATTGACTATTAATTGATCCCAAATATCTCCATATCCCGAGCGTTACAAAATACACCAACACAGAATTAATAAGATGCATCAACATGTTAATTAGATGATAACCAAACGTTCGAAAACCATCCAAATGAACGTTAAAAGCAAGCGAGATTTGCAATAATCCCCGATGGATAAATTCTTTCCAGAGATAATTTATATTCAGTTGTTCATTGATGTTGTCTAACCTGTGGTGATTGGTGATATACGCTACCGTATCGAATTGAAAAGGATTCTGTAAGTGATTTCCATAGACAAGGCCTCCTAGAACCAAAATAAAAAGACATGAGCTAAAGTGATCGCGATGATATAACTTTTTTTTTATTAAATTTTTCATCGTGTTGGAATATTTTGAATTATTTCGACTACATGAAGCAAGTTCCGAGCCCGTGAGTCATTAGGCTTTCTTCCTAGCACTGTTTTTAAATGAGGAATTGCTTTGCTGAACTGTTTTTTAGCAATATACAGATTTGCTAAATTATTATGAATCTTAGTTTTATCTTTCATAACCAATGCTTTTTTAAATTCCAATTCCGCCTTATCCAAAATTTTTAAGTTCCAGAAAATTACTCCAATATTATTTTGTGCTTCTACATAATTTGGTTCTAATTCAAGAACCTTTCGATATGATTTTAATGCTGAGTCATATTGCTTTAGCATTCGGAATGCATTTCCAAGTTCCTGGTGATATAAGGGGCGATGATTTTTAATTTTGATTGCTTCTAACAAAAAAGGCAACGCTTCTGCCGGTTTGTTAAGCTTTAGCCTCATTAATCCAGAATTAAAAAAAACCTGAGAGCGGTTTGCTCCTAGTTTCAAGGCAAGGTCATATTTTAATTTAGCCTTATCCCATTCCTTATTCCTAGCGTCAATATGTCCCATATTTATGTAGGGATCTGTGCTTGATGGCGAAAGAGCTGATGAAACCTCAAACGACTTTCTTGCTTCCTTTAATCGCTCTTTAGAAAGATAAGCTGTTCCCATATTATTGTGTACCATTGATTTATATGGTGATTTCCTAACGGTATCTTGCCAGAGGTTTATTTCTGATCGGTAATCAAGGCTTCTTTTCATAGCCAATAATCCATAGATCACTAGAAAAATGAAAAGTGTTGGAGGTATTAATTTACGATGAGAGACACCTCTTAAAAAGAGTATTCCCAACCCCATGTTTATTCCTAATCCGGGTAGATAGGTTCTATGTTCCGTAGCAATTTGTTTTAATGGAATAATACTGGAAGTAGGTAATATTGTAATTAATGCCCAGATAAAGGCGCATTTTAGAAGAATCGACTTTTGATAAAATATACCAATGGCAATGCAGACACCTATTATAAGTGATACAACCCACTCCCAGTCCAAGAAACCTGATACTAACCTTATGTCTGGTTCGAAATTAAGGTTGATAGGAAAAATTAATTTTACGAAATAATAGGAGATAACAACTTTAATTTGGGTCAATATATACAGACTTCGGTCTATCATATATGAGTATGGATCAGTTTTTATTACCAGTAAATTCCCCATTTGAACATAGCGATATAAAAGATAAATAATTAGAGGAATCAGAATTACCGCTAACTCAGGAAGAAATTTGTGAAAGTTTTTTGTTGAGGAGTGTACCCATAAATAAAGAACCGCTATAATTGGCAATGTTACAATTATTTCTTTGGTCCCCAGTCCTAAATAAAATAGAAAGAAAATAACTATAGGATAGTGAATATTTTTCCACTTTTTTTTCTTTTCTTTTGAATTAACAAACCTTATGAAAAGATAAAAAGATGATAAATAAAATAGTGTCACTAGCACGGAAGAACGGCTGGACAGATAGGTAACAGACTCTACATTTATCGGATTAAAAATATGAATCAAGGATACCGCAAGAGGAAGCCTTTGAAATGTGGGTGTAAGAGCGGGGTTTTCAATTGTCAGAAGCTCCATTGTTAAAAAATAAAGTATT
>JABHWD010000021.1 GCA_018657955.1 Flavobacteriaceae bacterium | reverse complement strand
AATTGATGATGCATTTATTATTCTTCCATACTTTGCTTCTCTCATATGAGGTAATACTGCTCTAGTAGTTACGTATAAGGAATTAATATTTACATCAATTACCTGATCCCATTCATCCCTTGACATTTTCAAAAAGGATCTGTCTCTTATGATTCCAGCATTATTGATTAAAACATCAATTTTTCCGTATTCACTGATTAATTCTTCAACTGCCTTATCTACTGATGATTGATCTGATACATTTACTTTTTGAAAAATTATTTCTCCCCCTTCATCTTTTATTCTATCAGCAGTATTTTGTCCCTCATCCATAATGTCCCATAAAGCTACGATAGCTCCTTCATTACAGAAAACCTTACATATTCCCTCTCCAATTCCTCTAGCTCCACCAGTTATAATAGCTACTTGACCATTTAATTTACCCATAATTAAAATTTATATTAATACTTACTTATACTTTACTTGTTTCTGCTTCATAATCCTTGCCGTCAATAATAATTTTAGCAATTATATCTCTCATAATATCAGAAGTTCCTCCTCCAATTGTTCCAACTCTACAATCTCTATACATTCTTGCCATTGGATAATCTTCAGAAAATCCATTTCCACCAAAAAATTGTAGACATTGAGTAGAGACTTTTTCATGTAATTCTGTACAAAGTAGTTTGCCCATAGAACAGAGTTTTACATCATATATTTTTTTGTCATATAGGTTACAGCAATAGTAGCTAAAT
Organism: Flavobacteriaceae bacterium; assembly: GCA_018657955.1. Taxonomy (GTDB): domain Bacteria; phylum Bacteroidota; class Bacteroidia; order Flavobacteriales; family Flavobacteriaceae. The sequence continues at coordinate 10,178 of JABHWD010000021.1, read as the reverse complement.
ACTTTTAATGCTTCTATTTCAGATGATAATTGCGCAATCCTATGTCTTAATACTTGGAATTTATTAATACTTTTTCCAAATGCTTTTCTTTCATTCATGTAGCTTAATGATTCAGAAATTGCAAATTCCATTGTAGCAATACTGCTAGGCATGAAACAAAGTCTTTCTAATTGTAAGCCATTCATTAGATAGTAGAATCCTTTTCCTTCTTCGCCTACAAGATTTTCTGATGGAACAACTACATTGTCAAAGCTAAGTTCTGCCGTATCTGATGAACGCCACCCAAGTTTGTCAATTTTGGTTTTAGTTATTCCAGGGGAATCTAGATCTATAACTAATAAACTGATTCCTTTTGATTTAGCTGCTGGATCAGTTTTTACAACTGTGACTATAAAATCTCCATAGACCCCATTAGTAATAAATGTTTTTGATCCATTTACAATGTAATTGTCTCCTTTTTTTATAGCATTTGTTTGAATATTTTGAACGTCAGATCCAGCATTAGGCTCTGTAATTCCAATACAGCTTATCAAATCACCTGATATTATCCCTGGAAGATATTTGCTTTTCAGCAAATCACTCCCATATTTTAAAATATATGGCCCAGACATGTATTGTACTGCTTGTTGAGTTACCGTAAAGCCTCCTGAATTTAGTCTACCCATTTCTTCATTTAGAACTACTTCAAAGAAGAAATCTAGATTGCTTCCGCCATATTTTTCTGGAAATGATAGCCCAAGAAATCCCATTTCGCCCATTTTTTTCCAAATTTCTTTAGGAATTTTTCCATCCTTTTCCCACTGATTTAAATTTGGTTTAACTTCTCTTTTTAGAAAATCCCTAAGGCTTTTTCTAAACATTTCATGTTCTTCAGAAAAATAATTCATTTTATTTATTTATTTATTAATATTCTTTTTACCATATTTCTTCTTCTTCTTCTTCTTCTTCTTCTTCTTCTTTGTAGATAATGAGATAGTTCCTAAATCAGAATCTCCGTCAAAAGACAAAGTAATTGTAGTATAACGTAAATAAGAAATTTCAATCTCACCAGACCCCTCTGTTATCTTAAGTGAAAAATTACCATCAAAGTCTGATATTGCCCCATTAGTTGTACCTTTTTCAATAATGCTTGCACCCGGAAGAGGAATATTTATTCTTTCATCCATAATAGTGCCAGATACTATAGTTTGTGCTATAGCCGTTGTTAAAAAAGATAAAGACATACAAAGAGCAAGAAAATTTCTGAATTTTATTCCCATATTATAGCTTCACTATTTTCATGCCATTCATTGTATTTTGACATAAATTTTTCATCTATTTTAACCCTTTTAATTTTCATCGTTGGAGTTAGAATGCCATTATCTGGAGTCCATGCTTCTTTCATGATCACAATAGTTGAAACCTTTCTATGACTTACTTGATCTTTATTTACAGATTCTAATTTACTACTAAGCTGCTGTTTTAATGTGTCTTTATCAATAGAATTAGCTCCTTCAGAAGGAACAGCAAGAAGAATTGGTGATGCTATTCCAAATCCAGCCACACATATTTGTTCAAATTCAGTAACATCTCCAAATAGTGCTTCAATTCTCCCAGGTTCTACAAATTCACCTGTAGTTGTTTTAAATGCGTCTTTGACTCTTCCAGTAATGTACAGATTTCCTTCATCATCAATTCTTCCCCTATCTCCAGTATATAGCCATCCGTTTTTAATAGTGTTATTTGTGGTCTCAGGATCATTATAATATTCTTTCATCACATATGGCCCTCTCATTAGTATTTCCCCAGTTTCAGAATCTATCTTAATATCAACTTCTGGTTGTGCTTTACCAACAGAACCAGGTTTATCAGTAATTTCACCTGGAAGTTGAGTGCATATAGCACAATTCTCCGTCATTCCATAGCCATTGGTGATGTTCACCCCAAGACTTCTGTACCATACTCTTTGCGATTCTTGCATTGGTGCTGCTCCAGTTACAATAGATTTTGCTTTGCTTAATCCTAATTTTTTCTTTAAAACCATTTTAAGTAAAGAAGAAACTATAGGTATACTTAATAGTTTATTTAATTTTTCTTGAGGAAATTTGGATAATATACCCATTTGAAATTTTGTATATATTCTTGGAACCCCAAAAAATACTGTTGGTTGAACAGAACCTAGATTTTGAGCAAATGTTTCTAAAGATTCTGTAAAAGAAATGGTTCCTCCATATCTAAAACAAGTAAACTCCACTACAATTCTTTCAGCAATATGATTTAATGGCAAATAAGAAAAGAATGAATTTTTTCCATTAAAATCTACCCTCAATGGATTGTGCTCTGGAGTTGTCAAGCATTCTGTATTTTCATTAGTTTGATAATCTAAAACTACCCCCTTGGGCGTACCGGTTGTTCCAGAAGTAAATATGATTGTCCACATATCACTACGATCTGGATAAAAATCTTCCTGTTGAGGTTCAAATTGATTAATAAAATCAAACCATTGATGACCTTCAGAAATTTTTGAGCAATCCTTATAGTGAGGAAATGCAATTAACGGCATATCATCTGGAATTCCGTTTTTAATTTCATCCCATGTATTAACTTTACCCATAAAAAGGGCGCTTACATCTCCAAATTGTAAAAGACTTTGTAGTTCTTTAGAATTTAAATTTGGAAAGAAAGGAACAGATACATATCCTGCCATATATATTGCTAAATCGGCAATAATCCATTCTCTACAATTTTTAGACATTAATCCAATATGACTTTTAGGAGGTAGCCCAAGGGTTTTTAATCCAGTAGCTAGTTTCCTAGCCATTTGACCAGTTTCCCCCCAAGTATATTCTTCCCATTTACCTCCAAATGGTTGTCTTAAAAAAGGTTTACCTTTTAATTTTCTCTCCCATTCATAGAAGTTGAATTTGAATTTATTATTGCTTTCCATAATTAGTTTTTTAGTATAGTTTTTATAATTTAGGTAAGTTCAATACCTTTTTCTATAGAAAATGAATATAGAATGTAACTTTTTTATTTAAAACTACAAAAATATAAGAATTTCTAATTCGATTCCCTGATAGAAAAATCACAATCCATAAAATATTTTTGTAGTTTTAAAATCGCATAAGCAAATATAATGAATAGAATTACTTCTAAAATAAACAAAAACAATAAAAAATATAATGAGAACTATAATTTCATGTTGAAGTTATTGGACGAACTTGAGGGACATTTACATAATGCAAGGCAACAAGGATCTGCAAGGCAGATCAAAAGAGCAAGGGATAGAAAAAAATTATTAGCAAGAGAAAGAATTGAGTTATTACTTGACAAGGATAGTCCTTTTTTAGAACTACTCCCTTTATCGGGCATGCTTAATGATGAAGGTTTTGGTCCTGGAGGCACAAATGTTGCAGGAATAGGAATAGTTTCTAGCAAACTATGCATGATAAATTCAAATGTTGGAAGTAAGAAGGGAGGAGCAGTTGATTTTGCTACTGTTTTTAAAAACTTAAGAATAAGCAATATAACCAAAGAGAACAAGTTGCCAACTATACAGTTAGTTGAAAGTGGAGGAGTTAATTTGCCAGATCAGGCTAAAATATTTAATTATATAGGAGAATTATTTAGAGAAATAACAAAAAGATCAAAATTAGGACTTCCTACTATATCGATTGTTTTTGGAAACGCAACTGCAGGTGGAGCATATGTGCCAGGAATGTCAGATTATGCAATTTTTCAAAAGAAAGCAGCAAAAGTATTTCTTGCAGGCCCACCTCTTGTTAAAATGGCAACTAATGAGATCACAACAGATGAAGAGCTAGGTGGAGCAGAAATGCATAGTAGAATTTCAGGAGTTTCAGATTATTTAGCTGAAGATGAGTTGGATGCTATTAAAATTGCAAGAGATATAATGAAATGGATTAAGGTTGAACAACCTAATTTTTTACCAGAAAAAAATATTAAGGAACCTATATACAATACAGAAGAGATTCTTGGAATACTTCCAAAAAACAACAAGACCCCATTTGATATTAGAGAAATAATAGCTAGAATTGTTGATGGTTCAGAATTTTCGGAATTTAAATCAGAATATGGTAATACGCTAATTACAGGTTGGGCAAAAATTCATGGTTATCCTGTAGGAATTATAGGTAATAACGGTGTTATATTTTCAGAGTCTGCAAATAAAGGAGCTCAATTTATTCAGCTTTCAAACAAAAATAATATTCCTTTAATTTTTCTTCAAAATACTACTGGTTATATGGTTGGAAAGATATATGAAGAGGGAGGTATAATTAAAAATGGAGCAAAATTAATTAATGCAGTTGCTAATAGTGAAGTTCCTCATATAACATTAATGATAGGAAATTCTTATGGCGCAGGAAATTACGGTATGGCTGGAAGATCTTATGAACCTAGATTTTTATTTACTTATCCTAATGCTAAGATAGGCGTTATGGGAGCTGAACAACTTGCTGGTGTTATGGATATTGTTAAAATGAGTTCAGCAAAATCATTAGGTATTAAAATCGACAAGAAGAAATTATTACAGGAAAAAAAAGATTTAATAAAGCAAGTAGAATCTAAGGAGTCAGCTTGGCATTCTACATCTGAACTTTGGGATGATGGAGTTATAGATCCTAGGGAAACCAGAAATTATTTAGGTTTTACACTAGCTGTGGTCTATAATCAAAAAATAAAAGGTGCTGATACATTTGGCGTATTTAGAATGTAATATGAGAAAAATAAAAATTAATTCGATTTTAATTGCTAATAGAGGTGAGATAGCTTCTAGGATAATTAGAACGTGCAGTAAAATGGGAATAAGAAGTATTGCTGTTTATAGTGATTCTGACAAGCATTCAAGATTTGTCTCCCAAGCAGATATTTCATATTATATTGGTGAAAGTAATCCTGAAGACTCATATTTGAATCAGGATATAATCATAAGAGCAGCTAGAGAATTAAAGGCTGATGCCATTCATCCAGGATATGGATTTTTATCTGAAAACATAGAGTTTGCTAAAAGGTGCAAAAAAGAAAAAATAATTTTCATTGGTCCTAGCCCAGAATCAATAGAGGCTATGGCCTCTAAGGCTAATGCAAAGAAATTAATGGCAAAAAACAATGTTCCAATTATACCAGGATATAATAATAAGGATCAGAGTATAAAAACATTTAGAAATGAAGCAAAAAAAATAGGTTTCCCAATCTTAATAAAAGCATCTTCAGGAGGTGGAGGAAAAGGAATGAGAATAGTTAATGATTTATCAGAATTTGATTCTTCAATAGACTCAGCAAAAAGAGAAGCTATGAAATCTTTTTCTGATGATCATTTGATTCTAGAAAAATATATTTCTTCTGCGAGACATATAGAATTTCAAATTATGGGGGATAATTTTGGGAATATCATTCATTTATTTGAAAGAGAATGTAGTATTCAACGTAGATATCAGAAAGTTATTGAAGAAAGTCCTTCCCCGGTATTAGACAATAAAACTAGATCACTAATGGCAAAAGTTGCTATAAATGCAGCAAAAGCAATAAATTATAATAATGCAGGAACAGTAGAATTTATTTTTGATGAAAAAACTAAAGACTTTTATTTTTTAGAAGTTAATACAAGACTCCAAGTTGAACATGTAGTCACAGAAGCCATTACTAATTTAGATTTAGTTAAAATGCAAATTGAAATATCAATGGGAGTTTCAATTGAATTAAAGCAAGATGATATAATAACAAATGGATATGCAATTCAATGCAGATTATATGCTGAAAATCCAAAGGATAATTTTTCGCCTCAGACTGGAAAAATTGTTAAATTTTTATATCCTGAAATTGAAGGATTAAGAATGGAATCTTCTGTTGAAGATAATAGTATGATTTCTGTTTATTATGATCCTATGATTGCTAAAATTATTGTTTGGGGAAAAAACAGAGATGAAGCTCATAGTAAAATGAATTACATGCTAAATAATTTGGTATGCCTTGGAGTTAAAACAAATCAATCCTTATTATTAAATATTATAAATAATAAGGATTTTCAAGATGGCAAATATGATACTCATTTTATTCAAAACAAGTTACATATATTAGAAAGAGTTCAAGATAAAATTAAAATAATTGCCATAATAGCATCCTCTATTTTTTCTTGGTGTAACAGAAATAAAAAAAGAAATTTATTAAGAGCTTTACCTTCTGGATGGAGAAATAACTTTTATGATTTTGAAAAAGAAAAATATTCTATTGATGATATTGAAATAGATTGTAAATACAGATATTTAGGAAAAGAATTTAATTACATTGTCTCAAACAATAGTTATAATGTTAGTATAGTTAATCTTTATAATGATACATTATTAATTGAAGTAGATTCTATTTTATATAAGTTTATAATTGTAAAAATTAATAATGATCTTTATATTCATAATGAAGAATTAGGAAACGAGAAGGTAGTAGTTGAGAGTAAATTTCCAGAAAAATCTAAAGATAAAATTATTGGCGGATATGAATCTCCGATGCCATCACAAATAATTAAAATATTAGTAAAAGTTGGAGATAAAATCAATGAGGGAGATGAGCTTTTAATTTTATCTTCAATGAAAATGGAAAGTTCAATAATAGCAAATAAATCAGGAATAGTTAAAGATATATTTGTTAAGGAAGGAGAAAATGTTGAAGCGGGTTATTTATTATTAAAAGTCGAATAGATGAATTTTTATAACAAGAAAGATATTCAAAATATAAAATCATACAGATTTGATTTTATTGAAATAAGTAAAGATGATCACGTTTTTACAATTACCTTAAATCGTCCAAAAAAGAAAAATGCTTTACATCCTCAGATGATCAATGAAATAGCTTTTGCTATGCATTATGCACATTTCAATAATTCTATTTGGATAGTTGTCTTTAAAGCAAATGGTGATATATTTTGTGCTGGAGCAGATCTTAAAGCTATAATAGGAGATATTGAACCTCATAATTCTACAATACCAGCTCCTGAAAAAGAAATTTTAATGGGGGATCTTTTTAATTCTATAAATAAACCCACCATCTCCGTTGTAGAAAAAAATGTTTATGCAGGCGGGTTTTTAATATTAGCTGGATGTTTATATGTTATTGCAGATAAAAATTTAAGATTCAGTTTGCCAGAAGTTAAAAGGGGTCTTTTCCCAATGCAGGTCATGGCTAGTTTAATTCAAGTAATGCAACCTAGAAAAGTATTAGATTGGTGTGTGAGAGGATATAGTATTTCTGCAATGCAAGCAAAAGAATATGGTCTTGTAACACATCTCACAAAACAGGATAATATTGATAATGAGCTATCTAATTTAATTAAGGAAATACTAGAAAATTCACCCACTGCAATTAGGCTAGGGTTAGAAGCATATAGTTACATTACTGAAAAACCTAATCAGCACCAATATTTATTAGAAATGTTGGATAAGGCAATAAAATCTAATGATGCTAAAGAAGGAATTAATGCATTTAAAGAAAAAAGAAAACCTAACTGGAAGGGAAACTAATTTTATTATCTTTTTTAATTTTATTAATTATGTCAGTTTGTCAGTAGATTGATTTTGGCATCTTTATTGACATTAGAATAATGATAATAAAAAACAAAATAACATGATAAATAAGCAAGTTCTTTTTACTAAAAGACCAATTGGCATTCCTGAAGATTCAATTTGGAAACATGTTGAATCTGAGGTAAGAGATTTACAAGACAATGAAATCTTAATTCAAAATCACTACATATCTTTAGATCCAGCCATGAGGGGATGGATGAATGATGCACGATCATATATTGAACCTGTTCAATTAGGAGAAGTAATGAGAGCAGGAACAGTAGGAGAGATAATTAAATCTAATAATAAGGATTATAAAGTGGGGCAATTTGTTTCAGGATGGGGAGGCGTACAACAATACTCTATTAGTACAGGAGATAATTATAATAAAATTTATCCTGGAGATATGCCATTGACTAGATTTCTTGGATATTTAGGAATGCCTGGAATGACAGCATATTTTGGAATTTTACAGGAGGGTAAAATTAAAGAAGGTGACATAGTCTTGGTTTCAGCTGCAGCTGGGGCTGTAGGTAGTTTAGTAGGGCAAATTGCCAAAATAAAAGGATGTAGGGTTATTGGAATAGCTGGAGGAAAAGAAAAGTGTAAATTTCTTGTTGATGAATTAGGGTTTGATGATGCAATAGACTACAAAAATGAAGAAATCTACACTTCATTAAAAGATAAATGTCCTAATGGAATTGATGTGTATTTTGATAATGTTGGAGGAGAAATTTTAGATGCTGTTTTAACTAAAATTAATAGAAATGCTAGGATAGTAATATGTGGAGCTATATCTCAATACAATAATAAAACTAAAGTAATGGGTCCTTCAAATTATATGTCATTATTAGTTAATAGAGCTAGTATGAAAGGTATGGTAGTTTTTGATTATAAAGAAAATTATATGAAAGCTCTTACTGATATAGCAACTTGGTTTAAAGAAGGAAAGTTAAAAGATAATGAAACAGTTTTTGAAGGAATTGAAAATTTTCATGAAGTATTTCTTAAATTATTTACGGGTGATAAATCAGGAAAACTTATTTTAAAAATAAATTAATAATTATGAGAAATAAAATCTCTTTTTTAGATGGTCTTTCAGTTCCGGTAATTGCAGCTCCATTATTTCTAATTTCTGGACCTAAACTTGTCATAGAGTGTTGTAAAAATGGAATTGTTGGTACATTTCCTGCACTTAATCAAAGAACAAGCGAGGGTTTTGAAGAATGGTTAATTCAAATTAAGTCTGAGCTTGATGAATTTGAAAAGGAGACAGGTAAAAAACCTGCACCTTTTGGTGTAAATTTAATTGTCCATAATACAAACCCAAGAGTTAAGGCTGATTTAAAAATATGTATTAAACATAAGGTGCCTATAGTTATAACCTCTCTTGGAGCAGTTTCAAGATTGGTTGATGCAGTTCATAGTTATGGAGGATTGGTATTCCATGATATTGTAAAAAAAAGACATGCTGAAAAAGCAGCTGAAGCTGGGGTTGATGGATTAATCTTAGTTGCTGCAGGTGCTGGAGGACATGCAGGTACAATTAATCCTATGGCATTAATATCTGAAATTAAAAGTATTTTTGATAAAACTGTTATACTATCTGGATGTATAAGTAATGGCAGGGATGTAGCTTCAGCATTACAGATGGGAGCAGATATAGCATATATGGGAACTAGATTTATAAACACAAAAGAAAGTAGAGCTCCAGAAGATTATAAACAAATGATTATAGATTCAGGAGCAACTGATATTGTATATACAGCAGCCGTTTCTGGTGTACCAGCTAGTTTCTTAAGAGCTAGCTTAGAATCTATGGGAATTACTCAGGATATGTGGACAAGAGCAGCTAAAATGGATTTCGGAAAGGAACTTGATAGTGAAGCAAAAGCATGGAGTACCATATGGTCTGCAGGTCAAGGAGTTACTAATATTTCTGACGATGTTCCCGTTCAAGAATTAGTTAATAGAATTAGTAATGAATTTAAAGAAGCCATAAAAGAGCAATCAAAACTTTTAGACAAGTATTAATTTATAGGAATTAATTCAGAAGAAACATCAAATATTGATGGTAAGAAATAATATACAATAAGAGTAATTATAATTATTGATATTATATTCATCCAAATTCCTTTTTTAAACATATCTTCTATTTTTAATAGCCCTGAACTAAAGACTACAGCATTTGGAGCAGTTGCAGTAGGCAACATAAATGCACATGATGCTGCTAGGGTTGCACTAATTAATAAAAAATATGGATGAACATTAATCGCAAGAGCAATTGTTACCAATACTGGGAGTAGCATTGCTGTTGTAGCCATATTGGATGTCAGTTCAGTAAGTAAATTAATAGTTGTAACAATTGCAAGAATTATAAGTATTAATGGGATACCATCAAGGTTTTTAAGTAGATCAGCAATCCAAAGTGAAAGTCCACTTTCTGTAAATGCACTTGCTATAGCCATACCACCACCAAATAATAGTAATATGCCCCAAGGTAATTTAATAGTATCTTTCCATACCAGTAAAGTTTTATCAACTGAATTTTTTTTGGTTGGAATAATGAATAAAATTACAGCAAATGAAATAGCGATTATGGTATCATCAATTGTTGGTATAATT
>JABHWD010000020.1 GCA_018657955.1 Flavobacteriaceae bacterium | reverse complement strand
TTATTGCTGCTGATATTATGAAAATGAGTACACTATTCTACGGGAATGAATTTGATTTAGAGGCATTCAAAAAAATGCTTAGAGGAGAATAACTAAACCATAGGCATATCTTCTTCTTTTAAAATTATTGTAAATTGTAGGTATGAAAAAGCTAATACTATTACTATTTATACCACTTATTTCTTTTAGTCAAGTATCCTATGATGATATTATGTCTATAAACTCTATTTCTTTAACAGATTCTTTAGATATAATGAAAGTGATGAAGTTTCAAGAAAATGCTTGGAATAGTGGAGATATTAATTCTTTTATGCAAGGCTACATAAAATCTGATGAATTAGTTTTTTCAGGAAAATCTGGTCCTGTTTATGGCTGGAATGACACTAGAAAAAGATATTTCAAGACGTATCCAGATACTCAAACGATGGGTAAGCTAAAATTTACTGTAAACAAAATACGATCAGTTTCTTCGGATGTTGCTTTTTTAATAGGGGAATATTATTTAACAAGATCCACAGAAGATAGCTATGGACATTTTACTTTATTTTGGAAAAAAATAAATAATAAATGGCTTATTATTAGCGACCATACATCTGCTGTTAAATAATATAAATTATTGTAAATTGTATGTATGAAAATATTAATAACGGGGGCGTCAAGTGGAATTGGGTATGAAATTGCAAAAGAACTTATAAATGAAAAACATAAACTTGTTTTACACTATAATAAAAATAAAAAAAAACTACAACCACTTCTAACAAAAAACACACACACGGTCTCTCAAGACCTTTCAACTAGTTTAGGTGCACAACAATTATATGAACAAACAATAGCTCACTTTGGATTTCCAGACGTTTTAATTAATAACGCAGGAATAGCAATTTCTTCGTCTGTTAATACTGATGCTGATCTTTGGAATTCAAGTTGGAATAAAACCCTAAATGTGAACTTAGGTGCACCAGCGTATTTGTGTAAATGTTTTATAAACATAAAAAGAAATAAAAATATTCATTCAAGATTTCGAATAATAAACATATCTTCTCGAGCGGCTTTTAGAGGAGAAACAGAAGATTTTATTTCTTACGCATGTTCTAAGGGTGGTGTGGTTTCGCTTACAAAAACAATTGCTAGGTCTTTTGGAAAAAAAGATAATGTTCTTGCTTTTACCATTGCTCCTGGTTTTGTTAAAACAGAAATGATAAAAGATTTTTTAAATAAAGAAGGGGAGAATTATATAAAAAAAGGAATTGTTTTAGATAGGTTAACAGAACCAAAAGATATTTCTCCTGTTGTTTCTCTTATTGTTTCAGGGAAACTAGACCACGCAACAGGATCTACCATTGATATAAATGGAGGTAGTTATTTAAGATGATTTTAAAATTGGGCAAGTTTCAATATGTGCTCCTTTAATATATCCTGTGCTGGTTAAGAATTCCTTTGTTATTTCATTTCCAGTAAACTTAAAATTCTCTTTAAATAATGTCACCCAATTATTTAGATTCAAGTTAGAATCATTTTTAATTTTAAGCCAAGATTTAAAAGAACCATATTTTTTTTGTAATTCTACTATTTTTCTCGCATTAAATATTACGGCATTTATCTTCAATTTATTTCTAACTATTCCTGAATTAGCTAGCAAACGACTAATATCAGACTTGTCATAATCAGCAATTTTTTTAATATCAAAATTAGAAAATGCTGTTCTGAAATTATCTTGCTTATTTAATATAGTTGTCCAAGATAACCCTGCTTGGTTAATCTCCAAAATTAATCTACCAAACAATTCATTGTCAGAATCTATCTTAAAACCATATTGAGTATCGTGATAAACTCGATGAATGTTGTCGTCTGGTAAGTTTTTAACATATTCGCAGTAAGAACTCGGTTTTTCCAATTAGTTTAATATTTATTAAATTTAAAGAATGAAACATGAATTTGAACAAAAAAAATGGGAAAAACTACCACTTTTTTCAATAAGATTTAAAGTCAATTATTGGATTTTAAAAAAAATCGGTTTAGTTTTTTTTGGTATACTTGCAGCTATAATGGGAATATTACTAACCATTTTATTCTATGAATATATTATTAATATTTAATCGCTTTTAATCCTCTCCTTTCTATTGGCTAATTCCCAAGCTGTGTGAAAAATAAGTTTGGTTCTTAACTCTAATAAATCGTATTGAATTTTATCTGGAGTATCTGTTGACTGATGATAATCTTCATGAGTGCCACTAAAGTAAAATATTACTGGAATGTTATTTTTTGCAAAATTATAATGATCTGACCTGTAATAAAATCTATCAGGATGATCCTCCTCATTGAAAATATAATCTAGATCTACATTTAGATAAAGATTATTTATTTCCTCACTAATATTATGAAGCTCTTTGCTTATTTTATCACTTCCAATTAGATAAATATAATCTCTATTTCGTTTAGGCCTTTTAGGATCTGTTCTTCCTATCATATCAATATTTAGGTCGGCAACAGTATTCTCGAGTGATACAATAGGATTATCAGTATAATATTTTGATCCTATTAGCCCCATTTCTTCTGCAGTTACATGTAGAAATACAATGGATCTTTTAGGTCTTCTGCCATCCTTTACAGCTTCACTAAATGCCTCAGCTATTTCAAGAACTGCAACTGTACCAGATCCATCATCATCTGCGCCATTATAGATTTCTCCATTTTGAACTCCAACATGATCAAGATGAGCAGATATTATAATATATTCATTAGGATATTTTTTCCCTTCTATATATGCTATTACATTTTTTGGTTTTATATCTGACTTTGACCACCGTTTTTCAAATCTTTTAGGAGGAAGCACTGTTTGAAAATATGTATCTTCTTGAAGAGAATTTATATTATTAGATACATAGTGATTTTCTAAAAATTTTATAGCTAATTCTTGTCCTTTACTTGGGGTTGCTCTTCCTTCAAATTCATCAGATGCATAGACATATAATTTTTCTTTAAGTTCCTCAGCTTTTATTGTTTTAGAGTATTTAAGAGATTTTTTATCTTTTTTGATCTGAGAAAAACCCTGATTAAAATAAGAAAAAAATAATGCAAAAGATATTATAGGTATTAATTTTCTAATTCTCATGTTTATATTTTATTTATTAAACTGCTAACTCCTTTATACTTGAAATAAAATGCTCTAAATCTTCCTCATTGGTATAAACATTTGGACTTATTCTACAGCCGACAACATTTTCGTGATTTATAGCTACAGTAAATATCTGATATTTATCCAAAAGAATTTTAGCCAGTTTTCCAGGGTCCATACTTTTAATTCCAACATTTGCTATTCCACAACTTTTATGCTCTTCAATGGGAGTATTTATAACAACATTTTTAATTTTTCTTAATCTATCAGACCAATACCTTTGAATGTATCTAAGTCTGTTTTCTTTACGATCTGTGCCGATCATTTCCTGATAATCTAAAGCATTATCAATAGCTAAATCAGTATAAACAGGATGTGTGCCAATATGGTTTAATCTTAGGATGTTATCCTGTTCATGAACATGACTTGCAAGAAGAGGATTGATTTTTGAAACTTTATTTTTTGAAATATATAAAATTCCAACTCCTAAAGGAGTGCTTAGCCATTTATGGAGACTAGATCCATAATAATCACAATTTAATTCACTGATATTTACTTTAAAATGCCCTATACAATGAGCTCCATCTACCATAACTTCAACTCCATATTTGTGAGCCATATCACATATCTTTCTTATTGGGAGTATATGACCAGTAATATTTACCATATGACAAACCATTATAAGCTTTGTTTTAGAAGTTATTTGGTCCTCATATAATTTTACTATTTCATCATCATCATTGGGATGATTTGGCACAGAAACAACTTTATTGACTACTCCATGTCGTTTTGAAACCAATTTAAACATCTGTTGCATAGCCCCATAGTCTTGCTTGGCATAAATTGCCTCATCACCTTTTTTCCATGGAAAACCACCAATTATTAAATCAAGTGATTCGGTAGTATTTCTTGTCACTACTAATTCTTCTGGGCTGCAGTTCAAAAAATTAGCTAAGCGAGCTTCAATTCTTTTATTATCCATATCTCTATTATTTCTCATATAATAGGATCCTTCAATATTTATTTTTTTAACATGAGTGATGAAATTATTTAACGTAGGATTTGGCACTATACAATAGTAGCCGTTTTCAAGATTTATATAATCTTTTTTTAAGGTATAATCTTCTCTAATTTTTTTCCAAAAATCTGTTTCTGAAAGATTATTTCGTTTAGAATAATCTTCAAATTTATGATTACTGCTTGAATCAAGCGATAAGAACGGCGATCCGATTGCAGCCGTACCAAATGTTTTTAAAAAATCTCTTTTATTCATCAATTAAATAACACCTTATTGGGAACATCCAATATAATCTTTTTTTATTTAATTTCTTTATATACCTCCTCAAAAGGAATTCTATATCTTTTAGTATAAATTCCCTTTTCATCTCTAATTCCGCAACTAATTACCATATTAATTTCAGCACTTGAAGGTAGATTTAAAATTTTCTTTATTCTAGATGTATCTGAACCTTCCATTGGACAAGTGTCATAACCAATTTCAGCCATACTTAACATAAAATTTTGGGCGGCAAGGGCTGTGCTTTTATGGGATACAATTCTAATATCACTTAATCTAACTTCTCTGAATATAGGTCTGAATATTCCTACTATTTGGAAAAATATATATCTAAGAAATCCTAATATTCCAAAAAAACTTGTATACATTGTTGGTATGGCAACATTGTAATATTTTAAAGCTAATTTCCTATTTTTCTCAGTATTCCTGCCTGTTTTTTTATCAAAAACTGAGTTTAAAAAATCAACATTTGCTTTAGCTCTTTTTCTCCAAAGATCCTTTCTAACTACAAAAACAACTATTTGATTAGCTGTTTTTGCTGCATTTTGGTTAAAACATGCTTTAGTAATAGAATCTAGAACAGTTTTATTAGTAACGTGGTAGAATTCCCATGTTTGTAGATTACTGCTATTTGGAGCAAGAGTACCATTAATTATGCATTTTTTGACCTTATCAGAATCTATATCTTCTTTCTTAAATATCCTAACGGATCTTCTATGTTCTATAGCTTGTGTTACTGTTCTCTTCATTAATTTCTAATTTGGTTAGCTAAAGTTGTTAATTCAGTGTAGTTTAAGTCTCATTCATGAATGATATAAATTCAGAAATTAAAGATAACACTAATAGACTGTGTTACCAATTAGATTTTAGAAAGCAACTTTCCTTTGTATTGTATCCTTATCTCTTTTAACTATAACAGA
Organism: Flavobacteriaceae bacterium; assembly: GCA_018657955.1. Taxonomy (GTDB): domain Bacteria; phylum Bacteroidota; class Bacteroidia; order Flavobacteriales; family Flavobacteriaceae. The sequence goes on along the minus strand of JABHWD010000020.1, from coordinate 388,258 downwards.
TGTAGAATCTCCAGATTTAAATTTAGATAATGCTTTCATATAGCCCATCATATCTTCAACATCATATTCTCCTAGCTTAATCACTATATCGCCCTTAATCAATCCTGCTTTATATGCTGGTCTATCTTGAGTAACAGCATCTATTCTCATTCCACCCTTATTAAACATATAGTCTGGCATAACCCCTAATGATACTTTAAAGCTAGGGACTTCTTCTGTTTCATTTTTTGTCTTTCTAAAAACGAGTTTTTTATCATCATTAAGATCAGAAATTATTGAAAAGATATAGTCTGATATTTCTTTAACCCCATCAAAATTTACTTTATCAGCATCATCACTTGGCTTGTGATAATCAGAATGTTGTCCTGTGAAGAAATGTAAAACGGGAATATCATTTATATAAAACGATGTATGATCAGAAGGTCCTACTCCAGATTCATTTTCAATTAGATTAAAAGACTCATTATTAGAATTAATAGTTTGCTTGAAAATAGGCGAGGTGCCTACGCCATATATAGCAAGAGATTTATCTTCCTTCAATCTGCCAACCATATCTAGATTTATCATATAATTTATAGAGGAAAGATCAATTGTAGGATTTTTTACGAAATAATTTGATCCAAGTAGTCCCATCTCTTCTCCAGAAAAAGCTATAAATAGGTAATTATTATTGCGATTATTAAACTTTAGCTGACTGGCTAAGTCTAGCATTAATGCGGTGCCACTTGCATTGTCATCAGCTCCATTATGTATTTCACTACCAACATGAAGCGAACCTTCTCCGCCATATCCAAGATGATCATAATGAGCGCCAATAACTACGGTATGTTCTACATTATTATCAATATAGCCTATTACATTTTTTGAAGATATCATAGTATCGTTTTCTGTTTCATCGAATGAGGCTTGATCATGAGGACTAGAGGGTTTGTTAAAATTAAAATCTTGAAAATATGTATTAGTGCCTTTAGCTTTTATTTTTAAGTTTTTAAATCGATCAGCTATATAATCTGCAGCAATTTGTTCGCCATTAGAACCTGTTTTTCTTCCTTCTAATTTATCATTAGACAAATAGTTTACATCATCATTAATTCTGTTTTCGTATGAAATATTTTGCTGACATGAAATGATTGATATAAAAAGAATAAATTTTGCTAGAAATTTCATTTTAATGTATTTAAATTTGCACAAAAATATAAAACCCTTTATTTATGAAAAAACTATTTTCAGTTTTATTTTTAGTATTAATTTTTTCATGTTTAAATACTATTGAATCCAATAAAGAAAAATCAAATGGAAATAATTTAATATACGAAGATGAATCAAATTTTTTATCTATTAGACAAGTTACTTATGGTGGAGATAATGCCGAAGCTTATTGGAGTTTTGATGACAAGAAACTAGTTTTTCAATCAAATTATAATAAGTGGGGATTAGAATGTGATCAAATGTTTCTAATGGACAGTAAGGATACTTTTGAATCAGAGGTTCCTGAAATGGTTAGTACGGGCCATGGAAGGACAACATGCGCATATTTTATGCCTGACAATAAACATATACTTTATGGTTCAACTCATTTGAAGGATAATAAATGTCCTGAAGTTCCATTGAGAAGAGAAGGAAAATATGTGTGGCCTATTTATGATTCTTTTGACATCTTTATTTCAGACTTAGAAGGAAACATAGTTAATCAATTAACAAATGAAACAGGATATGATGCTGAAGCTACTATTTCACCAAAAGGAGATAAAATAGTATTTACTTCAACTAGAAGTGGAGATCTTGAATTATATACAATGAATTTAGATGGTTCTGATGTAAAACAAATTACAGATGTTCTGGGTTATGATGGTGGTGCCTTTTTCTCACCGGATGGATCTAAAATTATATTTCGTGCTTCTAGACCTAAAACTAAAGAGGAGATTGATGAATATAAGTCTCTATTTTCAGAAGGGCTAGTGCAGCCTACAAACATGGAACTGTTTATTTGTAATTCTGATGGCAGTGATTTGAGACAATTAACATTTTTAGGAAATGCAAATTGGAGTCCATTTTTTCATCCCTCGGGTAAAAAAATAATTTTTTCTTCAAACTATGAAGCTGAAGGAGGCTTTCCGTTTAATTTATATATGATTGATATTGACGGAAAAAATTTAAAGAGAATTACACATAGTGATACTTTTGATGCTTTTCCAGTTTTCTCAAATGATGGTAAAAAATTAGCTTTTTCTTCTAATAGAAATAATGGCGGTACTAGAGATACAAATTTATTTATTGCCGAGTGGATTGACTAGTTTTAGTTTATCATATTTTTTGCAGCAACGGTTCTAAATCCTAGGTGTTCAAGGGAAGTATCTGGAGTTGAGCTCATTTTTGCAGATATTCTATAACTAATACAATATTCAATATTACAAAGAAAAGACCCCCCCTTTATAACTTTTTCTTGTGCATAAATATTATTTGGATTAAATCCATATTCAGCCCCTTTTGGATTATGGCATGCAGCGGTATCTTCTAAAAGTTCTTTATAGTAATTAACATTATACCAATCTGAGGTCCATTCCCAAACATTTCCAGCCATTCCATATAGGCCAAAATCATTTGCTGGAAAAGATTTAACAGGTGCTAAGTTTTCATAACCATCGATTTTAGAATTTTCAAATGGAAATTGGCCTTCCCAAGTATTTGCTTTATATCTGAGAGAGTCATGGCTGTTTCCCCAATAATAAATTGCATCACCTCTGTTTGCTCTTGCAGCATACTCCCATTCAGCTTCTGTTGGAAGTCTTTTGTCAGCCCATTTACAATAGGCTAAAGCATCTTCATATGATATATGAACCACAGGATAGTTGTCTTTAGCAGCAATATCATTATCACCTCTAGGTTTTTTCCAATTAGCTCCAATTTTCCATTTCCACCACTGCGAAAAGTCACGAAAATTTGTTATAGGGTTTTTAGTCTTTGTAAAAATTAATGAGCCTGCTTTTAGAATGGAATCGTGAGGTTTATCTGTGCCTGGAGGTAATTGTTTTTTTAAATCTTCCCAATTAACATCCCTCTCAGCTGTGGTTATATAGCCAGTTTCTTTTATAAAATCTCTAAACTTTTTATTTGTTACAGGAGATATATCCATATAGAATCCGTCTATATGAACTAGGTGTCTAGGTTTTTCATGTAAAAGCGCTAGTGTGTCATTATCTAAAGCTCCTTGATAAAAAGATCCACCAGGAATCCATACCATTCCTTCGATTTCTTTGTCTGTTTTTTCTGAACAGCTAATTAGAAGAATAAGTAAAATAAGATGAAGATATTTCAAAGATATATTTTTAAATATTTCTAACTTTTTTCTCCCATTTCCACGCTGATAAAATAGCATCATCTAGAGAATATTTTGGAGTCCATTTAAGCTCCTCTTTAGCTTTAGTATTATCTGCATATGCACTTTCTATATCACCAACTCTTCTTTTTCCAATTACATAGTTTAATTTTACTCTAGTATTTTTAACAAAACATTCAATTACCTCTAAAACACTTGATCCTTTACCGGTTCCGATATTATAAACACTATAATTGTCTTGATTTCTTTTTTGAATTAAATGTTCTAAAGCTATAATGTGTGCTTTTGCCAGATCCATAACATGAATGTAATCTCTAACACAGGTGCCATCAGGTGTATTGTAGTCATTGCCAAAAACAGTCAATTTTTCATGAATTCCTGCAGCTGTTTGAGTGATAAAAGGAACAAGATTTCCAGGAATACCTAAAGGCAGCTCTCCAATATTAGTTGAGTGATGAGCTCCAATAGGATTAAAATACCTAAGAGAGGTAATATTTATTTTGGGATTAGTCCTGGCATAATCAAATAAAATTTCTTCACTAATTTGTTTGGTGTTTCCATAAGGAGATTCAGCTTTTTTTATAGATTCTTCTTCAGTTATAGGTAGACTTTCTGCTTGTCCGTATACAGTACAAGATGAACTAAATATTAAGTTAAGCAAGAGATTGCGATTATCAATTTCTTGAAGAATATAAATTAGACTAGATAAGTTATTTTCGTAATAATTAAGAGGTTTTTCTACACTTTCACCAACGGCTTTGAAGGCAGCAAAATGTATTAACCCTATTGCGTCATTATGCTTATCAAATAATTTTTTTACATCTTTCTTTATTTTTAAATCTAGTTTTTCAAAAATTGGGGTGGAATTAGAAATCTTAGAAATCCCATCTAAAACCTCTATTGAGCTATTTGACAAGTCATCTACAATTACTACTTGAAATTTTTCAGATAATTCCACAGCAGTATGAGAGCCTATATACCCCAAACCCCCTGTAACTATAACTTTATTCGTACCCATTTTTAGTTAGTTTAAAGTGTTGAAATATACAAAAATTAACTTTCATAAAGATCTGACATTTTTATATCCTACTTTAGATTTTGTTTTTTTAAATCTAACCATTTTATGCCTTATAATTTTGATAATTTCAAGCAATTATCTTAAATTGTTGTTTCGTCTTCTTTTTTTAGTTCTACTAATTATGCACGCATAGGAGGTCTTTATTCGATAAAAGGAAGAAAAAAATACAAATTTTAAAAAATAAAAATTATGAAAAAAAACTACTATTTACTATTTACAATTTTAATTGCTTCACTTTCTTTTGGGCAAATTGCATCAGATGATTTTACTTATTCAGATGGGAGTCTTGTTGGAAATGGAGCTTGGGTAAACCATAGTGGAAATGCAGGTGATCTATTGGTTTCATCAGGTCAGGTAGTTGTTCAACACGGCACACCTAGTGAAGACGCAAACTTACCATTTACACCAGTTTCTGGGGTCTTATATTATGGGATAGATTTATCTGTGTCTTCGTCAAGTGATATACCAGGAAGTGATAATGAATATTTTGCACATTTTAAAGATTCTGGCAATGGCTTCCGTGGTCGTCTAGATGTTGTGCCAGGTACAGGTGGTGGTAATTATACACTTGGTATTTCATCAAGTGGGAGTACCGCAGATGTAGTTTGGGGCACAGATTTAACATTTGGTGTAACCTATCGAGCAATTGTGAAATATGATCAAGATAGTGGTGTAGCTGAATTATGGATAGATGCTTCATCTTCGGGTGATACTTCTATTACCGGTGACACACCTTCATCAGGAACATCTATTGAATCATTTGCGTTACGTCAATCTGATTCGAATAATAATGAGACTATTACTGTTGATAATTTGATTGTAGGTCAGACTTTTGCTGAAGTTTTAGGGGCTTCAACAAGTACCCAAGTTACAATTGGAACTGGTACTGTTGAAAACGAAGAATTACCTATCCAACCTTACTATGGCTATTCGTATAGTCAAGTAATTTACACTGCAGCGGAAATTGGTGTGGCTGGAGCTATTAATTCAGTTACTTATTCAGCTAATTCTGCTACTACTTTAGCAAATAGTGGAGATTGGGTTGTATACATGGGAACAACTTCATCATCCTCTTTTAGTTCTACAAATGATTGGGTTGATGTAGCAAATATGACTCAAGTATTTGATGGGACGGTTACCCCTGATGGATCTGGCAATGTTTTAGTGACGCTTGATACTGCCTTTGATTATGATGGAGCTAGTAATCTTGTAATTGCAGTGGATGAGAATACATCTGGCTACGATTCTACTACTCATGATTTTTATTGTACAGGTGCTAGTGAAACTAGAGGTTTAGTCTATTATAGTGATAGTACTAATCCTGATCCTGCGAGTCCTGTTACTGGACAAACTAGAGACTATATTGCTAATGTTGTTTTAGATATTACTGAATCAGGCGCTAGTCCTGCATCTGCAAGTTGGACTGTATCAGTTTCTGGTACTGACGCAACTGTTTCTGTGACTGTTAATAACTTTACTGTAGCTGCTGCAGGTGGTGGTGATGGTCACTGGCATTATACAATTGATGGAGGCAGTACAGTAATGGTTTATGATACAAATGATCTTGTATTAACAGGGTTAACAGATGGTGAACATACACTAGTTGCATGGCTTGTAGATGATAATCATGCAGCTTTAGATCCTGCAGTAGAGCAAACTACTACTTTCTGGACTTTTTCTAATGATGAGTGTTCAGGAGCAATAGCTATAAGTGATGGTGATCAAATCTCTAGTGATACTACTAATGCAACAGATTCTGGTGATAATAGCTCCAATGACCTATGGTATTCATATACTGGAAATGGTCAGACAGACGATGTTACAATTTCTTTATGCGGCTCTTCATTTGACACGTATATTCGAATATTTGATGCATGTGGTGGTACTCAAATTGCATATAATGATGATTCATGTAGTACACAGTCTGAGGTTACATTCAATTCTGATGGAACAACAACTTATTATATAATGGTTGAAGGTTTTTCATCAAGTAGTGGAGCATTTGATTTATCAGCATCTAGTACATTAGGAATTGATGATGTTGATTTATCAGATCTTAAAATTTATCCAAACCCAGTAGATGGCAACTATGTTACGATACTTTCTCCGGTTAATGGTACTAAATATATTCAAGTATTTGATATCATGGGTAGAAGAGTGATGGATACATCGATCAATGGCAATACGTTAGATGTTAGCTTAATCAATAGTGGATATTATATGATTAAAGTAACAATAGATGGACAAAGCAAGATTTCTAGACTAGTTGTTAGATAATCTTAGTTGTTCAACTAACTATGAAAAAAGCACTCAATTTTTTGAGTGCTTTTTTTATAGTATATTTTTCAATTACACCATATCTTTTTCCAGGCTCTCTTCTTTTAATTTTGATTAATTAAAAGATTTGTCTTAAATTGTCGTTTCGTCTTTTTTTTATTTCAAAAAAAGAAAATAATACTAACTAAATAAATTAAACATGAAAAAAATTACTCAGAATTTTATTAATATAAAAGTATGGCAAAGCATAATGGTTGCTTTCGTATTTTTATTTAGTCTAACAACTTCTTCTCAAACTTGTCCTACTGATAAACTTGACACGGTAGTAGTAAATCAGCTTGGTGAAAACATCACCATTCAAGCAACAAGCCTGAGTAAAAGTGTGACTTCAACAATTCCTTATTTAGAGGGGTTAGAATCTGGAACTCAAGGTGAACTTGGTACAGCTGAACTTGCCAATACTGAGTATGGTTGGACTATAGCAACTGGACATTTTACTCATGGTATAGGTAATGATGGGCTTCAAGGTTGGGGTGGTGATAATTATCTTCGACATGACAACTATGTTGCATCTGGTGAGATGGAAAATTGGGTATTAACACCAACTTTTGATCTTTCAGGAGCTGCTACACCTGAATTGAATTATTGGGATCATGCACATCAGCAAGATGCTGCTGCTGGAGTAAGTCATGAAGTTTTGTACTCAACAAACTATGTTGATAATGGCTCTACTGAAGATACAAGTGATGTTACTGCTGCTACATGGGTTTTATTAACTGATGCAATCACCGACAATATAAACTATGAGCAATATTATTCAGGATGTGGATGTAATCCTGAGAATACATGGGATGAAGGAACATTTTCTCTTCCATCTGAGGCCGCAGTTACAGTTGCATTTAAATACACAGGAAATAATTCTTCAGATTGGCTTGTTGATGATATATCAGTTATGGATACATCAGCTCCAGCTGCAGATTGGAGTGTATCAGTTGATTTTGATGATGCAACAGTTTCTGTTGTTTCTCTGACGAACTTTACTGTAGGTAATGGTGGCGGTTATGATGGTCACTGGCACTATACTCTTGATGGAGGTAGTGCAAATATGGTTTATAACACAAGTGATGTTTCACTTACAGGATTAGCAAATGGTGAACATACACTAGTTGCATGGCTTGTTGATAATAATCACACAGCCTTAGATCCTGCAGTAGAAGAGACTATTACTTTTTCTACTTTTGACGGCATTTACCCAGGTAGTTATCCCTACTGTTCAAGCTTCGATACGGATCTTGGTTATTGGTCGACTTCAATTTATTCAGGAGAGGTTGACTGGGTAGGTGGTGCAACTTCAAATCAAGATGGTTCTGTAACTCCACTTACTGGAGCTGGAATGGCATTTTTCTTTTCCGGTAATAATACTGATTATGATACAGCAAGTATTATTTCTCCATCAATGGATCTTACAGGATTAACTAATCCTAAAGTTACTTTTAATTATACTCAAGCGGTATGGGCTGGTGATCAAGATCAGTTAAGAGTATTTTATAGAGATGGTGCAAATGGTACATGGGTAGAATTAGCTGAATATCTTACATCTGTAACTACATGGACTGAAATAACATTAGATCTTCCTAATACAAGCGCTGATTATTACGTTGGATTCCAGGGTACAGCTCTTTGGGGACGTGGAATAACACTAGATGATGTATGTATATGGGATGCAACTGCTATAGCTGCAGATTGGGATGTATCAGTTACTGATGCTGATGCAACAGTTTCTATTTCTGTGGATAACTTTACTATAGGTGCTGCAGGTGATGGTTATGATGGTCACTGGCATTATACTTTAGACGGAGGTAGTGAAGTTATGGTTTATGACACTAATGATGTTTCACTTACAGGCTTAGCAAATGGTGTTCATACGATAGTTGCATGGCTTACAGATGATAATCATCAAGCCTTAGATCCTGCGGTAGAGGAGACTATTACTTTCACTGCTTTTGATGGCACAGGTTCATTTCCATGGTCTGATGATTTTGAAACAAACGATTTCTCTGCAGGTTGGACTACCTATGCAGCTACTGGTGCACCTGCTTCGCTATGGATAGCAAGTGGTTCACAAAATAATACTTCAGGAGGAACATATTCTGCTCTTCATACCTATGGAGCAGTTGCAGATGGAACTTATGACTCATATCTAATAAGTCCTACTTTTGACTTATCTGGAGCTTCTAGCCCTATTGTGAGCTATTCAGATCGAGTTAATTGGACTGGGGATGCAGATGTTCATAGTTTAGTATACTCTGAAGACTATGATGGATCAAATTTAGACACTGCTACATGGGTTGTACTAAATGATGTTCTTGGAAGTGAAGATACTTGGGTCGCTAATGGACCTTACGCACTTCCAACTACCGGAACAGTAACTATAGCATTTAGATATCAGGGAGTTTATGCTGCTGAATGGTGGATTGATGATGTATCTCTTGAAGAAGATACAATGTCAATTGATGATGTGAATGTTCTAGATATGAGAATTTATCCAAACCCAGTAGATGGTAATTATGTTACTATACTTTCTCCTGTTAATGGTACTAAATATGTACAAGTATTTGATATCATGGGTAAAAGGGTGATGGATACATCTATCAATAACAATACGTTAGATGTTAGCTTAATCAATAGTGGATTCTATATGATTAAAGTAACAATTAATGGACAGAGCAAGATTTCTAAACTAATTGTTAGATAATCTTATTTTATTCAACTAACTATAAAAAAAGCACTCAATTTTTTGAGTGCTTTTTTTATAGTATAATTAGATAGGTATTGGTTTACAAAAGGGTATAAAAAATATTAGTTTACTCTTCCAGGTTCTCTTGTATTTTTCCCTTTTCTTCCTGTTGCATTATCACCCATATCATCTCTAGCTATTTCTGCTAGATCCTTTAATGATTGAGTGATTTCTGGATATTTTTCAATTACATTATATCTTTCGCCAGGATCTCTTCTTAGATTATATAATGAGTAATCTAATGTTAATCTGGCGTATTTTCCGCCATGACCATCCATTCCTGGCAGAACATTTTCATAAGATCTAGAGTTATGTGGTAAAATCAATTTCCAATGATCTTTTCTTACTGCCTCCAGTCTATTGGTTTTATAGTAATAAAAAAAATGATCTCTAGGTGAAGTTGTTTCACCTTTTAATATGCTAAGAATACTAACGCCATCAATTTTATGTTTTGGTAATTTACCGTTTACAATTTCTGTAACAGTTGGCAGTATATCAATTGAAGCAGCAAGGCTATTAGATATTGTAGATTTTTTTATAACTCTTGGCCAGGAAATTATAGTTGGAACTCTTTGTCCACCTTCAAAAACAGTTCCTTTTCCTTCTCTTAAGCCTGCGGTATTTCCAGCGTGGTTTCCAAAATTTAACCACGGACCATTATCACTTGTAAAAATTATAATAGTATTTTCAAGTATATTGTTTTCTTCAAGTGTTTTAATAATTTGGCCTAAAGACCAGTCAAGTTCCATTATTACATCACCATACAATCCTTGACTGCTTTTTCCTTTGAATTTATTAGATGCAGCAATTGGCACATGAGGCATGGAGTGGGGCACATAGAGAAAAAATGGGTTTTCAGCATTTTTATTAATAAAGTCAACAGATTTTTCAGTATAATCAGTGGTAATCTCTGCTTGATCATCAAGCGTTCTTACCTCGGCTACCTTATCATAATTTTCTATTATAGGTAGCTCAGGATAGGCTTTCTTTTTGTAATTATTTGGATCGGTAATTGGATTACCATCAAAATCTACTGGCCACATATCATTTGAATAAGGAATTCCATAATAATAATCAAATCCGTGATTAAGTGGTAGAAACTTTTTTTGATGACCTAAATGCCATTTCCCTATAACAGCTGTTTTGTAATTTTTTTCTTTTAATACTTCTGCAATGGTTTTTTCTTTGGAATGCAAACCAGTTTTTGATCTAGGAGATAATGCCCCATGAATACCAATTCTATTAGGATATGTACCTGTTAATAAACCTGCCCTTGAAGCGCTACAAACAGCTTGCGCTGAATAGAAATTCGTAAATAGCATTCCATCATCTGCTAGTCTATTAATGTTAGGAGTGCTATAGTTAATTGCACCAAAACTTTCAATATCGCCATATCCCATATCATCTAACAATATAATTACAATATTTGGGTCTTCTTGAGAATAGCTATTCTGATAGTTAAATGTTACAAGAAACAGAAATAGTAAATACTTATTCATTGTTTGTATTTTATTTCGAATTCTCCATTTTGTTGTTGTTCATAATATAATCCTCTAATTGCATTAAAGTTTGTAAAAGATTGAGCGTTAAGTTTATCACTTTCCGGAACTATATCCAGCATACAATCTCCATTTACATCATAAACAATACTTTTAAACCATGGATGATGAAGATTACCTGTAGTCATAATCTCTGGTTGTTCTAATCTCTTCCATTCATTCCAACTATTAGCATTACCTTTTAAGATCTGAACCATATAACCATCATAGTAAATATTATCATTAGGCATGGATGCATCTATTCCATCTATTCCAGTAGTCCTAGTAATAATAATCTCAACACTACCGTCTCTATCAATATCATAGATGTCAAAGTCTGTTATAACACCCCAATTAGGAATTATTGGTAGTAGTATAGGATTATCAACATCGAACTGTCCTCCTCCTAATCCTCTTAGTATATGATTTCTCCATTGTACAGGTCCAAGAGAATTAGACATCCAGCTTTCTTCCCATTCATGTCCTCCTAAGATAATATCTAACACACCATCTCCATCAAAGTCATAGAATTCACTTTGACCTGATCTAGCTATATGATGAGTTGGAATATTAGTATCTTCTTCAACCCAGTTATTATCACTTTGGTATGTAAGAATTTTTACAAATCCATCTGGTCTCTTCTGAAATGCATGCATATCTAATTCTAATATAGAAGGAGTATTTCCGGAAAGTACACCTACTGCTCCTGAGTGGTGAAATCCGCTTATATTCCCAACCTCTACTAGCTCATAACCACCTGGGGACATATATATTACTACATTTTCATCTCCAGGCCAAGGATCACCAAATTCAGGTCCAGCACCAAATAAAACTACATCATCTATTCCATCTGAGTTAATATCGTATATAGAAATCTTTCTAGTAAATGTTTGGATATTTGGAATACTATAACTAACCACTCCATCTATAACTACTATCAGTTCTCCTGGTTCAGTTGTTTCCCAACTTGTTCCTCCTGCTGCTGCTATAATGTAATCAGGTTCATTATTACCATTAAAGTTTCCAAATTGAGTCCATAATACAAATGGACTATATTGAGGTAAATCAATATTTAATGCTTCAGCATAATCTACAAATGGCCTATTCATAGGTTGAAAGTGTGAAGTGTTTTTATTTACTCCTGATGCTAGATTTGAATAGTTAGTATCACATAAATCTTCTGAGGGTGTTTGAATCTCAACTATTAATTCACATTCACACGGAAGTAAAACTACCTCGTCTAAGTCATCTTTTTGACATCCTATAATTAGGAGTGATAGTATTATGTATTTATTTATTCTCATATCTTATAAAAGCATATCATCTTTATAAAATTAATAATTTAGTTATTGTTTATTTGTTACCAGAAAAATGCGTATAAAAAAGCTGTTATTATACAGACTGCAAAAGCAGGAATATTAAACCCTGGGCTAGTTTTAAATAAACCTTTTGTTAGTTGTATTGCTTTGGGATCTTCCTGTTGAGAAGTTAAATTACTTAATATATATATTATACCAATTGTTGCCAGGCATGTCCACATCATTTGATTCATAAAAGGTTCATTAATAAACAGTGGACTATCAATCCATCCTTTAGGCCCTACCTTAAAATACATAGCTATTGGTATAGATGATACTACACCCCAAATTGCAGCGCTATTTGTTGTTTTCTTATAGAATAACCCCATTAAAAACACACTTAATATACCTGGGCTAACAACACCTGTATATTCCTGAATAAACTGAAAAACTTCTCCTAGACTTCCTAGCTGAGGAGCAATGAGCATAGCTATTATTAAAGAAACCAAAACAGTAATTCTTCCAACTCTTACTGTAGTTTTGTCAGATGCATCTTTATTAATAAATGACTTATAAATATCCATTGTAAAAATAGTTGAAGTTGAATTCAACATTGAAGCTAAAGAGGAGACTATTGCTGCAGCAAGAGCAGCTAGGATAAGACCTAAAAACCCAGCAGGAATAAAGTTTTTTATTAACCAAGGAGCTGCATTATCATTAGCTATCATGCCATTTGCAGCTATAAAACTCTGATCAATTGTTTCAGGATTAAAAACTCCTGAATCCATATTCATTACATAAGCAACTATTCCAGGAACCACAACAATTATTGGCATCAATAGCTTAAGAAAAGCAGCAAAAACAATTCCTTTTTGTCCTTCCCTAAGATTTTTTGCAGCAAGTGTTCGTTGAATAATGTACTGGTTAAATCCCCAATAGTAAAGATTAGCAACCCACATTCCTCCAACCAAGACTGCAATGCCTGGAAGATTTTCCCAGGTATCTTGTCCATTAGTATTGATAATCTCTCCTTTGGAAACTATCATAGTAAATCTTTCGGGAACAGTATTATAAACATGCACCATGCCATCAATAAAACTTCCTGATTCTGTGACATTAGATAATGCAAAATAAGTCATCATTAAACCACCAAATATTAAAAGTATAACTTGAATAACATCAGTCCATGCTACTGCTGCAAGACCACCCCATAAAGAATATGCTGCTGCAAATAAGCCAAGACCAATAATACTTCCAAAAAGCAAACTTCCATCACCAGTTCCTATAACAATATCCAATGCTTTAGCTCCTAAAAACAATACAGTTGTTAGATTTACAAAGACAAATAATCCAATCCAAAAAACAGCTAGAATTGTTTTTAAATTGGCACTAAATCTTTTTTCTATAAATTCAGGTATGGTATATAGACCTTTTTCAATAAAAATTGGAAGTAGATATTTTCCAACTACAAGAAGTGTTATTGCTGCCATCCATTCATAGGAAGCTATAGCAAGTCCAGCTGCAAACCCTGAGCCATTCATTGCAACAAATTGCTCAGCTGAAATATTTGCAGCTATTAATGATGCACCAATAGCCCACCACGGAAGTGATTTTCCTGCTAAAAAGTAATCCTCTGCACTTTTTTCTTTACCATCTTTGCTTCTAGAAACCCACAATCCAATAGCTAAAATTATAATAGCATAGCTTATAAAAATAAAATAATCCCAAAATTCAAAACCTGTGGCCATAGTATTAATTATTCTACAATTCTAAGATCTTTAGTAAAGACATAATAATCTCTATCAATCTGAATAAACTCCTGTTTTATGGCTGTTTCCTTCCATGAATTTTCCGGATATAACCACTGGCTAGTATTATCTATAGAAACCTCTATAGGCATATTAAATCCGTCAATTGTATTTGCCCAGCGATATTTTAAAACACCGTTAATTATAGAGTATTCTAAAACAGGAATTCGGTAATCTCTTAAGTACTGATCAAAAACATATGCTAGATCATAATCAATATTTTCTGAAATATATTCTTCAATTTGTTTAGAAGTAACGGTTTGATGATAAAATTCTTTGTTTAATCCTCTTAAAATTTGTCTCCATATTTCATCATCCTTTGCAATTTGTCGCAATGTATGAAGTAGGTTAGCTCCCTTTGAGTACATATCACCTGAACCTCCTTTATTTACATTATAAGGTCCAATGATAGGTTTTTTATTTCCTATTCCTCTTCTAGTTCCAATAACATAGTCTGCTGAAGCCTCTTTACCGTAATGATAGTCAAGATATAGATTCTCTGAATAGCATGTAAACCCTTCATGAACCCACATATCAGCAATATCTTTATAGGTGATATTATTTGCAAACCACTCGTGTCCGGATTCATGAATAATTATGTAATCAAATTTTAACCCCCAACCAGTACGAGATAGATCTCTTCCGAGGTATCCTTGCATGTATTTATTCCCATAAGTAATAGAACTCTGGTGTTCCATTCCTAGATAGGGGACTTCTACTAGTTTAAAACTATCCTCATAAAAAGGATATGGTCCAAACCAATATTCAAATGCTTCAAGCATTTTTGGAACTTCTTTGAAATGTTCTTTTGCTTTTTCTAAATTATAACTGAGTACATAATAATCAACGTCTAACGCACCTTTCTCTCCTTTAAACTTTTCTGAAAAATTAACATAATCCCCAATATTTATGTTTACTCCATAATTATTTATAGGATTGCTAACGAACCAGTCATATGTTTTGGTATCATCATCATGCTTAGTTACTTTTCTTAATCTCCCATTAGATATATTCATTAAATCTTTAGGAACATTAACACTAATTAACATGCTGTCGACCTCGTCATACATATGATCTTTATTTGGCCACCAAACGCTTGCTCCTAATCCTTGACAAGATGTAGCAATAAAATCTTTTCCATTATCGTCTTTTTCCCAAGACAATCCTCCATCCCAAGGAGCTCTAATAGCCTGTTTAGGTTTTCCCTCATATTCAATGGTAATATAATTTACTTTGCCAGGTTTTTGTTTTTTCTTTAATTCTATAAAATAGGCATTACCTTCTCTAGAAAAGTCTAATGATTTGTTATTTTGTTTAATAGAAGTAATTTTCATTGGTTCTTGCAGGTCAATTTGCATTAATTTATTAGATTTTAAAACTGTATATCCAACAGTATTACTTCCTTTAATTGTTTTATTTTCTGGGTCAATTTTAATATCTAGATGGTAATAATTTAAATCCCACCAAGATCTTTCTGTAGTAATTGTTCCTCTTAATGTATCTTGCCTAGTGAAATTGTTTTTTTCTTCAAAAAGTCCTTGAGCTGTTAATTGAAGAGATAGTGCAAATAATACAATGTTAAATAGTATAAATGATCTTGACATGTTAGTCTTATTTGATTTTAATTAAATTTGCAATTGCAACTCAATTTAATAAAATATTCTAAATGAACCATAAGTTAATAATATTAATCATCCTGTCATTTTTTTATAACTGCAATAAAACAGGATTAATTTTAGATCCTGACAATGGAGGGCTTATACTTCCAGATGATTTTAGGGCTTTAGTAGTAAATGAAGGAGTTGGTGAGAGCAGGCATTTAGCAGTTAATACTAACGGTGATATATATGTTAAATTAAGAACAGATACTGGCAAAAACGGAAATGTCGCTCTAAGAGATGTTGATGGAGACGGAAAAGCAGATATAATTAAGCGTTTTGGAGATTATCCAAATGATGGAAGATTTGCAACGGAAATGAAAATTCATAATGGATACCTATACTATAGTTCTGAGCTTGTAGTGTATAGACAGAAGTTAGATAAATCAAAATTAATTCCTGACAGTAAACCTGAGGTGCTAGTTATAGATCCTTATCCTATTAGATGGCACAATGCTAAATCCTTAGCCTTTGATGGGAAAGGAGGAATGTATGTCACTTTTAGTGGGTATACAAATTCATGTGAAGATTTAGCAAGAGGTTATGATGATCCTTTGGCTACAGTTTTAGGCAAAGAACCTTGTGATGAGCTTGAATATTTAGGAGCAATATGGAAGTTTGATGAGAATAAACTAAATCAAAAACTAATCGATGGCAAAAAATATGCTACTGGTATTAGAAGTGTAGTAGGTGTAACATGGAACAAAAAAGATGATAAACTATATGCTGTAAACCACGGAAGGGATTATTTATATAATCATGCTCCCAAGTATTTTTCTGAATGGGAAAATTCTGTTTTACCTGCAGATGAGTTTATGTTAATTGAAGAAGGAGATGATTTTGGTTGGCCTTATACTTACTACGATCATTTTAAGGAAAAAAGAATGTTAGCTCCAGAATATGGTGGAGATGGCAAAAAAGAAGCTAATGGCTATAAAGATCCTATATTAGGATTACCCGCACATTGGGCGCCGAACGATCTATTATTTTATTCAGGAGATCAATTTCCAGAAAGGTATAAAAACGGTGCTTTTATTGCTTTTCATGGATCAACAAATAGAACGCCCTATCCACAAGCAGGCTACATCGTTGGTTTTATTCCATTTCAAGATGGAAAACCCACTGGAGAATGGGAAGTATTTGCTGATGGTTTTGTAGGAGCTGATATAATAAAACAAATGAAAGATGCAAAATACAGACCTATGGGCTTAGCTCAAGGACCTGATGGCTCCTTGTTTATATCTGAATCAAAAAAAGGAAAAATATGGAGAATTATTTTTCAAGGCAACAAAGAGAATTTTGGAGTATCTGAGCTTAAAAAAATGGAAAAAAGAAAGTTTGTTAGTTATCTAAAAAAACCTGTTGAAAACTTAGATATTATTAAGTAATATTTTCATAAATTGTCTTACTATTCAATTAAATACACTTCATTATGAGACAATATTCACTATTATACATCCTAATATTATTTTTATTTACAAACCTTTCTTATGGGCAAAAACAAAAGAAAGATAAATCACAACCTCTTGATGAGATAAGCATAAGTGGCTTAAAATGGAGATCTGTTGGGCCAGCACTTACCTCTGGAAGGATATCAGATATTGCTGTAAATCCTGATAATCAATTTGAGTATTATGTAGCTGTATCTTCTGGAGGTGTATGGAAGACTACTAATGCAGGATTAGAATATACACCAGTATTTGATGGTGAAGGATCATATTCAATTGGATGTGTAACTATAGACCCTAATAATAGTAATGTAGTATGGGTTGGATCAGGTGAGAATAATAATCAACGATCGGTAGCATATGGAGATGGGGTATATAAATCTAATGATGGAGGAAAGTCTTGGAAAAACATGGGACTAAAAAACTCAGAACATATTGGAAAAATCATTGTTCACCCTAATAATTCTGATGTAGTGTATGTTGCTGCTATTGGTCCTTTGTGGAATAAAGGAGGAGATAGAGGTTTGTATATGACTAAAGATGGTGGTAAAACCTGGAGTAATATATTGTCTGTAGATGAACATACAGGAGTAAATGATATTGTAATGGACCCTAGAAATCCAGATATAATATATGCATCTACTCA
Source organism: Flavobacteriaceae bacterium (assembly GCA_018657955.1). Classification (GTDB taxonomy): domain Bacteria; phylum Bacteroidota; class Bacteroidia; order Flavobacteriales; family Flavobacteriaceae. The sequence goes on along the minus strand of JABHWD010000020.1, from coordinate 370,373 downwards.
TCAAAGAAGAAGACATGTGTACACTTATGTTGGCGGTGGTCCAGGATCTGGATTATATAAGACAACTAATGGAGGTTCATCATGGAATAAAATAAATAAAGGACTGCCAAAAGTTGAAATGGGACGCATAGGACTTGCTATATCCCCAGCTGATCCTGAGGTGATTTATGCAATAGTTGAAGCATCAGAGAAAAAAGGAGGGTTTTATAAGTCTACTAATAGAGGAGCTAGTTGGGAAAAACAAAGCAGTCGTGTGACAAGTGGAAATTATTATCAAGAAATTATTGCAGATCCAGTAGACGTAAATACTGTTTATTCGATGGATACATGGATGCATGTTACCCATGATGGAGGAAAGACATTTAAAAATGTAGGTGAAGATTTTAAACATGTTGACAATCATTCTATGTGGATTAATCCAGATAACAACAAGCATTGGCTTGTTGGCTGTGATGGTGGTATATATGAAACATTTGATGCAGCTAATAATTGGGATTTTAAAGAGAATCTTGCAGTTACTCAGTTTTACAAAGTTGCTCTAGATAATGATGCTCCATTTTACAATATATATGGAGGAACCCAAGACAATTTTAGTCTAGGAGGGCCTTCTAGAGTTAATACTGCTCATGGGATTACAAATCAAGACTGGTTTATAACCCATGGAGGAGATGGTTTTGAATCACAGGTTGATCCAGAAAATCCAAATATAGTATATGCACAATCTCAATACGGTTGGCTTGTAAGGTATGATAAGAAAAGTGGGGAAGAGGTAGGTATAAAACCTATAGCTCGAAAAGGCGAGTTGGATTATATATGGAATTGGGATGCTCCACTAGCGGTGAGTCATCATAAAACAGGAAGATTGTATTTTGCTGCTAATAAGGTGTTTAAATCAGATGATTATGGAAATAGCTGGGAAGTTATTAGTGAAGATTTATCTAAGCAAATAGACAGAAATACACTTAAAGTATATGACCGGGTAATTAGCATAGATGCAGTTGAAAAGAATGGTTCAACATCTCCTTACGGTACTATTGTTGCATTATCTGAATCATCAATTGACCCAGATTTTATAGCTATAGGAACAGATGATGGTTTAATTCAAATTACTGAAGATGGAGGTAAAACTTGGCGTAAAGTAGATAATATTTCAGGAGCGCCAGAGCAATCTTATGTTAATAGCGTATACCTTTCTCAGCATGATTCAAACCTGATATATGCTGCTTTTAATCATCACAAATATGGTGATTTTACACCGTATGTCTTTAAATCTGAAGACAGAGGAAATAGCTGGAAATCTATTAGCAATAATTTACCTAAAAGAGGAAGTGTGTATTCAATCGAAGAAGATCATGTAGATAAAAGTCTTGTTTTTTGTGGAACTGAATTCGGAGTATTCTTTTCTCCAAACAAAGGTGAGAGATGGAAAAAATTAGGTAATGGACTACCAACCATTGCTGTTAGAGATATAGCAATTCAAAGACGTGAAAATGATTTAGTTTTAGGAACCTTTGGAAGAGGTTTTTATGTTATGGATGATTATTCTTCCTTAAGAAATATTGAAAATTCAAATATTGAAGTAAAAGCAGAGATATATCCTATTAGAGAAGCTTTAATGTGGGAAAAATCTATGCCGCTTGGATTACCTGGAAAAGCATTTCAAGGGGATAATTTTTATAGCGCAGAAAACCTTGACCCTGTAGCTATGGTAACCTATTACTATAGTGATAGTTATAAATCAATTAAGGAAAAGCGTCAGAAAAAAGAGAAAGAATTAATAAAATCAGAAGAAGACGCAACATACCCTTCTTATGAAGAGCTATATGCAGAGGTAAATGAAGAAAAGCCAAAATTGGTTTTTACAATAAAAAATTCTTCTGGAAAGGTAGTTAAGAAGATTTTCAAAAAACCATCCGAAGGGCTTCAGCGTTTTAATTGGAATTTAAGATATGAAGAAAATAATCCTATTGATTTAAGTAGTGCATCATTTTATAACCCATTTGCGGGAACTTCTGAAGGGACACTTGTTAATCCAGGCACTTATACAATTGAATTAGATTATTATAAAAAAGGTTCACTCACTAATTTAGTTTCTCTAGCATCTTTTAATGTAAGAGCTTTAGATAACACAGTTATGCCTGCTGAGGATAGAGCTGCTAAAGTTGCATTCCAAAGAGAAGTTTCAGCCTTACAAGGAGAAATGGCAGCTAGTGGTCGTATTCTTTCTGAGATGAGAAATAAACTAAAATATATAAAGGAGGCTGTAAAAATAATTGAAGAGCCTATAGGTTCATTATCTATCACGATAAGAGATATTGAATTGAGAATAAAAGATATAAACACAAGGTTATATGGAGATTCTGTTAAAAGCCGTTTAGATATACAGCAGCTCCCATCACCATCAAATAGATTAGGTTCAATGTCTTATGAGCAAAAATATTCAACTGCAGCACCTACACAAACTCATATTAGAAGTTTCGCAATTGCCAAAGAAGAATATTTACCGATAAAAATTGAAATTGAGAATTTAATGAAAGAAGATATTAAGAAATTAGAAGATGAGCTAAAAGCTATTGGAGCTCCATATACGCCTGGCCGTATTATTTCAAAGCAATAGATAACTATTTTATTTATTTCTTGTTAGGATTTTTATAGATTAATAGAACATAATATGTTAGAGTCCTTAAAAGATAGAATACAAGAAACTAATAAAGAGGAGTTATGGAACACATTATCTCACTCTATTGGCCTACTTCTTAGTATTATAGGGGCACCTATATTATTTTATTACGACCAACATATAACTTTACTAAGTACATGGAGTATTATTTTTTATGTTTTTGGACTTACCTTGGTATACTTATCCTCATCTTTATATCATTTCACTACTAATCCAATTCTAAAAGAGAAGTTTAGAATTTTTGATCACATAAGTATTTATTACCTAATAGCTGGTTCGTATGCGCCTGCTTGTCTTATAACGCTTTATGACGGTCAAGGTTTATTTATTTTTTTAACAGTAACTACATTAGCTTTATTTGGAACTATTTTAAAAATTTTCTTAACTGGTAAATTTGAATTTCTTTTTCTTTTATTATACTTGGTAATGGGTTGGTTAATAGTTATTGAATTCAATAACATCCTACTCTACATAGATCTTTATGGAATCTACCTTCTGGTTTTAGGCGGAGTGTCTTATACTATAGGAGTTATTTTTTATAGTCTAGATAATTTAAAGTATTCACATACCATTTGGCATCTTTTCGTTTTAATAGGTAGTATTTCTCACTATTTCATGATTTTATTTTATATAATTTAAAAAATTTATATGTTAAGTTTGCTTTACATTAAAATTTAATTATATTTGTAAAGCAGACTTAACATTTTATATTAATATATGAAACTTAAAACACTTAGAATTATGGCAATTATTACAGGAATATTAGGAACAACATTATTCAATAGATTTTTAGAGGGTGGCGCATTATTTATGTCATTAATTCTTATTTGTTTATTACTATCTATTTATTTTATGGCAAGAGGTGTTTTAAGTGTTAAAACTAACCCTGTATTATCTAATAAAATGTTAGCACTTATTAATGATAGTGGCATTTTAGGATTAGCCTTGGGTTTTTTCTCAGCTTTTCTTGGTTTAATAACAGGCTTTGATGCTATTGAAGCTTCTGGCAATGCAGAACCTGCAATTTTAGCAGGAGGGATTAAAGTAGCTCTTTTATCACCTCTTTTTGGCCTTTTTACATTCGTGGTTTCTAGAGTAGGGATGCTTCTATTAAGATTACTTCAAAAAAATTAATACTATAAGCTATGAGTCTTTCTAAAAAAGAGGTTTCAATTTTAATTGAAATTATATTTTCTGTTTTATTTGCTGTTATTTTTATGCCATATTTTTATGAAAATCGATTAAACTCGTTTGATTTTAATGATAACCCTGGAAAAATAATTCAAATAGTAGTTTTTTCTGCAATTTACTTTGCCGTAGCATATTCACTTCTGGAGCTTACTTATAAAGATAAGATGATTCAAGATGAAAGAGACGACTTGATAAGCTCAAAATCTTATAAATTAGGGTACTTACTTTATGAGCTTAGTTTGTTTGTGTTTATAGGAATTCTAGCATCAGACTCATCCTTTCAAAATAGTGGACCCATAACATTTATTATTCTTCTGATCCTATTAATTGTTTCATTTACTAAGTCTATTTATCAGCTGTACTTATATAGAACATCATAGTATTATGGAATTAAAGAATACTATTAAAGAATATCGACAAAAAAAAGGGTTAACTCAAGAAGAATTAGCTTTTAAAGCAGGGGTAAGTAGACAAACTATTATTTCTATTGAAAGATATCGTTATAAGCCAAGCTTAGAACTAGGTATGAAAATAGCAGGCTCTTTAAAGGTTAAAATTGATCTATTATTTTATTTCGAATAAGTAATATGATTATATAAACTAAAAGAATATAATATAATAGTAGCCCATATTACATAAATAAAATGAGAAGAAGGTATCCAAAAATAAGCAAGTATTAAATTAGAAATAAGTAATAAGCCCAGAACAGTTAAGACCCTTTTACGTACTAAAGCAATATCCAACATTTTAGAAGTAGAAAAAGAAAGTAGAAAAAATCCTAATCCAAAAACATAAAGGCCTAGAAACCTATATATCTGAGTTAAGTATTCGCTAAATGTTGTGTTTCCATCAATTAAAAAAAGATCAACAAAAGACATTTGTAACCTTTCTTCATTAGCAACTTGATCTAAAATCCACGGTTGATCATGAGTTAGCCATCTTACACCACAGATACAAAGAGTAAAACCAATTAATAATAAAGGAAATTTAATGTAAGCTGTTTGTTTATTTTTCATCAGATTGTAATATACAATGAATTTATAATAAATAAAACAGGCTACTAAAAAATAAAGCCTTGTAAAAACTTACAAGGCTTTTGCGGAGGAAGAGGCTCCACTCAATAACGTATGTAAACGTATATTTACATATACAAAAAACATCTAAACATCTTATTATCAATAACTTACGAATACAAACGACTATGTTTGTGTTGTTATGATATCGTTGGTTTAGGCAACGATTCAGGCAACTACTATTTATTAATTAAAAAATAAGATTATGAATTTCAAATTAAAAACACCTCATTCCAAAAACGAATCCCTTATTCTGTTTTATGCGAATCTGAAAAATGGAGAACGTTTTGTCTACTCTACAGGAGAAAGAATCCATCCTCAATTTTGGGATAAAAGAAACCAATATCCAAAAAAGTCAAAAGCCATAGAAGAACAAATCACTTACAATCTTATCAGCGGACAACTGGATCGCTATACAAAGCTTTTTAGGAGTTTTCATGCGCAATGTGCTGCTATGGAGGAGATCGTTACTAAAAAGGCTTTAAAAGACTGCTTTAATCAAGAATTTAAACGTGTAAAGCGAAATAATGACTTTGAGTCTGTATTTGATGAGTTTATAGAATACAAATCCAAATTAGGAGATTGGTGCGAGGGAACAAAAAAACGTTACCAAAACATTTTAAACCTGATAAGAGACTTTGAAGCCATTCATGGTAAGGTTCAATTCTCCTCAATCACTATGAAGTGGTATGCTAATTTTAAACACTATTGTGAAACCATAAAAAAACATAATGTCAATACCTTTGGAAGAAACATTGGATTGATAAAAACCTTTTTGAGGTATGCCTTAGAAAATCAATACACTAAAAATGATACATTTAAAAAGTTTAAAATTAAACGAGAGGTAACGCCTCAGGAGGTTTTGACTTATGACGAAATAATGAAGTTATACAAGTTTGTCTTTCAGAACTCAAAATTAGAACGTGTCAGAGACGTATTTGTTTTTGGATGCTTAACGGGAATGCGTTACAGCGATTTCAAGCGAGTCTCAAAGTCAAATATTCAAAATGATTCCATTTTACTACGAGAAACCAAGGACAAGTCCAAACATCTTACAATTCCTTTGACCTCCATATCAAAATCTATTTTGAAAAAATACGATTATAAATTCCCGACTATTTCAGATCAGAAATTTAGAGATTATTTAAAAGAAGCTTGCAAAGCTGTTGGTTTTGCTCAAATTGTGACAAGTACAAAACGAATTGGAAATGAAGTTATTGAGTTAAAGCAGCCTAGATATGAACGGATAAGTACCCATACTGCAAGAAGATCTTTTGTTACTGTGATGTTAAATAAAGGAATTCCACCCAAAGTTGTCATGAGTATTACTGGTCATAAATCTATAAAAACATTCAATTCATATTATAGACCAACAGTAACAGATTCTCAAAAGTTCATGAAGCAAGTTTGGGGTGATGAATCTGTGCTCAAAATCGCATAATATCATGTTCTGTTTTGATCACTTTTTCATCGACAAAATCTCCAATCTGACGTCTTTTTGGTGATTTTTTCATTTTTAAAATTTTGTCACAGTTTTTCTTTATTATAGAGACTTTTTGTGCATTTTGATTTCTTGGATCTAAATTATTTTCGTTGTACTATTGAAATGAACGTATCCATAAGTATACGTGAATTAAAAAAATTAATCATTATGTATATCAAAAATGAACAAAACAAGTATTTAGATAAATCTTTACTCAAAGAAGTAATTAAAGAAGCTCTAATTGAAACAAAACAAGTTGAAAAGCCCGAATACATGACAACAAAGGAAGTCGCTTATGAATTGAGTGTGCAGCCCAGAACAATTAGGGATTATATCAAATGTGGAAAGATTAAAGCACACCGAGTTGGCGGTGGAGGTATGTACCACATCAATAGAAAAGATTTTGAGCAAAACCTTGAAGAGTTCAAAAGTTTAAAATACAAAAGGGTGGGTTAATCGTGTATTTACACGAAGGTGGTCTTTACTACCGTAATGAGCACTATTAACCCGCTTTTTTACAAACATCTATTAATTATAGATAGGTTTTCTAAAGTATTACCAGATATTTCTAGTACAATTCAACAAAGAAGATTGTATAATTTTTACAATTCGTAGCATTAAAAAGTCTCAAAGTAACATTTTTAACAATAAATAATGGCTTCAATAGCCTTAATATCTGCTATTATCTAAACTCAAAATTATGGTCAATCATCATTATGCAAAGTGGTTAAATTCTTATCAATGGGATTATTTTGCAACCTTTAGATCTCCCTACAAAACAAATTATATGACTGTCCGTAATTGGATGAAGCAAATCTCTGCAAAGCATCCCTATGTTTATAAAGTATTCTATGTTACTGAATGGGATAAAGGAGACCCTAGAAATTCACATACACATAGTCTTATTGCCTCAAATAAAGATATAGCTTATATAGACTTTAATGATTCTGTAAGCTTTGCAGTTGGTGATTGGCAAAGTGTTTATGATAATCAAAAAATAACATCCTATGTGACTAAGTTTATAGGACGTAAAAATATTAACTATGATTTAATTGATTTTTGAATTGATTATAAGTGTAAGAATCGTTGTAGCTTCAAAGAACTTCAAATTTGTAAGATTCTACTTAAAGAGTTTGCTCACATGGGTTTTATCATTTTATCTATATATTAGATCTATCTATTTTTTAATATTACTTAACAATAGTTATACTTCCTTCAGTTGGACTAAAAAAAGCAGGACCTCCTAAATCCTTACTAAATTTAAGTTCAGGATCAAATTTTTTATTTCCAATGCTAACTATTAAATTATTGAAAATTTCTTCAATTTTATCTTTAGCATTAAGGAAGTCATCCTCATTACATTCAAATGAAAAAGCAGATGAATTAAATAATAAAATTGGAAAAAATAAAAGAAATAATGTTTTTCTCATACCTACAATTTACAATAATTTTAAAAGAAGAAGATATGCCTATGGTTTAATCAGGGTCTTCAGACCCCCATTCATAACCTTCTTCGTATAACCAACTTTCAGCTTCTTTCCACATATTATCATAAAAATCTTGATAATATTCTTCAATAATCCCCACTATTCTATCTTCAAAAAGTATCTCTTGTCCATCAAACAAAAAATGATTAACTCCTATTTCTTTAGAAATACTGTCAATTGGCACAGATGTGTACTTCATAAACACAAATCTAATTATTTATATTTATTATAAAGAGCTGAAAATATAAATAATATTCCTGGCAATGCCAATGCATCTATCATAGAAAAATTATATGGACTGCCATCCAATAAATTAAAGACACCTATACTTATCATTGTAATTATTCCTCCAATAAACTCCCGATCCCAAGCGATTATTTGTCCTAAGCATACTCCAATTGGAAAAAATAAAAACAGTATTCCCTCTTTCATTGAAAGAACCTGAGTAAATTCATTTCCAGTCAAATGAGCAATGAAAAAGAACGCTATAACTCCTATTGAGATTCCGCTAGAAATTCTTGTAATCCAATAAAGAAATTTTTGCATGTTATATGTTTCTGTTCAATATAGTGCTTCTAAATGGGTGAAAAAATGATATATATCATATTATATCGTCAATCATTCTTGTTCTTTAGCCTTTTAGTATAATCACTCTATAAACAGTAACAACTTAAATTAAATGAAAGAATCTTATGCTCTTATCACAGGATCATCATCTGGAATTGGCCTGGAAATAGCATATTATTTAGCAGAAAAAGGATTCAACTTAATTTTAACGGCTAGAAGAGAGGGTTTGTTAAAAGACATCTCAAAAGACATTTCATTAAAACACAAAGTAAAAGCAGATTTTGTTTCATGTGATTTAAGCAAGAAAGAAGCGCCAAAAGAAATTTTTGAATATTGCAATTCTAAAAATTATTTTGTTGAAATATTAATTAATAATGCTGGGTATGGAATTTCTGCTCCTTTCCATGAATCATCAATGGAAGATGAAGAAAAATGTATAAGGGTTTTAAGTATCTCAGTAATAGCCTTAACCAAGCTGTTTATTCCTATAATGATGGAAAAAGGAGGAGGAAAAATCATGATAGTTTCATCAATTGCTGCATTTGCCCCCCCTTCTGCAATACAATCCTTATATGGTCCTACAAAGACTTTTGTAAATAGATTTAGTGAAGCAATAAATTTAAATTATAATAAAAACGGAATTTCTTCAACTGCTGTTTGCCCAGGCTATACAGTTACAAATTTTCATACAGCCAGCGGAGTACAAGACGAAATGGACAGGGTTCCTAAATTCTTAAAAAAATCTGCTAAAAGAATTGCAATCGAAGGAGTAAATGCAATGCTAAAAGGAAAGGCAATTTGTGTGCCTACAAAAACATGGAAAATAATAGCTTTTTTAATAAACTCTGCCCCCCAACCAATTTTTAAAATCCTTAGCTCATTTATAGCACCAGGTAGATTCAAAAAATAATTATTAAAAATTTAAAACAAGAGAGTCCCCAAAAAAAGAGGCGCCAGTTAATGCCCCATCTTCAAAATAGAGACATTTAATGCAGTAGTAGATAGAAAGCAAAGGTTTAGAACCCAGTGCAATCATACTGCAACTCATCTTCTTCATCAAGCTCTAAGAGAAGTTTTAGGAGATCATGTTCAGCAAAAAGGTAGCAGAGTAGCCCAGTAATTGATGTTGAATTTGATGGGCAAAAATTGATGCTTTCATAATTAGGCTTTAAGTAATTGCTTTTCTATAAAGTATCTCTAAGCGTTCTTTTTCTTCTTTTTGGAGCTGTTTTTCTTCTTTCTCTCCATCTTTTTCCGTCAGCTACAATTTTATCCCATTTCTTCTTAGAATATGTTTTTACAACCTTAACGTTTTTACATTTATCGTGTGTAATAACTTTAACTCTAAGTTGGTCAATGCGAGTCACCTTTGTAGTAATGCATTCTTTTTCCAGTACTGCTTGTTGAGCGTTTGCTGAAAAAATTGACGCCACTAATAAAATTAATAATAAGTTTTTCATAAAATTTAAAGTTATATAAAGGTTGTTGTTTTATTAGATTTAAAATATGACATATATCATATTATATCGTCAATCATTCTTGTTCTTTAGCTTTTTAGTATAATCACTCTATTCGTTATGAAGAATTTTATTCTTATCCTTGCGTTTTTTTCCATTTTCCCAAGAAACTCTCTGAAGTTTTTATTTTTTTGTGTTTTTATGATAATTGTCATTTTATAAAAAATGAGCTTAACATACTTTTGGAGTATCAATTAATACTGAAAAAATTTTATTATGAAGCAATCGAAAATATCATTCAGAACACTGCTGATAATTTTATTTATTGCTGCATTAGCAATTATTTATTTAAATGTAGAAAAAAATAAGAAATTAAAAAGCTCAAATGTTGTTACTAATACTAACACTCCTCTAGGGCAAGCAAGTGTTGTCGATAACATTTCCGATCCAAATATTTTGCAAGTGGCCATGGGATCAAAAGATCACACTACTCTTGTAGCTGCTGTTCAGGCAGCTCATATTGAACATATATTAGTAAATGCAGGGCCATTAACTGTTTTTGCTCCAACAAATACAGCTTTTAGCGCCTTGGCTGAGGGTACTGTTGAAAATTTATTAAAACCTGAAAATGTGCAAACATTAGCTACAATACTAACTCAACATGCTGCTCCAGGCACCTATGATATTGCTAAACTAAAAAAGGAGGCTACTAAGAAAAGAAAATTATATATGGCAACTGGAGATTACCTAGAAATAACAATTCAAGGAGAAGATGTCTTTGTTAATGGCTGTAAAGTTCTTGCCTCTATATCAACAGTAAACGGTATTATAAATGTAATTGATAAAGTAATTCTTCTATAAAATTATTAAAAATGAAAACAAGCAAATTAACACAACTAATCTTATTATTTGGAATCTTAACTTATTCCTGTGGTGAAGATTTAAACACAGAGAAATCTAACACTAATTATAATAAAACAGAAAAGAATATAGAAAATCCAATATTAGACAAAGGGGTTGGCCCCATTACATCAGTAGAAATAAATAAAGAAATAAATAAAGAACTGGCTACCCATGGAAAAACTGTTTTTGAAACAAATTGTACGGCCTGCCACAAGTTAGATAAAAGATTTATCGGGCCTGCAATTACAGGGGTAACCAATAGAAGATCTCCAGAATGGATAATGAATATGGTTTTAAATCCTGAGCTAATGGTTAAAGAAAATGATGCAGCAAAACAATTATTAATGGAATATATGTCCCCAATGGCTAATCAGAATCTAACAGAAGATGAAGCCAGAGCTGTGCTTGAATATTTTATTGAAATTGACAATTAATTACTAAAAAATATATTATGAATAATGTAAGTCATATGATCAAAGACATAAAAAAATTTATTACTGTTTGGTTTGGTGAAATAATTTTTGTTCTCGGACTACTATTTCTGTTATTTATTTTTCTTTCATGTGAAGAAACTTCAAATCAAGGAGCTTTAAAGAGTGATGTCGCTGAAAAAGTATTTGTTCCTCCAGGAGAACATGATGAATATTACGCATTCCTTTCTGGAGGCTATAGCGGTCAATTGTCAGTTTATGGTCTGCCTTCTGGGAGACTATTTAAGGTAATTCCTGTTTTTTCTCAAGATCCAGAAAAAGCATACGGATACAATGAGGAAACCAAGCCAATGCTTAATACCTCCTATGGATTTGTTCCTTGGGGTGATGCACATCATCCCGATATTTCACAAACTAATGGTGAACTGGATGGTAGATGGGTTTTTATAAACGAAAATAATACTCCAAGGGTTGCAAGAATTGATTTAACAACCTTTGAAACTGTTGAGATTATTGAATTACCTAATTCTGCTGGGAATCATAGCTCTCCATATGTTACAGATAATACGGAATATGTTGTTGCAGGGACACGTTTTGGAGTTCCTGTTCCTCAGCGTGATATTTCAATAGATGATTATAAAGGAAATTTTAAGGGGGCTCTATCATTCATAAAAATTGATCAAAAAACGGGAGAGATGAATTTAGAGTTTCAAATAATGATGCCTGGTTTTGATTATGATAAAGCTCATCCTGGTAGGGGAAAATCTCATGGATGGATGTTTTTTACTACATATAATGTAGAAGAAAGCAATACACTTCTTGAGGTTAATGCCTCTCAAAGAGACAAAGATTTTATAGCTGCAGTAAACTGGAAAAAAGCTGAAGAATATCTTCAATCTGGCAAGTATACAACTATGAAAACGAAATATGCTCATAACGTCTATGATGAACATACTCAATCAGCGGTAAGTACAATGAAAACGGAGGTTAAAATATTAGACCCTAAAGATTGTCCTGGACTTGTTTATTTTCTTCCTATGCCAAAATCTCCGCATGGTTGTGACATAGATCCTTCTGGAGAATATATAGTGGGAAGCGGAAAATTATCAGCGAATGTTACTGTGCATTCCTTTTCAAATATGATTAAGGCAATTGATAAAGAAAAGTTTGATGGGGAGGCTTATGGAATTCCAATAATTAGTTTTGAAGATGTACTTGCCGGAGTTGTTAAGCAGCCCGGATTGGGGCCTCTGCACACAGAGTTTGATGATAAAGGAAATGGATATACATCTTTTTTTATTTCTTCTGAAGTTGTTAAATGGAAATTAGGTACATGGGAAATTCTAGATAGAAAGCCAACTTATTATTCTGTAGGACATTTAATGATTCCTGGAGGAAATTCACAAAAACCCTTTGGTAAATATCTTCTTGCATTGAATAAAATTACAAAAGACAGGTATCTACCAACTGGGCCTGAAGTCTGTCAGTCTGCACAGTTGTACGATATATCGGGGAATAAAATGGAATTATTATTAGATTTCCCTACCATAGGTGAGCCTCATTATGCAGCTGGGATTCCTGCAAGTTTAATCAAAGAAAATTCTAAAAAAATATACAAATTAGAGGAGAATCATCACCCTTATGTTACAAGAAAGCCACAGGACGCAAAAGTTGTTCGAAAGGGGAATGAAGTTCATGTATATATGACCATGATAAGATCTCATTTCACTCCAGATAATATAGAAGGTATTAAAGAAGGTGATAAGGTCTTTTTTCATGTAACAAATCTTGAGCAGGATTATGATGTTCCTCACGGAATGGCTATGATTGGTGCAAATACCTCAGAATTACTAATTATGCCAGGGCAAACAGAAACATTCACTTGGGATGCTAATCAAGAAGGCGTATGGCCATTTTATTGTACTGATTTTTGTTCTGCCCTTCATCAAGAAATGCAAGGATATGTTAGGGTGTCGCCTAAAAGTAGTAACATAAAATTAAATTGGTCTTTAGACGGAGAATAATAAATATAATATGATTGGAATAAACGAAAAATTTCCTGATTTCAAGCTCTTTGGAATTGACGGGGATAAAATATTAGAAATAAGCAGTCAAAATTATAAAGGATGGAAGGTTGTTTATTTCTACCCAAAGGATTTTACCTTCATTTGTCCTACTGAAATTACAAGTATGGACAAGTTAAATAGCGAGGCCAAAGTTTTTGGAATAAGTGGAGATAATGAATATTGCAAATTAGCGTGGAAAAAAGCGCATAAAGGGCTGAAGGCTATTAAGCATCCTCTCTTGGCTGATTGTGGATTAAAATTGTCATCAGAAATTGGAGTGGTAGATCAAGAAAATGGAGTATGCTTAAGAGCTACTTTTATCGTTGATAAAAATAATGTTATAAAACATGTTTCATGCAATGATTTAGATACAGGAAGAAGTGTAGAAGAAATATTGCGGACACTCCAAGCCTTGAAAGCTGGTGGGCTTACTGGCTGTCAATGGGCTCCTGGAGACAAGTTCGTTGGATAGAAAAAAATGACTATAGTTTGTTTTATTTTTAGTTAAAAATGTGCTATGGTGTGGTTAGCATAGCATATTAAAGAGGCAGGCGTCTCTAACGATACCTGCCTCTTATTAAAAAAGAAAATATGGAAAAATCAAAATTATATATGATCCTCGGAATGATTATGTTTTTTGCAGTGTATTTCGTGCCAATATGGACCGTTACATTAGAGGCTCCGCAATATCCTGACCCTATTGGTCTGAATATCTGGATAAATAAAATAAGCGATATGAACCCTAATGACTTAAAGAATATTAACTTAATGAATCATTATATAGGAATGGATGAAATTCCTGAATATATCCCTGAATTCGATTTCCTACCATTAATCTTGAGTGGCATGATTATTCTTGGATTAATTTTTACTTATTTCAATAATAAAAAACTATATCTTTTTTGGTTCGTTCTCATGGCTTGTCTGGGTGTGCTAGGAATTTATGATTTCTGGCTTTGGGGGTACGAATATGGTCATAATTTGAACCCTAATGCCGCAATAAAATTCGTTGATGAATTTGGGAATCCACTTGCCTATCAACCGCCAGTAATTGGCAAAAAAACTATTCTAAATTTTGTTGCAGTATCAAAACCAAATATTGGAGCTATGCTAATTATAATTGGCATGCTTATGGTTTTTCTTTCTGTTTATGTTAAGGGAGAAAAAAAAATTTTCTATCAACAAAGAATGAAAATAAAAAATAAAATTATTGCTGTACGTTTATCCTATACGCTACTAATACTGCCCCTAATATATTCATGCAGTGAAAATGCACAAAAAATTAATTATGGAGAAGACCTTTGTCATAATTGCAAAATGCATATTGTCGACACTCAGCATTCCGCTCAAATTATAACAAAAAAGGGGAAAAACATTCTTTTTGATTCTCTTGAGTGCATGCTCAATGAAATGTCAAATATGGATTTGAATAAAAACAAATTGTATTTAGTAAATACATATTATGGTAAAGAAACATTTTTTGATGTAAATAATTTAACCTTTTTAATATCAAAAAAAATTCCTAGCCCAATGGGAGGTAATTTAACCGCCTTTAAAAACGCCGATGATGTTCATAAAATAATTAAAGAAATGGGTGGTGAAAACTACGCCTGGGAAGAAATAAAAAGAAAATATAATATTATACAATAATACTATTTGAAATGAAATCATTACTAACCACTATTATTTGTTTATTCTCTATCAATATTATATCCTCATCAGTAATAATTGTATGTAAAAAGTGTGATATTTCTAATATATCAACAGCCATTGATAAGGCCAAAAATCATGACACCATCATTATCAAAAATGGCACTTATTATGAATTCGATATAGAGATTAATAAGCCCATAAAAATTATTGGAGAACAATCAATAATTGATGCTCAATTTAAAGGTGGTGGGTTTAATATACAATCTGACAGTGTGTATTTATCTAGTCTAAAAATTAATAATATTAAAAGATCATACACTAAAGATATTGCTAGTATTGTGGCTTATAAAGCTGATCATTTCTTGATAGAAAACATTGAATTTAATAATCCTTTTTTTGCAATATTTATACAAAAATCACAAAATGGCATAATACGAAATAATATAATAAATGGGGCTAATAATGATGTATTAAATTCTGGAAATGGGATACATCTATGGAATTCAAAAAACATGGAAATTGAAAACAACAAAATTATAAATATGCGAGATGGGATATATTTAGAGTTTGTTAGTGCTGCAAAAATAAATAATAATGTAAGTGAGAAAAATTTGCGATATGGGCTTCATTTTATGTTTTCAAATGACAATAAATTTTCTAATAATATTTTTATAAATAATGGCGCTGGTGTAGCAGTAATGTTTTCTAAAAATATTATAATGCAGAGCAATAGATTTGAAAATAACTGGGGGGCTTCATCTTACGGATTGTTATTAAAAGAAATTTATGATGCTAAAATTGAAAATAATTATTTCTATCAAAACACCATTGGAATAACTGTTGAAGGATCAAACAGAATCAACTACAATCATAACATATTTAAACAAAACGGCTGGGCTACAAAAATTTCAGGGGGGTGTTATGAAAATATTTTTACTGAAAATGATTATCTAAATAACGCCTTTGATCTTTCATATAAGGGACGTCAAAATGACAATGTATTTGTTGGAAATTATTGGAGTAATTATGTTGGGTATGATTTAAATGAAGATGGTGTAGGAGATGTTGCATTTATGCCTGTCAAATTATTTTCCTATATAGTTAATTCAATCCCTGAAGCCATAACACTTCATAGAAGTTTGTTTGTTGAATTAATAAATTTTTCTGAAAAGGTGGCTCCTATATTTACACCCAAATACATAATGGACAAAGAGCCTAAAATAAAACCAATGAATTATGCTGTCAATTAGTAATCTTAATAAGAGTTTTGGGAAATTAAAAGTTCTTCAAGGAATTAATATAAATATTTTTGAAGGAGACATATGTGCAATATTAGGTCCAAATGGCTCAGGTAAAACAACATTAATTAAGACAATATTAGGCTTGGTTATTCCTGATTTTGGTTCAATAAAACTAAATGACAAAGAAATCATTAACACATGGTCATATAGATCAGATATTTCATATTTGCCTCAAATTACCAATTTCCCTAGTAATTTAACAGTTGTTGAAATAATTGATCTGATTAAAACTATACGGCCAAACACAAAAATGGATAAAGAGCTTATTGATTTATTTAATATTAAAAAGTCAATGAACAAGAAGCTTGTAGATCTTTCTGGAGGAACAAAACAAAAAGTAAATATTATTCTCACCTTCATGTCTGACTCGCCAATTATCATTTTAGATGAGCCTACAGCAGGGCTAGATCCAATATCGTTAATAAAGCTAAAAACCCTGATAATAAAAGAAAAAGAAAAAGGAAAAACAATAATCGTTACATCTCATATAATGAGTTTTATTGAAGAGATATCTAATGATATTTTCTTTCTTCTTGATGGCAGCATTTTCTTCAATGGAACAATAACAGATTTAAAGGAAAGGACAAATGAAAATAGTTTAGAAAGCGCTATTGCCAATCTATTAAAACAAAGTCATGTATAAAATATTAAGATATAGTTTTTATGATTTAATCCGAAGTAAATGGTGTTACATATATTTCAGCTTTTACCTTATATTAAGTTCTGTCCTATTATTTTTAAATAATAGTCTGGCAAAATCAATTATTACTTTAATGAATATCATAGTAATACTAACTCCTCTTATAGGGTCAATTTTTGGAGCAATGTACTACTATAGTTCTAAAGAATTTGCTGAATTATTGTTAGCCCAGCCCATAAAAAGAAACACGGTTTTTTTAGGCCAATATATAGGGCTATCATTATCGCTGTCTGCTAGTTTAGTAGTAGGGCTGGCTATCCCGTTTATAGCTTACGGAATGTTAATTTCTTCCGAAATAACAAATTTTATCTCAGTAATAATCATTGGAGTAGTTTTAACATTTATTTTTACTGCTATTTCATACTATATAGCTCTTTCAAATGAAGATAAAATAAAGGGAATTGGTTTGGCTATATTATTCTGGTTACTAATGGCCGTAATTTATGATGGGTTTTTTCTAATATGCTTGCTAGCATTAAAAGAATATCCTTTAGAAAATTTTTCTTTGTTTTCAGTCCTGCTAAACCCAATAGATTTATCTAGGATCTTAATCATTCTTAAATTAGATATTGCTGCGTTATTGGGGTATACTGGGGCTGTGTTTCAAGGATTTTTCGGAAAAAAAATTGGAATGCTAATTATTGCTTCCGTATTAGCCTTTTGGATAATTATTCCAATAATTATGATCAATATCAAAAGCAAAAAAAGAGACTTTTGATAAAACTCCATGCTCACTAAATGTTTACAGTTTTAGATTAATCATCAAAAGCAAGATTTCTAAGAAGTGATTAAAGCATGACTTATGTCATGTTTTAATTATAATACAATAGCAATCTTTGTTATTGTATTATAATGGAAGGAAATTTAGATGAAAAATTTATTCCCGTCATGGATTAGGGTTTCTTTATTATTTATAATTCTAATTGGATCATTTGAATTATTTTTTGGCTCAGGAAATACGATAGTTTTTTTAGAACGACCCAGTTTTCTGCTTTTCTTAATTCTATTTTTTTTAATTATAATAAGTTATGAGATAATACTAGACTGTATTAAGATTATTCTTGATAAATCAAGAATCAAGGGGGTCTCGTCTAAACAAAAAAAAATAAAAGCTTATTTGCAGCCTAAATGGGCATATTCTTCAATAGTAATTATAGTCTGTATTGGTACATTTCTTGGAGGTGATCAATTATTTGAGTCTAACTACTCGTTGACAAAAGTTATAGAATATCAACAAAAAAATAATTTTTCTAATGTTGAGCTTTTAACCAGCTCTAATGACTTGAAAAATGGCAAGATATTGTATGATACAAACTGTGCTGTATGTCATGCAAATGATGGAGGTGGAGGCATTGGTCCCAATTTTACTGATAGTTATTGGATACAAGGAGGTGGGGTGCAAAATGTTGTAAAAACAATAACTAAAGGAGGAAGAGAGGGTAAAGGAATGATTCCGTGGAACGAAATACTAACCTCACTAGAAATCTCTCAAGTAGCAAGCTATTTGCTTCAGTTTGAAGGAGAAAATTCCGCAAATCCAAAAGCTGCAGAAGGAACTCTTTGGGTGAACTAATCCCTATAATAAATTGATGTAATATGACAAATATCATATTAATTATTTGTCAATTTTTGTTGTTTTGATCATAATACCTAAAAACAAAAAATGAAATTAATCTCCTTTCAGAAAAAAGATGAATATCTTTTTAATACAATTGCAGGATTTTTTATTGCGGTAATTCTTGCTGGCTGTTCAATATATTATATTGCCCAGCATCAAGATTATTTTATTCTTAGGCTTATGTTAACAGCTATTCCTATCGCATTATTGTTGGCGTGTGTATTATCAGTTCAGCCCACTAAAACTACATACTATGCGATAAAACTGTCTCTAGGGGCAAGTGTTCTTTCAATATTAATTAATATTTAAGAAATGAATATAAAACAGTTATACACCTCCTGTCTTTCAGAAGCTACGTATTACATCAGCTCAAAAGGTGAAGCAGCAATAATTGACCCTTTAAGAGAAACTAACCCGTATTTAAATTTGCTTAAATCTGACAAATCATGTCTTAAATATATTTTTCTTACTCATTTTCATGCAGACTTTGTTTCTGGACATGTTGATTTAGCAGAAGCAACAGGAGCGAAAATAATATGTGGTCCAACTGCAACTGCAGATTTTGATTTTCATCAAGGAAGAGATGGTGAAAATTTTAAACTTGGAAATTTAGAAATTAAATTGATTCATACACCCGGGCACACACTAGAATCAATATGTTTATTGCTCTTTGATAAGTCTAACAAAGAACATTGTTTGTTTTCAGGAGATACAGTTTTTATTGGGGATGTGGGAAGACCGGATCTCGCTGTTACAGAACATCTATCTAAAGAAGATTTAGCAAGGCTTTTATTTCGTTCTATACATGCTAAAATACTTCCACTGCCAGATAATATAATTATCTATCCAAATCACGGAAAAGGGTCTGCATGTGGAAAAAATATGAGTGACAATACCTTTGATACATTATCAAGTCAGAAAAAAATCAATTACGCGCTAGACTCAAAACTAACTGAAGAGGAATTTGTGGAAAAAGTTCTTGAAGGGCTTCCGAATCCTCCACAATATTTCGAAAAGAATGCTCAAATGAATAAACGAGTAAATAAAAATGTTAGTGAGGTAATTTCAAAAGGCTTAACCCCATTAACTATTACGCAATTTCTTAGATATAGCAGTTGTGAAGATATATTGCTATTAGATGTCCGCTCAGCAAAAAAGTTTGCTGATGGACATATTCCGGGGTCAATTTTTATAGGGCTAGAAGGTCCATTTGCTCCACTAGTTGGTGCATTAATTCAGGATATAACTCAAAAAATCATACTAATTTCTCCAAAAGGAAGAGAGCTCGAGGCTATAACTCGACTATCAAGAGTAGGATATGATAATGTAATTGGATATATAGAAGAAGCAACAAAATATTGGATAAAAAAAGGGTTTAAATTAGAGGGCTTAAATTCCATTAAAGCATCGTCTAAAATTTTATTACAAACAGCCCGTTTTATCGATGTTAGAGAAAAGAAAAAATATGAAGATAGTCATGCAAAAAACTCTCAAAACATTCCAATAAAATATATAACAAATAATGATTTAAATCCCAACATTAAATATTATATATACTGCAATAAGGGTTATCATTCAACAATTGCTATTTCAGTATTAAAAAAACTTGGCATTACTAATCTTGTCAATATTATTGGAGGATTTGAAGAAATGCAGAAAAGCCATATCCCAATATATCACAAAGAATGTTCTTGTGCAGAATGTAATTGTAAAAAGTTTGCGCAACTAAATTAACAAATGTTGTATGCTAATTAGTTTTTATTAGTTTTTCCTGATTTATAATTTTGATCTTTTTTCCATGAATTAAAATGCATTTTTCCTCTTTTAGTTCAGATAAAATACGTATTGCAGATTCTGTTGCCGTCCCAACAATATTTGCATAATCTTCTCTTGAAAGACTTATATTTAGCATTCCTTCTTTATCAATTCCAAAACTTTTATCAATATGTAGTAGTAGCTCTACTATTCGTCTTTTGACAGACTTTTGAGCAATATTAATAATCGTATTGTTTGATGCCTTCAGCTCATCTGCCATTGAATGTAACAGTCCCTTAGCAAAAGCGCCGTTTTTCATAACATCTGTGTTTATTTCATCTTGAGGAATAAAACATAATTGAACATCTGTTATTGCTATAGCGCTTAAATTAGTTCTCTCCTGAGCAAATAAAGAGCGCTGCCCCATCAGGTCCCCCTTTATTACAAGTTTGACAATCTGATCCTTGCCATTTATTCCTAATTTTGACAGTTTTACTACGCCATCTCTAATACAATAAATTCCATTTAATTTTTGACCTTCTTCAAATATTGTTTCTCCCTTATGAATAAGGCGAGTTTCCTTAAACCGGCTTATTCTGGCCAATTCCTCCTGATGCAATACATTTAATGCATTGCAATGCCTAACTATACAATGTTTACACTTACTCATCGAAATAAATATAGCATAAAATTAATAAAATATATTTCAGTCTTCAGGATTTATAAATTTTTTGTTGGGTGAAATGTAATGTCAACTATTTTAGATTTCTCTAAATATTTATTTTGACTATCAAAGAAATAGTTTTAGAAAATACCATTAAAATAAAAAAATTAGAGTATTAAAATGTTTAAAAACTAACCACCTAATGTAAACCTCCCCCCCCGAAAACCTATATGTAAACTCCCCCAAACAAGATTACCTATAATAAATTAACCAATTGATTATGAAAGAAATAGATAAACGATTTATAAGACTACCAGGGTATGTAGTCATCGTAATTACCTCCATGCAGTTTCACGATCTCTTACAAACACCCTCTATGTTATTTTTTGGGTTTTTATGGTTCGCAAAAACTTCAGATTGGTAACTTAGCATTTGAATAAGATTTTTAGAGAGAAAAGGCAACGATCTAGGCAACTAAAAAAAAGAAACCCTGTAAATCAATGACTTACAAGGTTTGTTGCGGAGGAAGAGGGATTCGAACCCCCGGAGGTGTGACCCTCAACAGTTTTCAAGACTGCCGCATTCGACCACTCTGCCATTCCTCCAATAATATGCGTGCAAATATAGGTTGCTTTTTAAGAGGTTCAAAATTTTTTTATATTTAGTAATAATATTTTTTATATATTCAACACTGGATGAAAGATTTAATAATATTTACTTCTCTTTTTTTTTGTTTTAATCTAGTAAATTCTCAAGAAGTTAAATTCAAAAAAAATCTAACTTGGTTTCCTGAGCATGCAAGGTATATAGTCGATAATGATACTTTAAATTACAGAATCTTATTGCCTGAAAATTTTGATGAAACAAAAAAGTATCCATTGCATTTATTTTTACATGGAATAGGAGAGAGGGGTTCAGATAATAAAAAGCAGTTAACCTACATTAATAAAGTTTTTTCAAATAAAAGAAATAGAAAAAAGTTTCCAGCAGTTGTAATATTTCCGCAAGCACCACTTACTGATTCATGGTCTAGTAGAAAACTAATAAAATCCTCTGATAATAAGAATTATAAGTTCAATAAAAATTCTACCCCCACAAAATCACTATCCATGGTAATGAATCTTATGGATTCACTTGTTGCCCTTGATCATGTAAATAAAAATAGAGTTTATCTTACTGGTCTATCCAACGGTGCTATGGGAGCGTTTGAACTATTAAACAAAAGACCAGATATGTTTGCAGCTGCAACACCAATTTGTGGTGCAGGACATATAGATTGGATATTAAACTATGCTAAGAAAACTCCTCTATGGATCGTTCACGGATCTGATGACAGAACCGTTCATCCTTATTATTCAATTAGAATGGTAAATGCT
Source organism: Flavobacteriaceae bacterium (assembly GCA_018657955.1). Lineage (GTDB taxonomy): Bacteria > Bacteroidota > Bacteroidia > Flavobacteriales > Flavobacteriaceae. The sequence continues at coordinate 347,968 of JABHWD010000020.1, read as the reverse complement.
GTTATTGAGTCTGGCGGAAGTCCAAAATTTACTCTGTATAACAATGTAAAACATAATAGTTGGCTTAACATATTTAGGGACCCAAGATTTATACCTTGGATATACAGACATAAAAAGAAATAGTTAATAATTGATGTATTCTATAATTTCAAGGCCATAACCTATCATTCCCACTCTTTTTTCTTTTTTTCCGTTTGAGATTAGTCTAAGCTTATGAATATCTAAATCATGTAATATTTGCGCTCCAATACCAAAATCTTTTATATCCATACCCACCTTTGGAGCTTTAATGATTTTATTGCTTTTCTGTTTATTCTTTAAAACTTTTAATCTTTTTAGAGTATTTAAGGATTGATTTACTTGATTTATAAAAATAATTGCACCCCTACCATCGTCATTGATAATTTTAAACATATTATCTAATCTCTCTTCTTTACCATTAGTAAGCATCCCTAAAATATCAGTATTAATTGCTTTAGAATTAATTCTTGTTAAAACATGTTCGTCTTTATCCCAAACACCCTTTGTAAGAGCTAAATGGAGCTGATGGTTGGTAGTTTGCTCATATGCTCTTAATCTATAGCTCCCAAACCTTGTTTCTATATCAAAATCCTCCCTTTTTTCAATTAATGAATCATGAGTCATTCTGTAGGCAACTAAATCTTCAATTGAGATAATTTTTAAATTGAATTTTTTTGCAACTTTAATTAGTTGTGGTAATCGTGCCATTGTACCATCCTCATTCATTATCTCGACAATAACACCTGCTGGCTTAAAACCAGCTAGTCTTGCAAAATCAATAGCAGCTTCGGTATGCCCTGTACGTCTTAAAACACCGCCATCTTTTGCTATTAATGGAAAAACATGACCAGGCTTTGAAAATTGATGAGCTTTTGTTTCTGGATCTATTAATGCTTTTATGGTTTTAGATCGATCTGCTGCTGAAATACCAGTACTAACCCCGTTTCCTTTAAAGTCTACTGATACAGTGAAAGCTGTGTCTTGAGGATCTGAACTAGACCCTACCATTAGATTTAACTTTAATTTTTTTGACATTTTACTAGTAATAGGAGCGCATATAAGCCCTCTTCCATGTGTAGCCATAAAATTTATAATCTCAGGAGTTATAGACTCAGCAGCCGCAACAAAATCACCTTCATTTTCACGATTTTGATCATCTACAACAATAATAACCTTGCCCAGCCTAATATCATTAATTGCTGACTCAATTGTATTTAGTTTAAGCTTATCCTGTGCAGACATTTAGAAAAATATAAGATTGTTCAAATATATCGCATTAAATCAACATATTAAAACCTAATTATCTCTTAAAATATTGTAAGAATTTTTCAGTTATTTCACTAATGTTAAGAATGCCTCTATCTTTTGTAGCTCTATTGGTTAGGTAAACACTAATAGGAAACATAATTATTGTAGAGAGCCAGCTAGCAAGTATGGGGCTAATGCTAGTATCCTCAGCAAGGTTTTTAGAAAAAACTCCTACAAAGTGATAAGTTAGAAATAGAATAAGTGAAATAACCACAGGAAACCCATAACCTCCTTTTCTTATAATTGCCCCCAGTGGTGCGCCAATAAAGAAAAGAATTATACATGCAAAACTAAGGGCAAACTTATCATGAAGTGACATGAAATGTTTATTTATATTTTTTTCCCTTCTAGCTTGTATTAACATATTTGATTTTAGTATGCTTATTGTGCTGTTAACTGAACTAATTCCTAGATCAAAAAGCTGTTTTTGTTTTTGTGGTTTAAACATATCATATACATTTTCTCCTTCAAATTCATCTTCTACAGGATTAATGTTATTATTTAAGGATTTTGCATTAGATCGATTATGCATCTTTGTAGCAATTGCCTCGTAATCTTTCTTTCTCTTAATTACTAATGAATCAATAGTTGTATTTAGGTCTCTTACATTTAGCATAGAATATCTATTTGCACTCCCTTCTTGGTTAAAGTCTACATCATTTATTAATGAAAGATCAATATTCAGCATATATTCTTTAAAATAGCTTTTCACAAATGGATTTGATTTATTAGCCCTATAGTCCTTAGTAATAACTTCATCGTAATAATTTCCATCATATAGTTTTAATTGTAAAATATCTGAATCAGCTTCACTAGTGATTTCACCTGTTTTTGATTTTATTACTGTATAATTTCCAAGTTTATTTTTTTTCTGATGAATGATTACATCGGTAAGATATTGGCCTCTATTTCCATATTTGTCTTCAACTTTAATATTTATATCTCCAATTTCACTAAACTGACCTTCTGCAATAGCCATAGTAGGTTTTACTTTTGATATATTCTTTCTAAGGTTAAGAAAGCTAAATTCTGCTGCCGTAACTACATTGTTTGAAAAAAAGAAAATAACAACTCCTAGAAAAAGAGTAAAATAGATTAAACTTCTCATAATTCTTTGAAGCGATAATCCACTAGATTTCATCGCAGCAAATTCAGAGTTTTCAGATAGTCGACCAAACACCATAATACTAGAAAGCAAAATAGCTAGTGGTAAAACTAAAACTACAAGTCTAGGAGAAACATATGATAAAAATTTAAGAATTACATCAAGTTCAAGATCTTTTCCAGCAAGCTCAGTAATATACATCCAAACTGATTGAAAAAGGAATATTAACATTAAAATGCAAAATGCAGTAAGTAATGTTCTTAAATAGGTTTTAAATATGTATTGATCTATTAATTTCAATGATAGTTTTAATCAAGAATATTCATATAGTAATCGTTATATTTTTCTTTATCAAAAACAAATAAAGATTCCTCAAGAGGTAGATTTACCTCAAAATCAATTATAGCAATTGTTGTTTGTGTGTCATTTATACCTGTTTCAATTACTTTATAAATTTGATTAAATTCAACGTCAATTCCCATTAAGATGTATTTAATTTCAGCATCTGAATCCATTGGTATTAATTTGACATATTGAATTTTTTTTCTTCCAACATATTGAACTATATCCATCTCAAAATTATATCCTTCCTCATAAAAGTAGAGCATTTTGTTAGGAGTTATTGTGCTTTCATCATCTGGGTTTTGAGTTGAGATAGTAACTTCTTCGTCATCTGGGATAATTGTGTATAGCTTGTCTCCATCAAAAATTCTAGTCACATCCAACATAACAAATTTCCATTTATCATCTTCAGTAACAAAACTCCCCTTGTTAATTTGATTGATATCCTCTTCTAAATTAAAAAGCGTATAAGTATAATTAATATATATATTATCATAGCTTTTTATGTTTTCAGAAACTTTGTTTAATAATTTTACTGCTTCTTCAGAATTCTGACTTATTATTATATTATTTGATAGGATAATTATAATAAATAGAAGTGTAATTTTTTTTATGGTATAATATTTATTCATTTTCAAAATATTTTTCTAATGATTGAAGATCTGTTATTAAAACTTGTCGCGCTTTACTTCCTTCAAATGGCCCAACAATTCCAGCAGCTTCAAGTTGATCAATAAGCCTACCAGCTCTATTATACCCCAATTTAAGTTTTCTTTGCAAAAGTGATGCAGATCCTTGCTGGGCAATTACAATTACTTCAGCAGCGTCTCTAAATAACACATCTCTATCTTCTTTATCTATATCAAGATTTGTGCCACTCTCTTCTCCAACATATTCTGGAAGGTTGTGTGCACTAGCATATGCTTTCTGTGATCCTATATAGTCAGTTAATTTTTCTATCTCATCAGTATCAACAAAAGCACACTGAAGTCTTATAATCGCATTTCCTTGTGTGAACAGCATATCACCACGTCCAATTAGCTGATCTGCCCCAGAGCTATCCAGAATAGTCCTTGAGTCAATTTTAGAAGTTACTCTAAAGGCAATTCTTGCTGGGAAATTTGCTTTAATTACACCTGTAATTACATTTACAGAAGGTCTTTGAGTAGCAATTATTAAATGTATACCAATAGCCCTTGCTAATTGAGCTAGTCTAGCTATAGGAGTTTCTACTTCTTTTCCAGCAGTCATGATCAAATCAGCAAATTCATCAATAACAAGAACTATATAAGGAAGGTATTGATGTCCATCATTTGGATTTAATTTTCTTGCCTTAAATTTTTTATTGTACTCAACAATATTTCTACAAGATGCATTTTTTAATAATTCATATCTGTTATCCATTTCAATGCATAATGAATTTAGGGTATAGATAACTTTTTTATTATCTGTTATTATAGCATCTTCAGAGTCAGGTAGTTTTGCTAAATAATGTCTTTCAATTTTATTAAATAAGGTAAGTTCTACCTTTTTTGGATCTACTAGAACAAATTTAACTTCTGCAGGATGTTTTTTATATAATAATGAAGTTAAAACAGCATTTAGTCCTACAGATTTACCTTGTCCTGTGGCTCCAGCCATAAGTAGATGAGGCATTTTAACTAGATCTACAACCAAAGTCTCATTACTAATAGTTTTGCCAATAGCAATAGGAAGTTCCATTTCAGATTGCTGAAATTTTTCTGAAGATATTACAGAATGCATTGAAACAATTGTTGAATTTTTATTTGGAACTTCTATTCCAATAGTTCCTCTTCCAGGAATTGGAGCAATAATTCTAATTCCAAGAGCTGACAAGGATAGAGCTATATCATCTTCTAGATTTTTAATTTTTGATATTCTTATTCCTGCATCTGGAATTATTTCGTATAAAGTAACCGTTGGGCCAACGGTTGCTTTAATACTAGAAATACTAATGTTATAGTTCCCTAATGTTTCAACAATCTTATCTTTATTTTCTTCAAGCTCTTGCTTATCTATATTTATTTTTTCACTATCATATTTCTTTAAAATATCTAATGAAGGGAATTGAAAATTTGCAAGCTCTAGCTTAGGATCAAAAAGACCAAAATTTTTAACTAGTTTATCAGAAAGATTGTCGGTCTCAGATTTCTCTTCAATAATCTTTTCAACTTCAATATCAATTTCATCTTTTATTTTAGGCTTTTCAGCAGGAACCTCTTTACTAATTTCATCCGCTGTATCTTGATTAATTATCTCATCTTTAGTTTCAGTATCTGTCTTTTCATTAGCTATCTCGATTTCGCTTTCTAAATTTGAAGAATCCTCAATTTCATCACTAACTATTTTCTGTTTTCTTTTAAAGGTTGAGGCAATCTTTCTTAAAAGAAAATTAAATTTATAAATATGCTCTAATCTTAAATTTAATCTAATTGTTAGGTAGAGCATAGCCAATAAAAATAACAAGAATGATGTTCCAATTACACCAATATAATCAGTTAATAGATTATTAATTTCATAGCCAATTACACCAGAATAGTTACCTGAGCTATCTATTAATGCAAAAAAGACAGATCCATATATCATTAGATAAAAACCCCAAAGCCAGTTTTTTATAAGTTTTCTATTTTTTATCTCTAAAAGGATATGAAGTCCAGATAATAAAATAAGTAAACTCAATATATATGAAGAAATTCCAAATCCTTGATAAATGAAAAAATGGCTTAGAAGAGCACCAAGTTTATTCATCCAATTTTCAGATACAATATCTCTATTTGATAATTCAAAAAGTGAGCTTTGATCAATATGGCCAGAAAAAAAGTATGATGTGAATGAAATAATAAATATTAAGGATAATATTATCAGTGAGCTGCCATAAAACAATTTTTGTGAACTTGACAGCTGTTTTTTTTCTCTTTTTAATGAAAAGGAAAATTTATTTTTTTTACTATTCACTTTAGCCATGAATTAAAGATAGGAACAAAAAACGCAAGTTAATAATCTTTGATAAAACAAGAGTAATTATATCATAAAGTTTTAGCATTAATGATGGTTCTAATTTTTATAGAAAACCCTGCATAAATTAAAGTCATTATTGGACTCAACCAATTAAATATTGCATAGATAAAATATTCAGAAACACTAACTCCTAAAACACCATAATGGTATGCTCCACAAGTATTCCAAGGAATCAATGCAGATGTTACTGTTCCAGAGTCTTCTAAAGTTCGACTGAGATTTTCGGGAGCTAATCCTCTTTCTTTGTATGCATCTTTAAACATTTTTCCAGGGATTACTATAGCAAGATACTGATCAGATGCAGCTATATTTATACCTAAGCAACTAATTACAGTGCTTACAAATAAGCCAAAGATATTTTTTGCCCTATCTAATAGAGCGCTAGTAATTTTTGATAATGCACCAATTGCATCCATTGATCCTCCAAAAATCATTGCACAAATTGTTAGGTTTATTGTCCATAGCATGCCTTTCATTCCTCCAGAGTTATATAATCTTACAATTCTATCGTTATTAGTTGGTATTTCAGTGTCTAAAAAAACAGAATTAAAAACTGCAGTATAATCCGATGGATCTATAAGGTTTAATATGTTTTGTTGAAAAATTAAGGCAAAAACTAACGCTAAAAGAATTCCAGATGAAAGGGCTATAACTGGTCTAACTTTTAAGAATGCAAGAATAATTACTAAAACTGGAACAAGAAATAATATAGGAGAAATATAAAAATCATTTGATATTGTATCTGATAAAGTTAAAATACTAGACATATCTCCAATTCCAGAAGTATCAATATTTAAGCTAATTATGCAGAAAACTATGAATGTAAAAATAAATGTAGGGACAGTGGTGAGTGTCATGTATTTTATATGGGTATATAGATCACCTCCTGCCATTGCTGGTGCTAGGTTTGTTGTATCGCTTAGTGGAGACATTTTGTCACCAAAATACGCTCCAGAAATTACAGCACCTGCGGTCATTCCTGGTGATATATTAAATGCAGTTCCAACAGCAACTAATGCAATTCCTACAGTAGCAGAAGTCGTATATGAACTTCCAGTTGTTAGAGAAACAATTGCAGTTACAATTAATGTTAGAGGTAAAAATACTGTTGGATTAATTAGATTCAATCCATAGTAAACCATAGCGGGAATAACTCCACTAACTTTCCAAGTTCCCGCTAATGCACCTACTAGAAGTAAAATAACTATTGGTATTGCAATGCTTTTAATACTTAAATAGATTTTTTTTAATATGTGAATAGCTGAGACTCTATCAATTAAGCCCATAACTGATGCTAAAGAAGCACCTAATAATAATATTATCTGATAAGTGTTCTCCCCAAACCAATCTTTATCTTCATATACTACTATGTTATATGCTAATAAAGAAATTAAAACACATATAGGTGTTAGAGCTTTAGCTAGTGAAATTTCATTTTTTGAATCAAGCATGAATTATAAACCAGATTTTTATCGGTTTAGACAATATATGGATTAAAATTATATTTAGATTAAAATGAAAAATATTAATCAGAAAATTTTCATTGATCAGACTTAAAACATTTGTATTTTTGATAATTCTTTAAAATAAAATTTTCATGGAATCATATGATGTATTGGTTATTGGGTCAGGCCCTGGTGGATATGTTGCCGCAATTAGAGGCTCGCAGCTAGGAATGAAAACTGCTATCATAGAGAAATATTCTACTATGGGAGGAACTTGTTTAAACGTTGGATGTATCCCAAGTAAAGCACTTTTAGATTCATCTCATCACTATGAAGATGCTATTAAAAAGTTTCCAGAACATGGAATTGATATTAAAGGTGAGATTAATTTTGATTTATCTAAAATGATAGCAAGGAAACAAGCTGTGGTAGATCAAACTACAAAAGGCATTGATTTCCTTATGAAAAAAAATGATATAAAAGTATTTAATGGCATAGGTTCATTTAAAGACAATAATAACGTTGATTTAATTGTTAATGGAAAAGTTGTTGAAACTATAAATTCTAAAAATATAATTATAGCTACTGGAAGCAAGCCTTCTAAACTTCCATTTGCTGAGATAGATAAAGAAAGAATTATTACTTCAACTGAAGCACTTAGCTTAAAGGAAGTTCCTAAACATTTGATTGTAGTTGGAGGAGGTGTTATTGGGCTTGAACTAGGACAAGTATATAGTAGATTGGGCGCAAAGGTTTCAATAATTGAGTATCAAGACAGAATAATTTCATCTATGGATTCTAGTCTGTCAAAGGAACTTGCTAAAGTATTTAAAAAGCAAAAAATGGAACTTTTATTATCACATAAGGTTTCTTCTATAGTTAGAAACGGGAACCTTGTAAATGTATTAGCCTATGATAAGAATGAAAAGGAGGTTAGTCTACAAGGAGACTACTGTCTAATTGCTATAGGAAGAAAACCCTATACAGAAGGATTAAACTTAAAAGCAGTAGGTCTTGATGTAAATGAAAGAGGTCAGATTGAAATAAATGAAAATATGCAAACTAAAGTTGAGAGTATATATGCAATAGGAGATGTAGTTAGAGGTGCTATGCTAGCGCATAAAGCAGAAGAAGAGGGTATATTAGCCTCAGAATTTATTTCTGGACAAAAACCTCATATCGATTATAATTTGATTCCTGGGGTTGTTTATACATGGCCTGAAGTTGCTTCTGTTGGAAAGACTGAAGAAGAACTGAAATCAAACAATGTAGATTACAAAATTGGTCAATTTCCAATGAGGGCTTTGGGTAGAAGTAGAGCAAGTTCTGATTTAGATGGATTTGTTAAAATCTTAGCAGATAAAAAATCAGATGAAATATTGGGAATTCATATGATTGGTGCTAGATGTGCTGATCTTATATCTGAAGCTGTAGTTGCAATGGAGTTTAAAGCTTCGGCAGAGGATATTGCTAGAATTTCTCATGCTCATCCGACTTATTCTGAGGCTGTAAAAGAGGCAGCACTTTCAGCAAGTGAAAATAGACCTATACATATATAGATTCAGTTTTCATATATTTATTGTTAAATAATGGAAAAATTATTTCTTAATCATTTAAAGAAGAACTTTCCTTCTATATCAGTTAGTAAATTAATTATTGCAGTTTCAGGAGGAGTAGACAGTGTTGTCTTGTTTCATCTATGCTTAAAATTAAAATTAAATTTTGTTGTAGCTCATTGTAATTTTAAATTAAGAGAAAAAGAAAGTGATTTAGATGAGAGTTTTGTAAGGGATTTAGCAATAAAACATAATATTAAATTTTACACAAAATCTTTTAATACCAAAGAGTTGTCTGAGAATGATAACAAATCAATTCAAATGGTAGCTAGAGAATTAAGGTATTCATGGTTTCAAGAATTATCAAAAGAATTAAATATCAATCATATTCATACTGCTCACCATTTAGACGACAGTCTTGAAACATTTTTAATTAATTTATCTAGAGGTTCTGGAATTGATGGACTACTAGGAATCCCTAAGGTTAATGATACGGTTTTTCGACCATTATTAATTTTTACAAAAGAGAAAATCCTGTCTTACGCTAAAGAAAATAAAATTAGTTGGAGAGAAGATTCAAGTAATAAAAAACAGGATTATTTAAGAAATAAAATTAGGCTAGAAGTTCTACCAAAATTGAAAAATATTAATCCATCTTTATTAGAGAGCTTTTCTAAATCAATTGATAAGTTGCAACAATCCAAATCAATTATAAAAGACAAAATTGATGATTTTACTAAGGATGTTTCATTTAAAAAGAACGAAAAGGTGTATTTTAAAATTAATAAGATTAAGCAAGTAAGTAATATAGAAGCATATCTTTATGAGCTATTAAAAAAGTATAATTTTACTCAATGGAATGATATTAGAGATTTATTAGACTCTCAAAGCGGAAAACAGATTATTTCTAAAAGTCATAAGTTGTTAAAAGATAGAGAATACTTGATACTAGCAGAGAACAGTGAGGTAGAAAATAAACCATTATTAATAAATAAATCGTCAAAAGAAATAACTATTTCAATTGGTAAGATAAAATTAAGTAAATCTGAAAAAATTTTTAAAGAAGACTTAGATGCTATTTATTTAGATTCAGCTAAACTAGATTTTCCTTTAAGGGTTAGAAATTTATTATCTGGAGACTATTTTTATCCATTTGGTATGAATGGAAAGAAAAAAGTAAGTAAATACTTAAAAGATCAGAAAATATCTGTTTTTGATAAAGATAAAGTGCTAATATTGGAAACATCTAAAAATAAGATTATATGGGTAATAGGAATGAGATTAGATGATAGGTTTTCTATTACAGATAAGACAAAAGAGATTACAAAAATCGAATTAATTAGGTAGGTATTAAGAAATATTTAAAAAATATTGGGCCAGGGTCAGTTATTGCAGCTGCTTTTATTGGTCCAGGAACTGTAACTATGTGTACAATTGCTGGGTCACAGTTTGGCTTTGCTTTACTATGGGCTCTGTTATTGTCAATTGTAATTACAATTTTCCTACAAACAATTGCAGTTAGGATTGGCGTCATATCTCAAAGCTCTTTATCTAATGCAATAGTATCGCAATTCAGAAGTAAAACAATTAGAGTAGTTTCCATTATTTTAATTCTTTCAGCTATTCTAGTTGGGAATATTGCTTATGAAGCTGGAAATATTAGTGGTGGTGTTCTTGGTTTAGAAGCAGTATTTGGAAATTTAGATTTTGCTGGCGTATATAATGCCTATAGCTTAATAATAGGGCTAATAGCTTTTGTTATTTTATTATTAGGAAACAATAGGCTATTAGAAAAGATATTGATGGGGCTGGTTCTTTTTATGAGCCTTGCTTTTTTATTGACAGCAATTAAAACAGGACCAGATTTAAAATTATTTTTTAGCGGTCTCTTTATTCCAACCTTTCCTGAGAATAGTATTTTGATCATTATAGGTTTAATAGGGACTACTGTTGTCCCATATAATTTATTTCTTCATGCCTCTCTGGCTAAAGAAAAATGGAATTCACCAAAAGAGCTAAAAGACGCAAAAATTGATACCATAGTAGCAGTACTTGTTGGTGGATTAATATCTGTATGTATAATAATTTCTTCTACATCCATAGGTTTAGATCAGCTTAATTCGGCAGTAGATTTAGCTAAAGGTCTTGAGCCTGTTTTCGGAAGTTTTTCCAAGCAATTAATTTCTTTTGGATTGTTTGCTGCTGGCTTGACTAGTGCAATTACTGCACCCCTTGCTGCAGCATATGTAACTTGTGGGTGTTTAAATTGGAGTACAGAACTAAAATCTCTTAGATTTAGAATGGTTTGGTTTATAGTCCTTATTGTTGGAGTAGTATGTTCTTCATTAAATATTGATTCAATAGAAATAATAAAATTTGCTCAAGTGGCAAATGGTATTCTATTACCTACAATTACATTTTTTCTAATATTGATTGCTAATAATAATAATGTTTTGGGTAAATATGTTAATAATTGGAAGCATAATCTTATTTCTTTTTTCGTGTTATTAATAACACTAATATTAGGTATTAAGAGTATAATTAAAGTATTTAATTTTTTATGATAAAAAATAATAAGATTAGAATAAACTCAGATCTAGGTGAGGGGACTGGTGTTGAGAAAGATATAATGCCCTTCCTAAGCTCATGTAGTATAGCTTGTGGAGGACATACAGGGGATAAATCAACTATGACAGATACAATATTAATAGCAAAAAAATATGGTGTTAATATTGGCGCGCACCCTTCTTATCCAGATAAAGAAAATTTTGGTAGAAAAAATATTTCTATTCCACACTCAGATCTAACTAATTCATTAATCAATCAAATTGATGATTTAGATAGAATTGCTAGGAGTTTAGAAACTTCCCTTGAGCATATTAAATTACATGGTGCTCTTTATAATTTCTCAGCAAATGATTTAGGAACTGCATTAATTATTATTGAATTAATGAAATCTAAATATTCAAATAAAATTTTATATGTACCCTATGGATCTTTAATTTCAAAATTGGCAATAGAGAATAATATAAAAATATATTACGAGGTTTTTTTAGATAGAAATTATAACAACGATTTATCCCTAGTTTCTAGAGGAAATAATAATTCTATGATTTTAGACCATCAAAAAATGTTAAAAAGGCTAGAAAATGTAATTAATGATAATAAAATTCAAACAATTGATGGTAATTACAAGAAGATTTCAGCAGACACTTTTTGTATACATGGAGATAGTCCAAAAATAATTAGTCTAATAAAAAATCTTTTTAGTAACATAAATAAAATTAAACTTGATAGTTGAATAGTTATAACTTAAAATATTTTCAATATAATGACAATTCCCTTCTGATTAGCTGGCCAGAAAGGATTGATGAGAATATCAATAATGATGTAAATGAGTTTAAAAATAGGTTAGAAACGGGTTTTAAGCATATATTAGAAATAAGATCTTCATACTGTTCACTGCTTTTAATTTTTAATAAAAAAATCGACAACATAAATAGATTAATAGAGAAGCTGAAAAATCTATATCTATCTCGGAAATCTCTTAATAAATATGACAGAATTCTTTGGAATATCCCTGTGTGTTATGAAAACAGGTTTGCACTAGATATTGATGTCATATCAAAGCAAAATAAAATTTCTAAACAAGATATCATAATTAGGCATAGTAAAACTATTTACTCAGTATATTTAATAGGTTTTTTACCTGGTTTTATGTATTTAGGAGGCTTAGATAACACTCTTCATATTCCAAGAAAAAAAGAGCCAAGATTAAGAGTTCCTAAAGGATCTGTAGCAATTGGAGGTGAACAGACAGGAATTTATCCGCAGCAGAGTCCAGGCGGATGGAATATTTTAGGAAATACTCCAATTAATCTATTTGATAAGTCAAAAGATATTCCATGTTTTGCAAAACCGGGTGATAGGGTTAAATTTTTTCAAGTATCAGAAGATCAATATAAATTAATTGAAAAAGAGGTAGAATTTGGTTTATATGAATTAAATAAAGAAGTTTTAAATGATTAAAGTAATAGATCCAGGTTTTTATACATCAATTCAAGATAAAGGACGTTTTGGTTTTCAAAACTACGGGGTTCCTGTTAGTGGTTGCATGGATGAGAATTCTGCTGAAATTGCAAATCAAATTTTAGAAAATTTGACATCTTCAGCATTATTAGAATTAACAATGACAGGTTGTTCTTTAGAATTCAAGAAAGACACTATAATAGCTGTGACAGGCTCAGATATGAACGCTAAACTAAATGGTTCTTCTATACAGATGTATAATAAGATAGATGTAAAAAAAGGAGATTTACTTAGTTTTGACAGATTTGAATACGGGTTTAGAACATATATAGCTTTTCAAGGAGGAATTAAATCCGAGAAAGTTATGAAAAGCAGGAGTATGTACAACGGTATAACTAAGAGTTTTAAAATTCAGAAAAACGATAAGATTGTTCTAAATAATTCAATAAACAAGTCAAGAAGCACAAATCAAGAAAAAATACAGAAACTAATATTATCTGATAATATTGAATGCTATAAAGGTCCAGAATTTCATAAGTTAAGTAAAGAAAATAAAGAGAATTTATTAAAGAAGCAGTTTTCAATCTCTAATAATCATAATAGAATGGGCTATATATTAAATGAAAAAATAAAAAACAATATAAAACCAATTATAACATCACATGTAATGCCAGGAACTGTACAGTTAACACCTGGAGGAAAAATAATTATCCTTATGAGAGACTGTCAGACAACAGGTGGATATCCAAGAATCTTGCAGTTAACAAATAGTGCTATTAACATTCTTTCTCAAAAGATGACAAATTCAGAAATTAAATTTAATATCAAGTAAATTAGCTAAAAAGCTTAAAGAATTTTTTTACATACTTCAATTTCCCTTTATATGGCGCATATCTAATTTTAATATCAAGCCAATTTCCCTTCTTGACAATTGCCTTTTTATGTGACAATTGGTCAAAGCTTGTCTTGCCATGGTATTTGCCAATACCACTATGACCAACTCCTCCAAAAGGCAGGTTAGGATTTCCTACCTGGATGATTGTATCATTTATAGCTCCTCCTCCAAAACTATATTTGCAAATGATTTTTTCAGAAAAATTCTTATTAGAGCTAAAGACATATAATGCTAGAGGTTTTTCATATTTAGACATTAATTCTTCAATTTGATTTTCATCATCATATGAAATAATAGGTAAAATCGGTCCAAAAATTTCTTCAGCCATTAAAGCGCTTTTAATATCTGGTTCATCAATAATAGTTGGTGAAAAATAACATGTTTCTAAATCATATTCTCCTCCAAATATAATTTTAGTATCCTTAATTAAATTAGAAAGTCTTGACAAATTAGTTTTATTTACGATTCTTGGATAATCTTCTGAGTTTTTAGGGTTTTCTCCATATGCTTTTTCAATTTCTTCCGATAAGTGTGTAATTAATTTATCTTTTATGTTTCTTTTAACAATCAGGAAGTCTGGAGCAATACATGTTTGTCCAGCATTTACAAACTTACCCCAAACTATTCTTCTAGAGGCTAGTCTTAAATCTATAGTATCATCAATAATACAAGGATTTTTTCCTCCAAGCTCTAGTGTTGTAGGTGTAAGATGTTTTGCAGCAGCAGCAGCAACAATTTTTCCTATTCTAACGCTCCCAGTAAAAAATATGTAATCCCAACGATATTCTAATAATTTTGAAGCAGTTTCAGCAGCTCCTTCAATAACTAATACATGTGATTTTTCAAAAACACTTTCAACAATCTCTTTAACCAGTTTAGAGGTGTGTGGCGCATGCTCACTAGGTTTTAGAACAACTGTGTTTCCAGCAGCTACAGCTGACATAACAGGTAAAATTGCTAATTGAAATGGATAATTCCATGGTGATATTACAAGAACTTTTCCATAAGGTTCACTATAAATATAATCTGATGATGGAAAGCTAAGCAGAGATGATTTTACTTTTTTTGGTTTAGCCCATTTCTCTATATTTTTAAGGAATAAATCTATTTCAGTAATTAAAATTCCTATTTCAGATAAATAAGTTTCATAATTTGATTTTCTAAGATCATTATTTAATGCTCTAAAAATCTTATCCTCATTAGATAATATCTCCTTTTTAAGATTTTTTAATAACTTTTTTCTTTTACTTATAGGTAATGTTTTACCATTTTTGAAATATTTTTCTTGATTTTCTATATAACTTGTATACTCCATTTACTTTAATTTAATATTAATTAGCTTTTTCTCTTCTGTGCTTGCGTAATTTAAATCCCAATCAATTAATTTTTTTTCCATTATTCTTTGATATAAAAATGGAGCTAGCAATACAATGTATAACATTGCTAAATAACCATATGGAGTCATTGGCGCATTTTCAGGACATGGGTGAAGTTCCCAAAATTTCAAGCTAGCCCGTCTGTGGTGATCAGAATGTCTTGTTACATTACATAAAAATACGCTGCTCAATAGATGATTTGAGTTCCATGAATGCTTCATTTGCATTCGTTTGCCTTTTCCTCTAACTAATCCATAATGCTCAACATAATTTATAGTTTCTAAAAATGATTTTGCTAAAAGTGCACATATTAAAAAATATAGTATTCCAATCCATCCGCCAATAAGAAAAGCCAGAATAGTAATCAATAGACTTCTGCAGTATCCAACAAACATTCTGTTGTTAAAGCTGAAAGGATTAACGCCATTGGTTTTTAATCTGTTATTTTCAATTTTCCAGCCATCAACATGTTCAGTGTAAATAGCTTTTCCTATAAATGAATAAATATTTTCACCTCTTTTCGCTGAAGCTGGATCGTCAGCAAGGCATGCGTTTTTATGATGACCGTAAACATGTTCAATAGCAAAAGTACAATCCCAAGAAAAAGCAAGAAGCCAATTTCCTATAAACATATCAAGTTTGTTTTTTATTCTATGAGTTAATTCATGTCCGGGAACGATGCCGAGAACGCCAATAATTAAGGTAGTTTGAATTATTAAAGCAATTTTGTCAATTATATTAAAAGAATTTTTTAAACTAATAAAATCAATAGAATAATATGAGTCTAGGATATTAATATGCCATTGAGGTAAATCATTACTTAGGATAGATATAGTTAATATTACTACAATAAATAAAATGGGCAGGTTGATATACATAGAAGAATTTAATATACTTGGATAAGAAAACTGTTGAATATGTTCATCCTTAGGAAGTAGGTAGTCGCCAATTGTAAGAAACAATGAAAATCCAATAAACCAAATAGTTGGGTAGTATTCACCCATTGAAATTGCTAGTATATAAAAAATAGCTGTAAAAGCAGGAAGAAAGTGTTTAAGGTATTTTAACATTTGTTTTTAGATTTATAATGTGTTTTAATGAGTTGTTTTTACACCAAATTTAGATAACATCAAATCCATTTTTTCTTTCCCCTCTTTATTTAAAAAAGGATATAATGATTTGAAAATAAGTTTTGTTCCCTTTTTTCTGAGATTTTCATTACTGGATTTTGGATACCTTTTTTTTGAATAGTGCAGCCAATATCTGCCAATTAATAATATGGTGTCAATCAATCTATTTAAAGCATCTTTTTTTAACTTTAGAAAATGATTGTGTGATTTAGTAATTAATTCTTCAGTGAAATTTTCTACATAATTATTTATTTCATCTATTTTCTTAAGAATATCATTATCGATTGATATAGAGTCAAAATGTTCTCTAAAAATGTATTGAAAATCCCATATTAATGTGTAGATTTTTGTTGAGATTTGAAATACATTTTCAATCTTATCATAATTAATAGTTTTAATTTGCTCCATAAACATCTTTTGAAATAAGTCTATATGAGCAACTAAAATATTTTTTTTAGAGTTATAATGATACCAAAGTGTTCCCTCAAGAATATTACATTCCTTTGAAATACCAGCAGTAGTGACTGAGTTAAACCCTTTATTATTAAACAGTATTAGACTATGTTTTAATATCTTACTATGTGTTTTATCTGAAAAATAATTCAATGTATATTTTGATAAATTATTAGACCTCATATTTTCTCGTATTTTTTTTAGAAGATTTCCCCATAATTAACATATTTAATTGGGTAAATACCCAAACTTTATGCTAATATATATTTTTTTGGGTATATACCCAAATAATTTTAAAAAAAATGTTTCCGCTTAAAGCTATTTAAATACAGCTTTGCCATATTTTTTCATCCCTTACTGGAGCAGTAATATCAATTTCTTTTTTACTGACTGGATGCATGAATTTTATATTTCTGGCATGTAGGTCTATACCTCCGTCTTTATTCGTTCTTTTGGAGCCATACTTTATGTCTCCTTTGATTGGGCAACCAATTGCTTGTAATTGACATCTTATTTGATGATGTCTTCCTGATTCCATTGTAATTTCTAATAAAAAATAATTATCAAGTTCTTTTATAATCTTATAATTAAGTATCGCTTTTTTAGCATTTTTAGTCTCTTTTGAAAAATGTGTAGATTTATTATTCTTTTCATTTTTTCTCAACCAATGAATTAGTTTATCACCTTCCTTCTCTGGTTTATTTTGAGTTATTGCCCAGTATGTTTTCTGTATTGTATGCTCTTTTAGCATCAAATTCATTCTTGACAGCGACTTAGATGTTTTTGCAAAGACAACTATTCCAGAGGTAGGCCTATCAATTCTATGAATTACACCTAAATAAACATTACCTGATTTATCATATTTGATTTTTAGATATTCCTTTACAATCTCTGAAAGAGGAGTGTCTTTTGTTTTATCTCCTTGAACAATATCTCCAGGTCTTTTATTTATTACAATTAAGTGGTTGTCTTCGAAAAGAACTTGTAGATTATAATGATTTGACAAGATTTTCATAAGGAGAGACCTTAATACTGCTCCTTAGAATTAGGAAAATTTCCACTTTTTACGTCTTTCGAGTATTTGGAGATTGCCTTATTCATATCATCATAAAGATTCATATATCTTCTTAAAAATCTTGGGTTAAACTCTTTTGTCATCCCAAGCATATCATGAATTACTAAAACTTGCCCATCAACTTTATTTCCAGCTCCTATTCCTATTACGGGTATTTTAACTTTTTTGGTAACTTTAGCTGCAAGGTCTGAAGGTACTTTTTCTAAGACAATTGCAAAACATCCAATTTTTTCCAACATAATTGCATCTTCAATAAGCTGCTTAGCTTCTTCCTCTTCTTTTGCTCTAACGGTATATGTCCCAAATTTATAAATAGATTGAGGTGTTAAACCTAAATGCCCCATTACAGGAATACCTGCTTTTATAATTCTTTTAATAGAATCTTTTATTTCCTTACCCCCCTCTAATTTAACTGCATGAGAACCACTTTCCTTCATTATTCTAATTGCTGATTTTAGAGCTCCTTTAGGATCACTTTGATATGATCCAAATGGTAAATCAACAACTACAAGAGCTCTTTTAACTGCTCTAATTACTCCAGATGCATGATAAATCATTTGATCAAGTGTTATTGGGAGAGTAGTTTCGTGACCAGCTATAACATTACTAGCAGAATCTCCAACTAAAATTATATCTATTCCAGATATATCTACAATAGTTGCAGTTGTAAAATCATATGCAGTTAGCATAGATATCTTTTCACCATCCATCTTCATATCTAGAAGTGATTTTACAGTGATTCTTTTATATTCTTTTTTAGCTTTAGACATTCTTAAATAAATGAGCATGTAAAATTAGTAAAATATATTATAGTACTAACTCATTTTATGACTGCTTTTTAAAATCACCCTTTTCTCTTAAAAAGTGCCAATATGTCATAAAAAATACAAAAAAACTGACAATTTCATACTTAAATAGCAATGGCATAATGATTGCCAAGTATATTTTGAAATAATTAATAATTTAAAATTATGAGTAAAATAATTGGAATCGATTTAGGAACTACAAATTCATGTGTTTCCGTTATGGAAGGTAATGAGCCTGTAGTAATACCAAATGCTGAAGGAAAAAGAACTACACCATCAGTTATAGCATTTGTAGAAGGTGGTGAAATTAAGGTTGGTGATCCAGCAAAAAGACAAGCAGTTACAAATCCAACAAAAACAGTATATTCTGTAAAGAGATTTATGGGAAACAAATTCTCAGAATCTAAAAGAGAAACAGGAAGAGTACCATATAAGGTTGTAAAAGGAGATAATGACACTCCTAGAGTGGATATTGAAGGAAGATTGTATACACCACAGGAATTATCAGCTATGATCTTACAAAAGATGAAAAAGACTGCTGAAGATTATCTTGGAACTGGAGTTGATGAGGCAGTTATCACTGTTCCAGCATATTTTAATGATTCTCAACGCCAAGCTACTAAAGAAGCAGGTGAAATTTCAGGGTTAAAAGTAAAAAGAATTATCAATGAGCCTACTGCAGCAGCATTAGCATATGGTATGGACAAAAAAGGAAAAGATCAAAAAATTGCAGTTTTTGACTTTGGAGGAGGCACACATGACGTGTCAATTCTAGAGCTAGGGGATGGCGTATTTGAAGTTTTAGCAACTGATGGTGATACTCATTTAGGAGGAGACGACATAGATGAAAAAATAATCGACTGGTTAGCTGATGAATTTAATAAGGATGAAGGAATGGATCTTAGAAAGGATCCAATGTCACTTCAGAGATTAAAAGAAGCTGCAGAAAAAGCAAAAATTGAATTATCATCATCCGCAAAGACAGAGATTAATCTACCTTATGTAACTGCTACTGACAGTGGCCCTAAACACTTAGTTAGAACACTAACAAAAGCTAAATTTAACCAATTAATTGACGATCTAGTTAAAAGAACAATAGATCCATGTAAAGCAGCATTAAAAGGTGCAGGATTAGCTAAAAAAGATATAGATGAAATAATTTTAGTTGGAGGATCAACAAGAATCCCTGCAGTTCAGGATGCTGTTGAAAAGTTTTTTGGAAAAAAACCTAGTAAAGGTGTAAATCCTGATGAAGTAGTAGCTGTTGGAGCTGCCATTCAAGGGGGAGTATTTACTGGTGATGTAAAAGACGTCCTATTATTAGATGTTACTCCACTATCTCTTGGAATTGAAACTATGGGTAATGTAATGACAAGACTAATTGATGCAAACACTACAATTCCAACAAAAAAATCTCAAGTGTTTTCAACAGCTGTTGATAATCAACCTTCCGTTGAAATTCATGTTCTTCAAGGAGAAAGACCAATGGCTGCAGATAATAAAACAATAGGAAGATTCCATCTGGACGGTATACCACCATCTTCAAGGGGAGTTCCTCAAATTGAGGTTACTTTTGATATTGATGCAAATGGTATTATAAATGTATCAGCTACAGATAAAGCTACTAATAAAACACAAGATATTAGGATTGAAGCTTCATCTGGATTAACAGAGGAAGAAATTGAGAAAATGAAGAAAGATGCTGAAGCAAATGCAGATGCAGATGCAAAAGTAAAAGAAACAGCTGATAAACTTAATAGTGCTGATGCTATGATATTCCAGACTGAAAAACAGTTGAAGGAATTTGGAGATAAGTTATCTGCTGATAAGAAAAAACCTATTGAGGATGCTCTAGAAGAGCTTAAAAAGGCATATGAAACAAAGGATATTGCTGTAATAGATCCTGCTTTAGAAAAAATTAATGAAGCATGGAAATTAGCAAGTGAGGAGATGTATAAAGCTCAACAATCACAACAACAAGATCCCTCTAATTCTGAACAATCATCAGAGAATCCAGAAGGAAAAGAAAGTGATGATGTAGAAGATGTTGACTTTGAAGAAGTAAAAGAATAACTTAATAGATTATTCATAAATTAAAGGGTATAGCTGTTTCAGTTATACCCTTTAATTTTATACAGCCAATAAATTAACTATTGAAGAATTAATTTCATGACCTATATCAAAATTAATAGTTGACACATTACCAAATAATTCTTTAGCTTTTTTCTTTTCTGAATTTATTGTTTTCTCATCTAAATATGAATCTTTCGTTCCATAGACTAAACAAACTTCAGATTTATTGTCAATATGCTTAAAATCATTTTTAGTCAATTCTATAGGGATTCTTCCTGAGTAGAGTATCAATTTATTAAATTTTAACTTGGACTTTGCTATTAACCGCATTACAACTGAAACCCCTTGTGAAAAGCCTAAGAAAATTAAGTTACAAGTTGAAGGTGTATTTTCAACAGCTAATATTGTATTAAAGTAATTTATGACATTATTAGTCTCTTTTTTAGTTTGCTCTTTTGTAAGCCAACATGCACCAACATGTTTCATCTTTGGAGCAATATAGAATTTACTCTGAGCTTGAGGAGCAATTATATAATTCTCTTCTTTGTTAAGTTCATTAAAATGTTTAATAAAATACCTACTTAGATGACCTATTCCATGACAAACAAACCATACATTTTTTGTTTTTGATGATAGTAAATTTAAGGTAGAATAAGTGTTTAGTGAGCTATAGCTAATTTCTTTTTCTTTTGGATTCATTATTAATGCTGGTTTTGTATTTTTACGTAAAAATACACATAACAATGCAGATAGATAAAAATAAAATATTAGAGCGAGCAAATCAGGTATGTAAAGAAACATTAATGGGGACACTTAATATGGAATTTATTGATTTAGGAGAAGATTATATTACATGTAAAATGCCTGTTGATCCTAGTGTACACCAGCCAGACGGAGTACTACATGGTGGAGCAACAGTTGCTTTGGCTGAATCTGTTGGGAGCTTTGCTTCTAGGATTTTTTTGGATGATCCTGAAATAACTGTAAGAGGAATTGAAATTAGTGCCAATCATTTAAAAAGTGTTAGAAGCGGTGAAATTTATGCACGAGCCTCAAAAATTCATTTAGGAAAAACAATACAATTATGGGAAATCAGAATTACCGATGAAGAAAATAACCTTATTTCTATCGCAAAACTTACAACTATAGCAATAAAAAAAAATAAGAAATAGTTTATTTGTAAAATCTATTATATTGCATTTTCTTTATAAAAAATTAATAATCTATAAACATGAAAAGTGTAGTTACATGTGACATGGAAGGTGTCATCGAAACAATTAATGAGGATGGAATTAAATTATTTGGCTATTCTAAAGAAGAATTAGTTGGAAAAAAAAGGGTATCCCTTTTCTCGCCTGGAGAAATTGTTATACAAAATGTAGGAATGTGGCTCTCAAATGCAATTAAACATGGAGAACATAACACCAAAACATATTTTTTAAACAAAGAGGGAAAGAAATTAAATGCAAGGATTAGAATTACACCAACTTTTGCAAGAGGGAAAAACAACCTACAAACTGGATATTGTGGTGTTACTGTGCCTATTGAAGAGGAAGTTGTAGTTCCTATAAAACTTACTACAAAATTTATAAAATGGGCCTTTGCTATTACTAGAGGAGGATTTACAAGTGCATCCCTATTTCCGATTTTTGCAGTTGCTGCATTTTTAGCAGGAACTGGGAATGGATTATTTAGTCCTTTAGCACTTGTTTTGTGCCTTTTAGGAATATTTTTTCTTCACTTATCTTCCAATATATATAATGATTATTTTGATGTTAAGGACGGTACTGATGAAGCAAATACAGAATATTTCAATGCCGGATTAAACTCTAAGGTTTTAGAAGGAGCTCAATTATCTGGAGGAAGTAGATCAATAGAGCTCGGATTAATTACCTTGGAAGGAACAAAGTCATTAGCAAGAAATATGTTAATTGGAGCTTTCTTAACGGCTTCTGTGCTTATGTATGTAAGTTATTTAACTACAGGTTCTTTATCTAATGCTAAAAATGTAGCTATTATTGGTCTTATAGGTTTATTCCTAGGGTATTTTTATACTGCAAGACCAATTAGATTAGCCTCTAGAAGAGGGCTTGGTGAAATAGCTATTTTCTTAGCTTTTGGACCATTGCTTACTCTAGGAACATTATTTGCTATTTCAACTAATACTATTGAATTGTTTTCTATTGATTTTTATAATGTTATGTATTTAGGAATACCTTTAGGTTTATTAACAACAAATATTCTATATATCAATCAATTTCCGGACACTAATAGTGACGCTAAAACAGGGAAGAATCATCTTGTAGTTACATTAGGAAAAAAGGCAGCAAGATGGGGATATCTATTAATATTATTAGCCGCATTTGGATCATCATATTTCTTGTTAGATATATTCAATTCATCTATAGATAATTTTAACTCTAATGTATATTTAATAGGTACAGGGATCTTGTTTATATATGGATTGTATATTTTTACAAGAGTATTTAAGCTATATGAATCTAGGGAGTTAATTAATTCAAATCTTAACACTATTTATTTACAGATATTTTTTGGACTATTCTATGCTTTAATTCTCAACAACTTCTTTATTTAATATTAAAAAATAATAATTATTATGTATATAACACAGGTAAAAGAAAACGCAAAAGATTGGTGGAAATATTTAATCGGATTAGTTATTGTTTTTGGTTTTTTATTTCTTTTCTCAATACCACATGCTGTTGCAATCGGAATTAAAACTGCTACAGGTGCATTGGACCCAACGAGATTGGGAGATATAAATTACCTAATGAAGGCATTTGAGCCAAATCTAAATTTGATTTTTTTATTACTACCCTTTGCTGGGATGTTAATTGGGACTTTTATTGCAGTTAAATTTATCCATGGTCAGCCATTACTTAAGCTAACTACAGCTAGGACTAAAGTTGATTGGAATAGAGCAATATTTGCTTTTACACTTTGGGGAATCTTTACTTCATTAATGTTATTTATTGATTATAGTTTTATTTCTCCCGAAAATTATGAGTGGAATTTTAAGTTGCAACCATTTCTAATATTATGCCTTATTGCAATTATATTACTACCACTTCAAACTAGTGCTGAAGAATACATGTTTAGAGGATATTTAATGCAGGGGATAGGTGTTGTCTTTAAATATAAATGGATAGCACTATTACTTACATCTGTTGGTTTTGGTTTGCTTCACTACTCTAATCCAGAGGTTGAAAGATTCGGAGATATAGTAATGATTTATTATATAGGCACAGGGCTCTTCCTTGGAATAATAACTCTAATGGATGAGGGATTAGAACTAGCATTAGGATTTCATGCAGCAAACAACCTGTTTACGGCACTTCTTGTAAGCGCTGATTGGACAGCTCTTCAAACGCATTCTGTTTTAAAAGATATATCAAATCCTTCAGCAATGCCTTTAGATGAAGTAATAATTCCAGTATTTGTTATTTTTCCTATTTTGATATTAGTTTTTGCTAGAAAATATGGATGGAAAAACTGGAATAAAAGACTCTTTGGTAGGGTATAATATTTTACTTCTTTATAAATTTAATAGAAGTATTGTGAAAATCTGAAGCTGAGTTAATTACATCTCTAAATTCATTATATCTATTTTTTTGATATCTTAGGTTTTTATAAAATTCCTGGATTGAAATTACTAACTCATTCTCATTAATTTCATAATTAGATTCAAACTTGCAGATTTTATTTCCCATTAAGGAAATATAATTCTTATTAAATATCAACCCCTCTAATCCTTCTATAATATAACCTTTAGGAATTTTAACAACAATTCTATAATCATATTGATTAGGGTAGGTAATTTCTATAGGATGAAATCTGTCAATTTCCTCATATAATTGACTCTGTATTCCAATTACATTTCCAATTTTTACAACATATTCATTTTCTGTTTTTGTTGTTAGAGATTCTGTTGATATTTTAGAATTTACAATAAATGGAGTCTTGTAATTCTTTTGGAATAATTCTCCGTTAATTATATCATAATTAAGTACTTTTTTATTCGCTATTCCGGTAGCAGTTAAATAATCTTCAAAATCGGCTAACCCCTTTTCATCTGAAAAATTTAGCATACTTCTATTATTTGTTGCCCAATGACCTGAGTATTCTTGATACTCATCTATTATGACTTTTTTAAATTTTCTTTCAAAATCTAATGTTATATTTCTTTTAATCCTGCTGTATGATTTATCAGATTGTATTATTTCACTAAAATAAAAGTTTAATAATCTGTCGATGTAAATACCATAATTCCCTAATAAATCAAAAGGGGCTTCACCTATCCTGTATTCCAATCTATTTGGAGCTATATATTTTTTTTCCTCAGGAAAATATATTAAAAACTCCCTAAGCATATTTGGATCAAAAAACTCAGAATCAAACCTATTATAATATCTATTTGCAGTAATTACAATCTCATAATTTACTCCTGCAGCTGTTAGAAGTTGAGTGTAAACTTGAATAATACTAAAATCATTTGAAATCTTATTTGTTAGGATATAGTCTATGTTGTTAAGGCTAGCATTATTATTATCTGATATGGTAAAATGATTTTTAATATAATCATCAATCTTATTAGCAATATTATACACGTTCTTTTCATTTTTTTGAATTAGCTCTGAAGAAGTTTCAAAAATTTTAGGATGAATATTTTTTGGAAACATAATAGGACTGATATTTGACACTATATTTTCCCAGTAATCTTCTTGATTCATATTATCATCAGGCAATGGACATTGAAATGATAATCTTTGTCTATTTGCAATCGCAGTAGCATATTCTTCATCAATAATAGAAGGAATATCATTAATTTCTATAATCTTAATAGGGTGTGTTTTAATTAGGGTGTCTTTAACTTTTGAATCAACTCCATAGGTTTTAATTATTCCTTCAGTAGGACCAGGAATTAATAAAAATTCTGATTTGTTAATTGAATAACTTTTTTGAAGAATCTTATTGCCGTGAATATTATATTTCTTCTCTAGAGTATATAGCACCTCAATTGTAGAGTTATTTTTAACTCCAGCAAGATGAAAAGTTTTAAAATTTGCTGAACTTTCAAAATCATCTAATTCACTTATTGTCTTACTATCAAATTCATTTAACTCTCCATTTTCATTTACTATTCTAACTTTTATGTCTACTAGGTTAATTACCTCATCCATTGGTATAATAATGTTACTATGTCTAGAAATATCTTTATCATTTAATACTTTTATTTGGTAATGATGTGTTTCATATTTAATGATTGTATTGCTAAATTTTCCTGAAATAAATTCTACAATAGTTTTTTCAAAAATTCCAACAGAAGAGTCATTTATATTATCTACTGCAATATCAACTATATTGGGTTCTTTTTCCCAATTATAATCCTTGTAGTACTGGCTATAAGAGTTAATAGTATATGTGAATAATATGATTATAAAAACAATGTTTTTCACAGTTATTGGTTTAAATTTGTAAATGAGTGTAAATATAATTTAATCTATTATCATGAAAAAAATATTTTATCTTGTTTTTCTTTTTACGGTAACATTAAATTCTCAAAACATATTAGAGGAGAAGGAGCGAGCCAAAGTTATTAATGAGATTTTAAAAGACAGATTTGAGAATGTTCTCCCAAAATTAATGGATAAAACAGGAATTGATATGTGGATATTAATTTCTAGAGAATACAATGAAGATCCAGTTTTAAAAACTATGCTTCCAGCAGAGTGGCTAAATGCAAGAAGAAGAACTATTATTTTGTTTTATAGAGATAAAGCAAAGAATACATTAGATAAGTTGGCAGTAGCAAGATATAATTTTGGAGAAAATATAATTTCAGCATGGGATAAGGAAGTTGAGCCAAATCAATGGAAAAGATTAAATCAATTAATTGAAGAGAGAAATCCAAAAACTATAGGCATAAATTATTCAAAATATTTTAACATAGCTGATGGAATAGATAAAACAGATTATGAGGAATTTGTTGCAAATATTTCTAAAGAAAATAGAGATAAGATTATTTCTGCACAAAAGCTAGCAACTGCTTGGATTGAAACCAGGACAGCAAGAGAAATGGAGATTTTTAGTGATATTGTTGAGATTACGCATAATATTATTAAAGAAGCATTTTCATCTAAAGTAATAGAGGTTGGCGCCACTACAACAACTGATGTTGAGTGGTGGATGAGGCAAAAAGTTACCAATATGGGTCTTGAAACATGGTTTCATCCTTCTGTTGACATACAAAGAAATACAGAGGAAAATAAAGATCATTTAAGATCATTTTCTAATAGACCTGATAGAAAAATAATTCAAAAAGGAGACCTACTACATTGTGATTTTGGTATTACCTATTTGAGACTAAATTCTGATTGTCAGCAAATGGCTTACGTTATGAAAGATGATGAAACAGAGGTTCCTGTATTTCTTAAAAAAGCATTTAATAAGGGGAATAAATTACAAGATATTCTTACTTCAAATTTTATAGAAGGGGATAGTGGCAATACCATTTTACTAAACTCTTTAAATCAAGCCGTAAATAGGGATCTAAGGCCTTCAATATATACTCATCCATTAGGCTCTTATGGTCATTCATCTGGCCCTACAATTGGAATGTGGGATTCACAAGATGGTGTTAAGGGAAATGGAGATTATCCTCTACACAAAAATACAGTATATGCGATTGAACTTAATATTACTAGCTATATTAAGGAATGGTCTAGAGACATTAGAATCATGCTTGAAGAAGCAGGATATTTTGGTGAAGAAGGTTTTAGGTATGTTAATCAAAGACAAACAGAGATTAGATCTATATACTCTAACTAATATGATTAGAATAAACAAAAAATTAAAGAATATTATATAAATTGCGTCATATTTTAATAGAATGAAGACTTTTATCAAATTTTTCACATTTAGTACCATCTTATTTTTCTCTGCACAATCATTTTCTCAACAATTGAATAATGTTCAAAGAGGACAGAGAGGATATATACCACCTCCTAAATATGAAGCGTCAGCTTATATTACAACTCTAGATGTTTATGAGGAATTAAATACAGTTCTGCCTATGTGTGTAGCTTCCTTCTCTTTAGATGAATTTGAAACTCAAATTTTAAAAGGTATGTTGCTAAAAAAACTAGAATCATATAATGCTGTAGTTTCAAATACAGATCTATCTAAAGAAGATAGGCAAGATAAATTAAAACAGTTAGAGATCGATTTTGTTAAATCATTAACTATTATTTTAACTCCAGATGAAGTTACTACCTATGTAGATATGGATTTTAATAAAAAGGAAAAAAAAGGAAAAAGGAAAAAAAGGAAAAAGAAAAAAAACTAATAATTTAGATAATGATGAATAAAAACACAGTTTTAGCATGGGCTACATTTATAATGATATTAGTTGGAGTATTATTAACCTGTTTAGGTATATTTAAATACAATGAGGTTGCAGGTTGGGGGTTTGTTTCCGTTGGGATAGGCTTTTTTGCAATAGCTTGGGTTTTTAATGCCTTAAAAGGAAGGGTTTAGCAATTCTTTACAATTTTAATTCCATTTTAATATCTGCTCTTTTATAAGGAGTTCCAGGTTCTAAAGGTATTTCAATAAATCCATTTTTTTTATAGATATGTATAGCATTCTTTAATACTCTATTAGAATAGAGTATTAATTTATCTAATCCAATATCCTTTGCTTTGTTAATACAATTTTCTAAAATTATTTGACCAATTTTATTTCCTCTATAATCAGGAGAAACAGCCATCTTAGTTAATTCAAAACACTTGTCTTCAGCAACAGGCATAAGTGCAACTGTCCCAACAATTTTAGAATCATATTGAGCAAATAAAATAATCCCACCAGCATCAATTATAAATTTTTTTGGATTTGAGAGAACTTCTTCGTCATGTTCTTCTACATAAAAATATGTCTTTAGCCATTCTATATTT
Source organism: Flavobacteriaceae bacterium (assembly GCA_018657955.1). Taxonomy (GTDB): domain Bacteria; phylum Bacteroidota; class Bacteroidia; order Flavobacteriales; family Flavobacteriaceae. Next base: position 319,342 of record JABHWD010000020.1, on the reverse strand, counting down.
AATTCATAGAAGTATTTAGAATATTCCTCTTTAAAATTTAAAATTTTAACTGACATATTTATAAATAGATATTTAAAATTAATATTAATATATTTATTGAGTTAATAATAGTAATCTATAATGAAAAAGTTAATAGAATGTGTTCCGAATATTTCTGAAGGAAGAAACATGAATACAATCAACTCAATTACAGAAGTTATTAAAAAATGTGATGGGGTAAGGTTATTAAATGTAGACCCTGGGAAAGCAACCAATAGAACAGTTATTACTTTTATTGGAGAACCAGAACCAGTTTTAGAGGCTGCATATCAATTAATTAGTAAATCAAAAGAGTTAATTGATATGAGAAACCATAAAGGGGAACATCCAAGAATGGGTGCAGTTGATGTTTGTCCACTAGTTCCTATTTCTAACACTACAATAGAAGAAACAGCAGCGTATGCACACAGATTAAGTGAAAGAGTGGGCAAAGAACTAGGAATTCCAGTCTACTGCTATGAAAGAGCTGCAAAGAAAAAGGAACGCGTCAATCTTGCTAATTGTAGATCTGGAGAATATGAAGGATTACAAAAAAAGATTTCTACAAAAAATTGGAAACCTGATTATGGACCTAATAATTTTAACTCTTCTGTAGAAAAATCTGGAGCTACAGCAATTGCTGCTAGAGATTTCTTAATTGCGTACAATGTAAATATTAATACAACATCTACTAGAAGAGCTAATTCAATTGCTTTTGATTTAAGAGAAGCAGGTAGAATTAAAAGAGAAGGAGAGAAATTAAATGGAAAAATTTTAAAAGATAAAAAAGGAAATGTTTTACGTGAGCCCGGTCATTTTAAAAATCTTAAAGGCATAGGCTGGTATATTGAAGAGTATGGAATAGCACAGATATCCTATAATTTAACTAATATTAATACAACTCCTCTGCATGAAGTATTCGATAAAACATGTGAAAGAGCTCAAATTAGAGGACTTCGAGTAACAGGTTCAGAACTTATAGGGTTAGTTCCTAAAAAGGTCTTAATTGATGCCGGAAAGTACTTTTTAGTTAAACAAAAAAGATCTTTAGCTATTCCAGATAAGGATATAATACATATTGCTATTAAATCTTTAGGTCTTGATGAATTGTCAAAATTTAATCCAAATGAGAGAATTATAGAATATTTAATAAAAACTAATGACAATCCCTTAGCCAAAATGACAATAACAGATTTTGCTAATGAAACTTCAAGTGAATCTCCAGCTCCTGGTGGAGGGTCTATTGCTGCATATTGTGGCGTACTTGGCTCTGCATTAGCAACTATGGTAGCAAACTTGTCTGCTCATAAAAGAGGCTGGGATGATAGGTGGGAATTTTTCTCTAAATGGGGTGAAAAAGGAATTGGGTGCCAGAATCAATTATTAGATTTAGTTGATAGAGATACTCATGCATTTAATGAGATAATGAATGCATATTCTTTGCCTAAGGAAAATAGCAAACAAATAGCTATAAGGAATGAAGAAATTCAAAAAGCAACCAAAAATGCAATTAACGTTCCATTTGAAATTATGAAGACATCATTTGACTCTATTGAAGTCATAATGAAGATGGCAGAAGAGGGTAATCCAAATTCAATTAGTGATGCAGGTGTCGCTATGCATTGTGCACGTGCAGCAATAATGGGTGCATTTTTAAATGTAAAGATAAACTGCAAAGATTTAGAGGATAAAAATTACGTTAAAAAGACAATTAAGTCTGCCAAAATAATTATTGATAAAACAAATCTATTAGAAGCAAGAATTTTAAAAATTGTAGAGGAAAAGCTATAGTTGGTTTATGAAATTAATTGTCCTTCTAAAATAATCTTATGAATTTGATTCCCCCCAAAGTTATACGGAATATCATCAATTGAATTAATTTTATTAGTAATTATTAGATTAGCTATTTTCCCCTTAGAAATACTACCAACTTTATCTTCAAGACCCATTGCATAGGCACCATTTATTGTAGCTGCATTAATAGATTCTTCTGTGGTAAGTTTCATTTTAGTGCAGGCTGTGGAAATCACAAAATTCATATTTCCACTTGGAGAGGATCCAGGATTAAAATCACTAGCAATAGCAACAGGTAAACCAGCATCTATTAGTTTTCTAGCAGGTGCATAGTCAATTCCTAAAAAATAGGAACATGTAGGTAATACTACTGGTATGGTTGATCCTTTGGATAATATTTTAATATCATCGTCTTGAAGAACCTCTAGATGATCTACAGATAAGGCATTGTTTTCTACAGCTATTTTTACACCCCCAAGTACATTAAATTGATTTACATGTATTTTGGATCTTATATTATACTTTAAACCTTCTTTAATTATTTTTTCAGTATCCTCTGGTGAAAAATACCCTTTTTCACAAAAAACATCAATGTAATCAATTAAATTTTCCTTTGAGAAGGCTGGCAGCATCTTATTTAAAACTAAGTCAATATATCCATCTTTATTTTCTTTGAATTCATTAGGATAGGCGTGAGCGCCTAAGAAAGTAGATTTAACTTGTATTTTAGAGCTGTCTTTGATCTGTTTAATTACTTGAAGCATTTTTACTTCTGATTCTAAAGAAAGGCCATAACCAGATTTTATTTCAATTGCACCCGTACCTTGCCTAATTACAGAGTTAATTCTCATATTAGACTGATTATACAAATCCTCTTTAGAAGTGTTTTGTAATAACTTTGCAGAATTTAATATACCACCACCTCTAGCAGCTATTTCTTCATAACTTAGACCTTTTATTCTGTCAATAAATTCTTTTGAACGATTTCCTGCAAAAACAATATGTGTATGAGAGTCACACCATGATGGAAGGATCATTCTGTCTTTAGCATCTATAACTTCATTAAAACCAGTTTCTTTAAAATCTTGCATTTTCCCAAAATCACTAATCTTACCATTTTTAATAACTAAATATGCATTATCAATTGATGGCAAAAATGACATATCTTTTCCAGAAACAAAAGATATATTTTCAGTTCTACACTGAATTAATTTCTTTATATTTTTTATAAGTAGTGACATTGTTTTAAGGTTAAACCATGTCTTCTGGTTTAACCCAGGAGTCATATTCTTCAGAGGTTAGATAACCAAGTCTAATTGCCTCTTCTTTTAGAGAAGTCCCATTTTTAAATGCTGCATTTGCAATCTCAGCAGCTTTGTAATATCCAATCTTTGTATTCAATGCTGTAACAAGCATTAAAGAGTTATCAAGCTTAGCTTTAATTACATTTTTATTTGCAGTAATACCAGAAACACAATTAGTATTAAAACTATTACAAGCATCAGCTAAGAGTCTTGCAGACTCAAGAATATTGGCAGCAATCATAGGTTTAAAAACATTTAATTGATAATGTCCCTGAGCTCCACCAAATGTTATTGCTGTATCATTTCCAATTATTTGAGCGCAAACCATTGTCATTGCTTCACATTGAGTCGGATTTACTTTTCCAGGCATAATTGAACTTCCTGGTTCGTTAATTGGTAAGCTTATTTCACCAATTCCACTTCTTGGACCAGAAGCAAGCATTCTAATATCATTAGCGATTTTATTTAATGAAACAGCTAATCCTTTCAGTGCACTATGGGCTTCAATAATAGCATCATGTGCAGAGAGTGCTTCAAACTTATTGTGAGCAGACTTAAAAGGGAGTTTTGTTAAATCTTTAATTACTTCAGCAACTCTTTCAGCATATCCTTCAGGAGTATTTATTCCAGTTCCTACAGCAGTTCCGCCTAAGGCAATCTCTGATAGATGATTTAGTGAGTTTTTTAGACTAACAATGCCATGATCTAATTGAGACTCATAAGCAGAAAACTCTTGACCCAATGTAATAGGGGTAGCATCCATCAGATGTGTTCTTCCAATCTTAACAATTGATTTAAACTCCTTTACTTTTGAGCATATAGAAGACCTTAAATCTTCTAGTGCAGGAATAGTATTCTCTACAATTAACTTATATGTAGCTATATGCATGGCTGTAGGAAAAGTATCATTAGATGATTGTGACTTATTAACATCATCATTAGGAGAGACAAGTTTTTCGCCCTTACCAAGTTCATTTCCTAATATTTGATGAGCCCTGTTAGAAATTACCTCATTTACATTCATATTTGTCTGTGTTCCTGAACCGGTTTGCCAGATAACAAGAGGAAATTCATCATCCAATTTTCCTTCAAGAATTTCATCACATACTTTAGAAATAGCATCTGATTTTTTTTTATCAAGGATTCCTTTCTCCTGGTTAGTTTTGGCAGCAGCTTTTTTCAGGATTGCAAAGGCATGTATTAATTCAATTGGCATTGATCCACTTGGTCCAATTTTGAAGTTATTTTTAGATCGTTCTGTTTGAGCCCCCCATAATCTGTTAGAAGGTACTTTAACCTCACCAATGGTATCTTTTTCTATTCTATAATCCATGATTGATTATATATATATGCAAATTTACGCATTTTAGTTGATTTACTCCATTATTTTGCTAATTGTATAAAGTATTTTGTTGAAAAATTAATTTTGAATATATACTAATATAAATTTGTAATATTATATCTTTGCGCCAATATTTCTCATCAAGATATGTTTGAATTTGATCAATACTTAGGATTTTTAGCATTTATAACTATTGTAAGCATGGGTTTCTGGTTAATGTTCTTAATGCTACTAGTCGTAATTCCTTATTGGGTTGTTGGAGCTTTAATTGAAAGAATTAATGAGCTTTTAGAAGAAAGAAAAGCTAAAAAGTAACTATTCCTAAAATCCCATAGCTTCATCATCGTAACTTTCCTGTTGCTGTCTTCTGTTCTGATCTTTCTTTTGATTAAATCTGTAAGTAAAGTTTAAAGTAAAAGATCTTTTCGCCCATCTATGCTCAGAACTATTATAGAAAGTTTCATTAAATGTCTTAGATCTCCATCCTCTTTGATTAAGAAGGTCTCTAACATTGAGAGTTAATGAAGCTTTTTCTTTAAATAATTCTTTGCTGAATGCCAGGTCAATTGAAAAATTCCCTTCACTTTTGCTAATTGCAGTTTCTGAAGGACCTCTGACATTCATTCTTGTTTGCCATTCAATTTTTCCAGGAAGAGTTAATTTATTATTTAATCTATAGCTCCAACTTACATTTTTATTATCATATATAACATCATTATAGCTTCCTTCAGTTTTATTGCTATAAACATTAAAATTGGAGAATATATTCCAATTTTTCCCTTTTCTATAAGACAAGTTTAACTCAAAACCAACCCTAGTATTTGTTGATAGATTTATGGGATATCTCTCTGTTATCGGAACATCAACTCCATTTATTTCAGCAGTTTCACCTGTTTCTTCAACTATATAATTAAAGGTATTTGTAGCTTTTTGATAATAAGCAGAGGTGTTTATTGTAAAAGAAGATTTATATTTTTTTAAATAGCCAAAATCAATGTTATTTGAATATGTTGGATTTAGGTCTGGATTTCCTCTATATATATTTATTGGACTAATTTTAGTAGGGAAGGGGTTAATAGATCTAGACCATGGTCTTCTAATCCTTCTGTTATATCCAAAAGTAAGCGTTTCATTTTCAGAAATTTCTAATCCAAAATTAAATGTTGGAAATAATCCTGTTTCATTTTTATTAGAGAAATCTTGAATAGTTAGTTGATTGATATCTTTAACTGTATTCTCAAGTCGTAACCCTATTAAAAAAGAGTATTTATCTTCAACTTTTACACCATATTGAGTGTATAATGCATTTATCTGCTCTTTATATTGAAAAAGATTACTCTGATTTAGATCTTCAGTAAGTACATTATTTTCATTATCAAAAACCCTATAATCTGTTATATTATCATCTTGGCTTATCCTAAAGCCAGCTTCAAATTGTTTATTTTCTCCAATAGGGTTAACATAATCTCCTTTAATTAGATAGGATTCGCTTGAAGCATCACTTGCAATTACCTCGTTAAGAATATTATTTTCTGATATTAATGCATCTTCCCATTCTTTGGAGTTGTCATACTGTAAGTCAATAATTAATTTATGCCCAGAGTCATTAAATTTCCTCTCAAAATTTAAGTTATATTCTCTATTAGAATCAATGTCTTTCTCATTTTCATCGCGAACCGTTTGATTTAAAATATTCCCATTTTCATCTATTTCATCTAAATTATTTATTGCTAAGTCGTCAGATTTAGCTTGATTGTAGAAAAAAGTTCCAACAATGGATGTTTTATCATCTAGATACCATTCTATTCCATTATTAGTAAAGAAACTATTTCTATCTCTCTCTGTTTCTCTGTTTTCTTCAAAGAATGTACTAGGCTGATCACCATTATAATATTCTGAATAGTTATACCCAGTCCCAGGACTAACTCTATCACTAAAACCTGATGAATTGAAAAAGTTAATTTTACCATTCCTATAATTTAGGTTTGATGATATTCCTGTTCTCTTAGGATATCCAATATTTGAGCTTAAAGAACCATTTAACCCTAATTTTTTAGTTTTTCTAAGAATTATATTAATTATACCTCCACTTCCTTGAGCCTCATATCTTGCAGAAGGAGATGTTATTACCTCCACTTTCTCTATTGCATCAGAAGGAAGTTGTTGTAGAAATTTAGAATCTATTCCAACTAAACTAGATGGTTTACCATTAATTAAAATTCTAGCAGCATCATTACCTCTTAATAAGATATTGCCATCTAAATCAACAGAAACAGATGGGATATTATCTAAAACATCTCCTGCATTTCCTCCTCTTACAGTTAAATCTTTACCTACAGTATATATTTTTTTATCTAGTTTAATTTCAACAGTAGTTTCCTCTGCAATAATTTCTACCGCATCTAAAGATTCAATATCAATAATTAATGAAATAACTCCCAGGTCTTTATTTTCACTTACATTTAGGTTTTCAACAGTATGATTTTTAAAAGAAATATATTCAATAAGAATATTATATTCCCCTTTTGAAATTGGGATGTTAAATACTCCATTTTTATCTGTTATTCCGCCAGTAACAACATTGTTATCTACAGGGGTTAAAATAGTTACAGTTGCATATTCTAAAGGTTCACTGCCTTCTGAATCAATTATCTTCCCAAACACATTAAATTGATTTGTAAATTCAGCCGCTTTATATGGGTTTTGTGAATAAGTAATTGAAATAAAAAATAAAAAGAGAAGAAAATTAAAATAATATTTCAGCACCGTCAGTATAATTTTAGATTCGTCACAAAGGTAGTTTTATTTTTAAGTTTATCATGTTAATAAAAACAAAAAAATATGTTAAATAATATGATTGGACTAGATTAAATTAAAAATATTTTCAGGAGGTCTTCCAATAACAGCTTTATTATCTAATTCGATAATAGGGCGTTCAATTAATGTAGGGTTTTCTGAAAGGATTTCAACTATCTCATTGTTAGTCAGCACTTTATTCTTAAAATTCTCTTTCCATATTGCTTCATTTTTCCTTACGAGTTCTAGAGGTTTAAGGCCTAATTTATTGATTAATGCTTGTATTTGATTTTTTGTCAATTTTTCTTTTAAATACTCAACAACATCAAAGTCTAGTTCATTAGATTTTAATAAATCTAATGCTTCTCTTGATTTTCTGCATCTTGAATTATGGTAAATCTTTATCATATTTTTTATTTTTTCTTCATTAAGTAGGCTTTAAGAAAAGGGCCAATATCTCCATTTAATACGTTATCAATATTTCCGCTTTCATATGAAGTTCTTACATCTTTTACGAGTTTATAGGGGTGCATAACATAATTTCTTATTTGACTTCCCCATTCAATTTTCATCTTTTCTGATTCTATGTCAGAACGTTTTTGGTTCTTTTTTTTCAATTCAATTTCGTATAACTGTGATTTAAGCATTTGCATTGCTCTAACCTTATTGTCAAGTTGCGATCTAGTCTCTGAGCATGAAATTTGAATTCCTGTAGGTCTATGCACTAACTGTACCTTTGTTTCAATTTTATTTACACTTTGACCTCCTGCACCACTAGATCTGGATGTAGTAATCTGTATGTCAGATGGATTAATTTCAATGTTGATAGAATCATCTATTAACGGATAAACATATACTGAAGCAAAACTAGTATGTCTTTTGGCATTTGAATCAAAAGGTGATATTCTAACTAATCTGTGTACACCATTTTCTCCTTTTAACCATCCAAAAGCAAAACTTCCTTCAATTTGAAGAGTTACAGTTTTTATACCAGCAGAGTCTCCATCTTGGATATTTAATTGAGATATTGAATAATTATTTTTCTCACAGTACATTGTGTACATTCTCATCAACATTTGAGCCCAATCACAACTTTCAGTACCCCCTGCACCAGCTGTAATTTGCAAAATAGCATCCATACTATCTATTTTGTCTGACAACATGTTCTTAAATTCTAATTCTTCAATCAGCTCCTTTGATTTAGAATATAATTCATCTATCTCAGTTTCCGTGGATTCACCAGATTTATAAAAATCCATTAAAACTTCCAGGTCATTAACTTTGTTTTCAGCATTATTAAAATCAGTAACCCACTTTTTAACAAACGTAATTTTTTTAAGATCTCTTTCTGCAGATTTTGGGTCATTCCAAAATTCGGGATGATGTGTTTTTTCTTCTTCTAATTTTAATTGAGAAATTTTAACATCAATGTCAAAGATACCTCCTTAACGCATCCAGACGCTCTTTAAGTTCTTTGAATTGTTCAGAAGTAATCATATTAGATATGTTTATTACAAATTTAATGCATATTAATTTAGTTAGATTGTTTTTTTTAAAAAATATATTTTATGTAGATTTAACTAAATTAATATACTTATGAAATTATTATTTAAAACACTATTTCTCTTATGGTTTAGTATTAGTTTCTCTCAATCTATTACTAAAGATTTTGAGGCTTATAATGGATTTTTTAACTTCTATTATGATGACTCATCTGATAAGATTTATTTAGAAGTAAATGAGCTAGAAAAAGAATTCCTATACATTAGTTCACTCTCCTCGGGAGTTGGCTCTAATGATATAGGGCTAGACAGGGGACAGCTAGGAAATGAGCGATTAGTTAAATTCTCAAAATATGGTGATAAAATTCTCCTTATTCAGCCAAATTTAAGCTATAGAGCCATTTCAGATAATGAATTAGAAAAAAGAAGTGTGGAACAAGCCTTTGCAAAGTCAGTTATTTATGGATTTAAAATAGTAGAGGAACAGGAGAATAAGTACATAATAGATTTTACTGCATTTCTTATGGAAGACAGACACGGAGTTGCAAAAAGACTTAAAAATTCAAAACAAGGAACATACAAGGTAGATAAGAGTAAAAGTGCTATTGAATTAGAAAGAACAAAAGCTTTTCCAGAAAATGTGGAATTCGAAGCTTTGTTAACATTTTCTGGAGAGGCAAAAGGAAGATTGATTTCAAGTGTTACTCCTGATCCAAACTTGATTTCTGTTATTCAACATCATTCCTTTATCAAATTACCTGATAGTAACTACAAGCCTAGAGAATTTGACACAAGAAGTGGTGCTATTTCAATTTCATTTATGGATTATGCTACTCCAGTATATGAACCTATTGTTAAAAGATTTATAACAAGACATAGATTAGAGAAAAAAGATGCTACTGCAAATTACAGTGAAGCTAAAGAACCAATTATTTATTATTTAGATCCTGGAACACCAGAGCCTATAAAATCTGCTTTATTAGAAGGAGCTTCTTGGTGGAATCAAGCTTACGAGGCTATTGGTTTTAAAAATGCATTTCAAGTTAAAATTTTACCAGAAGATGCTGATCTAATGGATTGCAGATATAATGTGATTCAATGGGTTCATAGATCGACTAGAGGATGGAGTTATGGATCAAGTGTTATTGATCCAAGAACAGGAGAAATTATTAAAGGACATGTAAGTCTTGGTAGCTTAAGGATAAGACAAGATTTTTCAATAGCTCAAGCATTATTAAATCAGCCTTACTTAGAAGGTAATAATCATAATCCTATGTTAGAAATGGCTTTGGCAAGAATTAGACAGCTGAGTGCTCATGAAGTAGGGCATACCCTTGGATTTGTTCATAATTTTGCAGCTAGCACAAAAGATAGGGCCTCTGTTATGGATTACCCACATCCACTTATTTCTATAGAAAACAACAAGATAAATCTTGATAATGCCTATGACACAGGCATTGGAGAATGGGATAAGATTACAGTAGCTTATAGCTATTCAGATTTTAATGAAAGTATTGATGAAAAGGAGACATTAAATAAGATATTGGATGATGCATATAGTAGTGGCCTAAGATTTATAAGTGATAGCGATGCAAGAGCAATTGGTGGAGCACATTCTCTAGGACATCTATGGGATAATGGTGAAAGTGCTTCTGTTGGTTTAGAGGATATAATTAAAGTTAGAAATAAGGCTATTTCAAATTTTTCAGAATATAATATTAGAAAAAATCAGCCCTTTTCTGTTCTAGAAGATGTTTTTGTTCCACTATACTTCCTACATAGATATCAAACTGAAGCAGCTGTTAAGCTTATAGGTGGTTTAGAGTATAATTATGCAACAAGAGGAGATAATCAGACTACTGTTAAAGAAATTAATTACTTAGAACAAAAAAACGCTTTAAATTCTGTTTTAAAAACTGTAAAAGCGGATTTCTTAGCAATCCCAAAGAACAAGTTAGATCTTTTTCCTCCTAGAGCCTTTGGCTATCCTAGATCAAGAGAGTCTTTTAAATCAAATATGGGTGTACAATTCGACCCTATAAGCATAGCTTCTACAGCTAGTGAAATGACGTTTTCCTTACTCTTTAATCCTGAGAGAATGAATAGATTAATTCTTCAGAAATCATTAAATAATTTATCACTTAGTATATCAGAAGTATTTGATAGATTGATTTCTTATACATTTAAGGTTAATAATGAGAACTTATATATAAATGAAATTCAACAGACAGTAAATCATAAAGCTTTGAAATATTTAATGAATTTAGTAGTTTCAAATGATTGTCTTTTTCAGGTAAAAGATGCAGCGAGTAAGGCTATAGACAGTATAGAGAAGCTGTTATCATCAAAAGCTTATAAGGATTTTACCTATAACTCATACTATAAGAATTTAATTAAGAATTTTAAATCAAATCCTGAAAAGTATGTAATGCCTAAGTCACTGAAAATTCCGGATGGATCACCAATTGGTTCTAGTGAATGTAGTTATATAAATTAGTTTTATGCATGTAGATTTAAGAAGTGATACTATTACAATCCCATCGAAAGAAATGCTTAGTGCAATCCTTTCTGCCAAAGTTGGAGATGATGTGTATGGTGAAGATCCTACTGTAAGAGAATTAGAAAAAAAGCTAGCAGTTATGTTTGGAATGGATATGGCAATGTTTTTTCCATCAGGAACAATGGCAAATCAAACTGCTATTAAATTACACACTAATCCTGGTGATCAAGTAATATGTGATAAATATTCTCATGTTTTTAATTATGAAGGAGGGGGAGGAGCATTTAACAGTGGAGTTTCTTTTAAATTAATTAATGGAAATAGAGGCATGTTTAATAGCAATCAACTTCTAGAATCAATCAATCCTAAAGAATTTTATCACAGTCCATTATCTTCTTTAGTTACTATAGAGAATACAACGAATAAAGGCGGTGGAGCTTGTTGGGATATGAATGAGATTAAAAATATAAAAAAGATCTGTAAAGAAAATAATTTAGGGCTACATCTTGATGGAGCTAGAATATGGAATGCATTGGTCAAAAAAGAAGAAAATCCTTTAGAATATGGAGATATTTTTGATACAATTTCAGTTTGTTTCAGCAAAGGACTTGGATGCCCAATAGGTTCCGCTTTAATAGGAAGAAATCAGATAATGAAAAAAGCAATTAGAATTAGAAAAATTTTGGGGGGAGCTATGAGACAATCTGGCTATTTAGCTGCTGCTTCTATTTTTGCTTTAGATAATAACATTAAAAGACTTAAAGAAGATCATATAAAAGCAAAAGAAATAGGAAAGGAGTTAGTTAATCTTTCTTTTGTTAATAAGGTAGAAGAGGTAGAAACAAACATAATAGTCTTTGAAATTGATAAAAAAATTAAAAAAAATACAATTGTAGATGTTTTTAAAAAACTAAATATCTCTTTCGATTGGTATTCTATGGGAATAAATAAGATTAGAATTGTGACACATTTAGATTATACAAAAGAAAAACATGATTATCTATTAACTAAAATTAATAGTATTAAAATTTAATATAACCTTCTTGTTTCGATTAGATAAAATTGACAAATAATAAAAAAAACACTAATTTTGCATTTCTTTAAAAACTATTAGATTTTAAACTTTTATTATGGCTAAAAGCAATAAAGTTGCAAATAATATATTAGGACTTATAGGTCAAACACCTATGGTTAAGCTGAATAAAATTACGGCTAAATATAAAGGCGAATATTTAGCAAAATTAGAAGGATTTAACCCTGGGCATTCAACTAAAGACAGAATAGCATTATACATAATTGAAGAAGCAGAGAGAAGAGGTGTTTTAAAGCCAGGAAATACTATAATTGAGACAACATCAGGAAATACTGGATTTAGTATTTCTATGGTTTCTATAATTAAAGGATATGAATGTATATTGGCTGTTAGTTCAAAATCATCACAAGATAAAATAGATATGCTAAAAGCAATGGGGGCAAAGGTGTTTATTTGTCCTGCTAATGTTTCAGCAGATGATCCAAGATCTTACTATAGCGTTGCTAAAAGAGTACACAATGAGATTAAAGGTTCTATTTATATAAACCAATATTTTAATAGTTTAAATTCAGAAGCTCATTATAAAACAACTGGACCAGAAATTTGGAATCAAACTGATGGAAAAATAACACATTTAATTGCTTGTAGCGGTACAGGAGGAACTATATCAGGAACAGCTAGATATCTAAAAGAAAAAAACTCAAAGATTAAAATAATAGGAGTTGATGCTCACGGGTCAGTTTTAAAGAAGTATCATGAAACTGGAGAATTTGATGAGAATGAAATTTTTCCATATAGAATTGAAGGATTAGGTAAAAATCTAATTCCATCAGTAACAGATTTTACTTTAATAGATAAATATATTAAAGTAAATGATGAGGAAAGCGCCCATTCAGCTCGTGAAATAGTAAAAGTTGAAGGAATTTTTGTGGGTTATACTAGTGGAGCTGCATTTCAAGCCATTAAACAATTAAATAAGTCAGGAGAATTTAAAAAAGATGATAAAATTGTTGTTATTTTCCCAGATCATGGATCAAGATATTTAAGTAAAATATATAGCGATCAATGGATGGAAAAACAAGGGTTTTTTGATTCAGAACATGAGACTACATTAAAGAGCATCCAGTTTGTTAAATAAAGAAATATTTTATAAAATAATTAATGAAAGATCTTTTTGAAAAAATGTATAATGATAAAAGTCCATTAGGTAAATGGGCTAATGTTGTTGAAGGCTATTTTGCTTTCCCAAAACTTGAAGGTGAAATTTCAAATAGAATGAAGTTTCAGGGTAAAGAAGTTATAACATGGAGTGTCAATGATTACTTAGGATTAGCTAATCATCCTGATATAAGGAAAACAGATGCTGAAGCAGCAAAATTATATGGATCTGCTTATCCAATGGGTGCAAGATTAATGTCTGGTCATACTTTATTACATGAAAAATTAGAAAAAGAATTAGCAGAATTTTCTAATAAAGAATCTGCATATGTATTAAACTTTGGTTATCAAGGCATACTTTCAACCATAGACTCATTGTTAGGAAAAAATGATGTAGTAGTATACGACATGGATTCTCATGCGTGTATAGTTGATGGTGTTCGATTACATCTTGGAAAGAGGTTTACTTATAAGCATAATGATATATCTAGTTTAGAAAAAAATCTTAATAGAGCTTCAAAAATAACAGCACATACTGGTGGAGGTGTTTTAGTTATTTCAGAAGGAGTCTTTGGTATGAGAGGTGAGCAAGGCAGGTTAAAAGAAATTACAGATTTAAAAGATAAATATAACTTTAGATTATTAGTAGATGATGCTCATGGTTTTGGAACTTTAGGAGCTACTGGGGCAGGAGCTGGTGAAGAGCAAGGCGTTCAAGATAAAATAGATGTTTATTTCGCAACTTTTGCAAAAGCTTTAGCTAGTACAGGTGCCTTTATTTCATCTAAAAAGGAAGTAATAGATTACCTAAAATATAATATGAGATCTCAGGTTTTTGCCAAATCTCTTCAAATTCAATTGGTAGTAGGTATACTAAAAAGGTTAGAAATATTAAGATCTATGCCTGAAATTAAGAATAAATTATGGGAAAATGTAAATGAATTACAATCAGGCTTAAAACAAAGAGGTTTTAATATAGGCTCCACTCAAAGTTGTGTTACTCCAGTTTATTTAAAAGGGGATATGCCAGAAGCCATGGCATTAGTTAAGGATTTAAGAGAAAATCATCTTATTTTCTGTTCAATTGTTATTTATCCAGTGGTACCAAAGGGAGTAATCTTGTTGCGATTAATCCCAACGGCATCTCATAATTCTAAAGATATTCAAGACACGTTAGAGGCTTTTTCTATTATAGCAGATCGCCTTGATTCTGGTATATATAAAAAATTATCTGAAAATCATAAGATATAGTTCTTAATTAAGATCTTTTTTGTAAGTACATCTTTTTTTTCTTAAAGTAGGATTAAAATTTTTCCAAATTTTATCTACTGATTCATTCTCAATTAACTCTGGAGTTCTAAGACAATCCTCAATATTTTTTTCTTTTAAGTTTTGTATTAGAGAACTAAATAGAATAGCTGTCACCCCTTTATTTTGATGGTCAGGATGTACTCCAATTAGATATAGAATTACATTTTTAACATATTTCTTAGCATTAATTAAATGAAGGAATCCAAAAGGGTATAGTTTTCCTTTCATTTTTTGTAATGCTTTAGCGTAAGAAGGCATTATTACAGCAAAACCTATAATATCATTATTTTTATCGAGAACAAACGTAATAAATTTTGGATTCATAAATCTTACGTATTTATTCTTCATATATTCTTTTTGAATATCATTTATTTCAATAAATGAGGATAAAGAGGAATAGCTTCTATTGAATAAGTCAAACATTTCATTCATATTATTTAAAACATCTTCAATTTTATCGAAATTAACAGCCTTAAAATCATATCTTTTTTGAATTATTTTACTCATCCTGTAATAATAGTCTTTGTCAATATTTTTAAAGGAAAATTGCTTTTCTGCATATTGTTTTTCTATTTTAAAATTAAGTTTTTCAAAATGTGACGAATAATAGGGGTGATTATACCATGTAACCATTGTCCCTATTTTATCAAACCCATCTGTAAGAACTCCAACTTTATCTAAATTTGAGAACCCCATAGGTCCCTCCATATATTCTAGCTTATTTGCTTTACCAATTTCTTTTATTCTATTGATTAGGAGTTTAGTTACATTTATGTCATTAATAACATCAAACCATCCAAAACGAATTTTTCTTACTTTATAATTATTGATTTCAACCCAATTAATTATTGCAGCTATCCTTCCGACCACTTCATTGTCTTTAATAGCTATGAATAATGAGATAGATGAATCTTTTAGTGAAGGATTAATATCAGATTTAAAATTATTCATTTCTTCACTTATGATAGGAGGAATCCAATATTTGGAATTTTTGTATAACTTAAATGGAAATGTTACAAATTTTTTTAAATCTGAATCATTTTTTATTTCTTTTATTTCTATCATTCTTTGTCTTTATGTAAATCAAATCTATAGCTTCCTCCAAAATTAATATAAAATATTTTTGGGGTGTTCTTAAAATTAATTATTAATGATGTATCAAGTTGTAAATTTTCATTACTAAGATATGCAGCACCAAATTTTAACATATCTTCAGCATAAAATTCACTATTTATTCCATGAGTCTCAATAAAACTAACCCATTGATTATTAAAGGCATGAGTAAGGGTTACTATATATTCAAAGTCATTTTGATTTGTTCCAATCCTCTCAAGAATTAAATTAGTTATAAGCACAAAATTATTATTAAAATTGTTTTGAGTAGCTATTGTAAAGGAAGGACTAACTCCTTTTATTCCAGGCGCAGTGTAAGGGTTGTTTTCTCCATCAATATTTATTCCTGCGTATACTGAAACTGCCGGAATAAGAGAATTCCATTTAAATTTATTATTGGCCCAATAACTATATAAATTTGGACTATCATCTCTATTTTTATAGGGATCATATAGTAAATATTTAGCTCCAATTTTGAATTTTTTAAAATTACTTCTATTGTATTCAGCATCTATAGTTGATCTCATGTCAGTGTATTTATCATTTTGATAAACACCACTAACTTGTAGCTCTAATTCTTCAAGAATAAGCCCATATCTAAGGGTAAAGTTTAATCCTACTCCTTTAACTTTATTGTCTAACAATTCGTGCTTCTCATTTAAGAAATATGCTCCAGTTTCTATTTGAATTACACTTGATCCAACTGAAAAAGCGCTTTGAGAATCTCCAGGTCTGTTAGAATTTATTGTTTCAGTGTATTGTGCAAATATGGTATTAGTTGCAAAAAAAATAAAAGCGATTAAAACAGGTAGGGTTTTTTTCATGAAATTAGCCTATTTTACAAAGATAAAGCATTTATAATTTAATAATATATTAACTCTTTTAAATTCTAAGAATTGTATTTTTGTTTTTCAATATAAAAATCATTTAAATTGGGCATATTAAAATTTATATTAAGTTTACTAGTTGCTTACTATGTTTTTAAGTTTTTATCAAGAATGTATTTAGGTTATATCATTAATAAATTCAAGAATAAGAATTACCGACATACTACGAATAATACTAAAAAAGAACAAGAGGGAGAGGTGACAATTGATAAAATGCCTAAAGGAAAATCAAAAAAGAATAATGCTGGAGATTATATAGATTATGAAGAAATTGATTAAAATTTCACAATAATATGCTTCTAAAGAATTTCATAAAAAATTATTTTAAACATTTTTGTGTATTAATTCTATTTTGTCTCATATCTCTTTCATATTTTTCTCCAGTTTTACAGGGTAAAAAAATATTACAAAATGATATTGTCCAATACTCTGGTATGGCTAAGCAACAGAATGATTTTGCAAAAAAAACCAATAATGAAACGTATTGGACTAACAGTGCTTTTTCTGGAATGCCTACGTATCAGCTTGGCGCAAAATATCCTCACAATTATATAAAGAAACTAGATTTATTATTGAGGTTTTTACCTAGACCTGCAGATTACTTGTTTTTATATTTTTTAGGGTTTTATATACTAATGCTTAGCCTGAAAGTAGAATACAGATTAGCTATTTTAGGTGCTCTTTCCTTTGGGTTTTCTACTTATTTAATTATTATTATTGGTGCTGGACATAATGCTAAGGCACATGCTATTGCATATATGCCGTTAGTTATTGCGGGTGTTTTAATGGTTTTTAACGGAAAATATTCAAAAGGATTTTTATTGTCAACATTAGCCCTTGGACTACAGTTTTGTGCTAATCATTTTCAAATGACGTATTATTTAATGTTTATAGTACTGCTAATTGGATTTTATACCTTGATTGATTGTTGGAAAAAAGATCAAATCAGACACTATTTTAAATCATTAGGGATATTATTCTCAGCTTTATTTATTGCACTTTCATTAAATGCAACAAATTTGATGGCTACTAGTGAATATGTAGGTGAGAGTACGAGAGGAAATTCATCAGAATTAACTATAAATCCAGACGGTACATTCAAGAAAGTAAGTGCTGGGTTAGATAAGGCTTATATTACACAATGGAGTTATGGAATTTTTGAAAGCTTAAATTTATTTATTCCAAGAATTATGGGGGGAGGGAGTAGTGAAGATGTAGGGGTAGAATCAAATTTTTATAATTTCTTACGTGAAAATGATTATTCTGCATTAGAATCTAAACAAATTATAAAGAATACACCAACCTATTGGGGGGATCAACCCTTTGTTGAAGCACCTGCATATATAGGATCAGTAGTCTTCTTTTTATTTATTTTCTCATTATTTTTAATTAATAACAAATACAGGAATTGGTCAATTTCTGCAATAATATTATCATTGCTTTTATCTTATGGAAAGAATTTAAATTTTCTTACGGATTTTTTTATTGATTATTTTCCATTATATGATAAGTTTAGAGCAGTTTCTTCTATTCAAGTCATTTTAGAACTATGTATTCCTTTTGTTGCAATTATAGGATTATCAAACATAATAACTAATAAATCAAATGATAAGAATATAAAATATTTAATTAGGGCTTTAGTAATTTTTTCTTTCACATTTCTTGTATTGTTTTTAGTAAAAGGAAGCTTAAGTTTTAATGGGATTAATGATGTAAACATAAATCCTTCAATCCTAGAAGTTATTAAACAAGATAGGATGGATATTTATTTAAATGAATTACTTAGGGCATCACTGTTTATTTTATTAACCTTTACAGGTCTTTTTCTGTATTTGAAGAAAAAAATAAAAAGCAAAATCTTAATTATTGTTTTAGGTGTTTTAGTTCTAGTTGATTTAGTTCCCTTTAATAGACAATATGTTAATAATACTAATTTTGTTGATGCTGCTTTAGTCGATAAACCTTATAGTTTCGATAAAGTAAATTTAGAAATCTTAAAGGATACATCTTATTTTCGTGTTTTAGATTTAACATCAACTACTACCAAAACATCTTATTTTCATAATTCAATAACGGGTTATCATGCAGCAAAACTTAGCAGTTATAATGAGATTTTAGAATTTTATATTAATAAGACTCACATGAATACATTAAACATGTTAAATACTAAATATATTATATTTAACAATGAAGAAGGTGCTTCACAATTGTATATAAATGATTCTATAAATGGACCTGCTTGGTTTATTCACTCTATTATAAATGTTGACTCAAAAGATAAAGAGATCCTTGCTTTAGACACTTTGAATACTAAAAATATAGCTATTTCAACTGAAACAAATTCAAAGAAATATTTGGTTGACAATGAGTCTTATGTAAAATTATTAGAATTTGAATCAAATAAATTAAAATATGAATGTAATAGCAAAGAGGATGGTTTTATTGTTTTTTCTGAAATTTTTTATCCTCATGGATGGCATTTATATATCGATGGAGAAAAAACCCAATATTTTAATGTTAATTACCTTTTAAGAGGAATAGAAGTAAAATCAGGAAATCACATAATAGAATTTATTTTTGATCCTGAAATAGTTAAAAAAGGAAGTATGATTACACTATCAGCTTCTCTATTACTATTTATTATCATTATTGGTATGGCAATAAATTCTTTATTAAGCATTAGAAATTGAAAACAAAAGCTCTTATAATAACATATTATTGGCCTCCTGCTGGAGGTCCTGGTGTGCAGAGGTGGTTAAAGTTGTCTAACTACCTGTTAGAAAATAATATTAAGCCAATTGTATACACTCCGTCTAATGCTAAGTATCCTTCTACTGATAAGAGTTTATTAAATGAAGTTTATAAGGGAATTGAAGTAATAAGAAATCCTATTTTTGAGCCATTTAGTTTCTTTAATAATAAAAAAATTAATAGTATAAGGAGAGGGGGTATACCAAAAAGAGAAGATCAGTCATTGTTTGATCGATTTATGATATATATAAGAGGGAATATGCTAATTCCTGATTCTAGAATTTTTTGGATAAAACCATCTGTAAAATTCTTATCAAAACATATATTAGAAAAAGGTATAGATATTATAATAACTACCGGACCTCCTCACAGCTTACATTTGATAGGATTAGGCCTTAAATCAAAATTAAATATAAAATGGTTTGCTGATTTCAGAGATCCTTGGACAAGAATCAATTATCATAATAAATTAAAATTAACTTCATATGCAGCAAATAGACATTTAAAATTAGAAAGTGATGTCCTTGATTCCTCTGACAGGGTAATTGTAACTTCTAATAAATTATTAAACGAGTATAGAAAAAAAACAAATACTCCAGTTTCATTAATCACTAATGGATTTGATTATATAAAAAAAGAAATTCCTTTAGATAATAAATTTTCTATAACACATATTGGCTCATTATTACCTGAAAGAAATCCACAAATTCTTTGGAAAGCATTAAGAGAAATAGCATTAAAGAGAAATAATTTTAAAGATGATTTAGTAATTAATTTTATAGGAAAAGTAAATATTAACATTAAAGATGATATAAAACATAATCATCTAGAAAATAATGCGGTATATCATAATTATATAAAATATAAGGACACTCTTCCAAATTTATTAAAATCCCAGATTTTATTATTAATTGAAGCAGACAATGATGAATCAAGTTTTGTGATTCCTGCTAAAACTTTTGAATATATTAATTCTAGCAGACCTATTATAGCTATTGGCCCTAAGGATTCAGAGGTTAAACATATTATTAATAAAACTAAATCTGGCAAATATTTTTTGTATGATGAATATGAAGAAGTATTAAAACACATAGAGGATAGCTATGAGCTATATAAGATAAAAAAATTAAAAATTAACTCAATAAATATAGACCAATATCATAGAAAAAATTTAGCAAAGAAATTGAGTAATTTGATTTTCAAGGAAACTAATTAAATAGATAAAGCCTTGTAAGTTTTAAAAGGAAAGATAAACTCACAAGGCTTTATACAACTAACTATTCAATAAATTAAACTAACTATTTATTGTATAACAAATCTCATGCCAAAGTAATTATCATAAAACTTTTTTTAGATATTTTGCAGTAATTGATTTCTTTTCTAGAATTATTTCTTCTGGTTTACCCATAGCAACCATTTCTCCACCTTTATTTCCCCCTTTTGGGCCTAGGTCAATTAAATGGTCAGCACATTTAATTAGCTCTATATTATGTTCAATAATTACAACAGTGTTCCCTTTTTCAATTAGAGAATTTATGGATCTTAATAATTTATTAATATCATCATAATGAAGGCCAGTAGTAGGTTCATCAAAAATAAATAGACCATTTTTATTATTATTTTTTAAACCTAAAAAGGAAGCTAATTTTATTCTTTGAGCTTCACCTCCAGATAGAGTAGAAGAGCTTTGTCCTAATTTTATATACCCTAATCCTACATCCTTAAGAGTTTGAAGTTTATTTTTAATTTTGATTTCACCATTTAAATCAAAAAAATCAATTGCCTCATCAACAGTTAGATTTAGAATATCATCAATATTTTTCTGCTTAAATGTTACTTCTAAAACATCTTTTATAAATCTTTTACCATTACAAGCATCACATTTTATATGAACATCAGCCATAAATTGCATTTCTATAATAACTTGACCTTCACCTTTGCACTTTTCACATCTACCCCCATCAACATTAAAAGAAAAGTGCTTTGGTTTAAATCCTCTCATTACACTGTGTTTTTGCAGGGCATATAGTTTTCTAATATCATCATATGCCTTAATATATGTTACAGGATTAGATCTTGAAGATCTCCCTATAGGATTTTGAGTAACTAATTCAATAAATTCAATAGAATTTGTGTCTCCAGTAATTTTATTAAACTCTCCAGCTTTTGTAGTATAATCTCCTAGTAAATTAGATATGGCAGGATAAAGTATGTTATTAACTAATGTGCTTTTGCCACTTCCAGAGACACCTGTAATTACTGAGATAACATTCAAAGGAAAGTCAACATTAATATTTTTTAAATTATTTTCCCTGGCACCAATAATGCTAATCTTTTTATTTGAGCTTCTTCTTTTCTGCGGCAATTCAATTTTCATTTTTCTACTAATGTAATTCGCAGTTAGTGAATTCTGTTTTATAAAATCTTTAAAATTACCCTCTGCAACAATTTCTCCGCCGTTAGATCCAGCCATTGGCCCAATATCAATGATATAATCTGCTTCTTTTATTATTTCTTCATCATGCTCAACAACAATAACTGTATTGCCTAAATCTCTGAGTTTTTTTAATATATTAACCAGCTTCTTTGTGTCATTTGGATGAAGGCCAATACTTGGCTCATCTAATATATATAATGATCCAACTAAATTACTTCCAAGAGATGTAGCTAAATTAATTCTTTGACTTTCACCGCCAGAAAGAGATTTTGACTTTCGATTAAGTGTTAAATACCCTAAACCTAAATCATTTAAAAAAATTACTCTAGTTTGAATTTCACTTAGTATTCTCTTTGCAATAGATTTTTCATTTTTTGTCAACTTTATGTTATTAAAAAATATTAATAGTTCTGAGATTGGGATATTAATAATATCTGAAATAGATTTTTTATTTATTTTAATATAATTTGCTTCAGCCCTAAGTCTATTCCCATTACAATTATTACATTTTGTTTTTCCTCTATATCTTGAAAGCATTACTCTATTTTGGATCTTATATAATTTTTTTTCTAGTTTTGAAAAAAATTGATTTAATCCAATAAAATATTCGTTTCCTTCCCATAGCACTTCTTTTTGTGATGCAGTTAATTTATAATATGGCTTGTGAATAGGAAAATTAAATTTATCAGCATTTCGTATTAATAGATTCTTGTATCGTCTTAATTTTTTTCCTCTCCATGGAAATATTGCATTTTCGTATATTGAGAGTTCTTTATTTTGAAAGACTATGTCTCTATCAATTCCAATAATATCACCATACCCTTCACACTTTGGACATGCACCAAATGGGTTATTATAGCTGAATAAATTTATGTTTGGTTCAAGGAATTTGAGTCCATCCCTCTCAAATTTAGTATTAAACTCCTTATAGCTAGCTTTTTCTATTGACTCAACAATACATCTCCCATGGCCTTCGTAGACAGCTGTTTCTATAGAATCTGTTATTCTATTATAGAAAGAATCATTGTTAGAAATAATAATTCTGTCAATAACCAAAAAAGCACTTTTTATTTGAACTTCTCTTAAATTTTGAGCTTCGCTTATCTTTAAAACCTTGCTATTGATTTTAACTCTATTATACCCTTGTTTCAGTAGAGAATCCAGATTTTCTAGTAAATCTTCTTTGGAGGTGAAAGATATTTTAGATAAAAGAAGAATCCTTTCTCCTAAATTAATTTTTTTTATATAATCAACTACATTAGTTACTGTATTCCTTTTTACTTCTTTATTTGTTATTGGAGAATATGTTCTGCCTATTCGCGCGAATAATAGCTTTAAATAATCATATATCTCTGTAGAAGTTCCAACAGTTGATCTAGGATTGTTATTGTTAGCCTTTTGTTGTATTGCTATTGCAGGTGAAAGGCCTTTTATAAAATCAACCTTTGGTCTGCTAATCCTATCCAAAAATTGCCTAGCATAACTAGACAAGCTTTCAACATATCTTCTTTGACCTTCTGCATATAGTGTATCAAATGCTAATGATGATTTCCCACTACCAGATAATCCTGTTATAATTACGAGTTTTTTCCTTGGAATTTCAACATCTATATTTTTTAGGTTATGAACCCTTGCTCCTTTAACATGAATTTTATCAAAAACTAAGTTTTTTTCTGTTTTCATAACCATATAGATGAGGAAATATCAAATATAATATTAAATAGGAGATGAAATTAAGAATGTTTAAAAAAATAAAAATTTTGATTTATTATATTAATAATTATATATTTGAGTTAAATATAATAACAATTCACGTATAGAATAACATTACTTTAAAACTATAAAGGTTAACCAAAAATCATCTATTAACAGATGAGTTTTTAAAAAAGTAATGTTATGAGAAATCCAATTATTTCAGATTCTGAGTTAGTTCTAAGCTATATTAATGGCAATGAACAATCAATTGAAATTTTAATTAAAAGGCATAAACAAAGAATATATAGTTTTATATATTCAAAAGTATTAGATAGAGATCTTACTGAAGATATATTTCAGGATACTTTCATAAAAGTTATAAGAACATTAAAACTTGGAAATTATAATGAACAAGGTAAGTTTGTATCATGGGTAATGAGAATAGCTCATAATCTTGTTATTGATCACTTTAGAAAAAGCAATAGAATACCCAAGTTTGAAAGTTCCTACGATTTCGATATATTCTCAGTTTTAAGTGATTCTTCATTAAACGCTGAAAAGACATTAATTAAATCTCAAATAATTAATGATGTTAAAAAACTTATAGAAGAGCTTCCATGTGATCAAAAAAATGTATTAAAATATAGATTTTATAATGATATGAGTTTCAAAGAGATATCAGGAAAAACAGGAGTTAGTATTAATACTTCATTGGGGAGAATGAGATATGCATTAATTAATCTTCGTAATATAATTGAAAAGAAGAATATAGTTTTAACAGACTAATAAATAAGAAAAAATCTTTATATAATATTTGATTTTTTTTTTCGTTCTATATAAAAATAACATATGGAAGAAAATTACTTTATAAGTCAAAAAAAATCTGAACTAAATCCAAAAAAAGAAACTATTGATTTTATAATCAATTATTCAAAATCATTAAATATATTAAAATTAAATTCGCATAATTTTGAATTTATAATGAATTAATATAAATAATTTATTTTAGTAAGGATTTTCTGCCAATTTCTTGTGTAATAATATCTTTTTCAATATTCCATCCTCTTGAAGGAGAGTATTCTCTTGCGTAATAAATTATTTGAAGATGTAATTTATTCCACAAATTTTTTGGAAATAATCTTTTAGCATCTTTTTCAGTAACTGTCACATTTTTTCCATTTGATAACCCCCAGCGATACATCATTCTGTGTATATGTGTGTCAACAGGAAAAGCAGGAACTCCAAAGGCTTGACACATTACAACACTTGCAGTTTTATGACCTATAGATGGAAGATTTTCAAGATCATTAAAATTATCAGGAACTTTTCCATTATGCTTTTCTATTAATATTTTTGATAAACCATATATTCCTTTACTTTTCATTGGGGATAAGCCACAGGGTCTAATTATATCCTTAATTTCATTAATTGATAATTTGATCATATCATAAGGATTATTAGCTCTTTTAAATAGATTTGGAGTTATTTTATTCACTCTTTTATCAGTACACTGAGCTGATAATAATACTGCTATTAATAAAGTATAAGAGTCATTATGATTTAATGGAATAGGAACTTTAGCGTACAATGATTCAAGCGTATTAATAATAAAATCTACTTTATCTTTTCTGTTCATTAGATTATATTTGTAAGATATAGGAATTATAAATATAATAAATATGAAATTATTAAAAATTGGAGATAATGCACCGGATTTTGAATGTATAGATAATAGTGGAGATATAATTAAACTAACAGATTATAAAGGAAAAAAATTGATTATTTTTTTCTATCCTAAAGCAAATACACCAGGATGTACTGCTCAAGCATGTAATCTCAGTGATAATTATGAGAAATTTATTTCATCTGGTTATGATGTGCTAGGGGTTAGTTCAGACGATCAGAATAAGCAAAATAATTTCAAGAAAAAATTCAATTTTCCTTACAAACTACTATGTGATGTTGAAAAGAAAATAATTAATTCTTATGGAGTATGGGGCTTAAAAAAATTTATGGGTAGGGAGTACATGGGGATATTAAGAACTACTTTTATTATTGATGAAAAAGGAATTATTATTAATATTATAGATAAAGTAAAAACCAAAGATCATACTAATCAGATTTTTTAGATTAATTACCCTTATATCCAAATAGTTTTTGTTTTTTAATCTTTGATGCTACAGATTTGGGAAGCAATTGTTCCCATCCAGTACTATTATTTTGGATATCTTTCAATACTTCGTGTGAATGTATTTTTAATGAATCAATATTATATTTCTTTACATCAACAACTTTTCCATTAAATTTAGAGAACTTATAAAGCTCTTTTATTCTAGGATGAACCTTAAGGTTTTCGCTTGTAATTATTTCTCCATCTTCAGAAATTACAGGGTAAAGGTATACTTTGAGTTTTTTAAAAAATAACTTTCCAAATGCTTCTAAAATACCTCCGCTAAGTTTTATATAGTATTTTGGATCAAAGATCTCAATAAGATTGTTAACACCCATACAAAGACCAATTTTTTTATCAGTATACATTGAAAAATATTCTACTAGCCTATAATATTCTTTATAATTTGAAATTAAGACAGTTTCACCCAATGAAGCTAAAAGCCTAGCTCTGTCCATAAAATCTTTCTCATCAATCTCACCTTTATTTTCTAAATCTGCAAGCGTAATTTCAAATATGACGATTGTATTATTTTTTTCTACCTTTTTTTCTTGTATAAATAGCTTTAAGGATTGTACATACATATCTTCATTAACCTTAGTTACGGGTCTAAACCTTCCTCTTAGGGCTAAAATATTCTTTTTGTAAAGTGCAGCTGCTGGAAGTAAATTACTTCCATCAGGGCCAAACATTACAGCTTCAGTTAGACCATTTTTAACTAATTCAAGATTCATAAGCCTATTATCTACACTCTTAAAAACAGGACCAGAAAAACTTATAGTATCTATTTCTAATTGACCTTCTTCTAAATTATCATAGAGATATTGTATGATTTTTTTGGGAGTATGATATTTGTAGAATGCACTATAAATTAAATTAGTTCCTAAAAGCCCCAAAGTTTCTTGTTGTTGTCGTGCAATATTCTCTTTAAACCTTACATGTAAAATGATTTCGTTATAATCATCCTTTGGATCGATTTGAAATCTTACACCTACCCATCCATGACCTTTAAATTTTTTAGCAAAGTCTATTGTAGCTACAGTATTTGCATAGCAAAAGAACATTTTACTAGAGTGCTTTCCTCTAGTTATCCTTTTCTCAATTAAATCAGTTTCCTGAGCAAGCATTTTTTTAAGACGATTTTCAGTAACATATCTCTTATCATCTTCAACTCCATAGATTGCATCACTAAAATCTTTGTCATAGGCAGATAAAGATTTTGCAATTGTGCCAGATGCTCCACCAACTCTAAAGAATTGTCTAACAGTTTCTTGGCCGGCACCAATTTCAGCAAAGGTGCCATAAATATTTTCGTTAAGATTAATTTTTAATGCTTTTTGCTTGATTGTAGGAACTGAATCAAGCATTGGATCACCATTATGAATTATATCATCCATTAAATGTTGTTTTTACCTAATGCAAAGTTATTAAATTACTATCGGTTTAAAGAAAAAAAATAGCTTATTTTTGATTATAATTCATTTATAATGAAAGTTACATTTTTAGGGACTGGAACTTCACAGGGTATCCCTATAATTGGAAGTGATCACCCTGTATGCAAAAGTAACAATATAAAGGATAGGCGCTTAAGATCATCAGTGTTAATAAATTGGGATAATTACAATTTTGTTATTGATTGTGGTCCAGACTTTAGAACACAAATGTTAAATTCAAATTGTAGTAAAATAGATGCAATTATTTACACTCACGAACATAGCGATCATGTGGCAGGATTAGATGATATAAGACCATTTTTCTTTAACCAAGGTAAAATACCAATATATGCACATAAAAGAGTCTTAAATGAACTCAAAAAAAGGTTTTACTATATTTTTGATGAGAATTACAGTTATCCTGGCTCACCTAAGGTGATTGAAAATATAATTTCTTCTAATTTTAATATTAATAACAAGGAAATCATTCCCATAGACGCACTTCATAGAGATTTACAAATTTTTGGTTATAGATTTGAGAAATTTGCATACCTAACAGATGTCAAGACTATTGAAGATAAAGAAATCAATAAATTAAATAATCTAGATGTACTTGTAGTAAATGCTCTAAGAATAGAACAGCACTATTCCCATTTTAATTTAGAGCAAGCATTAGAATTTATTAAAATAGTAAAACCTAAAAAAGCATATTTAACTCATATTAGCCATATGCTTGGATTTCATGATGAAGTTCAGAAGATTTTGCCTGAGAATGTATTTTTAGCCTATGATGGTTTAGAAATAACTATTTAATATTAAATTTCATCCATTCTAAAAGATCAAAGAAATTTTCTTGACTTACACTGTGAGCCATGTCATATTCTTTGTAAACATGATTAATACTCTTAGATTTTAACCAATCAACAGATTCTCTAGAGTAATTAACCGGAATTACTTGATCTTGTATCCCATGAGAGCAGAAGTAATTAAGATTTGGATAATCCTTGTCATTTTTAGCAATTAATTCCATATTTATCATACCGCTTAATGCTATAACATTTTTAAATAAAGCAGGATTATTTAATGATAAAGCATAGCTTAGTACGGTTCCTTGACTAAAGCCAATCAAACAGATTTTTTCTCTGTTAAATGAATATTTTTGTGGTAATTTATTTTTTACAAAATCTTCTATTTTAGAAATAGAGGATTTTGCTTGATCTATATCTATTTTTATATTCATATTTTCATTCATATTAATATCATACCATGAATAGCCCCCATAAGGAAGAGAATAAGGAGCTCTTAATGAAATTATTTTATAATTTACAGGCATATGATTTGCAAAAGAAAACAAGTCGTCTTCATTGCTGCCATAACCATGAAGCATTATAACTAAAGGAGATAATTCATTGCTATCATTTGAATCTCTAAAATTAAACTCAAAAAAGAATTTATCACTCATCAAACTAATTCTATAAAGCCATTATTTATAACCCCATACACTTTTCCTTTTAATTTAGAGCCTATAAATATTGAATTTTTTGATGTTGATAAAATATTTTCTTCATTAAATATATATTCTGAAAGAGGATTGAAAAGAGTTAAATTAGCAGTTTCTCCAATTTTAATAGAGTCATTATCATCTATGCTGAATATTTTTTTTCCTCTGGTAAGAAGGTTGATCGTAGTTTTTATTGGAAATAACATATTTAATGCCCCAAAAGCAGATTCTAAACCAATAGTTCCATAATCTGCATTATCAAATTCAATATTTTTAAGTTCAATATTTAATGGGTTATGATCAGAAGTAATCATATCTATTGTACCATCCTTTAAACCGGTAATTAGTGCATTAATATCGTCTGATGTTCTAAGAGGCGGCTTAACTTTAAAATTAGTGTCAAAATTTTGGATCCTTTCATCTAAAAAGAACAAATTATGTATTGCTACACTACATGAAATATTTAACTTCTTAGCCTTAGCTTTTCTAATTAATTCAACTGACTTAGCAGATGATATTGTAGGTATATGTAAATTACCTTCAGTATATTCCAAGATTGATAAATCTCTAGCAATATTAATTTCCTCAGCAATTGATGGTATGCCATTTAATCCTAGTGATGTGCTAATTAAGCCTTCATTCATTACTCCGTCTTGTGCAATTTCATCGTCTTGAGGATAGGAGAAAACAGGAGTATTAGATGCAGAAGTATATTCTAATGCTAATTTAAGGACATTTGGATTGGAGACAGGTCTTTTATAGTCGTTAAAAGCAATTGCTCCAGAATTTTTCATATCAAAAATTTCAGATAATTCATTTCCTGCAGAATTTTTAGTCAAAGCTCCAATTGGAAAGACATTTACAACTGAGTCTTTAGTTAAAGAATTTAAGTACTCTATTTCAGTATTTTTTTCAATAATAGGGCAGGTGTTTGGCTGTAATCCAATGGTTGTAAAACCAGATTTTGCAGCTACTTTAATTCCATTTAAAATTGTTTCTCTTTCTTCATATCCAGGTTCGCCAAAACAAACACTATAATCAAACCAACCTTTTGACACATGCAAGTTATTTAATGATATCTCTGGATAGTTCTTTGGATTGAATAATTTTTTATCAATATTAGTTATAATATTGTTTTCAATTAGTATGTCAACTTTGGAATTATGAAATTCACTTTTTTTATCAATTATAGTAGCTGATTTGATAAGTAAATTCATTTATAATATTATATAATTAAATGAAATAAATTTTGACAAAAATAATAAAACCATTTCTATTTTATAAATCTATTATTTATAAAAAAACAAATTATCCACTAGTGCAGTTTTTATTTTAAATTTTTCTTTGTTTTCGGTCCAAGCAATAATTGTTTTATTTTTTTCTTTATCCAATGTGATTACAGGAAAACCAGAAGATCTATTTTCAGAAGATTCATCAATTATTAATAATTTATTCTGATTTCCTGAACTATTTACCATGTGAAGTTTAACGAAAGTATTTCCATCTATGTTATCCATATAACTTATTAAAGCTGTCTCACCGTCTAATAACTCAATATCAACTCTTCCAATTGGATCATTAGCATTAATTATTATAGGTATATCAAATCCACTAGAGATATCATTAGAAAAGGCAATTTTTAATTGATTATTATTATTAGAGAAGGTGTACCAAACAACAGCAGAAGTATTGTTAAATGTTGAAATTGCGGGGCCATTAACAGGACATCCAGATATCACCCAGTTATCATTAAAAATACTAATTGGATTGCTCCAAGTATTTTTGTCTTTATATGAGTAATAAATATCTCTTACTTCATTTCTAGATCTATCCCTGTATACAACAATAGACTTCCCATTTTTTGTAATTGCTAAGTCAGTTTGACAGCAGTCACAAACTCTATTGTCAATTAATTGATCTTCTAATATCTCTCCATCAATATTATAGCTTGTCCCCCTAAGAGTCATTTGCGGTTTTATAGATTTATCATTTTTTGATAATTCATTTTGTCTGCCATCTAAGTATGTAGATAGAAAATGATTATTATGGGTAATTGTTGAAACAAATCCATGTTCAGTTTTAGTATTATCACTATGAAGTTTTAATGGAATACTCCAGGTATTTCCCTTATTTTTAGAATTAACAACTTTAATGTCATACGAGTATTTCTCATCACTGCTCATTTCTAAATAATGTGCACTGATTCCATTTAATTCATTCGCAGTAATTTTTGGAAAATCAGCCCAGTTAACAAACATTTTTGATGATTTTACAATAAGATTAGATTCTCCCCATGAATCATTAGAAAAATCAAACAAACTATAAAAAAGCTTACTTTCATTGCTATTTAAATTTGAAGATATATAGCTTAAGTATATTTCTCCAGAATCAGATGTGTGTAAATTTGGTTCAGATGACTCCTCAGAAAAATTAGTTTTAATGAACTTAATATAGCTTATATCATTACAGCTATTAGTAAAAATAAAAAGAAGAGAAACTAAAATAATTTTTTTCATCTACTAGTATTTGGCAGCTTTACCTTCAGTTAGTGAGTTCTTAATGAAATTTCTTAAATCTTGGTTAGAGGATTTTAAATCTTCTGATCTTAGGTACATCATATGCCCACTTCTGTATCCTTTAAAAGTAAATCGATCTTTCATCTTTCCACTTGGATCAACTTGCCACATTGTATATTTAGCTTGGAAATATGTAGTTGCGCCATCATAATACCCTGACTGAATTAAGACTTTTAAGTATGAATTTTGTGCCATTGCCTCTCTCAAGTTATCTCTAGTATTATCATTTTCTCTGTCCCAAGGATGCACAGGTCCAAAGACATTATATTTAATGTCTGTGCTAAAATTTAGTTCATTTCTCAAATAATAGTTAATAGCAGGAGTGAAAGAATGATTCCAAGCATTCATTTCAGCACTCGTATCAGGACTTGATCCAGCTTCCATCTTATCTAAACCTAAATACCTTGAATCTAATCTTCCTATGGTATATCCAGCTTCATCTCTAATTAGCTCTTTCCAGAAAAAATTTGTAGGAACATCTAAATTGTGCCTAATTATATCTTTAGTGCTTATTCCTGAATAATAAGACATTTTGTTTACAACTCTATCTTTCTCTTCATCAGTAATAAATCCACCTTTTGCTATAGCAGGTAACAGTTCATTTATAGTAAAATCTTCAGATTCAGGAAGAATATCTAATAAATCTCTTTCTTGTAACTGTTTATTTAAAACTTTGTGATACCAAGCAGTAGCTGTATAGTATGGCAGGTTTATTGCAGATGACACAGCTCCACCTGTGTCATAAACTTTATAGTCTGCAGGCGATACCATAATAACCCCATTTAGGTACATCCAATGACTATTTTGTAATTCATGAGCAAGCCCCATAACTCTTGTCCCCCCATAGCTTTCTCCAATAATATACTTTGGAGACTCCCATCTGTTTTTTCTTGTAATAAATGTATTTATCCAAGTAGCTAAATATTTAACATCTGCATTTATTCCAAAGAATAATTTTTTATCTGGCAGTTCTCCTTTTGAGTTTGGAAGCATTCTTGAATATCCTGTATTTACTGGACATACATAAACAATATCAGCAACATCTAATATGGAATTGGGATTGTCTTTCATTCCATACGGTTGCACTGGAAATCCTTCATCGTCAATCTTTAACACTCTAGGTCCAGTATAACCAATATGCATCCATAATGACGCTGATCCAGGACCACCATTGAATGAGATAATTATAGGCCTTAATGCTCTATTAATTTTTTCATTCTTTTTTTCAATTCTTTTATAATAAGTATAAAACAAAGTTGCAATTGCTTCACCGCTTTGATTCCAGACAGGCTGGGTTCCAACTTCTGCTTTATAATGAATTTGCTTATTATTTATGGTTGTTTCATGAAAGGATTCAACTATTGTGTCAGCTGGTATTGATATTTTTTGAGCATATGCTGAACATGCAAATAGAACTAAAAATAATAATATATGTTTTTTCATAATATGATTTTGTATTTGTACTAATGTAATAATTTATTATTCAAGTTTATTTTATTATTCCATCTATGATTTCAAGAGTTCGATCTGATTTTTTTGCTAATTCAATATTATGGGTTACAATAACGAATGTGTGGTTAAATTTTTTTCTGATATCAAAAAAAAGATCATATAAATTATCTGCTGACTTACTGTCTAGATTTCCTGAAGGCTCATCTGCTAAAATTAGTTTAGGATTATTAATTAGTGATCTAGCAACAGCAACTCTTTGTTTCTCTCCTCCAGAAAGCTCATTAGGTTTATTATTGATTTTGTTGCCTAGATTTAGATAGTCCATCAACTTAATTGCTCTTTGTTCTAATTCTGAATTATTAGTTTTTTTAATATAACCAGGAATACATATATTTTCAAACGCAGTAAATTCAGGAAGCAACTGATGGAATTGAAAAATAAAACCAATATTTTCATTTCTAAAATTAGCTAATGCCTTTTCATTTAATGAGCTAATATCAACATCATTAATATATAATTCAGATTTTAGATTATCAGTAGGGGAGTCTAATGTTCCTAATATTTGGAGTAGAGTTGTTTTTCCAGCACCAGAATCACCAACAATTGAAACAAATTCACCTTGTTTAATATTAATGTTTACCCCCTTTAAAACATGAAGATTATTAAAGTGTTTATGTATATTACTCCCTTTAATCATAATTTATTAATATTACATTAATATAAAGTACCAATTTAATAATCATAATTGAATACTTACATAAATCTATAATTTAAATTATGAATAATATATCCAAATTTGCATATTTTTCTGGTGGTTGCTTTTGGTGTACTGAAGCAATATATCTCAGGATAAATGGAGTAATTAGTGTTCTTCCAGGGTATTGCGGAGGAAATACAGCTAAACCAACATACGATGAAGTATGTACGGGAAATACAGGTCATACAGAAACAATTAAGATAGAATATGATTCAGAAATAATTGGTTATGATGCTTTGGTGGATATTTTCTTTAACACACATGATCCTACGACACTAAATCGCCAAGGAAATGATATTGGCACACAATACAGATCAGCTATTTTTTACAGTAACGATCAAGAAAAACAAATTATATTAGATTATATGGATGATTTTCAGAAATCCATTAAATTTACAAACAAAGTGGTTACTGAAGTTGAAATATTAGAGGTCTTCTATGAGGCTGAAGATTATCACAAAAATTACTACAACATGAATAAAAATGCGTCTTATTGCTCCTTTGTAATTACTCCTAAAGTCAGCAAGTTTATGGAAAGATATAAAGAAATGTTAAAAAAAATTACTTAAGATTTTTAAAGCCGATTCTTTTCAAAAACCTTTTTTCAAATTCCCAAAAGAACTTTAGTTCAAAAAAGACAGCTGCAACTATTAATAATGCAACTTGATAGACTAATGTAATCAGTATAATTCTTACAGGCCAATAGATATACCAATCAAGATTTTGGGGATTTATACCTAAATTTTCAATAATAGGGGAAGATATTACCATTGCAAAGGATCCAGTAATGGAAAAAACTATAAAAACCTTTACTAACTGAAGGTTAGATGAAATTTTCCATTTTATTTTTAGTTTCTCGAACATTTACCCTAGTAAATTAATTATTTGATCTGCAAGTTCTATTCCAATTCTATCTTGTGCTTCAGTTGTGGCTGCACCTATATGAGGTGTTAGAGAAATTCTTGCATTCATTAGTATTTTTATATCAGGATTTGGTTCATTCTCAAATGTATCTAAGGCAGCAAAAGAGATTTTTCCACTGCTTAGCTGTTTTTCAAGAGCTCTTTCGTCAATTACACCACCTCTTGAAGCATTAATTATACCAACTCCTTGTTTCATAATTTTAAATTCATTTTCAGAAATTAAGTAGTTTTTTTGAGCAGGAACATGAAAAGTAATAAAATCTGAATGAGCCAATAAATCCTTAAAATTGTTCATCTTGATTTGAAAAGACTTACTAGAATTATCAAAGAATGATAATTCTAGTAAAGTTTCATTTAAGTTTAAATCATAAACTGATATATTCATTCCTATTCCAATTGCAATTTTTGCAACTTCTTGACCTATTCTTCCAAATCCAACTATTCCTAGAGTTTTTCCTCTGAGTTCAGTTCCTTTAGAGTATGCCTTTTTTAACTCTTTAAACTTGCTATCTCCTTCAAGAGGCATGCTTCTATTAGAGGAGTATAAGTGTCTTACACATCCAAACAGATGAGCAAAAACAAGTTCGGCTACTGATTTTGATGATGCAGCTGGAGTGTTTATTACTTTTATGCCTTTATTTCTAGCATATTCTACATCTATATTATCCATTCCAACACCACCTCTTCCAATCAGCTTAATTGATGGACAATTATCTATTAGATTTTTTCTCACTTTTGTTGCACTTCTAACAAGTAAAGCATCAATTTTACTATTATTTATATAGGATATTAAATCATCTTGAGGAATAGATTCTTTTAAGATTTCAAATCCGTTTGATTCTAGTTTCTCCATACCACTCTTAGATATGCCATCATTTGCTAAAACTATCATAATTTATTTTCTAATTCACTCATAACCTCAACAAGTGTCTTCACACTCTCAATAGGCATTGCATTATACATTGAAGCTCTATAACCACCAATACTTATATGGCCATTAATTCCAATAATTCCTGCATCTTTAAGCATGGAATCAAAAGTTTCTTTAAAGTCATCATTAACTAAATTAAATGTTACATTCATTGCTGATCTATCTTCTTCTTTAGCATGTCCCTTAAAAAAAGGATTAATATCAATTTCTGAATATAATATAGTGGCTTTTTTGTTGTTAATTTCTTCTAATTTCTTAATTCCCCCACTACTCTTTAACCATCTCATATTTAACAATGAAACATAAACAGAAAAAACAGGAGGAGTGTTGTATAGGCTACTCTTATTTATATGTGTCTGGTAATCCATCATTGATGGAATATTTCTAGAGGTGTTTCCCAAAACACTATTCTTTATAATTACAACTGTAGTTCCTGCTGGACCTAAATTTTTTTGCGCACCTGCATATATTAAATCAAACTTTGAAAAATCTAACTGTCTTGAAAATATATCACTACTCATGTCACAAACTACGGGAATTATTGATGATTGAAACTCCTTTATTTGTGTTCCATATATTGTATTGTTTGATGTACAATGAAAGTAATCACAGTCTTCTGATATTGTGTAATTTTTAGGAATATAATTATAATTAGAATCTTTAGAAGATGCGATCTCAGTTATTTCTCCAAATAATTTAGCTTCTTTGATTGCCTTACTACTCCACGAACCAGTATCTAGATAAGCCGCTTTTTTTGAAAGAATATTATAAGGCACCATTGAAAATTGTGTACTTGCACCTCCTTGTAAGAATAAAACACTATAATCTTTCCTATTAAGCTTCGTCAACTCTAAAACTAGACTTCTAGCTTCTTCCATGATATCTACAAAAGCTTTGCTTCTATGAGAAATCTCCAAAAGTGATAACCCACTTTCATTAATATCTAAAATAGATTCAGCTGCTTGTATTATAACTTCTTTTGGTAAAATAGAAGGGCCTGCACAAAAATTATGTTTTTTCATTGAATAATCAGGATTAAGCAGCAAATTTCGTTAATATATATTAGATCTTATTTATGTGACACAGAAATCTTTTTAACTATTTTATTAACAAAAAATCTATTGTATCAATATTGTCTGCATAATCAGAGAGTTTTGGATTTTGAGTTTCTCCAAACTTAACTTCATTCTTATAAAAATTACTTGAAACAATACATTGTAAATCCTTCTCAGTTAATTCTATTTTTTTTCTCAAATCTTTTATATTTTTATAATATTCATATAACAATACAGAGATAGGTGAGTGGTTCTCTTTAGATTCTTTTAGGATAAGAAATCCATTTTCTAAAAAAGCATTTTTAGCCATTAGATTGATGGTTCTATTATAATTATAATTGCTAACATATTTATGGTTGTAAATGATGTTTTTCCATTTATACATAGACTTAAAGAATACATCAAAATTGTAGTTGATTGGAAAATATATTTTAGAAACATTTCTACAGCCTAAACCAAAAAAAGTAAAAATATCATTGCTTAATTTTTCTAATTCAATTTTGCTTTCTTTCCCTGATAAAACAGCTGCTGAAAACCTATTCTTTCTTATAATAGAAGGTTTATTTCTGAAATAAAAATCAAAATATCTAGATGTATTGTTTGATCCTGTTGCAATTACTTTGTCAAAATTTTTAATTATTGAATCATTTATAATTATATAATCTTTAAAATTAACATTCTTAAAGATTAAGTATTTTATCATAAACCTCATTAAAACATCATCATTATTTGAGAATTTAATAGCTAATTTCTGTCCGGCTATTAATACACATAATAAATCGTGAAATCCAACCAATGGAAGATTGCCAGCCATTATAACTGCTATTGTATTTGGCTTGTCATCTGAAAGCTTATAACTAGACAGCCAAGATTTTAACTTTTTAATTGTTAGCTTTTCTGACCAATACTTTAATGACAAATCAATATTTTCTTTAGTAAACCAAGGGTTTTTATTTGAAGCTTCATTTATTTTTAGCCGTAATTCCTCTATCCATTCATTATCAGTATTTGAGAAATACTGATTTAATAACCTTCCAATTTCAGAGAAAGCTATTATACGTTTTTCTAATTCAGTTATTTTCTTTTTGGTTTTGATCGTTTTAGGTTATAATTTTGTAGTCTAATTTATTAAATATTATATATATGGCCATAATTATCACAGATGAATGTATTAATTGCGGTGCTTGCGAATCAGAGTGTCCAAATACTGCTATATACGAAGCTTCTGATAGCTGGAAATATTCTGATGGCACAAACCTTCAAGGTGATATAATTCTTTTAAATGGTGCCTCAACAAATGCTGATGAGGGTAAAATAGCAATTAGTGATGAGGTTTATTATATAGTGCCTAGTAAATGCACGGAGTGTAAAGGTTTTCATGAAGAGCCACAATGTGCAGCTGTTTGCCCTGTTGATTGTTGTGTCCCAGATGAAAATAATAAAGAAAGTGAACCAGAATTATTAGAGAAACAAAAATTTATGCATACTTAAGTCAAGATTATTGGCTTAAAGTTGATAATTCAAAAATCATATATTCCATAACTCTATCGACGCAAGAAAAACCATCTTCGTTATTTTCTGTATGAAATGATGAATAAAAAACACCTCCATCACCTAAAAGAAAAGTAAAAGCTAGCTCTTTGTTATCTCCTACAAGTTCTCCATTTTCATCATTGTATTCAACGTAGCCGTCAAGCCATGCAATTACTGAACTATTATTATAATCATCAACAACTTGCCATGAATTTAAGAATTCATCTATAATTACTGTATTGTCAATTGTAAGATCAAAGTTTATACTTAACCAATCGTTTAATTCACTACTAAGAATAGTTGCTTCAGTGCTTAAAGATTGACCACTTTTGTAGGGTTGCTGAAAAGTAAGAAATTCATTTCCAGAAAGTGTATTAAATTTCTCTAAAATAGGATATGTCCAATCTGTTGCGTACAAAATACCTCCATTATTGACAAAATTGTATAATGACGCACTGTCTTCTGTATCAGCATCTGTATTTAGCCCACAATTTAAAAATAGGACATCATATTGATTCAATAATGATACATCATTTAATAAGTCTGAAAAGTTAAAATCAACATTAGGTTCTAAATCAGTAGTTTTTGATGTATTTTTTATAATTTTTTGATCACCATGATTATGACTATAAATTTCATTGCTATTTCTACTAAAATTTATTCCATCAATGATGTCAAATAAAGGTGTTCCGTCGATTGGATTTACTAAGCCTATATCATATAATATGCTTTCAATATTATCGAAATATCCAGTAACAACTCCAATACTAGGAAATTGATCAAATGATATATCACCTAGGTTAAAATTAAACGAATCTGAGTTCTCAGACAATGAAATTGACGATTCAGTTTTAAAAAGCCCTTTGCTAATAACCAAGTCATAATTCCCATAATTAAGAAAAAATGAGAAATTTCCTCTAGAATCAGAAAAAACCTCTTGGACTGTAGTGTTGTTTGAAATAACAGAGATCTTCCCCTCAGAGATTGGGTCTATTCCATTAGGAGCAATAATCTTTCCAAAAACATTAAAAGGATTACTGTTTATCAAGTTTTCGTCTATAGATTCATTAGAACAGCTAAAAATTAGAAAAATTGCAAAAAAATATAATAATCGCTTCATGATAGTGAGGTTTTAAGTAATAAATTTACTGAAATAATAATAATACCATAAATTTACACCTCAAAAATCTCCAATGAAAGCAGGTATTGTAGGATTACCAAATGTAGGAAAATCAACATTGTTTAAT
This sequence comes from Flavobacteriaceae bacterium, assembly GCA_018657955.1. GTDB lineage: Bacteria > Bacteroidota > Bacteroidia > Flavobacteriales > Flavobacteriaceae. The sequence continues at coordinate 280,123 of JABHWD010000020.1, read as the reverse complement.
TGTTTATCGAATTCAAAAGCTCAAAGCGCAAACTTCCCTTTTTGCACAATAGAGCCAAATATTGGAGTGATAAATGTTCCTGATAGCAGATTAGATAAGTTAAACGATTTAGTTAATCCTGAAAAAGTTATACCTACAGTAGTTGAGATAGTTGATATTGCAGGTCTAGTTAAAGGAGCTAGTAAAGGGGAGGGGTTAGGAAATAAATTCCTTGCAAATATTCGTGAAACAGATGCTATCATACATGTTCTAAGATGTTTTGATAATGATAATATCGTTCACGTTGATGGATCAATAGATCCTGTAAGAGATAAAGAAATTATTGATATAGAATTACAGCTAAAAGATTTAGAAGTTGTTGCAAAAAAATTAGAAAAAGTTGCTAGAGTTGCCAAAACTGGAAATAAAGAATCACAAAAGGAAGAGATAGTTTTAAAGAGTATTGTGCAGAATCTTGAAAACTCAAAAAATATTAGATCAATAGATTTTAGTAAAGACGACTACATAAAATATGTAACGCCTTTGCAATTACTTACAGACAAGCCTGTTCTTTATGTTTGTAATGTTGATGAAGAGAGTATATTATCTGGAAATAATTATGTTGAAGAAGTAAAAAAATCTATTAAAGATAAATCAGCTGAGATAATTATTCTTGCAGCTGGAATAGAATCAGAAATAAATGAATTAAGCGAGCATGAAGAAAGAAAAATGTTTTTAAATGATTTAGGGTTAGATGAGCCAGGTTCAAATAAACTGCTAAAATCTACATATAGCCTGCTAAGTTTACATACATATTTTACTGCAGGAATAAAAGAAGTTAGGGCATGGACAATTCCAATTGGATCAAAAGCTTCACAAGCAGCTGGAGTCATTCATTCTGATTTTGAAAAAGGATTTATTAAGACTGAGGTAATATCGTATTCAGATTATATTGGCTATGGCTCAGAACTTAAAGCCAAGGAGGCAGGAAAGATGCGTGTTGAGGGAAAAGATTATGTCGTTAATGATGGTGATGTAATGCATTTCTTGTTTAACGTATGATAAAAAAATCAATCAATTCTTGGTTGGGTAATATTTCACAAAATAGTTAAAAATTAACCTTGTAAATAATTTGTTAATTACTTTGTAATTTCTTAATTAATTTTCTTCAACTGATATCTTATATTAGCAAATATTTATCAGATGGCTATAAAAAACCAATATACTGAAGAAAATATAAGATCTCTTGATTGGAAGGAGCATATAAGAATGCGTCCAGGAATGTATATTGGCAAATTAGGTGATGGTTCTTCACCAGATGACGGTATCTATATTTTACTAAAGGAAGTACTTGACAACTCTATAGATGAGTTTATAATGGGTGCAGGAAAAACAATAGAAGTTTCTGTTCAGTCATCCAAGGTTATTGTAAGGGATTATGGTAGAGGTATCCCATTAGGAAAACTTATAGATGTTGTTTCAAAAATGAATACTGGCGGAAAATATGATACACGTGCATTCAAAAAAGCTGTCGGGCTGAATGGTGTAGGAACAAAAGCCGTAAATGCTCTTTCTGATTATTTTAAAGTAGAGTCTAATAGAGATGGAAAATCTGCTATTGCAGAATTTAATCAAGGAGAATTAGGAAATCATCAGGATGCCGAACCTTCTAGTAGAAGAAGAGGAACAAAAGTTTCCTTCATACCTGATGAATCAATTTTTAAAAATTTTAAGTATAGAAATGAATACATCTCAAAAATGCTTAAAAACTATGTTTATTTAAATCCAGGTTTAACTATAATTTTTAATGGAGAAAAATATTATAGTGAGAATGGGCTAAAAGATCTTTTGACAGAAAGAATTAATGATTCAGAATTGCTTTATCCAATAATACATTTAAAAGGTAATGATATTGAAGTAGCTATAACACATAGTAAGTCGCAATACACCGAAGAATACCACCCTTTTGTTAATGGGCAAAATACTACTCAAGGCGGAACTCATTTAAGTGCATTTAGGGAAGCTCTTGTTAAGACAATAAGAGAGTTTTTTGGAAAGAATTACGAATCTTCAGATATTAGAAAATCAGTTGTATCAGCTATTTCTATTAAAGTAATGGAGCCAGTTTTTGAGAGTCAAACAAAAACTAAATTAGGATCTTCCGAAATGGGAGGAGGGCTTCCCTCAGTTAGAGTGTATATTAATGAGTTTTTAAAAAAAGAACTTGATAATTATCTTCATAAGAATGCAGAGGTTGCAGAACAGATTCACAGGAAAATATTACAAGCAGAAAAAGAAAGAAAAGAACTTTCTGGAATAAGAAAAATAGCAAGAGAGCGAGCAAAAAAATCTAATTTACATAACAAAAAACTTCGTGATTGTCGCGTCCATCTTGGAGATTTAAAAAATGAAAAAAGATTAGATACAACATTATTTATAACAGAGGGGGATTCAGCTTCAGGTAGTATAACAAAATCTAGAGATGTAAATACCCAGGCAGTTTTTAGTTTGAGAGGCAAGCCTTTAAATTCCTACGGAATGTCAAAAAAAATTGTTTATGAAAACGAAGAATTTAATTTGTTACAAGCAGCACTAAATATTGAGGATTCAATTGAAGACTTAAGATATAATAATATTGTTATTGCTACAGATGCTGATGTTGACGGAATGCATATAAGACTTTTACTTATAACATTTTTCTTACAATTCTTTTCTGATTTGATCAAAACTGGACATTTGTACATATTACAAACTCCTTTGTTTAGGGTAAGAAACAATAAAGAAACTATCTATTGCTATTCTGAAGGCGAAAAAAGAACAGCAATAGACAAGTTAAAGACTAATCCTGAAATAACTAGATTTAAAGGGTTAGGTGAGATATCTCCGGATGAATTTAAATTCTTTATTGGAGATGATATAAAATTAGACCCCGTAATGCTTGATAATGACATGTCTATAAATGAGTTATTACAGTTCTATATGGGTAAAAATACTCCAGATAGACAGTCTTTTATTATTAATAATTTAAAAGCTGAGTTAGATAAAGTTGATTAGTATTGAAAAATGGATGATTTAGATTATAGTCAAGAAAATGTAATTACTAGGGTTGCTGGTATGTATAAAGAATGGTTTTTGGACTATGCTTCATACGTAATCCTTGAGAGAGCAGTTCCTTCAGTTGAGGATGGTTTCAAGCCTGTACAAAGGAGAATAATGCAGTCAATGAAGGATTTAGATGATGGAAGGTATAATAAAGTAGCTAATGTTGTTGGGCACACTATGCAGTATCATCCACATGGCGATGCTAGCATTGCAGATGCTATGGTGCAGATTGGACAAAAAGATCTTTTAATTGATACTCAAGGAAACTGGGGTAACATATTAACTGGAGATAGAGCAGCTGCATCAAGATATATAGAAGCAAGATTATCAAAGTTTGCACTAGAGATTGTCTTTAATCCTAAAGTTACTAATTGGCAAGCATCTTATGATGGAAGGAGAAAAGAGCCGATTAACTTGCCTGTAAAATTCCCATTACTTTTAGCGCAAGGAGCTGAGGGAATTGCAGTTGGTCTTTCTACAAAGATTTTGCCCCATAACTTTATAGAATTAGCTGAAGCCTCTATTAGTTATCTAAAACAAAAGAAGTTTACTTTATTACCAGACTTTATAACTGGAGGCATAGCTGATTTCACTAACTATAACGACGGAAAAAGGGGAGGGAGAGTTAGAATTAGAGCCAAGGTTTCTGTGATGGATAAAACAACACTTCTTATTAGTGAAATCCCTTTCGGAACAACCACAACCTCATTAATTGATTCAATATTAAAAGCAAATGAAAAGGGCAAGATTAAGATTAAGAAAATAGACGATAACACAGCATCTAATGTTGAAATACTAGTATATATCCCAAATGGAATATCTCCTGATAAGACAATTGATGCTCTTTATGCATTTACGAACTGTGAAACATCTATATCTCCACTTACTTGTATTATTCAAGACAATAAGCCTGTCTTTCTTGGAGTTTCTGATATTTTAAAGATATCTGCTGACAACACGGTTAAATTGCTTAAAAAAGAACTTAAGATTAAATTAGGAGAGCTTGAAGATCAATGGCATAATGCTTCTTTAGAACAAATTTTTATAGAAAATAAAATATATAGAGATATTGAAGAAGAAACTACCTGGGAAGGGGTTCTATTTGCTATTGACAAGGGCTTGAAACCTTATATTAAAAAGTTAAAAAGAGAGGTTATAGATGATGATTTAATAAGACTGACTGAAATTAAAATTAAAAGAATTTCAAAATTTGACTCAGATAAAGCTAATGAGAAAATACTAAATCTAGAAGCCCAAATTAAAGAAGTTAAGGATCATTTAGATGATGTTATAAACTACTCGATAGCTTATCTCCAAAGACTAAAAAAAGATTATTCAAAAAATAGAGAAAGAAAAACAGAAATTAGAATATTTGATGATGTTGATGCTAAAAAGGTAGTAATAAGAAATACTAAGCTATATGTTAATAGGGTCGAAGGTTTTGTTGGAACTTCTATGAAAAAGGATGAATATGTGTGTGATTGTAGTGATATTGATGATATTATAGTTTTTACTGAAAATGGAAAAATGATTATAACGAAAGTTGATACAAAAATATTTATTGGTAAGAATATAATTCATGTAGCAGTGTTTAAAAAGAAGGACAAGAGGGCAATTTATAATATGATATATAGAGATGGTGATAAAGGTTATTGTTATCTAAAGCGTTTCCCTGTGCATGGAATAACTAGAGACAAACCTTATAGATTAATTGGATCAAAAAAAGAAGGTGTTGTTAAATATTTTTCTGCAAACCCAAATGGTGAGGCAGAAAGGGTCACAATTAATCTTAGGAAAAATCCAAAACTAAAGAAATTGAAATGGGATGTCAATTTTTCAGACTATATGATTAAAGGCAGAATGATAAGGGGTAATCAAATCACTAAACATAATGTTAAGAGAATTGACCTTAAAGAAAAAGGTATTTCTACACTTAAGCCAAGAAAAATATGGTTTGATGATACTGTGCAGAGACTTAATGTGGATGGCAGAGGGGATTTGATTGGAGAATTTAGAGGTGAAGATAAAATATTAGTTGTACTTCAAGATGGTAGTTTAAGGATTATAGATCCTGATATGTCTACTCATTTCAGCGATGATATGATAGTTCTAGAAAAATGGACGCCTAAAAAGCCGCTATCAGTAGTATATTTTGATGGAAAAAAGCAACGATTCTTTGTTAAACGCTTTCTTGTAGAAAATGAAAATAAGCATGAGAAATTTATTTCAGACCATAAAGATTCATTTTTAGAGTTAATTTCAACAGATTGGAAGCCAGTAGTCGAAATCATTTTTAATAAAATTAGAAATAAAACTCAAAAACCAAATCAAGTAATTGAATTAGAGCAGTTTATTTCAATAAAAGGGGTTAAGGCTATAGGTAACCAGCTTAGTTCAGAGAAAATCAAGCAAATTAATACTTTAGAGGCTATTGAGCACAAACCACCTATTGAAATTCCGGCAGATGAAATAGAGGTTGTTGATGAAAAAATTATTAAAGACGAAGATATTGGGCAGACAGCTCTTTTCTAATCTCCTATTTTTATAGCCAATCCTATCTCTTTTCTATTTTCTCCTACAAAAGAATACTCATAAGTATATGAGCTATCTGTTGTTGTAAGTATTTTTATATGGATATTCTTTAATTCTGACTTGGACTTAGGATTTAATGTCCTTAATACTAGTTCACAATTGTTAATCCATCTGCACATGCTTGAATCGATTATATTATTAAATCTTTCAACTTGTATCTTATCATTTCTTGTAAAAATAGACCTGTATATAGTATCGTTGATTTCTGTTTGCGTTAAAAATTTTCCCGACCTAAATTTATAACAATCTCTTTCTATTGAATTACAAGAGCTAAATAGGAGCAGGGTTATTGTTGTATAAAAAATAGATATATTCTCTGTTAGAAAAGATTTAATCATTAAATTTTTTATAGGAGCCATCGTTAAAAAAAACTATTACAGAATCTACTTCACCAGCTTCTGATTTAACAAAATTACTATCTTTTTTTAGCTTTTCACCTGTAATTAACCAATTTAGATCAGTTTCTGGGTAGATTTTTTTGATTTTATGAAAAAAATCATTGCTTGGCTTATTTCTTCCAGAAAGTATGTGGGATAGGTTTGACCTTCTTACATCAATTGTGCTCGCAAATTTTGAGGCACTCATTCCTTTTCCGTTTATTATTTTTAATATTCTTTTTGATATACCCATACTGTTTACAAATGTAAATAAATAAGAGAAATAAACCAAATAAAATTAATTAAACTAATAATAGTTTAACTTTAGATAAGACTATATAACTAATTGATTTACAATATTTTATATATATACTAGACAAAACATGTATATAAATATGTTTTACTGTAGATTTATGTTTACAATTAATACTAATTTTGAGGATATAAATAAAATCTCTCTCTAATCAGGTCCATTATTCTTCCCAATAGTATTGGTTTGTAATTTATTCAAATAAAAAAAAATCAACATTTATTTAAAATACATTATTCTTCTAGATATATTTGTGTAAACAAATGGATATAATGAGCGTTTTAAGCCATTTTGACGATACAAAGACAGCATTCAGCTATAAATCAAATTATGAGCTAAAAAGGGCTTATATATTGTTTAAATTACTATCGTATCCATCACTAGCCTTTATAGGAAAGCACTTATTAAACTTATTAATAAAAATACATTTCCCAATAGATAACCTGATTAAACAAACAATATTTGAGCAGTTCTGTGGTGGAGAAAATGAAAAAGAATGTTCTAAAGCAATAAATAAACTAAATGAAAATAATATAAGATGTGTATTAAATTACTCTATTGAAGGGTCTAATACAGAAAGTAATTACGAACATACTTTAAATAAAACATTAGATTTAATTGACTTAAGTAAAAAACAGTCTGTATCATCTTTTATAGTATTTAAGCCTTCAGCTGTTGGAAGATTTGATTTATACCTAAAAAAGTCTAATAATGATAGTTTAAATGAAAATGAAATTGATGAATGGCAAAGAGTTGAGCAAAGATATGATCAGATATGTAATTCTGCTGCAAAAAGTGGAATATCGATTTTAATAGATGCTGAAGAGAGTTGGATTCAAAAATCGATAGATGAATTAATTGAAAAGCTAATGATTAAGTACAATAATTCATCATGCATTGTATATAATACCATACAAACATACAGAATAGATCGTTTTGAATATTTATCCGACTTATATAAAAGACTTTCTAAATCAAATATAAAGATAGGTATCAAATTAGTTAGGGGGGCTTATATGGAAAAAGAGAGAATAAGAGCTAAATCTAATAATTATAAATCTCCAATTTGTGAAACAAAGCTTAAAACAGATGAAAACTATAATAACTGCATGAGTTTTATTTTTAGTAATATAAATGATTTTAATCTATTTATTGGATCTCATAATGAAAGAAGTAATATTTTGGCTACTGAAATAATGGAAAAACATCAAATAAAAAATAATGATAAAAGAGTATGGTTTGGCCAATTATATGGAATGAGTGATAATATCAGTTTTAATTTAGCTTTAAACAGATATAATGTAACTAAATATTTGCCATTTGGCCCAATTAAAGAAGTTATTCCATATTTAATTAGAAGATTAGACGAAAATACATCTGTCTCTGGTCAGACTTCTAGAGAATTAAAACTAATAAGCAAGGAAATAAAAAGAAGAAAACTGGAGGTAAATAATTAATTCAATTTTCTAAACTTATTTACCAACACATAGTCATCACAATTATTTACTAATACCATATATTTTTTTCCATCTATTTTATTTTCAATATGATAATAATTGCAAGAGTCTAGCTTTGTTTTACTTTTAGAAAAATCAACTCTACCATTAGATATAATTTTTTTTATTAAGATTGAATCTAATGAGGTTATTGTATCAGACAGTTTAGCATAAATTATCTTTTTTGTATTAATGTTTTTTATAACCCTGTCATTGGGCAGATAGCTACATGAGGTTCTTTTACCAGCTAAAAAAAATGATAGCATTAGTAGACCAATAATAAATCCAGATGAAAAAAACATTAATCTTTTATAAAAATTCATATATAAATAGCTAATAGTTAATTTTTAATTTTCTATTATCACTTGAAACAATATCTATATTTAATTCAATATGCTTATCGGGAAGCATATCAATAATTAAATTAGGCCATTCAATAAAACACCAATCATTACTGCCGATATATTCGTCTATTCCTATATCTAACAATTCATCTCTACTTTTAATACGATAAAAATCGAAGTGATATATTTTATCACCATTTAAATATTCATTTATTAAAGAAAATGTAGGACTACTAACAGTGCCTTTATATCCTAATTCTTTTATTATAGCCTTGATTATAGTAGTTTTTCCTGACCCCATCTCTCCATTAAAAATAAATATTTTTGCAGAGGGATTTAATGATAAAATCATCCTAGCTGTTCTACCAATTTCTTCAATTGAATAATTAATGTATTTTGTCATTTTTTAATTTTTGGCATCAACACAACATAGGGAATTATAATTTCTTCCAAAGAAATACCACCATGTTGATAGGTATCTCTAAAAAAATTGACATAATAATTGTAGTTATTAGGATATACTAGATATGTGTTTTCTTTTGCAAATATATATGAACTGTTTATTGAAATATTAGGAAGAAAAATATCATTAGGATTCTCATATGAAACAACTTCTTTATTGTTATAAGTAAGACTCCTCCCAGTTTTATATCTGAGATTTTGACTTGTTTCTCTATTGCCAATGATTTTTGAAGGGTTCTTTACATTAATTGTTCCATGATCAGTGGTTATTACTAACTTAAAGCCATATTCATGACCCTTTCTGATAATTTCAAATAGGGGAGAGTTTTTAAACCAACTTAATGTTAATGATCTATATCCTTTATCATTTGATGCCAACTCTTTTATTATTTCCATTTCAGTTTTTGAATGCGATAGCATATCAACAAAATTATAGACAATTACAGTTAAATCATTTTTCAATTTATCTTTTAAATTATTTGACAATTTTTTTCCATTTTTAAGATTTGTAATCTTATTATATTCACAAGAGATACCACTATATCCTAATCTTTTTAGATTGTCTTTTAAGAGTTGTTCTTCATAAAGGTTTTTACCGCCTTCATCAGAATCATTTTTCCAATAATTAGGATGGTTTTTTGCTATTTCTGAAGGCATTAATCCAGAAAAAAGAGAATTTCTTGCATATTGTGTAGTTGTAGGAAGAATACTAAAATAAGCCTCTTCATGAATTTTATTGTAGTAGTTATAAATTAATGGCTCCATAACCCTCCATTGATCATATCTTAAATTATCAATAACTAAAAATAAAGTAGGTTTTGAATCAGACAGTTCTTTCACTAATCTATCCTTAATTATGGAATTAGAAAGCATTGGCGCAGATGATTTATTATTTAGCCATTGTTGATAATTATTCTCAATAAATTTTGCAAACAATCGATTAGCTTCATTTTTTTGAGACACTAGTATTTCCATCATTGTCTCGTTATTATTCTCTTCTAATTTAATTTCCCATGAAACTAACTTGAGATACATGTCTACCCATCCTTTAATTGAGTTTATATTAGATAGTTCAATTGAAATATTTCTAAATTCTTGTTGATAACCTGAAATAGTTGTATCAGAAATAATTTCTGCATCATTTAAATTCTTTTTTAAGCTTAAAAGAATTTGTTTTGGATTTACAGGTTTAATCAAATAATCTGAAATTTTGTTTCCAATAGCATCATCCATTATATTTTCTTCTTCACTTTTGGTTATCATAATTATAGGAATACTGGGACTAATATCTCTCATAAGAGTAAGAGTTTCAATCCCATTTAATCCTGGCATATTTTCATCTAAAAGAACAGCATCAAAATTTTCATTCCTCAGCATTTTTACAGCATCAGACCCATTGTTGCAAGGTTGAATTAAAAAACCTTTATCTTCTAAAAAAATTATGTGAGGTTTTAATAACTCTACTTCATCATCAACCCATAAAATCTTTGTTTTAACCATCTAGACAAGTATATAAATTTACATAGCGTAAATTTACATAATTATTACCATTAAACTTTTGTGATTACATTAACAATGAATTTATTGAAATTTCCTAATTTTGTATGCAATGAAGTTTACAGCCCTAGAAATAGCAGAAATATTAAATGGAAAAATTGATGGAGATTCTTCTAACGAAATTACTTCATTAAATAAGATCGAAGAGTCAACAAAGAACTCTATTACTTTTTTAGGTAACAAGAAGTATATTCCATGGATATACAAAACAAAAGCTTCAATGATAATTGTTTCTGAAGATTTTAAGCCCACACAAAATATATCTGCTACACTAATTAGAGTTAAAGACCCATATATAGCATTTGTTAAATTGCTGCACAAATTTGATGATAGTTCTATCAAAAAATCAGAAATAAAGGATTCTGCAGTAATTTCAGTTTCATCTAAAATTGGAAAAAATGTTTCTATTGGGCACTTTTCTTGTATTGGCGAAAATGTTGTTATTGGTAAAAATGTTGTAATACTAAATAATGTTAATATAGATGATGGTGTCACTATCGGAAATAATTCAATTATTTACTCTGGTGTGACAATCTATAAAAACTGTATAATTGGTAATAATTGTATTTTACATTCAAACTCAGTTATTGGTTCTGATGGGTTTGGTTTTGCTCCTGATAGTTCAGGAAAATTTCAAAAAGTTCCTCAAATAGGAAATGTAATAATTAAAGATAATGTTGAAATAGGAGCTTCTACTACAATTGATCGAGCAACATTAGGCTCAACAGTAATAAATAAAGGGGTAAAGCTTGATAATTTGGTTCAGATAGGGCATAATGTGGTTATAGGTGAAAATACGGTTATGGCTGCTCAATGTGGAATAGCTGGTTCAACAAAAATTGGAAAGAATTGTCAAATTGGAGGGCATGTAGGCATGGTAGGACACATAACAATTGGAGATAATGTTAAAATTAACGGAAAAGCATGTGTTTTCAAAAGCGTTAAAGATAATTTAATAATTAAGGGAAGTCCAGCATTTGAAGAAAGAGCTTTTAATAAATCATATGTTCATTTCAAGAATTTAGATAAATATGTAAAGGACATTGAAAATCTAAAAAAGAAAAAATGATAGTACTAACTAACTATAATCAAACTACTATAAAGAAAGCTGTTTCTCTAAAAGGAGTTGGTATACATACAGGCAAAGAAGTTGAGCTAACTTTTAAACCAGCTGACGCAAATAATGGATATACATTCACAAGGATTGATCTTGAAGAGAAACCAATAATTGAAGCAAGTATTAAACATATCTTTAACACTGACAGGGGAACTTGTTTAAATAAAAACAATGTAAAAATTCAAACGTGTGAGCATGTTTTAGCTGCTCTTGTGGGATTAGAAATAGATAATGTTGAAATAGAACTAAACGCTTCTGAACCTCCCATAATGGATGGTTCTTCAAAGTTCTTTGTTGAAGCTCTTGAATTCGCTGGAAAAAAAGAACTTAATGAAAAAAGAAAAGAATTTGTTGTAAGGAATATTATTTCATATAAGGATTCAAAAAGCGGCAGTGAAATAACGATAATTCCTTCGAGTGAATATCAAATAACAACAATGGTTGATTTTGGGACAAAAGTTCTAGGAACTCAAAATGCAACAATGAATTCGATAAAGAACTTTAAAAAAGACATATCTGATTCACGAACATTTAGTTTCTTACATGAAATAGAAATGCTCCTTAATAAAGGTTTAATTAAAGGAGGTGATCTAAATAATGCTATAGTTTATGTAGATAAGCCCCTATCAGACCCTACAATGAAGAAACTAAAAAAAGCATTTAATAAAAAAGACATAAAGGTTAATCCAAATGGTATACTTGATAATCTAACTCTCCATTACCCCAACGAAGCAGCTCGCCACAAACTATTGGATGTTATTGGTGATTTAGCATTAATTGGCACTAAGATTAGAGGAAGAGTAATTGCTACTAAACCCGGACATTATGTAAATACACAATTCGCGAGAAAGATGAGTTTTGTAATAGAAGAAGCTATAAAAGAAAGAAAGAAAGAATTAAAAATAGGTCAAGCCCCAAAAATAGAAGGAAAAAAACCTATAATGGACTTAAAAAAGATAAAAGAAATTTTACCGCACAGGGAACCTTTTCTGTTTATTGATGAGATTTATGAGCTGACCGAAAATGAAATACTAGGATTAAAACATATCAAGCCAGATGAATATTTTTTCGAAGGCCATTTTCCAGATTATCCTATCTTGCCAGGAGTTATAATAGTTGAGGCAATGGCACAGATTGGCGGAATACTTGTATTGACAAAAGTTCCTGATCCTGAAAAATATTTAACATTTTTTGCAAAAATTGATAAGGTTAAATTTAAAAACAAAGTTTTTCCTGGGGATACTATAATTTTTAAATGTAACTTGCTAAACCCTGTTAGAAGAGGAATTTGTCACATGAAATGTTTAGCTTTTGTAAATAGAACATTATGTGCAGAAGCCGAATTAACAGCTCAAATAGTAAAAGTTAAATAAAGAAGTAAAGATGAAACAACCATTGTCATATATTCATCCCGATGCAAAAATTGCAAAAAACGTAGTGATTGAACCATTCACTTCTATAGATGCAGATGTTGTCATTGGAGAGGGTAGTTGGATTGGATCAAATGTTTCAATAATGGATGGCGCAAGAATTGGGAAAAACTGTAATATATTTCCTGGAGCAGTGATATCTGCAGTTCCTCAAGATTTAAAATATGATAATGAGAAAACATATGTTGAAATAGGGGATAATGTAACAATAAGAGAATGTACTACTATAAATAAAGGAACTAATGATAGAAATAAAACAGTTGTTGGTAATAACTGTTTAATAATGGCCTATTCTCATATTGCTCACGACTGCATAGTTGGAAATAATTGTATCTTTTCAAATAGCACAACCCTTGCGGGTCATGTTACTGTCGGGGATTATGTAATAATTTCGGGATTAACTGCAGTGCATCAGTTCTGTTCAATCGGGAATCATGCATTTGTTACTGGTGGATGCTTGGTAAGAAAAGATGTTCCTCCATATGTTAAAGCCGCTAGAGTACCTATGTCTTATCTTGGTATTAATTCTGTTGGTCTAAGAAGAAGAGGTTTTAAATCAGAAAAAATAAGAGAAATTCAAAATATTTACAGGATTTTATATCAAAAATCCTATAATAATACTCAGGCTTGTGAAATTATAGAGGGCGAAATGGAAGCTTCTAATGAAAGAGATGAAATACTTCAATTTATAAAAAACTCACATAGGGGTATTATGAAAGGATATATCAAAACAAGTTAGAAGATAATGAGTAATACCTCTGATATTAGAAACGGACTATGTATTAAACATAATCACGATATATATAAAGTTATAGAGTTTTTGCATGTTAAACCTGGAAAAGGTCCCGCTTTTATCAGAACAAAATTAAAAAGCTTAACATCTGGAAAAGTATTAGATAATACATTTTCTGCTGGACACAAGATAGATGTAGTTAGAGTAGAGACAAATAAATTTCAGTATTTATATAATGACAACAACATGTACCATTTCATGAATACAGATGATTTTAATCAAATTTCTATTGAAGAAAAGTTATTAGACAATCCTCAATTAATGAAAGAAGGTGAGATTGTTACTGTGATTACAAATTATGAGAATAAATCGCCAATATCTGTAGAAATGCCTGCTAATGTGGTACTTGAAGTTATTTCTACAGAACCTGGAGTAAAAGGCAATACAGCTACAAATGCAACAAAACCTGCTACATTAGAGACAGGGGCAGTAGTTAATGTTCCTTTGTTTATCAATGAAGGAGATAAGATAAAAGTTGATTCCATTAAAGGGAACTATAAAGAAAGAGTTAAAGAATAATTTTATAATTATAGATAATTAATGAGTGTACTAGTAGATAAAAAATCTAGAATAATTGTTCAGGGATTTACAGGAAAAGAAGGAACTTTCCATGCTCGTCAAATGATTGAATATGGAACTAATATTATTGCTGGAGTAACTCCAAGAAAAGGAGGTCAAATACATCTTGATAGACCAGTCTTTAATACAGTTAAGGAAACAGTAGATGAATTGCAAGCAGATACAAGTATAATATTTGTTCCTCCAGCCTATGCAGCTAATGCAATTATTGAAGCAGCAGAAGCAGGAATTAAGGTTATAATTACTATTACTGAAGGTATTCCAATTTCGGATATGATAAAGGTTAAAAACCATTTAAATAAATTCTCATGTATAATGGTTGGACCTAATTGTCCTGGTGTTATAACCCCAGGGGAAGCAAAAGTCGGAATTATGCCAGAATTTATATTTAAAAAAGGAAAAGTTGGTATTATATCTAAATCAGGAACATTAACATATGAAGCAGCAGATCAGGTTGTTAAACAAGGGTTTGGCATAAGTACAGCAATAGGAATTGGAGGTGATCCAATAATTGGAACAACTGTAAAGGATGCTATGGAAATGTTTGTAAATGATTCGGAGACAGAATGTATAGTTATGATAGGGGAGATAGGAGGGCAATTAGAGGCTGAAGCAGCTAAATGGTACAATGAGAGTAATAGTAAGAAACCAGTAGTTGGATTTATTGCAGGAGAAACAGCTCCAATTGGTAGAACGATGGGACATGCTGGTGCTATAGTGGGAGGCTCTGATGATACAGCTAGAGCTAAAAAGAAAATATTAAATGAATATGGCATAAATGTTGTTGATTCTCCTGCAGAGATTGGAAAAAAAGTACACAGCATATTATCGTAATAAAATTATATTTTATTAATTTTAATCATATTTTATATGAAATTACTAAAAGGAAAAACAGCAATAATAACTGGCGCTTCAAGAGGCATAGGGAAGGGTATAGCCAAAGTGTTTGCATTAAATGGCGCTAATGTTGCATTTACTTTTAGTAAATCTGTCGAATTAGCTAAAGAATTTGAAAAAGAATTAAATAGCTTAGGAGTAAAAGCTATAGCCTACCAATCAGATGCAGCTAATTATAGTGATTCAATAAAACTTATTGAAAAAATAAACACAGATTTTGACAATATTGATATTTTAGTTAATAATGCAGGTATTACTAAAGATAATCTGTTAATGCGAATGCAAGAGGAAGACTTTAACCAAGTTATAAAGGTTAATTTAAATTCAGTATTTAATATGACAAAAGCTGTTCAAAAAATCATGTTAAAACAAAGAAGTGGGTCAATAATAAACATGAGTTCAGTTGTAGGAGTAAAAGGAAATGCAGGACAATCAAACTACGCTGCTTCAAAAGCAGGTATTATTGGGTTTTCAAAATCTATTGCATTAGAATTAGGCTCAAGAAATATACGATGTAATGTTATTGCCCCAGGTTTTATAGAAACTGAAATGACTAAAAAATTAGATGAAAAAATTATAGATAATTGGAGAAATTCAATTCCTCTTAAAAGAGGAGGAACTCCTGTAGATGTTGCTAATGCATGTGTTTGGTTAGCTAGTGATATGTCATCCTATGTGACAGGTCAAGTATTAAATATCGATGGAGGATTACTAACATAAATTATTAATATTAAAAAATAACAAAATGAATAAAATACCAAGAGTAGGAATACCGTTGTTAATTTTCGCAACGTTTAGTATGTTAATTTTAGCTAAATCATTTGTAACTATAGGCCCTGGTGAAGCAGGAGTTTTGTATAGAGTTTTTGCAGGAGGTGTGGTTACTGATCAACCAGCAATGGGTGAGGGATTTAAGCTAGTACTTCCTTGGAATAAAGTCTATATATATGAGGTTAGACAACAAGAAGTATTTGAAAAAATGAATGTGCTATCATCAAATGGATTAGATATAAAACTTGAAGTTTCAGCATGGTTTCAACCAGACTATGCAAACTTAGGAAGGCTACATCAAGAAAAGAGTGAGGCGTATAAACAAAGAATACTTTTACCTGCAATAAGATCAGCTGCAAGAAGTGTCGTAGGTAGATATACCCCACAAGAATTATATTCAACAAAAAGAGATGCAATTCAAATAGAGATTTATGAAGAGACTAAGAAAATTGTTTCAGATCAATACATTCAATTAAATGAGGTTTTAGTAAGAGATGTAACCTTGCCGGCATCAATGAATGAAGCAATTGAGAGAAAATTAAAACAAGAACAATCATCTGAAGAATATGATTTTAAACTGGAGGTGGCAGAAAAAGAAGCTGAAAAACAAAGAATTGAAGCAAAAGGTAAAGCTGATGCAAACAGAATTCTGGCTGCTTCTCTAACTTCAAATATTTTAAAAGATAAAGGAATCGAAGCAACTTTAAAGCTAGCTCTATCTCCAAATGCGAAAGTTGTAGTTATAGGTGGCGGGGAAGATGGGTTGCCATTAATATTAGGAAACAATTAAATAAGTTATTACGAGATAGGATTTGCTTAAATTCTATCTCGTAATTAAGTTTAGTGCTTAGGTTTCTAGGCTCACACTCTTAGATACAATAATTTATCTATGCAGTTATCCCTCCGTCAACTGAAATTGCTTGACCAGTTATAAAACTTGCCTCATCTGAACAAAGCCATAACATAGTATTAACTTGCTCCATTACATTTGCAAAACGTTTCATAGGAATACTTGCTTTTAGTCTTTCAGAGATACCATCTTTTAATTTATCCATAGCTTCAGGGTCAAACATTGGGGTGATAGTGAATACTGGACAAAGAGCATTAACTCGAATGTTATTCTTAGCATATTCCATAGCTGCAGTTTTTGTAATACCTATAACTGCATGTTTACTTGCGGAATAAGCAATAGCATTTGGCAACCCTCTGATTCCAGCAATTGAAGAAGTATTTAAAATAACTCCCTTACCTTGCTTTAACATTATAGGAATTTGAGTTTTTATACAATAAAACACACCTGAAGAATTTACAGACATGGTTTTATCCCATGATTCTAAAGTTATATCTGTTATTTTTGCAAAATCTCCGCCGACTCCTGCATTATTAATAGCAATATCTAATCTTCCATATTTTTCAATAATGAAATCCATTAGGTTTTGTACCATATCAAAATTTGATACATCAGTCTTAAAAAAAGAAGCTTTACCATTATTTTTAATTATTTCTGAAACAGTCTTTACACCATTAATTTCATTTATATCAGAAACAATAATTGTGCCGCCTTCTTTAGAAAAAGCTAATGCTGCTGCTTTCCCAATACCAGACCCACTCCCTGTAATCAAAACAATTTTATTTTTATACTTCATGTTCTTTTGCTAAATTTTTATCAAAAAAATGTACAATTCGATATCGCAATTATATTATGATTTTAAATAAAAAAAGCACCGTTATAGTGCTTTTTTTACTTTTAGTCTTAAGAAGGATTATTTTACATCAATACTATATTGATGCCAAGTAACAACTTTCCCGTCAATAATATAATATCTTTCGAGAACATCTCTATTTACAGTAGTGCTATCGGTTTTAGTAGATACTGAAAAGTCAGCATGAACATGCTCTCCGCCTCTTGTTGGATCTAAATCAACAGAAAAAGCTCCATTGAATTTCCATGTAGCAGATCCTGTGCTATCAGAACTTATTTGAGTCATAAACTCATCAACTGAAAATACATTTCCATTTCTCCAATAAAATTTAGCAGTATCAGAAAGCATTCCTCTTACACCTTCCCAGTCTTGATCAGACCATACCTTATCAAGATCTCTTACAACCTGAACAGCTGCATCAGTTCCTAGATGAAATTTATATTCAACTCCATCATCTGACCAGTTTGTAAATCCAACTGATCTTTCAGGCTCTACAGGTTCTTCCATCATTCTTTGAACAGCAGAATTGTTACACGAATACACAAAAGCAGCAAGGATTGATATTGTAAAAATTAATTTAAGTTTTTTCATTTTTTCTATATTTAATTATTATTCTTCTTCAGTTTCCTCTTTAGGTTCTATTATTTCTTGAGAATAAGAGTTCCATACGACAATTTTTCCATCAATTACATAATATCTATTCATAACTCTAAAATTATCTTCTTTACCATCTTTAGTATACATACCATAGTAATCAACATGAACATGTTCTCCTCCTGTTGTCGGGTCTAAATCAACAGAGAATAAATTAGTAAATTTCCAATCAAATGTTGCTCCATTAGATGTTATTACAGAATCCCGTCTTTTTCTGCTTTCAATAAATTCATCAGGTGAATCAAACGTAAAACCGTTAGTAGCAGTAATTGTAGCAGTGTCTGAAATAAATGTCCTCATAGTTTCATAATCTTTTGCTTTCCATGCAGAATCCATGTTTTTTGCTACATCAACAGCATCTTGAGTTCCAATATGCCATTTCATATCTTCTACACCTGCCCAGTCTGACATCCCAACAGCTCTTTCTGGTTCTTCAGGATTTATCTTTTCAGACATTCTTTGTACAGCTGAGTTATTACATGAATAACTTATTGTTGCAAGTATTAAAACAGCAATTATTAATTTAAAATTTTTCATAATAGTTTTTTGAGGTTAGAAATAGATTAGTATTTAATCTTGATTAGATTCCATAAATTTTTCAATTTGTGTTTGCATGCCAGTAACATCAAACCAATCAGAAAATGTTGCAATTTTACCATCATCATTAAAACCTAAAACCGCATACCACTTATTATAAACAGTAGCACCAGTTTCAGTATGGTGACAAACCCATGTTCCGTAAACTCTCATTACATTAGGATCAGTATTTATTTCTCCTGTTGAATAAAGAGAGCCAGACCAGAAAGCATTATCAGATCCAATAAGACCTTCAGCTTCGTTAAAAGTAATCTCATCAAAATTTTCAAAGTAAGTTGAGACAACAGCTTTAAAGCCATCGTATCCAACTGTTTCGCCTCCATTATACTCAGGAGGACTCCATTGTATAGAGTCAGCAACCACACTCATAAGTTGATTGATGTCTTCATCATGAAATGCTTTTGTAAAGGTTCTGAAAGTGTTGATTTGATCTTCAAATTTAGCTTTATTTTCATCTGACACAATAATACCAGTTTCAGGTTCTTCCATCACTTTTAGAACAGCAGAATTATTGCATGAATAGCTTATTGCAGCAAGAATAACAATAGCTAGAATTGATTTAAATTTTTTCATATAGTTTATTATTATAAATAAATAGGGCTATTAATATACAAAATATTTAATTAGAGATAAAAGAAAATTATATTATTAAATGGTTAGTATTATTTTTGTTATTTTTGAGTATAATCATAAGAATATGGATTTAGAATTTTTAAGTATTGAATTTTTAAATAATTCTATTAAGGATTATTTATACTTCTTTTTGGTAATTATAGTTGGTTTAATTATAACCAGACCAATCATATCATATTTGCTCAAAATTGCACATAAATTATTTGGCAGCAAAGACTCAGATAGCGAGAGAGATATGTTAAAATCATTATTAAAAAAACCTCTCTATTATTTTTTCTTATTAATGATTTTATACATAGGGTCAAATGCACTTGATTTCCCGCCTGAATGGGGCTTAGTTGACAGTTCTGAATTTGGATTAAAAATGGTTATTGATAGAGGGTTTTATCTAGCTGTTATTTGTTCAATTTTTTGGACTATTCTTAGATCTGTTGATTTTGTTGGTATTAAACTAAAAGATAAAGCTGCCCAAACTGAGAGTAAAGTTGATGATGGACTTATTCCTTTTGCTATTGATCTTATAAAGGTTGTAATAATTATTTTTGCACTAGTTACAGTCCTTGGAAATGTATTTGGTGTAAACATCACTGCTTTAATTGCTGGACTTGGAGTAGGGGGTGTAGCTATTGCCCTGGCTTCAAAAGAGAGTATAGAAAATTTATTAGGGTCGTTTACCATCTTTTTTGATAAGCCTTTTGTTGTTGGCGATGTTATTACTCTTGGAGGTGTTACAGGTATGGTTGAAAAAGTAGGCTTTAGGAGTACTAGAATTAGAACATTTGATAAAAGTATAGTAACAGTTCCAAACAAGAATATTATTAATACGGAATTAGATAATTTAGGTGTTAGACCTGTAAGAAGAGTAAAGTTTAATATTGGTCTTACGTATGATACTACAATAGAACAAATTAAAAATATAGTAAATGATATTCAAAAACTAGTAGATGATCATCCAATGACAAATGAAGATGGAAGAGTTAGATTTTTAAGTTTTGGAGCAAGTTCTTTGGATATTATGGTACTATATTACGTAAATAGTCCTGAATGGGAAGATTTAATTGATGCCCAGCAGAAAATTAATTATAGTATTATTGAAATAGTTAATAAACACAATAGTGAATTTGCTTTTCCTTCTACATCAGTATATGTTGAAAAAAATCCCAAGATTTAACAATAGGGCAGAAACACATAGAATTATAAAGAACTAATTCTGCTATAAGAATAAATTCTATTTTACATAATATAAATTATAGAACACTTTATCTGGTATTCTTAATGTCTGTAAGAACCGTCAGGTAGTCCTGTAGGGAAATTATATTCATCCATCGTTAATAATGAGTATATAGCGGTATCAATAGTTTCTACAAGTTTACTGGTATTTAGTATCCATTCATCACCAATTTCATTTAGCCTATTTTCCTGAGCTCCTAGAATTGATGTAATTGCCCAGTAAAAGTATTCAGCGGCCATACAATCGTATTCACATGTGTAATCATAATATGTATACCATGCGTTAGATGGATATGAATCAGGTATTACTGTAAAAAAACCTCCTCTAGCTATATCCATAGCGTTTGTTAGTGTAGTTCCAGGATTTTCTCCAAATACCTCTGGATAAGCATATGCGTAGCCAGAGTGACTAATAATATGCCATATTTCTTCTAATGAAGCATCAAATTGCCCTTCTCTATTATTTATTACAAAATCTGGGTTAGTTTCATCATCACCTAAGTCTTGTCCTATCCTATCATATGGAGGATCAATATCTAGATCATTATCATCTTTCCACATAATAATAAAAGCTTTGTTTTCAATCATTTTGTTGTGAACTTGATGATTATCAACATTTCCATCTTCATTATTATCTAAAAATTGAGCTAAAACATTTGCTGCGTGTAGTAATTTGTTGTCATTGACTTCAGGAACAGCATATATATCAACACCAAATACAGACACTTTTCTGTTTGTTGTTGAAAAGCCTTGATCTGAATGAGATATTATGGTAAAATTAGGATCATTTCCAGGAGGTATATCAACAATATCCCCTTTACATGAGATGACTAATAAAAAACTACTAAGAAATGCAATTTTAAAAATAATAATCTTTTTAAGCCGCTTTAGGATTAGGTCCCCATTTGTTTTCACCTTGATCTCCATCAGTACAGAATAAAACTAATAACCATATAGCCCCAACTAATGGAATTAGCACAATAAAATAGAACCAGCCTGATTTACCTACATCATGAAGTCTTCTAACCAAAACTGCTAATGAGGGAATAAAATGTACTAATGCTCCGATCATATAAAGATATCCATAACCTAATGAAATACCTCCTATCTCAAACGAAAAACCCACCAATTAAATATAAGAAAACTAATCTATAAATACTAGATTTAATTATTGATTGTTATTGCCATTTCTCTATTATATTGACAACATCCAGGCAAATTGTTATAGTTTTCCTCCATTGCAGAAATTAATTCAGTGTCGTATCCAGAATCTGCTACAGCTTGATGAATTTTAACTGTAATTGAATCTAAATTAGATTTTGTTTTAATGTCTAGAATTTTTAACTCTTTACTCCAAGAAGCCTCCTCTACTCCATCAATAGATAATGCAGCCTTTTCAATTGTAGATTTACACATACCACAATTTCCTCTAACACCAAATGATATTTCAGGATTAACAATTGAGCTTTCATGGTTAACGGAAACAGTTTTGACATTATTCTTTTGTTGACAGCTTACAGAAAGAGTAAGACTAATAATCAATATAAAGCATAATAAGTTTGAATATTTCATAAAATATAATTTTATATAAAAGTAGGAATTAATTTCTTACTACAAAAGTTTTAACCTCATCAAAATTAACTCTGATATATGACCTTAATCTCTTCTTATATTCACCAGTTAGCCACTCAAGAAAATTAGGAGTGCTTTTGCTAATACATTTTGAATACCTTTTTATTAGATAATCTATTTCATCATTAAGTTCTTTAATTAGATTAAGAGCATCGTAAACATCATTAGAATTTTCTACACACATTCTTGAATGATGTTCAATTGCTTTTTGTAAGACAATTTTGGAAGATTTACCATTTCTTATAGAATTAACATAAACCTCATTAACATCGAAATATAAATTTTCTGAATTTGTAAAAAGTAATTGAAGTTCTTCAGGCATTTCATATCTAAAACGGCTCTCAATTTCTTCATCTGAAATAACATTATCTAAATAATTATCTGGAAATTTGAAAATTTGTTGCCAATTTATATCTGATCCCCACTCACCAAACCTATAGAAATTATTTCCTAAATCTATTACATCAAATCTTAATTTATTATCTAGAATTCTTGATCCTCTTCCAATCATTTGATAATATAGTGTTAAGGATTTTGTAGCTCTATTAATAAGGATGCTTTCAACTGTAGGCTCGTCGAATCCAGTTGTTAAAATACTGACTGACGTTAGAATTGCATTAGGTGTTTTTTTAAACCATTTCAAAATATCTGCTCGATCTTTTTTTGTTGCAGTATTGTCTAAATGTTTAATCGGAAAACCAGCATTTTTAAAAGTATCATAAACAATTAGGGATGTATTAATCCCATTATTAAAAATCAATGTTTTTTTATTCATACATTTTTCTTCATATGCAAGAACTAATTTAGACAGCATATCATTATTAGTATAAAGATCTTCAGAAGATTTAACTGTATAATCCCCATTAGGACCAACAACTAACGAAGTTAGACCAACATTGTAAGTAAATAAGTCGGCTTTTGCTAAAAATCTATTATTAATCAATTCTTTTATAGATTCACCTACAATTAGTTCATCATAATTATCATTCATAGGAAGATTAATATTTGAACTTAACGGGGTTGCTGTTACTCCTAAAATAAACGAGGTGTTAAAAAATTTAAAAAGTTTTGTAAATGAATTATAATGAGCTTCATCAATTATCACAAGGCCAACATTTGAAATATCAAGCTTATCATCAAGAAGTCTATTATTTAATGTTTCCACCATAGCTACGAAACAACTATAATTCTCTTGATCTTCTAAAGAAGCCTTGCTATTGATAATTTTGTTTTCTACTCCAAACTCTGTAAGAACTTTAGAAGTTTGATTACATAATTCAATTCTATGAGTCATTACCACTACTCTACCACTATGGGTTTTAAGATACTGTCTTACTATTTCAGAGAAAATTATAGTCTTTCCTCCACCTGTAGGAAGTTGATACAGTAAATGATAATCAGAAGCAGCATTATCAAATCTTTTAAAGATTTCAAAAATTGCACCTTTTTGATAGGAGTATAAATCTTTGTCCTTTTTTGTGATCATTTTAATTTTTGCCGATTTGCAAAAATAGCAACTTTTCTTAGTTATTTAAGAATCTTGGACGATTTTTTTTTTATCTTAAGTATATATTAATTAATAATCTATACTCAAATTGTTAAAATCGAAAAATTATATTATAATAATTATCCTTGCTATTGCTAGCATCTATTTATTAAAAACAATATATGTAGCAACAAATGTTGAATTGGATGTTTCAGAAAAAACAATAGACATGACAATAGAATCCATTGAAATACATAAAGAAATGATCACTCTTGATACACATTGTGACATTAACTTAAAGAATTTTACAAATCAGAATAACTATACAGTAAATACGGACTCACAGGTAAATCTCCCAAAAATGATTAATGGAGGATTAGATGTGGCTTGGTTTATTGTTTTTACTGGTCAAGGTTCCTTAAATAAAAACGGATATAAAAGAGCATATAAAAATGCAATTGACAAGTTTGAGGCAATTCATAGGCTTGTAGAAGAATATGCTCCTGATCAGATTGAACTTGCATTATCAGAAGAAGATGTATATAGGATAAATGCAAAAGGAAAAAAGATTGCTATGATTGGTGTTGAAAATGCATATCCTTTAGGAGAAGATTTGTCAAATATTGAAAAATTTTATAATCTTGGAGCAAGATATATGTCTTTAGCCCATAATGGACATAGTCAATTCTCTGACTCAAATACAGGAGAGGAAGATAACATATGGATGCATAATGGATTAAGTGATAAAGGAAAAGAAGCAATTCTTGAAATGAACAGAATTGGAATAATGATTGATGTTTCCCACCCTTCTAAAGAAGCTATAAGACAAATGATAGAGATTAGTAATGCACCTGTTATTGCATCTCATTCTTCAGCAAGAAGTTTATGTAATCATTCAAGAAATTTAGATGATGAACAATTAGATTGGATTAAGAAAAATGGCGGTGTTGTTCAAACAGTAGCTTTAGCCGGGTATTTAAGGGATGATATATCTACTGAATTAGTAAGTGTTAAAGATTTAGTTGATCACATAGATTATATGGTTAAAAGAATAGGTATAGATCATGTAGGAATTAGCAGTGATTTTGATGGTGGTGGAGGAATTCAAGGATGGTCTGATGCATCTGAGACATTTAACGTTACTAAGGAATTATTAAAAAGAGGTTATACAAAAGAAGAAATAAGTAAAATATGGAGTGGCAATCTCTTAAGAGTTTTAACTGAAGTAACAGAGATTGCTAAAAATATTCAGACTAATAATTAAATAAGTCAATCAGTTCCCCCTCAAATCGACTGTAAGGCAAATATTGTTTTTCTAAACTAGCCTCAAAAGGTATTGGAGTCTGCAGGCTTGCTACTCTTTTTACAGGGGCATCTAATGATTCAAAACAATTTTCCATTATTATAGAGGATATTTCAGATGCTAAACCACCAAACAATGAATCCTCTTGAAGAATAATTGCTTTACCAGTTTTATTTACGGAAGTTATTATAGTTTCTGTATCTAATGGACATAAACTCCTGAGATCAATTAAATCTACATCTATATCAAGATTTTTATCTAAAACTTCTGTAGCATAATGAATAGCTGCTCCATAAGAAATGACTGTAATACTATTTCCTGATCGTAATATCGAAGCTTTTCCAATAGGCAAATTATAATAATCCTTAGGCACTTCTTGTCTTATACTTCTATATAATGCTTTATGTTCAAAGAATAAAACAGGATTTGGGTTTTCAATTGCTGAGATTAAAAGTCCTTTAGCATCATAAGGAAATGCTGGATATAATACAATTAATCCAGGTGTTTTTGTGAACCATGCTTCATTTGTCTGGGAATGAAAAGGTCCTGCTCCTACTCCAGCACCACAAGGCATTCTTAGAACAATATCTGCATTTTGCTCCCACCTGTAATAGGACTTAGCTAAATAGTTCACAACGGGATTAAATCCTGAACTTATAAAATCTGAAAATTGTAATTCAACAACACTTTTTGTATTACATATAGATAATCCCATAGCAACTTCAATAATGGCTGATTCACATATAGGAGTGTTTCTAACCCTTTCTAATCCAAACTTTTCAACAAAACCCTCAGTAACTTTAAATACACCTCCGTATTCTGCGATATCTTGGCCCATTATAACCAAATCATTGTTCTTTTCCATTGACTGCAACAAACCATCTGAAATAGCATCTACAAATCTTAAATTAGATGTTTTATTAGAATGTTTTACTTCCTTATATAAATATTGTTTAAATACATCTTTTATTTCAGTCTTTATTTCTGGAATTAAAGGGTCTTCCTTAAAAGCTGTTTTTAAGTTTGTATTTATTTCTTCAGTAATCTTGCTTTTAATTTCTGAAATATCATCTTCAGTAAGAAGCTTTGATTCTGTAAGAAACGATTCATAATTAGATATTGGATCTTTTTTAGTCCATTCACTTATTAAATCTTTAGGAACATATTTTACTCCACTAGCTTCTTCATGCCCTTTAACTCTAAAAGTTTTAAATTCTATTAATACGGGATTAGGTTTTTTCCTAATTTTAGCTGCTATCGAAGATATCTTTGAATATACATCTATAATATTATTTCCATCTACAATATGGGATTCTATTCCATAGCCTATTCCTTTATCAGCTATGTTTTTACAATTATATTGTTCATTTACAGGTGTTGAAAGCCCATAGCCATTGTTTTCAATAATGAATATAACTGGCAAATTCCAAACAGAAGCAACATTTAATGCTTCATGAAAATCCCCCTCACTAGTTCCTCCTTCTCCTGTAAAAACTGCTGTAACCTTTTTAGTTTTATTTAGTAGATGGTATAATGCTATTCCATCTGCAACCCCTAACTGAGGTCCTAAATGAGAAATCATGCCTACAATATGATATTCATTTGTTCCAAAATGAAATGATCTATCTCTCCCTTTTGTAAAACCAGAAGGTTTCCCTTGCCATTGAGAAAACAACCTATTAAGAGGTATGTTTCTAGATGTAAATACACCTAAATTTCGATGCATTGGAAGAATATACTCATCATTTTCCAAGGCTAATGTTACACCAACCGATATTGCTTCTTGCCCTATTCCAGAGAACCATTTTGAAATTTTTCCCTGTCTAAGTAAAATGAGCATTTTTTCTTCAATCATTCTAGATTTTAACATTGAAGTGTATAACTCTAAATGTTGTATTGCTTTTATTGAGGTTGTTTGATAATTCATTGAAAGATCTAATCCATAGATTAGTATAAAAATAGGAATATTATAAATAAATAAAGCTATAATTTTTTCATATATAATTATAGAGTCAAAAATTTAATTATCAACATTTCGTATATTTGCAAAACATTAATAAAACTTGCTCTTATGAACAAAGTACCATCAGTAGATCTTAGAGATTTTTTAAGCAACAATTTAGAAAAAAAAGAAAAATTCATTCAGACAATTGGAAGCGCTTTTCAAGAGATTGGATTTTGTGCAGTAAGAGGGCACTTTTTATCTGACGAACTTATTGAGAGACTATATAAACAAATCAAATTGTTTTTCAAACTTTCTGATGAAATTAAAACTAAATATGAACACCCTGAATACTCTGGCCAAAGAGGTTATGTTGCTTTTGGAAAAGAAAGCGCAAAAGGAAGCAAACATGGTGATTTAAAAGAATATTGGCATTTTGGTCAATATATAGATGAAAAAGAGAAAGATAAATACAATTATTTTCCAAATATATATGTTGATGAATTGTCGGAATTTAACTCAGTTGGTAAAGAAGTGTATGTTACGCTTGAAAGAACTGCTAAATATGTATTAAGGGCTCTGGCATTATATTTAAATATTGACAAGAATTATTTTGATCAATATATTACTAATGGAAATTCTATCCTAAGACCTATTCACTACCCTCCTATTCTTGAAGATCCTAAGGAAGCAGTTAGGGCTGCTGCTCATGGAGACATAAACTTAATAACCTTGTTGATGGGAGCACATGGAAAGGGGTTGCAGGTGAAGAACACTAAAGAAGAATGGATTGATGCTATAGCACAAAAAGATGAGTTAATGATCAATATTGGGGATATGCTCTCTAGGCATACAAATAATGTGCTAAAATCTACTGTCCATAGAGTTGTAAATCCAGATAAAGAGTTACTTAAACAGTCTAGATATTCTATTCCATTTTTTATGCATCCAGTTAGTGATATGAAGCTAAATGTGTTAGAATCATGTATTTGCGAAGAACATCCTAAATCATTTGAAGATATCACTGCTGGGGAATTCTTGAATGAAAGATTAATAGAGCTCGGTTTGTTAAAGAAATAATGGATTTAAAAGATCAATTAAAAAACCTTTTTCCTGATCATAAGTTTAAGGAGTCAGAAGATAATATTAAGAATTCTTATAACCAACAGGACCCTGTTATATGTAAATATGAGAAAAGAAAAGGGAAGCCGATTACTATTATTGAGGGGTTTATTAGTATAAAAGAGAAAGATCAAAAAGAAATAGCAAAAAGGTTAAAAACCATGTTAAGTGTAGGCGGTACTGTAAAGGGAGGAAAAATTATTATTCAAGGTGATAATAGAGATAGAATTATGAAAGAACTGGTTAAAATAGGGTTTAAAGTTAAAAGAGTTGGAGGGTAATTTAATAAATATAGTTAATGGATAAATCGGAGTTAATATTAAATGAGGATGGTTCTGTTTATCATCTAAAATTAAAACCTGAAAACTTATCTTCAAAAATTATACTAGTTGGAGATCAATTTCGCGTTGATAAAATCACAAAACATTTTGAAAAAATTGAATTTAAAGTTCAAAATAGAGAGTTTAAATCTGTAACAGGGTATTATAACTCCAATAGAATTACTGTTATTTCAACAGGAATTGGCTCAGGAAATATTGATATTGTCCTTAATGAGTTAGACGCTCTGGTTAATATAAACTTAAATACAGGAGAATTAAATAAGTCTTTAAAAAAGTTAGAATTAATAAGAATTGGTACTTCAGGGGCTATTCAAAAGGACATACCTGTTGATTCCTTTCTTATAAGTAAGATGGCTATTGATGTTGATGGATTCTTATTGAATTATGATTTAGCTAATAGAGATAACACGAAGTTTAATAACCATATATATAAAGAACATCAAATTGAAGATGATATGTATTGTTATAACTGTTCTGAAGAGTTGTTTGATAAATTTAATTCTAGGGAGATTAAAAGTGGGATTACTATTACTTGCAGTGGTTTTTACAGTTCACAAGGAAGATCGATAAGATTGAATAATTCATATAAAAATAACCTTGATAAGTTAAAAAAACTACACTATGACAATAATGATGCTACAAACCTTGAAATGGAGACTGCAATTATATACGGAATGTCTAGCTTGCTTGGTCATAAAGCTATTTCTTTAAATGCAATACTTGCTAATAGAGAACTAGAAGAGTATAGTGATAATCCTGAAAAAACAATTGAAAATTTAATAGACTACGCCCTTAAAAGGATATAATTACCATAAAACTTCAGGCATATTATTATTTTTAAAATAATTATTTGCCCCACTAAAATGTTTATTACCAAACCATAAACCCTTATTAGCACTTAAAGGTGAAGGATGTCCAGATTTTAATATTAGATGTTTGTTTGCATCTATTAACTTCACTTTACTTTTAGCATAATTTCCCCACAGCAGAAATACAACATTCTTTTTTTTAGAAGATATAATTTCTATTATTTTATCAGTAAATAGTTCCCATCCATGATTTTGATGACTGCCAGGCGATTTTTCTCTTACAGTAAGTGTTGAGTTTAGAAGCAAAACTCCTTGACTGGCCCACCGCCTTAAATCTCCGCTATTTGGGTATGAAAGTCCTATATCATCATTTAATTCCTTAAATATGTTAACAAGAGATGGTGGGTGTTTAATTCCTTCAGGTACAGAAAAACAATACCCATGTGCTTGTTTATCACCATGATAAGGGTCTTGACCAATAATTACTAACTGTAACTTATCTAACGGACAATCATCGAGTGCTGAAAAAATATGATTTCCTAGAGGATAACATACATGACTCTGATATTCCTCTTTTACAAAAGTTATTAATTTTAAGAAATAAGGTTCATTAAATGTATTTTTTAATTCTCTTTTCCAAGAAGAATCTAGTTTAACATTCATTTCTTTTTAATTAATTTATTTACTAACATTGATACTGTTGCATCACCAGAAATATTAACTACTGTTCTACACATGTCTAAAGGCCTGTCAACTGCAAAAATTAATGCTAATCCAGCTTCTGGTATACCTGCTTGAGACAATACAATAACCAAAACAATAATTCCTGCGCTGGGAACAGCAGCAGCACCAATAGAGGCAAGTGTTGCTGTTAAGATAATTCCAAGTTGTGCCCCTAAGGATAGATCTAACCCAAATGTTTGTGCAATAAAGACTGCTGCAATAGCTTGATACAAAGCCGTTCCATCCATATTTATAGTAGCACCAATTGGGAGGACAAAACTAGAAACCTCTTCCTTTACACCTAAATGGTTATGAACTCTATCCATAGTAACAGGCAATGTTGCAGCACTAGAACTTGTTGAAAAAGCTACTAATTGTGCCGGCAGAATACCCTTTAAAAAGTAATTAGGGCTCTTTCCAGTAAAGATTTTAACTATTATAAGATATAGCACAATTAAAATTGCTAGTCCTAAAATGAGAGTTAGAGAATATAATAAAAGACTTTTGAGTAGGTCCCATTTGGGTGCTTCCACAATTAATGTAGCCAACAATGCAAAAACCCCATAAGGAGCAAACAACATTATTAAATCAATTATTTTTAAAATAACATCATTAAACGAATCAAAAAAGTCTTTAATTGGCCTTGATTTTTTTTCAGGTATCAATATCATTGCTATACCAAACAATATTGAGAAAAATATTATTTGAAGCATGTTTTTATTGTCTGATGCTGCAGAAACAATATTTGATGGTACAACATCAATGAGTGTTTGAAGAGGTCCTGAATTCTTTGTGTCCTCAGCCACTGCCCTCTTTTGATCTGCATCACTTTCATATGCACTTATCAATTCTATTCTTGTTTCATCAGAAATCGAGTCTCCAGGTTTTATAACATTGACTACAATTAATCCAATACTTACTGCTATTAGCGTTGTTATCATATAGATTGCTATTGTAGCACCACCCATTTTTGATAGTTTTGTGATATCTTTTAAATCTGAAATCCCTTTTATAAGAGAGGCTAGAATCAAAGGAATAGCTATAAGTTTTAGAGAGTTAATAAAGATTGTTCCAAAAGGCTTTATCCAGTCAGATATAAACCCTTTTCCAAATTCAAAGTTCGCCATAATGAGCCCAAAACCAACTCCTAAAGCCATCCCTATCAATATTTTCCAATGTAATGCTAGATTCTTCATAAGTGTAAAGACTAAAAATAGGGTAATATAATTAGAAGTAAAAATTAATTAAATTGGAATATGTATTTTTATTAAAATTATAATAATGTACTCCAAAGTATCCTCTAAAGACATTAATTACTTTAAATCTATCGTTGGGGCAAACTATGTTCTTACAAATAATGAGATTATTAAAGAATACTCTCACGATGAAACTGAAGATTTGTCCTTTCTCCCAGAAGTAGTCATTAAGCCTTTAAAGACTAAAGAGATATCTGAAATACTAGGATATTGTAATAAAAATCAAATTCCAGTTACTCCATGTGGGGCTAGAACAGGATTGAGCGGAGGATCCCTTCCTATTCATGCAGGAGTTGTTTTAAGTACAGAGCGTTTAAATAAAATAACAGAAATAGATACTAATAATTCACAAGCAACAGTTGAGCCTGGTGTAATAAATCAAGTTTTTAAAGATGCAGTTCAAGAAAAAGGTCTGTTTTATCCCCCTGATCCTGCTAGTCAAGGCAGTTGTTTTTTAGGTGGTAATCTTGCAGAAAACGCAGGAGGCCCTAAGGCACTGAAATATGGAGTTACAAAAGATTATGTATTAAATCTAGAGGTAGTCTTACCGACAGGAGAAATTATATGGACTGGGGCTAATGTTTTAAAAAATTCTACCGGATATAACTTAACTCAACTTCTTGTTGGAAGTGAAGGTACTTTAGGAATTATAACTTGTATTGTATTTAAACTTATCCCCTTGCCTCAAAAATCCATTACCCTGCTTATACCGTTCAAATCTGCAGAAGATGCATGTAAAGCTGTCTCTTTAATATTTATGGCAGGAATCACCCCTTGTGCACTTGAATTTATAGAAAGGGACGCTATAGATTGGGCGTTAAAATATTCTGATATTAAATTAGACATAGAAGATGATATTAATGCGCATTTGTTAGTTGAAGTTGATGGTAATGATATTGAAGCGCTATATGTAGATTGTGAAAATATTCAAGAAGTAGTTTCAAAATTTGAATGTGGAGAAATAACTTTAGCAGACAATGACTCTCATAAGGATATGCTATGGAAATTAAGAAGAAGTGTTGCAGAAGCAGTAAAATCTAATTCTACATATAAAGAAGAAGATACTGTTGTTCCTAGAGCAGAATTACCGAAACTTCTAAAAGGAGTAAAAGAGATTGGCAAAAACTATGGATTTAATTCTGTTTGCTATGGCCATGCAGGTGATGGAAACCTTCACATAAACATTATAAAAGGAGAAATGAGTGATGATAAATGGAATAACGATCTAACAAAAGCAATTAAAGAAATATTTAAGTTAACTGTAGGTTTAGGAGGCACTATATCTGGAGAACATGGAATAGGATATGTACAAAAGGATTATATTGATATAGCTTTTTCTAAAAAAGAAATTGAATTACAGAAACAGATTAAAAACATATTTGACCCGAATAATATTCTAAACCCAGGTAAGATTTTTAACTAAAAACATGATAGAAGCAGAAAGTATAAGTAAATTAATTCCTGTTTTAGTAGTATTAATTCTTGGAATTATTGAATCTCTTGGGGGATTATATTTTGATGATAAAAGATCAAAAAATGACCTCACAATTGAATTAGTATGTTTAACTATACTTCCAACATTAATTCAACCTGCTATTTTAACTTTTGTTATATTTTTAATGGGTTTATGGTTTCCTTTTTACGAAGACTATTTTATTAGTTCATTTTTCTTATGGCATATTTTAGCTTTTTTAATCTTTGATGATCTTACTCAGTATTTATGGCATAGATTTTCACATGAAAATGCTTTTATGTGGAAACTTCACAGACCTCATCACGTTGTTGAAGAAATGGGTGTGCTGGTAACCTATAGAAATGCTTTTTTATATTATGCTTTTATGCCTGGAATATGGTTTTCAGCTGTCTTGATATTCTCAGGAATGATAGAAGTTTATCTTTACTATGTTCCAATTAAGGTTTCTATAATATTACTTGCTCACAGTGAAATAAAATGGGATAGATTTTTATATAAGTATAAAATTTTACATCCATTAGCTTGGATTGTAGAAAGAACCATTTCGACTCCTTGCACTCATTATGCTCATCATGGATTAACTGCTGAAGATGGCGTATCAAATCCAAATGGAAACTATGGAAACTTATTGTTTTTTTGGGATGTTTTATTTGGAACAGCTAAGATTACCAGAAAATATCCCACACGTTTTGGAGCATGGAATAAAATGAAAGAACCATGGTATGTTCAGTTGTTTTTTCCAATAATCAAATCAAAAGATTCAAGAAGTGAGCTACATTCAATAAAAACTGACATGGATTATGATCCATCTATAGATTATAAAGATTTTTTAACTAAAAACGAATAATTATGAAAAAACTAATACTTATAACATTGATTTTTGTAGCATTTTCTTCTTGTTCAAATATGGAATCAGATGCACAAAAAGCTTGTGAATTAATAGCTGAAACAGCTGAACTTATGCCGGAAGTTATTCAATTAGGTCTGAAATCATCATTTGGTGATGAAGAATCAAAGAAGGAAGCATACAAAAAACTAAGTAAAGTAAAATCAAAAATGGAATCTATGGCTTTGGAATTAGCAATTATCAATAAGAAATATGATGAAGATGAATTTCAAGCATATTTACTTGATAATTGTGAAACAGCAAAGAATTTAAAAGAAATAGGTGAAGCATTTGGTGATTCACTTGAAAACAATTAAGCTTGTTTGGGTAGTAAAAACTATCTATGAAATGATAGATAAAGGATTAGTTGTTTTCCAATTTCCTCTTGTAAAATCAGGAAATCTCTGTGGTGCACCACCATCTTCAATAGATTTTGCACTAAGAGGTGTTACTGCACTCCAAAAACATCCTTCATACATATTTTGATCTAAAGGCTTACCATTCCTAAGACATTCAATTATTCGATATCTCATCATAAAATCCATACCTCCATGTCCGCCCATTTTTTTAGCCAAGGTGCCTAATCTTTTATAGAGTGGATGATCATATTTTTCATATAATACTTCTAAATCCTTTCCTTGTGCCCAAGAATGATGGTTTTTAGTAACACCTTCAACTCCACCTTCAAGTGCAACACGAGTAGGAAAACCAGCTAGTGTTCCTTTAGTTCCCTGTATTAAATTATGTCTAGAATATGGTCGTGGACTAGTTTCATCCCACTGAACCATTACGGTTCTTCCTACGCTTGTTTTTATTATTGAGGTGTTTAGATCTCCATTTTTATAGTCAAGTTTATTCCATTTATGATTAGCTGGATAGTTTTTCTCTGCATACAATTTTCTTCCCAAGGCTGGTGTTGAATAAGAGATTAAGGTGTTAAAATTATCATCACCTCTGGCTAGATTCATGTATTGAGCTACTGGACCTAGACCATGAGTAGGATATAAATTACCCCTTCCTTTTGCATATTGATGTGTTCTCCATGAACCAGTACCTCTTTCTTGTTCTTCCATCTGAAATCTTAACTCATGTATATATGCTGCTTCTGCATGTAAAAAATCTCCTATTACTCCTTTTCTACACATATTTAAATACATCAGCTCATCCCTTCCATAATTAACATTCTCCATCATCATGCAATGTTTTCTTGTTCTTTCTGATGTGTTTATAATTTTCCACATATCTTCAATAGTTGTGGCCATAGGAACTTCAACAAATGCGTGAGCCCCACTATTCATAGCTTCAATTACCATTGGAGCATGATTACTCCAGTTAGTAGAAATAAAAACCACATCAGGTTTTACTTCTTTTAGCATCAATTTCCATTTATCTTCACCTCCATAATAAATGGCTATTTCATTATGTCTTTCTCCTTTTCCAATCTCTTTACAATTATCTATAGATCTTTGCGCTAAATCTTGATATAAGTCACTAATAGCTACCACTTCTGTTCCTTCTATTGTTGCAATCTGTCTCGCATGACCAGTACCTCTTGCTCCAACTCCAATAAATGCTACTCTTACTGTCTTAAGTTTAGGAGCAGAATAATTACCCATATAATGAGAGTTTTTATCAATTAAATCATGTGATTCTTCAATACTAGAGGCATCTAGTCTATCTGGATTAAGACCTAGAAAAAGGGCTGAAGCGGAACTTAATTTTAAAAAATCTTTTCTTTTCATTGTTTGTTTACTTTATTCATGGCTGCTATATAGATGCTCTCATAAAAGGGAACTATTTTATGGATATTGTATTTCTCAGCTTGTTTTCGTGCATTTTCTTTGAATTCATTGTTAACCTTATGGTTAGATAAAATTTTCAATGAATTATTAACCATATCATCTATATCCCCTACATTACTCATATAACCAGAAACTCCATTAATATTAACTTCTGGTAACCCTCCTGCATTTGTTGAAATTACAGGAACAAATGAAGCCATAGCTTCAAGCGCTGCTAATCCAAAACTTTCTGTACTTGAAGGTAGTAAAAAAAGGTCACTAAAGGTTAATATATTAATAGTCTCATTAGTATTTCCAAAGAAAAAAACATTGTCTTTAATTTTTAATTTTTTACATAATTTTTCAGCATTCGCCTTTTCAGGCCCCTCTCCTACCATCATTAGTTTTGAAGGTATTTTTTTATTTATATTATGGAAGATATTAATAACATCATCTATCCTTTTAACCTCCCTAAAATTACTTATATGACAAATTACCTTCTCATCATTTTCTGCTACTATGCTTCTGGTTTTTTCTTTCCTTTCTAAAGGGTATTTTTCTAGATTAATGAAATTAGGAATAACCTCTATGTTTGTATCTATACTAAACAACTCTTCCGTATCTCTTTTTAGGCTTTCAGATACGGCAGTAACAGCATCAGATTTGTTAATACTAAATTTAACTGCAGCCTTATAAGATGGATGACTTCCAACTAATGTTATGTCTGTTCCATGTAATGTTGTAACAACAGGAATATTTATTCCTTCATGTTTTAACATATTTTTAGCCATATACGCTGCATAGGCATGAGGAATTGCATAATGTACATGCAGTAATTCAATTTCATGTTTCTTAACCATATCAACAACCTTTGTAGATAATGCTAATTCATATGGTTGATAGTGAAAAAGTGGGTAATCTGGAACCATTACCTCATGATAATGAACTTTATTACTTAATAGCTCTAATTTTACAGGTTGATTATAGGTTATAAAATGAATCTCATAACCCTTTTTAGAGAGTTCTATACCTAATTCAGTAGCCAAAACTCCACTACCCCCAAATGTTGGATAACAAACAATACCTATTTTCATAATCTACCTATTAATTGATTCATAAAGCAATCTCTGAATTTCAGTTCTAATATTGTAATTTAATAATTTATTTTCAGGATCATTCGGATAAGATCGATTTGATAGGAAAATATATACAATTTCTTCATCCGGATCTGCCCATGCGTATGTTCCAGTCCATCCAGAATGACCAAAGCTATTCATAGAAACACATCCACATGTTGGTCCTTCATCCTCAAGTTGAGGTTTGTCAAAACCAATGCCACGACGATTACCTTCACTACAATAATTACAAGTATTGAAAGTGTTAATTGTTTCTGGCTTAAGATATTGGATGCCTCCATAATTTCCATTTTGTATATACATCTGCATTATTTTAGCAACATCATTAGAATTTCCAAAAAGACCAGCATGACCAGAAACGCCACCAAGCATAGCAGCAGCCATATCATGTACATATCCAACTACTTCTTGATTTCTAAAGTAACTATCAATTTCAGTAGGCGCAATATTTTCAATACTTATAGAGTTTGCAGGATTAAACATAAAGGAGTTTGCACCTATTGAATTAAAGAAATATTTACGAGATAAATTATCTAGATTTTCAGAATAATAATCCTCAATATATTGCTGTAAGATTATATAGGGTAAATCACTGTATTTATACCTTTCATCAATTAATTCACTTTCTTTAATTTGATTTAATATAGTGTCTTTATATGTAGAAATGAGATGTATATTATTATTGATTTTTAAAGAAAAGTTTTCATCAATGTTATTCCTGTATAAATTACTTTTTAACTTTCCTGTAGTTGAGTCTATAGTTTGTTTATAAAAAGGAATCCATGCTTGAAAATATGCAAAATGGGATAACATTTCTTTAATAGTAAATTCAGATTTATTTGACTCTTTATAAGAAGGTAAAAGTTCTCCTAATTTAGAATCTATAGATAAAACGTTATTATCATAAAGCTTCATTATAAGTGGTAACGTAACTAGTATTTTTGTTAGTGATGCTAGATCATATTTAGTTGTAGAATTCACCATATTATCTTTATCATACCTTAATTTTCCATAACTCTTATCGAAAATAACTTTTGAGTTCTTTGCTATGAGTAATTGTACGCCAGGAGTCATCATAGAATCAATAGAAACTTTTACTATAGAATCAATTCTACTAAGCTTCCTTGAATCTATATTTACAGATTCAGGAAGGCCATATGATAACCTGTTAATTATAGAGGTTTTAATTCCATCTCCTACTTTAAATTCATCCACAATGCTAACAGGAATTACACCATTAAACGGTATGGATCCAAAAATCATTTGAGCAGTTTTTTCTTGAAAAATCTTATCATTTTGATAAGATAAAATAACACTCTTAAATGTATTAATATTTAAAACTTTGTTTAAACTATAAGGTTTAGCAAAAATCGTAAGAATTGTATTTTTAGATTTACTTATTTCATCTATCCACAGAAGTTCTTTTCTTGTAAAATTATACTTATCCCAAGGTGTATTACTTGGCTGATGAAGA
This sequence comes from Flavobacteriaceae bacterium, assembly GCA_018657955.1. Classification (GTDB taxonomy): domain Bacteria; phylum Bacteroidota; class Bacteroidia; order Flavobacteriales; family Flavobacteriaceae. The sequence continues at coordinate 242,135 of JABHWD010000020.1, read as the reverse complement.
CCTATAATTACTGTATTATACTCTGTTAGTTTGTCCATCAAATCATTTATGGTTTTAAAATCACTAATTTTCATATAATCAACAGATGAATATTTATTTAAATAGTTATTAAAAGTTTCTCCAGAATCACTGCCTGTTTGAATATGAACAATTTTATTATTATTTAAGCTTAAGATTGGAGTAGCCTGGTTGTCATTTTTAAGTAGTGTAATTATATTAGAAACAACTTCCTCTTTCAAGACTTTATCATTAATTGGGTTTAAGTCTAAGATTAGGTTATTTATCTCTATTGGTTTATATCGATTTAAGCCAACTTTATATTTTGCTTTTAAAATTTTCTTAACTGAATGTTGAAGTCTTTTCTCAGAGATCATGTTATTATTATAAGCATTAACTATTGAAGAAACACCTGCGGTTATATCTCCTGACATTAACAAAACATCATTTCCAGCTTTAAATGCCATCAAATCAATATTTTCACTATCATAGTTAGTTACACCCTTCATTCCAAGTGCATCAGTTATAATTAAACCTCTGAACTTAAGTCTTTCTTTTAAAAGATTTGTCACTATATTTTTTGATAAGGATGAAGGAAAATCAGCATTTGGCTCTAGACTAGGTACATTTAAATGAGCAATCATTACTGCCCCTAAATCTTGCTTAATTAATGATTTATATGGATATAACTCAACATCAAGAAGTCTCTTCTTCTTAAATGCTATTGTGGGTAATGTCTTATGTGAGTCTTTAGATGTATCTCCATGTCCTGGAAAATGCTTTGCACATGCTAATATTCCTTGACTTTGTAGTCCTTTTGTAAAAGAGACAGCCTTGCTTGTTACATTAAGCTTATTTTCTCCATATGACCGGTTGCCAATTATTGGATTTTTAGGATTAGTGTTAATGTCTACAACTGGAGCGAAATTTATATGAATGCCCATCCTTTTACAATGCTTTCCAATGCTACTTCCTATTTTTTCAATAAATGAATTGTCTTTCAATGCACCTAAACTCATATTCCAAGGGAATTTCATAGTAGAGTCTATACGCATTTTTAACCCCCATTCACCGTCTATTCCAATTAATAATGGGGTTTTACTTAGGGATTGCATTTTATTAGTTGTACTTGCTGTTTTTATTGGAGATCCATTAGACAAAATAACCCCACCAATAGAATGTTCATGTATTTGTTTATAAAGACTAGCACTATTGTCGTTTTTGGTCATTAGCTGAACTACAAAAAGTTGACCAACCTTTTCTTTAAGTGTCATAGAGTTATATATGCTATCAACCCAATGTTTTTGATCTTGATAGTCTTTAGCCTTTAACGGATCCTTTTTTTGGGCAAAAAGGAAAGAACAATAAAAGAATGCTATTAAAAATATGTAGAACCTATTGGTCATTTGCCTATACTAAATTATTTTATAAGAATCTACCATGCCAGCTATTCTTAATAGTTGTTTCCCAGGAATTGTTATATTCAAAAATAGTAGAGACTAAATTATTAAAAACTACGGTATCTTTATTTACAAATTTATTTATAACCAGAGTTTTAAAATCAGCGAGAGAAGTGTATTTAATCTCATTATCAGTTTTATATGCAATATTCATTTTCTCAAGTAAATCTACCTTATATTTTTTTTCTAATAATCGCATAAAACCTACAGATGTATCAATTGAACAGCCAGATGTCTCAAAATCTTTATCAACAGCAATTATAATAAATCTATTATACTTGATTTGACATGCAGCTTTAATAGGTTTGTTATGAGAAGTCCAGGATTCTAAAAAAACCTTTAATTCTATTGCTATTTTAGAGATTTCTTGTGCACTTAAATCCCTGCTGGATTGATAAATCCATACTCTTGAGTCTTCCGCTAATTCTTCAAACTTTACATACATCAAAAAAACAGTTTATAATTCTTGGGCATTGGCTATTAGTTCGCTTATATCCATAACTGAAATCTTTCTTTCCTCTTCTATTGTTTTAGCTCCATCAGTAAGCATAGTGTTGCAAAAAGGACATCCTGTGGCAACTATTTCAGCTTTTGTCTCTTTTACATCTTCAGTTCTCTCAATATTAATCTCTTTATTTCCTTTTTCAGCATCTTTAAACATCTGTGCTCCTCCTGCACCACAACATAACCCGTCTTTCTTGCATCTTTTCATTTCAATTAATTCAGCTTCAAGCTTATGTATTAAATCCCTTGGGGCTTCGTATTCATTATTTGCTCGACCTAAGTAACAAGGATCGTGATAAGTAATTTTTTTTCCCTTATAAGAACCGCCTTTAATTTTTAATCTTCCTTCATTGAGTAATGATTTAAGAAACTGAGTGTGGTGATATACTTTATAATTTCCTCCTAAAGAAGGATATTCATTTTTAAGTGTGTTAAAACAATGCGGACATGTAGTTACGATTGTTTTAATATCATAGGAATTAAGAATTTCTATATTAGAGACAGCTTGCATTTGAAATAAAAACTCATTACCCGCTCTTTTTGCTGGATCTCCTGAACAAGATTCTTCTTTACCTAAAACTGCAAAATCAACATTAATAGAGTTTAAGATTTTAACAAAAGCTTTTGTAATCTTTTTAGCTCTATCATCAAAACTACCAGCACAGCCAATCCAAAATAAAATTTCTGGTGATTTACCCGCAGCTATATAATCTGCCATTGTATTTACTTTCAGTGTATTACTCATATTAGATCTTATTCATCAAAAACTTCAATTTTAATCTCTTTTTTTACTAGATCAGTAAATTTTCCATTGTATCGGGTTGCTTTTACTAGATGATTATCAATCCAATGATAATTGCCGCCTCTTGGTTTACCCATCAAAAGAGTATGGTATTTAAACCCATGTTTCTCTAGCCATATTTCTGTTACCTCTCTATGTTCTTCTAATCTTGAGGTAAAAAAACATATCATATGGCCTTCTTCAAACCATTTATTACATGTTAGCAATGCATCTGTGAATGGTAAACAAGTTGCCATCCTATCAGGTTCTTCGTTAGGAATGTCTTCAGTAATTGTTCCGTCAACATCTATTAAGTAATTTTTTATTCCTTCTGGCAAGACTGGGCTAACTTTTTCTCCATCTTTCACCTTTTTATGTAATATTTTCTCTATCTCTTCTTTTCTCATATTATAGTGATTCATCTTTCCAATTTAATCTATCCATTTGATTGTATGGCCATGGAGCACCATTATTTTCAATATTTGACATCATATTATTTAATTCAGCTGGAGCAGAAGCTTCCTCCATTACTAAATATCTTCTCATATCAAGTATTATTGAAAGAGGATCTATACTGATTGGGCATTCTTCTACACAAGCATTACATGAAGTACATGCCCATAATTCTTCTCTAGAAATGTAATCATCAATTAATTTCTTCCCATCATTAACAAAAGATCCTTTATTCTTGTCGATATTCCTACTTACTTCTTCTAACCTATCTCTGGTATTCATCATTATTTTTCTAGGAGATAGCTTTTTGCCAGTTATATTGGCAGGACAAACGCTTGTACATCTACCACATTCAGTGCATGAATATGCATTTAATAATTGGAGCCAATTCAAATCAGAAACATCCGAAGCACCAAATTTCATCATTTCATTGCTATTCTCTTCGAAATTTTCTTCTTGGTCAGTACTAGAATCATTAAGCATCAAGTTTACTTCTTTAGTAACACTTTTTAAATTACCCATCATCCCTTTATTCTCTAAGCTTGCATAAAATGTATTGGGAAATGCTAAAAGTATATGTAAGTGTTTTGAAAAATATAAGTAGTTTAAAAACAACAATACTCCTATTATATGCATCCACCAAAAGGTTCTCTCCATCATATGAAGGGCCTCTACTGAATAGTTTTCAAATAGTGGATAAATATAGCCGCTAACAATATTGCCATTATTCATGTTTTGAAAAGCAACATCAGTAGTATTCATTAATAGAAATAATGACATTAATATTATCTCAAAATATAGAATTAGATCTGCATCAAGCTTAGGCCAGCCCTTCATTGAATTTTCAAAAAATCTTTTAACTTTAATTATATTCCTTCTTATCCAGAACACTGATACAGCAATTAATACTAATACTGCTAATATTTCAAATGAAGCAATTAAAAACCCGTAAAAAACACCCATACCTGAAAAAACTCTATGGGTACCAATTAGACCATCAATTACTATTTCTAATAATTCAATATTTATAATTATAAAGCCAACATAAACTATTACATGTAGAGCTCCAACTATAGGTCTTCTTACCATTTTGCTTTGACCTAAGGCAATTTTAGCCATATTAGCCCATCTTTGCTTTCGATTGACTGATAGGTCAATATCTAAGTCAATACCTAAATTGATATTTCTTCTAAGTTTTATAAAATTTGATATAAAATACCCTAGAGAAAGAAATAAAATAAGAAAAAACGTAATGTTTGGAAGATACGACATCAACAGCTTCTATATATTAGGTTATTTATCAGACTTTTTACCAAAAATAGAAAAATGCACATAGCGTTTAGGATTCAGCTTAATATCTTCTATTAATTCTTCTAAATTTTTTGTTGCATTATCTAAGTTTTTAAATAGCCCGTCATCATAAATTAATTTACCTACAGTGCCTTCACCTTGATTTAACTTATTAGTTATATTGTTCAGATTAGATATAGTACTATCCAGATTAGTAAGAATTAAATTTAAATCGACTTCTGACATAGAATTAGACATATCTTTCATTTTCAAAGATGTTGCATTTAGATTATCTATTGTTGTGGTTAGATTTGGTGAATTATCTTTAATAAAGGCATCGACATTTCTAAAAGTCTCTGATAAATTATTAGTAAGATTAGCAAATTGATCTATACTTGATTTTAGAGATTTTTTAGTTTCCTCATCAAAGAGAGTATTTATGTTTGATAGCACAATTCCAGCTTTCTTCATAACAGTTTCTAGTTGTAATTGTATTTGCGGCATTATTTGATTAACTAAATCTGTTAAACCAGGTTTTATACTACCAATTAAGTAATCTCCTGATTGAGCAATTGCATTGTTATCATAATCAGGCACAATAGCAATAGCCTTTCCTCCTATTAGACCAGTTTCATACAATTCAGCCTTACTTGTTTTTGAAAATTTGACATCATTTTCAATAACTATATCAACAATAAGCTCTTTGGTGTCATTAGAATTAAAGTTTATTTTTTGGACCTTTCCTATTTTATACCCGTTTAGGGTTACAGGATTTGACGGAGATAATCCATCTACCTTTGTATATATAACCTTAAAGGTCCTGGTTTTTTCAAACAAGTTAATGCCTTTAAGATAGTTATAGGAGAAGACAGACATTAATGTCCCTAGAATTACTAGAATACCGATACCTATCTCTTTTGTAAATCTCAAATCAAGTACTTTATGTATTATTGCTTAAAATTAGGAAATAAATTATTAACATATAACCTATTATAAAATTTCATCAGTTATTAATAGCAACTATTTTGCCGTTTTTAAAGCCTACTATGAATGATTTTTTATACCCTTTTGAAATAGCATATCCTTTCTTTTTTAAAATCTCATTATAATCATATGAACTTGTATAAAAATACCTATAGAGCCTCCCCTCTTTTTTAACTGACAAATCTTTTAAGCCTTTAAAGTTATAGCTCTTTAACTCAAGTCTTCTTCTGCTCGCAGCAATTTGTACTTTATATGTGATCTCATTTTTTGGCCTATAAACAACATCGTAATTGCCTGTTATTCCTAAAGTAGTCTTATATTTATTAACTGCATTAAAAATATTGTGTGCTATATCCTTTTGAGCATTAGATGAGTTCAAATAAGCTCCTTCCTTAGGATTAGTTATAAAACCAGTTTCAATTAAAACACTAGGCATATATGTATTATGCAGTACCCAAAATCCAGATTGTTTTACTCCTCTATTCTTTAATTTTAACTTTTTAGAAAAATTATCTTGAATAAAGCTTGCTAGTAAAATACTCTGATCTAAATATTCTTCTTGCATTAAGGTTAGTCCAATTAATGATTCAGGGGCTTTTGGGTCAAACCCTTGATAATTCTTTTCAAAATCCTCTTCTAGAAAGATAACCTCATTTTCTTTAAGAGCTACATCAAAATTTGCTTTACTAACATGTAGTCCGTAAACATAGGTCTCTGTACCATAAACTCTACTATCATGAAAGGCATTACAATGAATTGAGATAAAAAGATCAGCATCTGCTTCGTTTGCTATTTTAGCTCTTTGTCTTAATGTTAAAAAAACATCTTTATCTCTTGTGTATATAATTTGATTGTCATCTTTTTTTAATTCACGTCCAAGATTTAGGGCCATATTTAGCGCAATATTCTTCTCTAATATGCCATTTTTATTGGGTCTGCCAGGATCTTTTCCGCCATGACCAGCATCAATAACGATTTTAAATTTTTCCTGAGAGATGACCTTATTAATCGAAAGACTATTAAACGTAAAGAGTAAGAGAATAAATTTGGCTGTTAAAGTAAGGTTAAAATAACTAAGATATGATGAGATTTTACTCATAGTTATATATATTACTCTCTTGAAAAATACGTAACTTTACAAAAGTTTTCTATACGAGTTACTAATATACACTTATAAACATTGAAAACACTTCCTTTTAACATACTTTTATTTCTAAGTTATTCATTGTTTACAAACACGTTTAGTTATGCATTTTCAGATGACAAGAATGAATTTAAGATTGATTTACACAGTCAATATTACTTAGAAACTAAATACGATTCTATAGAACCTGCAAATGATTCAATAGCAGATAAAAAATCATTTTTATTAGGTAAGGTAGTATATAATGCATCAGATTCTGTTTCAATTGATCCAAATAATAAATTAATTCATCTATATAATAATGCAAAAATAGTGCATGAGAGCATGGAGATTACTTCTGGAATAATTGTAATAGATTATGGTAATAATGAAATATATGCTGGCAGAATAATTGATAGTCTAGGAAATTACACACAATCACCCGTTTTTAAACAAGGACAAGACGTAATAGAACCAGATTCTTTAAAGTTTAATATGGACACAAAAAAAGCCATAATATTCAATTCTAGAACAGAACAGGCTGGATTAAAAATCTTATCTGAAAAAACAAAAAAAGAAAACGATTCTGTTTACTTTATGAATAGAGCTAAATTTACTACATCAGCTGATTTAGAAAACCCCGAATACTATTTCCTTTTAAGAAAAGCAAAAGTAGTTCCAGGTAAAAAGATTATTACGGGACCAACGAATATGTATATCGCAGACGTACCTACTCCAATTGGACTCCCCTTCGCTTACTTTCCATTATCTAACAAACGGACTTCAGGGATTATTTTTCCATCCTTTGGTGAACAAAACAGTAGAGGATATTTTGTTCAAAATGGAGGTTACTATCTTCCTATAAATGACAACATTGATTTAACATTATTGGGAGACTACTATACAAATGGAAGTTACGGGTTTAGAGTTGAGAACACTTACGTGTTTAGGTATAAGTTCAGAGGTAATCTTAGTTTTAGATATGAAAGTTTAATACAAAGCGAAAGAGGCTTCCCAGATTATTCTAAATCCTCTATATATAATTTAAGATGGTCACATACGAAAGACTCAAAATCAAATCCAAATTCTAGATTTTCAGCTTCAGTAAACCTTGGGAGTAGCAAGTACTATCAACAATCAGTTAATCAGATTAATGCAGCAAACTATCTTAACAATTCATTGTCTTCATCTATTTCTTATTCTAAAACATTTACTGGTGAGCCACAAGTTAATGTTAGTCTTTCTGCTACTCATTCTCAGAATACAAATACTCAAGTAATAAACATGACATTACCTACGCTTCAAGGTAGTGTTTCTAGAGTTTTCCCTTTTGCTCCTAAAAGTGGTACCAAAAAAGGATTTTTACAAAATATTAATTTTCAATATAGCCTAAGAGGTGAAAATAGAATTCAAACAACTGATTCACTATTTTTTACCAAAGAAATGTTTGATTCAGCAAAATCAGGTTTTCAGCATAACATCCCTATAAGCACTAATTTTAAACTCTTTAAATACTTAAGTTTTTCTACAAGCGCTAATTATAATGCAACAATGGTATTTAATACTATTGAAAGAAGTTTTGATATTGAAAACCAGGAAGTAGTAACAATTGATAATAAAGGATATGATGGATTTAGTACGTATAACTTCTCAGCTAGTTTAGGCACAACGGTTTATGGAATGTATGATTTTAAAAATAAGAAAAACTTACAAGCAATAAGACATGTTCTTCGTCCATCAATTAGCTATAGCCTTGCTCCTGCTTTTAATCAATATTATGACACCTATGAGGTAGTTAGTGCTGATGGACTTACAACATCAGATCTTGAATATAGCAGATTTGAGGGATCAATTTTTGGACAACCTAATAAATTTTATTCTAGTTCTATAGGCCTGTCGTTAGCAAATAATGTTGAAGCAAAAGTAATTGATAAAGAAAGTGATGATCTAGAATCAAAAAAAATTGTTATTCTTAATAATTTAAATTTTTCCACTTCCTATAATATTGCGGCAGATTCTTTAAACTTAAGTCCTGTAAGAATGACAGGAGGAACTCAGTTATTTAAGAATAAAATGAATATAAATTTTGGGGCCACTCTTGATCCTTATGCCCTTAATGATAATGGAGTTAAAATAGACAAATTTAACATAAACAATGGAGGAGGGTTATTTAGACTTACAAGTGCAAATCTAACATTGAATTACTCATTCAGTAGCAGTGATTCAGAAAAATCTGACAAGAATGAAGCCTCAATTAATGAGTCAGTTAGAAGTGGCGGTAGAGATGATGATTTATTTGGAAGAGCTATGGATTTCGCTGATAATAGATTCAATCAAGAAAAGGAAGAAGAAAAAGAAAAAAAACCCAACGATTTATATAATTACAAGATACCTTGGAGCCTGCGAATAGCATATGCAGTAAATTACAGCAACTCAATTGGTCAGAATGAAATTTCTTCACACTCATTAATGTTTTCAGGAGATGTTCAGTTATCTCCGAAGTGGAGTACTGGAATTTCTACAGGATATGATTTTAAAAATAACGGCGTGACCTATACTCAGTTAAGGTTTGAAAGAGATTTGTTAAGTTGGCGAATGAATTTTAGCTGGATTCCTTTTAGCAGTAATGCATCATGGAATTTCTTTATAGGAATTAAATCAGGAATGCTTAGCGATATTAAATATGATAAAAGAAAACAAAGAGATAGAATATTATAATCAACGCTCTTAATAATAAAAACAAAACCGATATGAAGAGAATAATAAACACATCTAATGCGCCAAAACCTATTGGCCCATACAATCAAGCAGTAATCTCTGGAAATTTAATGTTTATATCTGGACAAGTAGCATTTGATCCAAATACAGATGAGTTAGTTCTAGATGATATACAAACAGAGACTAAACAAGTTATGGAGAATCTAAAATCAATTCTTGAAGAAGCTAATTTATCATTTAAGGATGTTGTAAAAACCACAATATTCTTATCTGATATGAGTGATTTTCAACAGGTTAATGAGGTTTATGGATCTTATTTTAGCAATGATCAAGCTCCTGCTAGAGAAACTGTCGAAGTAAGTAGATTGCCTAAAGATGTAAATGTTGAAATTTCTATGATTGCCTCTAAATAGTTCTCTAATCTATAAGTTTTCTTTGTGATAATTTAATAACCCCTCAATTGGTCTTCTAATAATGTTTCCTGCTTTTAAATTATATTTTGTTAAGCAAGATTCCAGTTCTTCTCGAAGATAAAAAGAAATAGAACCAGTAAAATGGATTAATACTTCTTTGGCATCGGGAAATTGAAGGATCTGTCTTTCAATAAATAATTCAAGCCCCTTTCTAATTAATGACTGAGTATACTCTGAATCATTATTATTAATTAAAAACTTAGCAAAGGTTGCAAGATAAGTGTTGGGGTTAGGATGTTTATATAGCTTGTCTTTTATTGTGTCTGCTTTTAGATCAAACTCTACTTCAAATTTTTTAGATATTTTTTTAGGCATTCTATTAAAATAAAAATCTCTTAGTAGTTGTCTTCCGAAATAATTTCCACTAGCATCATCCATTAGTATATAACCAAGAGAAGTAACTTTTTGATGAACTTTCCATCCATCAAAATATGTGCAGTTTGATCCTGTTCCAATTATACAAACTATTGATTTTTCGCCAATATTTGTAGTTGCGTATATTGCTGCATATGTATCTTCTTTTACTGATATTTCGGTAGCATTAATAAAAGTTTCTTCAAATACTTTATTAATCAATTCTCTAGGGGGTTTAGTGCCACATCCAGCTCCATAAAAATAAAGCTTATCTACCTGTTTCCTAAATCTGTAGATATCATAGTTGTTCACTATTCGTTCCGTAATTATATTACTGTCTAAAACTTGAGGATTTAAACCTAAGGTTTGTGTCTCAAAAGCAACATCTCCTTTTTCGTTTACACCTATCCAATCAGTTTTAGTGGAACCACTGTCTACAATTAAAATCATTGTTGATTGTTTTATTAGCTTTTATTATGTATTTCTGCCATTAGTTCTACAAGTTTTGTAGAATACCCATATTCATTATCATACCATGAAATTATTTTATAGAATGTAGGACTTAATTCAATCCCGGCATTTGCATCAAAATTGCTTGTGTGAGGTGAGCCAACAAAATCTTGTGAAACTACAGCTTCTTCTGTATAAGAAAGAATACCTTTTAATGAGTTTTCTGCTGCTTTTTTGAAAACACTTTTAATTTCCTTATATGATGTACTTTTATCTAATATAACTGTCAAATCAACAACAGAAACATCTGCTGTGGGTATTCTAAAAGCCATTCCTGTTAATTTTCCATTCAGAGAAGGAATAACCTTTCCGACTGCTATAGCAGCTCCAGTAGAGGAAGGAATAATATTGTTTAATGCAGATCTTCCAAGTCTATAATTCTTTGCAGGGCCATCAACAATCATCTGAGTAGCAGTAGCAGCATGAACAGTAGTCATAAGGCCTTCTTTAATTCCAAAATTATCATGCAAAACTTTTGCAATAGGTGCTAAACAATTAGTTGTACAGGAGGCATTTGAAACAATTCTATGCTCTTTTGTAATATCATCACTATTTACGCCCATTACAAACATTGGAATGTCTTTGGATGGCGCTGAAACAGCTACTTTTTTTGCTCCAGCATCAATATGAGCTTGAGCCTTTTCCATAGTAGTAAAAACTCCTGTACATTCTGCCACAACATCAATATCAAGCTCTCCCCAATTTATATTAGAGGGGTCTCTTTCTGATGTTATCCTGATAGAGTTCCCATTTACAATCAGTGCTGATTCAGTAATTTTAATCTCATCTTCTAATTTTCCATGTACAGAGTCATACTTTAATAAGTAAGCTAAATTTTCTATTTCATGTAAATCGTTAATAGCTACAACTTCTACATCACTTCTTTTTAGAATGGCACGGAAAGTAATTCTTCCAATTCTTCCAAAACCATTGATTCCAATCTTAATTTTATTCATTTTTTTTATATTTTTATATTGACATTATATCAGATATTCGTAATAATTCTGAGTCTATTTTACTTTTTCCTTTTACTGCTTCAATTATTGGTGTTAGACACATTTTATTGTTTTTAATACCAATCATAACTTGTGCTTTACTTTCTAATAAAGAGTCTATAGCTTTAACCCCCATTCTACTTGCCAGGACTCTATCAAAACATGTAGGACTACCACCTCTTTGAATATGACCTAAAACAGATACTCTAGCTTCATAATCTGGCAAATGTTTTTCAACATAATCTTTTAGCTCAAAAACATTCTTGCCAATTTTATCTCCTTCAGCAACTACAACTATACTTGATGATTTTCCTGTATTTTTGCTTCTTTTCAGTGATTTAATTAATCTTCTAAGCCCTAGGTTTTCTTCAGGGATTAAAATCTCTTCAGCTCCTGCTGCTACACCACTATTCAAAGCTATATGTCCAGCATCTTTACCCATAACTTCTATAAAAAACAATCTGTTATGAGAGCTTGCTGTATCACGAATTTTATCTATTGCTTGAACTACAGTATTTAAAGCAGAATCAAATCCTACAGTAGATGAGGTTCCAAAAATATCATTATCTATAGTAGCTGGAATTCCAATTACAGGAATTTTATATTCGTTATTAAAAACATGTGCTCCATTAAATGTTCCGTCCCCTCCAATTACAACTAAGGCATCTATTGAGTTATCTAGAAGATTATTATAGGCTTTTTTTCTTCCGGATTTTGTTCTAAATTCAGAAGATCTTGCAGTTTTAATAACTGTGCCTCCTTTATTGATTATTCCTTTTACACTTCTAGCATTCATTTCTTCAAAGTCTCCTTGAATTAATCCCTCATATCCCTTATGAATAGCTATAGGTGTAATATTATTATAAATACATGATCTAACAATAGCCCTTATTACCGCATTCATTCCAGGAGCATCTCCTCCAGAAGTTAGAAAAGCTACTTTTTTAATTGTATTTTTCACAGATATAAATATAGGATAAAACTAATAAACTTATATTTAGTTTTTATATAAGTTTTTAATTTATTTTGTAATAACAAATCGTATCTAATTATATTATTTTTTTTAGTTGAAAAAGCACAATATATACACGCTTGGTATTGAAACCTCTTGCGACGACACTGCAGCATCTATACTATTGAATAACAAGGTTTTAAGCAGTGTTATCTCAAGTCAAGATATACATAAATTATATGGAGGGGTTGTCCCAGAATTAGCTTCTAGAGAACATCAAAAACTAATTACTCCAGTTGTAAATGAGGCTATTATTAGATCAGGAATAGATAAAAAACAAATAAACTCAGTTGCTTTTACTAGAGGTCCTGGCCTATTAGGATCATTGCTGGTTGGAACTTCTTTTGCAAAATCACTTTCTATTGGATTAGATGTGCCTTTAATAGAAATAAACCACATGCAAGCACATATTCTATCCATTTTTATAGATAGTGATCAAAAACCACCTAATTTTCCATTTCTTGCATTAACTGTTTCAGGTGGCCATACTCAGCTTGTAATTGTAAAAGATTATTTTCAAATGGAAGAAATTGGTAGAACATTAGATGATGCTGCAGGAGAGGCTTTTGATAAGTCTGGAAAGGTTATAGGTCTTGACTATCCTTCTGGCCCAATAATAGATAAACTATCAAAAAAAGGTGATCCACATGCTTTTAAATTTACAAAGCCGAAAGTAGAAGGACTTAATTTTAGCTTTTCTGGATTAAAAACTGGTTTTATGAATTTTATTAAAAAGAAATCTTTAGCTAATAAAGATTTTATAAAAAATAGAATTAATGACATATGTGCTTCAATTCAAAACACAATAATTGATATATTAATTGAAAAAATTATTAGAGCAGTTGAAATTACTCAAATAAAACATATAGTGATATGTGGAGGGGTTTCTGCGAATTCAGTGTTAAGAGAAAAAATAAACTCTATAGGAGGAGATAATAAATGGAAAGTATATTTCCCAAAGATTCATTATTCTACAGATAATGCTGCAATGATAGGTGTTGCGGGATATTTAAAATATAGAGATTCAATAATATCAGATTTATCCTGTTCGGCAACTGCTAGATATAAAATCTAATACAATGCAATTATTTTATAATTCAGAAATAAATATTAATGATGATGATCTTATTATGTCAGATTCAGAGCATTATCATTTAACTAAAGTTCTAAGAAAAAAAATAGATGATAAGGTTTATTTAACTAATGGAAATGGTTATTTGTTTGAAGCAATCATTAATAAGATCAATACAAAATCTACTCAGCTAAAAATTATAAATTCAAATAAAAAATCTGCAATGGAATATGGTTTACATATTGGAATTGCTCCAACAAAGAAAATTGACAGATTTGAATGGTTTTTAGAGAAAGCAATTGAAATAGGAGTTTCATCAATAACACCATTAATTTGCAAGTATAACGAGAGAAAATCTTTAAATTATACAAGACTAAATAAAATTGCAGTATCTGCAATGAAACAATCACTTCAAATATATTTGCCTAAAATTGAACCAATTGTTAGCATTAAAGAATTTATTGAATCAAATCAGTACAAACAAAAGTATATAGCGCATTGCAAAAATTCTAAAAAAGTACACCTATCAAAGATTATTAAAAGAAAAACAAACTCAAGCATCATTATTGGTCCTGAAGGAGGTTTTACAGATGATGAAATCAGTTTAGCAATGGATTATAATTTTATTCCTGTATCATTAGGGAGTAATAGGTTGAGAACTGAAACTGCGGGAATAGTATGTTGTCAAACATTCTCTGATGTTAATAACAAATAATAATATTAAATTTATAATATGAAATTAGATCAATTAACTCAATCTATCCTAAAATCTATTTTAGTATTAGCATGTATTACATTGTTTTTGATTTTTTTAATTAAGGTTAAGGTTGTAATAATCTACATCCTTATATCTATGGTATTGACATTAATATTTACTCCATTTTCATCATTTCTTAGATCAAAACTTAAATTTAATAATCTGTCTTCATCAATAGCGTCATTATTCCTTTTAGTTATTGTAATTATGATATTAATAGGATCATTTATACCATTAATAATTGAACAGAGCAAAAATCTATCACTTTTAAATAATAGTGAACTAAAATCCAATATTGAAAGTTTAATTATTAGTATAAACAACTATTTTGAATCAAACAATCTTACTGTATATGATTTCTTGTCTGAATTCACCCTATTATCTGATATTGATTTTGCCTTTATTCCTAAACTATTAAATTACATTATTTCTGAAGTCGGCAGCATAGGTATAGGCTTATTATCTATACTATTTATAACATTCTTTTTCATTAAGGATGGGGATGAGATATTAACTAGAATTAATGGTATTCTTCCTAAAAAAGTTAAGAAAAACTTCTTATCGTCTATCTCAAAAATTAAATTATTACTTTCAAGATATTTCATTGGCATCTCTGTACAAATTACTGTGCTATTTATACTGTATTCAATAATGCTCTCAATAATTGGAGTAAACAATGCACTTGTAATAGCTTTCTTATGTGCATTACTTAACATCATACCATATATTGGACCTTTAATTGGTTTAGTATTAATGGGGCTTTTAACAATGACAAATTATATAGATCCTGTTTTAGTTAAAGAGATGCTTTCAAAAGTGATATACATTTTTATAGGTTTTTCTGTAGTTCAATTAATTGATAATTTCATAATTCAACCATATATTTTCTCAAAAAGTGTAAAATCACACCCTTTAAAAGTTTTTGTTGTTATCATTACCTCAGGCGTTCTGTTTGGGATTATCGGTCTTATGATAGCTATACCGTTATACACTAGCTTAAAGGTTATTTACTCATCATATTCAGGCAAAGAAACGTAGAGAATACCACCTGTTAATAGTTTTATAAATCTTTCATCAGAATATGTTTTAGGAAGATGACCTAATCCTGTATAGAATGATTTTCCACCCTTATATTTATGAAACCATGTAATTGGATGGTTTTTTCCATGTTTTCCTCCAAAATAAGTTGTCTCGTCAAGATTCAATAAAATAGTTATGTTAGGATTAATATTATAATAATTATACCATTCACCTCTGATCTCCCAAGTGCTTTCTAAGTGTTTTGTAGCTATGTGAGGAGTATTAATTGTATTTATAGTTGCAAATGATGTTCCTGGTGGGTGACTTTCGAAATAAGCTCCAACTAATTCACCATACCAACTCCATTTATATTCAGTATCTGCAGCAGAATGAATACCTACAAAGCCTCTGCCCTTACTTATGAATTCTTCCATTGTTCTCTGTTCAGTGGCATTTAATATATCTGATGTAGTATTTAAAAATATAATAGTATTAATATTTTTTAAATTCTCTACTGTTATCACATTTGAATTCGTTGAATGAAATACATTAAAATTATTATCAGTTCCAATTATTTTGATTAATTCTATTCCTGCTTTTATTGCTGAGCGATGAACATAGCCTTTAGTTTCAGTAATAACTAAAACTGAAAAAGTATTTTGATCTGAACAGTTTAAACATTTAATCTCTTGCTTAGGAAATAGAAAAGAAATAAGAATGTAGAATATTATGGAGTAATTATAGATCATTATAAAATTAATTACAGGAAGTTAATAAAAAAACTACTAAACTTGCTTTTGCCTGATAAAGATTAATCACTAATTTTATACATCTGAAATACATTAAATATGATTACTGATACTATTTTGATTATCGGGGCTAATGGTCAATTAGGTTCTGTATTATCTAAAGAACTTCAAAAAATTCATGGAAAAAACAATGTTATAGCCTCTGATGTTTATTTAGATTCTACTTTTGATGGAGTTTTTGAAATAATTGATGCTACAGACATAAAGGCTATAGAGGATATAGTCAATAAGTATACTGTAAATCAAATTTATCATCTTGCAGCAATATTATCCGCCAAGGGGGAGAAAAATCCTTTAGGTACTTGGGATTTAAATATGAGCATGATGCTCAATGTTTTTGAAGTAGCAAGAATAAGTAATGTAAAAAAAGTATTTTTTCCAAGTTCTATAGCCGTTTTTGGAGATAAAGCACCACTTGAGAACACTCCTCAATCTGCTTTTTTAAATCCTGCAACTGTGTACGGAATGAGTAAGGCAGCAGGAGAAAATTGGGCACAATACTATTTTAATAAACATGGACTGGATATTCGTTCAATTAGATATCCTGGAATTATTGGTTATCAGTCTATGCCTGGAGGAGGCACCACTGATTATGCAGTGGATATTTATCATAGCGCAGTTAAACAAGAGAAATACTCATGTTTTTTAAATTCAGAAACTAAATTGCCAATGATATTTATGGATGATGCTATAAGATCAACTATTGAATTGATGCAAGCACCAAAAGAAAACATTAAAACACGAACATCTTATAATTTAGGGAGTATGAGTTTTAATCCAAGTGAAATTACAGCAGAAATTAAAAAATTATATCCTAATTTTAAAGTTGAATATAATGCAGATTTTAGACAAGAAATTGCAGATAAATGGCCAAAGAGTATTAATGATAATGAGGCGAGAAAAGATTGGAATTGGAAGCCAAAATATGATCTAAAATCAATGACATTAGTAATGTTAGAAAAGTTAGAAGAAAAATATAACACCACCACATTAAAATAAAACGATATGTACGGAGCTATTAAGACGAATTTACAAAAGGAATTAAAAGAGATTGAAGAAGCAGGGCTGTATAAGACAGAACGTATTATAACTACTTCTCAAGATGCTGTTATTAAGGTTTCTACTGGTGAAGAAGTAATTAATTTTTGTGCAAACAATTATTTAGGTTTATCTAATAATAAAGAAGTTGTTCAAGCAGCAAAAGACACGCTAGATTCTCATGGCTTTGGAATGTCTTCTGTTCGTTTTATTTGCGGCACACAAGATATTCATAAACAATTGGAGCATAAAATTGCTGAATTTTTTCATTGTGAAGACACTATTTTATATGCTGCTGCTTTTGATGCAAACGGTGGAGTTTTCGAACCTTTACTAAGCAAAGAAGATGCGATAATTTCAGACTCTTTAAATCACGCTTCAATTATTGATGGCGTTCGTTTATGTAAGGCAGCAAGATACCGTTATGCAAACAATGATATGGGTGATTTAGAAGCTCAATTAATTGAGGTAAATAAACAAAATCATCGTTTTAAAATTATTGTAACTGATGGTGTTTTCTCAATGGATGGGATCGTAGCTCAGTTAGATAAAATTTGTGATTTAGCTGATAAATATGATGCGTTGGTTATGGTAGATGAGTGCCATGCATCTGGTTTTATTGGAAAAACTGGTAGAGGGACCATGGAGTTGAAAGGTGTTTTAGGAAGAGTTGATATTATTACGGGAACACTTGGTAAAGCTCTTGGTGGTGCTATGGGCGGATATACTACTGGTAAAAAAGAAATTATTGAAATTTTACGTCAGCGATCAAGACCTTATTTGTTTTCAAATTCTTTAGCTCCAGCAATTGTTGGTGCTTCTCTAAAGGTCTTTGAAATGATTTCAAAAGACACTTCATTGAGAGATACATTGGAAGAGAATACTAATTACTTTAGAAACGAAATGGAAAAAGCAGGATTTGACCTTGTTGGTGCAGATGCTGCAATAGTCCCAGTTATGCTATATGATGCTAAGTTATCTCAAGATATGGCAAATTTGCTTCTTAAAGAAGGTATATATGTTATTGGATTTTTCTTTCCAGTTGTGCCAAAAGAGAAAGCGAGAATTAGAGTTCAACTATCTGCTGCACATACAAAGGAACATTTAGACAAAGCGATTAATGCTTTTATAAAAGTTGGAAAACAATTAAATGTAATTTAGAAATATAAGAGCTTATTGATATTGTCTATTGTAGTTTGCAATACTATTTTATGGACTGAATCTTTAGGGTTTTGTATCTCTTTATTTAGTCTTTCTAATAATTCTGCAATAGTGTTATCTTTTGTCATTTTAATTATTTTAGTTTGCCTTTCTCTCTATGGTTTATTTTAAAGACGGATTAGTAAAAAAAACATATCCAAAACCATTCACAGCTAAGGATATAGCACTTATTATCATTAAAGTTTTAGTGTTCATTTAGTATGAATCAAATTATAAGTTCAAAGAAACAAAATTATAAAAAACCCCTCAACTAAGTGTTGAGGGTAAAATGGTGATCGCGATAGGATTCGAACCTATGACCGTCTGCTTAGAAGGCAGATGCTCTATCCAGCTGAGCTACGCGACCATAATAAGTGTCCTAATATGTAATCATCTTAAAAAATATTTGTCGGGGTGGCAGGATTCGAACCTGCGACCTCCGCGTCCCAAACGCGGCGCGATAACCGGGCTACGCTACACCCCGAAATGGCGGAGAGACAGGGATTCGAACCCTGGCAACGCTTACGCGTCGACAGATTAGCAATCTGCTCCATTACCACTCTGGCACCTCTCCTTAGTACATTTTTATAAACTTCTAAGTTAAAAATGCGGTTGCAAATTTAGGTTTTCAAGATTAACAACGCAAACTATTTCTTTGGTTTTTTAATCTATATTTCAGGATACTCAACTCTGATATGATAAATATTTGCTAATTTCTTTTTAATGACATCCTTAATCATTTTGATATCCTTAAAAGTAATACTACAATTCTCAAATTGATTATTGCTAATTTGCTTATCAATAATAGTTTCAACAAATGAATTTATTTTTTCTGAATCTGGATTTTCTAAGCTTTTAGTTGCTGCTTCAACAGAATCACACATCATTACTAATGCAGTTTCTTTGCTAAATGGTCTAGGACCACTGTACTTGTAATCTTCAATATTAGGATTTAAATTTAGTTTAAGATCTTTTTCATAGAAATAATGGATAACATTTGTTCCGTGATGAGTTCTAATAAAATCAATTATTCTGTTAGGTAAATTATTTTTCTTAGCCATTTCTATTCCTTTAGAAACATGATCTAGAATAATATTTATACTTTCTAATGAAGATACTTTATCGTGTGGATTAGCACCTGTTATCTGATTTTCAGTGAAATACGATGGATTATTCATTTTACCTATATCATGATATAAAGATCCAACCCTAGCAAGCATAGAATTAGCTCCAATTTCATTTGCTGAGGATTCTGCTAGATTTGCAACATTCATTGAATGATGAAATGTTCCTGGAGCTTTATTTGAAAGCTCTTTTAATAATGGTGAGTTGGTGTCTGAAAGCTCAAGCAATGAAACATCAGAAACTAAATTAAACACCTTCTCGTATATATATATTAAAGGATAAACAAATAAAGTAAGAAGCCCGCATAACATAAATAGGAGAAAATTAAAAATCTCTATATTATCAATATTTCCTTCATGTATAACAAAAAAAGCAAAATATGATATCATATAAACTATGGTGATTTGACCTACTGTAATAAATAAGTTTGCACGTTTGTAAAGATCATCAGAAGATATTATTGTAATTACACCAACAATTATATTTAAAAAAATGAATTCATAACTATTCGGAACAATAAAACCTAATAACATTACCGTTACAGAGTGTACGAAAAAGGCAATCCTTGAATCAAAAAATGCCTTTAATAATAGTGGTAAAATACAGATTGGTATTACAAACACATAGCTAGATTCTACACTAATAACGAATGTTGTAATCAAAACAAGCAGGGTGATATTAAAGAAAACTAAGGATAATTGATTAATATTTAAGTATATCTTTTTTCGAAACTTTCTTATAAATAATATAATCATAAGAAGCGAAAGAATAACAAGAAATGAATAAGAAGATATTATTAAATAATAGTTTGTTTTAGAGACACTGCTTGTCTCATATTCATTTTTCAAAGACTCTAAAATTTTTAATTTATCTCCTTCAACCAACTCTCCTTTTGATATAATCAATGTTTCCTTCTCAATTATACCTCTATTTGGAGATACATTGGCTAATGCCTCTTCAATAGAATTTTTAGTTAAGCTTTGATTTAATGAAATGTTAGATTCTGCTAAATCAAAAAGAATAGATACTATCTGAGGTTTAAATTCTTGTACATTTAAAGAAATAATTTCATTATTAATAAAAGTCAACAAATCTTCAGGTTTATGGAAATCCGAAAAATACCCAGAATTTACTTGTTTATTATTAATTAGTAATGAGATTACCTGACTAGACTTATAATCGTAATTCTGATCTAAAAGACCTCTCGAATATAAATTAGAAAGTATAGTAACACTAGTGTTTTTTATTAGCTTAAGTTCTCTCTTGCTTAGGGTGTTAATTATACTGTCATTTGAGGGGTTGTCTATTTTGCTGTATAGTAGATTGAGTGATTTGTTAAAAACTAAAGTGTCTTTATTAAAAAATACTTTAGTGGCCAGTTTAATTTTGGTTTTTTCTGCATCTAATTCTTTATCAGTCTTTTTTATTGCAAAATCAAATGGTGCGTATAGATTATCAGATTGCCATGGGCGTCCATTTTCAAAACTATATTTAAACTTACCGCTTTTTGGAAAAAAATAAATTATTATAACACATGATGCTACAAAAAGTAAGATCCGGTAGATTCTGCCTAGATTTGCCTTTAAACTATCAATTATATTTGCCATAACATGATTATATAACAATCAAAATTAGTAAATATTACATATAGGATATAATGATGACTAATAATTATTAATTTGTTAACTTTAAAATCTGTTAATTTTTAAAAATTATTATGAGTAAAGATGTTGTCATTGTTAGCGCAGTAAGGACTCCTATCGGTAGTTTTTTAGGCTCATTATCAAATGTTTCTGCAGTTGATTTAGGAGCTGTAGCCATATCAGGTTCATTAAATAAAATTAATCTGTCTCCACAAATTGTAAATGAAGTTTTGTTTGGTCATGTTGTCCAGGCAGGTGTAGGTCAAGCTCCTGCAAGACAGGCAGCAATAAAAGCTGGAATACCAGATTCGGTTCCTTGTACCACAATAAATAAAGTATGTTCTTCTGGTATGAAAGCTGTAATGCTAGCAGCACAATCTATATCATTAGGAATTAATGATGTAGTTGTTGCTGGTGGTATGGAGAATATGAGTCAAATACCTCATTATATAAATCTTAGAAAACCTCATAAATACGGAAATAAAACCATATTAGACGGTCTTCAACACGATGGCCTTACTGATGTTTATTGTAATCAAGCTATGGGAGTTTTAGGAGACAAGTGTGCAAGTGAATATAATTTTAGTAGAGAAGATCAGGATAATTATGCTATTCAGTCCTACAAGAGAGCTTCTAATGCATGGAAAGAAAATAAATTTAAAGAAGAAGTAATTCCTGTTGAAATCACACTTAGAAATGGGAAAAAAGTAATAATTAAAGAAGATGAGGAGTTTAAGAATATTAATTTTGAGAAAGTTTCACAGCTAAGACCAGCTTTTGCTAAAGATGGGACTGTAACAGCAGCTAATGCATCTACATTAAGCGATGGAGCCTCAGCAATAGTTCTTATGAGTAAGGATAAATGCAGAGAATTAAATTTATCCCCTATTGCTACAATAAAAAACTATTGTGATGCCGCTCAAGACCCTGAATGGTTTACTACCACTCCTTCTATTGCAGTTAATAAAATTCTTTCAAAAGAAGAATTAAGTATTAAGGATATTGATTTTTTTGAATTCAATGAAGCATTTTCTGTAGTTGCTCTAGCTAACATGAAAATTTTAGACATAAAAGATGATATAGTAAATATCAACGGAGGAGCTGTCTCGTTAGGACACCCTTTGGGTTGTTCTGGTGCTAGGATATTAACTACATTATGCCATGTCCTTATGAAAAATAATGCAAAAAGAGGAATTGCAGCAATATGTAATGGTGGTGGCGGTGCTTCAGCAATGTTAATTGAACGTAATTAATAATCTATGAAATACGGCATTTGCAATCTTAGCATTGTCCCTATAAGATCAGAGGCTTCTGATAAAAGCGAACAAACCTCTCAATTGCTATATGGTGAGACTTTTATTATCCTTAAAGAGAAAACAAAATGGACTAAAATTAAACTTTGCTTTGATAATTATATTGGCTGGATTAACAATAAACAGTTTGAGATAATTAACGAACAACAGTTCAAGATTCTTGAGAAAGATCCTCAAATATATTCATATGATTTAGTTGAGTTTATTGAAAACGCTAATCATGAATTAATAGCAATTCCTATAGGATCAAAATTAAATGGACTTAATATTTTTAACCATATTTATGATGGAAGTAAAA
The DNA here is from genome assembly GCA_018657955.1 of Flavobacteriaceae bacterium. GTDB lineage: Bacteria > Bacteroidota > Bacteroidia > Flavobacteriales > Flavobacteriaceae. The sequence goes on along the minus strand of JABHWD010000020.1, from coordinate 219,206 downwards.
TATCTGAAACACAAGAAAAGTCAAAGATAATCTCTACTGCACTAAGATTTTTAAATTCACCCTATTTATGGGGAGGCAAAACTCCTTTTGGTATTGATTGTTCTGGTTTTACTCAAATGGTATATAAATTAAATGGTCACAAATTAGAGAGAGATTCTTATCTTCAAGCAAAACAGGGTTCGCCTTTAAGTTTTATTGAAGAAAGTGAGCCTGGAGATTTGGCATTCTTTGATAATGAAGAAGGAAAAATAATTCATGTAGGAATTATAATGGATGATAATCATATAATTCATGCAAGTGGAAAAGTAAGAATAGATAGAATTGATCAAACAGGGATATATAATTCAGAAGCAAAGTCGCATACCCATAAGCTTCGAGTTATAAAAAAAATTATTTAATCAATTTTGCTTTCAATACCTTCAGCTATAGATTTGTATTTTTTATAATTATCCATATCGTCAACTGCTGAATAAATATTTTTCAATGTTCTAACTGCATTGAGATTATTATTATCAAGTTCATATACAGATTCTAAATAAGGTATTGCTGACCTATAGATGTCTTCTCTAACGAGCTTTAATTCATCATATTTATTATAATCTGCATTAGAAGTCCCTAATGAATTCATTTCTTCAATAATTGACTCTTCTTTTTGTAAGATTAAAGCTGCAACATTTAGATAAGCCCTGGTATAGGCAGAATCTATTTCAATCGCCTTATTATAATGAGACATTGCTTTATTATAAAGAGACATTGCTTTATTAACATCATCTGCTTCAATCGCCTTTCCTTTATCAGAAGATATAACACCTAGGTTAAAGTGTAAATCAGCATTATCTGGATCAATTCCTAGTGCCTTTGTTATTAGTTTTTCGTAGGATTCCACATCCCCCATTTCCCATCTAATATTTGATTCAAGTAATATAATATTAATATCATTCTCATCAAGAACTTTAGCTTTTTCAATAAAACTTAGAGATTTATCATAATTATTTTTGTTTCTATAAATTGCAGCCATTGATCTAAGTAGGCTTAACTCGACTGATTCTAATTCGTCTTTTGTTGGAGTATCGTGAGTTCCAGCTTTAAGAAAAAGCTCTCTTTGTTCAGGATTTGTAAATGCTTGTACTTGTCCTGTTATTTTTTCAATAGCATAATAATTAGTTGTTATTCCGGTGAATTCTAGATCTATTAATTCATTATAAAATGAAAGAGCCTGATCAAAATCTTCAGTTTCGGTAGCAAGCAAAGCAGCGTTATATAGATATAATGTATCACTTGGAGATACTCTAAAAGACATCTCTAAATTTATATATGCAGATTTATAATCTTCTTGCTCAAGGCTTCTCCTAGAATCATCTACAAAACGATTCAACATAGCTATTCTTAGTTCTTTAGCCTTTGGAGTATATAATTCAGTACTTGATGTTGATTCTAAATCAATTGCTTTATTTAAATTTTCTAATGCAATAAAGGATTCTTCAATATTTGAGCTCCCATTAGCATAATTTGCAACACTTTTTAAGTAATGGTATTTTACAGTTGTTTTAGCATCCATCTGACTAGATAATTTCTCTGCTAATTGTATATTTTGTCTAGCGGCTGAGTAATCTTCAGATTTTATATTTTTTTCAGCTAATTTTAATTCTTTTTTTTGGCTATAGGATATATTAATGCAAAACAATGCAAGTATTATACATAGATTCTTATTCATAATATTATAATTAAATTATTCTTCTGTATTTCCTTCCTCTGCAGGAGGTGTGTTATTTTCTAACTCTATTGTGTCTTCTTCTTGTTCTTCATGCATTACCTTTGCAACAGCAGCTATTGAATCTCCCTTTTTTATATTTATTAATTTAACTCCTTGAGTTGCTCTTCCCATTACTCTAAGATCTTTAACAGCCATTCTAATAGCAATACCCGATTTGTTTATTATCATTAGACCATTAGAGTCATTGACATTCTTTATCGATACTAGATCCCCTGTTTTATCAGTAATAGAGATTGTTTTAACACCTTTTCCGCCTCTATTTGTTATTCTATAATCTTCTAGCTTGGATCTTTTGCCGTATCCATTAGCTGAAACAACTAATATATTACTTTCCATATCATTAATAGACACCATCCCTATGACCTCATCTTTATCATGTTGAAGTCTAATTCCTCTTACTCCAGAAGCGCTTCTTCCCATAGGTCTAGTTTTGGCTTCTTCAAACCTAATAGCTTTTCCAGATTTTAAAGCCATAACAATTTGACTCTCACCATTAGTTAGTTTTGCAACAAGCAATTCATCACCTTCTCTAATAGTTATTGCATTAATACCATTTATACGTGGTCTTGAATACTTTTCTAGAGATGTTTTCTTTACCTGACCTTTTTTAGTAGCCATTATTACATAATGTTGATTGATATAATCTTCATCCTTTAGGTCTTTTGTGCATATAAAGGCTTTTACCTTGTCATCCTGTTCTATATTAATTAGGTTTTGAATAGCTCTTCCTTTTGAGGTTCTGCTACCTTCAGGAATTTCGTATACTCTCATCCAAAAACATTTTCCTTTTTGAGTGAAGAATAACATATATTGATGGTTTGTCCCAATAAAAAGTTTTTCTAGAAAGTCTTCATTTCTAGTAGTAGAAGCTTTTTGACCAACCCCTCCTCTATTTTGTACTCTATATGCATCTAACGGAGTCCTTTTTATATATCCAGCATGTGAAATAGTAATAACAACTTTTTCGTCTGGAATCATGTCTTCTATGGACAAGTCTTCTCCAGAATACTCTATTCTAGATCTTCTTTCATCTCCATACTTCCTTCTAACTTCAATTAACTCGTTAGTAATAATTTCCATTCTTCTGTTTTCTGTATCTAAAATATTTTTAAGATCAGAAATTAGCTCTTTAATTTCATTATACTCACTCCTTAGCTTGTCTTGCTCTAGCCCAGTAAGCTGTCTTAAACGCATTTCAACAATTGCTTTAGACTGAATTTCAGACAACTTATATTTATTCATTAGATTGCCTCTCGCTTCATCAGCATTTTTTGACGCTCTAATCACCTTAATAACATCATCTATGTTATCAGAGGCAATAATTAATCCTTCTAGGACATGACATCTTTCCTCAGCTTTTCTTAATTCAAATTTTGTCCTTCTTACAACTACATCATGTCTGTGTTCAACAAAATACTTAATCATCTGTTTTAGATTAAGCGTTTTAGGCCTTCCTTTTACAAGACATACGTTGTTTACACTAAATGATGATTGAAGTTGTGAATATTTATATAATTTATTTAAAACAATATTTGGTATTGCATCTCTTTTTAGGACAAATACAATTCTCATTCCATTTCTGTCAGATTCATCTCTTATTGTAGAAATTCCTTCAATTTTCTTATCATTAACTAAACCTGCAATTTTCTTTATAAGCTCAGATTTGTTTACTTGATATGGGATTTCTGAAACTATTATACTTTCTTTACCATCAACTTCTTCAATTTCAGCTTTAGCTCTAACAACAATTCTACCTCTGCCTGTATGAAAAGCATCTTTAACTCCTTCATATCCATAAATTATACCTCCTGTAGGGAAATCAGGAGCTTTAACAAAGTCCATTAATTGATCAATTTCTATATCATTATTCTTAATATATTCAATTGTGCCATCGATAACTTCTGTTAGGTTATGTGGAGCAATATTTGTTGCCATTCCAACTGCTATTCCAGAAGCGCCATTTATTAAAAGAGCAGGAATTTTTGTAGGGAGAACTGTAGGCTCTTTAAGACTATCGTCAAAATTTAATTTATGATCTACAGTGTCCTTTTCAATGTCAGCAAGCATATCTTCAGATATCTTTTGCATTCTAGCTTCAGTATATCTCATTGCTGCCGGACTATCTCCATCAATTGATCCAAAGTTCCCTTGACCATCAACTAATAAGTACCTAAGACTCCATTCCTGTGCCATACGAACCATTGTGTCATAAACAGAAGAATCCCCATGTGGATGATATTTTCCCATAACATCCCCGACAATTCTTGCTGATTTTTTATATGCAGTAGTAGACCTAACACCCATATCATACATTCCATAAAGAACCCTTCTATGTACTGGTTTTAGACCATCTCTTACGTCAGGAAGTGCTCTAGAAACAATAACAGACATTGAATAGTCAATGTATGCTGATTTCATTTGATCTTCGATATTAATTGGTATCACTTTTTCACCATCATTCATATATAATTGTCTTTAATTTTTGCTTATAAATTCTATACAACAAATATAATTAATTTAACCTATGAAATAAGGTTAAAATGATGATAAAAAAGTGTTTTTTATTAACAATTATTTGTAGAATAAATTATGTTATAATTATACCACAGAAATTGTTGTAAATATTATAATTACATATTGCTTAAGAATATAAGAATCCCTACATTTATTAAAATTTAATTTAATGGATGATAATTTTTCTCCAAGAGTAAAAGATGTGATTACTTATAGTAAAGAAGAAGCCTTGAGATTAGGGCATGATTTTATTGGTACAGAACATTTGGTATTAGGTTTGATTAGAAGTGGAGAAGGAAAAGCTATAGAGATTTTAAATTTCTTAGATGTTGATTTAAATAGTTTAAGGAAAAAAATTGAGTCACTAAATCCTGTTGACTTTGATAATACTAAAAGTAGTTCAAAGAAGAACCTTCATTTAACACGTCAAGCAGAGAGAGCCCTTAAAACAACCTTTTTAGAAGCTAAATTATTTCAAAGTTCTATAATTAATACTGGCCATCTTTTATTATGTATTCTTAGAAACGAGAATGATCCCACTACTAAGATTTTAAATAAACTTGAAGTTAGCTACAGTACAGTAAAAGAAGAATTTAAGTCTTTGATAGCAGATGAAGAATCCTCTACTCCTGAATCCCAAAAAAGTAGTGATGAAACTAAACACTATGAAAATGATCCTGTAATTAAGCCAAGTCTTAAAACAAAACAGAATAAAAAATCTACGACTCCTGTTCTAGATAATTTTGGGAAGGATCTCACGCTTTCAGCTGAAAACAAGAATTTAGATCCAATAATAGGAAGAGATTTAGAAATACAAAGGGTTTCGCAAATATTAAGTAGACGTAAGAAAAACAATCCATTATTAATAGGTGAACCAGGTGTTGGTAAATCTGCTATAGCTGAAGGTTTAGCTATTAGAATAGTAGAAAAGAAGGTTTCAAGGGTTCTCTATAATAAAAGAATAGTTTCTTTAGATTTAGCAAGCCTGGTAGCAGGAACAAAATATAGAGGACAATTTGAAGAAAGGATGAAGGCTGTAATGAATGAGCTAGAGAAAAACACAAATATTATTCTATTTATAGATGAGATCCACACAATAGTTGGTGCTGGTGGTGCCACAGGAAGTTTAGATGCATCAAATATGTTTAAACCAGCGCTTGCAAGAGGAGAAGTTCAATGTATTGGAGCTACAACATTAGATGAATATAGGAACTCGATCGAAAAAGATGGTGCACTTGAAAGAAGATTTCAAAAAATAATAGTTCAACCTACAAGTATTAATGAAACTATTGAAATATTAAAGAACATTAAAGAAAAGTATGAAGAACATCATAATGTAAGCTATTCTGAAGAAGCTATTCTGGCATGTGTAAAATTAACTTCTAGATATATGACAGACAGATATTTGCCAGATAAGGCAATAGATGCTTTGGATGAAGCAGGATCAAGAGTTCATATCATTAATATTAATGTCCCAAAACATATCACTGATTTAGAATTGGATTTAGAGGAAGTCCAATCTAAAAAGAATTTATCTGTTAAAAATCAAAAATACGAGGAAGCGGCAAAGCTAAGAGATAAAGAAAAGACACTAGAATCAAAGCTCTTAATAGAGCAATCTGAATGGGAGGAAGAATGCAAAAAGAATAAGCAAATTGTTACAGAAGAAAATATTGCTGATGTAGTATCAATGATGACCGGTATACCATTAAATAGAGTTAAAGAAACTGAACTTAATAAATTATCAATACTGTCAAGTATTATCAAGGGTAAGGTTATTGGGCAAGATGATGCAGTTGATAAGGTAGTTAAATCAATTCAACGCAATAGAGCAGGCCTAAAAGATCCAAAAAAACCTATAGGTTCTTTTATTTTTCTCGGTCAAACTGGTGTAGGAAAAACTCAGCTAGCCAAAATTCTTGCAACAGAACTATTTGATAATGAAGAAGCGTTAATTAGAGTAGATATGAGTGAATATATGGAGAAATTTACCATATCTAGACTTGTTGGAGCTCCTCCTGGATATGTAGGTTATGAAGAAGGCGGACAATTAACTGAAAAAATTCGTAGAAAGCCTTATTCAGTGTTATTACTTGATGAGATAGAAAAAGCACATCCAGATATTTTTAATATGCTTTTACAGGTTTTTGATGATGGATGCTTAACAGATAGTGTTGGCAGAAAAATCGATTTTACTAATACTATTATAATAATGACTTCTAATATTGGTGTTAAAAAAATACAAGATTTTGGTGTAGGTGTAGGTTTTGGAACATCTGCAAAAAAATCTCAAGAATCAACATTAAATAAAAAAACCATAACTAATGCTTTAAAAAAGAAGTTTGCTCCAGAATTCTTAAACAGGATAGATGAAATTGTAATATTTAACAATTTATCTATCAATGAAATTCATAAAATTATTGACATAGAATTAGAAAAGCTTTATGAAAGAATAACTGAATTAGGATATAAGATTAAACTTACAAAAAAAGCTAAGGATTTTTTATCTGAAAAAGGATTTGACAAAGATTATGGAGCTAGACCTCTTAAAAGAGCTATTCAAAAATATTTAGAAGATTTAATTGCAGAAGAAATACTTAAATCAAAAATTAATGAAGGGGATATAATTCATATAGATCATAAAAAAGGATCTGAAAAACTTCTCTTAAAAACTTCAAAACTTAAAGAATCTAAGACCTCAGACAATTAATTTGTCGTCAATATTTAACTTGTCTATAAAATTTAATGATGAAATAATGTGATCATGCATTACTTCGTCTTTTTTAATAAATCTCACATGTTTTCTATAATCACTAAGTAATTTTTCTATCGTTCTTGAAGATTTTAATGGTTTTCTAAACTCTAATGCCTGTGCTGCTGTAAATATTTCAATTCCTAGTATATATTTAACATTTTCTACTATTTTATTTAATTGTATGGCAGAATTAGCGCCCATACTAACGTGGTCTTCTTGACCGTTTGAAGATGTAATAGAGTCAATACTAGCTGGAGTAGCAAATTGTTTATTTATACTAACAATACTAGCTGCTGTATACTGAGGTATCATAAATCCAGAATTTAATCCAGAATCTTGTGTTAAGAATGCTGGCAAACCTCTTTTGCCAGATATTAAATTATATATTCTTCTCTCAGATATATTTCCTAATTCAGCAATAGAAATCTTTAAAAAGTCTAATATATATGCTAAGGGTTGTCCATGAAAATTCCCGCCAGAAATAATCTTGTCATCTTTTACTGAAATTATAGGATTATCTGTGACAGAATTAATCTCATTGGTTATTACTTTTGATGCGTAGATAATTGTATCAAGAGTTGCTCCATGAACTTGCGGTATACATCTAAAAGAGTATGGGTCTTGAAGATTAGCTTTCTTATTCTCTTTAATCTTACTTCCCTTAGAAAAATCATTTATTCGTTTTGAAACAATAGATTGACCATGGTGATTTCTAATAGTATTAAATATCTTATCAAATGGCTCATATCTACAGTCGAAAGCATCTAAAGATATAGATGAAATTATATCTGCTAAATACGATACTTTGTATGATTCAAGCAATAAAAATGTGGCATATGCACACATAAATTGTGTTCCATTTAAAAGAGCCAGTCCTTCCTTAGATAACAATTTTACAGGTTTGAGATTAAATTTGTTTAATATTACTGAGCTTTCAAAAACTTTCCCTTTATACTCGACCTTACCTTTACCTATAAGAGGTAGTGAAAGATGTGCTAATGGGACTAAATCTCCTGATGCTCCTAATGAGCCATAACTGTAAATAATAGGAAAAATATCTTCGTTATAGAAAAGAATTAACCTATTAATTGTATTTATATGAACACCGCTATATCCTTTAGAAAGCGATATAATTTTAAGAAGTAACATTGTTTTAACAACCTTATTTGAGATTACTTCCCCTACTCCACAAGCATGAGATATTATAAGATTCTCTTGAAGTTTATTTAGTTGCTTTGAATCTATTTTTATGTTGTGTAGTGAGCCAAATCCAGTGTTAACACCGTATATGGGTTCATTACTGGAATTGATTTTCTTTTCTAAGAACTCCCTTGATTCATTAACTATATTAGCCTGACTTTTTGAAAGCTCTATCTTTTCATTACTATCTAAGATATTTTTAATCAGTATTAAATCTATATTCTCTGAACCAATTTTATATGTATTCACTGTTTATTTTTTTTATAAAAATAACAATGTATTTTTATTTAATTAAATTTGAAGTACATTAAAAATTTAATAAAGATGAATAATAAACTTTTTACCCCTATAATCACAGCTCTTGTCATATTTATTTTCTCATGTAATAATAGCTCTGATGTTAAAATTTCTGGAACTATTAGTAATCAAGTAAATGATTCAATAGTTATTTCTGGCCCTAATGTTAAAAAAACTATAAGACTTAATGAAAATGGCGAGTTCTTAGATACAATAAATATTTCTACAAACATCTACACGTTAATTCATGGAAGAGAGAGAACTAACATGTTCTTAAAGCCAGGATATTCATTGTCGATTTCAATAGATAATAAAGAATTTGATGAATCATTAACATATTCTGGAGAAGGTTCATCTAATAATAACTATTTAGCCGCAAAAACACTTAATTCATCTCTTAACCCTACAGATTATAAAACAATGTATTCAATGGATGAAGATAGTTTTATTAACCATATTAATAAAACTAAAACTAGTGAGCTAGATTTTTTAAATTCTTTTGAAAATAATAATACAACCCTTGATGAGGAATTAAAATCTATTGAACTAAAAGAGATAGATTATAAATATTTATTATCGATTCAGCGATATCCGCTTTATTATAAATTTTATGCAAAAAAGGAGCCTGTAAATAGTGATAACTTCATGAAACCTCTGGAAGATCTGAACTTTATAAATAATAATGATTACCAAATGTCTCAATCTTATAAATCACTTGTTCTGTCACATTTCCTAAATGAAGATAAAATGACAGATAATTCCAACAGCCACTTTAAAAAATTAATTGAAAGTAATGCTAGTGATATAAAGAAAGATGTTGTTTTTCAAGGAAAATACAGCTTAAGAGCCTCATCTGACAATAATGAAGTGCTTTATAATACTTTAACTAATCTATCTAATGATTCTACACAAATATCAGAATTAACAAATTTATACAACAAACTTTCTGTCATAAAGAAAGGAATGAAATCTCCTGAATTTATAAACTATGAGAATTATAAAGGTGGAACAACTTCACTCTCTGACTTAAAAGGAAAATATGTGTATATTGATGTATGGGCCACCTGGTGTGGACCATGTATTGCAGAAATTCCTTCTCTTAAAAAAGTTGAAGCTCTTTATCATAATAAAAACATTGAATTTGTAAGTATTTCTATTGATGTTAAGGATAGACCTATTTATAATTATGATAAATGGAGACAGATGATAGAAGAAAAGTCTCTAGGTGGAGTTCAATTATTTGCTGATAATGCATGGAATTCACAATTTACTAAGGCATTTGTTATAAATTCAATTCCAAGGTTTCTTCTTATAGGTCCTGATGGGAATATTGTCTCTGGGGATGCTCCTAGACCATCTGATCAAAAACTTATAGAACTGTTTAACTCCTTAGACATATAGCATCTTAATGAACAAAACAGCGTTATTTGATTCTCATGTTAAGCTTGGAGCTAAAATGGTTGAGTTTGCAAATTTTTTAATGCCAATTCAATACGATGGAATTAAATCTGAGCATTTAACAGTTAAACATAATCTAGGTGTTTTTGATGTATCACATATGGGGGAGTTCTTTATTTCTGGTAAAGGTGCATTAGAACTATTACAGTTTTGTCTTAGTAATGATATTTCGATATTAAGAAATGGTGAGGCCCAATATAACGCTCTTTTAAATGATTCTGGGGGTATTGTAGATGATATGATACTATACAAACTGTCTGATGAAAAGTTTATGCTTGTAGTTAATGCAAGTAATATAAAAAAGGATTGGGACTATTTGTTATCAAAAAATACATATGGAGCTAATATGGAAAATGTCTCTGATCAATATTCCTTATTATCTATTCAAGGTCCTAAAACATTACAATCAATTCAAGAATTAACCCCACATGATCTATCAACCATATCATATTATAATTTTGTAGTTACAAAATTTGCAGGGCAGAAAAACATTATTGTTTCTAATACTGGATATACTGGTTGTGGCGGATTTGAAATATATTGCAAAAACCATCAGTTAATAGAAATTTGGGATAAAATCATGCTAGTTGGTAAAAACTGTAATATAAAGCCCATAGGATTAGCTGCGAGGGATACCTTAAGGTTAGAAATGGGATTTTGTTTGTACGGTAATGAACTATCAGATAATATTACCCCTATTGAAGCTGGATTAACATGGATAACAAAATTTTCAAAGAAATTTAATGGCTATAATATCTTAAAAGAGCAAAAAGAAAATGGAGTTAAGAAAAAACTAATTGGATTTGAATTAATTGAAAAAGGAATTCCAAGAAAAGATTACGAAATTTACGATGAGGATCAAGTTAAAATTGGAAGAGTTACTTCTGGAACAATGTCTCCAAGTCTTGGAAAAGCTATTGGACTAGGCTTCGTAGATAATAGTTATGCTAAAACAAATACAATTATTTACATTAATATTAGAAATAACCTAATTAAAGCACTCATTATAAAACCCCCTTTTAAATAATATGGGAAGAGCATTTGAATTTAGAAAAGCTCGGAAGCTTAAGAGATGGTCAGCGATGAGTAAAACATTTACTAGACTTGGCAAAGATATTGTAATATCTGTAAAGGAAGATGGACCTGATCCGGCTACAAATTCAAAATTAAGAGCAGTAATACAAAATGCAAAAGCTGCTAATATGCCCAAAGATAATATTGAACGGGCAATAATAAGAGCAAGTGAGAAAAATCAAGAAAACTATAAGGAAATTTTATTTGAAGGATATGCTCCATATGGAGTAGCTGTTTTAGTTGAAACCGCTACTGACAATAACACTAGAACTGTAGCGAATATAAGAAGCTATTTTAATAAACATGATGGCAGCCTAGGAACTTCTGGCTCAGTTAATTTTATGTTTGACCATACGTGTAATTTTAAAGTTAATAAGGAAGAAATTAATCCGGATGAAATAGAACTAGATTTTATAGATTTTGGTGCTGAAGAAGTATTTGTTGATGGAAATGATATTTTAATTTATGCTCCTTTTGAATGTTTTGGAGAAATACAATCTGAGCTTGAGAAAAGAAATGTTGAGATAATTTCTTCTGGATTCGATAGAATACCAAATACATTTAAAGAAGTTGCTGAAGCAGAAAAGATAGAAATTGAAAAATTACTGGAAAAAATTGAGGAAGATGATGATGTTCAAAACGTTTATCACTCAATGAAAGAGTAATATAATTAATATGACAGGAAAATAACTATTTCTTGTAAAAACTTAACTCCTTTACCTTTCCTTCTACTCCATCAAAAAAACTTTCTATATAACTAAAATCCATTGCTACATCATCAGTTGTATAGAATGGCTTCGAAATCAGGATTTCCTTTGATTTAAAGTTTAAAGTGAACATAATTATAGGAACATTTGCTTTTTTAGCAATATAATAAAATCCTGTTTTAAATTTTTCAACTCTTTGCCTTGTTCCTTCTGGTGATAATGCAATTCTAAATTCATTTTTACCAATAAACATATCAGCTATTTGATCTACTTTGTTTTGTTTTGTAGAACGATCTACAGGAACCCCTCCTAGTATTTTAAGGATTATATTTATTGGAAAGAAAAAAAGTTCCTTTTTAGCTATAAATTTTGCCTTAATATTTGTTGCTGATCTTGCTAAAACACCTATGTAAAAGTCATGCCAACTGGTATGAGGAGCCGCTATTACCACTGCCTTTTTTACAGAATTATTTGAAAAGTCAGTATTGCCAGTAATCTTCCATCTTAATACCTTGAAAAAAATTAATCTTGAAATAATCTTCATCCTTTATTTATTTCCCCAGATCTCTATAGCCTTGCTAAGATCTTTCTCGGTATCAATTCCAATAGATTCAGATAAAGTTTCAGCCATTTTAATTTGAAAACCACTTTCTATAATTCTTAATGCTTCTATTTTTTCTTTAGTCTCGAATTTTGTTGGAGATAATTTTGCAAATGACATTAACCATTCCTTTCTATAAGCATATACTCCAACATGCTTATAAAAAACCTCTTCACTTAAAGTTGTTATACTGGAAATAGGTTTTCTTGAAAAATTTATTGCAAAACTACTATCATCAACAGAAACCTTGACATTGTTAGGATTATTTATATCCTGCTCGTTGTTCATTAATTTCATTAGCGATGCATAGTTAATTTCATTTTTAGAATCATTTTTAAATATATTAACAAGTTTATCTAGACTTTGTTTATCTATAAATGGCTCATCTCCTTGAATATTAATAACTATATCGGTCTCTATTTTACAACAGGCATCAGCTATTCTATCAGTTCCAGAATTATATTCTTTTTTAATTAATATTGAATTTCCGTTATTTGATATAATTTCATCATGAATTTCATAATCTTCTGTTACAACAATAACTGATGAAAACAAATTAGTAGCTAAGGCTGCATCATAGGTTCTAGTAATTACCGGTTTCCCGCATAGGTCCATCATTAGCTTTCCATTAAACCTTGATGAGTTAAGTCTTGCAGGTATTAAGGCAGTTATTTTCATCAATTCAAAAATAATGAATTATAATCAGATCAATTAAAAAGATTAGGTCAATATTTCTATATAAATGTTTTTTGTCAATAATCATTTTTACAAATAAAAAAAAATTGTAGTTTTGCTGGTAATAAAATCCATAATATTACTTCATGTTGTTAAAAATATTTTTATTCTTGTCAATTCCAATTGCAGTAGGTTTAGTAATCTTAGTTAGATCTAAATTTAATGACAATCAAAAAAAGTATCTCCTTTATGGTCTTTGGGTGTTTATTTTAATTTTCTCATATCTAACATATAGTTCAATATCAGATGTTATTAATTTTGATAAGGTTAAAAATTATAGATATCAATCTGTAATAAAGAACCTAAAAGACATTAGAGATTCTCAATTAGCACATAGAACCATTCACGATCACTTTGAAAACAATTGGGATAGTCTTGTGAAGTTTGTTGAAAATGACTCTTTTACTATTACACAACGAAGAGACTCAAGTATTATAGATAGGGAGCTCACAAAAAGATATGGAGGTGTCAAAACTTATAAAGACATTATCATAGTTGACACATTAGGTTTTGTTTCTGTAAAAGACTCTCTTTTCGGTGATGATAGAAGATTTGAAAATATGATGTATGTTCCATTTGCAAAGAGAAATACAACTAAATTTGAGATTAAAGCAGGTTTCTTGAATCAAAATGGAATTAATATTCCAGTTTTTGAATCAAAAGTTATGAAAAAGGTTGTTTTGTATGATCAAAACTCTGATTTGGTTTTTAAAGAAAATCAAGTGCAATCAGTAGATGGAGTTAATGGCCCATCTCTAAAAATAGGATCTATGGATGAAGTAAATACAAATGGAAACTGGCCAAAAAACTATACAAAAGAAAACTAGAATAGAGAGAACTTCTAATATGAAACTGTCCATTCATATTAGCTTGAATGGATTTTCTTTTTGTATAATTGATCTAATTTCTAAAGAAATTGATTTCCTTAGAAAATATTCATTACCTAAAAATAGCACTCCTAAGGAGTTACTAAAGACTCTAAAAAAAGGGTTTAAAGAGAATAATGAATTAAATAACAGGTTCTCATCTGTTAAAATTATTCATTACAATAATCTATCAACTATAGTTCCAGAAGCCCTTTTTGATAAGAATAATGCTTTAAGTTATTTAAAGTTTAATTCAAAAATTCTTCAAAATGATTATGTTGCCTATGATAGAATTTTTAACAATGAATGTGTAAATGTATATATACCATATGTTAATATTAACAACTATATATTTAAGAAATTTAATTCTTTTGTCTATAACCATTATTCGTCAATAATTCTTGAGAAAGTTAAATTGAATGAGAAGAACACAACTACTCCATCCTTATACTTAAATATCAATGACAATCACATGGAATTAACTTATTTTTTAAAAAACAAATTAATGTTTTACAATAGATTTAATTTTACTACTAAAGAAGATGTAATCTATTACCTGCTATTTGCTATTGATCAGTTAAAACTTAATCCTGAAGAAATTCCAGTAGTTATTACTGGCAATATTTCTGAAGATAATTATAAGATTATATATAAATATATTAGAAACGTATCTATCTTTAATTCTGAAATTAATCATGACAGCAAGTTTTACAATAGTTTAAAGTCTGACATCACACTCCTTAATAGCTTCTAAATGCGGATTATATCAGGAGATTATAAGGGCCAAAAAATAATTTTTCCTAAAAACTTACCAGTACGCCCTACAACAGATATAGCAAAAGAAAGTATTTTTAATATTCTCAGCAATAAATATGACTTCAATAACATCTCTATTCTTGATTTGTTTACTGGATCAGGGAATATTAGTTATGAGTTCTATTCTAGAGGTGTTAAAGATGTTTTAGCTGTAGATAATAGCCTAAAATGTATCAATTTTGTCAAAAAGGAATCCAAAAGACTAGGAATGAATATATCTGTAATCAAAACCGATGTGTTTAAATTTTTTAAAAACAAAGTTAAAGTAGATGTGATTTTTGCTGATCCTCCCTACTCTATGGATATAAAAAAGTTAAATCTAATTATTGAACTAGTGCTTAATAATCAGCTTTTAAATGACAATGGGACTTTTATTTTAGAGCATTACAAAAAGATTGATTTCTCAGAACATAAAAGCCTAAAAGAAACAAGAACATATGGAGATAGTTCTTTTAGTTTTTTTGAGTAATAAAAAAGCGAGTATTAAAAATACTCGCTTTTCTTAAATAAGTAGGTCTATAAGCCGAATTCTGTACTTTTACAAGTCCTTGTCATTTATCTTGATAAATTGTTGCCAATTTATTCTAGCTGCCTACCCTCCAGCATTGAGCGTGCAACTCTTATAGCTGGTTTACATGGCATTGCACCTCATAGAGTTTACCTGATTTCACTACAGCATTACCTGTACATACTTTCTGTTGCACTATTCCTGATTTTACAATCGGCGGCAATTAACCACTATGATGCACTTTGGTGTTCGGACTTTCCTCTATATAAAATATAGCGACAAGGCGACCAACTTACATTACAAAAATACTGAATTTGTTTAAAACATAATATTTTAATAACTATTAGAAATAAATCTACAATTAAATAGCAATATTTTGTAAATTTATTTACATGAGTGATTATCTGATTTCTGCGAGAAAATACAGGCCAAAATCTTTTAATGAA
Source organism: Flavobacteriaceae bacterium (assembly GCA_018657955.1). GTDB lineage: Bacteria > Bacteroidota > Bacteroidia > Flavobacteriales > Flavobacteriaceae. The sequence goes on along the minus strand of JABHWD010000020.1, from coordinate 203,455 downwards.
GTTGTTGGTCAAGAGGTAATAACTTCGACTTTAGAAAATGCAGTAAAAAACAAACAGTTATCACAAGCTCTTTTATTTACAGGACCAAGAGGTGTTGGTAAGACTAGTTGTGCAAGAATTCTTGCAAAGATGATAAATGCAGATAAAATTACTAGTGAATCTGATTATTCCTTTAATATTTTTGAATTAGATGCAGCTTCAAATAATGGAGTTGATGGAATTAGAAATTTAACTGATCAAATTAGAATTCCTCCACAAATAGGAAATTTTAAGGTTTATATTATTGATGAGGTTCACATGCTTTCCTCAAGTGCATTTAATGCTTTTCTAAAAACCTTAGAAGAACCTCCTAGACATTGTGTATTTATCCTGGCAACAACTGAAAAACATAAAATTATTCCAACAATTCTGTCAAGATGTCAAATTTATGATTTTAAAAGAATAAGCGTTGATGATATATCTTCATATCTCATTAATATAAGTAAACATGAAAAAGTAAAATATGAAGAAAACGCTATTCAGTTCATTGCAAAAAAGGCAGACGGATCAATGAGAGATGCACTTCAAATTTATGACAGGATATTAAGCTCAAAAAATAATGAAGTTTCCATTGCAAATGTTATGGAGAGCCTGAATATACTTGATAATCAGGTTTATTTTGATCTATTACATCTAATTATAAATAATGAAATTCCAAAATTATTAGTCCTAACAAATTCTATATTAGCAAGAGGAATACAAGGTGATATACTAATCTCTGGTCTCGGGTCATTCTTTAGAGATTTATTAGTCAGCAAAGACAGTAAGTCTATAGCATTATTTGACAGTGATGAAGAAACCAAATTACAATTTAAAAAAGCTTCATCTAAAATAGACATGGATTATCTAATAGAATGCATTGAAATTACTAATAATTTTGATATTAATTATTCTAAAAGTATAAATCAAAATCTTCTTTTAGAATTAACACTTATGAAGCTAGCATCATTAAATCATAATGATGAAAAAAAAAAGTTTAATTACAAAATAATTCCTGCTTCATATTTTAATTCTAGTTTAGTAATAGAAGGAAAGGTAACTAAGCATGGGGAAAATGACATTAAACCTAAGTTAGATATAAAAATTACACAATTATCAAACTCAGGGCTATCTCTTAAAAGTTTAGAAAAAAAAGAAGAAAACAACACTATATCAAATTCTATAGATCCCGAAGTTAATCTAGAAGAAAATCCTTATACAGAGGCTGATATTATTGCTTTATGGGAAAAATATTCAGAGATGATGGAAAAGGAAGGAAGGTTTAATATTGCATCAATATTGCGAATTGACAAACCTAAATTACTTAAAAATACTATTAAGCTGACTCTCCCAAATTCAATAAATAAAGTTGAGCTAGGTATTGAAAAAAAAGAAATATTAGACTTTATTAGAAAAAATCTCAAAAACAATAATGTTTTTATAGATTTGATTGTTGATGAGAAAATTGAAAAAAAATTAGTTTATACAGATAAGGACAAGTATGATTTAATGAAGAAGAAAAACCCAAATCTTCAAAAACTTAAAAATTCTTTCAACCTTTCTATTTAGACAATTTGTCTCCATAGTTCTTATTACTATCAATTTTTCTTATTATACCATCAACTAATCCAATTCTTGGAATAATTATTTTCTTGGAGTTAGAAAACTTCATAGATCTTAAGTAGATCTTAGTAGCTGGTATTATTACATCTGCTCTGTCTGGATTTAAATTTAGTTTTAAAACTCGCTCTTCAAATGAGTGCATTTTTAAATCCTCATAGATCTCTTTAAGTAAACTTATTGAGATTGGTTCAGCAATTTTTTTTTCAGAAATTCTAAGAAGTTTATTTGCATTTCCTCCTGAAGCTATTGTTGAAATATTATCATAATTCTCTGTGTTATCCTTAATCCAGTTTTTATATTCTAACCATATGTTTTCATTAATAAGATTATTTAGCATCCTAACTGTCCCTATTTTAAATGATTTAGAGGCAATTATATTACCCTCATTTATTATAGTTAATTCTGTGCTTCCCCCACCTACATCAATATATAGTAAATTATTATAGTGATTATAATCCTTAATGAAAATATTTGCTATAACTGATGCTTCCTCTTTTCCTGTAATGATATTGATATTTAATTTTAGTTTATCATATACTGCTTTAATAATTTTTTTAGAGTTACTTGCTTCTCTCATAGCAGAAGTTGCACATATCTTGTACTTATCAACTTTGTTGATATTCATTAATATTTTAAATGATTTTAGAGCATCTATTAGTTGATTGCCTTTATTCTTTGATATCTTATTCTTAATAAAGACATCCCCTCCAAGTCTAATAGGAACTCTTACAAGATTGAGTTTTCTGTATTGTTTTAGTGAGTTATTTGAAGGAACACTAACAATTAATAGTCTAATAGCATTTGATCCTATATCTATTGCTGCATATTTCTTCATAAGATCTCTATAATAGATTTTTTAAGGCGATAACCTTGATATGTCCCATTTAGAATTATCTAAAGAATATCTAATTCTATCATGGAGTCTATTTTCTCTTCCCTGCCAGAATTCATATTCAACAGGCTTGACAATGTATCCTCCCCAATAATTTGGCCTTTCTATTTCCTTATTTTGTAATTGTAAGGACAAATAATTAAATTTTTCTTCTATTAATTCTCTATTAGAAAGTATAGAACTTTGATTTTCTGAAACATGAACGGCAACCTTGCTTCCAAAAGGTCTTGATTGAAAATACTCGTCATTAATAGATTCTTCTGTTTTTTCTGCTATACCTTTAATTATAACTTGTCTCTCTTGACGTTCCCAAAAAAAAGTCAAGGACACTTTGTTATTGTCTCTTATTGAAACCCCTTTTTCGCTTTTATAATTAGTAAAGAATGTAAAACCTTTATTAGAAAAATATTTTAATAACACTACACGTCCTTTCGGAAATCCATCCTTTCCAATAGTATTCAACATCATTGTATTAATTTCATGATTATCCGAATCCTCATTAGATTCCTCAAACCATATATTAAAAAGATCAAAGGGTTGTTTTGGAATACATTTCTCTAAAAGTTTATCCCTAGAATAATTTTTTCTATAATTACTTAAATCCCTCATATTAATATTACAAAGTAACTTATTAATTAGCTCTTATTCTACTTCGAATGTATTCTTTTTTGCAAGCAGGTATATAACTGCCATCCTAATAGCAACTCCATTTTCAACTTGATCTAATATTATTGAATATTTTGAATCGGCTACATCACTAGATATTTCAACTCCTCTGTTTATTGGCCCTGGATGCATAACAATAATTTCATTGTCTAAAAGTTCTAGATGATTCATAGTTAGTCCATAATGTTTTTTATATTCTCTTATTGACGGAAAATAACTATTTTTCATTCTTTCATTCTGAACCCTTAACATGTTCACTGCATCACACCATTTAAGTGCTGTTAAAAGGTCGTATTCAATTTTAACTCCTAGTTTATGTAAATATTTTGGAATTAATGTCTTAGGGCCACAAACCATAATATTTGCTCCTTGCAACTGCAAAGCATAAATATTAGATAGAGCAACTCTGCTATGCATTACATCTCCAACAATTAATACATTTTTATTTTTAACATCTCCTAACTTCTCCCTAATTGAATATGAATCCAAGAGTGCTTGTGTTGGGTGTTCATGTGATCCATCTCCTGCATTTATTATAGAGGCGGAAATCTTTTCAGAGATTAAAACTGGTGCTCCTGGATTAGGATGTCTTAAAACAATCATATCAACTTTCATTGAAAGTATATTATTTACTGTATCAATCAGAGTTTCACCTTTTTTTAAAGAAGATTCAGAAGATGAAAAATTAATTACATCTGCTGACAATCTCTTTTCAGCTAATTCAAAAGACATTCTAGTTCTAGTAGAATTTTCAAAAAATAAATTTGCAATTGTAATATCTCTTAGAGACGGAACCTTTTTTATAGGTCTATTAATAATCTCTTTAAAATTATCAGCAGTTTTAAATATCAGCTCTATATCTTGAAGGTTAATGTACTTTATTCCTAATAGATGTTTAACACTTAATTCACTCATGATTATTAATGGTTGTTATATAAGCATATTCATTTTTACTCTCATCACTCCATTCAACTAAGACCTTTTGATTGTCATAAACATCTACTTGCAATCCTTTATAATCTGGTTGAATTGGAAGTTCTCGACTAAATCTTCTGTCAATAAGAATTAGTAATTCAATAGATTTAGGGCGACCAAATGACTCAATTGCAGTTAAAGCTGCTCTTACAGTTCTTCCAGTAAATAACACATCGTCAATAAAGACTATATTCTTGTTTTCAACAGACAATATGAAATCAGTTTTACTGGGTTCTAATATTTTCTCGTTTCTTCTAAAATCATCTCTATAAAAGGTTATATCTAATAATCCGTATTTGAGATTATCAATATTATATTCAGATTTTAAAATTTCAACTATTTTTTTACACAGATATTTTCCTCTTGGTTGTAATCCAACTAAAATTGTATTTGAAAAATCATCATGTTTCTCTATTAATTGACAAGCGAGCCTTTCTACAGTTATCTTAAGCTGATTTGAATTAAGAATTATTGATTTTTTCATAGAAAATTTAATACTTAAATATAGAAAATTTAAAACATTATTAACTAATGAAAAAAAAAGCCTTTCAAAATTGAAAGGCTTTTTCTTATTTTTCATCCATTTTATCTTTTAACTTTTTTAACTGCTCATTTGCATCTCCTATTGTGTTTTTGCTTTCCGCTTTTTTTATAGTCTTTGATTTTTTCTTTTTAGCAGGGGGAGATAATTTTTCTTCCTTTTTAGTATATGTTTGAGTATGAGATAAAACAATTCGTTTAGAATCTTTATTAAATTCTATTACTTTAAAATCTGCTTCTTCTTTAATATTTAATTTTGACCCATCTTCTTTAAGTAAGTATCTAGACGGAACAAAGCCTGTTACATCTTCATTAAACTGCACTATTGCACCTTTAGGCACCATTTCAGAAACTTCAGATTTATGTATAGAATTCAATGCAAATTCCTCTTCATATTTATCCCAAGGATTCTCTGTTAGTTGTTTGTGTCCTAAGCTAAGTTTTCTGTTATCTACATCTAATTCTAAGACAACTACTTCAATGTTCTCATTTGTATTACAAAATTCACGTGGATGTTTGATCTTCTTAGTCCAAGAAAGATCGGATATATATATTAATCCATCAATACCTTCTTCTAATTCAACAAAAACTCCAAAATTTGTAAAATTCCGCACAATGCCTGTATGTTTTGAATCAATAGGATATTTTGTTGTAATATCTGTCCATGGATCTGGAGTTAATTGTTTTACACCAAGTGACATTTTCCTTTCTTCTAGGTCAAATGTCAATATTTTTGCTTCTATTTTATCTCCTACATTAACAAAATCTTGTGCAGATCTTAGATGAGTAGACCAGGACATTTCTGAAACATGTATTAATCCTTCAACTCCTTCTGTTATTTCAATAAATGCGCCATAATCTGCGATAACTACTACTTTACCTTTAACAACATCTCCAATTTTTATATCATCACCTAAAGCTTCCCAAGGATGTTTGGTTAGCTGTTTTAATCCTAATTGAATTCTTGATTTATCTTCATCAAAATCCAATATTACAACCTTTAATTTTTGATCTAATTCTACAATTTCATTTGGATGATTTATTCTTGACCAAGAAAGGTCTGTAATGTGGACCAAACCATCAACGCCTCCTAAATCCATAAATACACCATAACTTGTAATATTTTTAACAGATCCTTCTAATATTTGACCTTTTTCTAATTGCTTAATTATTTCTTTCTTCTGTAGTTCTATATCTGCTTCAATTAAAGCTTTATGAGAAACTACAACATTCTTAAACTCATGATTAATTTTAACTACCTTAAACTCCATAGTCTTATTAACATATTGATCATAATCACGAATAGGTTTAACATCTATTTGTGAACCAGGTAAAAATGCTTCAATTCCAAAAATATCTACAATCATTCCTCCTTTTGTTCGGCATTTAACAAGTCCATTTATAATTTCTCCAGTATCATGAGCTGTATTAATCCTCTCCCAAGACTGTATTACTCTTGCTTTTCTGTGGGATAAAATTAATTGACCAGAAGAATCTTCTCTAATATCAATTAACACTGCTACTTTATCTCCAACTACTAAATTTGGATTATATCTAAATTCATTTAGAGAAATTACACCTTCAGATTTTGCATTAATATCAATTATAGCATCTCTTTCAGTTATATACACAACTGTCCCTTCTACAACCTCGTTAGTTAGAGTTTCAACAAAGTTCTCTTTAATTAATTTATCAAAATCTTCAAGTTTTTTTTCATCAACTTTTTCAATTCCTTCTTCATAATTATGCCAATCAAATTCTTTAAGAAATTCATCTGATGACTTTTCTGTTTTAGGTTTTTTCAAAGCTTCAACAACTTCAATTGAAACATCTTCTGTTGATTCAGATTTTGATGCTGTAGTTTTAGATTTAGCTTCCTTCTTTTTTGGAGTTTTTTGAAGATTAGATTCCTTAGAAGTCTTTATTGATTTACTTTCTTTTTCATTTACTGAAGCACTATCTTCAGTTTTTTTTATTTCCTTCTTAGCCATGAAGTAAAAATTTGTATTCTGAACAATCATCGATAGAATTAAGTAAATTGATTTTCAGAAGAGATTAATAATATTTATTTCCTTTTGTCATATCGATTTATTACCAAAAGGTCTGCGAATTTAAGAATATTAAATTGAATTGCCTAATTTGAGAAATCTAAAAGTTGAATCTAGATTTGATTAGTTTAATGATGAAATTAAGCTGATCTATAATACTCATTTTTGAATTATCAATAACTACTGCATCTTTAGGAATAATTAATGGAGAGTCTTTTCTCTCAGTATCTTTCTTGTCTCTACTGATTATATTATTAAATATATCATCATAATTAATTTCATACCCTTCATTAATTAATTCATCAAATCTTCTTTTAGCTCTAATATGATCTGATGCTGTTAAGAAAAGCTTTAGATCAGCATTTGGAAAAACTACAGAACCAATATCTCTGCCATCCATTACTAGTCCTCCTTTATGCTGAAATGACTTCTGAATTTCAACTACATGTTTTCTTATTTTAGGGATTTCTGCTACTGAACTAACATAGTTAGAAACTTCAAGGGATTTTATTTCACTTTCTAAATTAGAACCATTTAAATAAATATCAGAAAATCCAGTACTCTTGTTAATTTTATAGTCTAATTGAATCTTTGATAACAAACCAATTAAACTATTAATATTTTTCTTAGTTAATGGAATTAATTTATTTCGTATCGCATAATAAGTAATTGCTCTATACATTGATCCTGAATTAATATAAGTATAATTAAGATGTGAAGATAATAGTTTAGCCAGACTACTCTTTCCGGTTGAAGCATATCCGTCAATAGCAATTATGATTTTTCTCATTAATTTAAATCAAGTTGTAGGCCAAGAAAACTAATATTTGATGCACTAGAATATCTTGCATGACTATAATTAAAACGAAGTTTGTTAAATTTAATTCCAAATCCAAATGATACCCCTGAAAAATTTTTCTCATCTATAATTCTTAGTTCTTCACCCCTTCTGAAACTATAACCTAAACGTAAATTGAACATACTTTCAGGAAATAGTTCTGCTCCAATTATAACATGTCTTAATAAGTCGTTCATAAATGTTACCTTTTCTTCAGTAATATTTCCATCTAAGTCAATTAGTAGTCTAGAGGGGTTAGAAAGTCCTATTGGCCATTTTTGTATGTTTTCAATGGTTATATGCCATTTTATTGGAGCATTTTCTGCAAGTTGTGAAATACCTAAATCAACTTCAAATGGCAATTTCTCATTTATATTGTCATAGGCCTTTATTTGACCACCAATATTTCTTATAACTAAAGCTACATCAAGCTTCAAATCTTCATCTTTATAGTAGAAGCCTATGTCACTTGCAATACCAATAGAATTATACTGTTCAAATTTTGATGTTATTAACTTTACATTAACACCATAATATATTGGTAGATCTTTAAATTTATTACCATACCCAGCTGATAATACAGCTTCATTTCCACTAAAGTCATTTGTAGGCTCACCTAGCTCATTATAACCTTCAAAAGTTCCGTAATCAATATATAATATTCCAAAATGAAGAGTATTTCCTCTATTATCTAATGTATAAGCATATGCTGCACTGCCATATTTAATATCAGCAAAATAATTAAAGAAATTTAAGGCTATATTATTATCCATCTCACTATTTATTACTGATGGATTATATAAGGCTTGACTGACATCATAGTCAAAATTTGTTATCACTTTTCCTCCAAGTGCTAATTGCCTAGGTGAAGATGAAATATTTAGAAATTGATAAGTGGATTCACCTGCAAATTGTGAAACAATATTATTTGTTATAAAAAAACTTATAATTAATAGAGCTTTCTTCATAAAAGAATTAGGTTATTATTATATGAATAAACTCTAATTATAATTGATTATTGTAATGTCTTGTAATTTTTAACTTTTTGGTTTGTTACAGCAATATCTATTACTTCACTCATTTCGCTTACGTAATGAAATTTTAAACCCTTCAAATATTCTTTTTTAATTTCATTAATATCCCTTTCATTTTGTTTTGATAGAAGAATCTCTTTTATTTTTGCTCTTTTTGCGGCTAATATTTTCTCCTTAATACCTCCTACAGGTAATACCTTTCCTCTTAAGGTAATCTCACCTGTCATAGCTATTTTTGATTTAATCTTTTTTTGAGTATATAGTGATACGAGGGAAGTTAACATTGCTATTCCAGCGCTGGGACCATCTTTAGGGGTTGCTCCTTCAGGAACATGAATGTGGACATTATATTTTTCAAACATATCAGGTGATAAATTAAACTTATCAGCATTTGATTTTATATACTCAAGTGCAATTTTAGCAGATTCACTCATTACCTTTCCTAGATTTCCTGTAATAGATAATTTTCCTTTACCTTTTGATAGTATTGATTCAATAAACAAAATATCTCCTCCAACGCTAGTCCATGCTAAACCAGTTACAACACCAGCAATATCATTATTTTCATATGTATCTCTTTCTAATTTTGGGTTACCTAAAATCTTATTCATCTCTTTGATAGACAAATTCTGATCATATTTGATGTTTGTTACAATGTTTTTAGCGCAGTTCCTAACTAGTTTAGCTATTTGTTTTTCTAAACCTCTAACTCCAGATTCCCTAGTGTACCCTTCTGCTATTTTTTCAATAACAGAAGGTGGAATTTTAAGATCCTTCTTTTTTAAACCATGTTCGCTTAATTGTTTTGGTAATAAAAACTTTTTACCTATTTGAATTTTTTCTTCTGTAGTGTAGCCGCTAACATTTATTATTTCCATCCTATCTAATAATGCCGGCTGAATAGAAGATAAATTATTTGAAGTAGCAATAAACATAACCTTTGATAAATCATAACCTAACTCTAAATAATTATCATAAAATTCTTTGTTTTGTTCAGGATCTAATACTTCTAGCATAGCTGAAGAAGGATCTCCTATATTTGAATTTCTTATCTTATCTATTTCATCAAGAACAAAAACAGGATTAGAAGTGTCAGCTTTTTTAATATTTTGAATTATCCTTCCAGGCATTGCTCCTATATACGTTTTTCTATGACCTCTAATTTCAGCTTCGTCTCTTAATCCTCCTAAAGAAATTCTTACATATTTCCTGCCAATTGCTTCAGCTATTGATTTTCCTAATGATGTTTTCCCAACTCCAGGAGGTCCATGAAGACATAAAATAGGCGATTTCATGTCATTTCTTATTTTTAGTACTGCCAAGTACTCTATAATTCTTTTTTTAACATCCTCAAGGCCAAAATGATCCCTATCAAGTATTTTTTTTGCTTTTACTAAGTCAAACTTATCTTTACTATAGCTGTCCCAAGGTAAATCTAAAAGTAGATCAAGATAGTTTCTCTGAACAGAATATTCTGCAACTTGAGGATTCATTCTTTGTAATTTCCCTATCTCTTTATTAAAATGTAACTTAGTTTCTTCATTCCATTTTTTCTTAGAAGCCCTTTTCTTCATGTCTTTAATTTCACTATCATGACTAACATCTCCTAATTCTTCTTGAATTGTTTTCATTTGTTGATGAAGAAAAAACTCGCGCTGTTGCTTATTTAAATCACTTTGAACCTTTGATTGAATGTCATTTCTTATTTCAAGTTTTTTAAATTCCATATTCATGAACTTTAGAGTATCCATGGCTCTTTTTTTTAGATCGCTCATTTCTAAAAGCTTTTGTTTATCTGAAACTGGCAAGTTCATATTAGATGAAACAAAATTTACCAAAAATGAATTACTCTCAATATTCTTTATTGCAAAAGAGGCTTCAGAAGGAATATTTGGATTTCTTTTAATTATCTCTAAAGAAAGATCTTTAATGGATTCAATAATAGCTTTAAATTCCGAATTATCAACGCCTGGATTAACTTCAGGAACATCCTTAATGTTTGCAGTGATATATGGTTTATTAGATATAATTCTATCTATTTCAAATCTCTTTTTCCCTTGTATAATTACAGTAGTATTTCCGTCAGGCATCTGCAATACTTTTAGTATTTTCGCAACAGTTCCTACTTTATATATTTGATTTGGTTTAGGATCTTCAATTTTTTCATTTTTTTGAGCCACAACTCCGAGTAACTTATTGAAATTATTTGCGTCCTTGATTAATTGTATAGATTTATCTCTGCTGGCAGTAATTGGTATAACAACACCAGGGAACAAAACGGTATTTCTTAAAGAAAGAATTGGTAATGTTTTAGGTAAATTTTCCTTAATTATCTCTTTTTCATCTTCGGTTGTCATCAAAGGAATTAACTCTGAATTCTCATCAATATCTTGAGCTGACAAATTGTCAATATTAAATAGGATTTCTTTCGACATGTTTGTTTTATTTTCCTTATTAGTATTATAATTTTATCTGTTAATTTACTAATAAGGTCTTTGTTTCAGTATATATTATTCAATATCTATGCCAATAGAAGGATTTAAGGTAGTTTTTTTATTAAGCTTAATCAATATAATTGCTCCTGCAACAAAGAATATGAAAAATAATAATATTGAATTTCTCATGCTTCCAGTAATTTGGTCTATAGTTGCAAAAAGTGTCATTCCTACGACAATACTTAATTTTTGAGAAATATCATAAAAGCTAAAATATGAAGTGGTCTTAGTTGTGGCAGGTATTAGTTTGGAAAATGTAGATCTAGATAATGCCTGAATTCCTCCCATTACTAACCCAACAAAACCTGCAGCAATATAAAACTCCGTTGAAGTTTCAACATAATATGCAAAAATACATATAAGAGCCCAAATAATATTTAATATGATAAGAGTTTTTAGATTTCCTATCTTATCAGACATTTTGGCGCTTAAAATTGCACCAACTACTGCAATTAGCTGAATAAGTAATATACTAAGAATAAGACCTCCAGTCTTTTCTCCTTCATCCCAACTAATTTCTGCTTCTCCAAAATACGTAGCAACTAGAATAACAGTTTGTAAAGCAATACTGTAAATAAAAAAAGCTGTTAGAAATGTTTTTAGAGTTTGATTATCTTTTAATTCATCCCAAACTGATTTTAATTCCTGAAATCCTGAAAAAATAACATTACTATCCTTTTTATATGCACCGTCAGATAATCTTATTTGTTTGTAATACTTTCTTCCGGGTAAATAGTAAAAAGTATATTGACTAAATAAAAACCACCAAACACCAACCATTATAAATGATATCTTCATAGCTTTTATTTCAGCCACTACTCCATTTGAATCAATAATCCCGAAAAGATCCGGAAAATTGATCATTATAAGGTTAATTAGTAACAAAACAACACTGCCAAGATAGCCCATAGCATAACCTTTTGCACTTACCTTGTCTTGTTGTTCTGGATAGGCAATTTCAGGCAAATAGGAATTATAAAAAACTAGACTTGCCCAAAACCCTATAAGCGCAATAAAGTAATATGTTAAACTTAAATTTAGATTATTAAGATTAAACCAATACAATCCTATACACGCTATAGATCCTGAATAGCAAAAAAACTTCATAAAGTTTTTTTTCCCTCCAGTATAGTCTGCTATTCCTGAAAGCAAGGGGGATAAAAAAACTAATATAACAAAAGCAAAAGCAGTTATATAACTAATTAAAGCTGTATTCTTAAATGAGTGTCCTAAAAAAGTTATATAATCATCAGTTAAAGTTCCATAATATATTGGAAAAATCGCAGTTGAAATTACTAATGGGTATACTGAATTTGCCCAATCATACGAAACCCATGCATTTAATAACTTTTTACTCCCTTTTTTGTATTTTTGCATATAATTAAGATACTTTTGCAGAAAGCTAAGTAAAGTTTAATTAATAGGTTAAAAAGATAAGAATATTTTTTTATTATAATCAATTAAATTATTATTTATATGAAAACTCCGTGGGTACTATCGATCTTATTGTTTTGTTATTCAATTAACATGATTTCTCAAGAAAAAAGCATCAATTCTACTCAAATAATAAAATCCAATGATATGAGTAAAAAACTCCCTGAAGAATGGAAAAAGACATTAAACGATGAAGAATATAGGATATTAATTGAAAAAGGTACTGAATATCCGCATACAGGAAAATATAATATGCATTTTGAAAACGGTGTATATAACTGCAATGGATGTAAGACTCCTATATTTAACAGTGATCAAAAATTTAAATCTGATTGTGGCTGGCCTAGTTTTGATGAATGCATAGAAGGTGCAATTAAATATGTTGATGATTATTCTCTTAGTAGATATAGAGTAGAAATTATATGTGCAAATTGCAATGGGCATTTAGGTCACATTTTTGATGATGGCCCGACTGAAACAGGAAAAAGATACTGCGTAAACTCTGTTAGTATCGATTTTAAGAAAAAATCTTAATTAATAAAATACAACTTATAAGAAATGACAAAATACGATATAATAATTATTGGTAGCGGCCCTGGTGGATATGTAACAGCCATTAGAGCCTCTCAATTAGGTTTTAAGACAGCTTTAGTTGAAAAAGAAAGCCTTGGTGGAATTTGTTTAAACTGGGGGTGTATTCCTACAAAAGCTTTACTGAAATCTGCACAAGTTTTTGAATATTTAAATCACGCTAATGATTATGGTTTAAATATAAAAGAATTTTCTAGTGATTTCGGTGCTATAATATCCAGAAGTAGAAATATTGCTGAAGGCATGAGTAAAGGAGTTAAATTCCTTATGAAGAAGAATAAAATCGATGTTATTAGTGGCTACGGCAAAATTAAACCAGACAAAATTGTTGATGTCGACGGTATCGAATATCAGGCAGATCATGTTTTAATAGCCACTGGTGCTAGATCAAGAGTATTACCCGTAATTCCTCAAGATGGAAAAAAAATAATAGGATATAGGGAAGCAATGAACCTCCCAAAACAACCAAAAAAATTGATTATTGTTGGATCTGGGGCAATTGGTGTTGAGTTTGCTTATTTTTACAATAGCTTAGGAACAAAAGTTACAATTGTAGAATATCTTCCCAATCTGGTTCCTTTAGAAGATCATGAGATTTCAAAAGAATTAGAAAAATCATTTAGAAAAGGAGGTATTAATGTGATGACTTCATCAGAAGTAATCTCTATTTCAAATAAAGGGAAAGGCGTCACAGCAACTATTAAAACTAATAAAGGAGAAAAAACTTTGGATGCAGATATTTTATTATCTGCTACTGGAATTAAATCTAATATTGAAGGTATTGGATTGGAAGATGTTGGTATTGCTGTAGATAAAGACAAAATCTTAGTGAATTCTTATTATCAAACTAATATTCCAGGTTATTATGCTATTGGAGATATTGTTCCTGGCCCTGCTCTAGCTCATGTTGCTTCAGCAGAAGGAATTTTATGTGTTGAAAAAATTGCAGGTCACGATGTTACACCAATTGACTATGGAAATATTCCTGGCTGTACCTATTGTTATCCAGAAATATCAAGTGTTGGATTAACTGAAAATCAAGCTATTGATCAAGGTTTTGATATAAAAATTGGTAAATTTCCTTTTTCTGCATCTGGAAAAGCTAGTGCTTCAGGAAATAAAGATGGCTTTGTCAAAGTGATTTTTGACTCAAAATATGGTGAATGGCTAGGATGCCATATGATTGGTGCAGGAGTTACAGATCTGATAGCTGAAGCTGTTTTAGGAAGAAAACTTGAAACTACAGGCCAAGAAGTTTTAAAAACAATTCATCCACACCCAACTATGAGTGAGGCAATAATGGAGGCTGCAGCTGATGCCTATGATGAAGTTATACACCTTTAATAAAAAAAATTATACTCATATACTAAAAAAATGAAATGGGAAACTGCAATAAATGACTTTAAAAATTATTTAAAGATAGAAAGGGGTTTATCAGATAATTCTATTGTTAGCTATGAAAATGACATATTGAAACTATCTAACTTTATTTTAAATAAAAATAAATCTATTAGCCCCTTAAAAGTCTCTCCAGATTTAATTAAGGAGTTTATATATTCTATTTCTAAATCCATTAGTTCTTCTTCTCAATCTAGGATAATATCTGGGTTAAGAAGTTTTTTTGAATATTTAATTTTTGAAAAATATATTTCAAACAACCCTTTATCGTTAATTGAATCACCAAGAATTTCTAGGAAACTTCCTGATACTTTAACAATTAAGGAAATAAACACATTGGCTTCCAAAATTGATATTAATTCAAGTGAAGGAGAAAGAAATACAGCTATAATTGAAACGCTTTATGGATGCGGGTTAAGAGTTAGCGAATTAATTTCATTGCAAATTTCAGATCTTTTTTTCAGTGAAGAGTTTATTAAAGTAACTGGGAAAGGCAATAAACAAAGACTAGTTCCAATTAATACTATGACTAAACAAGTTATTACAAGTTATATAGATAATTCTAGGAAAAAATTAAAAATTGTAGAACAGTTTAAGGATATTCTTTTTCTAAACAGAAGAGGGAGAGCTCTAACTAGAGCAATGATCTTTACTATTGTAAAGAATCTAGCTAAACAAGCTAATATTAAAAAAATTATCTCACCACATACCTTTAGACACTCTTTTGCTACGCATTTACTTGAAAATGGCGCAGACCTTAAAACAATACAACAATTGTTAGGACATCAGAGTATTACAACTACTGAGATCTATATGCATATAGACAATAAGATGTTAATTAAAGTAATGAATAAATTTCATCCACGGTCAAAAATTATTTAGCAATATTCACTGCCCTAGTTTCCCTAATTACGGTCACTTTTACTTGGCCTGGATAGGTCATGTTTGTTTGTATTTTTTGAGAAATTTGAAATGATAAATTTGAAGCTTCTTCATCATTAACTTTTTCGCTCTTCACAATAACTCTTAACTCTCTACCAGCTTGAATTGCATAAGCTTTCTGAACTCCTTTAAACTCAAATGCGATTTCTTCAAGATTCTTTAACCTTTCAATATATGAATCTAATACTTGTCTTCTAGCTCCTGGTCTGGCACCAGAAATTGCATCACAAACTTGAATTATTGGAGATAATAAGAATTTCATTTCGATTTCATCATGATGAGCTCCTATAGCATTACATACTTCTTTGCTTTCACCATATTTTTCAGCCCATTGCATTCCTAAAATTGCATGAGGAGTTTCAACTTCCTTTTCGGAACTAGGCACTTTTCCAATATCATGTAATAACCCTGCTCTTTTAGCTAGTTTTGGATCAATACCTAATTCAGAAGACATAATTGCACTTAATTTAGCTACTTCTTTGGAGTGCTGTAAAAGATTCTGACCATATGATGATCTATATTTCATTCTACCAACTATCCTTATTAATTCAGGATGTAGTCCGTGAATTCCTAGATCAATAACAGTTCTTTTTCCAACCTCTATAATTTCTTGTTCAATTTTTTCTTCTGTTTTTTTAACAACATCTTCAATTCTGGCTGGATGAATTCTGCCATCTTTAACTAGGTTGTGTAACGCCATTCTTGCAATTTCTCTTCTAATTGAGTCAAAGCATGACAATATAATAGCCTCAGGTGTATCATCTACTATTATTTCAACCCCAGTTGCTGATTCTAAAGCTTTAATATTTCTTCCCTCTCTACCAATTATTCTCCCTTTTAAATCATCAGATTCAATATGAAAAACTGAAACAGTATTATCAATTGCCTCTTCTGCTCCTATTCTTTGAATTGTATCAATAATTATCTTTTTTGCATCCTGCTGTACAGTCATTTCTGCTTCTTCCATCTTCTCTTTTATATAAACAAGTGCATCTGCTTCAGCATCTTTTTTTATGGAGTCTATTAATTGATTTTTTGCATCTTCTTCAGATAGTCTAGCAATAATTTCAAGTTGTTTTATTTGTTCCTTTCTGGCTTTATCTAGTTCAGAAGTTCTTTTTTCTAAAACCTCAAGTTTCTTTTCATAATCCGCAGAATTTAATTCTAATTGTGCATTAAGATCTTTTTGTTGAGATAATTGAGATGATATTTCTTTTTCTTTATCTAAAACCTCCCTTTCTATACTCTTAATTTTATGCTCTCTTGAAAAAATAATTTTTTCATGTTCAGTCTTAAGTTCAAGAAACTTCTCCTTCGCTTGAATAATTTTATTTTTCTTTAAATTTTCCGATTCTTGCTTAGCTATTTCCAATATTCTTTTTGATTCTAATTTAGAATCTTCAATTTGTTTAGAAGATCTATACCTTTCAGTCAATTTATTTCCTATAAATCCAACGACTATACCTAAAACAACCCCTATTAATAGTAATGTATTTAATTCCATATTTCCTTTTTTTAATAAAAAAACCTACATAAATTTTTTTAGTGTAAACTCCGTTTTTAACAGGTTTAGGGTTACAAAGCTGATCAAAAATCTGAAATATTCAGCACGATTTAACAACTTAAACTCACCCTTTTTAATGTATTAGTGTTGAGTTTATAAAAAAAACTAATGTAGGCAGTTTTATAACAGTTTAAGGAACGTAACTTAGACTTCTTTTAATAGTTCATTTAAATGCATTAACTTATCTTCTAATGCTTTATTTAAATTACCTTCATTAATAGACTTCTGAGTCTTTTTTGAGGCAATTTGAAGGGCACACATTGCTAGAGCATCTTGTTTGTCTCTAACAGAATAGTTTTCTTCAAACTGCTTAATCATATTATTAATTTCTTGGGAAGCTTTTCTTAAACCTTCTTCTTGAGAAGGATGAATCGTCAATGGATATACTCTATTGGCGACAGAAAGCTTAATTTTTAACTTCTCAGACATTAAATTATTTAATCTGATAATTGAGAAATACAGTAATCAACTTCTCTTATCAGTGAATTAATTTCAATTTTTGTTTCCTTAATACTATTATTATCACTACCTGTTATAGTATTTGCTATCTTTAGAGCCTTATACTTTTCCTTCATAGACTCTAATACTTCTTCATATTTCAAATTATTACTTAAAGCTTTATTTAACCTATCTTCTAAATCTCCATTTCTTTCAACTAACGTGTTTAGCCTGTCTAACACTTTAGTTATTTTTTCTTCAATTTGACTAGATAAAGATTCTATATTGTTCAATCTAACTTACATTAATACTATACCAGCAAAGTTAACATAGATAATTACTAATTTCAATTTTTTTAAAAAAATTAATTTTTTTTCAATTAAAAAAATGATATTTATATAAAATTTTATTCATGAGACATAGGCTTGTTTTTATTCTTTTAATCTCTAATAGTCTTATATCTCAGAACAACTTATTTAAACAAGAAATAACTAGTCCATTAGATATACCAATAATTTTATCTGGAACTTATGGTGAATTAAGATCTAATCATTTTCATTCTGGAATAGATATCAAGACAAAAGGAATTGAGGGGTTAAATGTTTATTCATATGATAATGGATATGTAAGTAGAATTAAAATTAGCCATGGGGGTTATGGAAAAGCATTATATATAAAACATCCCGATGGTACCACAACGGTATATTCCCATTTAAAAAAATTTTCAAGTAAAATAGAAAAGATTGTTAAAAGTAAACAGTACAAAAAAAAATCTTATGAAATTGAATTTTTTCCAAAAGGAAATGAAATTTTAGTTTTAAAAAAGGAGCTTATCGCATTTAGCGGGAACACTGGTGGTACAAGCGGCCCTCATCTTCACTTTGAAGTAAGAGACCAAAATCAAGTACCTGTAAATCCGTTGATAAACGCACGTATTTTTATAGAAGATGATATGCCTCCTTTATTTAAAAAATTATTCTATAAATCTTATGATAATAATGATTTTTATAGCAGTCAAACTGAGCTTAAAATTAGAAAGGTTTCGAATTCTTTATATATTTCTGATACATTAAAATCTGTTGGAAAAATAGGTGTCGGAATTGTTGCTTTTGACAAACATAATCTAGCAAATAACAACAATGGACTATTTAAAATAAAAACTTCTTTTAATAATCAAAATCTATTAGAAATAGTGTTTGATTCAATATCATTTGATGAAACTAAACACATAAATACCTTTATTGACTACTCATTTTTTAAAAATTATGAAATAAGAATTCAAAAACTATTTATTGAAGACAATAATCTGTTGGATCTATATAGTTTTAAATTAAATAACGGGTTCATTACAATTGAGAATAAAAAATCTTATATATATGAGGTTAGTTTATATGACGCCAATGGTAATAATAGTAAATTAATTGTTCCTGTTCTAGGTGTCAGTGTCAAACCAGAAGAACCTATAGCGTTAATTAATAAGCGTATTGAGTTCAACTATATTGAGAGAAACAAAGAGTATGAATTAGAATTCAATTCTGCTAAAGTGTCTATATTAAAGGAAACCTTTTATAATAACTTATTTCTAGAAACTAAATTTAAAAACGACACATTGACAATTGACAAAGATACTATCCCGCTTCTTAAGCCTATTACAATTTATTTTAATACAGAACGTTATAACAATTCCTTAAAAGACCGTTTATTTATAGCAAAAATTTCAAAGAATAACAAGGTGGCAAATTACAACTATACAAAGAATGCTTATGATGGAAAAAAGTCATCAACAAAAGTATTAGGAAAATATGTTTTAAAATTAGACACTATTAATCCTTCAATATCTTCTATTGGATTTAAAGAAAATGATTGGATTTCTAGTTTCTCTAATTTAAAAATTAGAATTCAGGATAGAGAATCTGGTATTAGAAATTATAATGGCTGGCTAAATGATAAATGGGTGCTATTTGAGCTTAATACTAAAAAAGGGATGATAGTGTATGACTTTAATGATAAGATCATTAGTGAAGCTAAAAACAGCCTACGCGTTGAAGTTATTGATAACGTTGGAAACAAAACAGAGTATAAGACTACTTTTTATAGGAAACCTAATTAAAATCGTGAATACAAAGACATTAATATCTCTAACACTTATCTTCCTTTTATCTGTAAAAGTGTTTTCACAACGTTCTGAAATAAGAGGTGTAATTCTAGATACTAATGATATTCCTGTTGAAAATGTAAATATTATTTCTAATTCTTCAGGCGCTATATCAAATTCTAATGGGTTTTATTCTATAGGTGTAGATTCAAATCAAGATGTTACAATTGAATTTACTCATATAAATTACAAAAAAATAAGTCTCAAATTTAATTTAGAACCAGATGAGGAGTTTGAATTTAACCCTGTAATGAATGAAAGTGTTGAACAAATTGCAACTATAGTTTTAAATACAATTTCAAGAGAAAACTTTAGTGGGGTGTCAAATATTAATCCAGAAATTATTAGAAAAATTAGAGGTGCTCAACCGGGCATTGAGAATTTATTAAAAACTCTTCCAGGGGTAAATATTTCAAATGAACTAAGCACACAATACTCAGTAAGAGGTGGAAATTTTGATGAAAACCTTGTATATGTTAATGATGTAGAGATATATAGACCTTTTTTAATTAGATCAGGTCAACAAGAAGGTTTGAGTTTTGTTAATACTGATTTAATTAAATCAGTAAATTTTTCTTCTGGAGGTTTTCACTCCAAGTATGGGGATAAAATGTCTTCCGTGTTAGATATTAAGTATCGAGAGCCTTTAAAAAACAAATTATCCGTTAATTTAAACCTATTAGGGAGTAGAATCTCTTCTGATTTGATATCAAATAACTCAAAAATTAAAAATATTCTAGGGTTTAGATATAGAGATAATAGTTTATTAGTTGAATCTAAAGAAACTAAAACTAATTATAGACCTAGTTTTATGGATTTTCAAAATCTTTTAACATATAATTTGTCTGATAAAATCGAGCTAAGTCTATTCTCTAATATATCAGTTAATAAATATAATTACGAACCTCAGACAAGACAAACAAATTTTGGAACATTAGAAGATGCTACTGCCTTAATTGTTTATTATGATGGACAGGAGAAAGATGAGTATAAAACATTCTTTTCTTCTTTATCTACCAAAGTAAAGTTTAATAAGAATTTAACGATGAAATTTATTGCTTCTATATTTAATACTATAGAAAAAGAATATTTCGATATACTAGCTCAATATAATTTAGGTGAGGTAAATAGTAGTATTGGAGATGAAGATTTAGGTGAGGTTGAATTTAGTGAAGGAATTGGCGCTCAATTAAATCATGCTAGAAATAATCTCGATGCATTAATTTTTAACATTGAAAATAAATTATATTACAAAATTAATGAAAACAACCTTGAATTATCTGTAAAATATACATCTGAAAATATAGATGATAGAATTATTGAATGGGAAGTAATTGATTCTGCTGGATTCTCAATAGACCCGCCATTTGTTAATTCACTTAGCCAACAACCATATGAATCAAATGAAGGACCTATTCTTCCTTTTACTAACATAAGGACTACTAGTAAAACAAAAATACAAAGGTTACAATCATATTTACAATGGAGCAAAGTTTCTAATAATAATAAAGGAAAATTCTATTATAATGCAGGAGTAAGAATACATGGATGGAAAATAAATCAAAATAAGTTTAATACTATCTTAAGTCCAAGAGCTCAATTTGCAATAAAACCTAATTGGGAAAAAGACATGCTTTTTAGATTAAGTACAGGAATTTATTATCAACCTCCTTTTTATAGGGAATTAAGAGATTATAGTGGTAATATTAATTACAGTTTAAAAGCTCAAAAATCTATCCATTTTGTCTTATCTAATGATTATTCTATGAAAATTTGGGATAGACCTTTTAAATTATTATCAGAAATCTATTATAAAAAAATGGATGATGTTAATTCTTACACTATAGATAATGTAAGAATAAGATATTCTGCTAATAATGATGCAAAAGCATATGCTTATGGATTAGATTTAAGATTAAATGGTGAATTTGTTCCTGGAACTGAATCTTGGTTTAGTTTAGGATATCTTAGAACAGAAGAAAACATAAGTAATCAGGGATATATTGCAAGACCAACAGATCAAAGATTAAAGTTTGGTATTTTATTTCAAGATTATATTCCAAATATTCCTGATTTAAAAATGTATTTAAATCTTATTTACAACACTGGTGTCCCAGGAGGTGCTCCAAGTTATTCAAGTCCTTATAGCTATTTAAATAGATTGCCTGATTATAAAAGAGCTGATCTAGGTGTTTCTTATGTAATAGTTGGTAATAATAAAAAATACAAGAATGGTTTCAGGAGTTTATTTGAGGAACTTACAGTTGGATTAGAAATTTTTAACATGTTTGATGTTCAAAACTCAATAACTAATACATGGGTGAGAGATGTTTATTCAAAAAGACAATTTTCAATACCAAATTATCTTACTCCAAGAATATTTAATCTTAATTTAGAATTTAAGTTCTAATTCAATAGATTAACTATTTCATTAACAGCTAAGTCTATTTCTTCTTTTTTATTATATACACTTAATGAAAATCTTATTGAGACTTTATTTAGTTCATCGCCAGATAAGACTTCATTTAAGACATGCGAACCTGCATCGCTTCCACTTTGACACGCACTACCCTTAGAACATGCTATTCCCTTTAAGTCTAGTTTAAATAAAAACATTTCTGCTTTAGACTGTTCAATTGGAAATTGTATGTTTAAAAGAGTGTAAGTAGATTTTTTCATATCTCCAGAACACCCATTAAATTTAACTCCTTTAATAGAAGATTTTAGCTTATCAATAAAATACTGTTTAAGATTATATATGTGTGTTTTTTCTTCATCTAGTTTTGCTATAGAAATATTAAGAGCCTCTGACATACCCACAATATTGTGGACGCTCTCAGTACCTGCCCTATAACCTCTCTCCTGCGTTCCACCAAAAATTAAAGGCCTTAAAGATGAGGACTTATTTATATATGCAAATCCAACACCTTTTGGTCCATGAAATTTATGTGCACTTGCAACAATAAAATCAATTTTTATTTTTGAAAGATCTATATTATAATGACCTATAGTCTGGACTGTATCACTATGAAATAATGCATTATGTTCTATACATAAATTTGAAACCCTTTCTAAATCAAGCATATTTCCAATTTCATTGTTTACATGCATTAAGCTAACCAAACATTTATCTTTAGAATTAGATAGTAACTCGTTAAGATTATCATAATCAACCATACCATTTTCATCAAGATTAACAAATGAAACTTTCACATTATAATCCTTTTCCAATTCATCTAATGTATGAGTTACAGCATGATGTTCAATTTTTGATGATATAAAGTGCTTTATATTTAGATCCCTCGCAGCACTCCTAAGAATCAAATTATCAGCTTCAGTGCCTCCAGAAGTAAATATAATTTCAGAAGAACTTACATTTAAATGTGCTGCAATTTCCTTTCTAGATAGTTCAATTAAAGATTTAGAAGGTCTGCCGTAACTATGTGTAGATGAAGGGTTTCCGTAGTTATTTTTTAGCACATCAATTATTTTATCAGCAACCTCATCTCTTACTCTTGTGGTTGCAGCATTATCAAAATAACATTGATAGGAAGTATTAGAAAATGTGTCCATAAAAATTAGTTAGTATATTCAATATAGTACAAATTCCCCATAGCTTCATCAATCATTGTAATGCAATAATTTAAATGACCCTTAATTATTTTATCTTTTGGGCTTCCTTTAATGCTGCTCTTGTATTTTTTAACCACATATTGTAAATCCTTCTTTAGATCTAAAAGAGTTTCTATTGTAACCGATCTAATATCTGATACATCTACTTTAATTGTGGTAATATAATCACCCCATCCTGGTCTTGAAGATTGTTCTTGTTCATTTTTCATAATATATCCTAACCTTTTAATGTAGCTTTTTTGCAAGTTCCTTCTATAAACATCATTTTTTTGCATGATTCCTCTTATCTTTGAAAGATCATATATGTATTTTGATTCTGGCCATATTCCATCCTTTAAATCACTCATCATCTCAACCAATGAATAAGAGTTTGATCCATTTAAAGCTTCATTCTCAATTATTCTTGCCATTCTTCCAAAATCAAGAACTCTATTCAAATAGCTTGATTGCATCGATCTAATTCTATTTGTAGTTCCTGCGTATTCAATTTTATTTAAAATATCTTTATTAATAATCCAGTAAGGAGTTTCAAATAAATGTTGATTTAAAAAAGCTACACAGGCTTTTTGATAATTTTTATCTACATGAGTGTATACTGCGCCCTTTTGATCAGATGTTTTATAATATTGATAGACACCCCCAATATTAGCTGCAACATGCCCCATATATCTTCTAAACTGACCTAATACTTGTCCATACATATATTCTAACTCATCATATGTTTCACCATCTTCAGTTGTCCATTCCATAAGCTCTGGAATAATTCTCTTAAGATTTTTTATTCCATATTCACTAGCTTTAATAGCATCATCACCTAAATCTTCAGTTTGAGAGCTAGGGTCAATACCACCACTTGGCCCAAATCTATACATCATATCATCCTCCTTATCAATAATCCATTTCTTTAATATATCCTTTTCTTCATCCTCAGAAACATCAAGAATTGGTTTGTAACCCCACATAACAGAAAATTTATCGTATACTCCAACATTAGGACTTTCCCAGTGAGATGGTATTAATGCAACTCCTTTATCCCCAGGTTGAGCTACATAATTAAATCTAGCGTAATCCATAATAGATGGAGCGGTTCCATATTTTTGGGTAAAAGTTGCTGATCTTAAAGAATCAACTGGAAATGCACTACTACTGCCCATATTATGAGGCAAACCTAAAGTATGACCAACCTCATGTGCACTAACAAATCGTAATAATTCACCCATTAATTCATTTTTAAATTCAATTCCTCTAGCCTCGGGATCCACTGCTGAAGTTTGTACAAAATACCAGTTTCTAAGTAATTTCATAATATTATGATACCAGTTTATATCTGACTCAATTATTTCACCAGATCTAGGATCACTTACATGAGGGCCATTAGCATTAAGAGTGGGTGAAGCTAAATATCTAACAACTGAGTATCTAATATCTTCAGGGCTCCAATCAGGATCTTCTTCTTTACTAGGAGGGTCTTTTGCCAGAATAGCATTTTTAAAACCAGCAGCCTCAAATGCTGCTTGCCAATCTTCAATTCCTTGTTTAATATATTTTCTCCACTTTTTTGGAGTTGCTCTATCAATATAATATACTATCGGTTTTTTTGGTTTAACTAATTCCCCTTTTTTAAATTTTTCAATATCTTCATCTTTTACTTCTAATCGCCATCTGTCTAGATATTTTACAGTTTCTGCTTCTTGATTATCAATTCCATAATCTGTTTGACTAGTCGTAAACCATCCTACTCTTTCATCATAATACCTTCTTTTCATTGGAACTTTTGCCAATAAGATCATTGAATTATTTAAAAGCATAGAAATCTGACCATTTTTTGCCTCAGAAGACTTATACGTCTTTATATGCTTAGCTTCAACATTCATAGGGAAACTTCTAATAGATTCTATAAATGATAGTTTAGTGTCTAAACCTGTTATTTTATTTCTCTTTCGACTTGATTGTGGATAGCCAAATGATTTTATATCCTTTTTATAGAGATCTGTAACATCAATGACTACAGAGTTTTTGTCTTTATTTTCAACTTCAATTTTAAAACTAGCAATTATAGGTTCAAAATTAGCATTTGAAACTGCCTCCTTTATTGGCAGCGAATCAGAAGCGTAATTTGAATATGAAATTTCTTTTAACAAGATGTGATTATCAAATTTTTGCCAACTTAAAACTTGCTCACTCATTTTATGACGGCTTATAGAGATTTCTTTAGACATATTAACTATTCTTGTTACCATTAACATATCTCTACCTAGCAGACTATCGTTTATTTCATAGTAATATTTATCCTCGACCTTATGAACATCAAATAAACCAGTATCAGTTATGGTTTTGTCATTAACAATGTCAGAATAAGTTTTTTTCTTTTTTTTCTTATCAGCTTTTTCTTCTTTAGCATCTTCAACCTTTTCATCTGTTTCTTGTGAATATGAAGTAAAGCTAAATAAGATTAGAGTAAAAAAAACAGTTAAGAATTTTGTGTAATTGTAAGTTTTCATAATAAAGTATATGTTTTAGTAAATAAAAGCTATTTATCGAACTCATTAAGAGTAGTTGTAATAATTTTTATACAATCTTTTAATTGCTCTTCATTAATTATCAAAGGAGGAGCAAATCTAATTATATTTCCATGCGTAGGTTTTGCAAGTAACCCTTTCTCTGCCATTGACATGCAAATATTCCAGGCAGTATCTCCATTTTCATCATCATTTATAACAATTGCATTTAACAGGCCTTTTCCCCTTACAAGTTTCGTGATTGAACTATTTTTAATAAAATCATTAATCTCTTTTCTGAATATTTTGCCTAATTTTTCAGCATTCTCAATCATATTCTCCTTTTCAATGACATCTAATGCAGCTATAGCAACCTCACAAGCTAGAGGATTTCCTCCAAAAGTAGAGCCATGCTCACCTGGTTTTATGGTAAGCATTACTTCATCTGAAGAAAGTATAGCAGAAACCGGAAAAACGCCACCTGAAAGGGCTTTGCCAAGAATAAGTATATCTGGTTTAAAATTATGATGATCACAGCATAACATTTTTCCAGTTCTTCCAATACCTGTCTGAACCTCATCAGCAATAAATAAAACATTTGATTTTTGACAGAGACTAAAAGCCTTAGATAAATAATCACTATCTGGAACAACAACTCCAGCTTCTCCCTGAATAGGCTCTACCATAAAGGCAGCGACATTTGGATCTTTTAAAGCGTTTTTAAGTGCAAAAATATCGTTATATGGTATAATTTCATACCCAGGCATAAAAGGGCCAAACCCTGTTGTGCTAGAAGGATCAGTAGATGAAGAAATCGCCCCTAAAGTTCTTCCCCAAAAATTTCCTTCTACAAAAATTATTTTTGCTTGATTAGCAGGAACTTTCTTTACTTCATAAGCCCATTTTCTAGCTAATTTAACTGCCGTCTCCCCTCCTTCTACTCCAGTATTCATGGGTAATACTTTATCATAACCAAACAGGCTAGTGATATATTTTTCATAATTCCCTAACACATTATTATGAAAAGCTCTTGAAGTCAATGTTAATTTTTTGGATTGATCAATTAAAGCTTTGATAATGACAGGATGACAATGACCTTGATTAACCGCAGAATAAGCAGATAAAAAATCATAATATTTTTTTCCCTCAATATCCCAAACAAAAACACCCTTACCTTCTTTTAACACAACAGGTAAGGGATGATAGTTATGTGCGCCAAACTTGTATTCTAACTCTATAATGTTTTGTGAGGTTAAATTATCCATTATGTAAATTATAGTTTTTAAATTAGCACAAATTAACGAATTTCAATCAAGATGAGAAAAAAACCTTTACCAATGGTGTTTTCAAAAATAAAAGTTACCGATGCCGGAGCTAAGGGGAAAAGCATAGGAAAAGCACCCGATGGAAGAATTATTATATTAAATGATGCTGTTCCTGGAGATATTATAGATGTACAGGTGAATAAAAAACGCAAATCATATTATGAAGGAAAAGTTCTTAGAATAATTAAAGGTTCTAGTTTTAGGATTGAGCCAAAATGCATACACTTTCAAACATGTGGAGGTTGTAGCTGGCAGAACATGACTTACGAAAAACAATTAGAATACAAAGAAAAAGAAGTTATAACTAACTTAGAAAGAATAGGAAATGTAAAGCCTGCAAGAATTCTACCTATTATAGGATCAAAAAAGGATTACTATTACAGAAACAAATTAGAGTTCTCTTTTAGTAATTCAAAATGGCTAACCCGCTCAGAAATAGAATCTAACCAAGTTATTGAAAATAAGAATGCATTAGGATTTCATGTTCCTGGAATGTGGAATAAGGTTGTGGATATTGACAAATGTTGGCTACAAAAAAATCCATCTAATAGAATTAGAAATTTTGTTAGAATAAACTCCATTAAAATTGGTTTAGATTTTTTTGATTATAAAAATAATACAGGGGATTTAAGAACTATGATGATAAGAACATCTACAACTGGTGAAATTATGGTTCTAATTCAATTCTATAGAAGAAGTAAACAAATTACTACTCTTTTAGATAAATTAATAAATGAGTTCCCTAAGATTACCTCTCTTTTATATGTTATAAATAAAAAAGCAAATGACACTATTTATGATCAAAAAATCCATTGTTATTATGGGAGAGATCATATATATGAAAAGATTCTAAATTTTAAATTCAAAATAGACTCTAAATCATTCTACCAAACCAATTCTAATCAAACAAAAGAGTTATATAAAATTGTAAAGAATTTTGCTAAGATCAAATCTAACGAAGTTGTTTATGACCTATATTCTGGTATTGGAACAATATCAATTTTTATTGCTAATCAGGCTAAAAAAGTTATAGGAATTGAGACTGTTAATGAGGCAGTTCTCGCAGCTAAGGAAAATTTAACATTGAACTCTATAAAAAATGTTAGTTTTTTTACTGGCGAAATTAAAAATGTACTTAACAATGATTTTGTGAAAGAAAATGGCATGCCAGATACAGTAATTATTGATCCTCCAAGATCAGGCATGCATAAAAAAGCATTAACTAATCTATTAGATATAGGGCCAAAAAAAATTATATACGTTAGCTGTAATAGCGCAACTCAGGCTAGAGATTTAGA
Source organism: Flavobacteriaceae bacterium (assembly GCA_018657955.1). GTDB lineage: Bacteria > Bacteroidota > Bacteroidia > Flavobacteriales > Flavobacteriaceae. Next base: position 175,050 of record JABHWD010000020.1, on the reverse strand, counting down.
TTTATTTAAGGATTTTTATGAAATTGTTTGCTCTCAATCAATTGATATGTTTCCTCAGACTTATCATGTAGAAAATGTTGTACTTTTGGAAAAAAGATAGATGAATCATTTTAAGCTAATATTATTAACAATGTCATTTCTTATAATAAGTTGTGAAAAAGATGATATTTGTCCAGAGTCAACACAAACAACGCCTCAGTTAGTAGTTACTTTTTATGATCTTCTAGACCCACAGCAAAGTAAAACAGTAGAATCTTTGGCAGTTTATGCAATAAAAGACTCTGAATTGATTTTAATTGAAAATATTAATGGCATAAACACTGATTCAATTGCAATTCCATTAAGAAATGATATTGGAGTATCAAACTTTAAGTTTATTAAAAATTATTCTGTTGAAGGCAATATAATCTTTGGAGATCTAAATCATGTATATATAGACTATGAAATGACAGATGTTTTTATTTCAAGAGCATGTGGATTTATTACCAACTATTCTATTTTATCGTTAATTCCCTATGACCCGTCAGTAGATACTCCAGTTGTTGACTGGATAGGAGGATATGAAATTATTAACCCAATAGTAACTAGTGAAAATCAAGCACATGTTAAAATATTACATTAGTATAATACTGCTTTTTAACTTCAATCTTAGCTTGTTTTCTCAGACTGAAAATGATTCTATATCATTTAAGAATAAGTTTGGATTAAGAATAGGCACGGATTTAAGTAAGATTTTAAATTCAGCTTTCAATGATGATTATGAGGGGATTGAAATAAATGCTGATTTCAGAATCTTAAAAAATATATACATCTCTTCTGAGGTGGGAACAGAAAAGAAAATTACAGCTAATGACTATTTAAATACCGAATCTAAAGGGAATTATTTAAAAGTTGGAGGAGATTACAATATGTATAATAATTGGCTAGGAATGGATAATTTAATTTATGCTGGATTTAGGATTGGTTTTTCTAATTTCAGCCAAACTGTAAACAGCTACACAATATATGATACTAATAATCAAACTTGGGGTCAAGTCTCATCACACAATCCTATTATCAATGACGATCTAAATGCTTTATGGATGGAGTTTGTTATAGGAGCTAAAACTCAAATTTTAAATAATTTATTCTTAGGCTTTAATGTGCAGTTAAAGAATCTTATCTCTGAAAAAACAAAAGATAATATTGATAATATTTATATTCCAGGATTTAATCGCACATATGATAGCTCTACCTTAGGATCTGGATTCAGCTATTCAATATCTTATCTTATTCCAATTATAAAAAAATAACTAAATCTTCTTTTTCTTTTTAGACCCCTCATATATATCATAATTAACCAATTTAGACTCCAAATTAGAATTATATAGCTTTATTTTTTTTGATGTGTGAAGCGCTATATGCTTTAAAGCTTCAATATTACTTGTAATTAACCAAACATTTGAATTAGCATAGTTGTTTTTTAAAGTATCTCCAATCTTGGTGTATAAATCTTCAATATCATAAGAAATCCTTTTATCATATGGAGGATTAAAGAGAATATGAAGTCTTGAGTCGTTTTCTTTAGAGGTAGTAAAAAAATCTTTTTTCTCAACACTAATCTCTATTTCTAATTCAGCATTTTTAATGTTTTCTATTGCCTTTTTTATAACGCCTCCAGAGATATCATAACCATAAATTTTATGTTCAAATTTTATTATTTTACTAATAACAGATTTTTCAATTACCTGAAATAAATCTTCATCCCAGTCCTTCCATTTTTCAAAAGCAAATTCATTTCTATTTAAATTTGGAGCCATATTAGATGCTATCATTGCTGCTTCAATAAGAATAGTTCCGCCACCACACATTGGATCTAAAAAATCAGTATCGGCATTCCATTCAGACATCATAATAATTCCAGCAGCCAAAATTTCATTGATAGGTGCAACAGTGGCAAAAGCTTTATACCCCCTTTTGTGTAAAGACTCTCCAGAACTATCTAAAGAAACATTACAGGTGTTTCTGTTTATATGAATATTAATTCTTAAGTCAGGAACTTTTAGCTCAACATCTGGTCTTTTTTTAAATAAATCTCTAAAACGATCTACAACAGCATCTTTCACTTTTTGTGACACATACTTTGAGTGATTAAAAATCTCAGAATGAAATACAATAGAGCTTACAAGGAAGGAACCGTCTTTATCTAAATGCTTTTCCCAATTAATTTTATATAAATTATTATAAAAATCATCTTGATCTTTAAATTTAAAAGATCTTATTGGTTTTAAAATTTTAATAGCTGTTCTAAGACTCAGATTTGCTTTATACATAAATCCTTTATCTCCATAGAAACTAACACTTCTAGAGCCCTTTTCAATATTTTGGGCTCCTAAAGTCAATAGCTCTTTTGACAATATATCTTCAAACCCGTAAAAGGTTTTTGCCACCATTTTAAAATTTTCATCCATAAATTATTTCTATCAAAATCAAAAATACTTTATTTTTTAAGAGTTATCTTGGTAATTAATGACAAACAACAAATCAGAATGGTATTTAAATTGGTTTAACTCACCATTTTATCATCAATTGTATAAAGAAAGGGATTACTCTGAGGCTACATATTTTATGAATAATTTAATCAATCATTTAAAGATTAGTAAAAATTCTTCAATTCTTGATTTAGCCTGCGGTAGAGGGAGATATAGTGTTTATTTAAATACAATTGGGCACAGGGTAACAGGAATTGATATTTCTAGAGATAATATTATTAAAGCAAAGGAAAATGAATCTGATAATCTAAAATACATGATTCATGATATGCGATATCCTCTTAATCAAAAATTTGATATTATTTTGAATCTATTTACAAGTTTTGGGTATTATGAAAAAGATGATGACAATATTAGTGTTGTAAATAGCATTAAATCTAATTTAAACAGTAAAGGACAGGCAGTTATTGACTTTTTCAATATTGATTATGTACTAGACAATCTTATCAAATATGAAGAGAAAACAGTTGATCAAACAAACTTTGTAATCCATAGGTATTTAGAAAATAACTTATTAATTAAGGATATTACAATTGACTCGAACAACAAACAGTATAAATTTCAAGAAAAAGTAAAAGCATACAGAGTTGAAGATTTTTTAACAATGTTTGAAAATTGCAATATAGAGCTTAAGGAAAAGTTTGGAGATTATCATTTTAATAGTTTTAATAAAGACTCCTCTCCTAGATTAATTATGGTTCTTGAATGATTTAGTTAACAAATCAATTGTTAATTTATTTTTCCCATTTTTTATTTAATTCAAATAGATCATAAGTCGTGTTTGGCTCTTGGTATTCTAATTTTTTATCCCTTAATGCTCTTTGAATTATATCTTCAATGAAATAATCTTCTTCAACTGTATATGGATCAAACTCTTTTTTTAAAGACATATTAAATATTCTAGCAGTATTATTATACCAGAAAGCACTCCAGCCATTTCTTATCTCTTTAATAAGCTTATAAGCTGACGTTCCTGTTTGACGATGTATTAGTTTAATTAAGATTTGACCTTCAGTTTGTGTAAATTTTCTTAATTCATCGTAGAATTCATTTACAATGAATTTTTGAATTTTTTTTGTATAATTTTTCCTATCTCTTCTTCTTTTTATATTAACTAATCTCTCATTTAATATAGTTAATCTATTTGAAGCTAAAATAGCATAGCTATACACTTTAAGTGTTTTTCGTTTAAGTATTAGATAATTTTTAATCTCATTAGAGTCTTTAAATCCTTTTTTTGGCAATAAAACAACCTTATCTAAATCTATTGAACTTCTAACAATAGAATCGCCTTTTATCTTTATATAATTAACTAGAGAGTCAGACTCTACCACTTGAGAAATAGCTATAGTAGAGCTCAGAAAAAAAAGAAAAAATACAACTCTTGACATTGTTAAATAATAAAACTTTTTTAGTAAATAAAATTAATACATTAAATTATGGCTAAAAATAAAGAAATCATCTTATTTTTACAGAAATACTTTTTTTAGAAAAATTTTATAATTACTCGCAAACATGAAGAATAAAAGTGTCATATCAAAAAAGTCTCTAGTATTTTTAGAAAAATATCTAAACAATGCATCTCCAACAGGATATGAATGGGAAGGACAAAAAATCTGGATGAATTATTTAAAACCATACGTAGATGAATTTATAACAGATTCATATGGAACTGCTGTAGGTGTAATCAATCCGAAAAGTAAATATAAAGTTGTAATTGAGGGTCATGCGGATGAAATATCTTGGTATGTTAATTACATCTCTGATAAAGGATTAATATCAGTTATTAGAAATGGAGGAAGTGATCATCAAATTGCTCCAAGCAAAGTTGTTAATATACATACAAAAAAGGGTATTGTTAAAGGAGTTTTTGGATGGCCTGCAATTCATACAAGATCTTTTTCTAAAGAAGAACCCCCTAAGCTTGAAAATATTTTTATTGATGTAGGATGCAAAAAAAAGAAAGATGTTGAAAAACTTGGTGTTCATGTAGGATGTGTTATTACATATCCTGACGAGTTTCATATTCTAAATAAAGATAATTTTGTTTGTAGAGCATTAGATAATAGAATGGGCGGGTTTATGATTGCAGAAGTAGCTCGTTTACTTCATGAAAATAAGAAAAAATTACCTTTTGGTCTTTATATAACTAATTCCGTTCAAGAAGAGATAGGGCTAAGAGGAGCCGAAATGATAACTGAAACAATAAAGCCAAACGTAGCAATTGTTACTGATGTAACTCATGATACAACAACTCCAATGATTGATCAGAAAAAGCAAGGCAGTTGTGAGCTAAATAAAGGCCCTGTAATTACTTATGCTCCTGCAGTTCAACAAAAACTAAGAGAACTAATTATTAAAGTAGCAGAAGAAAATAAAATTCCTTTCCAAAGGGCGGCATCATCTAGATATACAGGGACAGATACTGATGCTTTTGCTTATAGTAATGGTGGTGTCCCCTCTGCACTTATTTCTCTACCATTGAGATATATGCATACTACTGTTGAGATGGTTCATAGAAATGATGTTGAAAATGTAATTAAAATGATTTATCATTCTGTATTAAAAATTAAAGATGGAGATAATTTTAGCTATTTTTCGTAATTAATTTATGGATAAAGAATTTATTGAAATCTATACAGAAAACGGGGAGCCTACTGGAGAAAAACTTTTGAAATCTGAAATACATAAAAGCGGGTTAATTCACGCTACTATTCATTTATGGATATTTTGTTGTAAAAATGAAATTTTAATTCAGAAAAGATCGAAAAATAAGAAAATTAATCCAGGAATTTGGGATGTTTCTGTGGCTGGACATGTAAAATATGGTGAGAATTTTTTAGATGCTGTTATTAGAGAGTCTATCGAAGAGGTAGGTGTAGTAATTAATAAAACTACGCTAAAGAAAATTGGTGTTTTCTTTAATGAAGAAACTCATAATACACTTATAGATAGAGAATTTCATCACACCTATATTTATAGAACAACACCTGATAAAATTAATTTAGATTTTAAAAATAATGAAGTAGATAAGTTAAAGTTCATTACATATAATGAAATGAAACAGCTGATAAATAATAGTAACGAATATTTTGTCGGGTCTAACAAGAATTATTATAACTGTGTTATGGAAGAAATAAATACTACTATCTAATATTATTTTTAATTATAGCCTCCACTGCCTCAGGATTTAAAAGAGTACTAATATCACCTAGATTATCAAAATCATTTTCAGCTATTTTTCTCAAAATTCTTCTCATTATTTTTCCAGATCTTGTTTTTGGTAAAGCTTCAGTAAGTTGCATTTTATCTAGTTTAGCTATTGGACCAATTTTATCAGAAATTAATTTATTTATTTCATCTTTAGTATTATCAGATACATTGGAAGAATCCTTTAAAGTAACAAACCCGTATAAAGCATTTCCTTTTATTTCATGCGGGAAACCAACGATTGCTGATTCTGCAACATTTTTGTGTTCATTTATAACATCTTCTATGGGGGCAGTTCCTAAATTATGTCCTGAAACAATTATTACGTCATCTACTCTTCCAGTTATTCTAAAATTACCATCAGCATCTCTATATGCTCCGTCCCCAGTGAAATACATATTATTAAAAGTTGAAAAATATGTATTTACATATCTCTGATGATTTCCCCATATAGTTCTAGCAATTGATGGCCATGGAAACTTTATACATAACCTGCCAACAACATCATTATCTATTATTTCATTAGATTCACTATCCATTAATACTGGCTGAATACCCACAAAAGGAAATGTTGCAAAAGTTGGTTTTGAATCAATTATTCCAGGAATAGATGAAATTAAAATACCTCCTGTTTCTGTCTGCCACCATGTGTCTACTATAGGACATTTATTTTTTCCTATATTTTTATCATACCAATTCCAAGCCTCCTCATTAATAGGTTCTCCAACTGTTCCTAACACTTTTAAAGAAGAAATATCTTTATCGATTATGTGTTTAATCCCTTGTTTTGCTAAAGCTCTAATAGCTGTAGGAGCTGTATAAAACTGATTAACTTTATGTTTTTCAACTATATCCCAGAATCTTCCAAAATCTGGATAGCTAGGAACTCCTTCAAACATAATAGTAGTGGCACAATTTGCTAATGGACCATACAATATATAACTATGACCTGTTATCCAACCAATATCTGCAGTACACCAGTATATATTATTTGGTTGGTATTGAAAAATATTTTTAAAAGTATAGGCAGTATATACCATATAACCAGCACAACTATGAACCATTCCTTTTGGCTTACCTGTTGATCCTGAAGTGTATAAAATAAATAAAGGATCCTCAGCATCCATTATTTCAGCATCACAATATTTGTCTGCATTCTTAAGTAATGGTTTTAATAAGATATCTCTACCATCAACAAGATTAATTTTAGAATTTATTCTATTTACTACCAAAACTGTATCAACTATTTTACATTCTGACAAGGCATCGTCAACTATTCCTTTTAAATCTATAATTTTCTCACCTCTATATGAACCGTCAGATGTAATTACAATTCTTGATCCACAGTCATTTATCCTAGTAGCAAGGGCATTTGAAGAAAAACCTGCAAAAATAACTGAATGTATAGCACCAATTCTAGCACATGCAAGTACAGAAATTGCAAGTTCAGGTATCATTGGTAAATAAATACAAACCCTGTCCCCTTTCTTAATACCTTTCTCCTTTAAAACGTTAGACATTTTACATACTCTCTCAAACAGTGATCTGTATGTAATTTTTTCTGAAGAATCCTTAGGGTTGTTAGGTTCAAATATTATAGCTGTTTTTTCTGAATTATCCTGCAAATGTCTATCTAGACAGTTCTCTGTAATGTTTAATTTTGCTCCTTGAAACCAATTAACTTTAGCTTGTTTGAAATCCCATTTTAAAACTGTATCCCATTTATTCTTCCAAATAAAGTTTTTTGATGCTATTTCAGACCAAAATTCTTCAGGATTAGTGATTGAATCTTTATATATTGAATTATATTGGTCCTTAGTTGAAATATTATATTTATCCATAAATGGTTTATTCTGATGGAATTCTAATCCTCTCAACAATCCTTTTTATTTCATCAGGCGGTTCAGCTGTAAATTTCATTACAATTATTGATACAATAAAGTTAACAAACATTGCAATAGTTCCAAACCCTTCAGGAGAGATTTTAAACCACCATTGATCAGAACTAGGTAATTCATCGTCAAGCCATCCTAGTTTATATTTTATCATGTAGTATAGCATTAATAAGGTTCCTGCAATCATTCCTGATACTGCTCCTTCTTTATTCATCCTTTTATAGAAAATACCTAATATAATTGCTGGAAAAAATGATGCAGCAGCAAGCCCAAATGCTAAGGCAACAGTAGCAGCAACAAATCCGGGTGGATTAATACCAAAATAACCTGCAACACAAACTGCAGCAAAAGCAGATAATCTTGCTGCAATTAGCTCCTCTTTTTCTGAAATAGAAGGCATTATCACTTTTTTTAGCAAATCGTGGGATATAGATGATGAGATAACTAATAATAGTCCTGCTGCAGTTGATAAAGCTGCTGCCAAACCTCCTGCAGCAACAAGAGCAATTACCCAGTTTGGTAATTTTGCAATTTCTGGGTTTGCTAAAACCATGATGTCTCTATCAACAATAAGTTCATTAGTTGATTTATCTGCTAAATATTGTATTTTACCATCTAGATTTTTATCATCAAAACTTATTAAACCAGTAGTTTCCCAATTTTTAAACCAACTTGGAACATTAGAATATTCAACATTTGATAAAGTTTCAATCATGTTTGTTCTAGCAAAAACCGCTACAGCTGGTGCAGTTGTGTACAGTACTGCTATTAGAAGCAATGCTATTCCTGCAGATTTTCTTGCATCGGAGACTTTTTTAACTGTAAAAAACCTAATTATTACATGTGGAAGACCAGCTGTACCTACCATTAAAGCAAATGTAATAGCGAAAATATCTATTAATGGTTTTGTGTTATCTGTATATTGATTAAATCCTAATTGTTCATTTAAGCCATCTAATTTATCTAGAAGATATCCTCCTTCAATTGCTTCAGACCCAAATCCTAACTGCGGAATAGGGTTCCCTGTCATTTGTATAGAAATAAAAATTGCAGGAACCATAAAGGCAAAGATTAAAACGCAATATTGTGCAACTTGTGTATATGTAATTCCTTTCATTCCCCCTAAAACAGCATAAAATAAAACAATTATCATTCCTATAATTACTCCTGTATTAATTTCGACTTCTAAAAATCTTGAAAAAACAATTCCTACTCCTCTCATTTGTCCGGCTATATATGTAAAGGACACTAGTAAAGCACATATGACAGCAACAATTCTTGCGACATTTGAATAATATCTGTCACCTATAAAATCAGGCACAGTAAATTTTCCAAATTTTCTTAAATACGGAGCTAAAAGTAATGCTAACAGAACATATCCTCCAGTCCAACCCATCAGATATACAGCTCCATCATAACCAGCAAAAGAAATTATTCCTGCCATTGATATAAAAGATGCTGCGCTCATCCAGTCTGCAGCAGTTGCCATTCCATTAGCTAAAGGACTAACCCCTGCACCTGCCACATAAAAATCTTTTGTCGTTTCTACTCTAGACCAAATAGCAATAGCAATATAAATTGAGAAAGTAATCCCTACTATTAGATATGTCCATTCTTGGACATTTAAATCCATAAATAGATTTAAATTATTTATCATATCCATACTTCTTATCCAATTTATTCATTAAATAAACATATATAAATATTATGATTACAAATAGAAATATTGATCCTTGTTGCGCAAACCAAAATCCAAGTTTAAATCCACCTATTTTAAAATTATTCAAGAAGTCTTTAAATATAATTCCAGCACCAAATGAAAACATAAACCAGAAAAATAACAGAATTAAAACATAGCTTACGTTTGTTCTCCAATATTTGATTTGTTTTTCGTTGCTATTCAAATTTTATACTTATTTAAGGCTTTAATAACTTTTGGCGCTAAAATGATGGTTGCTAACATTGTTGGTATAGCCATTAAAGCAAAAAACGTGTCTATCAAATTAATCATTAGGCTTAGAGATGTTGTAGCTCCTAACATAATGCTGATTATATAAATATAATTATAATATTTTTTATTTCTTTCTCCTAGTAAAAACGATAAACATTTAGTTCCATAATATGAGTATGTAAATAATGATGAAAGACTAAAAACAATAACACATACCAATAGTAAATACTTTCCAAATAATGGAAGAGAATTGCTAAATGCTGCAGCAGTTAATGTAACTCCATTTAAATCTGTTTCCCATACCCCAGTTATTAGAATTGCTAATGCTGTTAACGTACAAATAAACAAAGTATCAATTGCGGGACCTAGCATAGCTACTAGACCTTCTCTTATTGGAGAGTTTGTTTTTGCTGCTCCATGTGCCATTGGAGCCATGCCTATACCTGCTTCATTTGAAAAAGCTCCTCTTCTAATTCCTAATATAATTAGTGACCCCAATACTCCTCCTGTAATTGAGTCTCCTTTATAATTTAAACCAGTAAATGCATCATAAAATATTAGTTTAATGTAGCTGGGCAATTCTTCGATATTAATAATTATAATAGCAATAACAGATATCATATAGACGAATACCATAAAAGGAACTAATTTTGAGGCTACAGAACTAATTCTTTTAAGACCACCAAGTATTACAATGGAAGTGATAATAATTAATAATATACCTATCAATAAATTTGTTTGAAAACTAACTTCATATCCCATTGGAGTTAATAAAATATCATTTATAGCTTGTGTTAGCTGATTTACGTTAAAAACTGGTAAAGCACCTATTAAACCACAAATACTAAAAAATACAGCAAGAGACTTCCATTTTTTTCCTAAACCTTCAATTATAAAGTACATAGGTCCTCCTTGAATGTTTCCAGCAGAATCCTTTCCTCTGAACATTATTGCTAATGAAGATGTAAAAAATTTAGTTGACATACCAATTATACCACTGACCCACATCCAAAAAATTGCTCCTGGTCCACCAATTGATATTGCAATTGAAACACCCGCAATATTTCCCATCCCAACAGTTGCAGATAAGGCAGTAGATAGGGCGGCAAAATGACTTATTTCGCCCTCATCGTTAGAATTGTCATACTTTCCTCTAACTATATCTATAGCATGAAAGAAGTATTTAAAAGGAATAAATTTAGAATAGATGATTAGGTATAATCCTCCACCAATAAGTAATATTATTAATGGGAAACCCCATATATATGATGAAATGTCTGAAAATAATTTCTCAATTTCCAAAATTAGTTTCTAAATAATTATTAATGTTATTTTCAATTCTATTTTCTAAATTAGTATTATCTGCTTTAATAAATTTCTTGGCAGTTATGTTTTCATAAAGCTCGATATATCTACTACTTACTGTTAATATATATTCTTCTGACATATAAGGAACTTCTTGACCTTCAAGTCCTTGAAAATTGTTACTAATCAACCACTGTCTAAGAAATTCTTTTGATAATTGCTTTTGAGGTTCTTTATTTTTTTGTCTTTCACTATACCCATTGAAATAAAAGTATCTAGAGGAGTCCGGGGTGTGTATTTCATCAATTAATACGATTTTTCCTTCTTTAGTTTTGCCAAATTCATATTTTGTATCTACTAGTATTAAACCTCTTTCTCTTGCAATTTCACTTCCTTTCTTAAATAATTCTTTAGTATAACTCTCTAAAGCCTCATAATCTTCCATAGAAACAATATTTCTTGATATAATTTCTTCTTTACTAATATCCTCGTCATGATTACCAAATTCAGCTTTTGTGGCAGGGGTTATAATTGGTTCTGGGAACTTATCGTTTTCTATCATTCCTTCTGACATTTTTACTCCACACAGTAATCTGTTACCTTTTTTATACTCTCTTGCTGCATGACCAGATAAATACCCTCTAATTACCATTTCTACTTTAAATGGCTCACATAAATGACCTATTAAAACATTTGGATCAGGAGATGAAATCAACCAGTTAGGGACAATATCTGAAGTTAAACTCATCATTTGTGTAGTAATCTGGTTTAATATTTGCCCCTTATAAGGTATACCTTTTGGCATTACCACATCAAACGCAGAAATTCTATCTGATGCAACCATTACTAGCAAATCATTGTTTAAGGTATATACATCCCTAACCTTACCTTTGTAAATTTTACTTTGATTTGGAAAATTAAAATTAGTCTCAACTAGCGAATTATTCATTAACCTTAATTAGTATTTTTAATATTTTTATATGCATTAATTATTTTTTTAACCAGAGTATTTCTTATGACGTCTCCATCATTTAAATATATAATTTCTACTCCATCTGTGTCTTTTAAAATAAGTAATGCTTCATTTATTCCAGAAGTTATTTTTCTGGGTAAATCTATTTGGCCAGGATCACCAGTGATTAGAAATTTTGCATTTTTACCCATTCTTGTTAAAAACATTTTCATTTGCGAATGAGTTGTATTCTGCCCTTCATCTAAAATAACAAAAGCATTATCTAAAGTTCTACCTCTCATAAATGCTAAAGGAGCAATTTGAATAGTCTCATCCTCAATATATTTTTTTAGTTTATCAGAAGGTATCATATCTTTTAAAGCATCATATAATGGCTGCATATATGGATCTAGCTTCTCTTTCAAATCACCAGGAAGAAATCCTAGATTCTCACCAGCTTCTAATGTAGGTCTTGTCAATATAATACGCTTAACTTCTTTTTGCTTTAAAGCTCTTACAGCTAAAGCTATACTTGTGTAAGTTTTACCAGTTCCTGCCGGTCCAATTGCAAAAACCATATTGCTATTAAAAACTGCATCAATAATTCTTCTTTGATTTAATGACTTTGCTTTAATTACCTTTCCATTAATCCCATGCAAAATTGGTTTATGACTTATTTTGGATGTTGATATCTCAGTAATTGAATTATTTAATAACATTTTAATTTCATCATCTGATACTATATTATACTCAATAAAATGATTAATTATTTTATTGAGCCTTTCCTCAAAATCATTTAAAGCTTCTTTATTTCCATAAGCCTTTATTTTATCTCCTCTGGCAACAATTTTTAGTTCAGGAAATTTTAGCTTAATAAATTTTATGTTTTTATTTTGAGGTCCAAATAAATCTTTTGGATCAATTTTTTCTATTTTAATTACTCGCTCGTCCAAATTTATTTAAATAAAATTATAGAAATGATTTATTAGATTTGTATATCAAAAATACATAATTTTAAGGCACATATTTTAAGAATATATCAACAATTTATATGTCAATTATAACCTTAATTACAGATTTTGGAACAAAGGATCACTTTGTGGCAAAAATTAAAGGAGCTATTATTTCTGATCTTCCTCAAGCAAGTATAGTTGATATTTCACATCAAATCTCTCCATTCAATATAATGGAAGCGGCCTACGTAATTGAAAATTCATATCAGCATTTTCCAGAAAAAACCATACATATAATTGGAGTAGATTCTGAAAATACTCCGGAATGCTCCCATCTAGTACTGAAACTTAATGAGCAGTATTTTATATGTGCTGATAACGGAATTATGAGCATTGTCTGCCATAATATAAAACCTGATGAAATTTTTGAAATTAATATTCATGACAAAATAGACTCTCAAAAATCTAATTTAAAAATATTTGCTCAAGTAGCTTGTCATTTAGCTAAAGGTGGCGAACCAGAGATAATAGGAAAACGCATCAATAAAATTAGATCGGTAAAATCTATAACTCCTTTTATAAATGATGAAAAAAATCAAATTATCGGAAGTGTTATATATATAGATAATTATGGAAATGTGATTACCAACATTAAACACTTGTTTTTTAAAGAGGCTTCAAAAGGAAGAGAATATGAAATTTCAGCAAGAAACCATAAGTTTAATAAAATCTATAATAGTTATAGTGAGATTGTAGATTATAATATTTTAGAAGAAAGAAGAAACGACGAAGGAAGGGCATTAGTTTTATTTAATTCTTCTAACTATTTAGAGATTGCTATATATAAAAGCAACCCTTTAAATGTGGGCACAGCAGCATCGTTATTAGGTTTAAAAATATATGACTCTGTAACTATAAATTTTTTAAAATAATTAATTAGTGTTGATAAGTTTATTTAGCTAATTTATCTGATTATAATATATTTGTGTAATTTAATTTTATTAATATTTTTCTATGAAGTTTATTGTTTCTAGCGCTGCTTTATTAAAGAAATTACAAGTACTAAGTGGTGTAATTAATGCAACTAACACAATACCTGTTTTAGACCATTTTCTGTTTGATATAGATAATTCAAACCTTACAATAACTTCAAGTGATTTAGAAACTACAATGGTTTCTTCAATAGAGGTTGATAGTAAAAGTAAGGGGAATTTAGCTATCCCTTCCAAATTACTAATTGACACACTTAAAACATTTCCTGATCAACCATTAACATTTACAGTTGAGGAAAATAATATAATTGAAATAAATTCTAATCACGGAAAATATACTTTAGCTTATGCTGACGGAGAACAGTTTCCTAAAGCTATAACTTTAGATAATCCATCTACAGCCAAAGTTTCTAGCAAGGTTCTACTAAAAGCAATAAATAGTACAATATTTGCTGCGGGGAATGATGATCTTAGGCCAGTAATGAGTGGTGTTTTCTTTCAATTATCTCAAGACAGTTCAATATTTGTAGCAACTGATGCTCATAAATTAGTTAAATATACTCGGACAGATGTTTCTGCATCTGAATTAGCGGAATTTATAATGCCAAAAAAACCATTGAATTTATTGAAGACTATTCTTGATGAAGATTCTCAAGTTACTATAGAGTATAATAACTCTAATGCCAAGTTCATATTAGAAAACCTAATAATAGTATGTAGATTAATTGATGGAAATTATCCAAATTATGAAGCTGTAATTCCTACCGAAAATCCAAATATTTTGACAATTGATAGAACTCAATTCTTAAATTCATTGAAAAGGGTTTCTATTTTTTCTAATAAAACCACTCATCAGGTAAGATTGAAATTAGCTGGAGCTGAATTAAATGTGTCAGCTGAGGATATTGATTTTAGCAACAAAGCCGAAGAAAGACTTACCTGTGATTATAAAGGTGACGATATTGAAATTGGATTTAACTCTAGGTTTCTTATAGAAATGCTAAATAACATTGAATCTGATGAAATAAGCCTTGAAATGAGTCTTCCTAACAGAGCGGGAATTTTAAAGCCTGTAAGTGGTTATGAGGATGGTGAAGAAATTACTATGCTTGTAATGCCTGTAATGCTAAACAGCTAATTTATTTTTTATATACTACTAATTGAGCCTTATATCCTGTAGAAATTAGCCATTTTTTATTTGACAACACTACCCCATTCTCATCAAGAACTACAAGCTGTGCTGTATTTGGACTTGAATCTCCTTCATTTAAAGCAATAAAATCAATATTATTATAACCTTCATCAAGGTCAATATCAATTACATAAAAAACAGAGCTCAAAGAGATGTTTGGATGTATTACTGCGTTATTTAACATCAATTTAATTCTATCACCATCAACATACTCATGATCTCTACATTTTATAATAATATATTCTGATTGAGTTTCTAGGTTTCCTAAATAATAATCTGCTTTAAATTTTGATTTGTTTCCACCACCTTCTTTAAATTTTTGTTTTATTACCCATGTTGGAATTACTAATTCTGTAGACTTGGTGATATCAATTATGTTTTCTTTAGATAGAATATCAAAGTCTAAATTATAATTGAAATAATTATTTTTTTTCTTATTAGTTAAACCTTTGGCTTCAATCTTTTTTAAAGAAAAACTTGAATTAGTAATAGCATTAGTGTCTAATGATTTTATCTCAACAATTTTAATTGATATTTCCTGTGAAACCAAGATTAAAGAATTAAATAAAATCCCGATTATTAAAAAATAATTCTTCATTAATTTATTATAATATACATTTAATAAAGATATTTAAATCCTCTGTATTATCTCAAATATTAAGCTTATATTAACATAATATATTTATACCTATAAACTGTAGTGGAACCAATTCAAATTTTAGGATATTTTGGCGCATTTTTGGTTGGATTGATCCTTGGGCTAATCGGTAGTGGAGGATCAATACTGTCTTTGCCAGTTCTTGTATATATCTTTGGTATTAATCCGGTTTTAGCTACAGCATACTCTTTGTTTATTGTAGGAATTACTTCTCTTGTAGGTTCAATAAAGAATCTAAGGAATAACATGATTGATTATCATACAACATTATTCTTTTCTATTTCAGCAATTATTTCTGTATATATAACTAGAAAATACCTAATACTACTTATTCCAGAAATAATTTTAACAAGTGATCTAATTATTCTAACAAAAGAAAAATTTATAATGCTCCTTTTTTCAATTTTGATGGTAGTTGCTGGGTTTTTTATGATTAAGAAATCGCCAAAGACAATTGTTAAAATGAAAAGTATAAAAATTATTGCGCCAAATAAGCTTATAATATTAGCAGAGGGGTCTTTAATTGGCTTTATAACAGGGCTTGTAGGCGCAGGCGGAGGTTTTATTATAATACCGGTATTAGTTATCTTAACTAAACTCAGGATGAAACATGCTATAGCTACTTCTCTAGCAATTATATCTTTAAAATCTTTAATAGGTTTTATAGGTGATATACAAGTTCAGATTATTGATTGGAACTTTTTATTATTATTTTCTGCTATATCTGTTTCAGGGATATATGTAGGTCAATATTATAACCACAGAGTTCCTGACGATCAACTAAAGAAAGGGTTTGGATTTTTTGTTATTATACTTTCAGTTATAATTTTTATCAAGGAAGTTATATAGACTTTTTAAATAAGAATCCTAGTAGTGTAATTAGAAATAGAGCATAAAAATTAATTTAATAATGTTTCTTTCATAAATTTCTTGCTAAAAGTAAAGGATTTCTCTCTAGCCTGTGGATTTCCACCAAAATAAACACCTCTGGTAACGCACATTACAAACCCAATTTTTTGTAAAAATGGATTTGACATTGGAATATTTAGGTAATTCATCAAAATATTACCCTTCTCATCTAATCTAAATATACAATCACTGAAATTATAAGCATTTTCATCTCTTATTACTGGAGCATCTCTGTCAAATGAATGATATGAATCTTTATATATTGTAAGACCAATATTTGTTTTAGCGCTTAATTTATTTACTAAATCATTACAAGGGGCTGAAGGTGTCCAGTTATCCAATTCGCCTATTAATATATGAATAGGTGATTGAGAAAAATCTGTGTTATCTGGATTAATAAAGCATGGAGGATAAAAAGCTAAATGAGAAGCAAATGATAATTCTTTATTAATTGCATCTTTAAGTGGTAACCAAGCAGAGAATAAAGTGACTCCTCCTCCAAGACTCCATCCAGTAATTGAAACTTTGTCCTTATCAATTCTTGGATGTTCTGCTAATACTTCAAAAGCTCTATAAGCATCAAGTATCATTGCAGCCATGGTTATTTCATTTTGCGTACCTACTGTTGAGGTAATACTTCTACTTTTAAAACTATTTAATTCAAAAGTTGCTATACCCATTTCTTGATACATCTTTAAGTATTTATAATGATGTTCTCCCCATCCAAGGCTTCCAGCTACACCAATAATTAAGGGGTATTTTTTTTTATTATCTATTGAATCCATTGGAATAACTAGTTCTCCAAATACTTCTTGTTTCTCTTGTTTATCTAAATCTGTAATAATATCATTAAATGAGTATGGATTTGCGCTTTCAAAATGAATTTTTTCAATTGTAAATTGTGCATGTGCGTTAAAAACAAGCAGATAAAAAGCAATTAACAGATATAGATTCTTCAAAATACAATGAATGATTAAATGTGAAATTACAAAAATAAATGCTTGTTATTCCTTTTTTATTATATACATTTGCATTCAAAATTATATTCAATGATAGGAACAGTTAAATTTTTCAACGAATCCAAAGGATATGGCTTTATCACTAATGATGAAACAGAACAAGATATATTTGTTCATATTACAGCATTAAATGGAATTACAATCCATGAAGGCGATAAGGTTAATTTTTCTGAAGGTGAAGGGAAAAAAGGTAAGGCTGCTATAGATATTACTCTAGCTTAGTTTACATCCACCCCCATATTATTTCTTTAAAGCAAGAATTCTTTACAATCATATTTTATTAATATGACTATAAGTATTTTCTTTGGCTAATTTTTGAGAAAACCATCACAAGAAGGAAGTCTTTTATGGCTAATTTTTGAGAGAACCATCACAAGAGGAAGGTTTTCTATGGTTAATTTTGAGAGGGCCATCACAAGAAGGGAGTTTTCTTCTAATGATCTGAATGTATTTCTTTCCTAACTTCTACTCTAATTTCTTTCTTACCATCCTTTAAAGTACTATCAATTTTAATGGTCATATTTGGATCACCTTCTGCTTCTTCAATCATCTTCTTGTAATTCTTATGATTCCTGTTAAAATCTATTGTACCCTTTCCATTTTCAAACTTCTTGATAACTATGTGTTCTTTTTTTTCATCACCCTTTAAGTTATTTCCTACTAGATATCCTAGTATAAAAAAAATAGTTGAGAAAAGAAATATTGATTTCCAGTTTTTATTTATTGATTCCATATAATTATTATTTTATTTTATAATTCTCTAAATTACCTATTAATTACCTAAACTAAATATTGCTTTAATTAAAAATGTATTCGTCTAACCCCCTCCTTCTTATAGTAGTTATATTTTTAAATTCATTATTGTCTTTTTCTCAAAAATCAGATTTAAAATTTTATGAAGTATTTAGTACGTCTAAAAACAGCAAAGTGTCGTGCTATAGAATACCCTCAATTATTACTACTGACAAGGGAACACTAATCGCAGCAGCAGATGAAAGGGTTCTGTCATGTGGCGATTTAAAATTGAATAGAGATATTAATATTGTAATAAGAACTAGTAATGATGAAGGAAAATCATGGTCATCAATCAATCGAATTATTAACTATCCTTCTGGAGAATCAGCATCAGATCCATCAATGATTTTTGATAGAAAAATGAAACAGATCTACTTGTTTTATAATTATATGAATCTTGATAAAGACAAGGATAGTTATTATTTGAAATATATTACAAGTTTAGATAATGGCTTAACTTGGTCAAAACCAATTGATATAACTGATCAAATTTCTAAGCCTGAATGGAAAAATGATTTTAAATTCATTACATCAGGAAGAGGATTTCAAACACAGGATGGAATTCTTTTACATTGCTTAGTTAATCTTCAAAAAGGGACACACATTTTTGGCAGCAATGATCATGGCAAGACTTGGTACATAACTGACACCCCTATATCACCAGGAGATGAGTCTAAAATAGTTGAATTAAACGACAGGTCATGGCTGGTTAATTCTAGAGTCAATAATAAAGGAATACGATATTCCCATATAAGCAAAGATCAAGGCAAGAACTGGACAACAAAACCTGAAAGTAAATTAATTGATCCAGGGTGTAATGCAAGTTTAATTAAATATGATTATGGTAATTATATTAAAAGTGATTTATTGCTGTTCTCTAGCATTAATAATCAATCAGAAAGAAAAGAAATAGCTATAAGGCATAGTTTAAATGGAGGAAAGACATGGTCCGACCCCAAGTTGATTTATGCAGGAAGTGCAGCATATTCTTCAATGACAGTTTTAAACAATGGAGATATTGGCCTTTTGTTTGAAATGGACAACTATTCAAAAAATGTTTTTACTACATTTTCTTTGCATTGGTTGATGAATGATTTATAGTCACATTAATAAAATACGATTATAAGTATTTTCTTTGTCTAATTTTTATGAGAACCATCACAAAAAGGAAGTATTTTAGATTTTGTGCATCTGCATAGGGAGAATTTTGATTTATGCTCTATTTTATTTCCATTCTCATCCATAAGAACAACTTCACCATTAACAGAAATTGGACCATTTGGTCTTATAGTAATAATAGGGTGATTATCAGACATTTTTTCAATATATAAAATTATATTTTAGTTTAGTTAATTATTACTAATAATTGATTTGAAACTTTCAGGATCAGTATTGCCTTCAGTGTTAATACATAATATTTTAGATTTTGTGTTTAATCCAATATGTTCTCTTAAAGTATCAAACTTATTTACTTCTAAGCATTTAATTAGCCCACCTAATCCAGCTGCACCAGATTCGCCAGATATTACTCTTTTATCATCTTTAATTGGAAAATAAAGGGCTCTAATTGCTTTTTCAGCATATTCGTCTGAAATACTTAAAGCTGCATCACATCCTTTCTTAATAATCTCCCAACCACTCTTAGAAGGTATTCCGCAATTTAGTCCTGCCATTATAGTATTTAAGCTGCCTTTTGGAGTTACCCTTTTATTAGATAATAATGACTGAAGTATACCTGAGGACTCATCTGGCTCAACCAATACAATTTTAGGTTTATTCCTAAAATATCTATTTATATAATACCAAATGCAGGAAGCAGGCCAGCTTCCGACACCACATTGAAGGAATACAATATCAACCCCTGGTTGATTTAGAGTATTAATAGAATCTTCCATCTCGCGTAAATGAGTTAAATATCCTGACATAATATAGGCTGGTATTTCTTCATAATTCTCCCAAGAAGTGTCTTGAATTAATGTCCAATCCATTTTATTACTAATGCCTGAAGCATACTTGCAAGTATCCTCATAATTTAAGTCTAATTGTATAACTTCTGAGCCATGATTAGCAATAGCTTTAATTCTAGCCTCAGATGTTTGTTTTGGAACATAAATAACAGATTTTCTATTATTTTTTGCAGCTGACCATGCTACTGCCCTTCCATGGTTTCCATCTGTAGCCGTACAAAAAATAGAAATATTTGGATCTAAGCTTAATGCTTTATGAATTGCATATGAAGCTCCTAAGCCTTTAAAAGCATTTAAGTTAAATCTCTTAGACTCATCCTTTACATATATTTTACCTACATTCAATTTTCTGGAGAGATTTTTTAAGTCATGTAACGGGGTTACTGAATACTCCTCTAAAGTCTTATGATATTCTAATGAATTACTTTTTAAAAGAATATCATTAGTTAAGCTGTTTTGTAATTTATTGTCAGGAGAATTTAAAAAAACCTCATTCATTTTTTTGATTTAAATAAAAGAGTTGGTGTGTTTTTAATGTATTTTTGATAGCTATCTAGATGTCCCCATTTTTCTTTTCCACTTGCCTCCAAAAGCCGTACTCCACTAACATAAACTAATAATAAATATGTAAAAACAGGAGATATTAATGTTATTAATTGTAATCCTGATAATGAAGAAAAAGACATTATTGAAACACCTGTCCACAAAGTGATTTCTCCTAGATAATTTGGATATCTTGAATAAGACCATAACCCTGTGGTTATAAATTTGTCTTTATTTTCAGGACTGCTTCTAAATTTAGTTTTTTGATTATCAGCCATCACTTCTACTAAAAATCCTAAAATAAAAGTAATTGCTCCTACAAAAAATAATTTATTCATTAGTATTCCTTCGGAGGTTGCCATGGCAGTAATAGCGCATGCTGAACAAATAGAGACCCACATTCCTTGTAGTGTCCAAGTCATAAAAAACCTTGTTGGTGAGGGTTTAATATCTTTAAATCTTTTGTCCTCACCTGCTTTTTGAATTCTAAAAAATAAAAAGCTTCCCAATCTTACTGCCCATATTATAATAAATAGTGATAAAATAAGATTTCCTAAATTAAATTTAACTGATTCATAATAAACATAACTAATGACAAATATGTAAGTAAAACTACCTGAAAGATCATAGAATTTTTCTGTTTGCATTAAATATGCTGGAATAAATAAAATCCATTGTATAATAAAAGCTATCAATACAGCATCTTTAACTAAACTTATATCTGTTAATAGCGCAATACCATATGCTATTGAGAAAGCAATTAATGAGAATGTAATGTTCTTCATATAAGCGTATAAAGTTAATTAAAACATACTATCTATTTCATCTATATAAATATAAATAATAAATAGTATTATATATATAAATAAGTATATCCTATAGTAATATCTTGATTTAATATATTCTTTGTTATTGGGATAAATATTTAAAAATAGCCCTGTTAATTCCTTTTTGAATACTGGTTTAATATTAATTTTCCAATCATCTGTTTCATAAATAATTTTTCTGAATTTACTTCTAAAATAACTGCTTGGTATACCCCAAATAAGCAAAAAAACAAACAAGAAAGTTTCATTCATTTTATATTAATTTAATATTTTTATAAATATACTAAACGGTGTTTCTATCCACCTTAAAGTCTGATTTCATTAATACAACAGTATGCATCAATGTTGCAGCTAATTTACCCTCAGCGTTATAGAGCTCTCCCTTTATAGTGGCAATATTTTTTCCTTTTTTAACAATCTCAGCAGTTGCTGTTACTTCTCCAGCAAATAAAGGCCTGTGATGTAAACTATGTAGGTTAGTAGAATTAGGATATATAGCCCCTCTAGATTCATAAATTATAAGTAAGCTTGTAATGTCATCTAACATAGAAGTCATCATTCCTCCTTGAACATTACGACTTGGATTAAGTGTTTCTTTGGAAAACTCTGCTTTTAATTTTAGAAAGCCTTCCTTGTATTCAAGAAATACAAACTTGAATATTTTTCCAGTTCCACCATTAACTCTGTGAAAACTCAAAAATTTATTAAAATCTTCTTTCATAAATATTATATAAATGCCTACTCTAAGGAGTTTCAGCTTACCTGTAATTTCTAAATTAAAGATATTAAAAGAATATCCAAAATAATTTATTAAATAATAGAAATATTTTAGGTTTTATTTAATTATATTCGCACCACTCGAAAACGAAATAGGTTGGTCTGATTGTATGGTTGCATTCTTACTGACCTTTTTCATTTATAATTATTATACTTAAAGTTTAATCATGTCTGAAATAAAAAATATCGCAATTATTGCCCATGTCGATCATGGAAAGACAACATTAGTAGATAAAATAATGTTTCAATGTCAGCTATTTCGTGATAATGAAAATAAAGGTGATTTAATTTTAGATAATAATGATTTAGAAAGAGAGAGAGGTATCACTATTACTTCTAAAAATGTATCGGTAAAATACAATGGCACCAAGATTAATATTATTGATACTCCTGGTCACGCAGATTTTGGAGGTGAGGTTGAAAGAGTTCTCAATATGGCAGATGGAGTACTGCTTTTAGTGGATGCTTTCGAAGGGCCTATGCCACAAACCCGATTTGTTTTACAAAAAGCTTTGAATCTAGGACTAAAACCGTGTGTTGTAATTAACAAAGTTGATAAGGAGAATTGTATGCCAGAAGAAGCTCATGAGTCTGTGTTTGATTTAATGTTTGAGTTAGGAGCTGAAGAATGGCAATTAGATTTTCCAACAGTTTATGGTTCTGCTAAAGAAAATTGGATGAGCGAAGATTGGAAAAACCCAACAAATAATATAGAACCTCTTTTAAAAATGGTATTAAATCATGTGCCATCTCCAAAAATTAGTGACGGAAACTTGCAAATGCTAATTACATCTTTAGATTACTCTTCTTTTACTGGAAGAATAGCAATAGGAAGACTTCAAAGAGGAGTTTTAAATACTGGTGCAAATATCTCTTTAGTTAAGAGAGATAAGTCGATCATAAAATCTAAAATTAAAGAATTACATGTGTTTGAAGGATTGGCTAGAAAAAAGGTTGATCAAGTTTTGCCAGGAGATATTTGTGCAATAGTAGGTCTTGATAATTTTGAAATAGGAGATACAGTTGCTGATTTTGATAACCCAGAGGCGCTTAAAACTATTGCAATTGACGAACCTACAATGAGTATGTTATTTACAATTAATGATTCTCCTTTTTTCGGAAAAGATGGAAAATTTGTTACGTCAAGACATATAAAAGACAGATTAAATAAGGAATTAGAAAAAAACCTTGCTCTAAGATTAAATGAAACAGATAGCGCAGATAAATTTATGGTTTATGGAAGAGGAGTTTTACACTTATCTGTATTAATTGAAACCATGAGAAGAGAAGGATATGAATTACAAATAGGTCAACCTCAAGTAATAATTAAGAATATTGATGGAGTGCAGTGCGAACCTTTTGAAGAAATGACCATTGATTTACCAGAAAATGTTTCAGGTAAAGCAATTGAAATGGTAACCATTCGTAAAGGTGAAATGATAAGTATGGTCTCAAAAGGAGAAAGAATGGTTTGTGAGTTTATAATACCTTCAAGAGGAATAATAGGTCTTAGAAATCAACTACTAACAGCTACTGCTGGAGAAGCAATAATGTCACATAGGTTTAAAGAATACAAGCCAATTAAAGGTGGTGTGCCAGAAAGACAGAACGGATCTCTTATTTCAATGGAAAAAGGAACTACAATACCCTATTCAATTGATAAATTACAAGACAGAGGTAGATTTTTTGTTGATCCAGGTGAAGCTATTTACGAAGGGCAAGTGGTTGGTGAAAATTCTAGAGGAGACGACATAGCAATAAATGTTACAAAAACTAAAAAATTAAGTAATGTTCGTTCTTCTGGAGCTGACGATAAAGCTAAGATTGTTCCTGCAATTAAGTTTTCACTAGAAGAGGCATTAGAATATATTCAAAAAGATGAATATGTTGAAGTTACTCCTAACAATTTAAGATTAAGAAAAATTCTTCTAAAAGAAGTAGAAAGAAAAAGAAATAAGACGATTTAAAATTATTTACCTCTTCCAACCTTTCTTACTCCAGAAGATTTTGATTTAGTATTCTTGTTATTAAACTTTTGTTTAATTCCTTTTTTTAAAGGAACCTTTTTTTCTAATTTGTTTCCAAAAAATTTACTAGGCATAATTGTTTTATTTAGTTGTTTTGTTGTTCATATTAATATTTCTACAGATGTTTACCTCTTACCCATCCTGTTTTCTGTAAATACTTTTCAGCACTTTCTACAGCTCCATTCTCAATTGAAGTTCCCATAGAGTCATTCCAGCGATTTAAGAATCCAAACAAAGAGATTACACCTAGAATTTCCACAATTTCTCCTTCATCCCAATGCTTATGTAATTCTTGTATTATTATTTTATCTACAGTATTAGGGACCTGTGAAGCAGCTATAGAAAAATTTAGTGCAGCACGCTCAGCATCATTAAAAGAATCATGTGTTCTATAATTCCAAATATTATCTAATTGTTCTTGCTTTGCACCATAACGTTCAGCAGCCCTAATAGCATGTGCTTGACAATATCTACAACCAGTAGAATTGCTTGAAACCCACGCAATCATTCGTTTAAGTGCTGATGTTACTCGACCTTTGTTCGACATAACAGCCTTATTTAAATTAATAAATGCCTTGCTTATCTCAGGGCGTCTCTGCATAGTAAGCACAGAATTAGGACAAAACCCAAGGGTTTCATTAAAGAACTCAGCTAATTTTTTAGTTTCAGAATCATAATCTGATGGCAAAGGTGTAACTAAAGGCATAATAATAAAATTATTTCTACAATATTAAAGATATAGAAAACATTTGAGCAAGAAAATTAGAATAAAAGTTTTCTATATCTTTATACTTATAGAGAATATAGAATTTCTTAACTTAATGGTATTATGAAAAGACTCTTCATGTTATTATTTGCCTCTGTTTTAATTAATTGTTCATCAACTAGCGAAACTACATCATCATCTTCAAAATTAGTTATTTCTCCTTCAGCTTTAACGCTACTTGATGTAATTGCTGGTAAGTTTCCAGGAGTTAAAGTAATTGGTGATAATATTGCCAATTACTTAGACTTTCACCAAAATACCTTAACAAGCACATCACCTAAAATTTTAATAAGAGGTGGAAGTCTGTCAATTAATTATAATGCATATGCAGTATATGATGTTGACGGACTTCTTTATACTGATTATCCTGCTTTTATTGATCCTCAACAAATTAGAAGTATAACCATATTAAGATCCCTTGCGGCTACCAACACATATGGAGGTATAGCTCGTGGAGGTGCAATAGTTATTAGGTTAAAAGCAACTGAATAGTTTTAAGATAAACTTAATTTTTCCCATTGTTTCATTAGAGAATCTAGATCAGATTTTTTCTTTTCATAGACTGCGAAGAAACTATCTTTAGAAATAGTTTTCTCATAATCATCTTGCAAATTTTTATCAGTAATTGAAATTTCATTTTCTAATCTTGATATTTTACTTTCAATATTGCTAATTCTTTTTTTTAATTCTCTTTCTTTTGAATTATCAATATTCTTGTCTTTTTTTATACTTACTACCTTTTCCTTCTTTTCAATTTCTCTAAAATCCTCAATTTTTTTTTGATTTAAATAAAAGTCAATATCCCCTAAATATTCTCTTATATTGTTACTTTTAAATTCGTAAACCTTATTAGTTAGATTTTGAAGAAAATCTCTATCATGAGACACTAAAACAAGAGTTCCATCAAACTTAACTAAAGCTTGTTTTAAAACACTTTTGGATTTAATATCTAAATGACTAGTTGGTTCATCCATAACTAATACATTAAAAGGTTGTAAAAGAAGTTTAGCTAAAGCCAATCTGTTTCTCTCTCCTCCAGAAAGAACTCTTACATATTTTTCAACATCATCTCCTTTAAATAAAAAAGATCCCAACACGTCTCTAACTTTAGATCTGTTTGTTTCATTTGCAGAATCTATCATTGTTTGTAAAACGGTTTTAGAACCATCTAAGTATTCAGCTTGATTTTGAGCAAAATATCCAATTTGAACATTATGACCCAATTTAGAATTTCCTGATGATGGTTTTAATTCACCCACCATAATTTTGGCTAAAGTAGATTTACCTTGACCATTTTGTCCAACAAATGCAATTTTACTTTTTCTTTCAATTAGTAAATTTACATCAGACAATACTTTATTATCTCCATAATTCTTTGATAAATTTTCAATTTCAGTTACAACCTTCCCTGGGTTTATTGAAATATTGAAGTTTAATTTCATGACACTATTGTCATCTTGATCAACTTCAATCCTGTCAATTTTTTCAATTTTCTTCATTAGTGATTGAGCCATAGAAGCCTTTGAAGCTTTGGCTTTAAACTTTTGAATCAATTTCTCTGTATGTTGAATGTGTTTTTCTTGGTTTTTTTGAGCACTAATTTGTTGAGATTTTATTTCTTCTCTTAAAACTAAGTATTTTGAATATGGCTTATTGAAGTCATATATCCTTCCTAGAGAAATATCTATAGTTCTATTAGTTACGTTATTTAAAAACATTTTATCGTGAGAAACTATAACCACTGCTCCTAAAAATGATTTAAGAAAATTTTCAAGCCATATTATTGATTCTATATCTAAGTGGTTTGTAGGTTCATCTAACAATAATAAATCATTACTTTGAAGCAATAACTTAGCTAATTCAATTCTCATTCTCCATCCACCTGAAAAAGTATCTGTATTTTTTTGAAAATCGTCTCGGTTAAATCCTAGACCTTGTAATATTTTCTCGGTGTGTCCTTGATAATTGTATCCTCCTATTAATTCATATCTATCATTAACGTTGCTTAAATCATTAATTAGATCTAAATAAGAATCACTTTCATAATCTACTCTCTCACTTAACTGAGTATTAATTTCATTTTGTCTTTTTTCAAGACTTTTAATTTCACTAAAAGCCTGGTATGCTTCCTCTAAAACGGTTCTTCCTTTTTCAAAATCAATGTCTTGTCTTAAAAATCCAATTTTTAAATCTTTTTCATACGCAATGGAACCTGAATCCATTTCGGTTTCTTTTGATAAAAGCTTTAATAAAGTTGATTTACCAGCACCATTTTTACCGATAAGACCTACCCTATCACCTGAAATTAATTTAAATGAAATTTCTTTAAACAAATATTCACCCGAAAAAGAAACAGAAAGATTATGTATGTTTAGCATTAACTAAAATTTCTGGCAAATGTAAATAATTTTAAATTTGAAAATTATTTTTTGTATTCAATTTTTATCATTACCTCATTCCTTCTATTGAATATTTTATAAGGACTATTATAAGAAACAAAGTATGGATTATTAATATACTTGATATTTAAGCTTTTTAATTTTTCAAATAATATAGTTGAATAGTTTTTTATTTTATTTTGATTTCCATACCCCCCAAATCTAAGAGATGCATAATATCCGGCCTTTGATTGCTAAATTTTTATATTCTCATCATTAGGTTTCGATATATTTTCTATATTAAATTTAGCAGGCATAACAAATTCTATAGAATTTTCATTACTAACATATACTGGAGTTGTCATAGATATTTTTTCATTTTTACTATTGTTTCCACTTATATATCTAAATAATTTCATAAAATTCTTATTTGAACCATTTTCTGAAGAGACCTTTGCTTTAATAGCTGGTTCGTAATATCTTATTTCAAAATTATCTTCTTGAAATATTACTTTATACTTTTGAGTTTCATAATCATTGCTCATAATTAATAATGATATAAACAGAATTAAATACTTCATAGTGTTCCACTTTTTTAAAATTAATAATCCTCACGTAATGTATAAGAATCTATTTATTGTATTACAAATCTCATGCCAAAATATGATATAAAAAACCTTAAAATATCAAGGGTTTTGTCTGGATTATTTTCCAATACAGAATTTAGAAAATATATTGCCAAGAACCTCATCATTAGTAACCTCACCTGTAAGTTCTCCAAGATATTGAAGTGCTTGACGTATATCTATAGCTAATAAGTCTCCTGAAATTTTATCATCAATTCCTTTTAAAACATTCTCAATTTCAACAGATGACTTGCATAACAAATCATAATGTCTTGAATTTGTTACTACTGAAGAATTTGTATTGATTTCATTTAGATCAATACATGATGAAATCTGTTGTTTTAATTCATCTATGTTAGTGCTATGTTTTGCACTTACACAAATATGTTTAAACTCCTTAAAATGTGATTCAATTAATTTACTATCGCCAATATCAATCTTATTGGCAACAATAATTAAATTTTTATCTGGAAAATCTTTTATTATTTTATTTATAATTTGTTTAGAATCATTGATTTTATTACTATCAGTAACAGAGGAGTCTAACATATATAGGACAATACTGGAACTCTTAACCTTCTCGAAAGTCTTTTTTATCCCAACACTTTCAATTTTATCTTTTGTAGCTCTTATTCCTGCAGTATCAATAAATCTATAATTAATACCGTTTAATATGATTTCATCTTCTACTGTATCTCTAGTTGTTCCTGGGATATCACTTACAATTGCCCTTTCATCATTAAGTATTGCATTTAACAGTGTAGATTTTCCTGTATTTGGCTCCCCTACAATAACTATAGGTATGCCGTTTTTTATGACATTTCCTGCTGCAAATGAATCAATCAAAACTGATATTGTTTTTTTTATTTTATGAATTAATTTCTTTAATTCATTAAGATTTGCAAATCCTACATCCTCTTCTGAGAAATCTAGCTCTAACTCAATTAAAGAAGCAAAATCTAAAAGCTGTTGTCTAAGTCCCTTAATATCGCTTTTAAAGCCACCTCTCATTTGATCTAAGGCTATCTTGTGAGAAGCTGAACTCTTACTTGAAATTAAATCAGCTACTGCCTCAGCTTGGCTTAAATCAATTTTTCCATTTAAAAAAGCTCTTAAGGTGAATTCCCCTGCTTTAGCAGCTCTGCATCCATTATCAATAAATAATTTTATTATTTCATTTTGTACATAACTACTACCATGACATGATATTTCTACTACATTTTCACTAGTATATGATTTGGGTGCAATAAATAGTGATATTAACACTTGGTCAATAATTCGATTTCCATCAGTAATTTGTCCTAAAGTAATTGTATGAGAATTTTTATCTATAAGCTTTGATCCGTTTTTTGATTTAAATAATGAATCCGTTATTTCTATAGATTTTGATCCTGAAATTCTAATAATAGAAATTGCGCCTGAACCAGCAGGAGTGGCTAATGCAATTATATTATCCTTGTCTATCATAAATTATTTCAAAAATAGTGTTTTATATTATCTATTCTTTAGATAGAAATAGATTATTGGAATCAAAAGAATTAATACTATTGAAAGATTATTTGCAATTATCTCTGGTTTTAAAAATATAGTTATAAAAAATCCTGCAATTGCCCCTCCTAGATGAGCTTCATGGCCTATGTTATCTCTAACATTCTTCATTGAATAAATAGAATACCATAGATACAATAGACCAAAGACATATGCAGGCATGGGTATAATAATAAAATATAACGTCATTTTAGGATCTAATAGGATTGAAGAATACACTATCCCCATTACAGCTCCACTTGCCCCTACCGCATTATAATTAGTCTTGTTTTTATTAACCCTGTAGGTTACTAAATTTCCAACATATAGACTAGCAATATAAATTATTAGAAAGCCCATTTCTCCTACTGATCTAACTACTGATCCAGAAAAGAAAAAAAAGGTCAGCATATTTACAAACAAATGACCTTGGTTGACATGAAGAAACCCTGAAGAAATATATCTAATAATCTCTCCATTTTTAACAGCAATAGGGTTAAACTTATATTTATCAAAAAAACGCCTGTTTTTGAATCCTCTATATGAGAAGATTATATTCGCTAGTATTATTAGAAAACTTGTCAAGTTTTAACTTAAATATTGGTTAATATTAATTATTCAAACCAAATATAACATATATTTGCCTCATAATTATTTGAGTTATGCAACTACTCGCTTTTATGTTGTTTTACCCAATAATATGGGTAATATCTAAGTTAAACTTTAGATTATTATATATCCTTTCTGATTTATTATTTTATTTAACTTATTATGTAGTTCGATATAGAAGGAAAACTGTTTATAATAATCTAAAAATGGTTTTTCCAGAAAAAACTGAAAAAGAGATAACTAGAATTTGTAAAGCATCCTGCAGAAATTACATTGACACTTTTATTGAATCCATAAAATCTCTTAATATGTCAGAGGATGAGATGAAATCAAGATTTAGATTTAAAAATATTGAGGTAATTCATGAAATTGAAAAGAAAAATCAAAGTATAATTCTAATGTGTGGACATTTTAATGGTTTTGAATGGATATTCATAATTGATAGATATATAAAATCTAATGTTAATGCTATCTATAAAAGATTATCAAATAAATACTTTGATAGATTAATGAAAAAAATTCGAAGCAAATACAATGGTATATTAATTCATACAAAAGAAACAAGAAAAATAATTGCAGAAAACAGTAAAAATAATTCATTAGATCTATATGGATTTGCTTCTGATCAGACCCCGAGGTTAAAAAAAGCAGTTCATTGGAACTATTTTATGAATATATGGGTTCCTATTCATACTGGAGCAGAAATGCTTGCAAAACAGCATAATTTAGCCTTAGTATTTATGAGAATAAAGAAATTAAAGAGGGGGTATTATGAAACTACATTCGAAAAAATAACAACAAACCCAATAGACTATAAAGATTACGAGATAACCGACAAGTTTATGAAATTAGTTGAGAATCAAATCTACGATGAACCTACGCTATATTTATGGTCTCACAGAAGGTGGAAACATAGAGATAAGGTATCTCCGCCTAAATAGCTAAGTAATTGCTTCTATCTCATTAATAAGTTTATTGGCAATATTATCAGCTAAATCTTGAGTTTTAGCCTCTGAGTATATCCTTATAATAGGTTCTGTATTACTTTTTCTTAACTGAACCCAAGAATCTGAAAAGTCAATTTTCAAACCGTCAATTAGATTTATTTTTTCTGCAGAATACTTTGTTTTAAAATAGCTTATCATTTTATTGTATTTAAAATTTATATCTATTTCTATCTTCTTTTTACTCATGAAATAATTTGGGTATATTTTTCTAAGGTCTGAACATTTCAACCCACTATTTGATAAATGGCTTAAGAATAGAGCAATTCCAAGCAAAGCATCTCTTCCATAATGCAGTTGCGGAAGTATTATTCCTCCATTACCCTCGCCTCCAATTATTGCATTAGTTTTTTTCATCATCTCAACAACATTAACCTCACCCACTGCGCTAGAATTATATTCACAATTATATTTGTTTGATATGTCTTTTAATGCCCTTGTTGAGCTAAGATTACTAACTGTAGAGCCTGGCTGTAGACTTAGTACATAATCAGAACATGCAACAAGAGTATATTCTTCGCCAAAAACATCACCATTCTCACAAACAAAAGCTAAACGATCAACATCTGGATCAACAACAATTCCAAGATCAGCACCTTCTTTTATAACTAGGTTAGAAAGATCATATATATTCTCCTTTAATGGCTCTGGATTATGAGGGAATTCTCCTGTAGGATCACAGTATAACTTTACTACATCTACGCCTAATTTTTTTAATAATTTTGGAACAGCTATTCCTCCTGTTGAATTAACAGCATCAACAACAATTTTATAATTTTTTTTCTTTATTGATTTTATATCAACTAAATTAAGTTTTAGAATATTGTCAATATGGATATCTATATAATTATCCTTCTCGACTAATTTCCCTATTTTTTCTGTTTTGTTTAACTTATTATCATAAGTTTCTGCTATTTTTAAAACTTCTTCCCCATCAGATGAGCTAAGAAACTCTCCTTTTGAGTTTAATAATTTTAAAGCATTCCAATTCATAGGGTTATGACTTGCTGTTATTATTATACCGCCATCTGCCTTTTCAATAGGGACGGCTATTTCTACAGTAGGAGTTGTTGAAAGATTTAAACTAACAACATCAAAACCCATAGAAATAAGCGTATTTATAACGAAGCCTTGAACCATTTCTCCAGATATTCTTGCATCTCTACCTACAACAATTTTATTATTCTCCTTATTAGAATTATTTTTTACCCACAATGCATAAGAAGTTGTGTAAAGCACAATGTCTTGAGGAGTTAAATCTTCCCCAACTCTTTCACCTATTGTTCCCCTTATTCCTGAAATTGATTTGATTAACGGCATCCATTGATTATTTAATGTAAATATACTATTTAAGCTATGTTAAACTAAATTTGAATTTGTAATTTAGAAATAATTTAACACACTGTTATTTATGAAAAGAAATTTAGTATTTTCTTTAACTTTTTTGCTTATAATTTCCTCATGTACAAATAAACCTGTAGAAGAAGGTTTGACTGCTAAAAACGGTATGGTTGTATCTGCAAGAGAAGAAGCTAGTAAAATTGGTATTGAAATCTTAAAAAAAGGAGGAAATGCATTCGATGCAATGATTGCTACTGATCTGGCTCTTGCAGTATCACACCAATCTGCTGGAAATATAGGTGGAGGTGGATTTATGGTATATAGAAAAGCAAATGGTGAAACAGGGGCTTTAGACTATAGAGAAAAAGCTCCACTGAGTGCTAGTAAAGACATGTATCTAGATAAACAAGGAAATGTCATTAAAGGCTTGAGTTTAGCTGGAGCGATGGCTATAGGTGTGCCAGGAACTATTGCTGGAATTTTTGAAGTATATGAAAAATTTGGATCACTTCCAATAGAAACAATATTTCAACCTGCAATAGATCTAGCAAATAAAGGAGTAGTTGTTACTACAAAGCAGAGTGCTAAAATAAAAAGTCATCTAAAATATTTTAAACTTGTTAATAAAGAGGAAATTCTTTTTCAAGAAGAAATAAATGCTGGTGATACTTTAAGATTTCCAAATTTAGCCAATACTCTAGATCGTGTTATGAAAAAAGGTAAAGACGAGTTTTATAAAGGCGAGACTGCGCGAAAATTAGTAGACTTTATCAAAGATAATAATGGTATTATATCATTAAAGGATTTAGAACTTTATGAGGCTGTTTGGAGAGATCCTGTTGAATTTGAATACGATAATCTAAAAGTTATATCTATGTCTCCACCATCAAGTGGAGGTGTTTGTCTAGAACAAATAATGAAAATGATTGAGCCTTACGATATTAATGATTTAGCTCATAATTCATTAGACTATATTAAAATTCTCGTAGAAGCTGAAAGAAGATCTTTTGCAGACCGGAGCTATTATTTAGGTGATCCTGATTTTGTTAGTATTCCTAAAGAACAGTTAGTTGGAAAAGAATATCTTCTGGAAAGAATGAGTAATTTTTCTTTTGACTCACCTACCCCATCTAATGAGATATCATACGGAAATGTAGAAATATTAGAAAGTGACGAAACAACTCATTATTCAATTGTTGATCAATTTGGTAATGCCATAGCTGTAACAACAACATTAAATGGAAGTTACGGTTCTCAATTATATTGTTCTGAACTAGGGTTCTTTCTTAATAATGAAATGGATGATTTTAGCTCAAAGCCTGGTTCTCCAAATATGTTTGGATTAATTGGCGGAAGTGCTAATAAGATAGAACCTCAAAAAAGAATGTTAAGCTCTATGACTCCTACAATTGTTGAAAAGGAAAATAAATTGTTTATGACATTAGGCTCACCTGGAGGATCCAGGATAATAACTTCCGTTCTTCAAACAATTTTAAATGTTCATGAATTTAATATGAGTATGAATAGAGCAGTTAACTCTGCAAGATTTCATCATCAATGGATGCCAGACATAATTAAGATTGAACAAAATTCATTTAATTCAAAGTTAATTCAAGAATTAAAATTATTTGGGTATAATATAGACTATAAAGATCCTATTGGAATTGTAGATGGAATTTTAGTTAAACCAAATGGAATTCTTGAAGCAGGTGCTGACAAAAGAGGTGATGACACTGCGGTAGGGTTTTAAAAACCTATATATTAAATACGGAATGCTTGAAATTGAAGAAAATATAGAAATTCATGGGGCTAGATCCCATAACTTAAAGAATATAGATCTTGTCATTCCTAGGAATAAATTAGTAGTAATAACTGGTCTATCGGGAAGTGGAAAATCATCATTGGCTTTTGATACAATTTATGCAGAAGGACAAAGAAGATATATTGAAACCTTCTCAGCTTATGCACGACAATATTTGTCTAATCTTGAAAGACCCGATGTGGATAAAATTAATGGGCTTTCGCCGGTAATTGCAATTGAGCAAAAAACAACAAACCGCTCACCAAGATCAACTGTAGGAACTATAACAGAGATTTATGCTTTTCTAAGGCTTATGTATGCTAAAATAGGAGAAGCATACAGTTACAATACTGGCAAGAAAATGGTAAGTTATAATAATGATCAGGTTCAAGAACTAATTGAGAAAATGTACGAAGGAAAAAAGATTCACCTTCTAGCTCCATTAATTAAAGCCAGAAAAGGTCACTATAGAGATCTTTTTCAACAAATTATTAAAAAAGGGTTTACTCAAGCTAGAATTGATGGGGAATTCATTGATTTAACAAATAATCTTATGTTAGATAGATATAAGAATCATGATATAGAAATGGTAATTGATAGAATAGATTTAACTAAGCTAAGTAAGGGCTCTAACAGATTAAAAGACAGTATACTTACGGGAATGTATCACGGTGAAAATTCTATTTTAATTTGTGATGAACACAGCAAAAATCAAAAATATTTTAGTAAAAATTTAATGTGTGAAGAAACAGGGGTTTCATACAAAATTCCTGACCCAAACAGTTTCTCATTTAATTCACCGAAAGGAGCTTGTAAGAATTGTAATGGAATTGGGAACTTAAAGAAAATAAACTTACAAAAATTAATCCCTGATGATAATATGTCAATTCATCAAGGGGGAATTCGATTAATAAATAAAGCATCTGGAAGTTGGATCAATAAACAAATCAAGTTGATTGGAAAAAAATATGATTTTTCATTAAGAGAGCCAATAAAAAATATTCCAAAAAAAGCATTAGAAGCTATTCTCTATGGAATAGAAGATAGAATTACGATAAACAGCAAGTCTTTAGGTATAACAAGAGAATATAGTATAAGCTTTGAAGGAATAGTTAATTTTATTGAAGATCAGTATAAGAACACAGAATCAATTGCATTGAGGAGATGGGCAAATAAATATATGGATGAAATAATTTGTGAAACCTGTAAAGGTTCAAGACTTAAAAAAGAATCTTTATGTTTCAAAGTTAATTCTAAGGATATTAATGAACTAGTTAATATGGAAATAACTGATCTAATTAGTTGGTTTAAAAAATTAAATCCTAAGCTTTCCGATACACAAAAATTTATTTCAGAAGAAATAATTAAAGAAATTATAAAAAGATTACAGTTTTTATCAGATGTAGGGTTAGAATATCTAACACTTAATAGATCCTCAAAATCTCTTTCTGGTGGTGAGAGTCAGAGAATTAGATTAGCCTCACAAATTGGATCACAATTAATAGGAGTTCTATATATTTTAGATGAACCAAGCATAGGTTTACATCAAAGAGATAATGATAGATTAATCAAGTCTTTGGAAGCATTAAGGGATATTGGAAATTCTGTAATTGTTGTTGAACATGATAAAGAAATCATAACTCGTGCTGATCATATTATAGACATTGGCCCTCTAGCAGGAAAAGAAGGGGGTAATATTATGTTTGAAGGTAATCTAAACTCAATCAAGAAAAGTAAATCATTAACTTCAGATTACTTAAATAATATTAAGTTTATAGAAATTCCACATAAAAGAAGAAAAGGAAATGGGAAAACAATAAATCTATATGGATGCAGCGGAAATAATTTAAAGAATATAGATGTGTCTTTCCCTTTAAATAAAATGATTGGAATTACTGGAGTTTCAGGAAGTGGAAAATCAAGTTTAATTAATGAGACATTATATCCTATTTTAAACAATTATTTCTATAATGGCAATAAGAAAATATTATCTCATAAATCAATTAAAGGAATCGATAATATAGATAAAGTTGTTAGTGTAAATCAAAGTCCTATTGGGCGAACACCGAGAAGCAATCCTGCTACATATTGCGGGGTATATTCTGAAATTAGAATCTTATTTTCACTACTTAACGAATCTGCTATAAGAGGATATAAACCTGGACGCTTTAGCTTTAATGTTAAGGGAGGACGTTGTGAAGAATGCAGAGGAGGTGGTTTAAAACTTATTGAAATGAGTTTTCTTCCAGATGTTTATGTAGAATGTGAAAGTTGTATGTCTAAACGATTCAATAGAGAAACTCTAGAAATAAAGTATAAAGGGAAGTCCATAAATGATATTTTGAATATGACAATAAATACTGCTGTAGCATTTTTTGAACATATACCTAAAATATACAGAAAACTAAAAACCATACAAGATGTTGGTCTTGGATACATTACATTAGGACAACAAAGCACTACCTTGTCAGGAGGTGAAGCTCAAAGAATTAAATTAGCGTCTGAATTGTCAAAAAGAGATACTGGAAATACATTGTATATATTAGATGAACCTACAACTGGCTTGCACTTTGAAGATATCAAGGTTTTAATGAATGTTTTAAACAAATTAGTAGATAAGGGGAATACGGTACTTATTACAGAACATAATATGGACGTTATTAAAACTGTAGATCATATAATTGATATTGGTCCTGAAGGGGGTAATAAAGGAGGTAATATTATTTTTGAAGGGACACCAGAAAAAATGTTATTAGATGAAACCAATCATACAGCTATTTTCCTAAAAAAAGAATTAAACTAAATATTAAAAATTATTATTATGAATAAGAAAAATCCTAAAAGCTGGAACGAAATAAAAACTAATGACTCATGGTCAATTTTTAAAATTATGGGCGAATTTGTTAATGGATATGAAAAAATGAGTCAAATAGGACCTTCAATATCTATATTTGGTTCAGCTAGAACTAGTAAAGACGATAAATATTATTTACTAGCTAAAGAAATAGCTTCAAGTATTGTAGAGAGCGGTTATGGTGTAATCACTGGAGGTGGTCCAGGAATTATGGAGGCAGCAAATAAAGGTGCAAAAGAAGCTAAAGGAAGATCTATAGGCCTTTGTATAGATCTTCCTTTTGAGAAAAAAGAAGGCGATAATATCTACATAGATCAAGATAAAAAAATAGAGTTTGATTATTTTTTCGTGAGAAAAGTTATGTTTATGAAATATGCACAAGGCTTTGTTGTTATGCCAGGAGGATTTGGAACTCTAGATGAGTTGTTTGAAGCAATCACATTAATTCAAACAATGAAAATTGAAAAATTTCCTATCATTCTTGTTGGAAGCAGTTTTTGGTCTGGACTAATAGATTGGATTAAGGGAACTTTATTGAAAACTAATAAAACAGTATCTAATGCAGATTTATGTGTTTTCCATGTTGTCGATAAAAAAGAAGAAGTTATTAAAATACTTGAAACATTCCATAACGATTATGGCCTAAGTCCAAACTTCTAATTAATTTAAAATATAGTTATTCATTGAAATCATAATTGCATATAGTCGTTAGTTTATTTATCTTGCAGCCTGTTAATTTTTATTAATGCAATCTCCTACATTAAAAAATATTTCTCTCTCATACGAAGATTTCAAAAAGGAAATTTTAAATGATTATAAAATTGCTATTACTAGTAGAGAATGTAGTGTTTTAGGAAGACGAGAGGTTTTAAATGGCAAAGCAACTTTTGGAATTTTTGGTGACGGAAAAGAAGTCCCACAAATAGCTATGGCTAAATCATTTAGAGATGGAGACTTTAGATCAGGTTATTACAGAGACCAGACTTTTATGATGGCAATTGGCAAATTAACTCCTTTACAATATTTCTCTGCATTATATGCACACACTGATATTAAATTTGATCCAATGAGTGCTGGTAGGCAAATGAACAGCTCATTTGCAACACATAGTCTAGATGATAAGTATAATTGGAAAGACTTGACATTGCAAAAAAACTCAAGTGCAGATCTATCTCCAACAGGAAGTCAAATGCCTAGACTTCTAGGCCTAGGTCTTGCTTCTAAGATATATAGAGAAAATGATACTATAAATTCAAATAAGTTCTCTAATAAGGGGAATGAAGTTGCTTGGGGGACTATAGGTGATTCTGCAACAAGTGAAGGGCTTTTCTTTGAAACAATAAATGCAGCGGGTGTTCTTCAAGTACCTGTGATTATTAGTGTATGGGATGATAATTATGGCATATCTGTTCCTTCAAAATATCAAACAACTAAAGGGGATATTTCTGAAGTTTTAAGTGGTTTTCAAAGAGATGAGAAAAATAAAGGGTACGAAATAATCAAAGTAATGGGATGGGATTATCCTAGCTTAATAACAACATACCAAAGAGCTGAAGAAATATCTCGTAGTAATCATGTGCCTGTTTTAGTTCATGTAAAAGAGCTAACTCAGCCACTCGGGCATTCAACTTCAGGATCACATGAGAGATATAAATCTAAAGAAAGATTAGAATGGGAAAGTGAGTTTGACTGTAATTCTAAAATGAGAGAATGGATAATTATTAATCAAATAAGTAATGAGAAAGATTTAAAGCATATTGAAGAATCAGTTAAAAAAGAGGTAAGAGAGGCTGCAAAAAAAGCTAAATCTTTATCAATGTCTGAGACAAAAAAGAATATAGAAAATTTAACAGATCAAATTAAGATTATTTTCAATAATTCAATTGATCCAAATATAGCTCAAATAGTAAATGGTTTAAATTCAATTAAAGAACCATTAAAAAGAGACTTTTTTTCAAATACAA
This sequence comes from Flavobacteriaceae bacterium, assembly GCA_018657955.1. Taxonomy (GTDB): domain Bacteria; phylum Bacteroidota; class Bacteroidia; order Flavobacteriales; family Flavobacteriaceae. The sequence continues at coordinate 135,677 of JABHWD010000020.1, read as the reverse complement.
GAAAAATATTAAGAGAATTAATACGATTAAAATCTCCGAAAAAAGAAATATTAAGTGAATGGCTAGAAGATATTAAATCAAAAACACAAATTGATTATAGTTCTCATCTATACAGCGAATCTAAATTTAATCCTATTAGAATAAGTGAGGTTAGCCCAATTTATCATGAGGAATCTAAAATTGAAGATGGCAGGATTGTAATAAGAGAAAATTTTGATGCTATTCTAAAAAAATATGATAATGTTTTAATCTTTGGTCAAGACTCTGGTAAAATTGGAGGTGTTAATCAAGGCCTTGAGGGACTTCAAGAAAAATATGGAGAGACTCGTGTTTTTGATACAGGAATTAGAGAAGCTACAATTATTGGACAAGGAATAGGTTTAGCTTTAAGAGGGTTAAGACCAATTGCTGAAATACAATACCTGGATTATTTGCTCTATGCAATTCAAATAATAAGTGATGATTTAGCAACTTTACATTATAGGACTAGAGGTAAACAAAAGGCGCCATTAATTATTAGAACTAGAGGGCATAGATTAGAAGGTATTTGGCACTCTGGATCTCCAATGGGAGGTATTATTAATTTCATTAGAGGTATTTATGTGCTTGTTCCTAGAAATATGACTAAGGCCGCAGGTTTTTACAACACTCTTTTAGAAGGTGATCAACCAGCATTAGTTATTGAATGTCTAAATAAATATAGATCAAAAGAGAAACTTCCAGATAACCTTGGTGATTTTAAGACTCCTATTGGGAAGGTAGATCTAATATTAGAAGGCTCTGACATTACAATTGTTTCTTATGGATCCTCTATAGAATTAGTTGAAAAAGCCGCGCAAGAGCTAAATAAATTTAATATAAAAGTTGAAATTATTGATTGTCAATCTCTAATCCCTTTTGACTTAAATCATGATATCGCAAAAAGCATAGAAAAAACTAATCGATTATTAATTGTAGATGAAGATTTTTCAGGTGGTGCTAGTGCATATATTTTAAATGAATTAATTTCTAATCAAAATATATATAATTATTTAGACAGTAACCCAAAACTGTTAACTGCAAAAAATCATAGACCAGCATATGGGTCTGATGGCGATTATTTTTCAAAACCATCAATGGACGATATTTTTGATGTTTCATATAATATAATGCATGAATCAAGTCCAAATAAATTCCCAAAAAAATTCTAGGAAACTATTCTAACAATCATTTCCTTTAGTAAGTCCAAATGAGATGTATTTTTTACCCCGCTCCCCTTGCTTTTCAGATCATATTCCCTAATTACAGAAATAACTTGAGTAACTTTTTTGATTGAGTAGTTTTTTGAAGCCCTATTATATTCCTTTATAAAGTATGGATTTATTTTCATAATGGAAGCTTTTTTTGAATCAGGCAAGTTATCATTTGCATGATAGAGTAATAATTTTGAAAAGAAATCAAAAACCATTGATATTGTAACTACCAAGGGGTTAGAATTAGGGTTTTTTGCAAAATAATCTGCTATTTGAAATGCCTTAAACATACTTTTTTCACTAATTGCATTTCTTAATTCGAAATTGTTGTATTTTTTAGATATACCAATATATTTTTCAATTTCATCTTCAGATATTTCTTTTAAATCTTTTTTTGATTGAATGAGCTTAGATAGTTCATTATTAATTTTGTTTAAATCTGTTCCTAAAAAATCTACAATCATAGCAACAGCCTTATTTGATATCTTTATATTTTTGTTACTTAATTGATCTGCGATCCATTGTTGAACTTGATTTTCGTAAAGTCTCTTACTCTCAAATACAACTCCGTTTTTTGCTATTGATTTGTATAAACCTTTTCTTTTATCTAATGATTTGTGCTTATAGTTTATTATAAGAATTGTTGATTCTAAGGAATTATTAGCATAATTAGTTAATTGATCAATAGTTCTAGATAAATCTTGGGCTTCCTTTAAAATAACAACTTGATAATTTGACATCAAAGGGAACTTCTTGCATATTGATATTATTTCATCAATATTTGTTTCTTTACCATATAAAACATTATAATTAAATTCTTTTTCAGATTTAGAAATAGAATTTTCAGTAATTAAACCTGTTAAATAGTCAATATAAAATTCCTCCTCTCCCATGAGCAAATATATAGGTGAGAACTTCTTGGATTTAATATCATTTTCTATTTGCTTGAATAAATTCATTAAAAAATACGAAATTTGAAATATGATAGATTTGTGCTTCCCAAATTATGAATTTAGAATCAAAAACAAACATAACAAGAAATATATTTTTGATGACATTCGTAAAAAATTTATTCTATTAACTCCAGAAGAATGGGTGAGACAAAATTGTGTTAAATATTTAATTAATGAACAAAGAATTTCTAGAGAACTTATAAACGTAGAAAAAAAAATAAAAATAAATAATTTAACAAAGAGATATGATATCGTAGTTTTCAAAAATAATGGAGATGTTTTCTTATTAGTTGAGTGTAAATCTCCAAATATCACAATAAATCAGAAAACATTTAATCAAATATCTATCTATAACTCTCAAATTAATGCTGATTTTTTGATGGTAACTAATGGCTTATTTAACTACTATTGCAGCATAGATTATTCTAACCAATGTTTTAAGTTTGTAAAAGATTTTCCAAAATATAAATGAAAACAGCAGTAGCAATATTAAATTGGAATGGATTTAGTCTATTAAATAAATTCTTGCCATCAGTTATTAAAAATACTCCTAATAACGTTGATATATATATTATTGATAATGGCTCAACTGATAATTCAGTAAATTTTATAAAAACTAATTTTCCTTCAGTAAAAATTATTAACCTAGACGATAATTATGGTTTTGCTAAAGGGTATAATCTAGGAATTAAAAAAATTAATGCTGATATAATTTGCCTTTTAAATAATGATGTTGAAGTAACATCTAATTGGATTGATCCAATAATTAAGCTTTTCAAATCAGAGAAAAATACAGCAATAATTCAACCTAAACTTCTAGATTATAATAATAGAAAAATGTTTGATTATGCTGGCGCTGCCGGGGGATTCTTAGATAAATTTGGATATCCATATTGTAGAGGAAGGATATATGATAATATCGAGAGTGATGATGGTCAATATGATGACATTTCAAAAATATTTTGGGCTTGTGGAGCTTGTTTTTTTATTAGAAAAGAAATTTTTGAATTAGTTAATGGTTTTGATGAAAATTATTGGGCTCATATGGAGGAAATCGATTTATGCTGGAGAACCCAGAATTTAGGATATCACATAAAATACCACTATGAATCTATAGTTTATCATTTAAATGCAGGAACTCTTAACGCAAGTGATCCAAAAAAAACGTATTTCAATTTTAGAAATCAGTTATACACACTAACAAAAAATTGTAAAGAAAACTTATTTTTATTATTATTTTTTAAATTTTTTATTGATTTAATAATATCTATTTTCTTTCTATTAACCAAAGGAATAAAACATGCTTTAGCAATATTTAGGGCTTATATTTCGTTTTATAACAAATTAAGACAATTAATGATTCTAAGAAAAAATCTAAATAGAGAAATTATTCATTATAATACCTATTCCATCATTTTTTATTTCTTAGGGTTAAAAAGATTGAAAAAAGTATAATTAAAATTTATCTTTTTTTTACTTTTACAAAAGATTATTAAAATTAAAATTTTACAAATGAAAAAAACACTTTTATTATGTTTAGGAGCATTATTTATAATGTCTTCTTGTGTTTCTAAAAAAGAATACACTTCTTTAGAGAACAGACACAAAAAAACTCAAGATTTATTGAATACGGCTACTATTAAGCTGAATTCCTGTCTTGAAGAAAAAAGTTCAGCAGAAACGCTTGTTGTTGCTTATAAAGAAAGGGGAGATGATTTAAGAAGAAGGAATGATCAATTGTTTATTCAATCTAAAGATTATCTTGAACTTACGTCAAAAAGTGCAGACAATCTTGAAAAGTCTTTAGAAAGCATGCAAGAGAAAGATCTTAAAATTACAAGATTGCAAGATGCTCTCACTAGAAAAGATAGTGTAACACTAGCAATTGTAACTAGTCTAAAGAAAGAAATAGGAATAAACGATCCTGACATAGAAGTTAATGTTGAGAAAGGAGTTGTTTTTATTTCACTATCAGACAAACTTCTATTTAAAACTGGAAGTTATATAGTATCTGAAAGAGCTAAAGAGATTTTAGCTAAAGTAGCCGTAGTTGTAAATGGTAAACCTGACTTTGAATGTATGGTTGAAGGCCATACAGATAGTAGATCATATGAAGGTGGCGTTTTATTGGATAATTGGGATTTAAGTGTTAAAAGAGCAACATCTATAGTAAGAGTTCTGCAAGAACTAGATGTTAATCCTGGTAAACTAATTGCAGCTGGAAGAAGCTATTTTGATCCTCTTGTAGAAAATGATACTGCAGAAAATAGAGCAATTAACAGAAGAACTAGAATTGTAATTATGCCAAAAATTGATCAATTCTATGATATGATTGAGAAAGAGATGAAAAATTTAACTTCAGGGAGTTAATAGATAATAAACGATAAAAAACCCAATCCTAAAAGATTGGGTTTTTTTATGAGATAATTTTAAGTTTTGCAAACCTTAATAGTAGTTTTTTAATCCCTCCTTTTTCAAAATTAATTTTAGCCCTAATATCATTTCCTTTTCCTTCTAATTTCAACACTTTTCCTTTTCCAAATCTCACATGACTTACAATATTTCCAATAACCAAATTATCATCAAACAAATTAGTTTTAGAGTTTGTTTTGTTAACCTTAACATAATTGCCAGGAATTCTTGGCTTAGGTTTATTATATCTGATCTTATTTCTGTTAAAGCTTCTATTTATATTATTAAAGGATAAATTTTCCTTTTTACTAGTTATTGGAGTTAATATATTAATATACTTCTCGTCAATTTCATCAATAAATCTACTAGGTTCAGAATCAATTAATTTACCCCATCTGTATCGCGTTATAACATAACTTAGATTTATTTCTTTCTGAGCTCTAGTTAAAGCAACATAAAACAATCTTCTCTCTTCCTCAAGCTCATCCCTTGAATTCATGTTCATCGCACTAGGAAATAGATTCTCTTCTAGCCCTACAATATACACACAAGGAAATTCAAGCCCTTTTGCTAAGTGTATGGTCATTAATGAAACTTTGTCTTGGTTTTCAAGATCTTGATCCAAATCAGTTACTAATGCAATATCCTGTAAGAATTCTTCTATAGTTCCTTTTGATTCAGAATTATAAATTTGTGTATCAACAAAGTCTTGCACTCCATTTAATAATTCTTCAATATTTTGTATTCTATTTATACTCTCTAAGGATTCCTCATCTTTATATAGTTTATATATTCCCGATGATTTTATTACTTCTTCTGTTATTTCAAAGGCATTTGATTCATTTAGCATTAATTTTGCTTTTTCAATTGAAAGAACAAAATCGTTAATTTTATTTCTGATTTTTAAGCCAATAGAGAGATTAAATTCATTAATATTTTTAGCAACATCATAAATTGTAATTTTCCTTTGTTTTGATTCTATAATTAATTTATCAATTGATGTTTGACCTATACCTCTTGAAGGAAAGTTTATTATTCTTTTAAAAGCTTCCTCATCTGAGTTATTTACTATTAATCTCAAATATGCTAAAATATCTTTAATTTCTTTCCTTTGATAGAACGATAATCCACCATATACTCTATATGGTATATTTTTTTTTCTTAATGAATCTTCAAATGCTCTAGATTGAGCATTTGTTCTATATAAGATGACAAAATCTTTATTCTTATATTGATTTCTCATCTTGCTCTCAAAGATTGAGCTAGCTACAAATCTTCCTTCTTCACCATCGGTTAGTAATCTTGTTACATTAATTTTTGATCCTGTTTCATTTTCAGTCCAAACAACTTTTTTAAGTTTATTTTCATTTTTCTCAATTAGACTATTAGCTGCATTAACTATGTTTTTTGTAGATCTATAATTCTGTTCTAATCTAAATACATTTACTCCGTGATAATCTCTTTGAAAATTTAGTATATTTCTAATATTAGCCCCCCTAAAACTGTATATACTTTGAGCATCATCACCAACAACACATATATTTTGAAATTTATCAGATAGTGCTTTAACAATAAGATATTGGGAATGATTAGTATCTTGATATTCATCAACTAGAATATATCTAAATAAATTTTGATATTTAGCAAGAACATCGGGGGACTTAGATAGTAACTCATTAGTCTTTAATAATAGATCGTCAAAATCCATTGCCCCTGCTTTAAAACATCTGTTTATATATTCTACATATACATCAATAAAACTTGTACGTTTAGCTAATTTGTCTGATTCAATTAATTCATCATTCTGTCTATAAGCTTTAGGTGTAATAAGACTGTTTTTAAGAGAAGATATTCTAGAATATATACTTTTATATTTATATATCTCTTTATCTAAATTTAACTCCTTTATGACTGATGAAACTAATTTTTTAGAGTCTTCCGTATCATAAATTGTAAAATTTGAGGTATACCCTATTTTTTTAGCTTCAATTCTTAATATTTTAGCAAAAACTGAATGAAATGTACCCATCCATAAGTTCTTTGCTTCTTCTCCAACAATCCTAGCTATTCTTTCTTTCATTTCTCTAGCTGCTTTATTTGTAAAAGTTAAAGCCAAGATATTAAAGGGATCTATACCTTTGGTCATTAGACGTGCAATCTTATAAGTTAATACTCTAGTTTTTCCAGATCCAGCTCCTGCTATAACAATCATAGGTCCATCTGTATGCAATGTTGCTTTTAACTGAGATTCATTAAGATTATTTAGATAATTATTCAATTTAAAATATGATTTACAGTGAAATTAATTAATGTATTTATTAATTGATATTAGAAAAATGAAATTTTATAAACAAATTCTATCTATAATTAATACAAATTAAAGTTATAAGAATTTAAAAAATATTAATTTTAAGAAAATGAATAATACTTTCTTACAGACACCTATTGATTATCTTAAAGGAGTTGGTCCAAATAGATCAAAACTATTTAAAAAAGAACTTAAAATTTTTACTTATCAAGATCTTTTAAGTTTCTTCCCATATAGATATGTAGACAAAACAAAGTACTATAAAATTAATGAAATCAATAATACAAAATCTGAAATCCAGCTAATAGGTAAAATAGTTGATTTATATGAAAGTGGATCACCAAGAAAAAGGAGACTTATAGCAAAAGTCAAAGATGATACAGGTTTTATAGAATTAGTTTGGTTTAAATCTCATAAATGGATTAAAGAAAGTCTGATTTTAAATAAAAACTATATTATTTATGGGAAACCAAACGTCTTCAATGGGATATATAATATACCGCATCCTGAATTAGAATTATATAAAAAGGAGAATTTAAAATACAGATCTTCTTTAGATCCCGTATATCCTTCTACTGAGACCTTAATTAAAAGAGGTATTACAAATAAAGTAATTAGAAATATTGTTAAAGAATTATTACTTGAAATAAAATCAAAGTTTGTAGAAAGTATGCCGGAATATATTATTAAGGAATATAAACTTCTAGATAAGAACAGTGCTATAATAAATATTCATCTACCAAAATCTAATCAAATTCTATCAGAAGCTATTAAAAGATTGAAATTTGAAGAATTATTTTATTTTCAATTACAATTAATTAAAAAAAATATTTCAAGAAAAGAAAAAATTAAAGGTTATAGCTTTAAAAAAGTTGGTAATACTTTTAATTCATTTTATAATAATCATTTAAATTTCAGTTTAACAAATGCCCAAAAGAGAGTTTTAAAAGAAATTAGAAGAGATTTAGGCAGTAATGCTCAGATGAATAGATTACTTCAAGGAGATGTTGGCTCAGGAAAAACTATAATTGCATTTATGGCAACATTAATAGCAATAGATAATGATTTTCAAGCATGTATAATGGCTCCAACTGAAATTTTATCAGCACAGCATTATAATAATTTTAAAGACACATGTAAGTTATTGAATATCAGCATACAAATACTTACAGGTTCAACTAAACCTTTAGAAAAAATAAAGATATATAATGAACTTGAAAATGGAGAATTAAAAATACTTATAGGAACACACGCTTTAATTCAAGATAAGGTTAAATTTAAAAACCTTGGCATAGCAATAATTGATGAACAACATAAATTTGGAGTAGCCCAAAGAAGTAAATTATGGAAAAAGAATACTCTACCCCCTCATATTTTAATTATGACTGCAACTCCAATTCCAAGAACATTAGCAATGTCTGTATATGGCGACTTAGATATTTCAGTGATTGATGAACTTCCCCCTGGAAGAAAGAATATAATTACAGTACATAGGAAGGAAAATAGTCGCCTAAAAGTAATTCGATTTTTAAGAGGAGAAATATCAAAAGGACGACAGGCGTATATCGTATACCCTCTTATTAAAGAAAGCGAGAAAATGGACTATAAGGATCTTATAGATGGTTTTGATGGTCTATCAAGAGATTTTCCTCTCCCTGAATATCAAATTTCAATGGTGCATGGTAAAATGAAGTCAGAAGACAAAGGCTATGAAATGCAGAGATTTATATCTGGTCTTACTAACATTCTAGTCTCCACAACAGTAATTGAGGTTGGCGTTGATGTCCCCAATGCTTCTGTAATGATAATTGAAAGCTCTGAAAGATTTGGATTATCCCAATTACATCAATTAAGAGGAAGAGTTGGAAGAGGAACTCATAAAAGTTACTGTATATTAATGTCTGGGAACAAAACTACTAATGATAGTAAAATTCGTATAAATACTATGGTAAAATCTAATGACGGATTTGAAATAGCAGAGAAAGATCTTGAAATAAGAGGTCCAGGAAATCTTATGGGAACTCAACAAAGTGGAATAATTCCTCTTAAAATAGTCAACCTAGTGAATGATAAAAATATGATTAGCTCAATAAGAAATTATGTTAAGAAGATATTAGCATCTGATCAAAATCTCACAAAAAAACAAAATACTGTAATCTTAAACACCTACAAACATCTGAATAAAAATAATGATATATGGAATTATATTAGCTAATCCTCCGCAAGCAATTTTAATATCAATTCTTTAAACTCCCTCTTAAAATTTTCATACTTTTCCCCTGTAGCAGGCCCATTAAATCCTGTATGAATTCTTCTAACATTCTTTTTTTTATCTATAAAAATTAGTGTTGGGTACGAAACAACTTGTTTTAATGAAGGAATTCTCTTTTGAGCTTCAACCTTGTTGCTAGTACCAAATTGTGCTAATAGAATAGGATATTTAATGTTAAATCTGGCTTTTAATTTATTGATATTTGTAATAGCTCTATTCTTTGTGTTTGCATATTCAAATGCTAAAGAAACAAACTCAAGATCTTTGTGATTATTTTTACTGACAAATTCTGAAAGAAAAGTAGTCTCATCTAAACAATTTGGACACCAAGTGCCCATAATCTGCACAACCAAAACCTTGTCTTTAAATTTTAAGTCATTATAGGAAACTAACTCTCCCTCACTATCTTCAAAAGAGAATTCAAAATTATTATATTGATTGTTTAATAAAGTTAAATTATTTGGATCTGGGAGCTCGTAATTCCCGTCTCTGCTAGCTATAAAGGGAATTTTATTATAGTTACCTCTATAAAAATACCCGCTTATAATATTTTCTTCTACCTCACCTTTAAATAGATATGAACGTGCTCCATTAAATGTAGATAGTTTTATTGAATCTCCCTCTGAAACACCTTCCATAAAACCATAATCTCCTGTAGTTGTTCTAAAAGTTCCTGAAATCTTAGAATTACTTTGATCAAACATTCCTATTGCATTATACTCTTCTAGTTTTTCAGGATTAAAAACAACTTTCCATTTTCCTGAAAAATTATAATTTTTTGAATCATCTTTCAATTTAAATCTTTGATAACCAGGATTAGCTTTAAATTCTATTTTTCTATCTAAACTATTATTAATAAAGTATCCTTCTAACCCAAAAGATGTTTTCTTTGCTTTTATATATCCTTCAAAGACAGGAGATTTGATTAAAAATGAGTCCTTTGTGTAAAGAATATTTTCCATATTAACTATTTCTTTATGATTGAAAATTTGAACTGAACCATCTTTCAACACATCTAAATCAAACGGTATTTCTTGATTATCTATAGTATATAAATAGCCTACATAAGAACCTGGGATCACCTTGTAATCTTCATTACAACCTGATAAGATTAGATGCAATATAATTATCCAATAATTTAACTTATTCATAATATGGATTATGCTAGATTAAATATCTATGAAAAAATGAATATTAAAAAAACTTTTTAGATTTCATTAGAAAGTAACTATTATTATATTTGTTAAACCTAACTATTTAAAATGAAAATTTCATATAATTGGCTGAAACAATTCCTGAATCTAAAAGACACAGTTGAAGATACTGCAGACATGCTTACAGAATTAGGGCTAGAAGTTGAAGATATTTTAGATTTTAAATCAATTAAAGGAGGTTTAAAAGGAGTTGTAATTGGAAAAGTTAGAACGTGTAAAAAACACCCTAATGCTGATAGACTAAAGATAACTACTGTTAGTATTGGCTTAAACAAAGATGTTCAAATTATTTGCGGCGCTCCTAATGTTGATTTAAACCAAACTGTCGCTGTTGCTACAGCAGGAACCAAGATATACTCAAATGATGATTGTTGGACTATACAGAAAAGTAAAATCAGAGGAGAAATTAGTGATGGAATGATATGTGGTGAAGATGAATTAGGCTTAGGAGACTCACACGAAGGAATAATGCTGCTAGACAAAAAATATGAAGCAGGAACACCGCTTGATACAATTTTTAAAATAGAAAGTGATAAAATACTTGAAATTGGATTAACTCCTAATAGGTCTGATGCTATAAGTCATTACGGGACTGCTAGAGACCTCAGAGCTGGACTATTACAAAGAGGAATGAAATTAGAACTAATGAAACCATCTATAAGTGATTTTATTATTGATAAGAAATTAGTAAATATCAAACTTGAGGTTGAGAACAACCTTCTAGCTCCTAGATACTGCGGAATAGTAATAGATGATATAGTTGTGCAAGAATCTCCTCAATGGCTGATTAATAGACTAAAATCTATTGATGTTACTCCAATTAATAATATTGTCGACATTACTAATTATGTTTTACATGATATTGGACAACCGCTTCATGCTTTTGACTATAATAAAATTCATGAAAATAAGATATCAGTAAAAACTCTTAAAAATGGAACAAAATTTACAGCTCTAGATGGGATTGAAAGAAAATTAACTAGTAATGATTTGATGATATGCAGTGGAAATAAACCTCTATGCTTAGCTGGAATTTATGGAGGCTTAGATTCTGGAATTACAGAAAAAACTACTTCAATATTTTTAGAAAGTGCTTATTTTGATCCTATAACAATTAGAAAATCTTCAAAATATCATGGACTCAACACAGATGCATCATATAGGTTTGAAAGAGGTGTTGACCCAAACATAACTGATCTTGCTTTAAAAAGAGCATGTATACTAATTAAACAAATCTGTAAAAACTCAATGGTGTCTAGCGATATTACAGATGTGTATCCAAAGAGAATTGAAGAGAAACAGATAATAATCAGTTTTAAAAATATAGAAAATCTAATTGGAAAAAAAATTGATCGTGAGATCATAAAAAGAATAATAACCTCTCTAGACATTAAAATTGAGAGTATTACTGAATCAAATCTTGGAATTTCAATACCTGCTTATAGAAATGATGTTACTAGAGAAGCAGATGTTATAGAAGAAATATTAAGAATATATGGATATAATAACATTGAATCATCAAAGAAAATAAATAGATCTCTAATACTACACGATCAGTTATCAAAGAATGATATTGAAAATATAATAGCTAATCATTTAGTTTCATTAGGATTTAGTGAGATAATAACTAATTCACTTACCTCCCCGAAATTTAATAAAGCAAATAAAAATATAAAGGAATCACTACATGTAAGTGTTATTAATTCATCCAGCTCAGATCTTTCATCATTAAGGAACTCCCTTATGTTTTCTGGAATTGAAGCATTATCTTATAATATTAATAGAAAGCAGAGTAATCTAAAAATGTTTGAATTTGGTAAAGATTATATAAAAAATAATAACAAATATATTGAGGAAGAAAAATTATGTCTTTTTATAACTGGCAATAAATCATCAAAGAATTGGAATAAAACTCTACATAAAAGTGATTTTTATTATGTGAAAGGTGTCGTATCTTCTATAATTGATAGATTAAATCTAAGCAAAGCTAATTCAAAGCCAACAATAGATAAAAACTTAAAAGACGGTGAAACTTTGATTTTAAATGATAAACCCTTAGTTAGTTTTGGCTTTATATCACAGAATAGTTTAGATGTTTTTGATATTGAACAAGAGGTTTATTATGTAGAGTTTAATTGGGGTAATGTTCTTGGCTCAATAAATAAAGGCCCTGTTTTATTTCAAGAAATTCCTAAATTTCCTGAAGTTTCAAGAGATTTATCTATTTTAATTGATGAGGATATATCCTTTGAGTCAATATACAATTCAGCATATAAAGCAAATAAAAATCTTATAAAAAACATTAGTTTATTTGACGTATATATTGGGAATAATATACCGAAAAATAAGAAAAGCTATGGACTTAATTTTAAGATTTCAGATAAATCAAAAACTCTTTCTGATAATGAAATAGATCATCTAATGAAAAATGTAACTAATAATCTTATAAAGGAATTTGGAGCTGAATTGCGATAAATTTTAGTTAACAATACATCTTATTTCTTAAGTCTTTGATTTTTTCATCCTGCATGTACTCATCAAAATTCATATACCTGTCAATTACACCCTTTGGAGTTAATTCAACTATCCTATTAGCCAGTGTTTGTGCAAATTGATGATCATGTGTAGTTAACAACACTGTTCCTTTATATTTTTTTAATGAATTATTAAATGTTGTAATACTTTCTAAATCTAAATGATTTGTGGGCTCATTTAGCATTAATACATTAGCCTTTTTCATCATCATTCTAGAAATCATACATCTAACTTTTTCTCCTCCAGACAAAACATTACATTTTTTTAATGCTTCCTCTCCAGAAAAAATCATCTTACCAAGGAAACCTCTTAAATAAACCTCCTCTTTCTCTTCTTCAGTTTTAGCCCATTTTCTAAGCCAATCTACTAAGCTTGTATTGTCAATAAAATAATTGCTATTATCTAAAGGCAAATAAGATTGAGAAGTAGTAATTCCCCAATCAAACTTTCCAGAATCCAAATTAATATTTTCATTCAAAATTTCATAAAAAAATGTTGTTGCTCTAGAATCCTTTGAATAAAAAAGCACCTTATCACCTTTTGCTAGATTTAAATTTATATTACTAAATAGTATCTCTTTCTCAACTGATTTAGATAAATTCTCAATATTAAGGATCTGATCCCCAGCTTCTCTTTCTCTCTCAAATATAATTGCAGGATATCTTCTACTTGACGGCTTAATCTGTTCAATATTAAGTTTTGCAATCATTTTTTTTCTACTAGTTGCTTGTTTACTTTTTGCAACATTAGCACTAAACCTTGCAATAAACTGTTCCAGCTCCTTTTTCTTTTCTTCTGCTTTTTTGTTTTGCTGCATACGCTGTCTTAAGGCTAGCTGTGAAGATTCATGCCAAAAAGTATAATTACCAGAATAATGATTGATTTTTCCAAAATCTATATCTGATATATGTGTACAAACAGAATCTAAAAAATGTCTATCATGAGAAACTACAATTATACAATTATCAAAATTCGCCAAGTAATTTTCTAGCCAATTAATTGTATGATAATCTAAGTCATTAGTTGGCTCATCCATTATTAATACGTCAGGGTCTCCAAAAAGTGATTTGGCTAATAATATTCTCACTTTTAGCTTTGAATCAACATCTTTCATTAATTTATAATGTAATTCTTCAGATATTCCTAAATTTGAAAGTAGAGAAGCAGAATTGCTTTCAGAATTCCATCCATCCATTTCTTCATATTTTTCTTGTAAAACACCGATCTTATCAGCATTCTCGTCAGAATAATCTTCATAAAGTTTATCTATCTCATATTTTAAATCAAACAGATCTTTATTACCCATAATTACTGTTTCTAATACTGTTCTTTTATCAAATATTGTATGATCTTGCTCTAAGATTGACATTCTTTTTCCTGGCTGAAGGAATACACTGCCAGAAGTAGGGTCTGTTTTTCCGGCTAATATTTTTAATAAGGTTGATTTTCCGGAACCATTTGCTCCGATAATACCATAACAGTTACCATTGTTAAATGCAGTATTAACATCGTCAAAAAGAACTCTCTTGCCAAATTGTATGGATAAATTGGAGACTGATAGCATAAAAACCTATTTTTAGGCTTGCAAAAATAGATAAATTAATTTCCTTTTTTATAGTCTTTTAAAAAATTTTCTAATCCTATGTCTGTAAGTGGATGTTTTAAAAGATCAAGTATTGATTTCAAAGGAGTTGTGATAACATCTGCACCAATCTTTGAACAATCAACAATATGCATTGTATGCCTAATAGATGCTGCAAGAATTTCTGTTGAGAAACCATAATTATCATATATCTCTCTAATTTCAGAAATCAGAGCTAAGCCATCTGTTGAGACATCATCTAATCTCCCAATAAATGGAGAAACATAATTTGCTCCAGCCTTTGCTGCCAAAAGGGCTTGACCAGGAGAAAAAACTAAAGTAACATTAGTCCTTATCCCGTTATCACTAAAATATCTTGTAGCTTTTATTCCTTCTTTTATCATTGGAACCTTTACAACAATTTGTTTATGCAGAGAAGATAGTTCTTTACCCTCATTAATCATTCCTTTATAATCAGTTGCAATTACCTCAGCTGAGACATCTCCATCAACAATATCACAGATCTTCTTGTAATGATCTAATATATTTTTCTTACCAGTTATACCTTCCTTAGCCATAAGTGAGGGGTTCGTTGTTACACCATCAAGTATTCCAAGATCTTGAGCCTCTTTTATTTGATCTAAATTTGCTGTATCAATAAAAAATTTCATTAAAATTATTTAGGTTGAGCCTTAAATTTACAATATTTAAAAGATATATATTAATGAAGTTATTAACATAGATTTTTTAATAATTCTTCATTACAATATATTCAAATAACCTCTGTGGAAAGATAAATTTTAAAAAAGGAGCTAATGTTTCAATAAATGATCCTGATAAATATTTTTTCTTGGGCCTCTTTGAGTTAAGTATCTTATATACTAATCGTCCTATAATTCTTGGATCAGCACCTGAATCAATATGTTTATTCATAGTTTCTAATCCCTTTTTATAAGAAATTTTATATGGTGATTCTTCTCTTATTGGTGAATGAAATCTTCCTTTAGGAATATTAGTCAAATATTCTCCTGGAGCAATGCTAACAACATTGACTTTAAATTCCTTTGTTTCCATATTTAATGTTTCTGAAATTAGATCTAATGCTGCTTTGCCAGCACTGTAAATTGACCTAAATGGAGATCCTACATAACCTGCAATAGATGTAATATTAATAATTAAGCCTTTTCTTTTTTTGCGCATAAATGGCAAAACTGCTTTTATCATATTAATAGGTCCGTATAGATTTGTTTTAAAATGCTTATGTATTTCTTCTTCTGGAATTTCTTCTAATGGACCTGTAATGCCAACTCCAGCATTATTTATTAAAACATCTATTCTTCCTTCATAATCTATGATTTGATTAACACATGAATTTATTTGATCATTATTAGTTACATCCATAGTTAACAACTTAAACTTAGATTCAGGATACTTTGAAGAGTCTCTGCTAGTACCATAAACAATGTATCCTTTATCGCTAAGAAATTCACCTATAGCTTTTCCTATTCCAGAAGACCCTCCAGTTATTAAAATTACTTTATACATTGCTGTTAAAAAAAAATGGCAAGCTACCTACATCACACTGCTACAACTAAATACCTTTGCTACGTTCCCGTTCTGGAGGGTTAATCAGGAGCTAGTTGTGTAGGACTTGCCATAGTAAAGATACAATTTTTGATATTAGTCAATAATTTTTTTTGAGTAATTTAAAAATATATAACTTAAATTTGCCCTATTCAACTTTGGTATGATAAAAAACAATATCTATAATATAACCTTGACTATTATCATACCTTTATTATTAATTAATTGTAATGATAATAAATCTGAAACCTTACCCGAAAATAACTTAACTCCAACGGTTTACTCATATGAGATTATTAATGTATACCCTCATGATATAAATGCTTATACGCAAGGTCTTGAGTTTTATAATGGGTTTTTATATGAAAGTATTGGGAGATATGGAAAATCACAACTTCGAAAAGTCAATTATGAATCAGGAGAGGTATTAAGTAAGAAAGATATTAATAAGAAGTATTTTGCTGAAGGAATAACAATCTTAGATGATTTAATATATCTTTTATCATGGAGAGAAAAAGTTGGCTTTATTTATGATATTAATAATTTTAATCTTATAGATTCTTTTTCTTACGATAAGAGCAAAGAAGGATGGGGTTTGTGTAACGATGGAAAAAATATTTATAAAAGCGATGGAACAGACAAAATATGGCTATTAGATCCTAAATCAATGAAAGAATTGGACTATATACAGCCACACACAAACAAAAGAAAGCTTGCTAATATAAATGAGCTTGAATGGATTAACGACAGAATATATGGAAATATATATATGGCAGATGGTATTGCTATTATAAATCCAAAAAACGGTGTAGTTGAGGGTGTTATTGATTTATCATCATTAAAAAAAGAAGTGACTAATCATAAAGATTTAGATGTACTAAATGGTATTGCATATAATAAAGCTTCTAATAGCATCTTTGTTACTGGTAAGATGTGGGATAAACTTTTTGAAATCAGAATTATACCTAAAACAAATGGGAAGTAGATGGAGATAATAGCTGGGGAGCTCTAGGTTGCTTATCAAATATTTAATTAAAATTGAAAAAATAAATACTTAAATCCAGCGTTATCAGATGATAAAATAAGACAAGCTTTTACTTCATGAGAAGATTACTAATCATATTTATATATCTAATAGTTGTTATATTTTGGAGTAGCTGTAAAAATGATTTTAACTTCGAATTAAGTCCCGGGAATTTATCTTTCTCTAAAGATACCGTATACTTAGATACAATATTTACAAATATAGGATCAAGTACCTATAATTTAAAGGTCTATAATAATTCCAATGAAAATATAATAATACCAAATATAAATCTCGGAAATGGTGAAAACTCTTATTATAGACTTAATGTTGATGGTATTTATGGTTCAGATTCTAATGCAGGAAAGTATTTTGAAAATATCGAACTTCTTGCCAATGATAGTTTATATATTTTTATAGAAACAACTGTTGATATAGGAAGCTTATCAGATCAAAGTACACAATTTCTTTATACCGATTATATTCAATTTAATAGTGGAGAAAACTTTCAAAAAGTTGAACTAGTTACCCTGATAAAGGATGCAATTTTTATATATCCTCAGAGATATCTGGATTCTCAAACTAATGAATATATTGTTGAGACATTAAGCTTTGATATAGATGGGGATGGAGTTAATGACGAAACTAATATACAAGGAAGATTCCTTAATGAATCTGAATTAAACTTTACTTCAACCAAACCTTATGTAGTTTATGGATATGCTGCTGTTCCAGAAAATGAAATACTAACAATAGATTCAGGATCAAGATTGCATTTCCATGCAAATTCGGGATTAATTGTTACCAATGGCGCATCAATAAAGATAAATGGTGAATTTAGCTTAGATCAAGAACTATTAGAAAATGAGGTTATTCTTGAAGGCGACAGGTTAGAGCCAGTTTTTGAAAATGTTCCAGGACAGTGGGGAACAATTTGGCTTTTTGACGGTAGCATAAATAATGAAATTAATTATGCAACAATCAAAAACAACTCTATCGGCTTATATCTAAGTGGAGATTTTGAAAATAACCAGGAAAAATTATTACTAAAAAATAGTAAAATTTATAATTCAAGTAACTTTGGTATCCTAGCAAAAGGGTCTTCAATAAAAGCAGAAAATTTAGTTATAAATAATTCGGGGCAATCATCTTTTGCTGGAACTTATGGAGGAATATACCATTTTACACACTGCACAATTACTAATTATTGGAACTCAGGATTTAGACAATTCCCTACCGTTCTACTTAATAATTACTTAATCAATTCAGAAGGAGATGTCTTTAATAATGAAGTTTTAGAAGTAAATTTTAACAACTGCATAATCTATGGTAGTCAAAATATCGAATTATTAATTGAACAATTAGATGATTCAAGCTTAAATTATAAGTTTAATAATTGTCTATTAAAATTTTCTGATATAAACGGAAGTTTTAATACGCCTACTTATAATTTTGAAAATGAAGAGCATTTTGAAAATTTAATATTAAATCAAGATCCAGACTTTATTAGTCCTTATGAGAATAATATGATTATTGGTATAAATTCTGCAGGAAAAAATCAAGGAGATCAGTTTTTTTCTAACCTAATTCCATTTGATTTATTAAATATAGCCAGGAATATCAATCCAGACTTAGGTGCTTACCAGCATGTGATTCAGGAAGACTAAGAATTATAAAGTGGCCTGTCTTTCATCATTTCTTTAACAGAATTAGCTATCTCATTAAGAATCTTGTCATTATCATTGTTTAAAATAGCTCTATCAATATAATCTACTATTGTTATCATATCTTCTTCAATTAAACCTCTCGTTGTTACTGCCGCTGTACCTACCCTAATTCCTGAAGTAATAAATGGTGATTTATCATCAAATGGCACCATATTCTTATTAACTGTAATTTCAGCCTTTTCTAGTGCTAATTCAGCATCTTTTCCTGTTATATTTTTATTTCTTAAATCTATCAACATCATATGATTATCTGTTCCCCCAGAAATGATATCATACTCTCTATCAATAAAAGCCTTAGCCATTGTTGCTGCATTGTTTTTGACCTGAAGTGTGTAATACATGTATTGATCTGTTAAAGCCTCTCCAAAAGCTATTGCTTTTGCTGCAATTACATGTTCAAGAGGACCTCCTTGATTTCCAGGAAATATTGCTGAATCCAAAATTGATGACATCTTCTTTAATGAACCATTCTTTAATTTAACACCAAAAGGGTTGTCAAAATCTTGGCCCATCATAATTAATCCACCTCTAGGACCTCTTAGTGTTTTATGTGTTGTAGTTGTAACTATATGGCAATATGGTAACGGATCATTTAAAATTCCTTTAGCTATAAGTCCTGAAGGATGAGATATGTCTGCTAATAATAATGCGTCAACACTATCAGCTATTTCTCTGAATTTTTTATAATCGATGTCCCTTGAATAAGCTGAAGCTCCTGCTATAATTAATTTAGGATTTTCTTTTGTAGCAATTTCCATAATTATATCATAATCTAACCTCCCTGTTTCTTTATCAACACCATAGAATACCGGATTATATAGTTTTCCAGAGAAATTAACTGGAGAACCGTGTGTTAAATGTCCTCCATGAGATAAGTCAAAACCTAAAATTTTGTCTCCAACATTTAAACAAGCAAAGAACACAGCAGAATTTGCCTGACTCCCTGAATGAGGCTGGACATTTGCCCAAACTGCACCAAAAAGTTCTTTAGCCCTATCAATAGCTATAGACTCAATTTCATCAACAATAGAGCATCCACCATAGTATCTTTTCCCAGGATACCCTTCTGCGTATTTATTTGTTAATATTGACCCTGTTGCATTTAAAACCTGATCACTTGTGAAGTTTTCAGATGCAATTAACTCAAGACCTTCGATTTGACGCGATCTTTCTTGATCAATTAAATTGAATATTTCAAGATCTTTTTGCATATTTTTACTAAATTAAATTTATAAGTCAAAAATAATCAATAGAATATTTTAATTAGGGGAAAAATTACAATTTGAATTATTATTTATCAACAGTAATTAAATTTTATACTGAGACAAATAACAACAAATTATACCTTTAATGAATAATCAAATATGAATAGCAAAGTTAATATAGTTAATAGAAAGGCTAAATTTAATTATGAATTGCTTTCAAAATATGTCGCTGGAATTGTTTTAACTGGCTCTGAGATTAAATCTATCAGACAAAATAAAGCAAGTATTTCAGAAAGCTTTTGCAAGTTTGATGACAAAGGAGAGCTATATGTGTTAAATATGAATATTGAAAAATATTCTTTTAGTAACACGAAGGATCATAGCCCAAGAAAGCAAAGAAAGTTATTGCTTAATAAAAATGAACTGAAAAAACTTTTAAAAGAAACAATCAATTCTGGCAATGCAATAATACCCTTAAAATTATTTATTAATGAGAGAGGATTAGCAAAAATAGAAATTTCTTTAGCAAAAGGAAAAAAGCTCTATGACAAGAGAGAAACAATTAAAGACAGAGATAATAAAAAAGATTTGGACAGGCTAAAAAAAATTAAAAATCAAAAATAAATATTATTCTTTTTCTTTTAAAAGGGGTACAAATTGAAATTCTCCAAACTCCTTCATATTAAATTTTTTTTCTGAAACCCTAACATACAAGGTCATTACCTGAATATTTTCTCCAACTGGAATAACTAGTCTTCCTCCAATTTTAAGTTGATTTAATAGAGTTTTAGGAGCAAATGGCGCTCCTGCAGTCACAATAATTGAATCGAATGGAGCTTCTTCTTCAAGACCTTTATATCCGTCTCCGTATACAATCTTTTTTGGGTAATAATTAATGCTTGGCAAAAAATTAACTACCTTCTTATAAAGCTCTCCTTGTCTTTCAATAGAAAAAACATTAGCACCAAGCTCGCATAAAACTGCTGCTTGATATCCACTTCCTGTGCCAACCTCTAACACTTTATCACCTTTATTTACTTCAAGAAGTTCCGTTTGAAATGCAACTGTAAAGGGTTGAGATATGGTTTGATCAGCACCTATAGGAAATGCTTTATCTTGATAGGCATGATCAATAAATCCAGAATCCATAAACAAATGTCTAGGCACCTTTCCAATAGCAGAAAGTACATTTATATTATTAATCCCTTTAGATTTGATTGTTTGGATTAATTTCTTTCTTAAACCTTTATGTTTAAAAGAATCATTCAATTATAGTAGATATATTATAAATTTTTAAATATCAATAAATTTATAACTATTATTTGATCTTAAAAATATTAAATTTGTAAAAACTGTCTATGTTAAAAGTCGGAGTTATTGGTGCTGGGCATCTTGGTAAAATTCATATAAAACTTCTTAAGGAATCAAAAAGATACAACTTAATAGGTTTTTATGACAATGATAGTTCTAATTCTAAAAAAGTTTCAAAAGAACTCTCATGTAGATATTTTGATTCATTTGAATTATTATTAAAAGAGATTGATGTTGTTGATATAGTTACTCCTACTCCGTCACATTTTCATTATGCATCCATAGCGCTCGCTAATAAAAAACACATATTTGTTGAAAAACCTATAACCAACAACCTAAAGGAGGCAAATGAAATCATAAGTCTTGCAAAAAAAAATAATGTTAAAGGGCAAGTTGGGCATGTTGAAAGGTTTAACCCTGCGTACTTACATGTGAAAGATAAAATTAATAACCCAATGTTTATAGAAACTCATAGGTTAGCGCAATTTAATCCAAGAGGTACAGATGTTCCAGTAATTCTTGATCTAATGATTCATGATATTGATATAATTCTTGATATAGTTAAATCTGATATTAAGAATATTTCATCAAGTGGAATATCAATTATTAGCAAATCTCCTGATATTGCTAACGCTAGGATTGAGTTTATAAATGGATGTGTAGCTAATTTAACTGCAAGTAGGATCTCTTTAAAAAACATGAGAAAATTTAGAATTTTTCAAAAAGAAAAATATATATCAATTGATTTCTTTAAAAGAGATTGTGAAGTTGTTATTATGAAGGATTTCTCTGGAAATGAATCCTCTAATGGATTAATATTAGAAAATGCAGAAGGTATTAAAAAACAAGTAACAATTGATAAAAGTATAATTAACAACTCTAATGCTATTCTTGAAGAATTAGAAAGTTTAGCTGATTCAATTGAAAAAGACATAACTCCTGAAGTTTCGTTAGATGATGGCTATAAAGCATTGAAAGTCGCACTAGAAATAATAAATGCATTTAATAAATAGCTTATGAAAAAAATTTCAATTATTGGTGCAGGAACTATGGGTAATGGAATTGCTCAGGTTTTTGCCATGAATAATTACCATGTTAATCTTATTGATCTAAATTCTAACTCACTATCAAAAGGCATAAATAGTATTATGACTAATCTTGACAGAATGATCAAAAGAGATATTATTAGCTCTGATCAAAAAAGAGCAACACTTGATAATATTATAACAACAATGGAAATAAATAGTGCAGAATCATCTGATCTTGTTATTGAAGCCGTTACTGAGAATATTGAAATTAAACTAAAACTATTTAAACAGTTAGATCAAATATGCTCCAAAGAGACAATACTAGCAACAAACACTTCTTCTATATCAATAACAGAAATAGCAGCTTCAACAAATAGGCCAGAAAAGGTTATTGGAATGCATTTTATGAATCCTGTCCCTATTATGAAATTAATTGAGGTTATTAGAGGACGTAAGACAAGTGATGAAACTACAAAATCAATAATCGGAATTTCTGAGACAATCAAGAAAATTGCAATTGAGGTAAATGACTATCCTGGATTTATAGCAAATAGAATTCTATTACCAATGATAAATGAAGCAATTGAGGCATTAAATACAGGAGTAGCTGAAGTAAGCAATATAGATAGTATAATGAAAATTGGAATGGGTTACCCTATGGGCCCTCTACAATTAGCAGATTTTATTGGCTTAGATGTATGCTTGTCAATACTTGAGGTAATGTATAAGGGGTTTAAAGATTCAAAATATGCTCCATCTGAGCTATTAGTAAATATGGTTAAATCAGGAAAATTAGGTGTAAAATCTGGTGAAGGTTTTTATGATTATTCAGAAAGCAAAAAGGCTGAGTTAGTTGCCAAACAATTTAAATAGCAAGGAAAATGAGTATAAGTGAGAATTTAAATAAATTGTATCATTCTTTTGATAATTCTGTAAAATTAGTCGCTGTTTCTAAAACAAAATCTAATGAGCAAATTATGGAAGCATATCAAGCGGGGCAAAAGATTTTTGGTGAAAATAAAGTTCAAGAGCTCGTAACCAAATACAATTCATTGCCAAAAGATATAGAATGGCATATGATAGGTCATTTACAGAGAAACAAAGTGAAGTATATAGCAAATTTTATTAAGCTTATACATAGTGTTGATAATTTTAAACTTTTAAAAGAGATTAATCAACAAGCAAAGAAAAACAATATAACTATCGATTGCTTATTACAAATTAAAATTGCTTCTGAAAAAACAAAGTTTGGTTTATCTAAAGATCACGCAAAAGTAATGTTAGAATCAGAGGAATTCAAAAGCCTTAAAAATATCACAATTATAGGGCTAATGGGTATGGCTAGTTTTACAAATAATGATGAAATTTTAAAAAATGAATTTAGTTCTTTAAATGATTTTTTTAATAATCTTAGGCTTGCTTATCCTAATATAACAGTTCTATCAATGGGCATGAGTTATGATCATAAATTAGCTATTCAATATGGCAGCAATATGATTAGAGTGGGGAGTTTAATTTTTGGAGAAAGAAATTAAAATATAAAATTATATACGCAATAATTGACATAGAGACTACTGGAGGTAAATTTAATGAGGAAAAAATTACCGAAATAGCTATTTATAAGTTTCAGAATAATAAGCTTTCAGATCAAATACACACTTTAGTTAATTCAGTGAAAGAAATTCAACCATATGTTCAAAATCTTACTGGAATTAATAAAAAAATGCTGAAGAATGCACCAAAATTTATAGATATATCAAAAAAAATTATAGATATAACAAATAACTGCATATTAGTGGCTCATAATGCAGGTTTTGATTACAGAGTATTAAGAAATGAATTTACAAGCATAGGTGTTAATTTTAATAGGAAAACTTTATGCACAATAGAGTTGTCTAAAGAGCTTCTGCCAAACCAAGATTCATACAGTTTAGGAAAATTAGCAAACAGCCTAGGTATCAAAATTGAGAAAAGACATAGAGCTGATGGTGATGCTATGGCTACTCTTACACTATTTAAAATGCTTTTAGAAAAGGACATAGCAAATGTTATTGACAGATTAACAAAATAATCAATGGGAAAACACCTGATAACCATTATAGGTCCTACAGCAATAGGAAAAACAACTTTAGCAATTAAGATTGCTAATTATTTTAAAACTGAAATCGTATCTGCAGACTCACGACAATTTTATAAAGAAATGAATATTGGAACTGCAAAACCATCAACTTCTGAACTTAATAGCATTAAACATCACTTAATAAATAATAAAAGTGTTAATGATGATTATAACATATATGATTATGAGAAAGATGCTTTAAAGTCTATAGAATCAATCTTCAATAAAAATGATATAGCCATTCTTGTAGGTGGGTCTGGATTATATATAAATACTGTTTTATATGGATTAGATGAAATGCCGGGAATAAGTACAGAGGTTAGAAATTCACTTTATTTAGATTTAGAATTAAAAGGAATAAAAAAACTGCAAGAAAAATTAAAACTATTAGACCCTTCATCGTATAGAAGTATAGATATAAATAATCCTAGAAGATTAATTAGGGCGTTAGAAGTTTCTATATCAACAGGAAAATCATATTCAAGTTTTTTGAAAAAGAAAAAGAAAAAAAGAGATTTTAATATAATAGTATTAGGGATGAATCAAGAGAGATTAGATTTGTATAAAAAAATTAATACTCGTGTTGACAATATGGTTGAAAGCGGTCTAATTAATGAAGTGAAAGAACTTTATACCTTAAAAGGTTTAAATACATTGAATACAATTGGCTACAGTGAAGTCTTTAATTATATAGAAGATAAATATTCTTTAGATGAGTGTATAAATGAAATTAAAAAGAATACAAGAAGATATGCTAAAAGACAATTAACTTGGTTTAAATCAATTGATAGAGTAGAATGGATAACTCCAGACTATACTTTTGAAAAAGTTATAGCATATATCAAAAGTCTAATCGGAAACTAGTCGAAAACCTTCTCCGTGAATATTGTTTATTTTAACATTTGGATCTATCTCTAGCTGTTTTCTTAGTTTTGCGATATAAACATCCATACTTCTAGAAGTAAAATAATTGTCATCTCTCCAAATCCTTGTTAAAGCCAATTCTCTAGGCATTAGATCATTTTTGTGTAGCAGCAACATCTTTAACAACATATTCTCTTTAGGCGATAATTTAGTATGTTTATTGTCCTTAAATTTAAGATGTCTTAGTTTAGAATTAAATTCGAAAGAACTAAACTTAAATTCATGCTCATCTGTATCTAAAATTGAACTTAGCTTATTTCTTTTTAGAATTGCCTTAATCTTATACAATAAAACATCACTATCAAAAGGCTTCTTAAGATAGTCATCTGCACCAATTTTATAGCCTTTTAAAACATCCTCTTTTAAAGATTTAGCCGTTAGAAAAATTATTGGAATATCTTGGTTAATTTCTTTTATCTCTCCAACTAAAGTAAATCCATCCTTATAAGGCATCATAACATCAAGTATGCATATATGAAAATCGTATTTTTTAAACTTTTCAAACCCCTCCATTCCATTTTTTGCTAAAACAACATCATAATCATTCATATTTAAAAAATCTCGAAGAATAATACCAAAATTTGGATCGTCTTCAACTAATAAAATTCTTTTTTTATCATTCATGATATATTATTTATTGGCAAACAATTCTATTGAAAATATTGTACCCTTGTTTAATGCGCTTTCTAAAATTATTTTTCCATTATGATAATCTATTATTTTTTTTACATATGCTAAACCAAGACCATGACCTTTTATGTTATGTAAATCTCCTGTTTGTTCTCTATAAAATTTTTCAAAAATCTTCTTTTGTACTTTTTTAGACATCCCTACTCCATTGTCTTTAATTTTTAATACAATCTTATCTGCAATATTTTCAGTAGAAACCTCAATTTCTGGTGCTTTATCACAGTATTTAATTGCATTATCTATAATATTAACCATAACATTTATTAAATGAGTTTCACTTCCATATATCTCTGGCTTATCTGCATTTAAATTTAAATTTATAGAACCTTTTTCGTTTTCTAACAATAATTGTACATGAGAAACTGCAATCTTTATTAATTCATTTATATCCAAATTAGTTTTATCAATACTTAGCTCTCTCTTTTCTAATTGAGAAATTCTTAGAAGATTTACAACCTGGTCATGCATTCTTTCATTCTCATCCTTAATCATTTTTAAATATTTTTTAATTAAACTCTCATTCTTAATGATTTTCGGGTTCTTTATAGAATCTAAAGCTAAACTAATAGTGGCTATAGGAGTTTTAAATTCATGAGTCATATTATTAATGAAATCTGTTTTGATTTGAGAAATCTGTCTTTGTCTTAATAGAATGAGTACAGTATAGATGTACACGATTATTATTATCACAGTAAAAATAATTGAAACCAAAGCAATTGAAATTACCGGTGCAACCAAAAAGGGTGTTCTTTTTGGAAAATTTACTTTTATAATATAATTACTCTCATCATTCTCATCTGTAAAAAGAGCTGAGGCAAAAGTATTTTTATCTAAGTGGAAGTTTTCAGATTTAACGCTAGTTAGTGAATCTCTATCGAATATTGCAAATTCAAATGGAATATCAATATTAAATCTTTTAAATCTATATTTCAAGAAATTATTTAAGGCCTTTACATTTCCAACTCTTCTTTCAATTGAATTTCTTTTTGCAAGGTCATGATATGCAGTTTCAAATAGAATTTCTTTACTTTTTGAAATTTCTCCAATCTTTGAAAGAAATTTCTCAGAGCTTATTCCTGAATATTCATTTTCATTTTGAATCTTAAGAATTTTTGTTTCTCTTTCATTAGAAACTCTCTTTATACTAAGACTATCTGCTAAAACATTCCAAAATTGAGGAAACTTAAGGTTTTCTTCAATAGATGCATTTCTATACATCATTACTTCATTATTATCTTTATCCTCTTTAATAATGTACAAACTGTTTATAGCAGTTGTATCTATAACTCCTCCGCTACTTATTAAATCTCTAAATTTTACTACATAACGTCTAAATTCTCTTTTTTCTAACCATGTAATTCCTTCAGATAATGAAATATTACAATTTGCATTAAATTTCTTCTCATTATCTCTGTAAATCTCCGTAATAAAAAAACTTTGGATAATAATAATCCCTATTAATGATACGCTCATTAATGTAATTAAAAGAATAAGGGTTTTTTTACTCATAAATCAAATTTAATGCAAAATTATAATGGATTAATTAATTTAACCTATCGTTAACATATGATTTAAGAAGAATTAGTTTGAATCAATTATGTTATTATGAATTTCTAACACTCTGTCTGACAACTTTGAAATATCTACATTTTCTATAACATAATCAGATTTTTGAGTCTTTACTTCGTTGGGTAATTGCTTGTTAATTATTGATTTTATCTTGTCTTTTGAAAAATTATTTCTTTCCATTACTCTAGAAATTATATCATCTTCAGGGGCAGTTACACATATAATTTTATCGAAAAACCCTTCTCCTTGGTTTTCAAAAATAATTGCAGATTCATACATTATGTATTTAGAATCTTGTTTTTTTATCCAGGAGTTGAGTTCATTAGCAACATAAGGATGAACTATAGAGTTTATTTTTTTTAATAAAGTCTCATTATTAAAAACAACATTTGATAAATACTTTTTGTTTAGTTTATTTTTATCATATGCCTTATTTCCAAAAGCTGTTATAATCTCATTCTTTAGTAAGGGATTAGTATTCATTATTTCTCTCGCAATCTCATCAGAATTAAATACAGGGATACCCTTATCTGCGAACATACTTAAAATAGTTGTTTTACCTGTCCCAATTCCTCCTGTTATAGCAACTTTTATCATTGTATAATTACATATTGAATTTGATTATTTTCTATTCTACATTTTCTAACATTGCTAGGTTTTTTTGTAATACTTGAAATTAATACTGAATTATCTCTATTAATTGTATTCAAATCACATTCTACTCTAAAATCCATTGGATTAACAGATTTATACTCTCTTATACTAACCCTATATAAAACAGATACTACCTTGGGGTAATAGTTTATTTTCATGTTATCATCAATATTTACAATAGTTATAGGAACCTTTATAGACTCTTCTGTAAATTTCTCTACTTTCAACTGAAAATCTAATTCTGTGTCGGAATGTGTTATGTTACTATTTTCTGGTGGTTTAATTCTAATTTTAGCATTAATTTCTGAGTCTATTTGATTTAATACTAATTTATGAGTTTGTATCATATTAATTGTATCAATTAATGAATTCGGCCCAGTTATCATTATTGAATCCTTTGATAATTTATATTCATTAAAGGAATCAAATCCAGATTTATAGTCTAGCTCTAGTTTTAATTCTACTGGAACTTTTTTTGATTCATATTGTTCAATGGTAAAATCTATTTGGTCAACTGAAGATGAGACTAACCTAATAGATTTATTAAATTTTGACTGTAAATCTGAAAAATTCCTTTGTTTGGTCCATTGATATTTTGATTTGACTTTATTCAAATCATTAAGTGAAATTTCTATTATTGGTTGATCTATGTAGTATTTAGCTAAATTATACCCATAAGTTTCTAATTCAAGCCCTATACTGTCAATTGATTGATCTAATACAACTTGATCTGATGGAACATCCACTGGTTTTACGACAAATACTATAGTTTTAGTATAATTAGATGTCAACTTAGAGGTCATAGAATAAATTAGAGCTAATAGCACAAAAAACACAAAAACATTGAATTTCCTGGTCTTATATACTGATCTTATCTTTTTAAACATCTTTCTTATTTAGTAAAAAAAACTTCCGGGAAAACCTTTTCTATATTTTTTTTGTTAAAAATTAATATGGTACTTGATTTTAAATACCCATAACCGTAACCTAAAATTTGAATAGCACTGGTAATAATTGATAACAACCCTATCTTAAAACTCCTATTAGAGTATGTTGATGAAATTAAGATTAATATCATGTATATAAAGATTATAAATAATGGAATGTAATTTCCTTTAATCAGCTCTATTATTGAAAAAATTAAGTAAACCAGAGCAAAGGTCGGGAAATAATACATCAATCTAGATGACTTAGGGTGCCAATGATTTAATATTGGTCTAACCAATCCAAACTTATATACTTGTTTAAAGAAACTACTAATGGTAATCCTTCTCTTGTGATAAACTAGAACATCAGCATATAATGCTGTTTTAAAACCTAATTGATTAAGTCTAATAGATAAATCAGGGTCTTCTCCGGGATGTATATTCCCAAATCCATTTGATTTTAAAAAGGCATCTTTAGAGATTCCCATATTAAAACTTCTTGGCTGAAATAATTTTTTCTTATACTTCCCTCCTCTTATTCCACCAGTAGTCAAAAAAGATGTCATTGAAAAACTAACAGCTTTTTGGTAATCACTAAAAGATTCATGAGATCCATCAACACCTCCAAAACAATCAACATAATTGTTATTCAAGTTATAAATAACATGTTGCATGTAATCTTCTGGCAATAAGCAATCTGAGTCTAATATTATAAAATAATTTCCTTTTGCTTTTTTCATTCCATAATTTCTAGAATCACCAGGACCTGTATTGCCTTTTTTATAGTAAGATATACTTAATTGATTCTTAAAATCCTTTATAACTCCTTGGCAATCATCTGTTGATCCATCCTCAATAATTACAATCTCAAAATCTTTTTCAGAAGATAATTTAGTGAAACTCTCTAGAAGTTCTTTTATCTCATTTGGTCTGTTGAATACAGGAATAATAAAAGAAATGTTATTTCCAATCATAGATCAAATTTAATCAAACAAGTAGATATAAAAAAAAGACCCAGCTTAAAAACTAGGTCTTTTTTAATTTTATTTCTAAAGTTCTATTGAATAATTAATTTAGAAATATTTGTGTATCCATTTATGGTAATCTCTACCATATAGAAGCCACTATTAATAGATGAAATATCTAATACATCTCCTGTGATAGTAGTACTAAGCACCCTTCTACCATTTATATCAAATAATTTAACATATTTATCTCCATTAATTGGGGATTTAATTGTTACATAATTACCATCTACTGGGTTTGGATATATTCTAAGATCTGAAAGCTCTAGATCATTTATTCCTAATGATTCTACTATAACTACAGTATAATCTTCAGTTTCACCATAGGATGTTGCCTCACAAGCATCATCAGGTACTACAGAATTCCAATTAGCTTTAGCTCTCATAACATGAGATCCTAAATTAGCATCTGATGGGATTGTTACCTGAATGGTTGATGTTCCTACAGAAGCAATAAGATGATTATCCAATATTAATTCATCTGAATTAGTATCAAACACGTAGTCATCATTCAAATCAATCCAAACACGAATATATTGATTTGAATATCCTGTAGTTATAGTTAAATCATAGGTGCCATTCTGTTCTAAATCAGTAGTCATAGTAGTGAAATTACCGTATCCATCATCTGAACATCCAGAACCTGAGTTATCAATATCACCAATTACAAGCCCCAAAAATCCATCACCAAGAGTACAATTGATTCCACTAGCATGACAAGCTTGACAAGCAGATATTGCAGTATATGTCTGATTACAGTTTGCATCATCACCCTCTACAGTAATAATGTGACTTTGAGTTCCTGTGAAAGTAAATGTAAGTACACCTGCAGCTTGCGCATATTGAACATTTCCTAAATCATCTGTAACAGTATACTGTGTAGATGATCCCATATCTGTAATATCAACATCAACTGTATATTCATCTGTAGCAGAGTTACAGGCATTAACACTGAAGTTAATAACAGGATCTGAACATGTATTTTCAGTTATTGAAAGATCATATCCAACACTCTGCGGAGATGCCCAAGTAGAAATTACTATATAATAAGTATTTCCATAATAAACATTCATATCAAATACTCTCTCATCAGTGTTAGACACTCCTATTCCAGCAATACATTCTACCCCAATATCATCACAAGAATCATATACAAATATTCCAGAATAAGTAGCATCTGGAGTCATAGAAATATTAATAGAAGTATCACTTGTCGGTGAATAGGCATAAACTACATCATCACCATTTAGATAATAAGCAGCTGACTCACCACAATTTGCACCAGCACTTCCACTATAATCATCTTGATAATTAGCTGTGGTATCTGTAGTATTATAAGGTAGAGCATCTACTATCAGAGGATCTGTACATACTCCTCCAACAGGTGGAATCATAAAATAAACTCCACTTATTGGAACATAAGGACTATAGTCTCCTGCTCCACAATCTGCTCTAACATAAAAATCATATTCACCCCCTTGAGTTAGACCTGTTAGGGTTACAGAATTTGTACTAACTGCTGTACCACTACCTGTTGGTGCATCTAAACTAGCATCTTGAACTACATATTCCCATGCTGTTTCACCACTTGATCCTGCTACCCAAGAAGCATCAGCTGAACTAGATGTTAAATTAGATATTGTAACATTTGTTGGTTCAGGACAAGAAGGGGTAACTTCAACTATAATCTCATCAATGTATATACTATTTCCATCCTGTGATGATGGTGGTACATGAAATGCAATATAACTAGCACTAGAGTAAGCCGATAGATCAACTATTATTTGTGTCCACTCAGCAGAAAATTGTGAATTTTCCACTATTACCTCTGTAAAATCAGCTGGATCGTTAGTGTTTTGTGATAATAAAACTTCCATATGGTTAAGATCATTAGCATCTGCTGAGAGTACCCTAAATTTTAATCTTTCCTGACCCGTTAAATTTAACTGAGGTGAAATCAACCAATCATCATTCTCTCCAGTATTAAAATTTGTGTATAATCGAGCACTTCGATCACCTTCATATGGAGTCCCAAATTGATAACCTACAACCCACCCTTGATTACTAGGGGCAGTACTAGGTGAATTATCAATAACTGTCCAGCAATCTGCGCTATTTGAAGGTGCAGGCATGGTAGTATTAGCTGGATCTGCAGCATCACCATTAAATCCTTCATGAAATGGAATAGCCATCGGCTGAGCACAATCTGTAGTAAAGAATGCTTCTATCCAACCACTTACCTCACTACTACAAACAGTTCTTACATAAACAATATAACTTGTAACATCATTTAAACCTGTTAGTGTTGTATAGGTAGTACTTACACTAGTACCAGTATCTGATTCTCCTGGAGCATCTTCACCTGCCTCCAACACAATATATTCCCAAGAATCACCATTTGGAGATGTCCAGCTCACCTCAGCTGTAGAATCCGTAACATTAGTAACAGTAACAGCTTGTGGGTTTGAACAAGATTGTGTAATCCCCTCAAAAGTTATGTTTGCATAAGACTCTCTTGCCTGTGGAGTTGCAGTTACATTACTTGGGTCTATTACAGCGCCATCGTTAAACGTTACTAGCCCTCGATTAACACCAGTTGTTGCAGTGCAATAAAAATCATGACTTGATAAATCATATGCATCATTGACATTAGATGTTTCATTAACTGCTACCATAAGATTATCCGTTCCGTTGTACTCAAATGGTGTATCGAGTGTAATACTTACCTCTCCCTCTGAAATAGTAACATTGCCACTATAGACTTGTGTTAATTCTGAAATATCAACAAATGCAGCACCATGTGCATCAAGTGAAGTATGTCCTACCCAAATATCCCAGTAGTCACTGTTAGCTAGATCAGTTTCAGTATTTGCATTATATTTCAGCCCTGTAATACTACCTGAGGCATTTATATCATTTGCTGTATAAATTACCTGAGAATAAGAGAATTTATAAAAAGGTTCTATAGGCATTTCTTCATTTACAACTGTCCCTTCACCAACCACAACTTGTGCTTGAAAGCTAAAAGCAAATAGAAATGAAATCAAAAGTGTTAAAATGTAATTTTTTTTCATGCTTAAGTATTTAAGTTAGTATATTAATTTTATTCTGTTATATCGTCAATTATGGCATCGCTTACCCCCATATTACTAAAGCCTCCATCATTATAGAGGTTTTGAAGAGTAACTCTTTTGGTGAGGTCGCTAAATAGGGAAACTGTATAGTTTGCGCAGTCAAGAGCAGTAGCATTCCCTAATGGCGACATTTTCTCTGCATAGGTAATAAAGCTATCAAAACCTTTAACTCCCATTCCTGCAGTTGTAGGTGTTGGAGATTGGGAGATAGTATTTACTCTAACTTTCTTGTCTTTTCCAAAGAAATACCCAAAACTCCTTGCAATACTCTCCAAATATGCTTTATTATCTGCCATATCATTATAATCTGGGAAAACTCTTTGAGAAGCCATATAGGTTAAGGCAACTATGCTTCCCCATTTATTCATTGCATCTTGCTTATATAAGATCTGCATTACTTTATGAAATGACATTGCTGAAATATCTGTACCTTTTTGAGTCCATTCATATTTTTGATCTGTATAATGTCTCCCTTTTCTAACATTGATTGACATTCCTATTGAATGCAAAACAAAATCTAATTTACCACCAAGAATCTTCATTGACTCATTTACTAAGTTTTCAAGCTCTTCTAATGAAGTAGCATCAGCTGCAATAACTTGTGAATTAGTTTTCTTTGCAAGCTCATTGATTTGTCCCATTCTTATTGCAACAGGTGCATTAGATAAAACAAATGTGCCGCCTTCTTGATGAACTCTCTCTGCAGTTATCCAAGCAATTGAACTCTCATCCAATGCTCCAAAAATAATTCCCCTTTTCCCTTTTAATAAATTATTTGACATGGTTTTAAATATCTTATGTAAGTTAAAAAAATTTAATCATTAATTCAATAGCTGTTTTGCATGAGCTACAGCTGAGGATGAAATATTATCTCCCTCCAGCATTGTTGCTATTTCAACTACTCGCTCTTGAGTATTTAATTTTACCATATTTGTTATAGTTTCACCCTTCTCCTGAGTCTTTAACACTTTATAGTGAGACTCACCTTTAGCAGCTATTTGTGGTAAGTGAGTAATAGTGAATATCTGCATTTTTCTACTCATTTGCTTCATTATATTTCCTATTTTTTGTGAAATTTCACCTGATACTCCTGTGTCAATTTCATCAAACATAAGTGTGGGAAGTTGACGATAATTTGCTAAAATTGATTTAATTGCAAGCATAATTCTAGATAATTCACCTCCTGAAGCAGATTGCTTTAATAATTTATAGTCAGAACCAGTATTAGCAGTAAATAAAAATTCTATCAAATCTTTTCCATTAGAAAAGAAAGTTTCTTGTTTATTGATGTCTATTTTAAATTTTGCATCTTTCATTCCTAAATCATGAATTATTTCTTCTATTTTAGAAATAAATGTTGGTATGGTGTCTTTTCTATTATTATGAATAACTTCAGCTTTGCTATTCAATTTATTCATTAACTCCTCACATTCACCCTTAGTATCTTCAATTTTTTTGTCGATATTTTCAGAGGTTGAAATACTCTTATTTAACTTTATATAAATTTCTTCAAGCTCATTAATTCTAGTAACAGAATGTTTTCTAAATAGATTATGAATGCTGCTTAGCTTACTGTTTATCTCCTCTAATTTACCAGGGTTTTCTTCTAGGTTTTCTAAGTTATTCTCAATTTCATTAGAGATATCATCTACCTCAATTAGAGTAGATGAAAATCTATCTAGAAGAATTGAATATGAGTTAGAACTCTCACTTAATCTTTTAAGTGAGTTTTTTAAATTAGTCATAATAGTGATTAGCCCATATTTTTCATCTGATAGCAATTGCTGACTATAAACCAGCTCTTCCTTAATGGAATTAAAATTTGCTAAATTTCTCTGATCTTGCTCTAAAGCTTCTAAACTTTCAGACAAAATACTAGATGATTCTATTTCATTTACTAAAAATAAATTATAATCTAAAGTTTTAATTAATTGATCCCTATTGGCTATAAGTTCTTCTAATTCTTTTTGTTTAACATTATATAGATCTAGGTAGTTCTTATAATCTTCAATAAGATTTATATTATTTGATATTGAGTCAATAACTTCAAACTGAAAATTATTTTGCGTTAGCTCTAATGTCTGATGCTGAGAGTGAATATCAATTATTGCACCACTTATAATTGATAGTTGGTTTAAGTTTACTGGAGAATCATTAATAAATGCTCGTGATTTTCCTGAGGGTAATATTTCTCTTCTAATGATAGTTTCAGTTTCATAATCAATTTCATTTTCATTAAAAATTGTCTTCAAATTATAGTTTCCAACATCAAAAGCTGCTTCAATAACACATTTTTTTGACACATCTTTAACTACAGAAATATCTGCTCTTTTTCCAAGAATAAGTGATAAACCTCCAACTAGAATAGATTTTCCTGCACCAGTTTCTCCAGTAATGATTGATAGACCATTATTGAAACTTACGGACAGGTCATCAATTAAAGCATAATTCTTTATTGATAAACTCTTTAACAACTGATTTTAGATTAGGATATTAAAAATACTAGTGTTTTTATTTAAAAACTAATTTTTCTCCATTTATCAGAATGGTTCGGGGCTAATTTAGATAAAGTTGATATTAAATTTGTTATTGGAATACTTGGCCCGCCACTAAAAATATCTTGAATTTCACCTGATTTCGTGTCAAAGAACACCCTTAAAATAAATGAATTAGGTCTTCTTTTATTCATTTGATCTAACAGCATAAGGGACTTTGATATTCCATTTTTAGCTTGCTTTAAATCAGTAGTCATAAAATCTAGTCCCTTAAAATGGTAATTAAAGAGAACTGTTCTGTATTCTTTATATGTTGGGGAGAGAATATTGTCAATCAAATAATATCGTGATTGTAATCCATCATTAGGTGCCCAACCTTTAAATCCATTTTGTTGAGAAAAGTCTAGTATTTTTCTTGCTTGATTGTAAAAAATACCACCGCTATTAATATCAAATGTATCTGCATCTATACCCATGATCATATATATATGAAAAGCTAATACTGAAACAAGATTGGATTCAAAAACATCTGGATTAAATATTAAATTTTGAAACTCTTGATACCTGAAAGTAAAATTCTTATCGTTAAAATTATAAACAGGGGAATTATATGAAGAGTTGTAGATAGGTCTTGATGATTGTATTTGTAAAGTGGCTTGAAAAAAATCATTATCATAACTTGAAATATTAATAAACATACTGCAATTAATCCTTTCATTATTTTTAATATTCCTATTAGTCCATTTAGTATTATTTACAAAATCAGTTAATTGAGTTTCAAGTGACTTGAAAATCTGTAAGTTTTCATTGCCAGTTTGTCTAGCATCTATAGTTACAGTACAAGCCAACTCTTGAGAAAATGTAAGAGTTGTTGCTAATAGCGATAAAATTAAAGTTAATCTAAACATTTATTTGGCTCATTATAGAGTTAAGAATATCTTCTGCAACTTCAGATTTATCTTTTAAATCATAATCAGTTTTCTCTTCCTTGCTGTTAATAATGGTGATCTTATTGGTTTCTGTTCTAAAACCAGCACCCTTATCATTTAGAGAATTTAATATTATTAAATCAAGATTTTTGTTTTTTAATTTTTTTAAAGAATTTTCAATTTCATTTTCATTTTCCAAGGCAAAACCAACTAAAAATTGATTTTTCTTAAGTCTTCCTAATTCTAATAAAACATCTTTTGTTTTTTCTAACTCCATTTTAGGTTGAATATTGTCTTTTTTAATTTTTTTATTTGAAAAATCTTTAGGCTTAAAGTCTGAAACTGCAGCTGCCATTATAACAATATCTGCTTCAGAATAATATTTAATTACCTCTTCATGCATGTCTTTAGCAGATACCACATTGATCAAATTAATAGATCTTGTAGATATTTTTTGGTTTGATGGGCCACTTATCAAAATTACTTCGGCCCCTAAGTCTGAAGCTTTTTTTGCAATTTCAAAACCCATTTTTCCACTTGAATGATTTGAAATATATCTTACAGGATCTATGGCCTCATAAGTAGGGCCAGCCGTAACTAATATTTTTTTACCTCTTAAGGGTAATGACTTTATGATATCTTCTTCAATAAAATTTAAAATTGAATCTGGTTCAGCCAATCTCCCCTCTCCTATCAGGCCACTTGCTAATTCACCAGTTTCAGCAGGAATTAGAATATTTCTATTTTCTAATAGTTTAGATATTGAATCCTTAGTTGATTGGTGTTTGTACATGTCTAAATCCATAGCTGGAGCAAAATATACAGGACATTTTGCTGATAAGTAAACTGCTATAAGTAAATTATCACAATTTCCATTAGCCATCTTTGATAGTGTATTGGCTGTTGCAGGACAAATTAGAATCAAATCAGCCCACATTCCAAGTTCTACATGATTATTCCATGTCTCATCTTGATCATCAGAAGTAAAACTAGAATGAACTGGATTTTTAGATAATGTTGAAAGAGTTAAAGGTGTAATAAACTCCTTAGCATCTGGAGTCATGACAACTTTTACCTCGGCATCATTTTTAATAAATAATCTGACAAGTATTGCAGTTTTATAAGCGGCAATACCACCTGATATACCTAGTAGAATTTTTTTTCCGCTTAAAATTGACATATGATTATTCTTCTATTTCTTCATTACTATTCCTATGGTAAATTTTTTCTTCTAACCATTCTTGAATAGCAATTGCATGAGCCTTAGGGAGTTTTTCATAAAATTTTGAAACTTCAATTTGCTCTTTATTTTCAAAAATTTCTTCCAAACTATCATTGAAGGTTGCAAATTCTTCAAGTTTTTCAATCAATTCCTTTTTGACATCTCCTTTAATTTGCTCAGCTCTTTTAGCAATTATAGATATTGCTTCATATATATTATCAGTTTTTTCTTCAATAACTTCTTTATTATAAGTTTCAGTAGTTTGAGCAGCATTGGTATTTTTTAAATCCATAATTCTCTTATTATTATATTGTTTTTAATTCCTTTAATTCCTTTAATTTTATATCAGCTTCGTTGGTAAAGTCAGATGATTCATAATACTTTTTAAAACTATTATAGCGATTAATGGCTTTATCAATTCTTTCCTGCATTTTCCAAGATACACTGTTAATAGCAAGCCTGTAGGATGAGTCGAATCTATAATACATTGCTTTCTCTCTTAGTTTTGATCCTGGAAAATCTAATATGAAATTATCAAAGGCTTTTATAGAAGCTTGATGATCTGTAAGTGTATTATACTGAAGCGCAGTATCGTAGGCTTTCATTTCTAATCTAAAATCTAAATCAAATATCAATTCATTGGCCTCGCTAATATATTCAGATTCTGGATAAGTATTAATAAATGCTTGAATCTTCTCAATTGCAGTTAATGTTTCTTTTGAATCCTTGGAAAAAATTGGAGCTAGATGATAATAACTCTTTGCTCCAAGAAATGCTATTTCTTGAACTTTTTCACTATCAGGATAAGAACTAGCAAATCGTTCACACTGATAATTTGCTGTATAGTAGCTTTCTGTTTCGTAAAAACACTTTGCATGCATATACATTAATTTCTGAGCTTGAGGTTTTCCTCTATATTGAGGAACAATTTGAGAAAATAACCTATTAGCCTTTTTGAATTTCCCTTCATCGTATAGCGATGTACCTACAAGAAATTTATCTCCAATAACATCCGAGTTTAATGTCTTTTGATACTCACCACAAGATAGTATCAAACTAAGTATTAATATAAATTGAATTTTTTTCATCCTAAATCAAGCGAATGCAAAAGTATACATTAAATATCTATTATAAAATTAAAAGTATATCAAGAGAATATTAAAAAATCTTATTTAATCCCTTTAAATACTTTTCTAATTCGTTTCTAAAAACACCAATATGCTGAGTTCCTATATCAATTATAAAATCATTTAAGCGTTGATCAAAATTAGATATTCCTATTTTGAAGTTAGCCTTTGATTTCGCAGTAACAAGATTTAAATCTAAATTATCTAGTCGGTAATAACTTATAAGAACATCATATTTAAAATCTATGAACTCAGTTAGAGCAATATTAGTGATGTTTCCATTCCAACCAAAATCCTCTGGATTAAAATAATCATCCCAATGATTTAATTGAAAGTCTTTGTCAGTGATATATGCTATAAACTTAATCTTATTCTCATTTATCCCAATATTAACAAAGATATCTCGTAATTTATCGTAATCTTTATATTCATCAAGACTTAATATAATTCCAACAGATCTAATTTTTTTTTCACTAATTTTTGATCTCTTAGAATTTAGTACTTTGTTAATATATTTTTGGTTAGATCTTTTCCTAAATAAGTTTAAAAACATATCTTATTACTGGTATTATACAAATGTAATTAATTAAACATAACAATTGTTATATTAATTCTAAATATGAGAAGAGCAATTATCACATTATTTGTTTTATTTTTTTCGATAGAAAGCTGTGAAACCGAATATGTATTATCAGGAAATAAAATCGAGATAAACAACGCCATTGAAAAAGATAATAAAATAGTAGATTTTATTAATCCTTATAAGAATAATGTTGATAAACAAATGGATAGTGTCCTGGCCTATAGTCCTGTAGATTATGACAAAAAAAATGGAGTTCTCAATACTGCTATTGGAAATATGATGGCAGATATAACTTTGAAACTCTCAAATCCAGTATACAGGGCTAGAACAAATAAAAATATTGATTTTGTTTTGTTAAATCATGGCGGAATTAGATCCATGATTTCAAAAGGAGATATAACATTTAGAACAGCTTATAAGGTAATGCCATTTGAGAACAGCCTTGTTGTTTGTGAGTTAAAAGGCAGGGATGTTTACGAATTAATTAATTATCTTATTCTAAATAGAAAAGCTCATCCTATTTCGGGTATAAATATTGTATTAGATAAAAACTATAATCTTTTAGATGCAAAAATTAATGGTAAAAGTATTGATGAAAATAAAATTTATTCTGTTGCAACTAGTGATTACCTGTTAAATGGTGGAGATAAAATGACCTTTTTTGAAAAAAGTGACAAAAATATTATCCTAGATTATAAAATAAGAAATATACTTATTGACTATTTCAAGGAAGTTGATACTGTAAGTTTTAAAATAGACAATAGATTTATTCTAAAGAAATAATGAAAAGAAGAAACTTTATTAAAAACAGCCTTTATTCATCATTACTCCTATCTGGTAGTGCTTTAAATTATAATAGCTGTATGGATTCTGAGCAAAAGAAAATTACCATATTACACACAAATGATGTACATAGTCATATTGAGCCTTTTAATGAGAATCATGCAAAATTTCCAAATAAGGGAGGCGTAGCAAGAAGATCAACAATTATTGAATCTATAAAAAGCAGTAATCCTAACACCCTTTTATTAGATGCAGGAGATATTTTTCAGGGAACACCATACTTTAACTATTATGGAGGAGAAATTGAATTTAAACTAATGAGTATGCTAAACTATGATGCTGCTACTATTGGTAATCATGATTTTGATAATGGTATAGAAGGTCTATACGCACAGCTTCCTAATGCAAAATTTCAATTTATCTCATCCAATTATGACTTTAGAAACACCATAATGGATTCTCATGCAAAAACCTACATGATATTTAATAAATCAGGCATTAAAATTGGGGTATTTGGATTAGGAATAGAACTAAAAGGATTAGTTAATAACAGCTTATATAAGGAAACTAAATACCTTGATCCTATTGAGATAACTCAAGAAATGACTAAAATATTAAAGGAAAAAGAAAAATGTGATTTAATTATTTGTCTATCACATTTGGGTCATTCTTATAAAGATAATTCAAAAAAAATCTCTGATATTACCCTGGCTAAGTCAACAAAAAATATTGATTTAATTATTGGTGGGCATACACATACATTTCTAGATAGACCGGAGATTGTTACAAACATTGATGGAGAAAAAGTAATAATCAATCAAGTAGGATGCTTTGGCCTTTATTTGGGACAGATTGATTTTTATTTTGACTCTATAAAAAACAAAACATCTAATGCTTATGCAATTGAAGTTTAACAAATTATTTTATTTATTATTGTCGCTTTGTTTTCTAAATAATTGCTCAAATAAAGAAAATAAAGTTTCTCCTAATATCATCTACATTCTTGCTGATGATTTAGGTTATGGTGAGGTGGGTTATAATGGACAGGAAATAATCAAAACCCCAAATATTGATCTATTAGCCACTAATGGTATGGTGTTTACACAACATTATTCTGGCGCGCCAGTATGTGCACCAGCCAGATATTCATTGATTACAGGAAAACATATGGGTCACTCCTATATAAGGGGGAATGATGAATGGAGAGAACGTGGTGAAGTGTGGGATTATATTAAGGCTTTTAGCGATCCTTCACTTGAAGGACAAAGACCTATTCCAGAAAATACTGTAACTATCGGGAAACTACTGCAAAAAGCTGGCTACGCAACAGGAATGTTTGGAAAATGGGGACTAGGAGCTCCCGAAACTGTTGGAGTCCCAAATCTTCAAGGATTTGATTCTTTTTATGGATACAATTGCCAAAGACAGGCTCACAATCTCTACCCGTCACATCTTTGGGAAAATGAGACAAAGGTCTTTCTAGAAAATGATTTAATTAGCCCAACTACTAAATTGAATCCAGAAGACAACCCTATGGATGAATCAAGCTATTCTATTTTTACTCAAAAGGAATATGCACCAGATAAAATTCATCAAAAAGCATTATCATTTATTGACAATAACAGAAATAATTCCTTTTTTTTATTCTATGCATCACCACTACCACACCTCCCCTTACAAGCACCAATAGAAAGTGTAAATACATATAAGGAAATAATAGATGATCAAAATCCGTATTTAGGAGATCAAGGTTATTTTCCAAATAGATTTCCTAAAGCTACATATGCAGCAATGATTTCCCATCTAGACAATCAAATAGGGGAATTGATAGAAAAATTAAAAGAAATTGGTCAATATGAAAATACTATAATAATTTTTTCCAGTGATAATGGACCTACTTATCTTGGTGGTGTAGACTTTAGTTTTTTTAATAGTTCAAAACCCTTTTCTAATGGCTATGGAAAAACAAAAGGTTTTCTATATGAAGGTGGTATAAGAATCCCTATGATTGTTAGCTGGCCTAATAAGGTAATACCTGGATCAACTTCAAATCATATATCTTCCTTCTATGATATTCTACCTACTCTATGTGATATTGCTGGTACTAATATTCCTAATGAAATTGATGGCATTAGCTTTAAGAACGAATTATTAAATTCAAAACAAAAAACTCATGATTTTCTTTATTGGGAATTTCCAAGTTATAATGGTCAACAAGCTGTAAGATTAAGTAAATGGAAAGGAATTAGGAAGAATATTTTTGATGGAAATATGGAAATAGAATTATATAATTTAGAAGATGATATATTAGAAGAGAATGATTTATCTAAAGAGTATCCCGATATTATTAAGAGAATTGAAAAAATCATGTTACAGGAACATGAGACTTCAGAACTAGATCGATTCAAATTTAAAGAGCTAGATGATGTTTGACATTAAAAAATCTGTTAATATCTTATGAAAAGGGTGTCTAAATTTCGTAAATTTGTTATATAATTCTTTGTTTATTCTCTATCTATTAAAGAATTACTATGAAAAAATTAGTTTTTATAATTTGTCTTTTTTCTTTTCTTACATCTTTCTCACAAGAAGCAAATGAAATTCTAAAAAAATCTGAAGAAAAAATAAAAGGAATAGAGTCATCATACCAAGAGATGATGATAAAAATCATTCGTCCCAAATGGAGTAAAGAAATGTTAATGAAAGGCTGGTCAATTGGAGAAGATTATTTTGCTTCAGTGGTGCTTTCTCCTGCAAAGGAAAAAGGAACTGTTTTCTTAAAAAGAGAGAATGAGGTTTGGAATTATATCCCTTCAATAGAGAGAATAATAAAACTTCCCCCATCAATGATGATGCAAAACTGGATGGGAACAGATTTTAGAAATGATGATCTTGTTCAAAGATCCTCAATACTAAATGATTATTCAAATTCTATAATTGGTGAAGAATCAGTAGGAGGTTTGGATTGCTGGATTGTTGAACTCATGCCTAACGAAGATGCTCCTGTGGTCTGGGGGAAACTAGTTATGTGGATTGACAAAAAAGATTATATGCAATTAAAAACACAATTCTTTGATGAGTATGATGAGCTTGTGAGTATTATGTACGGGAAATCAGTGAAAAATTTTGACGGAAAGAGATTGCCTTCAATAATTGAATTCATTCCATTGGATGAAGAAGGTAATAAAACTATTGTTGAAAGGCTAGTATGGAAATTTGATATCTACATAAATAAACGATTCTTCATGCCAAACTATATGAAAAATTTAAGATGATTCTAAAAATAGCCTGGCGAAACATCTGGAGAAATAAAAAAAGGACTTTAATAACTACTCTTTCTATTTCTGGAGCTTTATTTCTTATAATATTGATGAGAAGCATGCAATTTGGCTTCTACGATAATATTATAAACACAATTGTACAATCTTATTCTGGATATGTTCAAGTTCATGCCAATGGATATTGGGATAAACAAAGTGTTAATAATTCAATGGAAGTAGATGAAAAATTCATTAATGAAATTAATTCTATTGATGGTATTGATAATATTGCTAAGCGTCTTCAAACCTTTTCTCTTGTTTCAAAAGGGGAGAAATCTAAAGGAGTAATAATTACTGGTATTGAAATTGAAAAAGAACAACTAATAACAGATTGGGATAAAAGAATAATAGAAGGTTCAAAATCATTTGACAATGCTGATAGAATAATTTTAAGCAAAGGAATAGCAGAATATTTTGATGTCACAATGGGAGACACATTAGTGCTTTTTGGACAAGGCTATCAAGGAATGATGGCTGCAGGAAAATATGTGGCTAATGGAATAATTGATTTAAAAAACCCCAAATTAAATGAGAATGCCATTTTTATGGATATAGAATCAGCACAGGATTATATATCATCAGAAAATATTGCTACTCACCTAGTTATCGATAAAAAAGAATATTACGATGAAAAAAAAATAGCAGAAGATGTTAGAAAAGCTATTTCTAGTGATTATGAAGTTATGACTTGGAAAGAGATTCTTCCTGAATTAGATCAAATGATTACAGCAGATAATGTAGGAGGGTTAATAATGGCTTTTATATTATATGTAATTGTATGCTTTGGAATGTTTGGGACAGTTCTTATGATGACTGAAGAAAGGATGTACGAGCTTGGTGTTCTACTATCAATCGGAATGGATAAGATAAAATTATATCTGATAATATTGTTAGAAACTATTATGCTCTCTTCTATAGGAGTAATAATTGGAGTATTAACAACTAGACCTATTTCACATTATTTCAACAAAAATCCAA
The DNA here is from genome assembly GCA_018657955.1 of Flavobacteriaceae bacterium. Taxonomy (GTDB): domain Bacteria; phylum Bacteroidota; class Bacteroidia; order Flavobacteriales; family Flavobacteriaceae. Next base: position 90,812 of record JABHWD010000020.1, on the reverse strand, counting down.
TTAATATGGATAGTTTTGGTGAAGGATTAGGGGATGCCATGGGTGAATTTGGTTTTGATCCAATAATGCCTTTTTCTATAAATTGGGATATCCCTATTTCACATGCTGCTTTCATCTTTGGTATTTCATTACTTATATCAATTTATCCAGCCATTCGAATTTTATCATTAAACCCAGTAAAAGCTATGAAAAAATGAGGCTAATTACATTAATAAAAATTGGGTGGAGAAATATCTGGAGGAATAAAAAAAGAAGTCTAGTAGTAATTCTTTCCATCATATTAGGTCTATACGGAGGTCTAATAATTTCATCTTTAATGATTACTCTAAATAGTCAGCGGATGAACACAGCAATAAACACTTACCTAGCAGATATTCAAATTCATAATAAAGAGTTTTCTAAGGAATATTCTCTAAGTGACACTATTTCTAATATTCACTATTTGGAGGAAAAATTGAAAAATGATAATAGAGTGAAATCCTATTCTAAAAGAACTGTAATAAATGGTATGTTATCAAATTCTACTGGTTCCTATGGGGTCAATGTTCTTGGAATTGATCCTGAATTTGAGATTAAAGTAACTAATGTATATACTAAAATTGTTGAAGGAGATTATTTTGAATCTAAAAGGGAAAATACAATGATCGTTGGTAAAAAATTAGCAGATAAACTAAATCTAAGACTTCGATCTAAGGTGGTAATAACCTTTCAAGATGTAAATGGAGATATAACGTCTTTATTATTTAGAATAGAGGGAGTTTTTAAATCTGGGAATTCAATGTTTGATGATTATAATGTCTTTGTAAAAAACAATTCTATTTTTTCAAATTTACCCGATTTAAATGGTTATCATGAAATCCCTATTTTAACTATTAATGATGATATAACTGAATCATTAAAATTAGATTTACAAAAAATTAATAATACTCTAGATGTTAAATTCTGGGGTGATATTGCTGTTGAGCTCGCTTATGCAAACAAGATGATGAGCTCATTTTTATATATTTTTATGTTAATAGTCCTTTCAGGTTTATCATTTGGTATTATTAATACTATGCTTATGGCAATTCTTGAAAGAAAAAAAGAAATAGGAATGCTTATGTCTATAGGGATGAGTAAGATTTATATATTCTTAATGATTTGTCTTGAGACTGTATTTCTTTCTTTAGTTGCTATACCATTTAGTGTCTTAATTACATATATTACTATAGATTATTTTAGTGTTAGTGGTATAGATTTAAGCATCGTAGGATCTGGTCTTGAGAACTTTGGTGTAGGAACAATACTTTATTTAAAGCTTCCTTATGAATATTATTTTAATCTGAGTTTGCTGGTAATTTTGATTTCATTCATTTCTTCAATGTTTCCTGCAATAAGAGCTCTTAAAATAAATCCGGCAGAAGCAACAAAATCAATTTAAATATTAAATTATGATCGAAACAGAAGAGTTAAAAAAAACTTATAAACAAGGAAGTTTAAAAGTTAAAGCTGTAGATAATGTAAACTTAAAAATTTCTGATGGTGAATTTACTGCTATTGTAGGCCCTTCTGGGTCAGGAAAAACTACATTATTAAATTGTATAGGTGGTTTAGATAACCCAACAAGTGGAAAAGTAATCATTGATGGTGAATTAATTTCATCATATTCATCAAATCAAATGATAAAATTTAGATTAAATAACATAGGTTTTGTGTTTCAATCTTATAATCTAATACCTGTGCTAACAGCAAAGGAAAATATTGAAATGGTTATGTTAATGCAAGGCTATAATAAGCAAGACATGGAAAAAAGATCAAGTGATTTGCTAAATGAAGTAGGTATGGGTGATATGTCAAAAAGAAGGCCAGCAGAACTATCAGGAGGTCAACAGCAAAGAGTAGCAGTTGCAAGATCGCTAGCTTCAAAACCAAAATTTATACTTGCAGATGAACCAACAGCTAATTTAGATTCAAAATCTACAGCAAAATTGCTTGACATTATGTCTAGATTAAATAAGCAAGAAAATATCACATTTGTATTCTCTACTCACGACCAAAGGGTTATTGATAGAGCAAGAAGAGTTGTAACTTTAGAAGATGGAAAAATTATTAAGGATATTAAAAAATAATTCTTTTCTATTTTTTCTTATTATAGTATCCTGCATTGAATTACAGGGTCAAGAGAAAAAAGTAGAATTTACCTTAAGTGGGTATATTAACTATTTGCCTTCATATCTAGAATTTAAAGGGTTAAATCATCAAGAATCCCAAACAAATCATCTAATACATAATAGGATTAATATTAGAGGTTATATTCAAGAAAATTTTTCAATAGGCTTAGAATTAAGGAATCGTATACTATTTGATGAAGGTAGATTTAATTCTGATAATGGATATCTTGATTTATCTCATCATTTTGTTAATGATTCTAAATTTAAAATACATTCTATGATCGATAGAATGTGGTTAAAATATCAAAAAGAGAAAATTGAAATAAGTATTGGCCGTCAAAGGGTTAATTGGGGAATAAATACTATATGGAATTCAAATGATCTGTTTAATGCCTATAATTTTATTGATTTTGATTACATAGAAAGGCCTGGATCTGATGTAATTCGTTTTCAATACACTGGAGATGATTTATCGAGTTTAGATATTGTATATAAGCCATCAACATTAGAAAATAGCTCAGTGATTGCAGCATTGTATAAAATAAATAAAATGGGATATGATTTTCAATTTTTGCTAGCAAATTATTACGATGATATAGCTTTAGGAGGTGGATGGGCTGGAAACATAAAAAATGCTGGATTTAAGGGAGAAATTACCTATTTTATGTCTGAAGAATCTTCTGAAAAAAATTCTACTAGTCTCTCTACATCAATAGATTATTCATTCAAAAACGGTTTTTATATTTTAGGATCTCATCTGTATAATTCAAATGGATTTTCAGATCCTCAACAATTTGATCCTCATTCAGTAACACAGAATGTGCTTTCACCAAAAAATTTAATGCCTTCAAAAAATAGTTATTTAATTCAGGCTTCTGCATTTATTACACCTGCAATAAATACATCCTTTACTCTATTGTATGGTGAAGGAATTAATTTCTTTTTCTTTTCACCTAACATTTCTTATGACATTAATTCATCTCTTGACGCAAGCATAATTGGGCAATTTTTCTATATGGATGATGAATTTAATTCTGATATTATAACTATAGATACAGACATTGCACCTATTAATACTATCAGCAGAATTAATGGTTACTATGCTAGATTAAAATGGTCATTTTAGTGCTATAAAAAAACTATTTTTTATTTAGAATAAATTATTTTAATAAACTCTTCTTCTCCAATTATTTTAACCCCTAGTTCCTCTGCTTTTTGTTTTTTACTAGGGCCCATATTTTCTCCTGCCAATATAAATGAAGTGTTTTTAGATATAGAACTTGAGACTTTTCCTCCATTTATTTCAATTAATTTTTTTAATTCATCTCTAGAATATTTTTCAAATACACCCGAGACAACAATCAATTTTCCAATTAATATATCTGAAGACTGTTCATTGTTGTTTTCTACAAGTTTAAATTGCAAACCATAAGATTTTAGTGTATTTATAATTTCTAGATTTTCTTTATCATTGAAAAATTCTTTTAAACTAGAGGCTATTTTCTCACCAATCTCATCAACAGATTCTAACTCCAAAACATCCGCTAAAATCAATGAATCAATATTTTTATAATGTCTTGCGAGAGTTTTAGCTACAGTATATCCTACATGCCTTATTCCTAGCGCATATAGTACTCTTTCAAATGGAATATTTAAAGACTCCTTAATTCCATCAATAAGGTTTTTAGAACTTTTTTCAGCCATTCTTTCAAGATTAATTACATCATTAACACTTAAACTATATAAATCCGAGTAATTTCTTATTATCTCAGAATTAACCAGTAATGCTACGGTCTCAGCGCCTAATCCGTCTATATCCATAGCTTTTCTAGAAATAAAGTGTTGTATTCTGCCAATTATCTGAGGAGAACAAGAGTTCTTATTCATGCAATAATGATTTGCCTCACCTTCATTTTTTACTAATGGTGATTTACATTCAGGGCAACTTGAAATATAGTTAATAGGAGTTGAATCATTTTCTCTTTTATCTTTTACTATCCCTACTATTTTTGGGATTATATCTCCTCCTTTTTCTAAATAAACATGGTCATTATTTCTAAGATCCATTTTAGAAATAAAATCAGAATTATGTAATGATGCTCTTTTAACTACTGTCCCTGCTAATTCTATTGGTTTTAAATTAGCTACAGGCGTTATGGAGCCTGTTCTTCCTACCTGGTATGATATGCTTAAAAGTTTTGTTAAAGCTTGGTCTGGCTTAAATTTATATGCAATTGCCCATCTCGGAAATTTGGATGTATACCCTAATATTTCTTGTTGTAAAAAATTATTAACCTTTATAACTATACCATCAATATCATATGGTAGTTCATGTCTATTTTCTTCCCAGTATCTAGCAAATTTATACACTTCATCTATTGACTTAGCTAGCGTATAGTTATTTGAAACATTAAATCCCCATCCCTTTGCTTTATTTAATACATCAAACTGTGAATCTAGAGTATTATTGTTTTCCTCTTTTACAGAATAAAATAAACATTTTAAAGGTCTTTTTGATACTTCATAACTGTCTTGCATTTTTAAACTACCAGAAGCTGTGTTTCTAGTGTTTTTAAAAGGTTCTTCACCATTAGCCATTCTTTCTTTGTTAAGTTTCTTTAAACCTTCTAAAGGCATAACAATTTCCCCTCTAGCCTCAAATCTTGTTGGATAATCATCTTTTAAAATAAGTGGAACAGTTGGTATAGTTTTTACATTAACTGTTATATCATCTCCTTGAATACCATCTCCCCTAGTTACTGCTTTAACTAATTTTCCTTCTTCATATAACAAATTAATAGATACACCGTCAAATTTAAGCTCGCATGTATACTCTACTGATTGATCAATATATTTTTTTATTCTCTTTTCCCAATCTCTTAACTCATCAATTGAATATGAATTATCTAGTGAAAACATTGGTTTATTGTGAATAGATGCTTGAAATTCTTTGGTAATTCCTCCACCAACTCTTAATGTAGGTGAGCTTGGATCATAATATTCAGGATGGTTTTTTTCTAAATCCAACAATTCTTTTAACTTCAGATCAAATTCGTAATCGGAAATAGTTGGATTATCAAGAACATAATACTGATAATTGTATTCATGTAACTCTTGTCGAAGTGAGCTTATTTTATCTTTAATATCCATTGCAAAAACTCAAAAAATAGTAATATAATTTTATATATCTTTAGACATCTAATATACTAAATTGATGTACAAGAAAGTAATAGTTTTATCTGTTTTTTATCTTATAAATAGCTTCTTTTATTTAGGTTATTCAAATGATTTAAACTCTAAAATTATACCTGTTCCTGACAAACAAATTTTTCTTGATGGATTTTTTATAATAAATAGTAACACTTCTATAAACTATCCCGATCAATTCAAGAATTCAATTAACTTTTTTAGGGCATTTCTTAATCAAGGAAAAAATAAATTTCTGGTTCTAAAAGATTCAAATACCACAAGTAATTTTGTGCAATTTTTGTTGGATGAAAAACTAAGTAATGATGAAGGATACAAGATTGAAATAAGACAAAATGGTATTACTATTACGTCTAAGGATAATAAAGGAGCTTTTTATGCAATACAAACACTAAGACAGCTAATTCCTGCATCTTTTGAAGACAAAACATACCCAAATAAAGAGATCAGAATAAAGTGTCAAATAATTGAAGATAGTCCAAGATTTAAATATAGAGGTATGCATTTAGATGTAGGAAGGCATCTATTCTCTGTAGAGTTTATAAAAAAGTATATTGATGCTCTAGCAATGCTTAAATTCAATACATTTCATTGGCACCTAACTGAAGATCAAGGATGGAGAATTGAAATAAAAAAATACCCAAAATTAAATACAATTGCAGCTTATAGAGATTCTACCCTTGCAGGTCATTATACAGACAGGCCTAGAAAATACGACAAAACAAAATATGGAGGCTATTATACTCAAGAACAAGTAAAAGATATCGTTAATTACGCATTAGAAAGAGAGATAACTATAATACCTGAAATTGAAATGCCAGGTCATTCAAAAGCAGCAATAGCGGCATATCCAAACCTAAGCTGCGAAGAAAAACCAGTTAATGTTGCAACTCTATGGGGTGTTTTTGAGGACATCTACTGCAGCAAAGAAGAAACATTTAAGTTCCTAGAAGATGTAATTGATGAAGTTGTTGATTTGTTTCCAGGAAAATATATTCATATTGGAGGTGATGAAGCACCTAAGACAAGATGGGAGAAATGCAATAATTGTCAAAGTGTTATTAAACGAGAAGGCTTAAAAGATGAGCATGAACTTCAAAACTATTTCATCTCAAGAATGGAGAAATATATTAATAGTAAAGGGAAGAAAATAATTGGTTGGGATGAAATATTGGAAGGTGGTCTTGCTCCAAATGCTACCGTAATGTCATGGAGAGGTATTTCAGGAGGAATAAAAGCAGCCAATATGAAACATGATGTAATTATGACTCCAAATGCAACATGTTACCTTGACCACTATCAATCTAAAGATAAAAATGAACCATTAGCTATTGGCGGATATACTCCTCTTGAAGAAATCTACAACTATGAACCAATTCCTGAAGAATTAGATAGTGAATCTTCAAAATATATCATAGGAGCTCAAGGAAATGTATGGACTGAGTATATGTCAACTAGTGAATATGTAGAATATATGGTATTCCCAAGAATTTTTGCATTATCAGAAGTAGTTTGGTCAAAAAACAAATCAAATTTTGAAGAATTCTCTAATAGAGTTACCTCTTTCTTTGACAGGCTCGACAAATTAAATATAAACTACTCCACTCACTTAGAAAAAATAGATTAATGATTGTTGAAGTTTGTGCTAATTCATATGAATATGCTGTTAATGCTGAATTAGGAGGTGCTAATAGAATTGAGCTTTGCAAAGACCTACATCTAGATGGATTAACTCCAGATGATGATATATCAGTTAGCACTATAAATAAACTCAAAATTCCTGTATTTATACTAATTAGACCTAGAGGTGGAGATTTTGTATATAATAATGAAGAGTTTGAATTAATGAAAAATGATATTAAAAAGTTTAAAAAATTAGGATGTAGTGGAATTGTCTCTGGGGTATTAAATACTGATAATACAATTGACATAAAAAGAACAAAAGAATTGATTGAGCTAAGCAAACCTCTAGAATTTACTTTTCACAGAGCTTTTGACAAAATAGTTAATCCTATTGAAGGAGTAGATCAACTTATTAAATTAGGTGTAAATAGAATTTTGACTTCAGGGCAAGAAGGTACTGCTATTAAAGGACTTAAACTTCTTAAAAAATTGAATAAAATAAATAATAACAGAATTATAATATTACCTGGTGCTGGAATGAAAACTAAATTTTTTGAAATTTTTTCAAAAGCTGGATTCAAAGAAATACATGGATCATTTAAAAGCGAAATAAAGAAAGTTTAGCACTCAAGTCTAAATTGTAATTCTTGAATGATTCTGTCAGGCAATATTATCCTCTCAGCTAATTTGTCAGTACCAGAAACATCAATTTTAAACTTCTCTCCCATTACAACATTAAACTAAAGTATTACACAAAATCTATTTCTTCCAAATAAATCCTCCTTACACTCTATATTCGAATATCCATAGTCATAGGTTAGCCTTTTAATCTCATCCTTATACTTTTCATTTATCTCAAAATAAATTTTTCCGTATTTATTTAAAGAGTTTTTAGCAAATTCAAGAATTGCTTTGTAAAACTGAAGTGGATCATCATTCTTTACAAACAAAGCTAACTCAGGCTCATAATCAAGTATATTTTTAGACATATGCTTTTTTTCTTCTTCTAGAACATAAGGTGGATTAGAGACTATAATGTCGTATTTTTTATCAGATTTATAGTTTAAAATATCTGCATTAATGAATTCTAGATTAACATCATTCTCTTTAGCATTCATTTTTGAAAGATCTATAGCATCTTTACTTACATCTAAAGCTGTGACCTTTGCGTTAGGATAATATTTTGCTAATGAAATAGCAATACACCCACTACCCGACCCTATATCTAAAATAGTTTTATCACCTAATTCATTTTTAAGAATAATATTAACTAATTCTTCTGTTTCAGGTCTAGGAATTAAAACGGATTCATTTACAAAAAAATTTAGTCCACAGAATTTTGTATTACCTAAAACATATTGGATTGGTTCATTTTTTTTTAGTCTTTCTAAACAATTATATAGATGATTAGTTTTCTCTACACTCAAATCTATGTCTTCTGCAATAATTAATTTAGATTTAGAAAGGGCCAGATATTCTTCACATAGCATATAGTATAATGACCTTGCTTCATCATTATTATATAAGGGTGTAATAGATTCTAGAAATTCTTTTTTAAAGGAAGCTAATTTCATTTAAGTTTTTTTATCATATGCACATCACAAGAATAATGACTTGTATCACCAAGCGGACCGTCTAAATTTTCAAATTCAAAAACTTTATACAAATAATGAGATATTTTTAGTACTGAAGTTGATTCAAGATAACAAAGCTCATAACCTACTTCCTTTGCAAATTTTAAACATAAATCAAGAACAAATTTTCCAACTCCTTTACCTCTTAGCGACTGATGAAAATAAAATTTTTGCAACTCACAAATATTTTTATCAGATCCGTCTAATTTTTTTATTCCACAACCACCAAGAATTTTATCATCTTTTTTAATTACATAATAAATTGACTTTTTATCTTGATATGCTTCAAACATGTTATCAGTATCTTTGTCGGCATAAGTAGTACCAATCTTTGGTAAATTAAGTTCATAAAAAACACCTTTAATAACATTACAAATCTGAGTGTTATCTTCTAATTGAATAGGTCTTATTTTAAAACCATTGTAGTGAAGCATTTTGTTTTACTTTTGTAATGTGAATATACACGAAAAATATATTAGTAGATGTATTGAACTAGGCAAATTAGGAATTGGGAATACCTATCCAAATCCATCTGTTGGATCTTGCATAGTATATAATAATAAAATTATTGGAGAGGGGTATACAAGTAGGCCTGGCAAAAATCATGCTGAAATAAATGCAATAAATTCAGTGAAAATTAAATCCCAATTAAAGGAATCTACCCTATATGTAACATTAGAACCATGTTCTCATCACGGAAAAACTCCCCCATGCACTAACGAAATAATTAAAAATAAAATACCAAGAGTTATTATTGGAACATTAGATCCACACACAGAAGTTTCTGGAAAAGGAATTAAACAATTAGAAGAGGCTGGAATTGAAGTCGTCTTAGGAGTTTTAGAAAATAAGTGCAAAGATCATCACAAAAGATTTTTAACATTTATAAATAAAAAAAGACCTTATATAATTTTGAAATGGGCTGAAACTAATGATGGTTTTATTGCGCCCAAAACAAAAAATAAAATAAAACCTGTTTGGATATCCAATAGACATTCTCGACAGTTAGTTCATAAATGGAGATCAGAAGAACAGTGCTTAATAGTAGGAAGAAAAACAATCTCAGAAGATAATCCGAAACTAACAACTAGAGATTGGGACGGAAGAGATCCAATAGTAGTTATTATAAGTAAAGACAATAATTTAAATAATAATTCAAATATCTTCAATTCTAAAGCAGAGAAAATTATTATCTCCAATGAGCTAATTGATTTTAAAAAACCAATTGGTAATCAAATCACTAACCTCTTATATAACAGAAATATTATTTCAGCAATTGTTGAAGGTGGAGTTCAAACATTGCAAACCTTTATAAATGAAAATCTTTGGGATGAAATTAGAAAATTTAAGTCTCCCCTAAATTTTAAAAATGGAACTAAAGCTCCAATAGTTAACATAAATCCAAGAAATAAAACTTTAATTGTTCAAGACAAATTATTAGTTATTTACAACAATAATTATTAGTTTCATGCAAAACAATGCAAACAAAAAAAAAAAATTAAAAAACAAGCCTTTTGAATTTTTTTTATTTAAAATTTGTTTACATATTTGCTAGTCCAAATCTTAATTTAATTTTAAGGTTTCGTTAAAGCTAACTAACTTAATTTTTCTGCATGAATGTAACTGCTGATTCTGTATGGTCCAAATGTCTCAAGTTTATAAAAGACAACATACAGCCACAAGCATATAAAACTTGGTTTGAGCCTATTAAGGCTGTTAAGTTAGAAGATGATGTTTTGAGTATTGAAGTTCCAAGTAAATTTTTTTATGAATGGCTAGAAGAACATTATGTTAAACTATTAAAGGTAGCCTTACAAAAAACTCTAAGTGAAAATGCAAAGTTAGTGTACGTTATTAAAATGCAAAACACTTATGGAAATAATCAGCCATTTACAGAAAAAATACCTAGTTCTGGTGCAGCTGATATAAAACCACAACACGCAACAAGATCAATTAATAAATCTGTTCCCGAATTAAAGAATCCATTTGTAATTCCTGGAATTAAAAATGTAAAAATTGAATCTCAATTAAATCCAAATTATTCTTTTGAAAACTTCCTTGAGGGTGATTCAAACAGATTAGCAAGAAACGCTGGAATGGCTGTTGCTAACAAACCTGGAGGAACTTCATTTAATCCATTTTTAGTTTTTGGCGGCGTTGGTCTAGGTAAAACTCATTTAGCAAATGCAATAGGAATTGACGTAAAGAATAAATATCCTGAAAAAACTGTTTTATATACAACAGCTGAAAAATTTACTCAACAATATGTAGAATCAGTCAAAAAAAATAATAGAAATGATTTTATCTTCTTTTATCAAATTATTGATGTCTTAATTATTGATGACATTCAGTTTTTCTCTGGGAAACCTGGAACTCAAGATGTATTCTTCCATATATTTAATCATCTACATCAAAATGGAAAACAAGTAATTTTAACTAGTGACAAAGCTCCAGTTGACATGCAAGATATTGAACTTAGATTATTGTCTAGGTTTAAATGGGGTCTTTCAGCTGAATTACAACATCCAGATTTTGAAACAAGAATTTCTATCTTAAAAAATAAATTGTATCGTGATGGAATTGAAATGAATGATGAAGTAATTGAATATGTTGCCAAGAATATTAAAAGTAATGTTAGAGAACTTGAAGGAGCTATAATATCATTGATTGCACAAGCATCTTTTAATAAAAAAGAAATTACAATAGAATTAGCAAAACAAATAATTGAAAAGTTTGTAAGAAATACGAAAAGAGAAGTTTCAATTGATTATATCCAAAAAATTGTCTCCGATTATTTTCAAATGGATATTGAAACACTCCAATCAAAAACTAGAAAGAGACATATTGTTCAGGCAAGACAACTAGCTATGTTCTTTGCTAAAAAGTTCACTAAAGCTTCATTGGCAAGTATTGGGTCTCAAATTGGTAAGAGAGATCATGCGACTGTACTTCATGCATGTAAAACCGTTGACAACCTTTCTTCAACAGACAAGCATTTTAGGCAATTTGTTGAAGATTTAGGTAAAAAATTATCTGTATAAATTTATTATTCATAAATTATAAAATCTATTTTTTTATTCCTTTTTTTGATAATGCCTTTTGATATTTTCTTGCATTTGATCTATGCTCCCTAAGATTCTTTGCGAAATTATGAAAACCAGGGTTTTCTGGATCTGCTGCAAAATAAAAATATTCATGGCTTTCATAATTAAGTACTGCATCAATTGATGTTATTGATGGCATTGAAATTAATCCTGGAGGCAATCCCTTGTAGATATATGTATTGTACTCTGAGTCTATTCTCAAATGTTTATTTAGTACTCTTCGTATAACAGTATTTTTATATTTTGGATCCTTATATGCAACGAATTTTACTGTTGGATCTGCCTGCAATAACCAATTGTTTTTTAACCTATTTATATAGACACCTGCAATAGTTGATAATTCACTTATTTCTTTTGACTCCTCATTTACTATTGAAGCTAAAATCATTACTTCAGTTGGTGTTAAAGGAATTTCTTTAGCCTTATTTAATCTATCTATACTCCAAAAATTCTCATATTCCTTTAACATTCTTTTTTTAAAATCCTCAGAGCTAGTATTCCAATACAAATTATAGCTATTTGGGAGATACATTGATAATAATGTTTTATCATTAAAACCATTGTTTTTTTCAAAAAATGTATTGGCTAATGAAATACTGTCAGCTTCTATTTGTTTTGAAACAATTGAAGCTAAATCATGTATGTTTTTAGCGTTATTAAATATTAAATCAACTGTTACATTATTAGATCGAATTGAATTTATTATTTCATTATTATTCATTCCTTTTTTAATAATGAATTTTCCAGGTCTTATATTATTTGTATAGTTTTTTCTTTTAGCTAAAACACTAAAACTAGAGGGGTCTTTTAAGTGTTTTCTTAATTCTTGTATTAAATCATTATAATCAGAACCTGTCCTAATATATATGTATTTAATCTCTTGATTAAATGCAGTATTAGAAGCAAACATTATATTGTATATGTAATAAGAGAATCCACCCATCACGATCAACCCAATCATTGATATAGCAAAAACTATTTTTTTTATATACATGTTAATTGAAATAAATATTCGTTTTTATACTCTCCTTTAAAATACACCCAATCTTTCTTTAACCCTACTTCTTTAAAACCCAAACTCTTAAACAAACTAATACTAGGCATGTTGTCTTCAATGATATTACAATACAATTGATGGAGATTTAAGTATTTAAAACTATATTCTATTAGTTTTTCTAATGCCTCTTTAGCATATCCTTTGTCTCTATTAGTTTTATTAATAAGTATTCCCACTCCAGCCTTTAAATTTTTAAAGTCTACATCAAATAGATCAATTAATCCTAAAGAAATATTGTTATAATCTGAAATTACTAACCTTAATTGATTAATTTGATAGATATCTAAATGCGACTTTTCTAGATATTTTGATAATGTATGTTTCGAAAATGGTTGGGATGTATTACTTATCTCCCAAAAATTTTCATTATTTTCTGTTGAAAATAAATAATCTATATCCTTAGGCTCTAAGGCTCTTAAAAAAACGTTTTTACCTTTTAATATCTCCATTGATTTCTCCTTTATAAACTTCAGAAACAACTCCAGATAACCAAATATTAGAAAAGTTATCTCCTACTCTATCAAATGATACATTAAGATCTCCTCCTTTCATTGAAATTTTTATTTCTTTTTTGCTTACTATATTAGAATAATTTAAAACAACTGCTACTGCAATTGCCCCAGTACCACATGAAAGAGTTTCATCTTCAACACCTCTTTCATAAGTTCTTACTTTGCATAATGAATTATCAGAAGCAACCTCAACAAAATTTATATTTACACCTTCCTTTTTATATGTATCATCAAATCTGATTTTCCTACCCTCATTAAAGACATCTATTTTATCAATATCGTTAGAATTGATTACAAGATGAGGAGAGCCGGTATTCAAATATATATTATCAAAATTTTTATCTATTAAATCATAATTACTCATATCAATATCATTCATTTTTACTCTAGCGTAGTTGTTATCTATAATTTCTGCATGATGAATACCGTCAATAGCTTGGAAAATTGCTGAGTTATTTATAATCCCTAATTTTTTAGCAAAGTGAGTTACACATCTTGCTCCATTACCACACATACCTAATTGTGAGCCATCTGAATTGAAATATCTCATATTAAAATCAAGATCAATATCATCTTCAATTAAAATTAATCCATCACATCCTATTCCGTATTTTCTGTCACAAATACTAGAAATAAATTCAGTATTATTATAATTAAAGCATCCATCTCTGTTATCAACCATAACAAAATCATTGCCTGTTCCTTGATATTTGTAAAACTGGATTTTCATTAAAAACAAATATAGGAATAATTGAATCTAAAATTTGATTGTTAAATGTACGTTAAAAATCTAATTTAAAAATTAGATTTTTAATAGATTTATAGTTGCAATTAATACCCTATAGATATGAAAAAATTTATGTACTTATTTTTAACATTAATTCTAAGCTTATTTATTGGAATTAAAGTTAACACCTATTTTAAATCAATTGAAGCCAAAATAAATTTACTTTCTAGTAGTGTTATTAACGAAATACCTGTATTAAATAATCTACAAACTTCTGACAAGAATAATCTTCAAAATTTAAATTTTCAAAAACCCGATTTTGTAGAAATAGCAAAAAAAACAATAGATAATGTTGTTCATGTAAAAAACTCATCAAATATTTCAAATGATTTTAGTCTAGAGGATTTAATATTTGGCAGAAGGCAGCAACGCCCACTAATTGGCACTGGCTCTGGTGTTATTATCTCCCCAGACGGATATATAATAACCAATTCACATGTTATAAAAAATGCTGATAAAATTGAAGTGACTACAAATAGTAATCAAACATTTGATGCAGAACTTATAGGAAGTGACGATAAAAATGATATTGCATTATTAAAGATTAATAGTAATGAGGTTTTATCCTATGCTACTTTTGGTGATAGTGATTCAACACAAATTGGTGAATGGGTACTTGCTGTAGGAAACCCTTTTAATTTGAATTCTACTGTTACCGCAGGAATAATTAGTGCTAAATCAAGAAATTTAGATCCTTCAGGAAGAACAACACAGTCATATATACAAACTGATGCTGCTGTTAATCCTGGTAATTCAGGAGGAGCATTAGTAAACACAAAAGGGCAATTAATTGGAATAAATACAGCAATACAATCTCAAACTGGATCATATATTGGCTACTCATTTGCTGTTCCAAGCAATATTGCAAAAAAAGTAATTGAAGATATTATGGAATTTGGAGTTGTTCAATATGGTTTTCTTGGCGTAACTGGTTCTTCTTTAAATAGTTCAATTTCAAAAGTGTTAGGAATAAAAGATACTGAAGGATTTTATATTAATTCTATTGAAGAGGGGTCTGGTGCAAATATTGCCGGAATTAAAAGTGGAGATATTATTAAACAAATTGACGGAATAAGTATAAATAAATTTTCTGATTTAAAAGGTTATTTAAACTCTAAAAGACCTAATGATGTAGTTAAGATAAAATTAAAAACCAATTCAAAAGAAACATTAGTTTCTGTTAAGCTAAACAAGAATGAAAGAATTCAATTTTATCTAATAGGAATATTGAAAAACATAAGTAAAGATGAATTAAAACAATTTAATGTTTCTTCTGGTGTAAAAATATCCGAGTTTAATGATAATTATAAAAAATATTGGAATGATTATGGAATTAAGATTGGCAATATTGTAAAGTCAATTAATGGCAATAAAATACAGACAATATTAGATGTTGAAAAGATTTTAATATCTAGAAATTATCATGACCCAATTAATATTGAAATAATTAATGATAATAATATTATAGAAAGGTTTAATTTTAGATAAATTTACCTTTTAGATCATTAATTATGAGAATTGATATAATTACTGTAGTCCCTGAAATATTAAAAAGTCCTTTTGAATCTTCTATACTTAAGAATAGTATTGATAAAGGTATTGTAAACGTTAAAATTCATAATCTAAGGGAATATTCAAATAATAAATACAAATCTGTAGATGATTATCAATTTGGAGGTGGAGCAGGAATGGTATTGATGATTGAACCAATTGATAAGTGTATTTCTAAATTAAAAAATGAAAGGAAATATGATGAAGTGATTTATCTATCACCTGATGGAGAAAAATTAAATCAATCAATTGCGAATAACTTTTCTATGCTTAATAATATAATTATTCTATGTGGACATTATAAAGGAATAGACCAAAGAATAAGAGATAATTTAATTACAAAGGAAATTTCTATTGGTGATTATGTTTTATCGGGTGGTGAACTCGCTGCCGTTATCCTTTGTGATAGTATAATTAGATTGATTCCTGGAGTTATTGGAGATGAAACTTCTGCACTTACAGACTCATTTCAAGATAACCTGCTTTCTTCTCCTATATATACAAGGCCTAGGGAATATAAAGGATGGGAAGTCCCTGAAATATTAATCAGTGGAAATACTGAGAAAATAGAAAAATGGAGAATGGATAAAGCAATAGAGGTAACTAAAAATAAAAGGCCTGATCTGAAATAATTTTTTATAAAGAATAAAATTATAATTGTTAATTCTCATTTTATTGCTATTTTTGCTGGCGTTTCAAGCTAACCTCTCAGCAAAAATTGTTCACGTTATCTTGATATAATTTAAAATTTTAAAAATGAGCTCATTAATTAATTTTGTAGAAGATGAATTTGTTACAAAAAAAACATATCCAACATTTAGTTCTGGAGATACGATAACTGTCTATTACGAAATTAAAGAAGGAAATAAAACACGTGTCCAGTTTTTTAAGGGAGTTGTTTTACAAAGAAGAGGAAGCTCTTCTACTGAAACCTTTACAATAAGAAAAATGTCAGGTTCTATTGGTGTAGAGAGAATATTTCCAGTTAATTCACCTTTAATTCAAAAAATTGAATTAAACAAAAAAGGGAAAGTTAGAAGAGCTAGAATATTTTACTTCAGAAATCTTACAGGTAAAAAAGCTAAAATTCAAGAAAAAAGAAATTAATTTTAACTTATTAACAATTGTTAATAATTGTAGTTTAAAACATGTTGAAATTAACTTTTATAATATTGAATGGTTTTAGTAATTATTAGTCTATATTAGATCTAACGAATTTGAAGCAATTGCTAAAATCGGCAACGATACAAGTTCAAAGTAAGAAACGTTCTTTTACACAAAATTGTTTTCAAAAAAGCAGAAAGCGGACTGCGCAAGCGGAAAGCCAAAGCAATGCTTTAGAATATAAAGAGTGTGCCTGCACAATATTTATGATCTAAAGTAAAAATGCTCAAAAGCAAATCTTGAAAGTTCGCTGGATAGATGAACTTAAGAGCAAAGTTCTAAAAGAGACTCCCATGCAAATGAGAGTGGAAAATAAGAACAAATAGAAAACAATTAAACCGGAATCAGGTAGAAATGCAAGCAAAAGAGAGCAATCTCCAAGGCAAACCAAAGAAACCCGATTCTGAATGAATGAGCAATGAAATCAAGACAAAATGCAAATTCTGTCACAACCAGTAATGGGGAATTGATTACAAAGTGAATTCATAGAAAGCCATATTAAAGTAGGAAACTACAATAATATGGCTTTTGTTTTTTATATCTGTTCTGTATTTACTGTTATTTCTCAATGTCAATCATTATCTTTGAAAAACTAATTTTTTGATATTTAAATGTCTAAAATTATTTATACTAAGACAGATGAAGCTCCTGCTTTAGCAACCATATCTTTTTTGCCAATAGTAAAAGCATTTACAAAATCTTCTAAAATAAATACAGAAACTAGAGATGTTTCACTTTCCTCAAGAATTTTAGCTAATTTTTCTGAAAATTTAAAAAATAATCAAATTGTAGAAGATGATTTAAAGTATTTAGCAAACCTTGTTAATGACATTAATGCAAACATAATAAAGCTCCCAAATATAAGTGCTTCTATCCCACAAATTAAAAACGCTATAAAAGAACTACAACAGTTAGGCTATAATATACCTGAATATCCTGATGATCCAGTAAATAATTCTGAAAAAGGAATTAAAAAAAAATATGATTTAATTACAGGCAGTGCAGTCAATCCTGTATTAAGAGAAGGAAATTCTGACAGAAGAGTACCTAATGCAGTTAAAAATTATGCTAAAAGAAACCCTCATTCAATGGGGAAATGGGACAAGAAATCACAAACTCACGTATCTACTATGAAATCTGGTGATTTTAGAAATAATGAAAAATCTCTAACTATAAAAAATAAGATAGATGTTTGTATTTCACATATTGATATAAGTGGAAAAGAGAAAATTCTAAAAGATAATCTTACAATTGAGGGAAATGAAATTATCGATGCCTCTGTCTTAAATAAAAAAGATTTATTAGATTTTATAGAAAATGAAATTCGTGACGCAAAAGACAATAACTTACTTCTTTCAATTCACCTAAAAGCTACAATGATGAAGGTTAGTGACCCTATTTTATTCGGTCATGTAGTTAAAATATTTTTCAAAAATATTTTTCAAAAATATTCAAAAATTCTAAATACAATTGAAGTAAATCCAAATGATGGTATCGGCGTGTTATTAAGCAAAATTGAATCCCTCGATAGTAAAATATCGAAAGCGATTAAAAAGGATATTAACCTAGCTTTTGAACAAGGTCCATATTTAGCAATGGTAAATTCTGAAAAAGGAATCTCAAATCTACATGTTCCAAGTGACATCATTATTGATGCTTCTATGCCAGCAATGATTAGAACTTCTGGAAAAATGTGGAATAGAAATAATCAAATGATGGATACAAAAGCGATTATACCTGATAGTTCATATGCATCAATATATAAAGCTACTATAGATTTTTGTAAAAAAAATGGAGCTTTTAATCCTGAATTAATGGGAAGTGTTTCAAATATTGGACTAATGGCAAAAAAAGCCGAGGAATATGGATCTCATGATAAAACATTTGAAATAGAGAATAATGGTTATGTTAATATAAAAGATACCAATGGAGATACACTTATTCAACAAAAGGTGAGTAAAGGAGATATATGGCGTATGTGTCAGGTAAAAGATGAGCCAATAAAAAATTGGGTTAAACTTGCAGTTGAAAGAGGAATAGCAACAAAAGATCCTGTAATTTTTTGGTTAGATAATACAAGATCTCATGATATTGAATTAATAGAAAAAGTACATCTTTATTTAAAAGAACATAACCTTGAGAATCTTGAAATAAAAATATTATCCCCATATGATGCAACTAATTATACTTTAGAAAGAATAAATGCTGGAAAGAATACCATTTCTGTTACAGGAAATGTTTTAAGAGATTATTTAACTGACTTATTCCCAATTTTAGAAGTAGGGACAAGTGCGAAAATGCTTTCAATAGTGCCTTTAATGAAAGGTGGCAGGTTGTTTGAAACTGGAGCTGGTGGTTCTGCTCCTAAACATGTTGAACAACTTATTGAAGAAAATCATTTAAGATGGGATTCATTAGGGGAATTTTTAGCCTTAGAAGTTTCATTAGATCATTTAGGAAAAATGTTTAAGAATTCTAATGCATTAGTTCTTTCAAAATGCTTAGGATTGGCAATAGAGAAATTGTTAATGACTAACAAGTCTCCGTCTAGAAAGGTTGGAGAGCTTGATAACAGAGGTAGTCACTACTATTTAGCTTTATATTGGTCAGAAGCACTATCAATTCAAAATGAAAATATTAAACTAAAAGAAGAATTTCAGGAAATGCACCTTCTTTTAAATAAAAATGAATCAACAATAATTAAAGAGCTGAATGAAAATCAAGGAGAAAGAGTTGATCTTGGGGGATATTATTCCACAAACATTAAGAATGTTGAAAAAATAATGAGACCTAGCAGTACTTTAAATAATATTATAAACACTCATTAATAAACAAATGTTTTGAGTAGAAATTTCATAAAAACAACAGAAAAAAATTCCCTTTATAATAATTTAGAGTTTAAAAGCACTAGAGAAATATTGTCAGATATAAACCAAGAGGATAAAGCTGTAGCTTATATTGTTGAAAAAATCATTCCAGAAATTGAAATATTAATAGACAGTATCTATCAAAGGCTAAAAAATGGAGGTAGATTATTTTATATAGGATCAGGAACAAGTGGAAGATTAGGGATTTTAGATGCATCAGAATGTCCACCAACATTTGGTGTTGATAGTGAATTAGTTATTGGTATTATTGCTGGAGGCGATAAGGCTATAAGAAAATCCCAAGAATATGCTGAAGATTCATTAACTCAGGCATGGAAAGATTTAAAAAAATATAAAATAACAGAAAAAGACATAGTAATAGGTGTTGCTGCATCAGGAACTACTCCATATGTTTTAGGAGGAATTAAAGAATGTAATAAAAATAAGGTTGTCACTGGATGTATTACTTGTAATAAAAATTCTCCCCTATCAACTATAGCAAAATACCCGATTGTAGCAGTTGTTGGTCCAGAATATATAACCGGAAGCTCAAGAATGAAGGCTGGAACTGCTCAAAAATTAATTCTAAACATGATATCGTCATCTGTTATGATTAAATTGGGAAGGATAAAAGGAAATAAAATGGTTGATATGCAACTCTCTAATAATAAATTAGTTAAACGAGGCGAAAATATTATAAAATCTGAATTAGATGTTACAGATTTAAAAGCAAAAGAGTTGCTTAAAAAGAGTAAAAATGTTAGAAAAGCTATAGAGAGTTTTAAAGAAAATAAATAAGTGAAAACAGAGAAAATAAAAGATGGTATAATAAATTTAGTATGCTCATTATTGCCAATTATAATTGGTCCAGTATTAATTCATGTTGGATATAGTAAATATCATATATATCTAAATATTTATACATTAATTGGTGTACTGTTCTGCTTAATAGCTATTTTTTTAATATTTTATGGAATATTTAAAATAATTAACGCTCTTTTTGAAAAATGATTTATAATTTTATTATAGCATAAAATGTTTTTAAATTAAATCTTAGACTATTATAAGAAAATGATTACTATAACACTTAAAGACGGGAGTAAAAAAAAATATAAGAAAAGCATCACTGTTATCGATGTTGCAAGAGATATTAGTGAAGGATTTGCTAGAAATGTGCTATCTGCTAGTTTCAATGGAAAAACAGTAGAGGTGTCAACCCATTTAAATGAAAGCGGATCATTAGAATTGTATAGCTGGAATGACAATGAAGGAAAAAAAGCATTTTGGCATTCTTCATCACACGTACTTGCACAAGCCTTGGAAGAATTATATCCTGAGATAAAATTAACCATTGGGCCTGCTATAAAAAATGGATTTTACTATGATGTTGATTTTAATAATCATGTTATGACAGATAAAGATTTTAGTAAAATAGAATCAAAAATGATAGATATATCTAGAGGTAAACATGATTTTAAAATGCGATCAGTATCAAAAAAAGATGCCATTAATTATTATAATAATATATCTAATAAATACAAAATTGAACTTATAAATGATCTGAATGATGGAGAAATCACTTTTTGTGATCATTCAAATTTTACTGATTTATGCAAAGGAGGTCATATACCTAATACTAGTATTATAAAAGCTGTAAAAATAACAAATGTAGCCGGGGCATATTGGAGGGCAAATGAAAAAAACAAACAGTTAACTAGAGTTTATGGAATTTCTTTTCCAAAACAAAAATTACTTAGTGAATATCTATTAAATGTTGAAGAAGCAAAAAAGAGAGATCATAGAATAATTGGGAAAAAACTAAATTTATTTACATTTTCAAATAAAGTTGGTTTAGGCTTGCCTTTATGGCTTCCAAAAGGAGTTGATTTAAGAAATAGGCTTGAGGATTTTCTTGTAAAGGCTCAAAAGAAAGCAGGATATGAAATGGTAATCACTCCTCATATAGGGAGTAAAGAACTTTATATTACTTCTGGGCATTATGAAAAATATGGTGAAAACAGTTTTCAGCCAATAAAAACCCCAAAAAAAGGTGAAGAGTTTATGCTAAAACCCATGAATTGTCCTCATCATTGTGAGATCTATAATTCTAGAAAATTTAGCTATAAAGATTTACCAGTAAGGTATGCAGAATTTGGAACAGTCTATAGATATGAGCAAAGTGGAGAATTACATGGATTAACAAGAGTAAGAGGATTTACTCAGGATGATGCTCATATTTTTTGTTCTGAAGATCAGCTTGATAAGGAGTTTAAAAATGTTATTGATTTAACACTGCACGTATTTTTAAATCTAGGTCTTGATGATTTCTCTACTCAAATTTCATTAAGAGATCCTGAAAATTCAGAAAAATATATAGGTGATAACGATGTATGGGAAAAATCAGAGAATGCTATTTTAAAAGCAGTTAAAGAAAAGAAATTAAATTATAATGTAAAATATGGTGAGGCTGCATTTTATGGGCCAAAATTAGATTTTATGGTAAATGACGCATTAGGAAGAGAATGGCAGCTAGGAACTATTCAAGTTGATTATACTCTACCTGAAAGATTTGATCTGACATATAAAGGAAAAGATAACAAACTACATAGACCTGTTATGATACATAGAGCTCCTTTTGGAAGTTTGGAAAGGTTTATTGCAATCTTACTTGAAAATACAGCAGGAAACTTACCATTATGGCTTACTCCTAATCAAGTTATAGTTCTTCCAATAAGCGATAAATATGAAAAATACTCTAAAAAAGTTTTAAATTTGATAGAAAATAACGAAATTCGCGCGCTGGCTGATCACAGAAGTGAGACAATGGGTCGTAAAATCAGGGATGCTGAATTAAGCAAGATTCCATTTATGATTATAATTGGTGAAAAAGAAAATGATAATAATATGATCTCACTTAGAAGCCATGGAGGAAAAGATTATGGGATGATTAAATTGGATAAATTTTTCCATATAGTCGACAAAGAAATAAATAATGTTTAATTAAAACTTAAAATTATAGCTTTAAGAAGAAAAGTTTATAGACCTAGAAGAAGAAGGGAAGATCCTCATAAGATTAACTCAAAGATTGAAGCCTCTGAGGTTAGGCTAGTAGGAGATAATGTAGAGCTAGGAGTGTATTCTACTAGTAAAGCACAAATGATTGCAGATGAACAAGGATTTGATCTTGTAGAGATTTCTCCAAAGGCAATTCCTCCTGTATGTAAGGTAATGGATTATAAAAAATTCCTCTTTGAACAAAGAAAAAGAGAGAAGTTTTTAAAATCAAAAACATCAAAGGTTGTTGTAAAAGAAATTAGATTTGGACCTAATACAGATGATCATGATTATGAATTTAAAAAAAAGCATGCAATTAAGTTCTTAACCGATGGGGCAAAACTTAAAGCTTTTGTGTTTTTTAGAGGAAGATCAATTATATATAAAGATAAAGGTGAAATTCTATTGTTAAGGCTTGCTCAAGATCTGGAAGAATATGGTACTGTTGAACAATTACCTAAACTAGAGAGTAAAAAAATGATAATGATAATTACACCAAAAAAGAAAAAATAAATTAAGAGAAATGCCAAAAATGAAGACAAAATCCAGTGCAAAGAAACGCTTTAAGCTAACTGGATCTGGAAAAATAAAAAGAAAACATGCTTTTAAAAGTCATATCCTAACAAAAAAATCGAAAAAAAGAAAGTTAGCTTTGACACATTCAACATTAGTTCATAAAAGTGATGTTGATAATATAAAAAAACAGCTAAGATTAAAATAGCTTATTAATCGGTAAGTATTAACCATAAATTTGGGTAAATAAAAGAGTTAAAAACCACCTAATTTAAAAAAATAAAAAAATGCCAAGATCAGTAAATTCTGTAGCCAAGAGAGCTAGAAGAAAAAAAGTACTTAAACAAGCAAAAGGTTATTTCGGAAGAAGAAAAAATGTATGGACTGTAGCTAAAAATGCTGTAGATAAAGCAATGCTCTATGCATATAGAGATAGGCGAAATAACAAGAGAAATTTCAGATCCCTATGGATTATGAGAATTAATGCTGCTGCTAGACTAAATGGACTAACTTATTCCGAATTAATTAGCAAACTTAAGGCTAACAATATTGATATTAATAGAAAAGTATTAGCAGATTTAGCAGTTAATAATCCCAATGCCTTTAAGGAGTTAGTTAGCAAGCTAAAATAATAAAAACATGGACTCTAAATATGTTCATGTCTTTACAGGTTCAATGATTGAAGCTAATAGATTAGTTTCAGAACTATCTCAGATAAATATAAATTCAATTATAAAAGATGAAGCTAAGTCTGCAATATTGGCTGGTTTTGGAGTTCCAAATTTTTTATATACACACAAAGTATTTGTAAAAAATAAAAATCTAGAGAAATCTAAAAAAATAATCAAGAATTCATTATTTATTCAAAATATCTCTAAAAAGGAAGATCAGACTCATCTTCTCTAGATGATGAAGGTTGTTCTGTGTCAGGCTTAAATGTATCATCATTAGCTGCTGCATTCATTTTTGAATGGAATTCATAAGGAGAATCATAATTTTCAATATCTTCAAATTTACCTAGTGAAGGAACAAATCGTAATCTAATTGTTTCAAGGCCTCCATTTCTGTGTTTAGATACTATAAATTCTGCTTCACCTTCAGTAGAGGATCTATCATCATCATCCCAGGTGTCAATTTTATAATATTCTGGCCTGTAAATGAATGAAACAATATCTGAATCCTGTTCAATTGCTCCAGACTCTCTTAAATCCGACAATAGCGGTCTCTTTGATTGTCTACCTTCAACTAGCCTAGAAAGTTGAGATAAAGCAATAACAGGAATCTTTAATTCTTTAGCAAGTGCTTTTAAATTTCTAGAAATAGTAGAAATCTCCTGTTCTCTATTACCAGTTTTAAATGTTCCCCCTGTAGTCATTAATTGCAGGTAATCTACAATTATTAATTTAACATCACGCTGTGAGACTAAACGTCTTGCCTTCGCTCTTAAATCAAAAATTGATAATGAAGGACTGTCGTCAATATATAATGGAGCCTTTTCAAGATTTTTTACCCTAACATTTAATTGTTCCCATTCATGCTTTTCTAGCTTACCTGTTCTTAGCTTTTCTGAATTAAGACCAGTCTCTGATGAAATTAATCTAGTTATAAGTTGTAAAGAAGACATTTCTAAAGAGAAAAAGGCAACTGGTATGTTTTGACCAATTGAAATATTACTTGCCATAGATAAAGCTAAAGCTGTTTTACCCATACCTGGTCTAGAGGCAATAATAATTAGATCACTTTCTTGCCATCCAGAAGTTAATCTATCTATTTTACTAAAACCAGAAGGTATTCCACTTAAACCTTTTTTATTAGAAATAGATTCTATTTTATTCTTCGCCTGAATAACTAAATTTTGTGCAGTTTCTGAAGATTTCTTGATATTTCCTTGTGTAACATCATAAAGCTTAGCTTCTGCATTATCTAATAGATCAAAAACATCTTTAGTCTCATCATAAGAATCCATGATTATCTCATTTGAGATCTTAATAAGGCTTCTCTGGATATATTTTTGAAGAATAATTCTAGCATGGAACTCTATATGAGCAGAAGATGATACTTTTTGAGTTAATGAAATCAAATAGAAATCTCCACCACATAATTCTAGTTTTGAATCTTTTTTTAATTGTGCTGAAACAGTCAATAAATCAATAGGCTCACTTTTTTGAAATAGTTTATGTATAGCTTCAAAAATAAATTGATGAGATTCCTTATAAAAAGCTTCAGCAGTTAATATATCTATAACCTCATCAACACCTTTTTTATCAATCATCATAGCCCCAAGGACAACTTCCTCTAAATCTAATGCTTGAGGTGGTATCTTGCCTTTTTCTAGATTAATAATTGAATTATGATCAATTCTAAGGCCTTGAAAAGAAGCTGACTGTTTCATTAAGGCTAATTTAGAAAATTAAACCAATTAGAGCTGATAATAATTTTGATAATTTTTAACCTTTAATAAACATTTAAGATGTTAATAAAACATATAAATTGTTAATAATGGAAGAAAAATTAAGATTTATATATTCCCATGTTTGAATATTTATCCATTCGCTCTTTTACTAAATCTGATGAAGACCTTTCTTTAAATTCATCGTATGCGTTTAGAATAGCTTCCTTTACAATCATAAATGTTTTTTCCCTATTTCTATGAGCTCCACCTAGAGGTTCTTTTATAATTGTATCAACTAATTTCATTTTTTTCATATCCTTAGCAGTCAACTTTAATGCAAATGCAGCTATCTCTTTATATTCCCAGCTTCTCCAAAGTATAGAGGAACAAGATTCTGGAGAAATTACTGAATACCAAGTATTTTCAAGCATCATAACTTTATCTCCTACTCCTATCCCTAAAGCACCACCAGAAGCCCCTTCTCCAATTATTACAATAATGATTGGCACTTTTAATTTTGTCATTTCAAATATATTCCTGGCGATTGCTTCTCCTTGACCTCTCTCTTCAGCCTCCATTCCTGGATAGGCGCCAGGTGTGTCAATAAGCGTGACAACAGGAATCTTAAATTTTTCAGCTTTTTTCATTAACCTTAAGGCTTTTCTATATCCCTCAGGATTAGACATTCCAAAATTCCTATATTGTCTTGTTTTTGTGTTATTACCCTTTTGCTGACCAATAAACATAAACGTCTGATCATTTATTTTACCAAGCCCCCCAATCATTGCTTTATCATCCTTAAAATTCCTATCACCATGCAACTCAATAAAACTGTCTCCAAAAATTGAATTTATATAGTCTAAAGTATAGGGTCTGTCTGGATGCCTTGACATTTGGACTTTTTGCCAAGGGGATAAATTGCCATAAATTTCCTTTATAGCAGTATTTAATTTCTTCTGTATTTTTTTACATGTATCTGTAATATCAACATCGCTTTTTTCTCCTAATATTTTGCATTCGCTTAGTTGATCTTCTAATTCTTTTATAGGAAGTTCAAAATCTAAATAATTCATAAAGTAAATTTTATAAATACATATAATTTTTAAAATTATAAAATCTAATAAACATAACACCAATCATTATGATTTTTTTAAGTATTTCGATATTTTATTCTTGGGTTAATCAGAATTGTAGATAAAATTGTAAATAATTCTCCAAGTATTGCTGTAAATCCAGCAATAAAAACTAAAAAATGAAGGCACAAAATAATGTTTAAAGTTGCTTGTTTGCGTTTTTATATAATAAGTATATAGCTAAAGATCCAAAAACAAAATTTGGAAACCAAACCGCAATAATTGGGGAAAAATCAGATTGTTGAGCCAAAACGCCAAAAACTTTATCAAAAAATACATATGTCATAGCTACAGATATTCCAAATGCTAAGTTAATACCAGCTCCTCCTCTTCTTTTAACTGAAGAAACAGAAAATGCAATAAGAGTTAATATAAATATTGAAAAAGGTGTACTCCATTTTTTATACTTAATAACTTGATATCTTCCTATATTGGATGAGCCTCTTAATTTTTCTTGATTAATAAATTTTACTAATTCAGAGTAATTAAGTGTTTCAGCTATATAATTTAGTGGAGTTAAATCATCAAAATTAAATGAAAATACAGTATCTAATCTTCTTTTAGAAGAAATAATATCGATACTGTCGGTAATGGTTCTTTTCATGTAGTTTGTTAATCTATATGTGCTGTCTTTTTTTATATATCTAATATTGCTGGCATTAATTTTAAACTTTAACTTATTTTTATTAAAATGTTCTAAAGTAAAATTTGTTCCAATATTATTCTTAGTGTTGAACTGTGTTAAATATATATATTCATTATCATTGATCTTTCTAAAAATATTCTTATTGTCAATACTCTTTTTAGAACCTTTAAGGTATTTATATGAGAATTCATTAAAATCTTTACTAGCACTTGGAACTATAAAAATTCCTAAAATAAGAGCTATAAATGCTATCATTGCCGAGCCAATAAGATAAGGTTTAATTAAGTTTTTTAATGAAAATCCTGAACTGTATAATGCTATAATTTCAGAGTTAGAAGCTAACTTAGATGTAAACCATATAACTGAGAGAAATAAAAATAATGGTAGAAGTGAATTTGAAAAATATATAGTAAAATTATAATAGTATTCTAGCACTTCATCAAAAGGAACCTGATTTGATAGAATTTTATCTATGTTATCTGCTAGATTGACAACTATGGCAATCGGAACAAACAGAATTTGTATTGAAATATAAGTGATTAAATATTTCTTAAGTATGTACCAGTCTACTATTTTCAATTAATTATAATCTTTTATTTAAAACTTTTACCATTTTATTCTTCCAATTTAAAAAATCTCCATCTATTATATGCTTCCTAGACTCAGAAATCAACCACGAATAAAAACCTAAATTATGAATTGAAGCTATTTGCTTTGCTAAAATTTCATTTACAGAAAAAAGATGTCTTAGATAAGCTTTTGAATATTCTTTGTCAACGTAAGTGATTTCATCATCATCTATTGCTGAAAAATTATCTTTCCATTTATTATTTTTAATATTGATTGTTCCTTTTGAAGTAAATAACATGCCATTTCTAGCATTTCTTGTAGGCATAACACAATCAAACATATCTATTCCTAAAGCTATATTCTCTAGAAGATTTATTGGCGTTCCAACACCCATAAGATATCTAGGCTTATCTTTTGGCAAAACTTCACATACAACCTCATTCATAGCATACATCTCTTCAGCAGGCTCTCCAACAGACAACCCTCCTATTGCATTTCCAAATGAATTTGTATTTGCTATATATTCTGCAGACTGAATCCTAAGATCTTTATACGTACTACCTTGAACTATAGGGAATAAAAACTGCTTATATCCATATTTATCATCAGTTGAATCAAATCTTTTAATACATCTATCTAACCATTTATGTGTCAAATTTATTGATTTTTTTGCATAATCGAATTCACATGGATAAGCAGGACATTCATCAAAAGCCATAATTATATCAGCACCAATCGATCTTTGAATGTCAATAACTTTTTCAGGTGTAAATAGATGAGAACTACCATCTATATGACTCTTAAACTCAACTCCATTATCAGTTATTTTTCTCCTAGAGGCTAAAGAATAGACTTGATATCCTCCTGAGTCTGTTAAAATATTGCTATTCCAGTTAATAAATTTGTGTATTCCTCCAGCCTTCTCTATTATTTCAACTCCAGGTCTTAAATATAAATGATAAGTGTTTGATAAAATTATATCTGCATTTATTTCTTGTTTTAATTCCTTTTGATGAACAGCTTTAACAGTCCCCTGTGTACCTACTGGCATAAAAACAGGAGTTTGAATTTCACCATGAGAAGTTTCAATACATCCTGCTCTAGCATTAGTGTTATTATCTGTATTATTAATAGTGAATTTCATAAATATGAAAAACAAATATAAATAACATTAAGCCAATTAATTCTTAATAAAACTCTAATATTATGAATTTTAAGTTATTGTTAATAAATGAAGTTAAAATAATTTTATATTAGAAAAACAAAATTCTAATTTAACAAACTCAATATTTATTGTAATTAAGAATGATCGACATTAATCATCTAGAAGAATTAACTACTCAAGTTCGTAGAGATATTCTAAGAATGGTTCACAAAGTAAACTCTGGGCATCCGGGAGGATCACTAGGTTGCTCAGAATTTGTTGTAAGTCTTTTCAATGTTATCATGAAAAGAAATGATGGTTTTAAAATGGATGGTCATAATGAAGATATTTTTTTTCTAAGTAATGGACATATCTCACCCGTGTTTTATAGTGTTTTAGCTAGATCAAATTATTTTGATATTTCAGAACTTAATACTTTTCGTTTAATTAATTCAAGATTACAAGGACATCCTACAACTCATGAAGGACTTCCAGGGGTTAGAGTAGCTTCTGGATCACTAGGGCAAGGACTCTCTGTAGCTATTGGAGCTTCTCATTCAAAAAAATTAAACAATGACAGTAACTTAATCTACAGTCTACATGGCGATGGTGAACTGCAGGAAGGACAAAATTGGGAGGCAATCATGTATGCTTCAGCAAAAAATATTGATAATATTATTGCGACAATAGATGTTAACGGTCAACAAATTGATGGTAGTACTTCAGATGTTATTGATATGGGTGATTTGAAATCTAAATTTGAATCATTTGGTTGGATTGTATGTAAAATTGATCAAGGAAATGATATTCAATCCATAATTAATGGAATGAAAGAAGCTAAATCTAAAACAGGGAAAAATAAGCCTGTTTGCGTGCTTTTAAAAACTGTTATGGGTAATGGTGTCGATTTTATGATGCATACACATGAATGGCATGGTAAAGCACCAAATGACGAACAACTAGAAACAGCATTAAACCAAAATCCTGAAACACTAGGTGATTATTAAATAGCAAATGAAGATATACGAATATTCTGAAAAGAAAGACACCAGAAGTGGTTTTGGAGATGGTTTGACAGAACTTGGAAAATCAAATCCAAACGTTGTTGCATTATGTGCTGATTTAACTGGATCATTGAAAATGAATGAATTCAAAAAAAATCATCCAGAAAGATTTTTTCAAGTTGGAGTTGCTGAAGCGAATATGATTGGAATTGCTGCAGGTTTAACAATTGGAGGTAAAATACCTTTTACTGGCACTTTTGCTAATTTTTCTACTGGAAGAGTTTATGATCAGATACGTCAATCTATTGCTTATTCAGGTAAAAATGTAAAAATCTGTGCTTCACATGCAGGAATAACTCTTGGAGAAGATGGTGCAACTCATCAAATATTAGAAGACATTGGTATGATGAAAATGCTTCCTGGCATGACCGTTATTAATACTTGTGATTATAATCAAACTAAAGCAGCTACTATTGCTATTGCTAATTATAAAGGCCCTGTCTATCTTAGGTTTGGAAGACCAAAAGTTCCTGTATTTACTCCAGAAAATCAAAATTTTGAAATTGGTAAAGCAATCCAGCTTCAAGACGGAAAAGATGTAACTATAATAGCTACAGGACATTTAGTTTGGGAATCATTGGAGGCCGCTAAAATTTTATATAAAAAAGGAGTAAGCGTTGATGTTATTAATATCCATACTATAAAACCCTTGGATCAAGATGCCATCATAAAATCTGTAAATAAAACAGGATGTGTTGTAACCGCTGAAGAACATAATTATATGGGTGGGCTTGGTGAAAGTGTTTCTCGTGTTTTAGCTTCTAATAGTCCTGCCCCGCAAGAATTTGTTGCTATAAATGATACATTTGGTGAATCTGGAACTCCAGCTCAACTAATGGAAAAATATGGTCTTAGTGCAAACTCAATTGTAGAAAAAGCAGAAAGGGTGTTAAAAAGAAAATAATATTATTTTTTGCACGTTTTAAGCATATATGATTAGAAAATATTTAAAAGACCCCTTAACAACTATAGCTATAAACACAACAATTTTTATTCTAGGTTGTGTTTTTTTTGGAATTATTGTTTTTACAGCTATAATAGTAAATGCTACTACTACAGAAAATCCTATTAGAACTGAACATCTCAAACAACATGAAGATGATCATGAAAAGTATGATAAAATGATTGAATTATTAGAAGAAATAGAGGAGAAAAATTAATCGTCTCTAGATTCAGAATTGTCGGTATCTAAATAGTTAGGAGTGCCATCACCATCAGTATCATCATTTGTAGGATCACCATCTCCAATATCATTTGTAGGATCGCCATCTCCATCTCTATCTTCAGTTAAGTCTGAATCTGGCTCAAGATCTTCATCAATAGTTAATGTGCCATCATTATCATCATCACTATCTACAAAATCTGCATATGGATCATCATCAGTATTATCATCTGTAAGATCTAAATTTCCATCTAAATCCTCTAGATGAGAAGGAACATTGTCAAAATCATGATCATTTTCTTCTGATTCAAGTAACTTAAACTTAAAAATTAGGTTAGAATATACTGGAACATCTCCAGCTGCACTGGAATAATATCCCATTCCAGAGGGTAAAAACATTACTCCTATCCCTGGATTGGCATAATCTACAGTTCCGTCATTATTAATTACAAAGTCTGTGGCATTATTAAATTCTGGCAGAACCCTTCCCCACCCTGAAATTGTATTTGTTAAATCAAAATCTACAGGTGTTGAAGAACTGTCAAATATTACTCCATCCATAAGACTTCCTTCATAATTAACACGAACTCTGTCAGAAAAATTTGGAGAAATTTCTGATTCTCCTTGATTAATTTTTAAGATATAGTATTCATATTCAACATCAAAATAAGTAGTGGTTAGTGTTATAATATCATCACTAAGCATAGTATTCTGATTTGGATCTGGAAGATTTCCATCTTCAGGAAGCTCAGAAATAATAATTTCATCTAAAGTGAAACTAGGATTATTCTGTAAATAAGAAGAATTGTAATAATGTGTTTCGAAATATCCTAATAAAGAGTCACTGTCAATAACTTGTTGTTCAGTTCTGTCATTTTCAGGAATTTCTACTAACCCATCATCTGGGTCCTCTGGACATGAAAAAAATAAAACTAAAAATAAAAAGAAGAAAAAATGTACTTTAAATCTCATTGATTTAATTTTACATGCAAAAATACAATTATTATATTGTAAATTGTTAAGTTTTAACATTCTTTTAAGGAGTTAAATATAAATATAAATGGAAGATAAAAAAGTAATACTTAATGATGATCAAATCAGAAGTAAGTTAAAGAGGATTTCTTACCAAATATTGGAAACTAATTTACAAAGTTCAGAACTTATTATAGCAGGAATTGAATCCAATGGATATTTGATTGCAAGAGAATTAAAAAAAATACTTAATAAACTTTCAAATATAGAAGTCATTTTATGTAAAGTAAAAATTGATAAGAAAAATCCGAGAAAACCTATTGAAACTTCTATAGGCAAAGAGCAATACTCAAATAAGTCAATTGTTTTAGTAGATGATGTTTTAAATTCTGGATCAACATTAATATACGGGGTAAAACATTTCCTAGAAACAGAACTATTACAATTTAAAACTGCTGTTTTAGTTAACAGAAATCATAAAAAATTTCCAGTAAAAGCAGATTTCAAAGGAATATCACTTTCAACTTCAATGCAGAGTCAAATAATGGTTGAATTTAAAGGCTCAAAAATCGAGGCCTTACTTGTTTAATTTAATTAATATTTCACCAATATTACTTTTGCCCGATCCTGTATATCTAACAATGACTATAATCATATTTAGGCTTTGATATTAATATCTAAATTTTATTGTAATATAAATTAAAGATTTTATATTTGCAGCCTTATACAAGAGTTAATTTTTGACCTGATAGCTCAGTTGGTAGAGCATCTCCCTTTTAAGGAGAGGGTCCTGGGTTCGAGCCCCAGTCAGGTCACAATTTAGAGAAAAATAGTCTTTTAGTTAATATATTTAAAAGGCTATTTTTTTATTAATGCGTACGTGGCGGAATTGGTAGACGCGTTAGGTTGAGGGCCTAATAACTTAATAAGTTGTGGAAGTTCGAGTCTTCTCGTACGCACTAACAACAGACCATCAAGAATAATTTAACTATGAATAAATCCATATCAATTATTACTTGTTTTATTTCTTTATTAAATTTAATGCAGATCCTTTATAAAACCATTTGATTTGAGGTTTGTTATAAGAATGATTTAATTTAATAACATCATACGATCCGTTATCGTGCTTTAATCTAATCTTAAGGTGTCTTGAAGGAACAAAATCTTTTAAATCAATAAATGAAATTAAATCATTTTCTTGAATTAAATCGTAATCAGATTCATTAGAAAATGTTAGGGCTAACATACCTTGTTTCTTTAAATTAGTCTCATGTATTCTAGCAAATGATTTAACAATTACTGCGCACACTCCCAGATGGCGTGGTTCCATTGCTGCATGCTCTCTAGAAGATCCCTCACCATAATTATGATCACCCACAACTACTGTATTAATTCCTTTAGATTTATAAAATCTTTGAACATCTGGCACTCCTCCATATTCGCCTGTGATTTGATTTTTTACAAAATTTGTTTTTTTATTAAATGCATTAACTGCTCCAATCAAGCAATTGTTAGAAATATTATCTAAATGACCTCTATATCTTAACCAAGGGCCTGCCATAGAAATATGATCTGTTGTGCATTTTCCAAAAGTTTTAATTAACAACTGTGCATCTTTTATATTATTTCCTATAGGCTTAAAAGGTTCTAATAGTTGTAGTCTTTTTGATTTAGAATTGACCTTGACTTCTATATTACTTCCATCAGATATAGGGTCTATATAACCAGAATCTTTGCAATCAAAACCGTTATTTGGCAGCTCTAAACCAGTAGGGGGATCCAACTTTACCTCATCACCATCTTCATTTATCAAACTATCATTTAAGGGATCAAAATCAAGTCTTCCAGAAATTGCAATCGCAGCTACCATTTCAGGTGAACCTACAAAAGCATGTGTATTAGGATTACCATCAGCTCGTTTAGAAAAATTTCTATTAAATGAATGAACAATTGTATTCTTTTCTTCTCCTTTTTTATCACTTCTATCCCATTGACCAATACATGGTCCGCAGGCATTAGTGAATATTGTAGCATCTACATCCTGAAATATTTTTAATATACCATCTCTTTCTGCAGTATATCTAACCTGTTCAGAGCCTGGATTAATTCCAAAATCAGATTTTGTAACTAGTTTTTTTTCTAATGCTTGTTTAGCTATTGAAGCTGCTCTTGTTAAATCTTCATAAGATGAATTAGTACATGAACCTATTAATCCCCAATCTACATCCAAAGGCCAATCATTATCTTTAGCCTTTGCTGCCATTTCTGAAATTGGAGTTGCTAGATCAGGTGTGAATGGGCCGTTTAAATGTGGTCTTAATTTACTTAAATCAATTTCAATTAATTGATCAAAATATTTACTTGGATTTTTATATATTTCTGTATCTCCAGTAAGATATTTTTTGATTTTATTTGCAGCATCAGCAATTTTACTTCTTCCTGTTGCTCTTAAATACCTTTCCATTGATTTATCATAACCAAAAGTAGATGTAGTTGCGCCAACTTCAGCGCCCATATTACAAATTGTCCCTTTTCCAGTACATGAAATGGATTTTGCGCCGGGGCCAAAATACTCAATAACATATCCTGTTCCTCCCTTAACGGATAGTATTCCTGCAACCTTTAATATAACATCTTTTGGGGCAGTCCATCCTGAAAGCTTTCCAGTTAGTTTAACTCCAATTATTTTTGGAAATTTTAGCTCCCAGGGCATACCTGCCATCACATCAACAGCATCAGCCCCTCCAACTCCTATTGCAATCATACCTAATCCCCCTGCATTTACAGTATGTGAATCTGTTCCAATCATCATTCCCCCTGGAAACGCATAGTTCTCTAATACAACTTGATGAATAATCCCAGCTCCAGGTTTCCAAAAACCTATACCATATTTGTTTGATGCTGTTCTTAAAAATTCGAAAACTTCATTACTAATAGAATTTGCTCTTTTTAAATCTTTATCTGCTCCAAGTTTAGCTTGTATAAGGTGATCGCAATGAACAGTTGTTGGGACAGAAACCTTAGATTTACCTGCTTGCATAAACTGCAATAAAGCCATTTGCGCTGTAGCGTCCTGACAAGCTATTCTATCAGGTTTAAAATCTACATAATCCTTGCCTCTTGTAAAAGGATTTTTAAAATTATTCCACAGATGTGAGTATAATATTTTTTCAGAAAGAGTTAATGGTGATTTAATTGATTTTCTTGCATTGTCAACATTCTTGACAATGTTTTCATAAACCTTTTCAATCATATCAAAATCAAAAATCATAAAAAACTATTTTTTTAACCAATTACTATAGAAATTGCAATCTCTATGCTCCATCGATACCTTTACGAAAGTCTCAGTAATTTTAGAATCTTGCCATTTCTCAATTTCTTTTAACTGCTTGCTCTGTAAAGCAAGTTTTTGAATTTTTAAGTAGTCTTTAGAATAATCTGCAACATGTTCATCGTATCTATTAGATACCGAAAGAATTTTAAATTTTATTGGATTAACTCTGTCTTCATCCTGATATACAATACTAACTTCCTCTTCTTTAAGATTAGAAATTTGTGAATATAATTCAGGATCCATTTTAGTTAATTCAAAACTATAATCCTGAGTCTCAGGGTTTATCAAAAGACCTCCATCAAATTTTGTTTCTTTCTCTTCACTAGCCTCTTTAGCAGCATCAGAAAAAGTTAAATTACCAGAGACAATCCTCTCCCTTATGTTTTCAATTTTATCTTTAGCTTCCTTTATATCCTCAGAATTTATGTTTGGTCTTAATAGAATATGTCTTACGTCATATTCCTGTCCACGTATCTTTTCTAAAAAAATAATATGATAGCCAAATTCAGATTCAAATGGTTCAGATATTTCACCCTCTTCAAGAGAAAAAGCAACTTCATTAAATTCTTTAACCATAGGAGATCTCTTTCTATTTATTGTGTATTTTCCTCCATTTTTTCTTGAAGCTATGTCGTCACTATAAAGAACCACTTTTGTAACAAAACTTGCTCCACTTTCTACAACATCAACCTTAAATTGTTTTAATCTATCTACTACTTTTTGTTTTTCTTCATAAGTGGTTTTTGGAATTATTACAATTTGTGAAACTCTTAACTCTGTACCAAAAATTGGTCTGTCTTGTTTTGGAATCAAATTAAAAAATTGCCTTACCTCTTCGGGTGTAATTTCAATATCTTCAATTATTGACTCTTGCATTTTTTTTGCTAATTCAGAGTTTTTGTTAAGTTCAAACATTTCAGATCTTAATTCTTGTTCTGAACTTTTATTATAGTATTCAATTAATTTATCCATTGATCCTATCTGCTGAGCGAACATATCAATCTGTTGGTCTACATATGACTGAATCTCAGAATTATTAACGATAATGCTGTCCTGAATAGCGTGATGCTGATATAATTTATCTTCTAACAATTTGCCAAATATTTGACATCTAGTTATGTCCTTAGTTGATACCCCAGACACTCTTAATTGTGCGAATTGTTTATCAATATCAGAATCTAGCACTATAAAATCCCCTATCACAGCTGCCACTCCGTCAATTTTAACTCTTTCATTCTCTTGAGAAGAACTCTCTTGAGAAAAAATAGCTTTAGAAATGAAAAAAAATAAGCAAAAAATAATATATCTATTCATCATTGTATATTTCTAATTTATTGGTTTCAATTGCATTATCAAGTATCTCTTTTTTTATCTTGTTCACCAATTCAACCTTTCTTTTATTTACAATCATATACTCTAGAGTTGGAGAAACATATTCTATCGGAGCATATTGACCTTTTTTTAATAAACTTGTAATTTTAATCAAATATAATCCTAAAGAATCTTTGAATTGAGAAAATTTGTATTTTTTTAACGAAGTATATCTATAATTATTCAATATAGGAAAAGTTTTAAAGAGCTCATTTCTTCTATGCCAAGTGGAATCGTCAAATGAAGAAGATATAAATTGATATGAAATTGAATCTAGCAAGGCTTTATCTTGTTCTTTATATCTTCTTAATTTACCTCTAATTTGACTTATATCAGGATTAGTATTTGGTATATAAATAAATGCATATTGTATTAAATCTTCATTTAATTTAAATATTTCATAATTCTTCTTGTAAAGACTATCCAGTTCAATAGAATCAGTTTCTAGTTTGATTGTAGAATTAACTAGTGCTTCTAAATAGCTATTAGAAAGTAATTCCGTCTCATAGTCATAAACCATAGAAGTGATTTTAGATAATTTATTTTCAGACAAATTAAGTCTAGCTCCAGATCTAAGAATCTTGTTTATTGCCCAATCACTTATAAGTTTATTAACTCTTAAAATTGAATCAGATAATTCATACTTATCATTTATTAATCCTTGAATATCTTCTTCAAATAGAAATTCCTGATTTAATCTTGCAATAGGATTTGTATCTTTTGGAGTAAAATAATTTTCACACGAAATAATAATAAAAAATACGATGATTAGACTTTTTCTCACTACTTTCTTAATGATTTTTTTATTCGTTTTAGCACTTTTTTATCTATAGTAACTGAATTATTTGCTCTTAATTCAGTTATCCAATTATTTTCTAAAAAATCTTGATAATCACTGATTATCTCACCCTTATCATCATCAAATGAAGAATATTTTGATTTATTAGATTGATAAAACTCTTTAATATTTATTGAATCATTACTAGCAACATTCCATATTTTTTCTTGCATTAAGTCAAAAAGCAATAAACCTTCCTTATACTCTTTTAAAATATATTTATAATCTAAATTCTCATCCTCTAAATTATATTTATATATTTCTAATAAATTATTGTTTATAAAATCTTTATATAAACTAAATACTATATCTTCTTTATTTTTTGTATTAACAGACCTTTTATTTTCTTTAAGATAAGTAGCAAAATCTTGAAAATTATAGGTTTTATTATGAATTTTAATTAAAAAACTATCTTCTTCAATATTATCTGGTATTTCCCAAGAATCATTAATTATAGATATAAAATCTTCTAAATTTTTATTTTTATAATTAAGATTATACCTATCTAAAAGCATTGCATAAAAAGAGTCTGAGATAATTGATGAGCGCGAACTTCTTTTTATTTTATTTGATAAAATAGATTTCATATCACTTATAGGTTTTAACTTACTCTTAGAATATAATTTAATAATATGCCACCCAAGTTTTGTTTCTACTGGAGAAGATACTTCATTTGGCTTATTTAAACTAAAAGCCATATTTTCAAATTCAATAGAATTTAATTGACCACTACTAAAGGGGTTTAATCTACCTCCTTTAAAAGATGTATTTTTGTCTTCAGAATATTTTTTAGCTAATGATTCAAAATTTGATCCTTTTCTAATTGAATCATATAAATTATATATTTTTTCTTTAGACCCAGGTTTATTTTTATAAACCATTATATGAGCTACATTTACTTCGCCAAGAGAGCTCCTTTTATCAATAACTTTAATAATATGATAGCCAAATCGAGTTCTAAAAGGCATTGAAACTTCACCAATTTTAGTATTATATGCAACATTCTCAAATTTGTATATCATTTTAAATGCTGAAAAGTATCCAAGATCTTCAACTATTAGGGCTTTACCATTATAATGATTTTTTATAAGTGAATCTATATGATTTTTTAATAAAGGATTTCTAAGTTTCAATATATTATTATATACATCAATCGTGTCATTATTGTCTTCTTCAATCCTAATTAAAACATGAGAAACATTAACCTCATATTTTGTACGTTCATAAGCTTCTAATAATAACTTTTCTTCAGTCACCTTATCAGTTAAAAAAGCTGATTCTAGCTGTTTTGTATATTTTTTTAATTCTTTTTTATAATTATCATTTTTATGCAATTCTCTGGAATATGCTTCAGATAATTTTAATTTGTAATTAATATAAAGCTGAAGATAATTATCAACGTCTTTTTGAGATTCATCTTTAATTAGGTCTATGTTTTTATTATATACCCTTATAAATTCTCCAGCAAGTACGGAATCGTTATTTACATTAAACAATACATCCCTTTCATTAAATTGAGAAAAAGAGACCAATGAAAAAGAAAAAAATACAATATATATATATGATCGAAACATTAATCTTATTTTTAAAAGATCAAAAATATAAATATTAATTAAATTATCTAGAGTAATTAGGTGCTTCTTTAGTGATATTTATGCCATGAGGATGACTTTCAGCAATCCCAGATGAAGTAATCTTTACAAATTTTGATTTTTCTTGTAGTGTTTTAATATTTTTTGCTCCACAATAACCCATGCCAGCTCTTAATCCTCCTACAAATTGATGCACACTCTCTGTAAGATCTCCTTTATAAGGGACACGACCAACTATTCCTTCTGGAACAAGTTTTGCCATTTCAGTTTCAAATTCTTGAAAATATCTATCACCACTACCCTTTTTCATAGCTTCTAAAGACCCCATCCCTCTATACGACTTGAACTTTCTCCCTTCATAAATTATGGTTTCTCCCGGCGATTCTTTTGTTCCCGCTAATAATGAACCTAACATTACACAATCAGCTCCCGCAGCTATTGCCTTTGGGATATCACCAGTATATCTAATTCCTCCATCTGCTATCACAGGAACTTTAGATGATTTTATGGCATTAGAAACCTCCAAAATAGCTGAAAATTGAGGATATCCTACCCCTGCAACTACTCTAGTTGTACATATTGATCCTGGACCAATTCCTACTTTAATGCCATCAGCTCCAGCTTCAACAAGAAATTTAGCCGCTTCTGCAGTTGCAATATTTCCAACTATAATGTCAATATTTTTAAATTTTTTCTTTAATTCTATCATTAGACTAACAACTCTTTCAGAGTGACCATGAGCTGTGTCAATTATAATTGCATCTACTCCAGAATTAACCAATGCTTCTGCTCTATCAATAGAATTTTTAGTTACTCCAATTGCAGCTGCTACCATTAATCTTCCATAAACATCTTTGTTGGCAATAGGCTTCAATGTTAATTTAATTATATCTCTAAAAGTAATAAGCCCAACCAGTGTATTATTTTTATCTACAACAGGTAGCTTTTCAATTTTATTTTTTTGTAAAATTACTTCAGCTTCAGTAAGAGAAGTTCCTTTACTAACTGTAATTAAATTTTTTTTTGTCATTACTTCAGTAATAACTCTTGAGTTGTTTTTTTCAAATCTAAGATCCCTGTTAGTTACAATACCTTTAAGAATACCTTTTTTGTTTACAATAGGAATACCTCCTATCTTATTTTCTTTCATGCTCAATTTTGCATCACTTACAATAGAATCTAATGGTAAAGTAATTGGGTCAATGATCATTCCGCTTTCTGCTCTTTTCACCTTTCTTACTTTATTAGCTTGTTCTTTGATGGACATGTTTTTATGCAAAACACCTATACCTCCTTCTTGAGCAATAGCAATTGCCATTTTACTCTCAGTAACGGTGTCCATTGCTGCTGAGACAATAGGTATATTCAATAAAATGTTCCTAGAAAATCTAGTTTTTATATCAACGTCTTTTGGTAGAATATTTGAATATGCTGGAACTAGCAATACATCATCGTAGGTAAGACCCTCTCCTATTATTTTCTTCTGATGATGTTTCATTGCAATTATCAATTAATTGCGTGTAAATATACAATTTTATAATGATATGATATGTCTAAAAATATGTATTTATTTTTTTACAAAAATACACTGACACAAGACAATTGAAGCACTAGCAAAATACACATCAATTATAATTAAAAAATAATAGCTTCCATGAATTTATATTTGATAAAATAAATAGAATAATTGCAATTTTTTTTTTAAATTAAATGAACAATAAATTCAAACCTAATCCAATGATTAAAATATTAAAATTATTATTCGTATTATTTTTTATAACTAATGCTTATTCTCAAAAAAAGAATACAAAACCTAATTATCCCTTAGCTACATCTACTGAAGAAAGATTTAATGGATATTTAGATAGGGTTTACTTAGAAGAAAATTCTATAGCAAAAAACATTAGCTTTAGAAATATTGGACCAACTATTATGAGTGGAAGAGTAACTGATTTGTCAGTTAATCCAAAAGATCCATCTCATTTTTATGTTGCATATGCATCTGGCGGATTATGGGAAACCACAAATAATGGAAATAGCTTTAACCCAATTTTTGATAATCAGATGGTGATGACAATAGGAGATGTTGAGGTTGATTGGGAAAAGGATATAATTTATGTAGGTACAGGTGAAAAGAATTCTAGTAGATCTTCTTATTCTGGAAATGGAATTTATAAATCTTCTAATGGAGGAAAAGATTGGACTCATATAGGATTAAAAGAATCTCATCATATAGGTAGAATTATAGTTCATCCAGAAGATAGTAATATTATATGGGTGGCTTCACTTGGACATTTATATTCTTCAAATAAGGAGAGAGGTCTGTATAAGACAACAGATGGAGGTGTTACATGGATAAATACTCTCTTTATCAATGACATGACAGGTGCAATTGATTTAGTCATTGATCCATCTAATCCTGATATTTTATATTTATCTATGTGGGAGAGAGAAAGAATGGCATGGAATTTTGATGGTTCAGGACTTGGATCTGGCATATTTAAATCAACTGATG
This sequence comes from Flavobacteriaceae bacterium, assembly GCA_018657955.1. Lineage (GTDB taxonomy): Bacteria > Bacteroidota > Bacteroidia > Flavobacteriales > Flavobacteriaceae. The sequence continues at coordinate 48,856 of JABHWD010000020.1, read as the reverse complement.
GGGGTGAAAATTGGAAAGAGATATCGGGTGGATCAAGTGGATTTCCTGATACAGAAGGAACAGGTAGAATTGGGTTAGATATATCGAAATCAAATCCAAATATTATATATGCAATCTTAGATAATCAGGATAGAAAACCTTCTACTTCATCTGAACAAAAGAATGATGATCTTACTAAAGATATGTTGAGAGATATTTCAATTACTGATTTTCTAAGATTATCTGATAAAAAATTAAATAAGTTTCTGAGATCAAATAGATTTCCTTCTGAATATAAATCTAATAAAATAAAAAAATTAGTCTCAGATGGAAGTATTTATCCAATTTCTCTAGTTGAATTTTTAGAAGATTCAAATAGTTTGCTTTATGAAACTCCAGTAATAGGTGCTGAAGTTTATTCTTCTCAAGATTATGGAATAACATGGAAGAAAGTAAATGGGGATGATGAGTTAAATAATCTCTACTTCTCTTATGGTTATTATTTTGGAGAAATCAGGGTAGATCCTCAAGATCCAGCAAAGTTATACGTATTGGGTGTTCCTCTTTTGAAATCAATTGATTTTGGAAAAACATGGGAGTCTATAGACTTTGATAATATGCATGGTGATCATCAAGCTTTGTGGATAAATCCTAATAGATCTGGTCATCTTATAGCAGGTAATGATGGTGGTTTGAATATTTCATATGATGATGGGGAACATTGGATAAAATACAATAGCACTTCAGTTGGACAATTTTATGATATTAATATAGATATGAAGAATCCATATAATGTTTATGGAGGATTTCAAGATAATGGAGTATGGATGGGACCATCAAACTATGAATCAAGTTTAAGATGGCATAGCTCAGGTCAATATCCTTGGAAATCAATATATGGAGGAGATGGCATGCAAACAGAGATAGATTTTAGAGATAATGAAACAGTTTATACAGGCTCACAATTTGGAAATTATGCTAGAGTTAATACAAGAACAGGTGAAAGAAAGAGAATTACGCCATCACATAAGTTAGGGGAGAAACCTTATAGGTGGAATTGGGAATCTCCAATATATTTATCTCGTCACAATCAAGATATTTTATATATGGGTTCTAATAGATTTCATAGGTCTTTAAATCAAGGAAATGATTTTGAAACCTTGTCAGCTGATCTTACAAATGGTGGTATAAAAGGTAATGTAAGCTATGGTACTTTAACTACTATTATTGAATCTGAATTAAAGTATGGTTTGATTTATGTTGGTAGTGATGATGGTTTAGTTCATGTTTCAAAAGATGGTGGTTTTACATGGAAAAATATTAGTAATTCTTTGCCTAAAAAAATGTGGGTAAGCGGAATATATCCTTCAAAATTTAAAGAGAGTAGAGTTTATTTATCACTAAATGGTTATAGATGGGATAATTTTGAATCCATGGTATATGTTTCTGAAGATTATGGCTTTAATTGGAGTAAGATAGGTCACAATATCCCTGATGAGCCAGTTAATGTAATAATTGAAGATTTAAAGAATGAAAAACTTATATACGTGGGAACAGACCATGGGTTATATGCATCTTTAGATTATGGGAATTTATTTTTTGCTTTCAGTGGTGGATTACCAAATACTCCAGTTCATGATTTAGTTATTCATCCAAGAGAAAATGATTTAATAGTAGGCACGCATGGAAGGTCAATTTATGTAACAAATATAGAAGTTCTTCAAAAATTAAATCAGAGTATATTAGATAGTGAACTGTATATTTATGATTTAGATAAAGTAAAATTTTCATCCAGATGGGGTTCAAAAAATTGGTATGGGAATACAACAGAACCAGATATTGAAGTTATTATTTTTTCTAAAAATAAATCTCAAGTTGATTTTCTTATTAAAAATGATTCCGGAATCATTTTTAATAAAACTTACACCTTGGATAAAGGATTGAATTTTATTAAAAATAATTTATATGACAAGGACAATAAAAAGTATATTGAAAAAGGAGAATATATTATTCAAGTAAAAAATAATACTTCCTCTAATGAAAATAAATTGATAATTAATTAAACTAAGAGTAACATGATATGTTTATTACCCTTTTTACTATTTTTTAATCAAAATAATTTTAAAGGTTATTTTAAATAAAGTCTATTTATATCTGTTAAAAATCTCTAGTGAATTGTTGTATGCTGTCTCAAAACGCAATGGGTTTATTTCAGAAATAATATTTTTTTCTGAAATAAATGAAATTAATTTTTCAGTTGGCATATTCCCTACCAACTTGTCAGAAGCCATAGGACATCCTCCAAATCCTTTTATGGCGCCATCAAAACGTTTGCATCCAGCATCATAAGCAATCCTTACCTTTTCATGCCATGATGCAGGATTTGTATGCAAATGGACTCCAAACTCAATTTCTTTATACTTATCTGATAAGCTTTGAAATAATTTGCCGATAGATTCTTTATTAGCACAACCTATTGTGTCACTTAATGAAATTATCTTAATTCCTTTATCTACTAGTTTTGAAACCCAGTTCTCAACTATTTCTAAACTCCAAGGATCACCATAAGGATTTCCAAAACACATAGACAAATAGACAACTAGTTCTTTATTCTGTTTAAAACAAATTTCTTTTATTTCCATCAGAACCTTTTCAGATTCTTTAATTGTTTTATTTGTGTTTCTCATTTGAAAATTTTCTGATATAGAAAATGGATAACCTAAGTAAGAAATTTTTGAATAATTAGATGCCTTCAAAGCTCCTTTTTTATTAGCAATGATGACTAATAACTTTGTATTATTTTTTGATATATCAATTTTATCAATAACCTGAGCTGTATCAGATAATTGTGGTATAACAGCGCTTGAAACAAAGCTTCCTATATCTATAGTATCAAAACCAACATCTACTAATGATTGTAAATATTTTACTTTGAGATCTGTTGGAATAAATTCCTTAATGCTTTGCATTGCATCTCTAGGACATTCAATAATCTTGATTTTTGGCATTTCTACTAGCTAAGAATATTTAAAATTAGCTTAATTTTCAGAAAGAAGTATAATAATCGCTATTGAAATTAACACAATGATATTTAGCCATTTTAACAATTCAGTATAGAATCTATATTTTTTAAAGTTTTTATAGATCAAAGAAGAAAAGAATGCAATAAAACTAAAAACAATAAAAGTAATTAACATAAAGATCCCTCCTAATATATAAAACTGGATTACAGGACTTATGGAATCACTAAAAATAAATGTTGGAAAGAATGCTAAAAAGAAAATTAAAACCTTTGGGTTTAAAATATTCATTAAAAGTCCATTTATAAAAACTTTTAACTTATTGATTTCATATTTTGGAGCTTTAAGATTTTTTATTTCATTATCAGATTTATAAACTTTTATTGCAAGAAATAGTAAATATATTGCACCAATATATTTTAATATAGATAGGAGAAAACTATTATTAATAATTAGAGCTGAAACGCCAAAGGCTACAAGAGATGTATGAATAAAACACCCACCTACTAAACCTAAAACTGTTAAAATCCCTAAAGTTCTCCCATATTTAGCACTAAATGTTAAGACAAAAAAATTGTCTGGTCCTGGAGCCAAGGCTAAAAAGAAACTAGCAATAGTAAAAGAAATTAATATAGTATCCAAACTTATAATTTTATTAAAAATTAACTATTTTTACTGTCAATCCATGAATAAAACGAAAAAAATACTATTTATATTAGCGCTTTTATTTTCTCTAAGCTCTATTGCTCAAAATACTAATGATTTCTGTGGAACTGAAATTCCTGAAAATTATTTCAATATTATGGATGAAAAAAGAGATATTATTGAAAAATATGAAAGAGAATATTATGAATTAAAGAAAAATAGAACATCAACAGCCATAACTAATGTTCCTGTTAAGATTCATATTGTAACCCAACAAAATGGCACAACTTCAATTTCTGAATCAGATATTATAGCTGAAATAGAACAATCAAACTCCTTTCTAGCAAATTCTTTTTTAGAAATGACTATATGTGACAACATCAACTATATTGCGGATAATACTTTATATGCATTTGATACCGCTAATCAAGGGCAACTTTATTCTTATCATGAGCCAAACGTCTTAAATATATATTTTGTAGAATCTATTACCTCAGGTGGCAATGGTATTTGTGGATACACTTATCTGCCTGGAAATAATAGTCAATATTATGATGTAATTGTTATGGACAATCAATGTACAAGTAATGCAGATGGTGATACATTGCTTCATGAATTTGGACATCACTGGAATTTAATGCATACTCATGGAGCCCAAAATGGCACATTAACTACTGAACTCGTAAGTGGCGCAAATTGCACTTCAGGTGGAGACCAAATATGTGATACACCTGCTGACCCACAATTAAGCGGAAGCAATGTAAGTAATGTCAGCTGTGTATATACTGGGACTGATACTGATGCACAAGGTCAATTTTTTGATCCAGATACATCAAATATTATGTCTTATTCTCCTCAGTCATGCACAAACTCATTAACTGATGGTCAATTTGCGAGAATGTATGCAGGTTTTCACACCTTTAAATCATATTATGAATGTCCATCATTTAATGTGGATTTTATCTCAGTTAAAGATCAAGACTGTGATGATAATATGAGTGTTGATTTTATAGATACAAGTGTTGGTGCAGTATCTTGGCAGTGGGATATAGACGGTGATGATGTAATAGACTACACTATACAGAACCCTTCTCATACATATACGCTTGGAGATTATGATGTTGCCTTAACTATTACCAATTTATCTTCAGAATCAATAACTAAGGTTTTTTCAAATTATATTAACTATGATTCAAGCATATATGAGACAAGTGAAGTATTTGTAGTCATACAAGTAGTTAATGGAGTTGATCAAAATACATGGGAGTTTACAGATAGCTCAGGAACAATAATATATTCTGGAGGACCTTATAGCTCTTCTGGACAATACACCCATGAACTAGATGTCGTACAGTCTGAATGTTATACATTTACTATATATGATACTCAAGGAGATGGGCTTTCTAATAATGACAATAGTCAAGGAGCTGCTGGTCAAGAATGGTATAGATTACAAACAGATAATGGTCTTATTATTCATGTCAATACAAATTTTGGCTCCGAAGAAAGCACACAAATAAGCACCGATTACCTAAGCTTATCAGATTTAGATATTAATAATTTTAGTGTTTATCCTAATCCTTCTGAATATTTGCTTACTATTAAAACAAATCAATCAAATATTCCAGAAAAATATTCAATAATTGATATTAATGGAAGAATAATCTTAGATAAAATTGTTTATTCAGAATCTGATTTATCTATCTCTGTGGGATCATTAGAATCAGGATTGTATTTTCTAAATATAATTGCAGATGGTAAAGAAGAAAATATAAAATTTATAGTAAAATAAAGTTAGCTCATTTGAACTAATGCCTTATTTATAGATCTGACAAGTGAGGGCCCTTCATAAATAAAACCAGTGTATATTTGAACTAGATCAGCACCAGCATTAATTTTATCAATAGCATCCTGGGCAGAGTGTATACCTCCTACTCCAATTATTGGAATTGATCCTTTAGACTTTTCTGATATATATCTAATTACCTCATTTGATCTTTCTGAAATTGGCTTACCACTCAATCCTCCAGATTCATTCATATTTTTAGATTTTAGGCTATTTCTTTGTATAGTAGTATTAGTTGCTATTATTCCATCTATTTTTAAAGAAAGGACTATATCAACTATCTCAGAAAGATTATTCTTTGATAAATCGGGCGATATTTTAAGAAGTATTGGCTTTGGTTTTTGTTTTTTTATATTCTCATCCTTTAGAGATTTTAATATATCGATTAAAGGCTCTTTATTTTGTAACTCTCTTAAATTTGGTGTGTTAGGGGAACTTACATTAACAACAAAATAGTCTACAAAATCGTGCAAGTAATTGAAGCATAATAGATAATCATTAACAGCTTGGTTATTTGGAGTTGATTTATTTTTTCCAATATTCCCTCCAATTAATACATTTTTATTTTTCTTTAACCGAGTAGTTATTTTACACATTCCGTCATTATTAAAGCCCATTCTATTAATTATACCTTTATCATCAACTAGCCTAAATAATCGCTTCTTTGAATTACCTTTTTGAGGTTCAGGTGTAACCGTTCCAATTTCTATAAATCCAAATCCAAAATAATTTAATTCATTGTAGAGTTTTGCATTTTTATCAAACCCAGCTGCTAATCCTACAGGATTATTAAATTTTAATCCAAAGATTTTTTTATGTAATTTTTTATTTTCTACTGAATATATCTTCCTTATGATAAAACCAATAAAAGGAAGGTTTAAACTTATTTTAAAAAAAAGAAAAGTGAAATTGTGAACTTTTTCAGGATCAAATAAAAATAAAATAGGAAGAATTGTTTTTCTATACATTCACAACAATGAACTATGAAGCAAAAATATAATAAAATGGTTTAACTAAAAAGGAAGTGATTAAGTTATTGGCTACTAGTTTTTTTTAACTTACTACTTAAATCCATAGAAATTGCTGATTTATCAAACTTAATCTTTCCAGCCATCGTTGCAATTATACAGGTTCCTTCTTTATGATTTATATCATTTATAGTTCCATAAATACCGCTCTTAGTGACTATTCTATCACCTCTTTTAAGTTCAGTACTAAATTTTTTTTCTTTTTTTGCCTGATTCATTTGTGGTCTTATCATAAAAAAATATAAAACCACTAAAATTAATACGGGAAAAAGGAAACTAGTATCCATGAAATAAATTATTGAATTATTGGCCCTGGTGGCTTTGGTCTATCCTTAAGCTTTTGATCCATCTCAGGATTATTAATAAAAGCTGTTATTTTGACTGTTTCTCTACCTGTTTGAGTATTTGCAGTAATTATAACCGTTTTAGAAGTTTTATTAGCACCCTTCCCATCAAATTTTACGTTAAATTGAGAAGATTCTCCTGGATTAAGTGGCTCTCTACTCCAATCTTTAGGAACTGTACACCCGCATGTGCTTTTGATATCTGTAATAACTAAAGGAGCCTCTCCTGTATTTGTGTAAGAAAAAACAGTTTCAACAGGAGTCCCATTTTGAATAACACCAAAGTCATGGGTTGTCTTATTAAAATTCATAACCGGGAATTTTGATGGGGAATTATCTCTTACTGAAGCCTTTTCAACATTTTCAGACTTAACCTTACTAAAAGGATCATCTCCACAAGCAAACAGAAAAAAGAACGATAATAGGAATAATATGTTTTTCATTTCTTTTAAGATTAAATTTTGCTGTAAAAGTAAAAAAAATTGTCATTCCTGCAAACCTCTTCCTTCTTTAATTATTTTACCACTTTTTATAAAATCCTTTGCAATACTATCAAGTATTCCGTTTATAAATACGTTACTTTTGGGTGTTGAATATTCTTTCGAGATTTCTATATATTCATTTAATGTTACTTTTATTGGAATTGTTTTAAATTCAATGAGCTCACAAAGGGCCATGTTTAACATAACATAATCTAGTCTTGCTATTCTGTCAGCATCCCAGTTTTTGGTTTTTTTTGAAATTTCATTATTGTAATCATTGTAATTTTTTAAAGTTTTCTTGAGTAAATCTTTTGCAAAAATCTTGTCCTGATTGTCTTTGTATAGTTTTGGTAAAAAATATGTTTTAGAATTCGTTTCTTTTGACTTATTGATTAATTTTAAAATAATAGTATTTATTAACGGGAAATCATCTACCCAATTAATATTTCTGTCTTCTAGAAAACTATAAAGCTTATCATTTGTAGCAATAATATTTTTATAAAATTTAGCTACAAAATCTCTATCATTTTTAAAAGAAATTTCATCACTTTTTATGTAATCGGAAAATAATTCACTCTTAATTAACTTCTCATAAATTAGATCAATGTATTTAAAATCTAAATCCCATAGATTTGAATTTCTTTTATTTATTTCTTGATTGAATAAATGATCTGATTTTAATAGATTTAATAGCTGGTTTTTTATAAATTTCTTATTATCATAAATATTCTTTTGATCAGATAAGAGCTTTTTTTGAGAAATTAAATATTTTGCTTGTGCTCTATTTAATATTTCTATAAGTAATGAAATTAAAATAAGATATAAATTATATGAAGAATCTATGCTTTCTAAAAGTTTTTTCTCTGTCTCTTTTGTATATTCGAAATCAGAAATTTTTAATGCGTAGATAATTTGCATTATTTTTAAGCGAATATGTCTTCTAGTTAGCATTTTAAAGAACTTTTAATTAAATGAAATTATAAAAAATTTAATTTAATTTTAACGCAAGATACTATTAAAATTTTATTAGAAAGAATTTAGAATAAGTGAAAGAATTAAAACATCTAAATAAATATTTTTATAAATATAGATTAAATCTAATACTCGGAGTGATAATAGTAATAATTGCTAGAATCTTGTTATTATTTACTCCAGGATTGATTAGAAATTCAATAAATGTTATAGATGAGTATAGGAAAAATATCATAATTGATCAATCAATAGTAGAATATGAGCTTATTCAAAATATCTTTTTAATTCTTTTAGCTGCTGTTTTATCAGGATTTTTTACATTTTTAACTAGACAAACTATAATTAATGTATCTAGATTTATTGAGTTTGATTTAAAAAATGAAATATATAACCAATATCAAAATCTATCTATAAATTTTTACAAAAGAAACCAAACAGGAGATCTTATGAATAGGATTAGTGAAGATGTTTCTAGAGTAAGAATGTATGTTGGTCCTGCAGTAATGTATTCAATAAATACTATAACCTTATTGATAATTGTCATTTTTTATATGTATAGACAATCTCCTGAATTAACCTTCTATACAATATGTCCTCTTCCATTTCTTTCTATCACTATTTACAAACTAAGTAAATTAATAAACCAAAGGAGTACAATTGTTCAAGAATCTCTTTCTAAACTATCATCATTCTCTCAAGAAATTTTCACTGGTATTCAGATAGTAAAATCATATACAATCCAAGATAAAACTTCAAATTCATTTAACGATTTATCCTTAGAAAATAAATTAAATCAAGTTAAGTTAGCAAAGGTCCAAGCACTTTTTTTTCCATTAATGATATTGTTAATAGGTTTAAGTAATTTACTTGTTATATATGTTGGGGGAAAACAGTATCTCGATGGAACAATTAGCAGTATTGGGATCATAGCTGAATTTATTATATATGTTAATATGTTGACTTGGCCAGTTGCATCAATAGGATGGATAAGCTCCATTATTCAACAAGCTGAAGCATCTCAAAAAAGAATCAATGAATTTTTGAAAGAAAAATCAGATATAAAAAATTATAAAACCAATGATGCATCAGAGATTAAAGGTGAAATTATTTTTAATAATGTAAACTATAAATATGTAGAAACAGGAATAATAGCAGCTAATGAAATAAGCTTTAAAATAAAGCCAATTGATACATTGGGTATTACAGGAAGTACGGGGTCAGGAAAATCTACTCTAATGAATCTCATTTGTAGATTGTATGATATTGATAGTGGTGAGATATTAATTGATAAAACTCCCATTAAAAAAATCAACTTAAAGTCTTTAAGAAGTCAAATAGGTTATGTCCCGCAAGACACATTCTTGTTCTCAGATACAATAATGAACAATATTAAGTTTGGTATGAAAAATGCAACTGATGATGATGTAGTTGCTGCTTGTAAAACTGCTAAGATTCACAAAGAAATTTTAAGTTTTGAGAAAGGCTATAAAACAGTTCTAGGCGAAAGAGGAATAAACCTTAGTGGTGGACAAAAACAGAGAATATCAATTGCAAGGGCGTTAATCAAACAGCCTAAAATACTAATTCTAGACGATTGTCTTTCAGCCATGGATACTGAAACTGAAAAATCAATATTAAAGTCCTTAAATAGTCATACTAAGAATATTACAACAATAATTGTTAGCCACAGAATTTCTTCAATAAAAAACACTAATAATATAATTGTTCTTAAAAATGGAAAAATAATTCAAGAAGGAAATCATGATCAGCTAATTAATCAAAAAGGATACTATAAACAACTGTATAACAAGCAGATAATTAAAAAAGAAAGTATAGAATAAGTTGTGTTCTTGATTTTTTTTTAAGATTTTTGAAATCTAATAGACTAATACTAATATAAAAACTGATGATAAATTATAGAGAAGAAGAGATTTTTTCAAAAACAATGAGAGCGGGTAGAAGAACATATTTTTTTGATGTAAGATCTACTAAAGCAGGAGACTATTATCTAACGCTGACTGAAAGTAAAAAATTTACAAATGATGATGGGTCCTTTCACTTCAAAAAACATAAAATTTATTTATATAAAGAAGATTTTAACGAATTCTCTAGTAACTTAAGTGAGATGACTGATTACATAATTAAAGAGAAAGGTGAAGAAGTAATTAGTGATATACACCAAAAAGACTACCAAAGAGAAGAAAAGCAAGAAACTACATCAGAAGAGGCTGAAACTACTGAAGAAGATCAAGAATCAGATAATGAAGATGAAACAAAAAATGAGGCTGAAGAAAGCAGCGAAACAGATGAAGAAAATTCAGAAAATGAAGATGATACAGACTCAAGCAAGTTTACTGATGTAAAATTTGAAGATATCTAATACAATACTTCAATTATTTTATTTATTACTTACTCTAAATCCATGTTTATGAGGTACTTATTTTTGTTTGCTATTTGTTGTTTTTTTAATTTACAATCACAAAATTCATCAGTAGATTTAAATTATTATTTTTCTAATCAGGAAAACACTTTTGATGAATCAATTCCAACCCCTGAAAGTATAATTGGTCATCAAGTTGGAGAATGGCATATCACTCACGACAAGCTTGTTCAATACATGAAAGAGCTTGCTAGATCTTCTGACAGAGTTACAATTCAAAATAGAGGTTTAACTTATGAGGATAGACCTTTGATTTTACTTACTATTACTTCTAAAAATAATCATAGCAATATCGAAAAAATAAAAGAGAGTCATATGGCTCTAAGTAATAGTAATGATATAAATAATTTTAACAATTTACCACTAGTAGTTTATCAAGGGTTTTCTATTCATGGTAATGAACCTAGCGGATCTAATGCTAGTTTATTATTAGCTTATTATTTAGCTGCATCTAAAAGTAGTTTTATAGATGATTTATTAGAAAAAACTGTAATACTTTTAGATCCATCATTTAATCCAGACGGGCTACAACGTTTTGCATACTGGGCAAATACAAACAAAAACTACAATTTAAATCCAGATCCTAATGATAGAGAATATAACGAAGCATGGCCTGGAGGTCGAACCAATCATTATTGGTTCGATATGAATAGAGATTGGCTTCCTGTTCAACTCCCTGAATCTAGGGCAAGAATTAAAACGTATAACGAATGGCTTCCAAATATATTAACTGACCATCATGAAATGGGAACAAATGCAACTTTCTTCTTCCAGCCTGGAATTCCTTCAAGAACACATCCTCTTACGCCAATTTTAAATCAAGAATTAACTCAAAAAATAGCTGATTTTCATGTAGAAGAATTAAATGAGATAGGATCTTTATATTATTCAAAAGAAAGTTTTGATGATTTTTATTACGGGAAAGGATCTACTTTTCCTGATATAAATGGAGGTATTGGAATATTATTTGAGCAGGCTAGCTCAAGAGGTCATATTCAAAAAAGTGCGAATGGGATACTTACTTTTCCTTTTACTATTAAAAATCAATTGACTGCTGCTATTTCTACTTTAAAAGCAGGAATAGCTTTAAAAGAAAGTTTGCTGGAATATCAATATAACTTTTATAAAAACTCAAGAGAAGAAGCATTAAAATCAAAAAACAAAGGCATCATCTTTGGAGATAGCAAAGACAGGGCTAAAACTATTCATTTAGCTGAAATTTTAAAAAGGCATGAAATAGATTTCTATAATCTAAAGAAGGATATAAACTATAAAGGAAACTATTATAAAAAAGATTATGCATTTATAATTCCGAAAAATCAAAAAAAATCAAAATTAATTAATGCTATGTTTGAATCAAGAACTAAATTCAAGGATAGCTTATTTTATGATGTTTCTGCTTGGACTTTACCTCTTGCCTTTAATTTAGATTATGACATGAATGCTGATATGAATAATGCAGGTGATAAAAATCTAGAATTTTTAACTAATACAGGAGGAGTAACTAAGAAAACAAATTATGCTTACTTAATGGAATGGCATGAATATTATACACCTAGAGTTTTAAATAAAATTTTAAACAATAATATGATTGCTAAAGTAGCATTAAAAAGATTTAATATAGATAATAAGGCTTTTGATTACGGGACAATACTAATACCTGTGTTTAATAAAGAAATTGATAGCACTTATAATTTCTTAAATAAACTTGCTAAAGAGAACTCTATAACTATTCATGGAGTTAATACAGGCCTAGCTGATGGTATAGATTTAGGAAGTAGTCATTTTAAAAGAATATCCAAGAAAAAAATAGCCCTATTAGTAGGAGAAGGTTTTAGTGCGTATGACTGCGGAGAAATATGGCATTTATTTGATACTAGATATGATATTAAACTAACAAAACTTGATGTAAGAAATTTCTCCTCAGCAAATATAAGTGACTATTCAACTATTATAATGCCAAGTAGTAGAGGATTAAATAGCAAAAACTCTGATAAAATAAAAAAATGGGTAGAAAATGGAGGAACACTTATTGCTTATAAGAATTCCTTAAAATGGGTGGAAAAAAATAATCTTGTAGAATATAATTTTAAGGAGACTGAGCGTACAGCAAAAAACATCTCTTTTGAGCAAAAAAGCAATTATTTTGGATCACAAGCAATTGGAGGTGCAATCTTTGAAGTAAATATTGATAGAACTCATCCAATAAATTTTGGATATAAAAATAAGTCAATTTCAATTTTTAGAAATAGCACGCTATTTATTGAAGCTGACAAGGATAGTTATAATAATCCTATAATATATTCTGAAAAACCACTATTAAGTGGCTACATATCTGAAGAAAATCTTAATAATTTAAAATCAACTGTTCCTTTAAAAATTAATAAATTAAACAAAGGGAAAATTATTTCAATTACAGACAATACAAACTTCAGAGCCTTTTGGTATGGAACTAATAAATTGTTGATTAATGCAATTTATTTTAGTGAGCAATTTTAATTTAATGGATCTTTAACCCATTTTTTACTGCATCATCTGGAGATATCAGTATTACATCATTTTCGTTTACAGCACCTAATACAAGGCATTCACTCATAAAATTTGCGATTTGTTTTTTTGGAAAATTTACAACTGCTATTACTTGCCTGTTGAGTAAATCATTTTCTGAATATCTATAAGTTATTTGAGCAGATGAATTAAGAACACCTAGATCACCAAAATCAATTTTTAATTTATATGCAGGCTTAATTGCTTCAGTAAAGGCTTCTACAGCAATAATAGTCCCTACCCTAAAATCAATTTTTGAGAAATCTTCAAATGTAACTTTATCCAAATCAGTTGATTTTATTTAGATCTATTTGCAATAAAACTCTTTACAAATGTATATATAGCTAAAATTGATGTTATCATCATTAAAGCTACCCTAGTAATTCCCATTATATCACCTTCACCTACTCTTCTCATTAATGGCATAGCTAATCCAAAAAGAACTAAAATTGTTAATAAAACAACCACGTGAGATATGGTTTTGTTTTCATTTTTTAATCCTTTATTTAATAAAAAAATTACAACACCAAGAGCTACTGGTATTAATGCAGTTATAGCTGCACCCTCTGAATCTATATATCCCCATATACCAAAAATAATTAATACTAAAGAATTTATTAAACTTGCTTTATGTGCTTTCATAATTTACTTTTATTTAAAATTACAACAATTTATTAAATTTGTAAAATGGCAAAGACACCTTCAAATATGGTTTCATTAGGAACAAAAGCTTCTAAATTTAATTTACTAGATGTAACTATTGATTCATTTAAATCACTTGATGAATTAAAAGGGGATAAAGGAACAGTTATAATGTTTATATGTAATCATTGCCCATATGTGAAACATGTAAATACAACCATTGTTGAAATTGCAAAAAAATATCAGCAATCTGGAATTAAATTTATAGCTATTTCAAGTAATGATGTTTTAAATTATCCTGAAGATAGTCCTAAACTTATGAAGGAAAATGCAATTGAATATAATTTTTGCTTTCCCTATTTATACGATGAAACTCAACAAACAGCAATAGTATATGATGCAGCATGTACACCTGATTTTTATGTTTATAATTCTGATTTAGAGTTAGTATACAGAGGGCAACTAGATGATTCTAGGCCTGGAAATAATCTTCCATGTGATGGAAATGACCTAAGTCATGCATTAAATTTCTTAATTACAAATAAGGTAAACGAAAAATTACAAAAACCAAGTATTGGTTGTAATATAAAGTGGAAGGTTAGCTAATATCAATTAGTTCAACATCAAAAATAAGATCTGCATTAGGTGGAATTATACCTCCCGCTCCCATTTCACCATAAGCTAGACTACCTGGGATTAAGAATATTGCCTTTTCACCAACATTTAACAAACCTATTCCTTCATCCCAACCTTTAATAACTTGACCTATACCAAGTTTAAACTCAATTGGCTCATTTCGTTTATAAGAAGAGTCAAAAACTGTTCCATCAATTAATTGACCCTTGTAATGAACTTTAACTGTGTCGCCAACTTTTGGTTTATTTCCTTTATTTTTTGAAATTATTTTATAGCGTAACCCAGAATCAGTAATCTTAAACCCTTTTGAAATTTCATCAATTTTATTGTTGAGATCTAATTTCATTTTCTTCTCTCTTTCCTCTTTTTGATTATTAAACTGGCTGAATGAATCTAATGAATCAAAACCTTCAGCTTTATCACCTACTCTACTTATTGTCAATTTTATAATTTCATCACCTTGTTCAATCGAATTTACTATCGACATACCCTCTATTACTTTACCAAAAACAGTATGCTTATTATCTAACCATGGAGTTTCAATATGTGTTATAAAAAATTGACTTCCATTAGTCCCAGGACCAGAATTTGCCATTGACAAAATTCCTGCAGAATTATGCTTAAGATCTTCATGAAATTCATCGTTGAATTTATATCCAGGATCTCCTGTGCCATTTCCCAAAGGACAGCCTCCTTGAATCATAAAATCATTAATAACCCTATGAAAGCTTAATTCATCAAAATAGGGCTTTCCAATATCTTTATAAGAGTTTTTTGTTTTTCCTTCAGCTAATGAAATAAAATTTCCTACAGTACCAGGAGTTTTTTCATATTCCAAAGCAATAACAATTAATCCTTTAGAGGTTTCAAAATTAGCATATATACCTTCCTTCATAATAATTTAAAAATTTGAGCGAATGTACAACTATTGATTAATCTTCTTAAGTTAATATCAAATTTAGTTTGCAAATTCACTTAAGAATTTTATTCTATAAATTCTTAATTCAAACTCTTCATATTCACCATCAAACTCATCCATTGCCAATTTAATATCATCACTCTCAGCTTCCATGAAATAATCATTAATTTCAGTTTGTTGATCCTCATCTAATACATCATCAGTACAATAAGAAATATCTAGCTTAGTTCCAGAATAAATAATTGACTCCATCTCTTTAACAAACTCGTCCATTTTAAGGCCTTTAAAAGATATGATATCCTCAAAAGATAATTTTCTATCAATACTCTGTATTATATAAAGTTTTAGTGCTGAATTCGATCCAGCAGTTTTTACCACAAAATCATCAATCCTGCTAATATTATTTTCTTCTACATATTTAGAGATTACATCAACAAATTCTTTTCCATATTTGTTTGCCTTACCCTCACCTACTCCATGAATATTAGCTATTTCACTGATTGTTATGGGATATTTTAAGGTCATATCTTCTAATGAAGGGTCTTGAAATATTATATAAGGGGGAAGATTGAGTTTGTTTGAAATTTGTTTTCTTAATTTTTTTAAAATTGACATTAACTCTAAATCAGCAGACATACCACCTTTAATATGAGTTAAGATTTTATCATCATCGGAATATTCATGATCTAAAGAAATTTGAAAAGTTTTCGGACTAGATAAAAATTTATTTCCTTTTTCATTAATTAAAATAATACCGTAAGATTCTATATTCTTTTCTATAAAACGGGCAACTATCAGTTGTCGAATTAATCCTGTCCAAAAAGTCTTATCATAATTTTTACCAATACCAAAAAATGATTTTTCATTTAATTTATGAGATTTAATTACAGAGCTTTCATTACCTATTAAAATATCTATCAATTCCTTCGATTTATAAATTTGTTTTGTTTTATCAATAAGGTTGAGTAATATTATAATTTCTTTTTTTACATCAATTTTTTCTTTAGGATTTGCCATATTATCATCTAGCATACCTCCATCACCAGTATTATTATCAAATTCTTCTCCAAAATAATTAAGCAAATACTTTCTTCTAGAAATAGATGTTTCACAATAAGAAACCATTTCTTCTAACAATAAAGAAGATAATTGCTGTTCTGAATTAGTTTTAGATGTAATAAACCTTTCCAATCTTTCAATATCCTTGTATGAGTAAAAGACTAGGCAATGCCCTTCACCTCCATCTCTTCCTGCCCTACCAGTTTCCTGATAGTAACTCTCTAAGCTTTTTGGCACATCATAATGGATTACAAATCTTATGTTTGGCTTATCAATACCCATCCCAAAGGCAATTGTTGCTACAATTACATCCACATCTTCCTTTAAAAATAAATCTTGGTTATTAGATCTAGTTTTAGAATCTAAACCTGCGTGATAAGCCAATGCCTTTATACTAT
This sequence comes from Flavobacteriaceae bacterium, assembly GCA_018657955.1. Lineage (GTDB taxonomy): Bacteria > Bacteroidota > Bacteroidia > Flavobacteriales > Flavobacteriaceae. The sequence continues at coordinate 31,899 of JABHWD010000020.1, read as the reverse complement.
TAAGTTGGAGTAAATTAGTTACTTCTTCAACTCTTTTTCTACTCAAACAGTATATTATACCTGATTTACTACTATTATTTTTAATAAATTTAATTAGATCTGAATCTACGCTATCTCTCTTATAACGAACTTCATAAAATAAATTAGGTCTATTAAATGATGCTTTATAAATTTTGGCATCAGGAATATTTAAGTTTTTCAATATATCTGACTGTACCTTTGGAGTAGCAGTTGCTGTGAGAGCAATAATTGGAATATTTTTATCAATTTTATCAGCTAATAACCTTAAATTTCTGTATTCTGGTCTAAAATCATGTCCCCATTCACTTATACAGTGAACTTCATCTATAGCTAATAAAGAAATATTGTTTGATTTAAGAAATTCAATATTAGACTCCTTTGAAAGAGATTCTGGAGCCATATATAAGAGTTTAGTAATCCCTTTATTTACATCGTCTTTTACCTTTTTCTGCTCATCTTTTGTTAAAGAAGAATTTAAAACATGAGCTATTCCATTTATATTAGAAAAACCTCTTATATGATCAACTTGATTTTTCATAAGTGCAATAAGTGGAGAGACAACTACTGCAGTGCCTTCTTTCATAAGAGCAGGCAATTGATAACATAGAGACTTACCGCCACCTGTCGGCATAATGACAAATGTATTTTTATTCTCAAAAATATTGCTAATTACTTCTTTTTGTAGTCCTTTAAACTCATCAAAACCAAAAATTTTTTTTAATGAATCGCGGATAAGATTATCATTGATTTTCATTTAATCACTATAGTATATCATTTTTTTATACTACCATTAAGATAAGATATTATGATAATTTTAAGAAATTCTTTAGTAAAAATTTTGTTTTTTTGTATAATATGTTGTGTTTGAAATTTTAAAACAATTTTTTGAATACATAAATAAAAAAATTTGGAAGAAAAAAAATCTATTTTAAGTTATGCCAAAGAGACCATTGAGCTTCAAGCTAGTAGTATAAGAAATTTATCTAAACTACTAACTAAAGATTTTGAAAAGGCAGTAAACTTAATAAATAAAACTAAAGGTAGAGTTATTGTAAGTGGCATAGGAAAAAGTGCAATTATTGCTCAAAAAATTGTAGCAACATTAAACTCTACTGGAACTCCTTCAATTTTCATGCATGCTGCAGATGCAATTCATGGAGATTTAGGCCTAATCCAAAAAAACGATATAATTATTTGTATTTCTAAAAGTGGTAATACTCCAGAAATTAAAGCATTAGTTCCTTTTATAAAAAAAACTTATAATAAACTTATAGCTATAACAGGGGAAACTAAGTCTTATTTATCTGAAAAATCAGATATTGTAATTAGCAGCTATGTTGATACTGAAGCATGTCCTAACAATCTAGCTCCAACTACTAGTACTACTGCTCAACTTGTCATTGGAGATGCTATTGCAGTATGTCTAGTAAAACTAAGAGGTTTTTCCTCAAATGACTTTGCAAAATATCACCCCGGCGGTAACCTTGGAAAGAAATTATTCCTAAATGTTGAGGATTTAATGGATTCTAAAAAACTACCTAAAGTAGATGTTTCTGATATGATGAAAGATGTAATTATAGAGATTTCTAACAAAATGCTAGGAATAGCAACGGTATTAAATAGAAACAAGATTGTTGGAGTAATAGCAGATGGAGATCTTAGGCGTCAACTTCTAAAAAGTCAAGATATTTCTAAGGTTAAAGCTTCTGATATTATGAGTAAAAATCCGAAAATCGTTAGTAAAAACATACTTGCAACTAAAGCCCTTTCAATTATGAAAATTAATAAAATATCTCAACTTGTAGTTGCTGAGAAAGGCAAATATATTGGAATTCTGCATATTCAAAGTCTAATTAAAGAAGGAATTATATAGTGAACATGAATAAACCTGATAATATGTCCTTTTTGGAACATCTTGAAGAATTAAGGTGGCACATACTTAGATCAATTTTTGTAATTATTATTGTGGGAATAGTATGTTTTATTATGAAGGATTTTATTTTTGACACCATAATATTTGGTCCAAAAAAAATGTCCTTTCCAACATATAAATTCTTATGTGAATCAGCAAGGTTTATTGGATTTGAAACTAATTTTTGTGGTACTGAATTTCCATTCATTATTCAAAATAGGACAATGGGAGGTCAATTCTCAGCTCACATATGGACTTCTATTCTTGGAGGTTTTATTATATCATTTCCTTATGTAATTTATGAATTATGGAAATTTATTAGCCCTGGCTTACATACAAATGAAAAAATGAAATCTGGAGGGACTATCTTTATTTGTTCTCTTCTGTTTTTTTTAGGCGTTTTATTTGGCTATTATGTTGTAACTCCGCTTTCAATTAACTTTTTTGGTAGTTATCAAGTTTCTAATGAAGTATTAAATGAGATAGATATTAGCTCTTACATTGCGCTAGTAAGGTCTTCTAGCTTAGCATGTGGAATTATGTTTGAACTTCCTATAATAATATTTTTCTTATCAAGAATTGGCGTTGTTACTCCAAGTTCCTTGATAAAATATAGAAAATATGCTTTATTGATTGTTTTAACTTTTGCTGCAATTATAACCCCACCTGATGTGGCTAGTCAATTTATTGTTGCAATACCTGTAATGATTTTATATCAAATAAGTATATTTATTTCTAGATTAGTTTTAAAAAAATAAAATAGATGATTTTAAGAGCTGAAAATTTAATGAAATCTTATTCTGGAAAGAGAGTTGTAAAAGATATCTCACTTCAATTAAAACAAGGTGAAATAGTAGGACTTCTTGGTCCTAATGGTGCTGGTAAAACAACCTCATTTTATATGATTGTTGGATTAATTAAACCTAATTCAGGAAAAATCTATCTAGACGAAAAAGATATTACTAAATTTCCAATGTATAAAAGAGCTCAGTCAGGTATTGGATATTTAGCTCAAGAAGCTTCTGTTTTTAGAAAAATGACTGTTGAAAATAATATTTTAAGTGTACTTCAACTAACAAATTTATCTAAGAAAGAACAAAAAAATAAAATGGAATCCTTATTAGATGAATTTGGATTAACCCATATAAGAAAAAATAGAGGAGATCTTCTGTCAGGTGGCGAAAGAAGGAGGACAGAAATTGCAAGAGCTCTTGCAACAGATCCTATGTTTATACTACTTGATGAACCCTTTGCTGGTGTAGATCCTCTAGCTGTTGAAGATATTCAAAAAATTATTACTGAACTAACCAAAAAAAATATTGGCATACTCATTACAGATCATAATGTAAGGGAAACATTAGCAATCACTGACAGAACATATTTAATGTTTGAAGGTAATATTCTTAAAGATGGTAACCCTGAAGAACTAGCTAATGATGAAACAGTCAGAAAAGTATATTTAGGTCAAAATTTTGAGTTAAGAAAAAAATCTTAACTACTTGTATTTTTCCTGCCTATTGCAAAATAAGATACTATGTAATAAATTGCTAAAATGACTGGGATTGAGAGTGCACTCCTGAGAAAAATAAATAGTATTGCTGACAAAACAATAAGCAAATATCTATATTTATTAACTCCTTTAAGTTTAAAATCTTTGAACTTTAAGTTTAGCAGCTTAAATCTTGAATTAAGCAAATAGCAACTTAAAACTGTAATAATAATTAAAAAATTATTATCTAAAACAATTTCCTTTATAAATGAATCTATGTTAGGTAGTTCAATAATTAACATTAGAGATAAAATGAACACAGTATTTGCTGGAGTTGGCAAGCCTTTAAAATAATTGTCATTATTTTTAGATAAATTAAAATTAGCAAGTCTATAAGCAGAAGCCAATGTTATAGTAAAACCAAGTAAAGGAAGATATGGGTCAGATGAAACTTCGAGAAATAAATTATACATTATTATTCCTGGGACTAAGCCAAAAGAAATTAGATCTGCTAATGAATCTAATTGAGCACCTAATTTACTTTCCAAATTAAATTTTCTAGCAATTAATCCGTCCATAAAATCAAAAAATAAAGCTATTAAAATAAGAAGAGAAATAGATTCCATTGGAAGATTTCCCTCAATTAATAGCAATGTAATAACACAACCTAAAAAAAGATTGAATAGTGTTAGTATGTTGGGGATTATTCTCATAAACAAAAATTGAGATTTCATCACTAATATAGTAACTTAATAAATAATATATTTAATAGCTGATAAATTTTAGTTGTTTTTATATTATTATAACACAATAAGCAAGTCATTTAGAAGTTTTTATATTATTATAACACAATAAGCAAGTCATTTAGAAGTTTTTATTGATATCATCAATAATGAAAAAGCTAATTTTCTTATTATTATTTTCCATTATAGGAGTAAATGCACAGGATAGTTCAAAATATTCTAATGAATTCCTAAATATTGGTGTAGATGCTCAATCAATTGGCATGAGTAATGCTGTTGTATCTAGTACATCTGATGTTAATTCTACTTATTGGAACCCAGCTGGTTTGCTGCAATTAAAAGACAAGCAGATCTCCTTAATGCATTCAAACTATTTTGCCAACATCGCTACGTATAATTTTGTTGCATACGCAACACCAATTGATGATGAATCTGCACTAGGCTTTTCTATGATTAGGTTTGGGGTTGACGATATATTAGACACAACACAATTAATAGATGATCAGGGAAATATAAATTTTGACAGAATTAACTTGTTTTCAACTGCAGATTATGCATTCTTGTTTTCCTATGCAAGAAAATTAAAATTTAAGAATTTGAACTATGGGGTTAATATAAAAATAATTAGAAGAATAATTGGAGATTTTTCTAGTTCTTGGGGTTTTGGAATGGATTTTGGAATACAGTTTAAAACAAGTAATAATTGGAACTTTGGCTTGATGGCAAGAGATATTACAACTACTTATAATTCTTGGTCTATAAATGAAGATAGATTAGGTGATATTCAAAATGCAATTGAAGGTCAAAATCAAGAAATACCTAGCGGAACTGAAATAACTATTCCAAAATTGCAATTAGGAGCTTCAAAAGAAATAGATATTAAAAATAGTTACACTTTATTAGCAGCATTAGATCTAATACTTAAATTTGAAGAGAATAATGATATAATTTCAACTAATTTTGCTAGTATAAACCCTGCATTAGGTCTAGAGTTTGGCTATCTTGACTTAGTTTTTTTAAGATTAGGCATCGGTAATTTTCAAAATGAATTACAATTTGATAATTCAAAAGAACTTAGTTTTCAGCCAAATTTTGGAATAGGATTTAAATATAAAAGCATTGAAATGGACTATGCATTTACTGATATAGGAAATCAAAGTATTGCTTTATATTCTAATATCTTTTCATTGAAATTTGATTTTAATTTATTTAGATAAAATTATGCTAAGAAAAATTCTATTAATCTTATTATCAGTATTTCTTCTAGAGATACATGCGCAAGAAAATATAGAAGAGATACCTCGATATGAAATTAGCATGCTAACCATTGGACCAGGAAATTCTCTTAGTGATGCTTTTGGTCACTCTGGAATTAGAGTAATAGATAGAGTAAATAATTATGATATAGTTTTTAATTATGGCGTCTATGACTATAATGCACCTAATTTTTATGGAAATTTTGTAAAGGGGAGACCTATCTATAGTCTTGGAAAAAATAGATTTGAAAACTTTTATAGAAGTTATGTAAATAGCTCTAGACAAATAATAGAACAGAAATTAAATTTATCAGAATATAAAAAAAGAGTACTTGTAAATAAGCTTATTACAAATTCTAAAGAGGAAAATAAAGATTACAAGTATAATTATTTTGAAAATAATTGCTCTACTAAAATCGGTGATATATTTAATGTATTACTAGAAGAAGAAATTAGAAATGAAGGTATTAATCTAGATAATATCAATTCAAATTCATATAGAAAATTGGTTTATCAGCATGTTGTTCCGAATTCTTGGGGAGCATTGGGAATTGACATCTGTCTTGGATCAGTAATTGACAAAAATATTACTGATCAAGACGAGTTATTTTTACCATATAATTTGAAACTATATTTTGATAAACTAGGTAATTCTAATATTAGAAATGGGGATTTAGTAGAAACATCTATCCTGTTTGGAGAATATATTGAGTATGAAGAAACTTCATTTTCTCCATTGTATGTCTTATTAATTCTATCATTAATAATTATTATAATTACTTTTTTAGACTACTTAAAAATAACCAGGAATGTTGCCTTAGACATTATTATCCTTTTAATTACAGGGTTAATTGGCTTATTATTAGTTTACTTATGGTTTTTTAGTAACCATATAGCATCTGCCTGGAATTATAATCTATTATGGGCATTCCCATTTAATCTAATATTACTTTTTCAGTTACTTAAGAAAAAACAAAGCAGGTGGGTTTTATCCTATCTAAAAATTAATGTTCTAATGTTATTGTTAATGTGTTTGCATTGGATAATTGGGATTCAAGTATTTAATATTTGTTTAATTTCCCTAATTTTAGCACTAATAGTAAGATATCTATATCTAATTAAATATTTCTCAAATAGAATAAGATAATTGTATGAAAATTTATACAAAATTAGGAGATAAAGGTTCAACAAAATTAATTGGCGGAAAAGATGTTAAAAAACATAATGTACAAGTTGATACGTATGGCTCAATTGATGAACTAAATTCATATATCGGTCTGATAAGAGATTTTACCGATGATCAGCATATAAAAAAATCATTGATAGAAATACAAAAAAATCTTTTTAATATTGGAGCAATGCTTGCATTTCAAGATGAGAAAACAGCGGAAAAATATCTGAAAACAAAAAAAATAAGGATACAAAAAGAAGACATCTATACTATAGAAAAGAATATTGATGTAATTTCTGAAAAATTACCAAAAATTGATAAATTTATTATTCCTGGAGGTCATCAAGAAATTTCCTATTGTCATATAGCTAGATCTGTTTGCAGAAGAGCTGAAAGAAATGCCTCAAAACTAAAATCTATTTACAATTTTCAAGATGAAATCTTAATTTATTTAAATAGGTTATCTGACTATATATTTATTCTAGCAAGAAAATTTTCTATAGATCTAGGAATTGAAGAAATCTCTTGGGAAACATAATGTTTATAAAAAAATATTAAGAATATCTTGATTTTTTCGTTTAAAAAATTATTTTTGCAAAAAATAGTTTATCATGTATTGGACGTTAGAATTAGCATCTTACCTAAGTGATGGTCCATGGCCAGCTACAAAAGACGAATTGATAGATTATTCTATTAGAACTGGTGCACCATTAGAAGTAGTAGAAAATTTACAAGCAATTGAAGATGAAGGAGATCTATATGAATCTATTCAGGAAATTTGGCCAGATTATCCAACTGATGAAGATTATCTTTGGAATGAAGATGAATATTAAAATTCATTTAAAGTCTCTTAACTGAGGCTTTTTTTAATATTTTTCATCAAACAAATTGTATCTTTGAAAATTAAAATCACTATCTGATAATACATATGAGTTTTCTTGATTCAATACTTAAATTCTTTATAGGAGACAAAACAAAAAAAGATATAAAATCAATAATTCCTGTAGTTGAAGAAATAAAATCTTTTGAGAGTGAAATTTCTAGCCTAAATAACGATGAATTAAGAGAACAAACCCAAAATTTTAAATCTGAAATAGAATTATCAATTAATGAGATAAAAAGTAAGATTAAACAACTAAAAGAGGCTGTAGATAAAACAAATGATTTTGACGAAAAAGAAGAATTATATACTCAAATAGATGAGTACGAAGAGGAATGTTATAAAATCACTGAAGACACTCTGAATAAAATCCTTCCCAAAGCTTTTGCTGTTGTTAAGGAAACTGCCAAGCGTTTTTTTGATAACAAAGAAATTATAGTTAGAGCAACATCTTTTGATAGAGAAATTTCAGGCAATAAAGAATATGTGCAATTAGACAATGATAAGGCTATCTGGAAAAATTCTTGGGATGCAGCTGGAAAAGCAATAACATGGGATATGATTCACTATGATGTGCAATTAATTGGTGGTATTGCTCTGCATCGTGGTAAAATAGCTGAAATGCAAACAGGTGAAGGAAAAACTTTAGTTGCAACATTACCTGTATACTTAAATGCCTTATCAGGTAGAGGAGTTCACATTGTAACTGTGAATGATTATTTAGCAAAAAGGGATAGTGCATGGATGGCTCCTATGTTTGAATTTCATGGATTAAAGGTAGATTGTATTGATTATTATAAGCCGAATTCACAAGAAAGAAAAAATGCATATAATGCTGATATAACATATGGCACAAATAATGAGTTTGGGTTTGATTATTTAAGAGACAATATGGCTAATTCACCTGATGATTTAGTTCAAAGAAAACACAATTATGTTATTGTAGATGAGGTTGATTCAGTACTAGTAGATGATGCGAGAACCCCTTTAATAATTTCTGGAGCTGTACCTCAAGGGGATAAACATGAATTTAATGAGTTAAAGCCTAAAATTGAAGAAATAGTATCAGTGCAAAGACAATTACTAACTTCTACATTGGCTGAAGCAAAAAACAATATATCAAACAATAATAGTGATGAAGGGGCTTTTAGTCTACTAAGAGTATATAGAGGAATACCTAAAAATAAAGCTCTAATAAAATATTTAAGTGAGGAAGGTATAAAACAATTACTTCAAAAGACAGAAAATTTCTATATGCAGGATAATAATAGGGAAATGCCAAAAATTGATGAAGCTCTATATTATGTTATTGATGAAAAGAATAATCAGATAGAACTTACCGATAAGGGCATAGAATTTCTTTCAGGAAAAGACGATCCTAATTTTTTTATAATGCCAGAAATTGGCATGGAAATTTCAAAAATTGAATCCAAAGGTCATAAACCAAAAAAGGAAGCTGCTTTAAAAGAAGAACTATATAGAGACTTTAACATTAAATCTGAAAGAATTCATTCTATAAATCAATTACTTAAGGCCTATACACTTTTTGAAAAGGATATTCAATACGTGCTAATGGATAATAAAGTAATGATTGTAGATGAACAAACAGGACGAATAATGGATGGCAGAAGATATAGTGACGGTCTGCATCAAGCAATTGAAGCTAAGGAAAATGTTAAAATTGAAGCTGCTACTCAGACATATGCAACAATAACACTACAAAATTATTTTAGAATGTATGGTAAACTTTCTGGAATGACGGGTACAGCTGTAACAGAGGCAGGAGAATTCTGGGAAATATACAAATTGGATGTAGTAGAAATTCCAACTAACAAACCTCTGATAAGAGATGATAAAGAAGATTTAGTCTATAAAACTAAAAGAGAAAAATATAATGCTGCAATTGAACAAGTCACTAAGCTTTCAAAGTCTGGAAGACCTGTGCTAATTGGTACCACTTCAGTTGAGATTAGCGAATTACTTGGTAAAATGCTAGGAATTAGAAAGGTCCCTCATAATATTCTTAATGCAAAACTACACAAAAAAGAATCTGATATTGTTGCACAGGCAGGAGATGCTGGTCAAGTTACTATTGCTACCAATATGGCAGGTAGAGGAACAGATATAAAACTAAGTAAAGAAATTATTGATTTAGGAGGGTTAGCAATTGTTGGAACAGAAAGACATGATTCAAGAAGAGTTGATCGACAGCTAAGAGGAAGATCTGGAAGGCAAGGTGATCCAGGTAGTTCACAGTTTTATGTGTCTCTAGAAGATAACCTAATGAGGCTATTTGGAAGTGAAAAAATTGCTAAGATGATGGATAGAATGGGTCTTGAAGAAGGAGAAGTAATTCAGCATTCTATGATAACAAAATCAATTGAAAGAGCTCAAAAGAAAGTAGAAGAAAATAATTTTGGTATAAGAAAAAGATTATTAGAATACGATGATGTAATGAATGCTCAAAGGGAAGTAATCTATAAAAGAAGGCATAATTCACTGTTTGGGGATAGATTAAGAATTGATATTGCTAATATGATCTATGATACATGTGAAAATGTTGTTATAAATAATAAAGAAAATAACGATTACAAAAATTTTGAATTCGAGTTGATTAAGCTTTTTTCTATAAGCACAGATCTAAATGCTGATGAATTTGAATCCATGAATCCAAATGAAATTGTCAATAAAATATATAAACTCACCTTAAGTCATTATTTAAGTAAAATTGAGGCAAATGCTAAATTAGCATATCCTGTAATTAAACATGTATATGAGAATCAGAAAGATAGGTTTAAAAGAATTGTTGTTCCTTTTACTGATGGAATAAAAACATTACAAGTTATTACAGACTTAGAAAGAGCTTACTCCTCTGATGGTCAGCAGCTTGTAACAGATTTTGAGAAAAATATTTCATTAGCAATTTTGGATAACTCATGGAAGAATCATTTAAGAAAAATGGATGAATTAAAACAATCTGTTCAGCTCGCAGTTCATGAGCAAAAGGATCCGCTTTTAATATATAAATTTGAATCATTTGAGTTATTTAAAAATTTAATTGATAGTGTAAATAAAGAAATTCTATCATTTTTGTTCAAAGCTGAAATTTCAAATGAAAGTGCAAAAAACATTCAAGAAGCTAGGCCAAGAAAAATAACTAAGATAAATACATCCAAAGATGAAATTCCTAATATTGATGAATTAAGTTCTCAAAATAAAGCAGCTGGTAGAAATAGAGATCATGAAATTGAAACAGTTGTAAGAGATAAACCAAAGATTGGAAGAAATGATCGAATTACAATAAAAAATGTTTCTACAGGAGAGAATAAAGAAATGAAGTACAAGCATGCAGAATCATTAATTAATGAAGGTCAGTGGGTTATTTCAGAAAGCACTACTACTCCATAAAAATTAATTTAAATTACCATGGGAGAAACCTCTAAAAAGCAATTAAATATTCGTAAGCTAATTAGTGGGGTGACAAATGGTGATATTGTTTCACTTAGTAAGGCAATTACCATAATTGAAAGTGATAACATAAATGATAAATCTGATTCTAACAAAATAATATCCTCATGTATTAAAGAAAAAACCAATTCAATAAGAATTGGTGTAACAGGAGTTCCTGGTGTTGGGAAAAGCACATTTATTGAAACATTTGGAGATCATCTAACAAGTATAGGCCGCAAGGTTGCTGTATTGGCTATTGATCCAACTAGCTCAGTTAACCGCGGCAGCATATTGGGTGACAAAACAAGGATGACTACATTAGTTAATAACAAAAATGCATTTATTAGACCTAGCCCCGCTTCTAGTCATTATGGTGGTGTTGCAAAAAGAACTAGAGAGTCAATTATATTATGCGAAGCTGCAGGTTATGACATAATTCTAGTAGAGACAGTTGGAGTTGGTCAAAATGAAATTAGTGTATCTGAAATGGTAGATTTCTTTCTTTTGCTTAAACTCTCTGGTGCTGGAGATGAATTACAAGGAATAAAACGAGGAATAATAGAAATGGCCGATGCTATAATAATAAATAAAGCTGATGGAGATAATATAGAAAATTCTAATAAGGCTAAATCAGAATTTGCAATGGCTATACAATTATATCCTATAAAGAAATCTAAATGGACTCCAAGAGTGATGACTTGCAGTTCAGTTAATAGCGCTGGAATAAAGCCTATTTGGAAATTAATTTCAGAGTATGTAATAGTAACAAAAGCTAATAATTTCTTTAACAAAAACAGGAAGAATCAAAATAAATATTGGTTATTACAAACTATCAATGATAAATTACAATCAAATTTCTTTAATAATGAAAAAATTAAAAAAGAACTAGAAAAACAATATATTTTATTAGAACAAAACAAAACAACTCCATTTTCTGCTGCTGAAATTTTATTGAAAATATAATATGTCCACATTTACAATAATAGTGCCTGTATTCAATGAGAAAGATAATTTATCTAGACTAGAAAGCGAATTAGTGAAGTTTATTAATTCTACAGTATTTGAAACTAAAGTTCTTTTAATAAATGATGGCTCTACAGATGGAAGCGAAGATATTATCAATAAAATTTGTAAAAAAAATGATTTCTTTGAATCTGTTTCTTTTATAAAAAATTCTGGACTTAGCAGTGCATTAAAAGCTGGATTTGATTTATGTAATTCAGAATATATAGGATATATTGATGCTGATTTGCAAACATCACCAAGCGATTTTCATATTTTATTAAAATATATTGATCAGTATGATCTTATTACAGGTTATAGATCTAATAGGAAAGACTCTTATTTAAAGAATATATCATCTTTAGTTGCAAACGGTATTAGAAACATATTTACTAATGATGGCGTAAATGATACAGGGTGTCCATTAAAAGTAATAAAGACTGATTTTGCAAAAAGAATTCCAATGTTTAAGGGATTGCATAGATTTCTGCCAGCAATGATACTTCTTCAAAAAGGTAAAATTATTGAGATTCCGGTAAAACATTTTCCAAGAATAGCTGGAAAAGCAAAATTTGGATTATTTAATAGAATATTAGGCCCCTTGTCTGATTGTTTTGCATTTATTTGGATGAAAAAAAAATATATTAATTACCAAATAAAAGATAATGAATGACCTAATTTATTTATATTCACTAGGGTTTCTTGCTCAATTCTTTTTTAGTTCAAGAGTTATTATTCAATGGTTTTACTCTGAAAGAGAGGCAAAAGTAATAACACCAACAATTTATTGGATATTAAGTATAATAGGATCTTTATTATTCTTTGTGTATGGCTATTTCAGAGATGACTTTGCTATTATGCTAGGTCAATTCATAGGTTATTATATATATATTAGAAATTTACAATTACAAAAAAAGTGGACAGACTACAATATAGTAATTAGGAGAATTATAATATTATTACCTATTTTAATTTGCATAGAAAGAGCATGGAATTCTAATTTCTTTGATTTAGAGTCACTTTTTTATAATCCTGACATACCGCAGTGGCTGTTATATCTGGGAATAATTTCACAAATTACATTTACTTTTAGATATATATATCAGTGGATGTCGTCGGAAATTTCAAAAAAATCTCATCTGCCATTAGGATTTTGGGCTATAAGTATTCTAGGAGCTATTTTAATAATTACATATTCTATTTTTAGAGAAGATCCTGTTTTATTTTTTAGTCATATTGCAGGAATCATTATATATTCAAGAAATATTTATTTTATATATATTAACAAAAAGAAGCAGTGAGTTTTTTAAAGAAATATTATTTTTTAATACAATAAGATGAGATATATAAGAATTACTCTTTGTTTACTAACGCTTATTGCATTTGGGTGTAATAAACAAAAAGAACCTATTAAATCGCCATTTTCAAATATAGACACCTTATCAACAAATGATTGGTGGAATCGTTCTGAAAATCCAATAGTTAATTTAAAAGTTGACAGAGATGATGTTGTAGCCTTTGGCATTTATACAGTGTCTAATAAAACTCTTAAACTTACTGCACAACTTTTTCCACTTTATCCAGATGAAAGCAGAGAGGTTAGATTAGAAATTTATCAAGATGATAGCTGGAAAGAAATACAATCAAGAAAAATTAATGAAATAGGATGGGCTACAACTTTTAGGATAGAAAATTGGGATGATTCAAAAAATATAAAATATAGATTAAGACATAGTGATGATGCCCTCTTTGAAGGAATGGTAAGAAAAGATCCTAAAAATAAAAATGAGATTGTTATGGCTGCATTCTCATGTAATAGTAATAAAGACAGAGGAGATAGAGAGAATTATGTTAAAAATATAAATCATATTGATCCTGATATTTTATTTTTTGCTGGAGATCAGTCTTATGACGAGAAAGAACATACTGCTGCATGGTTGAAGTTCGGAATGCAGTTTAGAGATATTTTTAGGGAGAGACCATGCATAACTATACCTGACGATCATGATATTGGTCAAGGTAATTTATGGGGAGAAAACGGGAAAATTGCTTCATCATCAGCAGGAAATAATGGAGGTTATTACTATCACCATGAATACATAAAGATGGTAGAAAGGGCACAAACTAATCACCTTCCAGATCCTTATGATAAAACTCCTATCAAGCAAGGAATAGGTGTGTATTATACTAACCTTCTCCTTGGAGGAATAGATTTTGCAATCATTGAAGATAGAAAGTTTAAGTCTGGGCCTAAAGGAAAAATACCTCAACAAGGACCAAGACCAGATCACATAAGAAACCCTGATTATAATCCAAAATCAATTGATATGGATGGATTAAAGTTACTTGGTGATAGGCAGCTCAAGTTTCTTAGTGAATGGGGGGAAAATAATTCAGTAATGAAGGCAGTTTTGTCCCAGACTGGTTTCTGTGGAGGAGCTCATCTCCATGGAAGTGAAGAGAATAGACTTCATGCCGACCTAGATTCAAATGGATGGCCACAGAGAGGCAGAAATAAAGCATTAGAGCTTATTAAGGGTGCAAATGCTATTCATATCGGTGGAGATCAACATATTGCCACTGTAATTCATCATGGAATTGATGATTATGAGGATGGTCCATGGGCTTTTGTTGTACCAGCTATTGTAAATAACTACTATAGTAGGTGGTGGTGGCCAGAAAATGAAAAAATTGATAATAATCCTAATAATATTTTACCGTGGACAGGAAGGTATAAAGATGGATTTGATAATAAAATTACGATGCATGCATATGCTAATCCTGATGCCGATTCTAATGGAGCTGGATATGGAATAATAAAATTTAATAAGGAAAGAAACGATGTAATTTTTGAGTGTTGGCCAAGATATGAGGACGTTAGATTAAATAATCCAAAACAATTTAAGGGATGGCCTATTACTGTTTCTTTGAACTAGAGTTATACCACCTGTCTGGATGAAGTTTATTATATTGTTTTCCACTACCTAAATCTAGAAAAATAGGATCAATCATCTCCTTATCCCACTCTTTGAATCTGAACTTATAATCATCATAAATTTCTTGTGAAATATCAATTATATTATTTTCCTCACTAATATCATTCTTTAAATCAAAAATAAATTCTTCATCGGCCATTCTAAGGTACTTATATCTTTCTCCTCTTATCACATCAATATCTTTATCCCTGTTCTGCCAGTAAAGAAATTTATGTGGCAAACCATCTTTCTGTCCTAAAATATAAGGTATTAGGTTAACGCCGTCTATATCTCCATCAATATATTTTTCAGCATTCGCAACAGATGCTGCAGTTGCAAAAATATCTAGGGAAATAATTGGTTTATCATAAGTTAATCCAGCAGGAATTACATTTGGCCACTGCATAACAAATGGAACACGTATTCCTCCTTCAAAAAATTCACCTTTCCCTCCCCTTAAAATACCGTTATCTGAGTGATTATACCATTCCACACCACCATTATCTGAAAAGAAAACAACTATTGTATTATCAGATATATTTTTTTCTACAAGTTTATCCAAAATTAAGCCAACACCATCATCTAGTGATGTGACCATGGCTGCATATGTTCTTCTCTTCTCTCCTTTAATATGCATATTTCTATCTAGATCCTTCTTGGTAGCTTGTAAGGGTGTATGAGGGGCATTATAAGAAAGGTATACAAAGAATGGGTTTTCAGAATTTTCATCAATAAATTTTACTGCATTATCTGATAATTCTTCAGTAAGATATTTAGATATGTCTACCCTCTTACCATTATCAAATATCTTAGTTATATAACCATCCATCTGAGATCTAGCTTCAGTTAAGTCATTTAATGTTAAGTCTTTAGGGAAATATCTATGACCGCCAATAACAAAGCCATAAAACTCATCAAAACCCCTTTTTTGAGGAACTAAAGATTCATGAGCCCCTAGATGCCATTTTCCAATAGCTTTTGTCTTATAATTAACTTCTTTAAGAACATCAGGAAGTGTCTGTTCAGACAAAGGAAGTCCCATAGTTGAATCTTTAGGAGTTAATAAAATATTTCTACTATAACCAAATCTATTTTGATACCTACCAGTTATCAACCCAGCTCTACTTGGTGAACATACCGCATATGAAACATATCCCTCTGAAAATACTACTCCATTATTAGCAATTCTATCAATATTAGGAGTTCTAACTTCTTTACTTCCATGAAAACCAACATCAGCATAACCTTGGTCATCACTTATTATAACAATAATATTTGGTAGTTTTTTTTCTTGGTCTGAACAAGAAATAAATAAAATAGAAATAAAAATGATTGAAATAATTTTTTTCATAATCAGTAAGGGTAATATATTATTTTTTTATGGAGATTAAAATTTATTTTATATATATTAACAAAAAGAAGCCGTGAGTTTTTTAAAGAAAAATTATTTCTCAATAATTATTTTAATTCTATTAGCATATTCAATTTCTACATTTAATTTAATAGAAGTTGGAATCATGGAGGCTAGGAATTTTCAAACTGCAAAAGAGATGGTTGAAGATAATAACTGGCTTCTTCCAACTTTAAATGGAGAGCCTAGATATCAGAAGCCCCCATTACCTACTTGGCTAACTGCATTTTCTGTTTTATTGTTCAATTCGAAATCAATTATATTTTATAGAATTCCTGCAATTTTATTTTTATTTGTTATTGGTATTACTAGCTATTTTTTTAGTCTTAAAATTAAATTCAACAAACAGGAAAGCATTATTAATGGATTGATATCTCTAAGCTCTATTTATATAATTGCCATCATATTTGAAGCTCCCTGGGATATTTTTGCACATAGTTTTATGTTCCTAGCAATCTATTATCTTTTTAGTTCATTAGAAAATAAATTTACTCTAAAAAAAAATATACTTATAGGTTTATTAATTGGGCTCTCTATTATGTCTAAAGGCCCTATTTCAATTTATGTATTATTAATCCCTTTTTTATTATCATATCTCATAGTTTATAAGAAAATTAATATTAGCATTAGTGATCTTATTCAAATTCTGTTTGTTTCAATTATTTCTGGTGGTTTATGGTATATATATGTATATATCCAGGATCACCAGACATTACTAGATACTACCTCTCAGGAGACTAAAAATTGGTTCAATTATAACTTAAAACCATTCTACTACTATTGGGATTTTTTCATTAATAGTGGAATTTGGTTAATCCCTGCGATAACTAGTTTAATATTACCATTTATAAATAGTAAAATCTCAATAAATAAAAATCACCTACTAACCTGTTATTGGGTTATAATTTCTGTTATTTTATTATCATTAATTCCAGAAAAAAAGACCAGATATATAGTGCCTGTACTTATGCCTTTAGCACTAAATACTGGGTTCTACATTAACTACATTATTAAGTATTCAAAACAGAAGACAATCTCATCACTTTGGCCTATATACCTAAATTTTATTTTAATATCCATTGCAGGCATAATTATACCAACTATTTATATATATAATTATGGATTTAGTTTTTTCTCAACAATCACAATTATAATAGCATTAAGTTTTATTTATAATTTTTATAAAAAAGAGTTTGATAAGGTCATTTATTTAAAAATTATTCTCTTTTTTACTATGATTAATTTTATTCTACCACAAATGTATTTAAATACTAATACCAATTATACCTCTACAGATAAATTACATCATGATATCAAAGAATTAAAACTATATTCTGATTACAACATTACTCCTGATCTGATATGGAATCTAAATAAAAAAGTTAAAAAACTAGAATTATCTAAAATTAATGATTCAATTTTTGCTCTAATTTCCAATGAAAATTTTGATGCTACAAACATTAATATCATAGAGAACAAACTAATAATAAATAAGAAAATTGAATTAGATTTTAATACAACTACAGAAGAAAGTGATCGATATAAATATCGGCTTGCAACAAATTTTTATATTTTATCAAGAAAATAATTGTTAATTCTTAAGTAAATAGTGTAAAAAATACTTGAAGAAATAGCACCAAAAAGTAAACCAAATAATATATCTACTGGGTAATGTAACCCAAGGTATATTCTACTATAAGAAAATATAAAAACCCAGAGAAATAAGAAAATTGAAAATAGACTGCTAAACCTCTCTTTCATTACTCTAATAAGAAATAGTGAAACTGCAATTGAATTAGAAGCATGAGCTGAGAAGAAACCATATTTACCACAATATATATCAATCTGTCGTAAGTTTAAATACTCCGCTCTGCAAGGTCTTAATCGCTGAAAGGAATCTTTAAAGAAATTAGTAAATTGATCAGTAAATAAAATTAATAAAGCAATGAAAAATAAGATAAATAGCATTTGTTTTACCCCGAATTTCTTATAAATTCTAAAAACAATAAAAATAAATAAAGGAATATAAGTTAGTTTATTAGTTAATACTATCCATAAAGGATCCCAGAATTCTGATCCTAATGAATTTAAGTAAACTAATAGTTGAATATCAATTTCTTCCAAAGTCATAATTTATGAATCTTATTAATCATCTTATTGGTCAAATATAAAAATCTCAAGTACAAAAATACAGCAGAAAATGTTAGACCTGAAAGTAATCCTATCCAAATACCTGTTTCTGCCATTGATGATTCATCTCCTAATATAAAACTTATAGGAAAGCCTACTATCCAATAAGCTATAAATACTATTATCGTTGGAATTTTTACATCTTGCATGCCTCTTAGGGTTCCTAGCATAATTACCTGGGCACTATCAAAAAGTTGAAAAATAGCAACAATTATAAATAATTTTGATGCAATTTTTACTAACGCTATATTTTCAGTATAATTCTCCTGATTACTAATATCAATGTAAATATAAGGGAGATAATCTCTTAGAAAATATATTCCCAATGCAAAAAATAACGCAAAACAAATTCCTAATAATAATATTGACAATGAGATCCTCTTTAGTTCTATATAATTGTTTAAACCCTTCTGATTACCAGCTCTAATAGCAGCACTTACACTAAATCCACTAGCAACCATAAAAGTCATTGAAGAGATATTTAATACTATTTGATTTGCTGATTGAGGTATCTCTCCAAGCAAACCACTTAGCCAAATTGCAGTTGTAAACACACCTACTTCAAATAACATTTGCAAAGAAGTTGGAAGTCCTAAATTTAAAATTTCCTTAATCATAAGTTTATCATATAAAAATGATTTTAAATCTGATATATACTCATTAATAATTTTTTTATTTATTAGCGTATAGAATAAAAATATAAACATTATTATCCTTGAAACTAATGTGCCAATAGCTGCTCCAATAATTCCAAGTTTAGGAAACCCTAACATTCCAAAAATTAAAATATAATTTATAATAACATTAATTATATTGGCTAAAACAGTTGCATACATTGGATATATAGTTTTTGAGAGACCATCTGTAAATTGTTTTAAGGCCTGAAAAAGTAATAGAGGTATCAGTGATATTGCAACAATATCCAAGTATGGCAAGGCTAGCATAACAACCTCCTCGGGCTGATCTAGATAGGTTAATGTTTCTTTTAATAATAGGACTAAAACATATAAAAATAAACCTAACATAAGACATAAAATAAATCCATTTATAAAAGATTTTTTAAGTTTCTTGTGATTTCTTTCAGAATGTGCTTCAGCAACTATTGGTGTAATTGCAGCTGAAAAACCAATTCCTATTGCCATAGCTATAAAAATATAGCTATTTCCTAGTGATACTGCTGCTAAATTTATTGGATCTAATTTACCAACCATTATATTGTCTACCATTCCCACTAAGGTATGGCCCAATAAACCTAATATGACAGGTATAGATAATTTTAAATTATAAGAAAACTCCTTTGTGTAAGTGGATAGATTCAACTCTGTAGTTTAATTTTTTTTATAAAATTCCATTAAGTAATCAATGTCAACATCTCCTTTTTCAATATTATTTAATTTACTTTTTAATAACCTTTTTTTAAAACTAGTTAATTTGTCAGTAAATAATATTCCTTGAATATGGTCATATTCATGCTGTATTACCCTGGAAACAATACCTGAAAAGTTATTTTTTTTGAAATTAAAATTTTCATCATAATATTCAATTTTAATTTCAGATTTTCTTTTTACTTCTTCCCTAATATGTGGAATACTTAGGCATCCCTCTTCAAATGACCAAAACTCTCCAGTTTCATCTAAAATAGTTGGATTGATAAATGTTTGTTTAACACTGCTAACTTTATAATCTTTTATTTCATTGTCATCAATCTTTAAAAATGGAGAAGTATCTATTATAAATATTCTAATTGATTTACCAATTTGTGGAGCAGCTAGACCAACACCTTTAGCGCTATACATTGTATCGTACATATTGCTGATTAGCTCTTTAAGATTTGGATAAGAACCAGTAATCTCCTTAGATTTTTTTTTTAAAATAGGATTTCCATATCCAATTACAGGTAAAATCATTAATTATTATTTAAAATACAATGTATCTATTATTCATTAATTACTCCTCTTTAGACTTTAAATATCCTTGAAGAATTATAGTTGCACTAATCTTGTCAATAATATACTTATCTCTTCTATTTTTTTTAGTTAAACCTGCATCAATCATTGTTTGAAAAGCAATTTTTGATGAAAAGCGCTCATCATAACGATCAATAGGAGTGTTAGGAAATTTTAATGCTAATTTTTTAATAAATTCTTTGATTAATTTTTCAACTTCAGAATATTCGTCATTCATTCTTTTAGGTTGACCAACAACAAACTGTGTAATATTATTATCAATATTATAATTAACTATATAATCTATTAAATTACAAGTTACAATAGTTGCTAAACCAAATGCAAAAATCTGAGATTCATCACTAACTGCAATCCCGGATTTTACTTTTCCATAATCAATTGATAATATTATTGACATGGCACAAATATAGTACTTAACTTATTGTAAATAAATATGCTATTTAACTAAAATTTTTTTTAATTTTTTTCTAAAAGACCTTCTTCTAAGAAATTGATTGCTATACTTAACCATTAAACTAAAAACTTCATCATCATCTCTATTAGACAATTTAGCATACTCTCTACTAATAATTTTTAATACTTCTTTATCGTTAGTAAGTCGCCTGAAATTCATAATTCTCTTAGTAAAATTCATTTTTTCAAATTTCATACGATTTAAATCAATTAAATAAAATGTTAGTAGAGAGTTATGCATCTTAACTAGAGTATTTCCAGGAGAATGGTCTAAAAAATTTATTCCATTTTCATGAAGTTTAAAAGTAAACAATACAAAATCATTTAAAATTTTTACTCTATTAGGGAAGTTTTTATTATTAATTACCTCACTTATGGGAAAGTCATATTCAAGTTGCATAGAGACATAAAAACTCTTATTTAACAAACCCTTACTTTTATACTCACAATAACAAATTGGGGTTGGAGTATTAATTCCTATTTTTAATAATCTCTTTCCATAATCAAATGATCTATGTGCCTTAGTTAATCTAAAAAAAGAGTAAATAAATGCATTTAACATAGGTGGTGTAGCAAAAGATTTGATATTAACATCAAGGTTTCCTAATCTGAACCTTTTAATAATATTTCTATGATCTTTAATAGTTTGACCATTCAATATGCTAAAATTTTCAATTAGGCTTAATATATCATCTTTATAATCTATATACTCAGAATTAAACTCAATAGACCTATTCAAGTGGTTATTTTTTATATTTGATATAAATATATTTATAATAGATGGAAAAAATTATAAATGAAGTTGAAAATGCATTTAGTGTACTAAAAACTGGTGGAATCATTTTATATCCTACCGATACTATTTGGGGTATAGGTTGTGATGCAACAAATGACGATGCTATTAATAAAATTAACAGTTTAAAAAACAGAGATAATTTAACTCCTATGCTAAGTTTGATTAATAGTTCTGACATGCTAAATGAATTTTTGCATAACAAGCCTAACAATATAGATGAAATATTAAAAGAATTTAAAAACCCAATTACAATAGTATATAGTGATCCAAAGAATATATCTAAACTACTGATTTCAAATAAAAATACAGTTGCATTTAGAATTGTAAAGGACAACTTCTGCAGCAAACTAATTAGTAAAATAAAGAAACCTATTGTTTCTACTTCAGCAAATATACATAACAGAAAATATCCAGTTAATTTTAAAGAAATAGATGAACGTATTTTAAAAGGTGTAGACTATATCGTAAATTTGCCTAACAAATCAGTCAGTAATCTTCCTTCTTCAATTATTAAGGTTAATAAAGAAGGGGAAATGACTAAAATACGGTAGAGAAAATACTATTATAAATGAAATTTGAAGAGGCTATTAAGAATAAACTTTTTAAAACAATTTCTAATTGTGCAGATGAAATAGGTTTAGACTGCTATGTTATTGGAGGTTTTGTTAGAGATTATTTTTTAGAAAGAGAATCTAAAGATATTGATATTGTAGTTATTGGAAGTGGAATAGAGATGGCTGAATTAGTGTCTAAAAACCTGAAAAACACTTCTAAGGTAAAAATTTTTAAAACCTATGGAACTGCAATGCTTAAATATTCAAATTATGATATTGAATTTGTTGGAGCCAGAAAGGAATCATATAGTCCTAATAGCAGAAACCCTCAGGTATCACAAGGCACATTAGAGGATGATATTAAAAGAAGAGATTTTACAATAAATAGTCTTGCCATAGGTTTGAACAAAAAAAATTATGGGAAACTAATAGATTACCACAATGGATTAGAAGATATTAAATCAAAAGTGATTAGAACTCCTCTTGATCCTCAGATTACTTTTAATGATGATCCTCTGAGAATGTTAAGGGCAATAAGGTTTGCTAGTAATTTCGATTTCAATATAAATAAAGATTTGTTAGACGTAATATCTAATTTAAACTCTAGAATTAATATTATTACAAAAGAGAGAATAGTTGAAGAAATAAATAGAGTTCTATTAAGTCCAAAACCTTCATATGGATTTTCTTTATTAGAAGAAACTGGTCTTCTAAACATTATTTTACCTGAAATATCTTCCCTAAAGGGTATAGATGAAATCGAAGGACAAACTCATAAAGATAATTTTTATCACACATTAGAAGTTGTAGATAATATAAGTAAAGTGACAGATAATCTATGGTTAAGATGGGCTGCACTTCTGCATGATGTTGGTAAAATGCCAACTAAAAAATTTAACAGTAAAATAGGTTGGACTTTTCATGGACATGAATTTGAGGGAAGCAAGATGGTATATAAAATTTTTAAGCGATTAAAAATGCCGTTAAATGATAAAATGAAATATGTTCAAAAAATTGTTTTAATGAGCTCAAGACCTATTGTTCTTGCGCAAGAAAATGTAACTGATTCTGCTGTTAGAAGATTAATATTTGATGCTGGAGAAAGTGTTGATGATCTTATGACTCTATGTGAGGCAGATATAACAACTAAAAATAAAGAAAGATTTAAGAAATACCTTCAAAACTTCAAAATTGTAAGGAATAAGATTATTGAAGTTGAAGAAAGAGATAATATCAGAAATTTTCAGCCACCTATTAGTGGCAAGGAAATTATGGAAACATTTGATCTTAATCCTTGTAAGTCAATAGGTCAAATTAAAGAGGCTATTAAAGAGGCTATTCTAGAAGGTGATATTAAAAATGATTATAATGCTGCATACAAGCTTATGCTGGAAGAGGGGAAAAAACTAGGTCTCATAGCAAATGAAAAGAGATAATAAAAAGGTAATTTATTGGCTTTTTACAGGATGTGCTCTAATTTTTATTATGGTAGTTGTTGGAGGAATAACTAGATTAACTCATTCAGGATTGTCAATCCCAGATTATAAACTAATTTCAGGAACGATTCCTCCAATTAATGATCAGCAATGGCAAGAAGCATTTGAGCTCTATAAACAATATCCAGAATATCAAAAACTAAATAGCAATATAAGTTTAAAAGAATTTAAAGGTATTTTTTTTTGGGAATGGTTACATAGAGCTATTGGAAGAGCTATAGGGCTAGTCTTTATTATTCCTTTTCTGTATTTTTTAATAACTAGACAATTAAATAAATCCACAATAAAAAAAACCATAATACTACTAATTCTTGGAGGTTTTCAAGGATTTTTAGGGTGGTATATGGTAAAAAGTGGCTTAGTTGATAGACCTGATGTAAGTCATTACAGGCTAGCTGCACATTTAACAACTGCCTTTGCAACTTTTGCCTTTACATTATGGGTTGCTCTAGATTTAATTTTTCCTATAAAACAGACTATAAACAAAGCATATAGGAACCTAATAAGAATTAGTTTAATAATACTATTTATTCAAATAATATATGGAGCATTTGTGGCTGGTTTAGATGCTGGTTTTATTCATAATCATTGGCCTATGATGAGTGAAGGGAAATTCATGCATGAAACGGTTTTAATTGAAAAAACTCCAGTGTATAAAAACTTTATTGAAGGTAGAAGTGGAGTTCAATTTGTTCATCGTATTCTAGCATTTATTGTAGTTTTATCAGTAGTAATAATTTATTTAAAAGGTAAAAAAATAGCAGTTTCTAACCACCAATTAAATGGTCTAAACTCCATTCTTCTATTAGTTGGCCTTCAATCACTTCTAGGGGTGCTAACTATCTTACTACAAGTTCCTTTATGGCTTGGGATTGCACATCAGATAGGTGCATTCTTGCTTCTTAGCTCGATGACATTTACACTACATCGCTTTAGTAAGTAACAAAATTTAATACATTTGTAAACTATAAAACAGCAGATGATTTACAGATTTAGAGTTATACTAGACAACGACACAGAAGATGATATTCTTAGAGATATTGAAATAAATAAAAAGGACTCCTTGGTAGAATTTCATAAATCTATTATTACTTCATTTGGTTTTAATAATAATGAAATAGCATCATTTTATCTTTCCGATAATCAATGGAATCAGGGAGAAGAAATTTCACTTTTTAATTTTGAAGATCAAGATCAGAATAATAAACTTATGAGTGATGTACTAATTGGTGATGTAATTAATAGTCAAAATAGCAAGCTGATTTATGTCTATGATTTTTTAAATATGTGGACATTCCTTGTTCAACTGGTTGAAGTTGCAGAAGGAATTAAAGGAATTGATTATCCTAATACAATTTTTAGTAAAGGAGAAATACCTGAAAAAGCTCCCGAAAAAAAATTTAAGTCAGAAAAAAGTGAAATAATAGATGATGAAGATTTAGAAAGCTATAGTGAAGATGATCATGATGATTATTATTAATAATTTTAAATATGAGATTCAAACTAAAATCTGATTTTTCTCCAACAGGCGATCAACCAGAAGCTATTGATCAACTTGTTAAAGGAATTGAATCTAATGAAAAATTTCAAACACTATTAGGTGTTACAGGATCAGGAAAAACATATACTGTAGCAAATGTTATTGAGAGAACTCAAAAACCAACATTAGTTTTAGCTCATAATAAAACATTAGCGGCACAATTATACGCTGAATTTAAGTATTTTTTTCCCGATAATTTAGTTGAATACTTTGTTTCCTATTATGATTATTATCAACCTGAAGCATATATTCCTTCTTCGGGAATTTATATTGAAAAAGATCTATCAATTAATGATGAAATAGAAAAATTAAGACTTAGCACTACATCATCTTTATTGTCTGAGAGAAAGGATGTTATTGTAGTAGCTTCTGTTTCATGTATCTACGGAATGGGTAATCCAGAACAATTTAAAGAAAATATTATAACCGTTGATATTAATACAAATATTACTAGAACTATACTTTTAAATAAATTAGTTCAAAGTTTATATTCAAGAGATAATGATGGTTTTAAACAGGGTAATTTTCGAATTAAAGGGGATACTATTGATGTTTTTCCTGCATATGCAGACTTTGGTTATAAAATTCATTTTTTTGGAGATGAAATTGAGGAAATTGAATCCTTTAATACAAATACCAATGAAATACTAAATTCTCATAAATCTATAGAAATTTATCCGGCAAATATTTTTGTTACATCTCCAAATGTTATTAATGATGCAATAAAACAAATTCAAGAAGATTTAATTAAACAATACAATTATTTTAATGATTGTGGTAAAATTTTAGATGCTAAAAGACTTAAAGAAAGGACAGAGTTTGATTTAGAAATGATGCAAGAATTAGGTTATTGCTCTGGAATTGAGAACTATTCAAGATATTTTGATGGCAGAAAGCCTGGTAAAAGACCTTTTTGTTTAATTGATTATTTTCAAAACGATTTCTTGACAATAATTGATGAAAGTCATGTTACTATTCCTCAGGTTAGAGCAATGTATGGTGGTGATAGAAGTAGAAAAGAAAATTTAGTTGATTATGGTTTTAGACTTCCTGCAGCGCTTGACAACAGACCTTTAAAATTTGAAGAATTTGAAAATCTGCAAAAAAATATAATTTTTGTAAGTGCTACTCCAGCAGATTATGAATTATCAAAATGTGAAGGAATTTATACTGAACAAATAATAAGACCTACTGGTCTTTTAGATCCTATAATAACAGTTAAACCAATAAAAAATCAAATAGATGATTTAATTAATGAAATTCATACTAGAATAAATAAGAAAGAGAAGATTCTGGTTACTACTTTAACTAAAAAAATGTCTGAAGAATTAACTAATTTTTTTAGCAAATTAAATATTAAATGTAAATATATTCATTCTGATGTTGATACACTTGATCGAGTAGAAATAATACAAGGATTGCGTGAAGATAAATTTGATGTGCTTATTGGAGTAAATTTATTACGAGAAGGATTAGATCTTCCCGAAGTTTCACTTGTAGCTATTCTAGATGCTGACAAGGAAGGCTTCTTGAGATCAAGTAGGTCACTCACTCAAACAATTGGTAGAGCTGCAAGACATATTAATGGATCTGCAATATTATATGCTGACAATATTACTGGAAGTATGGAAAAAACAATTAATGAAACCAACTATAGAAGAAAAAAACAAAATAGTTATAACAAAAAATATAAAATTAAACCTAAGGCTATTACTAGAAAAATAAAAAATCCGCTTAGCAGGAAATTATTAATTAATGATGATACTTTTTTAAATATAAATTCTAAAGAATTTAATTTACCATTAAAAAATTCTGATATAGAAAAAGAAATAAGAAAAACTAGAAAGAAAATGGAAATAGCAGCTAAAGAATTGGATTTTATTATTGCAGCTAAATATAGAGATGACATAAAGAAACTAAAAAAAATGCTGCAGTCTAAAACTTAATTTGAGTTTAAAACTTCTTGAACTTTATCTGCAGCTTCCTTAAACTCTGTAGCGCTGAAGAAATTTAACCCTGATGAATCAATTATTTGTTTTGCAATTTCAGAGTTTGTCCCTTGAAGTCGTACAATAATAGGAATACTGATAGTATCTTTCATGTTTTTATAAGCATCAACAATTCCATTAGCCACCCTATCACATCTAACAATACCTCCAAATATATTTACAAGAATTGCTTTTACATTTGGATCCTTTAAAATAATTCTAAAAGCTGTCTCAACTCTTTCACTGTCTGCTGTACCACCAACATCTAAGAAGTTTGCTGGATCTCCACCAGCCTGCTTAATTAAATCCATTGTTGCCATTGCTAATCCAGCTCCATTAACCATGCAGCCTACATTTCCGTCCAAATCAACGTAATTTAAACCAGCTTTTTTAGCTTCTACTTCAATTGGATTCTCTTCTCTTATATCTCTTAATTTTAAATAATCTTCATGCCTAAATAATGAATTATCATCAATTGTTACTTTAGCATCAACAGCTAAAATTTTATCATCACTTGTTTTAATAACTGGATTAATCTCAAATAAAGATGAATCAGATTTATTATATGCATTATAAAGTGACCTTACAAATTCAACCATCTGATTATGAGCATTTCCGTTTAATCCTAAGTTATCAGCTATTTTACAAGCCTCTTCATTACTTAAACCAGATTCTGGATCTATATCAACTGTGTGTATTAAGTGCGGTGTCTTCTCAGCTACAGATTCAATATCAACTCCACCCTCGGTAGAATACATAATCATGTTTTTACTAGTTTTTCTATTCAATAGAACAGACATATAGAATTCTTGAATTTCAGAATCTCCAGGATAATAAACATCTTCTGCTATTAAAACTTGATGTACTTTTTTACCAGAAGCTGATGTTTGAGGAGTAACTAAGTTCATGCCTATAATTTGACTTGAAATTTCTCTAACCTCATCAATATTTTTGGCAATCTTAACACCACCTCCTTTACCTCTACCACCTGCATGTACTTGCGCTTTGATTACAAACCAACTCGTTCCTGTATCATTAGATAATTTTTTAGCTGCTATTACAGCATCTTCAGAATTAGATGCTACTATACCTCTTTGTATATTAACTCCAAAACTATTTAAGATATCCTTTCCCTGGTATTCGTGTAAATTCATAAAAATTAGTATTCTAAATATTAGAAAAACAAATGTAATAAACTTGATGGTTTATATGATATATGATCTCATATAATTTATAATTAATTTCAAATATTTATCTATAATAATTTATCTTCACATTTAGTATATTATAATAAAATAAAAAAGATTTTTTTGCAGAACTTGATAGAGAAATAATCAGAATAGTTCATTCAAAGTAATATATTTGGAACGATTATTGAATCATCTTAATAATTTAATGAAGTTTTTAGTTAACATTTTATTTTTTTTAATTGTAAGTATAAATTTTATTTATGCTCAAGACAATCAGCCCCCTGTAATTTCTTCTGAGGGAAATGATACTTATTGCCCATTAACCCAGCAAAATATTACTACATCTTTTAATATTGAAGACCCTGATGACACAACCTTAGATGCTTTCTATATACAAGTCTCTACAGGTTATGTTTCAGGTGAAGATCAATTAATTTTAACTGGAGCTCATCCAAACATAACTACTTCTTGGAATACCCTTGAAGGTAAATTAGAAATTACTGGACCCGCAGGAAATCCTGCTAATATTTCAGATATTATAGCTGCAGTAGATAATGTGGTATTTTTTAGCAGTAATCCTACTCCTTCCTCAAAAACATTTTCTTTTACTATTGGAGATGCCAATTACCTGCCTTCTACAGATCATTATTATGTATATGTTGAAAGTCTAAATATTACTTGGCAGGATGCTAGAGATCAAGCAGAAACCATGACATATTACGGACTTCAAGGATATCTTGCTACAATATTATCAGAAGATGAGAATCAAATTTCAGCAGAACAAATAACAGGTGTAGGCTGGATTGGTGCTAGTGATGAAGGTGTTGAAGGAGCTTGGAATTGGGTAACTGGCCCTGAAGCTGGAACAAACTTTTGGAATGGAGATATGACAGGATCACCCGCAACAGGAATGTATGCTAACTGGAATAATAATGAACCTAATGATTGTTGTAACGATGCTGTTGGAGGTGAAGAGAATTATGCTCATATAACTGATAATTCTACAGGAATTGTAGGATCTTGGAATGATCTTCCAAATGTTACAAATACTTCTGGAGCCTATCAAGCAAAAGGATTTATAGTAGAATATGGTGGTACGCCTGGGGATCCAGAACTTAATTTATCTTCTAGCACAAGCCTTATTGCTCCTAATATTACAATAGAGGAATTTGTTGGCTGTAATAATGAATTTACTGGTCTAACAGCAACATCTATTAATAATGATGTTTATTGGTATGATAGTGAAACTGGAGGTAGTCTAATAACTATTACCAATTATACAGAGAATGTTTACAATCCTGATATAAGCACAACAACAACCTTTTGGGTAACTCCTTTTAGTGATGATGAATGCGATAGCTTTAGT
Organism: Flavobacteriaceae bacterium; assembly: GCA_018657955.1. Lineage (GTDB taxonomy): Bacteria > Bacteroidota > Bacteroidia > Flavobacteriales > Flavobacteriaceae. Next base: position 2,049 of record JABHWD010000020.1, on the reverse strand, counting down.
AGAATTCCAATCACAGCAACAATAACTCCTGGACCTACACCTATAGCTCCTAATGTTACTGTTGATCAATGCACATATACTATTGAAGAATTAGTTACAGAGGTCTTAATTAATAATCCTTGTGCTGAAGTTTCTAACATTACCTATTCTACTGGAACTAATTTTAATGATGTTAATGGAATAGGATATTTTAGTGAACCTAGTGGTGGATTTACATTCTCTGAAGGTATAATTTTATCCTCAGGTGATGCTACTTTTGGAACAGGACCTAACGATGGAGGTGGTGGAGAAGGCTCAGGAGGAGGTGGATGGCCAGGTGATGATGAACTAACTTCTCTTTTAACAAATCCTTCTGATGGAACTAATAATGCATCTATTATTGAATTTGATTTTGTTCCTATATCTAACCAATTAAGTTTTAGATTTATAATGGCCTCTGAAGAATATGATCAAGGTTCATGGGAATGTACTTACTCTGATGTTTTTGGTTTCTTTTTAACAGATCAAAATGGGGTTACTACAAATCTAGCTGTTTTACCTGATACAGATATACCAATAGCAATAACAAATATTCATCCTGCAAATAGTGTGTGTGAAGCTGCAAATCCTCAATATTTTCATTCGTATACACCTGCTGGACAGCCTGATATTGAATATGATGGAAGAACTAGAGCATTCACCGCTGAAGCAGATGTTAATATTGGAGAGACATATCATATAAAATTAGCAGTAGCTGATGCAATTGACACAATATTAGATTCTGCAGTTTTTTTAGAAGCAGGTAGTTTTGATCTAGGCATTAATCTTGGAGATGATATTCTTGTTCCAACTGGATTATCACCATGTGATGGGGGTACTTATACGATTGACACTCAAATTGATACTTCTTTTGAAGGAGCTAGTTATGTATGGTATAACAATGGTGTAGAAATAGTAGGTGAGGTTGAATCTACATTAATTGTTTCAGAACCTGGCGAGTATAGTGTGGATGTAGCTTTATCCCAAGAATGTGTTAGTAATGATGATATTATTGTTGAATTCTATGTTCCTCAAACAGTTGAGTCATTACCGGCTCTTGACTCTTGTGATAATCTAGAAAATGATGGTGATGCTATTTTTGATATAACCCAGCAAAATTCAAATATTATAGCACAATTAACTCCCTCAGAATACACTATAGATTATTTTGAGACTCAAGAAAATGCTGAAAATAATACAAATCCTATCATTTCAACTGATGCATATGATAACATTATTCCTTTTTCTCAAACTATATATGCTAGAATTATAGAAAATACCTATCCAGATTGTTATTCAATAGCAAGTTTTGAATTAAATAGTATTAATCCACCCGATGTTATAGTACCTACTGCATTAGAGGAGTGTGATGATGATTATAATGGGATTACTTCGTTTAATTTAACGGATAAAGATATTGAGATATTAAATGGTCAAACAGGCATCAGTGTTTCTTATTATGAGTTACAAGAGGATGCTGAGAGTGGGGATAATCCAATTACAGATCCTTATCTTAATACAACTGCTGATGGTCAGATAGTATATGTAAGACTAGAGGATGATGCTACTGCTTGTTATGCAACCACTACCCTAGAGCTTATTGTAAATCCTATTCCTGAGGTAATTACACCGCCTGTTGTTGAGGTATGTGATGATGATTATGATGGTGTGGGAACATTTGATCTAACTTCTTTAGATGATACAATTCTAAATGGTCAAACAGGAATATCAGTTACTTATCATCAGTCGCAAGAAGATGCGGATGCTGGAACTAATGTATTATCAACACCTTTTAATAATACGGTACTTAGTGCACAAGAAATTATTGTTCGTCTAGAGAATAATACAACAGGATGTTATGCCACAACTACTCAAGGTCTTGTTGTCAACCCACTAGCAGTAATAGAGGTTACTGACTATGAATTATGTGATTACAATAATTCTGGAGACATGGTTGAAGTATTTGATATAACCACCAAGAATGACGAAATTATTGCAGGCCAAAATGTAATACTATCTTACTTTAGCTCT
>JABHWD010000019.1 GCA_018657955.1 Flavobacteriaceae bacterium | reverse complement strand
TAGCACAGTATCCTGTGAAAATGTAGTTGAATACATTCCTACAAATAGTAAAATAAATAATAGTTTTTTCATAATTATAAGTTTTAAGATTAATACTAATTTACAATAATTTTAAAAGAAGAAGATATGCCTATGGTTTAGAGTTATTTTTTTACTTTACTTTTTACTTTACTTATTAATTTATCAAACTTCATTTTCCTCCACCATACTTTATTATCATTTCCTTGTTCCTCAGCCCTGTGAATCTTTTTATTTAGTTGATTAATTTTTTTACTTATGTATGCTACATCAATCTTTTTCATACCTACAATTTACAATAATTTTAGAAGAAGAAGAAATGCCTATTCTTAATTTTCACTAAATTGTAATAATATGGCAACCAATCAAAATGAATCATTTGTTAATTAATATGGCGGATCTAAGTCACTATCGAGAAAGAGTATTAGATAAACTTTATCCCCCTTTAGGAAAAAAAACAATTCCTTATGATGAGTTAGTTCGTGTCAGTGAGCTTTATTATATCATTTTCAAAGACGAAACAGATGAATTTCTTTTGAATAGTTTTAAGTTAAGTATTGAATCTAACTTATTATTTGTTCTTAATCAAGACTACAAATACCAAGAACTATCAGAATACAAAGAAGAACATTTACTCAGAGCTGAAGATTATATTCGAGATCATATTGATAATTCTAATTGGAATGGCATTGATGGCAATAAAGAATTAACTAAAGACTATCTGGAAGAATGTATTTCAGAACAAAATACAATCATAGATAAAACAATTAAGCATATGATTCCAATACCAGATAGAGAGTCATTGAACGTAATGCAGTTTGTCTCTGATGAGTTTTTAGATGAATATAAATACAGCTCAAAGAGAAAGATCAATTTTTTAAATGAAGAATTAAATCAAATTACATCTTTTTTAAAAATAGAAAACAAAGAATATAATAACCCATATCCAGATTACTTCAATTCCTATGGCTATGAGATTTATAAAGACTTTACCTCACAGTATAAACAAGAAAGTGTATTAGCCTATCTAAGTTTTTTAGTAGACCAACTCAAAAAGGATGGTTTGATGAATAAAGACAAAACTCTTATAAGCATCTTTAAGTTTCTCGAAGAAGAGTTTGACACAAACTTTAGGACAGCTCATAAATTTAAATCTGACTACAGTACCAAAAAATACCTCCCATTTTACGAAGCAATCAAAAAAAGATATGACATCGTATCCAAATAGATACGTTCTTGTGTCCATAACTTTTGAGTAATTATTGAAGATTTGTACTCTCAATCCAATAGCTCATATTTGGCAGAAATAGCAAGTTTGGCAATTGGCAAATATTTAATAATTAAATCTAATTTTATGTTACAAATTAATTTTACTGACTCAATAAGTGGGTCAAACTCAAAAAGTATTGAAGTTCAAAAAGTACTTCAACAAATTAAGAAAGGGTCTTGGAAAGATCAAATAAGCAAAATCCAATATCATATTAGCAATGGCAACAACTCCAAAGCAAATGATATAAAAAGAGGGCTCCCTGCCTTTACAATCTCAGCTACTTATAAAAATAAACGAAAGAAAGAGAATATTGAATCTTATACAAACTTATTGCATTTAGACTACGATAAACTTGATAACGTAAAAGAAGTAAAAGCAAAGGTTATTAGTATACCTTATACTTATGCTGCTTTCATAAGTCCTTCTGGAAATGGGCTGAAAGTATTGGTAAAGTGCAACAATGATATGAGTGCTCACATCTACACTTTTAATGCTTTAAGGGGGTATTATGATAGCTTATTAGGAGTCAAATCTGATAGATCAGTAAAAGATATTTTAAGACTGTGCTTTGTGTCCTATGATCCTGATTTGTATTTAAATGAAGATGCAAAGGTCTTCGAACATCAAAGCTATCCAAACAATGAAACTAAGTCCCAAAAAGACATAAAATGGGTTTGGGACTTCACAAGTAATAAACAACAGTTTATTGAGGGCAATAGAAATAAATTCATTCATTTATTTGCGTGTAATGCTAATCGTTTTGATTATGATATCAACGAAACATTAAACTATGCATATACCTATAATGATAGTACGTTTAATAAAGAAGAGATAGAACGAACAGTTAAAAGCGCTTATGAAAATAATGTAAATGAAAAAGGAAGCGCCGCCAAACCTGCCATATCTGCTATATTGCCATATGATATTCCTCAGGAAATTACAAGTCCTTATATACCGAACCACATCTACGATGTTTTACCCCCAACATTAAAAGAAGCTTGTAATGTATTTAAAGGCAGAGAGCGCGATGTGTTCTTTACTTCTGCACTTTCTGTTATTAGTGGAGGTCTTCACAACGTATCAGGATTGTATGCTAATGGTAAAGTATTCCCTAACTTATTCAGTATTATTATTGCACCCCCTGCAAGTGGTAAAGGAGTAATGAAGTATAGTAAACAATTGGGAGATTGCTATCACGACTTTTTACTTAACCAAAGGAAAGAGACTGAAAAAGAATATAAAAAAGAAAAAAGAGTATTTGACTTAAAATTAAAAAAAGCTAAAACAGACCAAGCTATTGAGGCACTAATAGAACCCGAGAAACCAAAGTCTAAAATATTTTTTATTCCCGGTGACACTTCATCAGCGATGATAGTGAAACACCTTGAAAACAATGACGGTATGGGTTGTATTTGTGAAACTGAAGCAGATGCGCTAACCAATGCTTTAAAACAAGAATGGGGTGGCTTCTCTAATATAATAAGAAAGGGACTTCAAGCAGAGATAATCTCTCAAAGTAGAAAAACTGACCTCGAATACTCAGAAATTAAAGAACCTAAATTTAGCCTTGCCCTTACAGGAACACCTAATCAGTTAGACTCTTTGATGACATCTGTTCAGGATGGACTTTTTAGTAGGGCTTTATTCTACTCTTTTACCGCAGCACCAATATGGAAAACAACTTACACATCAGGGATAAGCAGGAGCAATGAAGAGATATTTGAGGAATATAGCGAAGATTTATGTGATAAATTTAAAAGCAATAGCGCTCAGAAGTTTGCTATGACAAGAGAACAAGGACTAAAATTGGATAGTGCCTTTGAAGAAATACTTGAACACAAAACAGCACTTTATGATGAAAATGTATCAGGTTCAGTTTATAGATTAGGGCTAATATGTTACAAAATTACTATGACGCTATCCGCAATTAGGTCTGATGATACCGAGATTACTTGTTCTGATGAGGATTTTGATTCAGCACTATGTTTGGTTAAAGAGGTATATTTAGTTCACGGTATAAATATGTTAAATAGAATAAATAAAACCTCTAAGAAATTAAATACTACTCAAACAACTCTTTATGATTGGATTAAAACAAAAGAAACTTTTAAACGAGCTGAGATTTTAGAAAAAGCTGTTCTTTTGGGTGTTAAAGACAGAACACTAAGTGATATTTTAAAACGATTTATAAAGCTAAAACTTATTGAAAAGGTAAGTCACGGTATTTACACTAAGAGATAAAGGGTATAAGCTGGGTACATTCCGTATTAAAAAAACCTAACTACAATCTTAAACAATGTTTGTTTGGGCTTCATCTATTGAATGACACAATTAAACAGGTTGCTATAGTAGAAGGTGAGAAGACAGCTGTTATAATGAGCATAGAGTTTCCTCAATATACTTGGATGTCTACCGGTTCACTTCAGGGTTTTAAGCATGAGTATGTAGCTCCTTTATCTGGAAAAGCTGTGACATCTTTTCCAGATAAAGGAGGTTACAACAAATGGAAGGAGACCGCTGATGCATTAAATAATAAAGGATTTAGTATAGAAGTCTCTAAATTACTTGAAAAAAAAGAATATAAAGACGGCTGGGATTTAGTTGATGTGATTCAATATGAAGATAAAAAATAGCTTACACCAAGAGGCAAAGGGTAACCCCTACACGAAGTTTTATAGTCCTAAACAAAACATAGTCATTACACATAATATAACTTGCTTATTTACAGTTAGTTATATCATTTTTAGAGTGTATAAACTCATTACGTCAATTATTTTAAATAGTTAGATATGCTGAAGCTTAAGGTAATACCCTATTATACGAAGACCATCCCTAAAAAGAAAAGTGATTTATTTAGACGGGGGTCTTAGATTTATAAAACTTTTGGACTGATTTTTTTGACTTTTTACTGTCAAATTTACTGTCAGTTTCAGCTGTTTTTACTGTCAGTTTTGTGTATATTTGGTTTCTAACCTTGTTAGTTTTTAAATAAAAAGTTAGGAATATCAACTGTATAACACTCAATTAATACACCCTTAAACCCTTTGTATACTTGAGTATAAAGCAAAAAAAAACCTAACATTTCTGAAAGGGTTTTTGTAGCGAGACCGAGATTTGAACTCGGGACCTCCGGGTTATGAATCCGACGCTCTAACCAACTGAGCTATCTCGCCATAATTTAAGGGAAGCAAATATAAAATTTAAATTTTTTAGATTCAACATATGTTTCATAAATTATTTTAAAAAATTATTACATAACTTAAGAATAAATTTATATATTACAAACATAATTATATGGCAATGACAGATAGAATTCAATTTGAAATGGAATTTCCAATACAAGTTTCTCAAAGACTTTTATATCAGTATATTTCAACACCTTCTGGTCTTTCTGAATGGTTTGCTGATAATGTCAATTCTAGAGGTGAAAAATTTACTTTTATTTGGGATGATTCTGAAGAAACAGCAAATTTAATTTCAAAAAAAATGTCTGAAAAAATTCGATTTCAATGGCTTGATGATGAGGATACAGATTATTTTTTTGATTTACGAATTCAGTTTGATGAAATTACTAAAGATGTTTCTTTAATTGTTACAGATTTTGCTGAAGACGATGAAGTTGAAGAGTCAAAAATGTTATGGACAAATCAAGTTTTAGATCTTAAAAAAGTATTAGGATCTTCTTAAAATAATTAATTTAAATTTGGATTTTCTGGGGCATTAGACCAAATTTTATAATCATTTCCTAATTTTTTTATTTCTTCTTTCCAGAACTCATTTGTTTTTGATTTTAATATCTTATCATCAAATCTGTTATTAGTTATAATCCAGGATTTTTCTTTTATTTCATTATTTAATTGAGGTAAAGTCCATCCTGAATACCCTGAGAAAAATCTAATGTTATTAGATCCTATTTTATTGTCTTTTATAAGGTTTTTTACATTTGAGAAATCACCACCCCAAAATAGATTATTAGAAACTTTTATGCTATTAGGTATCAAATCAGGTAAGTTATGGATGTAATATAGATTATCTTTGTTTACAGGTCCGCCATTATAAATTTTATAATCCTTTCCCATTCCTGAAAAGATGTCTTCAAAATTGTATTCCAGGGGTTTATTTATAATAAATCCAACTACTTCATCTTCGCTATTTTCTGTGATTAGGATAACTGCTCTGTTAAAATAGGGATCATTAATTATATTAGGGTCAGCTAACAGTAAACATCCTTTCGTAATTTCATCTAATCTTATTAAATCATTTTGCATCTCTTGTGAAAATTAAAACCATTAATTAATGCCTTAATATCTAATGTTTTCTTTCCTTCAAACTTAATTAATAAAGGATGGATGTATCCGTCAAATGTTGCTACTTTAAATGCGGCTTTTTCAATTATAATTGATCCATTAGGATGATTATGTTTATTATTAGAGAAATTGGATTCATATATAATAACATTAATTTTTTTATCACAATTATCTAAAACACTTTTTGCTCCTGGATATGGGCTAAGACCTCTTATTTTATTGTAGATCTTTTCAGATGACTCATGCCAATTTATTTTGGAATTTGATTTATCTAATTTTGGGGCCTTATTTAAGGGTTTATTTGCCATTTGTTTTTTTATTACAACTTGTCTGTTGCTAAATATTTTTTTTAGAGATTTAATTAAAACATTACCACCCAATTCCATTAGTCTATCATGAATATCTGCAGCATTCTCATTTGTAGTTATCTCTATTAACGATTGATCTATTATATCACCTGTGTCAATTTTATTATTTATAAAAAAAGTTGATACACCAGTTTGATTTTCGCCATTGATTATAGCCCAATTTATTGGAGCAGCACCTCTGTATTCTGGAAGTAATGAGGCATGTACATTTATAGTCCCATATTTGGGAATTTTCCACAATATCTCAGGTAACATTCTAAATGCTACTACAACTATTAAATCTGGTTTAAAGTTTCTAATTAGATTTATAAAATCTTGATCTTTTAAATTATTTGGCTGAAGAATTTTTAGGCCATTTGTTTTAGCAAACTGCTTTATGGGTGATTCTTTTAATTTTAGCCCTCTACCAGCAGGTTTATCATTGGAAGTTATAACTGTTAAAACATTGTAATTATTTGCAATAATTTTTTTTAAAGAGGGAATTGCAAATTCTGTAGTGCCCATAAAAATAATTGTTTTTTGACTATTCATTTCAGCACTATCTTAGTGAATTAATAATAAAAGCTACTCTATTTTTTATATTATCCTTTGGAATTATATTGAGATTATATCCAAACTCCTTGTATGTGTTTTTTATATATCTATCAATAGTGATTACTTGATCAAATGATTCATAACGAACTACATCAGATGAGTATATATCTTTCCATGGCTCTAACAGAAATATCTTGTCGTATCTGTATTTATCAACTGATTTTAAAATTTTTTCTGAAAAACGAACCTTCTTAAAATTTAAATATGCAATAATATCTGGTATTCCTCGATCAAAAAAAACATAATCAGTTTCTAGTTTTTTTGAATCATTAAACTGTTGAATCCGACTATTTAATAATTCTTCACTAAATAAATTAGGGTCTGATAAAAAAAGTTGCTCTATTCCTTTTTCCCTATACTTCAAAGTAATTTCCCTTGATATTTCATCGAAACATTTGAAGTTATTTTTTTTCAATTCTTCAATTAATGAAGTTTTTCCTGTTCCAGGACCTCCAGTTATTAAAATTTTCTTGCTCATAAATTATAAATAATGAGTTATAAAAATCGTTATTAATGTTTAAATTAAAAAAATTAATAACTACTATATTTGTAATTACATTAATTTACAACATAAATGGGTCATATAAATAAATTTTTTTACAATAATTTAAGTCAACTTTTAGAGAAAACTTCTGAATGGCCTTGTGAATATTTATTCAAGTTTATAGTTAAGTCTGATAAAAATAAAATTGAAATTATTGAATCTATTTTTGATAATATTGGGGCAATAATTAAAAAGAAGCAATCTAGGAATAATAATTTCATTAGCATATCTGTTAATGTAATAATGGATAGCCCTAAAAATGTAATCGAAAAATATAAAGAAGTTTCAAATAAAGTTAAAGATGTAATTTTATTATAACATAAACCTGTTATTATATATTTTTCGTATTTTGCCGACTTAAATGAATCTTCACTAATTATTTAATATAAATTTTTTATTTTGATAGACAACCTAGAATACAATACGAGTCGTGAGCAATTGATAATTCCTGAATATGGAAGGCATATTCAGAAGATGATTAATCATGCATCCTCAAGAGAATCTAAGGAGGAGAGAAATAAATTAGCTAGAGCTATAATATCTATTATGGGTAATTTACAACCTCATTTAAGAGATGTCCCTGATTTTCAACATAAATTATGGGATCAGCTATTTATTATGTCTGATTTTAAATTAGATGCTGATTCACCATTTGACAAACCTTCTAAAGAAGAGCTAAATACAAAACCTGATCCATTATATTATCCTCAAAATTATCCAAAATATAGATTTTACGGAAACAATATTAAGATCATGATTGATGAGGCAGTAAAATGGAAGGAAGGAGAAATGAAGGAAGCTCTTATATATACAATTGCAAATCATATGAAAAAATGTTTTTTAAATTGGAATAAAGACACCGTTACAGATGCAGTAATATTTAATCATTTATTTGAACTTTCTGATGGAAAAATAGATATTAGAAACTCAGAGGAGGTATTATTAGATTCATCAGTTCTATTACGACCAAAAAGAAAATTTGTCAATAAAAAATTTATTAAAAAAAATAATAGACCAAGAAAGAGGTATTAAAATTATATATAATAAATGGAAACTTTTAAGATCAAAGGTGGTTTTGAATTAAATGGGGAAATTACGCCTCAGGGTGCGAAAAATGAAGCCCTTCAGGTTATTTGCGCTACAATCCTTACTGATGACAAAGTTGTAATTAATAATATTCCAGATATTGTAGATGTAAAAAGATTAATTAATCTTTTATCAAAACTTGGTATAAATATTCAGAAATTAACATCAAATTCTTATTCTTTTCAGTCTAATAATATTAATCTCGATTATTTAGATTCTGAAGAATTCAAAAAGGATGGTCAAAGTTTACGTGGATCAATAATGATAATAGGTCCTCTTTTAACAAGATTTGGGAAAGGCTGTATACCAAAGCCTGGAGGAGATAAGATTGGAAGAAGAAGATTGGACACACATTTTCAAGGTCTAGTTAAGCTTGGAGGAAAATTTTCATATAAAAGAAAAGATCATTTTTATACTGTCAAAGCTGATAAACTTAAAGGAACGTATATTTTATTAGATGAAGCTTCTGTTACAGGAACAGCAAATATTTTAATGGCAGCTGTACTAGCAGAAGGTAAAACAACAATATATAATGCTGCTTGTGAGCCTTATATTCAGCAATTATGTAAGATGTTAATTAATATGGGGGCTAATATTAATGGAATGGGATCTAATTTACTAATTATTGAAGGCGTCAAAGAGTTAAAAGGAACTGAGCATACTGTTTTGCCAGATATGATTGAAATTGGAAGTTGGATTGGTTTAGCAGCAATGACAAAAAGTAAAATTTTAATAAAAAATGTAAGTTGGGAAAATTTAGGTCAAATCCCCAATGTTTTCAATTCTTTAGGAATAGATTTAATTAAAAAAGGAGATGACATGTTAATTCCTAAGCACAATGATGGATATGAGATAAAAAACGACATTAATGGATCTATTTTAACAGTTTCTGATGCTCCATGGCCAGGATTTAGTCCAGACCTATTAAGCGTTGTGCTTGTAGTTGCAACTCAAGCAAGAGGAAGTGTTTTAATTCATCAGAAAATGTTTGAGAGTAGACTTTTCTTTGTTGACAAATTAATTGACATGGGAGCAAAGATTATTTTATGTGATCCACATCGCGCTACTGTTATTGGACATGCTTTTAATTCTAAATTAAAAGCAACTTCAATGACATCACCTGATATAAGAGCTGGAATTTCACTACTTATAGCTGCTCTTTCAGCTAAAGGCACATCAACTATCAATAATATAGAACAGATTGACAGGGGTTATGAAAATATTGATCAGAGGTTGAGATCAATAGGAGCTAAAATAAAAAGGATTTAATTATCATCTATAGGTGCAGGGCCATCAATCATTGCTTCATATTTTTCATCTCCTTTACTTTCTTTATATTCTTTCTTTATTTCATTAATAAGTTTTGGGCTTTTATATAAATCTGACATAGTCATTGCCATAGCTTTTGCGGAATAGATCATTCCTTTATGCCCAATACTCATACCTCCACATGCAACTACTGCCCATGAATGCCAAGGAGTGTCTATCGGAGCTGTTGTTACACTTAGATTAATATTTGGAACATTCCAACTTACATCACCAACATCGCTTGATCCTCCTCCAGGGTGATCTAATGTTTTTCTTAAAGGTTTAATCTCAGAATCCATTCCTAGAGTTGGCTTATTGGTAGATTCCTGAATTTTTTTTGCAAATGCAATTTCCTCATCAGTATATTCAATAGGTCCAAGCAGTTCTAAGTTATCTTGCATTACTTGCCCACCAGTTCTATTTACTAATATTTCATATATCCCTGAAATTAGAGAAACTTTATGAGTAACATCTGCTAAAATTGCAGCACCTTCAGCCATTTCAACAACACGTTTGTAAACTGGCATCATCCCTGACCTTTTGGTGTCTCTCGCTCTTACCCATATTTTAGAATAATCTGGCACTACATTAACCACTTTACCAGCATCTTGAATATGATAGTGTATTCTTACAGTTGGTTTTACATGTTCACGGTAATAATTTATTCCTGTTGTATATAATTCAAGAGCATCTGAAGCACTTCTTCCATTCCAAGGGTCTGCTGATGCATGTGCAGCTTGACCAAAGAATTCTACTTTAAAATCAATTAGAGCGAGAGATGATTGAACATCAGCCTCAGTATTAGCTGATGGGTGCCAACTTACATTAACATCAACATCATCCCATAATCCAGCTTCAACCATCCATATTTTTCCGAAGTATTTTTCTTCTGATGGTGTCCCAAAAAACTTAATAGTACCGCTAATCTTTCCTTGTTCAATCATCTCTTTTATAGCAATTGCTGCCCCAAGACTTCCGCTCCCAAACATATTGTGGCCACAGCCATGACCTGCACCTCCTTCGGAAATTGGAGATTTAACAGGTTTGGTTTGTTGAGAAAGACCTGGAAGAGCATCAAATTCACCCAATACTCCAATAACAGGTTTTCCTTCACCATAGGTTGCAACAAAGGCTGTTGGCATACCAGCTACACCTTTTTCAATTGAAAAACCATTTTTTTCCGCATAATCAGATAAAATTTTTGAAGATTCATGTTCATTAAAAGCAGTTTCAGCTAATTCCCATATTTCATTACTAATATTAATTAGATTTTCAGAATGCTTTTCCACTGAATTAACGATTTCTGATTTTAATTTATTCAGGTTTGATTGTGAGATAACAACATGAGTTGCTAAGAAGAACGATAGTAATATTAAATAGATTTTTTTCATTGTAATTATATTATAAGATTAAAGGTAATTAAAAGTTCCGAAATATTTCAATCATCTTTTTTTGCTAGAATCAGATATTTTATTAAAAATATTTAGTTATTTTTTGACTTAAAGGATTTGTTATAGAATACCAGTAATTAATTAGCTTTCCGGAAGGATCTATCAGGTATTTTTGAAAATTCCATCTAACAGTCGAACTTTTTTCTCCATTAAGATTTTTATTTGTTAGCCATTTATAAAGAGGATGTTGATTATCTCCTTTTACTTCAATTTTTTCTGTTAATAAGAATGTTACACCATAGTTAATCTCACAAAACTGCGATATCTCTTGTTCATTTCCAGGTTCTTGATTGTTAAATTGATTACATGGTAATCCGATAATAACTAGCTTAGATTTATATTTTTCATGAAGCTCTTGCAGATCCTTATATTGGCCAGTAAAACCACATTTTGAAGCTACATTAACAAATAGCACATATTTATCTTTAAAGTCTGATAATTTAATAGGTTCTCCAGTAATATCATTTATTTTAATGTCATATATAGAGTTTGAATTATTCACGCTCATATTTAATTGGATTACAGTAATTAATAAAAGTTTTAAAAAATACATCAGTGCAATATATTAAAAACTCCTATGAGCGTGTAGTAGTTTACTATTTATTTTTTAGTAAAAAATTAAATAGTAAACTAGCTATAATTGAGCCAATTACAGTTGCACCTAAGTAATAAATGAAAAAATTATGTGAAACAAGAACACCTGATTCTAAATCCGGGTTAATTAAGCTTAGTAATGAAGGGCCAAAACTAACTGCTGGGTTAAAAACAGCACCAGAAATGCCTCCAACAGAAAAAGCTCCAGCAGCAACTGTTAATCCAATAGCCAGTCCATAGTATTGATTGTTTTTAGTATCAGGATGTGTTGCAACATTAAGAATTACAAATACAAGTAAAAAAGTAAAAATTATTTCAGCTAAGAAGAAACTTGTAGTGTCACTAGTATTAGAAACAACTGATAATGCATCTGCTCCAAGTAAAACAATTGAATATGCAGCTGCAAAAGCTCCAATACATTGAGATAATATATATTTTAAACATTCTCCAACAGATATTTCTCCTCTGATTATCATTGCTAAACTCACTGCAGGATTATAATGAGCACCAGATATGTGGGCACCCATATACACAAGAACGCTTAGTCCAACTCCTATAGCAATAGGATTTCCACTTAAACCTATAATTAGAACCAAGAAGTAAGTTCCTATACTTTCAATAATATACTTTTTCATAATATTAATTTTGTTTATTTTTGTTTTCTGCAGTAAAAGTATTAATAATTTACAATAATATAAAAATCATGAAAAAATATTTAATAATCTTTACATTACTAGCCTTTTCTTATTCATTTTCTCAAATTAAGACTCCACAACCTAGTCCAGCAGCTTCAATGAACCAAATGGTTGGATTAACTGAAATTGAAGTTGAATATTCTAGGCCTTCCATGCGAGGTAGAGAAATATTTGGAAATTTGGTCCCTTATGATAAAATATGGAGAACTGGAGCAAATGAAAATAGTGTTATTTCATTTAGTACTTCTGTTAAAATTGGTGATAGGACTGTCCCCGCAGGAAAATATTCTATTTACACTATTCCTGGTGTTGATAGTTGGGATTTTATTTTATACTCTGATGCTAATAATTGGGGACTACCTTCTGAGTGGGATAAGAATAAAGTAATTGTTAAAATCAATGCACCATCCTTTAAACAAGTTTTCCCAATTGAATCTTTTCAATTTTCTATGGTAGATTTAAGTAACAACTCTTTCACTTTAGGTATAGCTTGGGGTGATGTATACATTCCAATTACTATTGACATTCCAACTAGAGAAATGGTTGAAAAAAATATTCAAGATGTTATGGGTAAACAACCAAAAGCTTCAGATTATTATGCTGCTGCCGTATATTATAGGCAAGAAAATATTAATATAGAAAAAGCTGTTGAATGGATAGATAAAGCTATAGAAATGTCTGAAGAGGTTCAATACTGGCAATTGAGACAACAATCTTTAATTTATGCAGCTAACGGAAACATTAAAGGAGCAATTAAAGTAGCTAAGAAAGCATTAGAGGCAGCAAAAATTGCTAATAATAAAGACTATGTTAAAATGAATAAAGATTCAATAGAGGAGTGGAGTAATTAATTCTTTTGTGCCAGTTGTAATAAACTAGAGATAGTAATAACAACAATACATCCAAAAAGATTAAGCCATAAAAAGGGCATCCAATCATTATACCACCCATAGATAATAATGATTTGAGTGATTATTGCAGCAAAAAACACAGCATTAGACTTTATAAATTTAAAAAAGAATGCTATTAGAAAAATCCCTAGGATATTTCCGTAGAATATTGATCCAATAATATTTACCAATTGAATTAGATTATCTGCTAAATAAGCAACACATGCTATTCCAATGGCTATTATTCCCCATAAGAAAGTAAAAAACTTAGTTGACTTTACTAGCTGATCATCTGTAACATTTTTCTTATTTCTCTTATAGATATCTATTGCAGTTGTAGTTGCTAATGCATTTATCTCACTTGAAGTGGATGACATTGCTGCACTTAATATTACAGCTAATAACAAGCCAATTAACCCCTTTGGAAGATTCTCTAGAATAAAAGTTATAAAAACATAATCTTTATCATTAGTTTCTACTTTAATATTTTTCTCTTCAGAAGCTAAAGCTATAAGGTTTTTTGCTTCTAATCTGAGCTTTTTCTCTTTTAATTCTAATTCTGACAATCTATTATTAGTTACATTATCATTTTTACTAATTAATAGATTACTTATATGATTTTGTTTTTCATTAAATATGATATTTAGCTCATTTTGTAAATTTTTATAATCCTTCTCGTAAGTTGAATTATTTACAGTATTTATAGATTGAGGATTAAAGTTAATTGGAGAGGAATTAAATTGATAAAATACAAAGACCATAACCCCAATAAAAAGAATAAAGAATTGCATGGGAATTTTTAAAATTCCATTAAAAATCATTCCTAATTGCATTTCTTTTAGTGATTTTCCAGATAAATATCTCTGAACTTGGCTTTGATCCGTACCAAAATATGACATCATCAAAAATGTACCACCAATTAAACCACTCCAAATAGTATATCGATTTTCCAGGTCAAATGAAAAATTTAAAATCTCAAGTTTTGAATTTGCCCCAGCTATATCAATAGCGTTTCTAAAACTAATATTCTCTGGTAGTAGATTTATAATTACAACCAAACATATTAGCAAACCAACAAAGATGATTCCCATCTGATATTTTTGAGTATAATTTACTGCCTTAGTACCGCCCGAAACGGTATATATTATTACTAATAGACCTAATATGATATTTAATGTTGTTAGGTCCCAACCTAACACTGAGGAAAGAATAATTGCAGGAGCAAATATTGTGATACCTGCTGATAGGCTTCTTTGAATTAAAAACAATAAAGCAGTAAGTGTCCTAGTCTTTAAATCAAATCTTTTTTCAAGATATTCATAGGCTGTATAAACCTTTAATTTATGGTAAATAGGTATAAAGACTACACAAACTATTATAATTGCTAATGGAACTCCAAAATAAAACTGAATGAATCCCATACCATCGTGAAATGCTTGCCCAGGAGTTGAAAGGAATGTGATTGCGCTAGCTTGGGTAGCCATAACTGACAACCCAATAGTCCACCATTTAGCTTGATTTCCAGCCTTAATATAATCTAAGGATGATTTGGCCCCTCGAGTTTTTATAGTACCATAAACAACAATTAATAGAAGGGTTGATACTAAAATTATCCAATCAATTAATTCCATTGCCTAGTAGTAATTAGTAATTAAGAAGAAAATAATAAAATAGATTAGGTTAGCTAAGATTATCAAAGAATATGATTTATCCCACTTAAATTTAATTTTATCATATACTCCTATATGTTTTAATACTATTACTACAAGGAGCAAAATAGGAATATAGATTAGATAGGATAACATAGTAATATGTATTATTTTCTTATAATCCAAATTTCATGCATAGGATCTCCCTTGCTACTATAGCCAGAATGATTCCATTCATTATTTTCAATAGTGTAATTAAATTCTAAGCTTAGTCCAGCTTTAGAATTATCCCTTGAAAAGAACTCTATATTTTCAGTATATATGCCATCAATTGTTGAATAAGAGCCTCCTCCAGTTCCCATAAACCTTTTTGTTTCAGTATTATATGCTATCCATTGGAATCTTTTTCCTGATAAAATCTTCATTGTTTTTCTAGGACCACTAGTATCTCTCATCTGTTTATTTCCATCTCTAACCCTTCCTGCCATTAACCATGCGCCTTGAAGTTCACCAGGAGAACCATCATCAATCCTGTAAAATGTCCAGTTGGATTCAGGAATTGATAAAGATGAATCAGTTAATTCAACCTGGAAAGTCACAACCTCTCCAACTCTTTCTGTATTTCCAGTATCAAATTCAACTTCTTCTGTCATCATATTCCCATTAATCTTCCATGTTCCACCATTCGAGTATACAAATTCTCCTGATTCTGATTTGAAGATGCTTATTACTTGATATCCTTCAGCAAAAATTACTACACTCCTAAGTTTTTCACCATCTTGGGATTCGTAAAGTCTTTCCCATGCACCAATTATACTTTGACTATTAGCACTTAAGCTATATAAAACGATTAAGAATAGAAAATACTTTTTCATTTAGCCCATTTATTTTGAATCTTCATAACTTGTTCAATAACATCTCTTACAGCACCCATTCCACCATTTTTATGAGAAACATAGGAGCAAAGGTTTTTTACTTCTGGTGTAGCATCTTGAGGACAGCAGGGTAGACCAATTATTTTTAATACAGGTATGTCTGGAATATCATCCCCCATAAATAGTATATTCTTTTTGTCTAAATCATATTTTTTTATAAATGAATTTAGTTGTTCAGTTTTATTTTCTGAACCAAGATGTATTTCCTTAATTCCTAAACCTTTAAGTCTTTTTCGTACACTTTCATTATTTCCTCCTGAAATTATACATACATTGTAACCACTGTCAATAGCTACTTTTAATGCATAGCCATCTTTAACATTCATCTTTCTTAGCATATTACCATCAGAGTCAATTAACAGAGATCCATCAGTAAGGACACCGTCAACATCAAAAATAAAAGTTGAAATATTTTTTAAGCCTTCTTTATAATTATTCTCCATATTTATCTTGAATTAGTTTTGTCATTAATTCATATAATTTTTTATGGTCTTGTTTCTTTAGCGCTTTTATATGATTTACTATAATTTCATTATTATTCCTAATTGCTGGACCAGTTTGTACATTTTCAGGATCTAATTTATGAATTTTATCTACTGTCTCGTTAATAAGGGGTTTTAAAATATTAAAATCTAGATTTTTGTTATCAAGAATTTCTTTAGCAATTGTTAGCATATGATTTACAAAATTGTTAGAAAAAACTGCAGCTAAATGCAATGTTCTTCTTTCTTCATAATTTATTTCATATGATTTGCAATCAATACATTTTGATATTTTTTCTAATAACATCAAATCTTTATTATTTTCAGCTTCAATACATATAGGAACTTTAGATATTTCGAGTTCCTTATTTTTTGAAAAAGTTTGTAATGGATAGAAAACTCCTCTTCTATTTTTATTATCAAGGACAGTGAAGTTTAAACTACCCGAAGTATGCACCACAAGTTTGTCAGAAATATTAAGTTCTTTTGATAAATCACCAACATATGAATCACTTATAGAAATAACATAGATATCAGCTGATTTAATGTTGGCTAAATCATCTATTATCTCCGTATCTAAACTACTTAATGTAATTTTATTTTTATCCCTACAATACCATTGAACTAGATCAATTTGTTTAGATTTATTAAACACTTTAGATAGATGATGACCTACATTGCCGGCGCCAAGCAAAATAATTTTTATCATAATTAATTAATAAAGAGCAAAAAGTACAAAATTAATTGAAAATGATATTAAATTTGTTCCTTCAAAAACATTTTGTTTTTACTTAATGCTAAAAAGATTAACAAATATATTATTCTCAAATAGACTAACAGGTCTATTATTCATTGTTTTTGCAATAGCAATGGCAATAGGCACTTTCTTAGATGCAGGCCAAGAAACTTCACCAACTCCTTATTCAAGGAATATTATTTATAACGCTTGGTGGTTTGAAGCTATAATGCTTCTGTTTGTTGTGAACTTTATGGGTAATATTTATAGATATGATTTATTATCCAAAAGAAAGTGGGCTACTTTAATCTTGCATTTATCATGGATTCTTATTTTGGTTGGTGCTTTTCTAACTAGATATGTTGGTTATGAAGGGGTGATGAGTATAAGGGAAGGTAATGTAGAGAATACTTTTATATCACAAAAAACCTATTTAACTGTATATATAGATGGTGATTATGAAATAAATGGGCAAATAGTTAGAAGAGTCATTGAAGAGCATGTTGATTTTTCACATAGATTAAACAATAAATTTAGACATAGTACTGATTATAATAAAATACCTGTTTCTATAGAATTAACAGATTTTATAAAAGGAGCAGAGGAGGATGTTGTATATGATGAAAATGGAGAGTATTATCTAAAGATTGTTGAATCAACTGGAGGTATGCCTCATAATCATTTTTTAAAGGCAGGAACAGTCCAAAGTCTTCACAATACCCTTTATACATTAAACAACTATGTTGAAGGTGCTATAAATATAACTTTTGATGATAATGGAATTTTTATTGAATCTCCTTATGATGCAGAATACATGGTTATGGCTACTATGAGTCTAGGGAAATTAAATAAAAATCAAAAAGAACCACTTAGGCTAAGATCAAGATATATAATAAATAGCCAATCAATTGTATTTCCTAAACCTGTTATTAAAGGAGTTTTTGATGTTGTAAAAAAGTCAGAGCTTTTAAAATCTGATCAAGACGCAATAGAGCTTAAAATTTCAACTCCTGCTGAAACAAAAACAGTAAAGTTATTGGGAGGTATGGGAACTAATAATCAATTTAAAAAAGTTGAAATAGGAGACCTAGCTTTCCTTTTTAAATATGGCTCTAGAGTTTATGAACTTCCTTTTAGTGTTAAATTAAATGATTTTATTGCTGAAAAATATCCTGGAACTGAAAAAAGTTATTCTGCTTTTGCAAGTGAAGTCACTGTAATAGATGAAGAAAATTTTGATTACAGGATTTTTATGAATAACATTTTAAATTACAAGGGATTTCGATTTTTTCAAGCATCATTTGACCCAGATGAAAAAGGAACAATTTTATCTGTAAATCACGATTTTTGGGGTACCACTATAACCTATATAGGCTATATACTTCTTTATATTGGCTTGTTTTCTATACTTTTTTCAAGTTTTACTAGGTTTAGTTATTTAAAGGATCAAATTCAACAACTAAAAATCAAAAAGTCTAAACTCTTACCTATTGTATTCTTTATTTTCTCACTCACTTTAAATGCACAAGATGCTAACCCTCATAATCCTGAGACTAGTAAGGCTGATATTGAGAAGATAGATTCTATTCTATATGCAAATCAAGTTCCAAAAGTTGAAGCAGATAAATTTGGAAAAATTGTTATTCAAGACCTTGGAGGTAGAATGATGCCTATTAATACTTATGCATCAGAATTATTAAGAAAGTTAAGTAAGAGTGATCATTATAAGGATCTTGATGCAAATCAAGCAATATTATCTATGTATGAAAGCCCTTTATTGTGGTATAATATTCCAATAATCTATTTAAAAAAGAAAAAAGGTGATTCTATTAGAAATATAATTGGAGTAGATAAGGATGAAAAACATATTGCGCTTGTTGATTTTTTCACTGAAATGGGTGATTATAAACTTGCTCCTTATCTTGAAGAAGCCTATAGGACAACAGTTCCTAATGCTTTCCAGAAAGAGTTTAAAGAGATAGATCAAAGAGTAAACCTTCTATACAATGCTCTTGAAGGAACCTCTCTTAGACTTTTCCCAGTTATTAATGATGAAAATAATAGGTGGATTTCTGCAACTGAAAACAGGGAGGATAATAAAGTGATTAAAGACACTTTATATTCAAATTTTATTAATACTGGTTTTAAAACTTATTTATATTTTTTAAACGAAGGAAAAAGATCAAATGATTTTAGCGAATCAGATAAAGTATTAAATGCAATTTTAGATACTCAGTATAGATATGGATCTAAGGTAATGCTTGCAGAATCTAAGATAGAATCAGAAGTATTATATAACAAATATGATATTTTTAGAAGTCTATTTAGCTGGTATCTTTATGCTGGTTCATTATTATTTATAGTTTTAATTTTTCAAATTTTCAATAACAATCGTGTTATTAATTCCTTAATTACAATTTTTAAATATTCTATTTATTTGCTATTTGCTTTACATGCTGCAGGACTTTGTTGGAGATGGTATATATCTGGCCATGCTCCATGGAGTGATGGTTATGAATCAATGATATATGTATCTTGGGTAACAATGCTTTTTGGTATTGTATTTGGAAGAAGAAGTGATTTAACGATAGCTTCTACAACATTTGTTGCTTCAATGATTCTTATGATAGCACATTGGAGCTGGATGGATCCTGCTATAGCAAACCTAGTTCCAGTTCTTGATAGTTATTGGCTGATGATACATGTTTCAATTATTGTTGGTAGTTATGGTCCATTTACCTTAAGTATGATACTAGGACTGGTTACATTGATTTTAATTACACTAGTTAACAATAAGAACAAAGAAATAATGGCACTAAATATTAGAGAATTAATAATAATTAATGAGATGTCACTTACCGTTGGATTGGTAATGTTAACTATTGGAAATTTTTTAGGTGGAATGTGGGCTAATGAAAGTTGGGGAAGATACTGGGGATGGGATCCAAAAGAAACATGGGCATTAATTAGTATTATGATTTATTCATTTGTTTTACACATGAGAATAATTCCTTCACTAAAGAGTCAATTTGCTTTTACTATTGCTTCAATTATATCTTATGCAACTATACTTATGACTTACTTCGGGGTTAATTTCTATTTAGCAGGCTTACATTCATATGCAAAAGATGACCAACAAATTAGTTTTTTATATTCAGGTTTAACATTATTAATAGTCTGTATTCTAGCACTTTTAGCATATCCTAAATATTCAAAATATTTAAAAAATAATCGTAAATTTAATTTAGATCAGTTATAATGAGAAAAAATACAAAAGGAATCAATACTATATGCACCCATGTTGGGGAGATTGAAGATAAGCAGTTTGGCGGTGCGGTTTCGCCTATATATACTTCTACATCTTACGCTTATATTGATGCTGACATTAGTAGATATCCTAGATATTCTAACACTCCGAATCAAGAGTATTTATGTAAGAAAATTGCCGCATTAGAGGAAACAGAAACAGCTATGATTTTAGGCTCTGGAATGGCAGCAATTAGCACAACTCTTCTATCTCTTTTAAGTTCAGGAGATCACATTTTATTTCAGAATGACATATATGGTGGAACTAGAAATCTAGCTGAAGCTCAATTTGATCGTTATGGTATTGAATATTCTTTTACTGAAGGTTTAGAGGTTTCTGATTTTGAAAAAAAAATCAAGGATAATACGAAAGTGATTTATATTGAATCACCTTCAAATCCAATACTAAAGATAGTAGATATTAAAGCTGTTGCTCAGTTGGCAAAGTCAAGAAATATACTATCAGCTATTGATAATACTTTTGCAACTCCAGTTATTCAAAAACCTTCAACTATGGGAATTGATATAGTCCTTCATAGTGCTACTAAATATTTTGGAGGCCATAGTGATATTTGTGCCGGTGCAGTGGCAACTTCAGAGGATCTAAAAGAAACGATATGGAGTTTGTCAAAAAATTTAGGAGGAAGTTTAAGTGATTATACTGTTTGGTTATTAGAGCGCAGCATGAAAACTTTAGTAGTAAGGGTTAAAGCTCAACAGGAAAATGCTATGAAATTATCTAAGTATCTGTATGATCATAATTTAATAAAAACAGTATATTATCCTGGACTTACTACTCATAAAAATCATGATCTAGCTAAAAGACAAATGGATGGGTTTGGAGCTATGATGTCTTTTGAATTTTATGATAGTATACATGTAAATACCTTCTTAAAATCACTTGAATTAATAAAACCATCTATGAGTTTAGCTGGAGTTGAAAGCACAATGCTTGTGCCAGCAGAAACCTCACACCATTTGCTAAAGGAAGAAGATCGTTTAAAACAAGGAATCACAAATAATCTAATTAGATTTTCTGTTGGAATTGAAGATACGGAAGATATTATCCAAGATATTGAACAAGCTATAGTAAAAACAACTAATAAGTAATTAATAAAGATTATGATAAAATTAGATATACTAGCTATTGGCGCACATCCTGATGATGTTGAATTGGGTTGTGCAGGAACTATTGCTAAAGAGATAAGCAATGGTAAAAAAGTTGGTATAGTTGATTTAACTAGGGGTGAATTAGGCACCAGGGGAGATGCTAAAATTAGAGATTCTGAATCTAAAAATGCAGCTGAATTTTTAGGAGCGGAATTCAGAAAAAATTTAGGTTTTTCAGATTGTTTCTTTACAAATGACAATGAGCACCAAATGAAATTAGTTGAAATAATTAGGAAGTATAAACCTGATGTTGTTATATGTAATGCAATTCAAGATAGACACATCGATCATTCAAAAGCAGCTAAACTTGTTGGTGATGCATGTTTCCTTAGTGGTTTAAAAAAGATATCTACTACTAGTGATTCTGTTTCTCAAGATCCATGGAGACCTATTAACGTATACCATTACATACAATGGAATAATAATAAACCTGATTTTGTTGTTGATATATCTGACTTTATACAAAATAAGTTAGATGCAGTTATGTGTTATAAATCTCAGTTTTATGATCCAAATGAGAATTCTAAGGACACTCCAATTTCTACAAAAAACTTCTTAGATAGTATTGAGTACCGTGCAAGGGATTTAGGAAGATTAACAGGAGTTGAATATGCTGAAGGATTTAATGCTTCAAGAACGCCAATTATTGATCATATTTCAGATTTAAAATAAAATTTTAAAACCTTTTGTAGAGATTTACAAATAATTTACATTTGCATTCCTTATGGTGGTTGTAGTTCAGTTGGTTAGAACGCCTGATTGTGGTTCAGGAGGTCGCCGGTTCGAGTCCGGTCTTCCACCCAAATTTAAACCTTCGAGAAATCGGAGATTTTTGTCTCTACTATTATAAAATTATGATAAAACAGATTTTTATAGGATTATTAGCTTTATTAACCATTATTCAATTTATTAAAATTGAAAAAAATGAGTCTAATGATTTGTCTTATACTATTTCTAAGAGCTATACTATATCAAATGAGCTGAATCAATTATTGAAAGTATCTTGTTATGATTGCCATTCAAATAACACTAACTATCCTTGGTATTCTAAAATACAGCCAGTAGCTTGGTGGTTAGATCACCACGTTCAAGATGGTAAAAAACATTTAAATTTTTCTGAGTTTACTAAAAACAGAATAGCAATTCAGAATCATAAATTTGAGGAAATTATAGAAATGGTAGAAGGTAAAGAGATGCCATTACCTTCTTACACTTTTTTAGGATTACATCCTGAAGCTAATTTAACTAACAAACAAAGAGAATTAGTAATTAATTGGGGGAATAATCAAATTAACTATCTGAAAGAAAATTTTCCTGAAGACAGTTTAGTGTTTAGAAGAAAGTGATCTCAGTAGAATTATAATAACTAAACCATAGGCATATCTTCTTCTTTTAAAATTATTGTAAATTAGTATTAATCTTAAAACTTATAATTATGAAAAAATTACTATTTATTTTACTATTTGTAGGAATGTATTCAACTGCATTTTCACAGGATACTGTGCTAACACCTGAAGAGAAGCAAGAACTTTTGGCAGCGAGTCCTTTTAATTCTGTGTATCCTGCTTCTATTCTAAAAAGTTCTGACACTTATTTTAAAGCTCAAATGGGTTTATATAAAGAAG
>JABHWD010000018.1 GCA_018657955.1 Flavobacteriaceae bacterium | reverse complement strand
GTTATATGTGGAGAAGATGGGACTCGAACCCACGACCTCTTGACTGCCAGTCAAGTGCTCTAGCCAGCTGAGCTACATCCCCATTTATTTTCTTAATGAAGTGGGATTTGCAAAATCTGTCGTAACATAAGCGTCTGGATTAACAGATTTTATTATTGCCAAAACCTTCCTTACTTTTCTCCTTGGTACAATACACCAGCAAATATTAACAGTGCCATCTCTTCCTTCTCCATTAATTACTGTGACCATAAAATTTTCGTCTCTTAAGGCTTTTGCTACACTAGGAGAATTTGCAGAAGAAAAAACTCGTACAACCGTGCTGCCGATTCCAATACCCCTCTCAATATATGAGCCCAGTACTGTCCCCGCTGCAAAACCTAGCGCATACCCAAAAATTAAAACGGGTTCATTAACATCTTTTATTACTTGAGAAACAACAATTATCCATATGGCTGACTCTACTAAGCCTATCATTGCTCCCAAAAAAGGTTTTTTGCCTACCACAAGCCCTCTTATTGTTGTTAAAGCCTGGTCAATTAGTCTTAATACAAAAATCATTAATGCTGAAAGGAATAAATTCATAATTCAAAAATAATCTATTTGGAAATTGAATTAATCTTAAATTTGTTTTTTTATTAACCACTTCTTATGGATATACGAAAAGCAAAGACAGAAGATATTGAGGCAGTTTTGTCTATCACTAAAGCATGCGCAATAGACCTGATATCCAAAGGCATATATCAATGGAGTGAGCATTATCCAAACAAAAAAGATTTTAAAAATGATATAGAAAACTGTTGGTTATATGTAGTTGAAAATGACAATGAAATAATTGGCTGTATAAGTATTAGTACTCATATGGATCAAGAATATCAATCAGTAAAATGGCTGTCAAAAAGCAATAAAAATATTTATATTCATAGGCTTGCTGTTGATCCTAAAAGCCAGTCTAAAGGATATGCTTTGCAATTAATGGATTTTGCTGAAAATTATGGTAAACAAAATAATTATGAGTCAATACGGTTAGACACTTTTTCTAAAAATTTAAGAAACCAAAGATTCTATGAACGAAGAGGGTACATTAGGTTAGAAAATGTGTATTTCCTTAACCAAAGCCAAGATCCATTCTATTGTTATGAATTAATCCTTTGAAAAAATGTAAATTTGATGTGTTAAAATGAGCAAGATAAGAATAACTAAGAAGTTTACTTTTGAAGCAGGCCATGCTTTATATGGCTATGATGGTAAATGCAAAAATGTGCATGGTCATAGCTATAAATTGTATGTAACTGTTATTGGCGAACCTATTAAAGACAAAGGGAATGTTAAGTATGGAATGGTCATTGATTTTTCTGATTTGAAATCAATTGTTAAAAAGGAAGTGGTTGATAGTTTTGATCATTCAATAATATTTAACCAAAATACTCCACATGTTGACCTTGCTAAAATATTAAAGAGTCAGGGGCATAAAGTTATTCTAGTAAACTACCAGCCAACAAGCGAAGGAATGATTATTGATATCGCTAATAAAATTAATAATGCGTTGCCAAAAAATATACAGCTCCACTCTCTCAAGCTTCAAGAGACTGACACCTCTTATTCTGAGTGGTTTGCCGCAGATAATTAATCTTTAAGTATATTTAAAAGAATATAGTATGAAACTTACACAAGGCAAGAAAATCTATTTTTCATCAGACAATCATCTTGGTGCTCCTAATTTGGAGGAGAGTTTAGTTCGTGAAAAAAAATTTGTTTCTTGGCTAGATACAATCAAAAAAGATGCAGAAGCAATTTTTTTAGTTGGTGATATTTTTGATTTCTGGTTCGAATACAACGAAGTAGTGCCAAAAGGTTTTACCAGAACATTGGGAAAACTTGCTGAAATATCTGACGCAGGTATTTCAATACATTACTTTGCTGGCAATCACGATATGTGGCTTGTAGATTACTTTCAAAAAGAATTAAATCTAACTGTACACAATAAGCCAAAAATATTTACTATAAATGACAAAAAGTTTTTTGTGGGCCATGGTGATGGGCTAGGTCCTGGAGATAAATCATTTAAAATAATGAAAAAGATTTTTAAAAACCCTTTTTTTAATTGGTGCTTTAGATGTGTGCATCCTGATCTAGGAATAAAGCTTGGAAAATATCTGTCTAATAAAAACAGACTGAAATCATCCTTAGAGAATCTCAAGTTTAATGGCAATGAAAATGAATGGCTAACAAAATATTGTAAAGAGAAGCTAAAAAACGAGCATTATGATTATTTTATTTTTGGCCACAGACATATTCCTTTAGAAATTAAATTAAGCCCTAATTCAACATATATAAATCTTGGTGACTGGATTACCCATTTTAGTTATGCTGTTTTTGATGGTCATCAGGTCTTGCTTGACAAAGACTAGGCCTCATTCATGTCTTTTGTTAAATCTAATTTTCTAAAATCTGGAAATTTAATTGTAGTAAATCCAACAGTTAATATTGTCATTATTCCTCCAAATACAACTGCCTGAACGGTCCCCATTAGCTTGGCTGCAAGACCGCTTTCGAAGGCCCCAAGTTCATTAGATGATCCTACAAAAATGGAGTTTACCGAAGCCACTCTTCCCCTAACTTCATCTGGAGTTTTTAGCTGTAATATAGTTTGTCTAATAATCATGGAGATTCCATCAGTCACTCCATATAAAAATAAGGCAATTACTGATACCCAAAAAATAGAAGATACTCCAAAAGCAATTATTGAAAGTCCAAATCCAAAAATTGCCAATAGTAATTTCTTGCCTGCGTTTTTGGTAAGCGGAATATATGCCGAGATAAACATCATCAATACAGAGCCCACCGCGGGTGCTGCCCTTAAAACTCCAAAGCCTTCTGATCCAACCTCTAATATATCCTGTGCATAAATAGGCAGTAATGCTATAGCTCCTCCAAATAATACAGCTACCATGTCCAAGGTAATGGCGGCTAAAATTGCTTTTGTCCTGTAAACAAAAGTAAGTCCTGCCTTCAAGCTCTGTAAAATGGGCTCTCCAATTTTTGGATTAAGTATTGGTTTCTTCTTAATAAATATTGTCAATAGCAAGCCTGCCAAAATAGCGGCAAGCACAAACCCCATTGAGTCGTGAACGCCAATCCATGCAATTGAAAATCCTGCAAGCGCAGGGCCTGCGACAATGGCTAACTGCCATGTTGAACTACTCCATGTTGCAGCGTTCGGATATATTTTTTTTGGAACAATTAGAGCAACCAAAGAAAAAATTATAGGCCCAAAAAACGCTCTAATGAACCCTCCTAAAAACACAAGGAGATATATTCCAAGCACAATTTCTTTAGATTCATATGTTGAATAAACATATGGGCTTGTAATAAAATAATAGCCTAATGCAATAAGGAAAAAAGCAAATATAGCATATACAAACAGTTTTTTCTTCTCGTTCTGATCTACAATGTGCCCAGCAAACAAAGCCATTGAGACTGCAGGAATAACTTCAGCCAAACCAATTAATCCTAAAGAAAGTGGGTCTTTGGTTAAATCATAAACCTCCCATTCTACAATAATAAATTGCATGGACCAGCCAATAACTAAAATAAATCGAATAAGAAGGAATATATTAAATTCCTTGTATCTAAGTGCTGCATATGGATCTAGCTTGTTTTTCAAAAATTAGTTTTTTATATCTATTACTTTTAGTTGAATATTTTCCTTTCCCTTCCAATAATTCTCGTCAACAGTAAATGCTGCATTGAAAATTTTTTTATTCAAAATGTTTGGATATTTTCCGGAAAGACCAAAGCCTATTGCGTTGTATATTTTTGAGCTATTTTGCTGCGTTAAATTAAATTTTAAATGTGTATTATCCTTCCCTACAACCTTTGCATAGCCCGTGTCACGTAAATTCTTAGCACTAAATATAGGGGTTTTATTTCCAGGACCAAAAGGAGCAAACTGTTTTAGTATCCTATAAAACTTTGGGGTTATTTCCTCTAATGCTATTTCACCTTCAACAGCAACTTTTTTGCTTGTCATGCTTTTGTCGATTGTACTGCTTACCACTTCTTCGAATTTAGCTTTAAAGTCTTTATATTGGGTTTTTTTAATTTTGATTCCTGCCGCATATTTATGCCCTCCAAACTCTACAACAAACTCCTTACATTTCTCAATTGCTGCATGTACATTATATCCATTTACTGACCTTGCTGATCCCACGAAAAGGTTATTGCTTGAAGTAAATACTATAGTTGGTCTATAGTAAGATTCTATTAATTTTGATGCTGCTATCCCTATAACTCCTTTGTGCCAATCGGGATTACAAACTACAGTGGTGCTGGATTCTTCATTCTTATGTTTCTTAATTTCACTAATTGCCTCTTGAGTTGTTTCTTTGTCTAATATTCTTCTCTCGATATTTAATTGATTTAATTTCTCTGCCAACCCTATAGCCTTCTCTAAATTTTCCTCTACTAATAATTCAACTGCTAAATTTCCTGACTCCATTCTCCCTGCGGCATTAATTCTAGGGCCAAGATAAAACCCCAATTCATTAATTGTTATAATATCTTTTTCAAGAGTGTCAATGATTGCTTTTAATCCAGCTCTTGGTGATTCATTTATTTGCTCTAGCCCATAGTAACATAGGATGCGATTCTCTCCAGTCAATGCAACAATGTCAGCGACAATTGCAAGTCCAACTAAATCTAAATATTCTTTTACGTCTTCTATAGTATTTTCCATAACAAGATTAAGTCCTTGGATTAGCTTAAAGCCAATTCCACAGCCACATAGTTCCTTAAAAGGATACTTGCAATCTTCTCTAAGGGGGTTTAGAACGGCTATGGCTTTTGGGATTTCTTTAGAGGGCGTGTGATGATCACAAATAATAAAATCAATGTTTTTTTCTCTAGCATGTTCAACTTGATCTAGCGCCTGTATGCCGCAGTCTAATGCAATAATTAATTTAACATTATTTGATGCAGCAAAGTCAATTGATTTTAGCGAAATTCCATAACCCTCGCTGTATCTGTCAGGAATGTAGGTTAAAACCGTGTTGCTTGTCTGTTTCTTTAAAAAAGAACTTACTAGGGCGACTGAAGAAGTTCCGTCAACATCATAATCCCCAAAAACTAGAATTTTTTGCTTTTCTTTAATAGCCTGCTGAATTCTATCAACTGCTTTTTGCATGTCTTGCATCAAAAAAGGGTCATGTAGATCGTTCAAAGAAGGTCTAAAAAAATTTTTTGCTTTATCAAAAGTGTCTATGTCTCTATTTAATAATAGTGTTGACACTAGCTTGCTTACATTAAGTTGGTCTTGCAGTGCTTTTATTTTAGACTCGTCTTGCTCTTTTTCTAATTCCCAAATCATTAAGGCTATGAATTATAATAAATTTCTGTTGTAATTTCTGCAAAGGATCTAAACATCTCCATTACCCCGCAATATTTTGTAATAGATAAATTAACTGCTTTATTAATTTTTTCCTTGTCCAATTGATCGCCATAAAAATGATATTCCATCGAAACCTTGTTATAATATTTTGGATGTTCCTGTGTCAAGCTACCAACAGTCTTTATTTTAAAATCTTTTAGCTCTATTTTCATTTTTTCTAATATTGAAACTACGTCTATTCCTGAACATACAGCCAAAGAAGAAAGCATTAATGCTTTTGGACTAGCAATCTTTTCGCTGTCTCCTTCTAATGAAGATCCTAATCTTAATGATGTTCCGTTTGGACTAATAGTTTCAAAGCTCATTCCTTCACTCCATTTTGTAATTACTTTGTTTGTCATATATTAATTGTTAGATGCGATCACTATAACAATTTCACCTTTTGGCTTGTTTTTATTGTAATGATCCTTAATTGATGTTAATGTTCCGTGAATTGTCTCATCATAGATTTTAGTTAATTCTCTTGAGAGACTTGCTGTTGTTTCTCCTCCAAAATATTCACATAGATCCTCTAAAGTTTTTATCAGCCTGTGTGGAGATTCGTACAGAATGATGGTTTTATTTTCTTTTGAAAGTTCAGATAATTTCTTTTTTCTTCCTTTTTTGTGCGGAAGAAATCCTTCAAAAAGAAATCTATCACTTGGGATTCCAGACTGCAAAAGTGCTGGAACAAATGCTGTGGCTCCTGGCAAACATTCAACAGGAATTTTATTTTCAATACATGCTCTTATTAATAAAAACCCTGGGTCAGAAATTCCTGGGGTCCCTGCATCACTAATAATTGCTATAGTGATTTCGTTTTCTAATTTTTCAATGATACCTTTTGTGATTCTATGCTCATTATGCATATGATATGAAATCATCTTAGTAGATATCTCATAGTGTTTTAGGAGAGTCTTTGAAACTCTTGTGTCTTCTGCCAATATTAAGTCTACCTCAGATAATATTTTAACTGCTCTATAAGTTATGTCTTGTAAATTTCCTATGGGTGTTGGTACAATATATAGCTTACTCATTGCTCCTTAAAAAGAATTTATTTTAATTTGGGTAAATAGGTGTTTGATTTTTATTAAATTTATTTCTTTTAAAATCTAATTTATTTAAATCAACCTGTAATTTTAAAAATACGAAATGTTTCTTGAAAATACTTTGAAATACGGCAAACAATTTGGATGGATTGAAGTGGTCTGTGGATCTATGTTCTCAGGAAAAACTGAAGAATTAATTCGACGTCTAAAAAGAGCAGAATTTGCTAAGCTAAAAGTAGCTATTTTTAAGCCAATTGTTGATACAAGGCACAAGGAAGGAGATATTGTTTCTCACAATAAAAATAAAATTAAATGTAAGCCTGTTTCAAGTGCTAGCGAGATATATAATATCGCAAAAAATTGTGATGTCGTTGGAATTGATGAAGCTCAATTTTTTGATGATGAAATAATCGAGGTTTGTAATGCGTTAGCAAATAATGGTGTTCGAGTTATAATTGCAGGACTAGATATGGACTATACGGGGAAACCTTTTGGGCCAATGGCGGGCCTAATGGCGACAGCAGAGTATGTAACTAAAGTTCACGCAATTTGTTCAAAAACAGGAGGTCTTGCGCAATACAGCTACAGAAAAGCTAAAAATGATGACTTAATTATGTTAGGCAAGGAAGAAGAGTATCAGCCTCTGTGTAGAGCCACATTTTTTAAGCGAATGAGCAAAAGGACAAAAAAAATTAAAGTCTCTGATGCTAAAAGCCTCGGCCCAAAAAAGAGCAAAAAATGAACAAGGATCAACAGTCTGTTCTTGAAATTAATTTAAAATCATTAGAGAAGAATTTTTTTCATATTAAATCTCTGCTTTCAAAAAAACCCACAAAATTAATGGCTGTTGTAAAAGCCAATGGCTATGGCAGCGACGCTTTGATTATATCAAAGAAACTTCAAGAATTAGATATAGATTATTTTGCTGTTGCCTATGCTTCTGAGGGGGTGATTTTAAGAAAAGCAGGCATAAAAACTCCTATTCTTGTATTACTGCCCCAAGTTGGGTCAATAAAACAAATTGTGAAATTTGATCTAGAGCCAAGTTTGTATTCCTTTAGTGTTTTAAAAGAATTTCTGAAATTTTTTAAAAAAAATAATTTAAAAAAATACCCTGTACACATAAAGTTAAATACGGGATTAAATAGGGTTGGATTTAGTTTAGATGATTTGTCTGTTGTTATTTCAAAAATCCTAGAATCTAGCAATATTGTAGTTAGAAGTATTTATTCACATCTGGCGGCAAGTGAAGAGATTTCTGAAACGTCATTCTCAAAAAAACAAATTGAATTGTTTAATACCCTAAGCTCGAATATTATTTCCAGATTAGAATATACTCCTATGCTGCATATCTGTAATACCTCTGGGCTAATAAATTTTCCTGAAGCTCATTATGATATGGTTAGATCAGGAATAGGTTTGTATGGTTTTAGTGGGAATCCAAAAATTAAGTTATCCCCTGTTCATCGACTAAAATCTGTTATTTCACAAATCCATACTATAAATAAGAACGAAAGTGTTGGCTACAATCGCTCGCACTTTAGCCAAGAAAATGAGAAAATTGCAACAATACCAATTGGTCACGCTGATGGTATTACTAGAATTTTTGGAAATAAAAAGGGGTTTGTTTTTATAAATGAGCAAAAAGCATTTATTGTGGGAAATGTCTGTATGGACGTCATAATGGTCGATGTCTCAAATATTAAATGTAAAGAAGGCGATCAGGTAATTATATTTAATGAGGTTCATACTGCTGAAGATTTGTGCTGTTCAGCTGGTACAATATCTTATGAACTAATAAGTAGCATTTCAACAAATAGAATAACTCAATCAATCATTGAGTAGTCCAGTGTGTTAGATCCTTTTCTTTGGTTCTATTTGAATATATAAAATACAAAATTAGTTTTTGTATTTTTAGGCCACATTAGTAATGGTGAGAATCAAAATTTATAATAAAATATTGTCATTTTTTCTGTTGTTTATTGCAGCAGGATTTTTGAATTGTTCAATGGACGAAGAATATGTGCATATTACTTATTCTCCAGTGAATTTTAATCTTCAAGCAATGCCTTATGCAAATTTATCAACATATAATTTTTTTCAAGGAGAGATAAAAACTCTCACTCCTGTATATGGAGTTCTTCCTTATGAATTAATTAATCCTCTTTTTACAGATTATTCAAAAAAAACTCGTTTTGTATGGATGCCGCAGGAGGAAAGCGCTTATTACTTGGGTGATTCTGAAATATTAAATTTCCCAGAAGGAACAATTTTAATCAAAAACTTTGCATATAACGGAGTTCTTCCTTCAAATGAAAGAAAAAATATTGAAACAAGGCTAATGATCAAAAAAGATGAGGGCTGGATTTTTGCAAATTATATTTGGAATGATGAGCAAACTGAGGCTATTTATAATTTGGATGGAAGCACCGTTGAAATAGAATGGACTGAAAATAATATAACTAGTACAGTTAATTACAGAATACCTAGTGGTTCTGAATGCTCCACATGTCACAAAACTTCTGACACTCACATTCCCATTGGCGTCAAACCAATGAATTTAAATAAGATAATAAGCTATCAGGATTACTCTATGAATCAGATTGAAAAATGGATAGACTATGGGTACCTAGATAATGCTCCTGAAAATATAGAAACAATGGCTAACTGGACAGATCCCTCAAATTCATTGGAATTAAGAGTTAGGTCCTATTTGGATATAAATTGTGCTCATTGTCACTCGGATAATACCCATTGTGAATATCGTCCTATAAGACTTGATTTTGATTCAACTGAAGATTTAACTAATTTAGGCCTCTGTCTTGCTCCTGATACAGACTTAGGAAATGGAACAGATTTAATCGTTGCTCCTGGCAATTTTATCAGATCAGTTCTTCATTTTAGAATGGCCTCTGTTGAGGAGGAATATAGAATGCCTTTACTGGGAAGAACGCTTGTACATCAAGAGTCTGTAGATTTGATTGAAGAATGGATAACCTCTTTAGATATAGATTGTAATTAAACCTTTTTTATGAAAAAATTAATATTGATTGTCGCTATTTTTTTAACTTTTCCGTCTGTTTTTTCACAAAGTGGGGACGGAGATTCTTGTTCTAACCCTATCACAATAGGCCCTGGAACTCATTATGTGGAGAATATAGATGGTGAAAATTTTTCATTAAACTGCAGCGAATATGATGCCTCCAACGGAGATCTTGAATGGTATGTGTACTCCCCCAATGATGATTATTTAACAACTATTACTTCAGACCTTGGCGTTAATGACGGTCTTGACACAAGATTTCATGTATATCAAGGATCTTGTGATGATCTTAGCTGTGTCGCTGGAGATGATGACAGTGGGTCAGGATATTTGTCTGTTACATCCTTCTATGTATATGCTGGAGAGAGTTATTATATCGCGTGGGATGATAGGTGGGAAAATCAAAGTTTTGAGTTTCAGCTTATAGAGGAAGATCCTCCACCTGCACCTCCCTTTGGTTTTACCGTGGAAGCTGTTTCTTCTGTTGGTTCTGAAAGAGCTCTTGTAGATATGAATAATGACAAACTAGATGACTTGGTTTCAATTCAATCAACAAACATAAATATTTTTTACCAACTAGGAGAAGGAGGCTTCAATCCTGTAAATATTGAAACCTCTTATGCAGATAATACTCCAGGGTGGAGTTTAGCAGCAGGGGATTTTGATGGAAATGGCTATAACGACCTCCTTTATGGTGGAGGTAGCGGGGTTACTTTTATGCAGGCCAATTCAGATGGGACCTCCTATACAGAAATCTCTGGAGGCGAATACGTTTTTTCTCAACGATCAAATTTTGTTGACATTAATAATGATGGCAATCTAGATGCCTTTGTATGCCATGATGTAGAGGCTACAGTTTATTATATTAATGATGGCAATGGTGTGTTAGAGTTTTTTCAAGGACCAAATGAAAATGGAATAACTTCTGGTGTAGGTGGAGTAGCGCAAGAACTAGCTGACTGGGACACCTCTGCTCAAGAGGGCGGGAATTATGGTTCTGTGTGGATTGACTATGATAATGATAGAGATATAGATATGTTTATTGCTAAATGTAGGGGGGGTAATGTGCAGTGGAAAAATAATGAACTATGGAGAAATAATGGAGACGGTACCTTTTCAAATGTAGCAGATGTAACCGGATGGTATAATTCCTATTATCCTGATGGAGGGCATGATAATAGTTCTAATTTAGGAGACCCTATTCAAACCTGGTCTTCTGCTTGGGGAGATTTTGACAATGATGGGTATATGGATGTATATGTTGGAGCCAGCTCTTCTGGAGATGGAGGACATAAATTAATGAAAAACAATGGGGATGGCACATTCACAAACATCACTGCTGGATCGGAAGTTGAAGGAGCTCCTTATGGAATAGAAAACAATTCTGCAGATGTTGACAATGATGGATATATTGACATTTTCACTAATGGGGATGTTTTGTTAAACAATGGAGATTTTACTTTTTCATTATATACTGCTGGGACTCCTGGACCTGGTGCTATTGGAGATGCAAATAATGATGGGTTTGTTGATGTGTTTAATGGGACTAATTTATACCTAAATGATGGTAATAATAACAATTGGCTAAAAGTTACAACCACTGGGACAACAAGCAATACAAATGGAATTGGCGCTAGGGTTGAAATTAATTCTCCTGGTATTGGAACACAAATTAGAGATGTTGTTAGCGGATCTGGTTTTAGATATATGAGCTCACTTAATACTCATTTTGGACTAGGGTCAGACTCATCGGTTAGCTCCATCACGGTATATTGGCCTTCAGGGACTGTTGACGTTATAAACAGCCCTGCTATTAATACAACAATTAATATAACTGAAGGAGAAACATTAAGTCTGCTGAATTCGTTTGTAGAAGATCTTGTTCTATATCCAAACCCTGTAAAAAGCAACTTAACAATAAACTCGTCATTAGATTTAGATCAATCCATTATTAGTGTTTTTGATATAATGGGTAGAAGAGTGCTTAATTATAAATTGACTAACAATATTAATTCAGTCGATGTCTCTGGGCTAAGTGCCGGGGAATATATCCTAAGAATTATCACAAAAGAAACACTTATAAGTTCTCAAAAATTTATTAAACAATAGAATAACGGCATAACTCTTGATATTTAATAAAATTATAAGCCAACATATCGTGTGTTTACCTCTTGTTTAACTAAAACAAAAAAATGAAACAAGCCTTAATATATTCTCTCGCATTATTATTATTCTCTTTTTCAGGTTGCAACGATGATTCAAACGATAATAGCGATTCGTCAGATAATTCAGATAATAATGAAGAAGCCTCTTCATTAATTCCGATATCTATTTATGAAAGAGTCTATGGAACTACTTCTGATATATATATTGAGGAAGATTGGATCTATATAAACACCAATGGTGTCCCAGACCACCAAAGCCCATATTTTATTAATACTCAATGGGAAGACGCTATGTACGTTGCTTATGATGGGTCAAATCCGTTTGTTACAAATTTTAATTTAAATCCTAATAGAATCTCTGAATTATCAATTTCTTTTAAGATTCCTGCTTTTCCAGAACAGTCTACTGGGAATAACCCTACATCAATGGGTCCAATAGGGGTTTCATTAAATGGAATTCCCTTCTATAATCAATATGCTGGCGGGGGATCTCCTTTAACACAAGAAATTAATTCTTTTGATCAGTATAATGGACATCCTGCTCCATTAGGGCCGGGACAAGAAAATAATGCTAGCGGAAGGTATCACTATCATATGGAGCCTTTTTGGCTTACCTCAAATGAAGGAAAAGAGGCATTAATTGGGTTTTTGCTTGATGGATTTCCGGTTTATGGCCCGGAAGAAAATGGTCAAACAATTGACAGCTCAGATCTAGATGCATATCATGGTCATTTCACAGTAACAGCTGATTTTCCGGATGGAATGTATCACTATCATGTAACAGCAGATGATCCTTATATTAATGGAAGTGGTTATTATGGAAGCCCTGGAACAGTCAGTGAATAAATTCCTTTTTCTATTTTTTGTGGTTAGCTCTTGTAGCAGCCCAGAATATCAATGGGTTTCTCATAATGAAAAAGGGCTAGATCTTACCAAGCGTTATGTTCAGCTTAATAGAGAGGTTTATACAGGGCATGTGGTTAAACTAGGTGCTAGTCAAAAAGACACTCTCTCAATATCTTTCTATAATAAAGGTCTTAAAGATGGGGTTTGGAATAAATTCTATAATAATGGGAGCCTTAAGGAGGTTAGAGTATTTAAAAATGGTAAAAAAACAGGACAATATTTTGGCTACTACATGAGTGGAGAAATAGCTTTCGAATATAATTTTAAGGATGGTGAATATCATGGAAAAAGGTATGAATGGAAAAAGGATGGTAGTCTTTTACGAGAATCAAATTATAAAAATGGATATGAAAAAGGGTTTCAAAAAATTTGGTGGGCTGATGGAAGAATCAAATCAAATTATGTAATTAAAAATAATCGTCGGTATGGTTTGCTGGGGATAAAAAACTGTGTCAATGTCTCGGATAGTATTTTTACTAATTAATATATTCCTTCTTATTTTTGTTGCTACATGTAGTACCAATAATGCGTCTATTCCTTATTATAATTCCCCAGATTTTACGCCCTATTTTCTGACAAATGGAAAAGAAATTGAAAAAATAATCTCTCACAAAATATCAGATTTCTCCTTTATAAACCAAAATGAAAAAACAATTAGTAACAAAGAAATAGAAGGCAAAATTCACGTTGCTAATTTTATGTTTACCTCCTGTACAAGTATTTGTCCAGATATGACTGGAAACATGAAGCTTGTAGAAGAAGCTTTTTCTAATGATCCTAGAATTGCTATTTTGTCATATAGTGTTACGCCTTGGATTGACTCTCCTGATAAACTTGCAGACTATGTTGAGTTTAACGACATCAAAACAAATAATTGGCACTTTTTAACAGGCAAAAAAAGTGAGATTTATTCCCTTGCTAGAGAGTCTTATTTTGCAGAAGAAACCATAGGATTTTCTAAGGATAGTACTGATTTTCTACACACAGAATATTTTGTTTTAGTAGACAAAACTAAAAGAATTAGAGGAATTTATAATGGCACTTTAATGCTTGAGGCCCAACAAGTTGTTAAAGATATCAATGCTCTTTTAGAGGAGTAATCTGTTATAAAAATTGTTTTTGTGCATTATAAATTACGTTTCTATCTCCCAAATATTTATTAATCTCATCGAAGTGATGGCCTAAAAACTCAGGCGGAGATATTCCTTTTGTATCATATTTTTTACCTATAACTAAATTTGCAACAGCAGTACACGTATACCCAGTTGTCCTTGCCATTGAAATTGTCTTATCCTGGTATTTATCCAGTAAATTATAGGTATAGCAAACTTTTTTTCCACCCTCATCCCCAATAATTTTAATTCTCATTACCGTATAATCCTCGTCACCCTCTTTCATTTCCCACATTGGAAACAAAAGCTTTGAAGTTAAATCAATTGGCCTAATTTTATTTCCATTTATCTCTATAGGCTCATAAGAAAAGTACCCGCACTCTCTTAATACTCTTAAATGCTCTACACATCCAGGGTATCGTAATGTCTTTTCAATCATGTTTGGAACATGCTTCATTGTTTGAATCAGCGTTCGCAATCCATCAGAGTTCCAGCTTTCTAATGTTCCTATTTTTTCAAAATCAACAAGCTCAGTATCTGATAATGCTTCTCTTGTTACAAGCTGATTGTTTTGCACATATCTTGCCGGTCGTATGTATTCTTCTATTACGTCTATGGGAGAAAAAACTGCTTGATATTCAAAGGGCCATTCTCTTTTTTTTGGCAATCCTCCAACCAAACACTCATAGTCAGTAATTTTCATTGTTTTGTTGTGATGTCCAAAAATAATATTTCCCATTCCTGGTGCTACCCCGCAATCCATTACAGCAACAACATTATTCTCCTTGGCTGTTTTGTCTAAGCTAAAAGGATCTTCAGGGTAAAAAGAAATATCTACAATGTTTTTTTTTGCCTCAATAACTCTCTTCATTATGTTATATCCCATAAATCCTGGAAGAGCCCCTACAACCAAATCAAAATCCTTAATTAAATTTTCTAAAACTTCTTTTTCTGACACATCTGCACAGATTTTTTTTATTTTGTCTGAATGTATTTTTTCTAAATTCTTGTTTGAAATGTCTACAGATGTAACCTCGTGATTTTCTGCAAGATCATTCGCCATAACACTGCCTACAAGCCCTGATCCTAAAACTATAATTTTTTTCATTTATTTACTTCTCTTGTTCCATTGAAAAATTCTCCATAAACTTTGTTGTGTAATTCCCTGAATTGTAGGAAGGATCGTCCATTAGCTTTCTGTGAAAAGGAATTGTCGTCTTCACTCCTTCTATTATAAATTCATCTAATGCTCTTTTCATTTTATTTATTGCTTCTTCTCTAGTCTGGGCTGTTGATATAATTTTTGCAATCATTGAGTCATAGTTTGGAGGAATAGTGTAGCCCGCATAAACATGCGTGTCTAGTCTAATTCCGTGACCTCCCGGCATATGCAAGGTTGTTATTTTTCCAGGGGAAGGCCTAAAATTATTATATGGATCCTCTGCGTTTATTCTACATTCAATAGAGTGTAGCTGAGGTGTATGGTTTTTGCCAGAAATCAGTTTTCCTGAAGCAACTAAAATCTGTTCTCGAATCAAATCATAATTAATTACCTGTTCAGTAATTGGATGCTCTACCTGAATTCTTGTGTTCATTTCCATAAAATAAAACTCTTTGTTCTTATCAACTAAAAATTCAACTGTGCCAACCCCCTCATAACTAATAAACTCAGCTGCCTTAACTGCTGCTCTTCCCATTTTTCTTCTTAATTCTGGGGTAATAAAGGGTGACGGGACTTCTTCTGTTAATTTTTGATGTCTTCTTTGAATTGAGCAATCTCTTTCTGAAAGATGACATGCCTTTCCTCTTGAGTCTCCCACAATTTGTATTTCTATATGTCTTGGCTCTTCAATTAGTTTTTCCAAGTACATGTCGTCATTACCAAAAGCCGCTTTTGATTCTTGCTTGGCTGAATTCCATGCTTCTTCAAGCTGTTTCTTATTCCAAACAGCTCTCATTCCTTTTCCTCCTCCTCCTGCAGAAGCTTTTAGCATTACGGGGTAACCTACTGACTTTGCTATTGTTTCACATTCCTTTAAGTCTGAGATAATTCCCTCACTCCCTGGCACACAAGGGATTCCGGCCTGTAACATTGTAGCCTTAGCATTGGCTTTGTCTCCCATTTTTAATATCATTTCTGCAGATGCCCCAATAAATTTTATATTATGTTCGTCACATATTTTTGAGAACTTTGCATTTTCTGAAAGAAAGCCGTATCCAGGATGTATAGCGTCAGTATTTGTAATTTCTGCAGCAGATATAATATTTGCAATTCTTAAATATGATTCACTGCTTGGTGCAGGGCCTATACAAACGGCTTCGTCTGCAAATTTTACATGAATACTCTCCGCATCAGCAACAGAATACACGGCAACTGTTTTGATTCCCATTTCCTTACACGTTCGAATTACTCTAAGGGCTATTTCGCCTCTATTAGCAACTAATATCTTTTTAAACATATTCTTTGGTTTATGATGGCTTAAGAAGGGTCAATTAAAAATAGCGGTTGGTCAAATTCAACAGGCATTGAATCCTCAACTAAAACCTTTACAATTTTTCCAGAAACCTCTGATTCTATTTCATTAAACAGCTTCATCGCTTCAATTACACAAAGAACACTTCCTTCAGAAATGGAATCTCCAATTTCTACAAAAACAGGTTTGTCTGGGGAAGGTTTTCTGTAAAATGTTCCAATAATTGGCGACTTTATTGTAAAGTACTTAGATTCTGCCTCTAGAGCAGATTCTTGTTGTTTTTCTGACGGCAGTGTTGTTGGTTTTTGAGACTCAGCTATAACTGGTGTCTGCACAACAGGTGTTGCTTGTTGAACAACTGTTTGTGTTCCAGAAGGTCCAGTTTTTATAGTAAGCTTCAGCTTTTCCATTTCTAGCTTGACTTCGCTTACTCCAGACTTAGCAACAAACTTGATTAGGTTTTGAATTTCTTTAATCCTCATAGTTAGATTTTTTTATTTCCTAAATATAAAATTTATGTAAAAATGAGCAAAAATGAGCAAAAAACAATGAAAAATGAATGAAAATGGACGAAAAATGGACGAAAATGAACAAAAATGGACGAAAATGGACGAAAAATGATTAAAATTAAAAACTAATAGATAAGCGCTCTACAATAACATCTCCCTTTATTTCTTTTATAATAAACAAGCTAGAATTGTCATTATCTTTCATTTTTTTAAATTTTTCAAAACCTAATATAGCGTTTACAAACTCGGGTGTTGTGTTGCTATGACCAACTATAAGGACTGATTTTCCATAATTTTTCTTCTTAAAGCTATTTATATTCACCTCTTTTGGGGTGTAAATTGTAATAGGAAGGTTTTTATCCCCTGCTACTGGCTCGGCCGTAGTAATTGTTCTTATATAGTTTGTAGAATATATTGTAACTAGAGGGATTTCTCTAAAAAAATATGCCCAGTTTAATGCTCTTAATTGTCCTTTCTTGCTTAGTTTTGGATTTCTGTTTTCAGGGCTAGACTTATCCTTTTCCGCATGCCTTATAAAATAATATATGGTTTCATCTGCCTTAATTTCTTTGTTTTGTGATTGTGAAAAAGACACTTGAAAGCAAATAAGAAGCAATAATATATATCTTGCTCTCATACGGTAATATTTTTAAATTCTAAGCCAGCAAACAAGCTAAGTAGCTTGCAAAATCTGTAAAGCTTTATTCTTTTTCAGTAGTCTCGTCTAAGAGAATTTTTCCACGATAATATAGCTTTCCTTCATGCCAGTGAGCCCTATGATATAAATGAGGCTCTCCAGTAATAGAGCAAGTTGCTAATTGTCTTTCCTTGGCTTTATAGTGCGTTCTTCGCTTGTCTCTTCTTGTTGTTGATATTTTTCTTTTAGGATGAGCCATTATAAGCTTTCTTTGTTAGTTATTAATTTTTTTAACTTCTCCCACCTAGGGTCAACATTTTTTCTGTTTTCTTTTGGTTTAAGATCCTCTAATATATTTAAAATTTCTGGTTTTAGCGATCCATCTAAAACTCTAGGATGAATTCTTTTTGCTGGCACTGATAAAACAATCAACTCGTAAACATATTGGGCTAAGCTTATTTTGTGCTCTCCGTGAGGTATTATTAATATCTCGTCATCTTCATTGTTAAGCTCGCTTCCAAATTTTACAACCAGATCAATATTGTTGTTAATTGGTTGATCATAAGACTCATTTGTTAGGTCACATTTTAACCTAACATGTCCTTTTGCTACAATATTTAATTCCATAATTGTAGTTTTTTTTATCAACGCCACATCAATATTAATATTGGTATGGCTAAAATCAAAATAGTTGTAATCATTAAAGAACGTGTCACTTACTTCAAAATCGAAATTGTGATGCCCCAGTTTTAATCCTGAAAATTCAATATTAAAATCATTTTGAGGCCTCATGGTTTCTGATTTTAAAGCGAGCAAATATAAAACTTTTATTTTGTTTTAGTTGGGTTTTCCTCTTTTATTGCTCCTTTGATTAATTCTTGATGTTCTGTTCTGTTTTTATGCGTTAAAATTGCTAAAAAAATAGCCTCTTTAAATGACGTTTCGTCTGCTATTCCTTTTCCGGCAATTGAATATGCTGTTCCATGATCAGGAGAAGTTCTGATTTTTTCTAGACCTGCTGTATAATTAACTCCTTGTCCAAACGACAAGGTTTTAAAAGGAATAAGTCCTTGATCATGATATGCAGCAATAACTGCATCAAAAGACTCTTGCTGGCCTGAGCCAAAAAAACTGTCTGCAGAATAAGGGCCAAACACCAGCATGTTGTTTTCACGCATTTGTTGTATTATAGGGATTAAAACTGTTTTTTCTTCTGATCCTATTACTCCATTATCTCCTGAATGAGGATTAATCCCAAGTATTGCAATTTTTGGTTTAGAAATTTTAAAATCCTCTACTAATGTTTTGTGTATTGTGTTTACTTTATTCTCTATCACTTCCTTTGTTATACTTTCTGCTATTTTGCTTATTGGAATATGATCTGTTAGTAAGCCTATTCTTAAGCTTCCTGAAACCATTAGCATTAAGGCACTTCCTTTTATTTCACTGTCTAAATAATCTGTATGCCCTGGAAAATTAAACTCATCTGACTGAACACAATCTTTGTTAATCGGGGAAGTGACAATGACGTCTATCTGATCTTCTTTAAGGTCTGAGGTTGCGGCCTTTAAAGAAATTACAGCATGCTTCCCTATATTTTTGTCCTTAGTCCCAAAATTAATCTGTGGTGTTTCGTTCCAACAATTTACTGTGTTAACCTTATTTTCTTCTGCTTGAGCAGAAGACTTAATGCTGTTAAAATCAATATTGTATTTAAAATGGTTTTTAATAGCCTCAAGACTTTTGGCTGATGAATATATGATTGGCGTGCAAAACTCTAACATTCTTTTGTCTGTAAAAGTTTTTAGAATAATTTCTGGACCAACACCATTCATGTCGCCAATGGTAATTCCTATTTTAAGCTTTTTGTTTTCTTGCATTTCCTTGTCTAGTGTTGTAATAATATTCTGTAAATTTAGTCAAATATTAAAAACCTTATTATGTTTAGCGGAATAGTTGAGACTATAGGGGTTGTTGAGCAAATAGCAAAAGTAAAAGACAACATAGAATTAAAGATTCGCAGTCAGATTAGCTGCGAACTAACGGTTGACCAAAGCGTTTCTCATAACGGCGTTTGTTTAACTGTAACTCGGGTTTCAGATAATACTCATTTTGTGACAGCAATAAAAGAAACATTAAGCAAATCAAACCTCTCTAAAGTCGTTGAAGGCGATTCTGTAAATCTGGAAAGAAGTCTTAAGCTAGGCAATAGAATTGACGGGCACCTTGTTCAGGGGCATGTAGATCAAATGGCTAAATGTATTAATATATTAGATGAAAATGGAAGCTGGATTTTTTCTTTTCAATATCAAAAGCCTGAGATTGGAGCCGTTATCCAAAAAGGATCAATTGCAATAAATGGCGTTAGTCTTACTATCTCTGACTCAAAAGCTAATGAGCTCAGTGTTGCTGTTATTCCTTATACATATGAAACTACTACGTTTGGGAAAATGATATGTGGAGATGTGGTGAATCTAGAGTTCGATGTTTTGGGAAAATACATGTCAGAATTTA
This sequence comes from Flavobacteriaceae bacterium, assembly GCA_018657955.1. Classification (GTDB taxonomy): domain Bacteria; phylum Bacteroidota; class Bacteroidia; order Flavobacteriales; family Flavobacteriaceae. Next base: position 171,974 of record JABHWD010000018.1, on the reverse strand, counting down.
AAAATGAGCAAAAAATGGACAAAAACGAGTAAAAATGAGTAAAAATGGACAAAAAATGGACAAAAACGAGCAAAAATGAGCAAAAAATGGATAAAAATGAACAAAAAAATGATAAAAATGCCAAAGCCAATATTAATCCTGTTTTTTGTTTTTTCTATAATTAGCTTCATGTCAATAAACAAAACCCTAATTCCAAATAAAATTGTTCTTATGGGTGATTCCATAACCGAATCGTGGAGCAATTATAGTCCTGAGTTTTTTTCTGAACATGGATTTTTAATTAACAAAGGCATAGGCGGTGAAACTACTCCTCAAATGCTTGACAGGTTTGAAGCTGATGTTCTCAATCTAAAGCCTGAGGGCGTAATAATTCTCGCAGGAATAAATGATATTGCGCAAAACACCGGCTATATTAGTGTTTCAGAAATCTTTGACAATGTGGTTTTTATGGCGACTTTGGCTAAAAAAAATAATATAAGACCTGTTCTGTGTTCTGTTCTTCCTGCTAATGAACTAACTTGGAAGCCAGAAATAAAACCTGCAGCCCTTGTTATTGAGCTTAATCAAAAAATTAAAAATTATTGTACAGAAAGTAATATTGTTTACTTAGATTATTTTTCTTCAATGGTTGGGGGGAAAAAAGAGCTTAGGTCAGAACTAACCTCTGATGGAGTTCATCCAAACAAAGAGGGCTACATAATTATGGAAGGGTTATTAGAAACAGTGTTAAAAAAGTTTTAAATTTGCCTTCTATCTAAATTAAAAAAATGAAATATCTTAAAATTATTATTCTAATTGTCAGTGTTTTACTTGCTGCGGTAATATTGTTTTTTGCGTATGCAACAATATTTCCTGCTAGCCCATTACAAACAACAACATATAGTTCTGAGAATGCAACTTACGAAGTGGAGTATAGCAGTCCTTTCAAAAAAGATCGATTAATTTTCGGCAGCGAAAGCGAAGGCGCTTTAGTGCCGTTTGGAAAATACTGGAGAACTGGCGCAAATGCTGCAACAACTTTTTCTGCTAGTGAAGACATAACTTTTGGCGGAGAATCTTTGCACGCTGGAAAGTATAGCCTTTATACAATCCCTGGAAAAGAAAAATGGACTATTGCTCTTAACTCTGTGAATGATACATTTTTTGCTATTGCAGAAGCTGATCAAGATGAAGATGTATTAAGAATATCTTCTGAAAGCATCAAAATGTTTGAGTCAGTTGAGCAATTTAGTATTGACTTTAGTGCTGACTCATTAAACACATATTTAAATTTAAAATGGGACACCACATTAATTTCAATTCCTCTAAAATAACACACGTATGTTTAACTGGTCGACTTTTAAGAATTTTCTGAAATTCAGCTTATTTGTAATATTTGCTACTCTCGTTGTTTATTTAGCAATTGATTTAATTCAAGAGAAAAACAACTTAATGGATATAGAGGAATATAGTCCAAAGTCTTCATTAGTAGTAGATCAAAATCCAAAAAACAGCTCTAAATTTCCATTTGTTGACGTTCATAGTCATCAGTGGAAAATGCCAATAATGGATTTTGGTAATCTTGTAGCTGAAATGGACAGTCTAAATATGGGCTATATGATTAATTTAAGTGGGTCAGGCTTTGGAACTTTTGCTGGAAATCAAGACCTAATGGATATCTCTCTGACAGAATCAATTGAAAATGTAAAAAGCCAAGGACTAGCTAACAGGTTTGGGGTTTTTGTGAATGTTGATTTTAATAAAATTGATGATGAAGATTTTGCAGAAAACAATGTTCGAATAATAAAAGACGCGGTAAGACAAGGTGCTATAGGCCTAAAAGTCTACAAAAACCTTGGCCTTAACTTGAAAGACAACAGTGGAAATAGAGTCAAGGTGGATGATAAAAGGCTAAACCCTATTTGGGAAGTCTGTGGGGAGCTTAAAATTCCCATTTTAATACACAGCGGGGAGCCTTCTCCGTTTTTTGACCCAATTGACAAACATAATGAAAGATGGCTGCACGCTAGACAGAAGCCTGCGAGCTTTAGAAGCCCAGACAAGTATCCTTCTTTTGAGGTTGTTATGCAGGAACAATACAATATGTTTGAAAATAATCCAAACACCGTTTTTATTAATGCCCATCTTGGGTGGTATGGAAATGATTTAGATAAATTAAGTGAGCAGCTCGATAATCTTCCAAACGTTTATACAGAAATTGGAGCCGTAATTGTCGAGCTTGGGCGTCAACCAATAAGAGCAAGGCAATTTTTTGTAGATCACCAAGACAGAGTTCTCTTTGGCAAGGATACTTATAAGAAAAGTGAATACAATGTTTACTTTAGAGTATTAGAAACTAGCGATGAATATTTTGATTATTATAGAAAAAGACATGCTCATTGGAAAATGTACGGAATGAATCTTCCAGATTCTATTCTAAAAAAAGTATACTATAAAAACGCATTAAAGCTTTTTCCGAAAATTCCTAAATCGTTTTTTGAAGAAAACTAGATCTCTTGTTTTTTTTTGTATTTTTTCTTAATAGTTCAGCAATCAGTAAAGATGTTGGGTTATTAGACAAAACCGCCCTTGTATCTCTTTTTATTGACTTCATATTTTTGTTTTATTTACAATTCTTTTTGTTCACAAAATCTATGCCAATCTTGTATAATAAGCGCATATTTTTAATTATAGTTTGCTATGTTCAAATATTTTTTAACTTTATGTTATAGAGGACTAACAAATTAACTTAATATTATTATGAAAAATCTGAAACTATATATGGTTTCTATTGTGCTGCTTGTCTCATATTTTATGAGTCTAGCTCAGGGGCCAAGAGGCGCAATGGACAAAAAACAAGAAAAATCAGGAATTGCTTCTGCATTGAGCGGATTCCAATTTAGAAGTATTGGTCCGGCATTTATGTCTGGAAGAATTTCTGATATTGCTATTGATCCAAATAATGAAAACGTTTGGTATGTTGCTGTTGCTTCTGGTGGGGCGTGGAAAACTGAAAACGCTGGAACCACTTGGCAACCATTAACTGACAATCAGCCTTTCTTTGCAACAGGCTGTGTTACAATTGATCCTAACAATTCTGCTTCCATTTGGCTTGGAACCGGAGAAAATGTCGCAGGAAGACACATCGGCATTGGTCATGGAGTTTATCACAGTATGGATGGAGGTAAATCTTGGAAAGACATGGGATTAAAAAAATCTGAACATATTTCAAAAATAATAATACATCCTGATAATTCAAACGTTATCTGGGTTGCTTCACAGGGACCTCAATGGAGCTCTGGAGGAGAAAGAGGATTATATAAAAGTGTTAACGGAGGCAAAACCTGGAAAAACACCTTAGAAATTAATGAATGGACAGGAGTTACTGATCTGGTTCTTGACCCAACAAATCCTGATGTTTTATACGCTGCTAGCTGGCAAAAACACAGAAATGTAGCCGCTCTAATAGATGGCGGCCCAGGAACAGGACTATATAAAAGTGTTGACGGGGGTGAGACTTGGTCAAAAATGAACAAAGGACTTCCAAGGTCTAATATGGGGAAAATTGGGCTTGCTATGTCTCCAATGGACCCAACAGTCTTATATGCTGCTATTGAACTAGACCGTAGAAAGGGCGCTGTTTATCGTTCTTCTAATAGCGGAGGCAGTTGGTCAAAAATGTCAGATACTGTTTCTGGCGGAACAGGGCCTCATTACTATCAGGAATTGATTGCTTCACCGTACAAATTTGATATGATATATTTAATGAATGTTCGTGTTTTAGTTTCTGAAGATGGCGGAAAAACATTTTACACTATGACCGAGTCAAAAAAACACTCAGACAACCACTCTTTAACATTTAAAGCAGATGATCCTAACTATCTTTTAATGGGAACTGATGGTGGAATTTATGAATCTTTTGACAACTCTAAAAGCTGGAAATTTGTTGCAAATCTTCCGTTAACTCAGTTTTATAAACTGGCCTTAGATGATGCCGAGCCTTTCTATAACATATATGGGGGAACACAAGACAATAATACTCAAGGAGGGCCTTCTAGAACTTTTAAAAGAAATGGTATAACCAACGGCGATTGGTATGTTGTTTTGGGCGGTGATGGACATCAGCCAGCAACCGAGCCTGGAAACCCAGACATAGTCTATGCTCAATCACAACAAGGCTATATTAACCGAGTTGACAGAACAACTGGAGAGGCTGTAAATATTCGGCCACAAGAAGGAATCGATGAGCCTTATGAAAGGTTTAATTGGGACTCTCCTATTCTGGTAAGCCAGCATGATCCTAAGCGTCTTTATTTCGGAACACAAAGAGTTTGGCGCTCTGAAAATAGAGGAGATAGCTGGACTACAGTATCTTCAGATTTAACCAAAAACGAAGAGCGACTTAGCTTACCAATAATGGGCAAGGTTCAAAGTTTTGACAATGCTTTGGACGTCTCTGCAATGTCTACATATAACACAATAACTTCTCTTGCTGAATCTAATATTGATGAAAATGTTTTATATGCAGGAACAGATGATGGAATAATTCAATATACAAAAGACGGGGGAATGACGTGGACAAAAATGACAGTCGATAAGCTTCCTGGCGTTCCTGCTTCTGGATTTGTAAATGACATAAAAGCAGATCTACACGATGTTAATACTGCATATGTGGCTTTAGACAATCATAAGTTTGGCGATTATAGCCCATACCTGTATAAAACCACTAGTGGTGGAAAAAAATGGACTGCCATAGTAAATGGTATTCCAGACGGAACTTTAATCTGGCGTTTAGTGCAAGACCATGTTAATCCTAATCTTTTGTTTTTAGGCACTGAATATGGCGTATATGTTAGTTTGAATCAAGGAGAAAAATGGCATAAATTCTCAAATGGTTTGCCAACAATCTCTATAAGAGATCTTGCTATTCAAAAGCGTGAAAATGATTTAGTTTTAGCAACTTTTGGTAGAAGTTTTTATGTAATGGACGACTATAGTCCTCTTAGAGATCTTTCTCCTCAAACTTTACAAAAACAAGCTCACTTATTTACTCCAAGGAAAGCTCTTCAATACAGCCCTATAATGGGCGGTACTGGAAGTTCTGGTGGTGCTGCTTATACTGCAAAAAACCCTGGATATGGAACGGCAATAACGTATTATTTGTCTGAAGGACACAGCAGTATGAAGTCTAAGCGCCAAAAAAGAGAAAGAAAACTTAAAAAAGAAGATGTTCCCTTTCCTGGATGGGACGCCTTAGATAAAGAAATGACTGAAGCTAAAGCTGAAGCTGTACTAATGATAAGAAATAGTGCTGGGGATTTAGTAGACGTGATTTCTAGCTCTCTTAGAAAAGGACTTCACAGGGTAAACTGGGGTTTACGTTCTTCTGTTTCAACAACAACAACCGTTTCTTCTTCAGTGCCGAGCAGAGGTAGATGGGGTGGTGGTTTTCGTGGCGGAGGAGGAATGTCTTCCAATGTTGATCCTGGGACATATCAGGTTTCTTTGTATAAAAGAATTGGCGGGGACTTAACTGAGCTCGCAGGCCCTGTTAGTTTAGAGGTTGAGCGTATTCGTGAAAACGTCTTAACTAACCCTCTTGCAGACAAACACAAAGAGTACAGCCAAGCTCTTGCTGAGCTTACTACTGCTGTTGGTGTTTATCAGCATAAGTTTAAAAAAGCTACGGCCAGAGTTTCTACATATGAAAGAAGTTTGAAAAACTTAAAATCAGATCGCGCAGAACTTACACAAGCTGTGTATGTCCTTCGCTCAGAAATGCATTCTCTACAAAAAGAATTTGGCGGAAGTGCAGCTAAAGCTGAAGTTGGTGAAAAAGACAGGCTTACCTTAATGGACCGTCTTTCAAATGCTAGGGGCGGATATTTTGGCAACTCCTATGGGCCAACAGCGCTTCATATGCAAAGTTTTGAAATGGCAAAAGAAATGTTTGACAGAAGTAAGCCAAAAATGAATTCTTTTATTTCTAGAGTTAATTCTTTAGGGGAAAAACTAGAAGAAGCTGGAGCGCCAGTGTTTCTAGATTAGAAGTTTTTTAAAAACTGTTAAAGGCCTGGGGGTTATAGAGTGTTTTTATTACTCTGTATATCCTGGGCCTTTTACATATCTTCCTGTAAACTTGTTTGTGTGCTTGCTGTCTAGTAGCACGGGAGTTCCATTTACAACAACATGGGCTACCCCGGTTGAAAACTGAAGCGGTTCGTCAAAGGTTGCTTTGTCGTTAACCTTGTTTGCGTCAAACATCACAACATCTGCAAAATATCCTTCTTTAAGCAATCCTCTGCTTTTAAGTTTAAGGTTTTTTGCCGGAAATCCACTAAGCCTTCTCACTGCCTCTGCAAGAGAAATTAGTCCTTCATCTCTTGAATATTTTCCTAAAACCCTTATAAAACTTCCAAAAGCTCTCGGATGGGTTTTGAAGTTTTTTGAAATATCAGAATAGGAGCCTGCGTCTGAACAAAAAGAAACCCATGGGAGTTGAATTTTTTTTCTAATATTGTCTTCAGACATACTGAAATATATACATTGTATCCTGCTATCGTCTTCAATAACCATGTCAACTATTGCTTCTTCTGGGCTTTGCCCCCTTGTTTTAGCTGCTTCCGCTATAGTTTTTGCTAAGTATTTTTTTGACATTTCTGGATTGTTAAATCCAACCATTAAAATACCTTCTGGAGGTTGTTCTGCAAGTTGTTTTTTAATGTCATTTAATAATCGTGGACGAATTTTTGGGTCTTTCATTCTGTTTATCCATGCCCTATGGCCTCCTTCTTGAACCCACGTTGGGATAACCCCTGTGAGTCCTGTCGAGCTTGCATTATATGTGTAAATGTCTGCTGTAATTTCCAGGCCTTCATTTCTAACCTGTTCAACTCTTTTTATAAGTGAATCAAGCATGTGCCAATTTGTCTCTCTTGATGCTTTTAAGTGATATATTTCTGCGGGAATATCCGCCTCTCTAGAGATGGTTATCAGCTCTTCTAAGGCTTCCATAAGCAAATTGTCCTCGTTTCTCATGTGAGAAATATACATTCCGCCTTTCTCAGCTGCAACCCGGCAAAGCTCAACAAGCTCTTCTGTTGGTGCGTAGTCTGCAGGCGCATATATCAAGGAGGAGCCTATTCCCATTGCCCCTTCTTCCATAGACTGCTTAACCATTTCCTTCATTTTTTGCATTTCATTGTCTGTTGCAGGCCTGTTTTCAAAGCCAACCTCCATCATTCGTGCTGTAGTTGCTCCAAGAAACGAAGCTATGTTCGTTGAAACTCCACTCTTTTCTAAAGCCTCCATTGCCTCTTTAAAAGAATGGCGTTCTCCATCCTTTACATATGGTCCAGGAGAAGTTCCTTCTCCAAAAACTTCAAGTGTTACCCCTTGTTTTAAGTCACTTAAAGACCTTCCGTCTTGCATCAAAGAGGAATAAGCCCAACTTAGCATATTTATAAAGCCTGGGGAGACAGAAAGAGCTGTTGCATCAATAATTGTGTCTGCCTCAAATCTTGTGTTTTTCCCGACATATATAATTTTGTCATCTGTAATTCCTACTGAGCCAATATATGGGTCACTTCCTGACCCGTCATAGATTGTTCCGTTGTATATTAAAAGGTCGCACACAACAGGCTCGTTCTGGCAGGTAAAAAAAAGAAAAGAAATTATTACCAGCAGTTTATAGTTTGAAAAAATTTTCATAATGTCTTAGAATTTAGTGTCTTACAGCTAAAGTAGCTAAAAAATTTATTATGTTTTTGATTAATATTTTTTGTTGTTATTCTGTCTGAATATTGAATATATTTGTTTAATATGAAAATTTCTGGCAAAGCTGTTGTTTTAACGAACGGACTGTTTGATACAAAATCTGCAAAGACTGCTCACGGCCTAATTCGTGCATCTAAGCGGTTTTCAATAGTTGCTGTTATAGATAAAAAGTTTTCTGGAAAATTTATTTCTCTAGACACTCATGAAAAAATTATTTTAGACAATAACTCTTCTGGAATTCCAATATATAAAGATTTTAGTTCCTTTCTAAGCAGCTCTGTCGAGGCTGGCTATTGTATTATTGGTGTTGCCTCTGCAGGAGGATTATTGCCCGACGAAATGAAGTCTGATCTCCTGTTAGCTCTAAATCATAAAATGTCAATAATTAACGGCCTACACTCAATGCTAAACTCTGATAACGAGCTCAGCTCATGCGCTAAAAAAAATTCCGTAATAATTCATGATATAAGAAAAATAAAATCAAGGAAAGAACTAAGCTTCTGGTCTGGAGAAATAGCTTCTGTTAAATGCCCTAAAATTGTTGTTATGGGAACTGACTGCGGTCTAGGCAAGCGCACTACTGCGAAGATGGTGGTCGACGCGCTAATTAGTAAAGGCTATTCGGCTGAAATGATTTATACTGGACAAACCGGCTGGATGCAAGGCTGGGATTATGGTTTTATCTTTGATTCTACCCTAAATGACTTTGTTTCTGGAGAGCTTGAAAAAGCTGTTGTTGGTTGTTACAAAGAAAAAGATCCTGATTTTATCCTAATTGAAGGACAGGCTGCATTGCGGAATCCTTCAGGGCCCTGCGGGGGAGAGTTTTTGGTTTCTTGCAGTGTTGACGGCGTTATTCTTCAGCACTCTCCTGAAAGAAAATACTTTGATGGGTGGGAGCATGTTGAAGCGATTATCCCTAGTATTGAATCTGAAATTAACTTGATTACTGCTTATGAAAAGGATGTGCTTGCCGTTGCTTTAAGTTCTTCAAAAATGACTACTGAAGAATTGGTTGCGTGTAAAAACTCAATTTCTAAAAGTCTAGACAAACCCGTGTTCATGCCTTTAGAAGAAGGTGTTGATGAAATAGCAGATATTCTTATAACACTAAAAAAATGACTATTGATTTCATAGAGGTTTCGTTAGTAGATATTGCCCTAACACGTCCGTATTCAATTTCGTATAAAACAACCTCGGCTATTCAAAACTTAATTGTTAAAATCGTTTTAAACAATGGTCTCTACGGATTAGGCGCGGCAAGTGTTTCTAAACATGTTGTTGGAATAGACACTTCGGAGTCTTATGAAAATGCTGTTCTTTTTAAAAATGAGCTAACTGGAAAAAATCTTTCTACTCTTTTTCAAAACATCAATCTAATTGACCAGCAACTTGCTAGAGATCCTGGCTCTAAAGCAGCATATAACATCGCTCTTCATGATGTTTTTTGTAAAGCATCTAATATTTCTTTAGGCAAGTTTCTTGGTAATAAAATCTCATCACTACCTACTTCAATTACCGTTGGAATAAAAGGAATAAAAGAAACCATAAGTGAGGTTGAAGAATATTGTGCTTCTGGGTTTACGCATATAAAAGTAAAACTTGGCCAGCAAATAGATATAGATATTGAGCGCATTATAAAGCTCCAAGAAAGATTTAAGAATTCTGTTGTTATAAGAGTTGACGCAAACCAAGGGTGGTCTTTTGATGAAACCCTAAAGTTTTTTAATTCTATCAAAAATATTGAATTAATTGAGCAGCCCTTAAAAGTTGAAAGACCAGAAGAAAATTTGTCTTTTCCAAAAGAATTAAAAAAAATTATAGCCCTTGATGAATCTATTGTAACCCCTGCTGATGCTGTCAAATATTCTGCACAGAATTATGCTGGAATTTATAACATTAAGCTAATGAAGTGTGGGGGAATTTCTGCTGCTCGTGAAATTGCCTCTACAGCTCTTGCTAAAGGAATTGATCTAATGTGGGGGTGTAACGATGAAAGTATTATTAGTATTTCTGCCGCCCTTAACGCTGCGCTCGCTTATCCTAACACAAAATACTTAGATTTAGACGGAAGCCTTGATCTTGTAAAGGATGTTGTAAAAGGAGGCTTTGTAATTAAAAAAGGCGTTATGAGTCCTGTTTCGGCACCTGGACTTGGTGTTACTCTTATATAAAACAAAAAAGCCCTTCTTTTCAGAAAGGCTTAATTTATTTTAACAAATATTATTATTTGTCTTTTCCTGCTATATCAAATACTCCGTCAACTATATGGCCAGCGTGTATGTATATTTGATCTTCATGAGCGCCATCAACAAGACTCCAAAACTTTTTTCTAGCTTCAGGATTGTCTGCTCCAGGGTTGCTTACTGACTCTGCAAACTCCATTATGTTTTTATAGCCACTAAAGAATTCTACCTCATGGCCCGATCCTTTATAATGCATTGTTACTCCCCCTCCAAGTTGAAGTCCATTCTCAACAGATGGTCTTGTTGTCCAGTCCATAAAAGCATCTGCCATTTCTCTCCATTCTCCACTTGAATTGTATCTTCCTACAACAAAAACAAAAGGTATATCCCAGTCTACATTTTCTTTTCCAACAAAGTCTTTCTCAGGATTATTCATTCTCATTTCATCAGTGTGGCCGTCAAAATAACTCCACCACTCGTCAAATACTCCGTCCATTGCTTTTTTCTTTTCATCTGATAATGCGTCGTAGTTTTTCCCAAGAACTGCAAAAGCGTCGTCCGTCATTGCATCTTCAACAGATTTGTAAACATCGCGAATTACAATACTGTGTCCTGAGCCGTACCAATGTCTATACACCCACTGCCCCTGAAGAGTTCTTTCTTCTCCCATAGACATGTCTGTAATTGTTTTGTGTAGTTCTACAAATTTTGCAATTTTAGTTGCCGGCACATCTAGGTATGTAATCTCAGTAACAGATTGAGCTGATATTGTTAGCGTTGCTAGCAGCATAATAATTAAATTTATTTTTTTCATTTTATTTGGTTTTTAGTTAATATTTTGATTTTCGAATATACGAATTTTATAGCAGCCAATGCCTTTTGTGTTTTTGTTTTGAAAATTTCCACTATATTCACTTGCTATAACAATAAACAATATATAAATGAAAAGCTCTTTTTACTTTTTCTTTGCTTTTTTTGTTAGTTTATTTTTTGTTAATGCCGCCCTATCTCAAGAACGAAGAGGACCAAGGGCTGCAATGCAGAAAAAACAAGAAAGCCCAGACTCCCTAAAATCTACATATAAATACACTGAGGTTTTTGCCAACGGTTTTTATTCCAATGCGGGGAGCCCTACTCGCTCTGCTAGCGGAAAGCCAGGACACGATTATTGGCAAAACCAAGCAGACTATAATATTGCTGTTACGCTAGATGCTGCACAAAATAAAATTTTTGGCAACGAAACAGTCACTTACACAAACAACAGTCATGACGCCCTTGAGTTCTTGTGGCTTCAGCTAGACCAAAACCTTTTTGAAGATACCTCCAGGGGAAATGCTATTATTCCTGTAAGAGGAAGCAGGAATGGGGCAAGAGGCCAAAGCTTTAGCGGAGGTTTTAAAATCTCTTCTGTTTCCGTTACCGATGGTAAAGGAAGGAAGAAAAAAACAAGTGTGGTGAAGTATAAAATACATGAAACACGGATGAAGGTTTATCTGCCAAAGCCCTTAAAAGCTGAAGGCGGAAAAATCAAACTAAACATTGGTTTTTCTTTTACATCTCCAGACTATGGGTCAGACAGAATGGGTGTGTTGGAAACAAAAAACGGGAAGCTCTTTACTGTTGCTCAGTGGTATCCAAGGATGTGTGTGTACGACGATTTAAATGGTTGGAACACGCTTCCTTACTTAGGAGCAGGCGAGTTTTATTTAGAGTATGGAGATTTTAATATTGACATTACAGCTCCTTCAGACCATCTTGTTGTTTGTTCTGGAGAGCTGCTAAACCCTTCTGATGTTTACACTTCTGAGCAAGAAAAACGATGGGAGGCTGCAACAAAAAGTGATGAAACTGTCTTTATTCGAAGTGCAGATGAAATTAATAGCCCTAGCAGTAGGCCGAGCAAGAGCGGCGCGCTCACTTGGAAGTTTAGAATTGAAAATGCAAGAGATGTTGCTTGGGCATCGTCTTCTGCGTTTATTCTTGATGCTGCAAGAATAAATCTCCCTGGCGGGGAAAAATCAATGGCTATCTCAGCCTATCCTGTTGAAAGCATAGGGGATAAGGCTTGGGGAAGATCTACAGAGTACACAAAACAATCTATTGAGCATTATTCAAAAAAGTGGTTTGAATATCCTTATCCTGCTGCAATAAATGTTGCGGGTATCGTTGGTGGAATGGAATATCCTGGGGTGTCTTTTTGTAGCTATAAAGCAACTGAGGCTGGTTTATGGGGTGTTACAGATCATGAATTTGGACACAATTGGTTTCCTATGATTGTTGGCTCAAATGAAAGGCTTTATGCGTGGATGGATGAAGGCTTTAATTCTTTTATTAATATGTTAAGCACAATGGAATTTAACGATGGAGAGTATTATAGGGGAGAAATAGACATGCAAAAGCAAGGCCAGCGCCTTGCTCAATTGGAAGAGTTTTTTGGTCCAATGGAGCCTATGATTAGTGCTCCTGACAACCTAAAAGAAATGAGCTTAGGGCTTTTAGGATATCAAAAGCCCGCACAAGTGCTTGTGTTGTTGCGAAACAGTGTTTTAGGAGAAGAGCGGTTTGATGAGGCCTTTAAAGAATATGTTCGTCGCTGGGCTTATAAGCATCCTGGGCCTGATGACTTTTTTAGAACAATGGAAAACGTTTCAGGTGAAGACCTGGGTTGGTTCTGGAGGTCTTGGGTTCTAAACAACTGGAAATTAGACCAGGCTGTTACGGACGTTTCTTACAAAAAGAACTTTAAGAAGATCCGCGGTGCAATAATTAGCATAAAAAATCTGGAAAAAATTCCTATGCCTGTAGAGATTGAAATAACTACAGCGAGTGGCAATAAGATCTTAAAACACTTGCCCGTAGAGATTTGGAAAAGAAATGTTGAATGGTCTTTTATGGTTGATGTTTCAGAAGAAATAACCTCTGTAGTTATAGATCCTGACAAAAAATATCCTGATGTAAATAGTGCAAACAATGTTTGGACCAGCAAAACAATTATAAAATAAAAAAACCCCTAATAAATAGGGGTTTTTCCGTGGTCCCACCTGGGCTCGAACCAGGGACCAAATGATTATGAGTCATCTACTCTAACCAACTGAGCTATAGGACCAAATAGTTTGCAATATTAATGAATGTTTTTATAATGTCAAAGGTTATTTTATGTCTTGACAAAGCTCTACAAGAACCCCGTTAGTGCTTTTTGGATGCAAAAAAACCATTATTTTGTTGTCTGCTCCATTTGTTGGCTTTTTTGAAACAAAAGAAAACCCTTCGTCCTCAAGCCTTTTTATTTCTGCTTCAATATCATCAACATGCAAGGCAAGATGATGCATGCCTTCGTTTCTTTTGTTAATAAACCTTGATATAGGGCTGTTTTTAGATGTTGCTTCTAGCAGTTCAATCTTTTGGCTTCCAAGTTTAAAAAAAGACGTTGTTACTCCTTCTGCGTCAACTATTTCTGTTTTATAGCTTCCCTCTCCTAAAAGTTTTTCAAAAAGGAGGTTTGATTTATTTATGTCTTTTACCGCTATTCCAACGTGTTCTATTTTCTTTATCACAAGGCAAAGTTAGTTTAAAAATTTTTTCTTTTATTTAAACTTTCAAATATCCTATTTTTACTAAATGGAAAATACTCGCCAAAAAAAGATTTCTAAAATTCTACAAAAAGATCTCGTTGAAATTATACAAGAAAAAATGAAAGAACAGGGAGCCAAAGGAATTCTTGTCTCTGTTACAAAGGTTAGTGTTTCTGTTGATTTTTCTTCTGCTAAAGTTTTTTTAAGCGTATTTCCTTCGGCCATGTCACAACAAATATTAAAAGAGGTCTCTGCTGCTGCTCCAAGCATAAAACATCGCGTTTCTCAAAAAGCAAAAAACCAGCTAAGAAGAGTTCCTGGGTTTGTTTTTTACATAGATGATTCTTTAGATTATATTGATCAAATTGAAAATTCTTTAAAAAGCTTAGATAATCCTATAAAAAAACAATCTCAGTGAACACTCCTTTTTATATAGCTCGTCGTTATCTTGTTTCTAAAAGCTCTAACAATGCTATTAATTTTATGTCATTTCTTGCTGCTTTTGGCGTTTTTGTAAGCGCTGCCTCTCTTTTTGTTGTGCTTTCTGGTTTTAGTGGGCTAAAAGATTTTAGTCTTGGGTTTATTTCGTACACCTCTCCAGACTTAAAGGCTTCTGCAAATAGCGGGAAAACCTTCCTTCTTGATGAAAAAGACTATAAGAGTTTGTCTGATCTGTCTTCCTTTTCTAGCGTTTCTAGGGCTGTTGAAGAAAGGGTTTTGGTTAGTGCTAACAAAAACAGTCAAATTGTTCAACTCAAAGGTGTTGATGAGTTTTTTCCTTTAAGGGTTGTTGATTCTATTTTAGTTGAAGGAAATTGGGTTAATCAAGGGGAGAAAGAGCTTGTTGCAGGATGGGGGATTGCAAATAATCTAGGCCTAGAAACGCTAGATAATATAAACGCACCCGTGGTTTATGCTCCTAAGCCTGGTTCTGGACAAGTGCTTTCTGTTGAAGACGCCTTTGCAAGTTCTGTATTTCTAACCTTAGGGATTTTTGAAATTAATGAGGAAACAAACAATAGTGTTGTTTATACTTCTTTGAGTACTGCGCAAGAACTGCTAGGATATGATAGCTCTCAGGTAAGCTCTGTTAATTTTTATCTGCACAGTTCTGTAAATGAGGCATTGGCTATAGAAGAAATCAAAGATGTTCTGGGAGATTCCTTTGTTGTTAAAACCCGCCTTGCACAAAACGACACTCTTTACAAAATGTTAAACACTGAGCAGGCTGCAGTATATTTAATCTTTACGCTTGTTGTAATTATTGCTCTTTTTAATGTAGTCGGTGCATTAATTATGATGATTTTAGAAAAGCGAAGTGACCTTCAAGTTCTCCTTAGTTTTGGGCTTGTAAAAAAAGAAATTAGTCGAGTATTTTTCTATCAAGGCATCTTAATCTCTGTTGCTGGATCATTTTCTGGTGTTTTTGTTGGTTTTTGTTTGGTCTTGCTCCAACAAAACTTTTCCTTGTTCATGATAACCCCCTCGCTTGCATATCCTGTGTCTGTGTCTGCAATGACTTTTGTTGTTGTGTTTTTTACTGTTGTTGTTTTGGGCAGTTTAGCTTCAAAAATTGCTTCTTCACAGGCGTTAAAAGCTCTTAAAAAATGACATTAAAACTCTTCTAAAACCTTGCTAAGTGTTGCATAAACATCTTTTGGCTCGTCGCTTGTTACTAGTTTTTGTCTGTAAGGCTTAAAGTCTGGTATTCCTTTAAAATAGTTGGCGTAATGTCTTCTTGTTTCATAAATCCCTAGCCTTTCTCCCTTCCAGCCTATTGCCATTTCTAAATGTCTTTTTGCCATTGCCACTCGCTCAGAAATGGTTGCTGGTGGAAGATGGGTTTTTGTTTTTAGAAAGTGCTTGACCTGATTAAAAAACCAAGGATTTCCTATGCTTGCTCTTCCTATCATTGCTCCGTCAAGCCCTAGGTTTTTAATTTGTTGTGCCTTTTCTGGAGTGTTTATGTCTCCATTTGCGAAAACAGGAATGTGCATTCTGGGGTTGTTTTTGACTTTTTCAATATAAGTCCAGTCAGCGTCTCCTTTATACATTTGAGCCCTAGTTCTTCCATGAATTGCTATTGCCTTACAGCCCACGTCTTGCAACCGTTCTGCAACCTCAATAATTTTAATAGAGTTTTGATCCCAGCCTAAGCGCGTCTTAACTGTTACTGGAAGCTTTGTTCTTTTAACAATTGCTTCAGTAAGTTTTTCCATTAAGTCGAGGTCTTTTAAGATGCCCGCACCAGCTCCTTTTGAGACAACCTTCTTGACAGGACATCCAAAATTAATGTCTATTATGTCAGGTTTTGTTTTTTCTACTATGTCTACTGCCTTAAGCATCGAGTCAAGGTTTGCTCCAAATATTTGTATTCCGACCGGCCTTTCCTTTTCATAAATATCTAGTTTAATCTTGCTTTTTGCCGCGTCCCTTATAAGCCCCTCACTTGAAACAAACTCTGTGTAGACTACGTCGGCGCCATTCTCTTTGCAGAGAGCTCTAAAAGGCGGGTCGCTAACGTCTTCCATAGGGGCTAAAAGCAACGGAAAAGCTCCAATCTCTATGTCTGCAATTTTTACCACTTGTTTGTTTTTACTATTGAATGGCGTAAAGATAGAAAACTCGTTCTTTATCGCATTATCTCTTTTAATTATTAGGTCTGTGTTGCTTTATTTTTACTTACTTTTGTTCACTGTTATTTTTCTGAGATGAAGGCTATTCGAAATTTTTGCATTATTGCACACATAGATCATGGAAAGAGCACATTGGCTGACAGGCTTTTGGAGCATACTGGTTCTGTTTCCGAGCGTGAAAAAAAAGACCAGCTTCTTGACAACATGGATCTTGAAAGAGAAAGGGGTATTACCATTAAATCTCATGCGGTCCAAATGACGTTTTCTTATAACGAAAGTGATTTTGTTCTCAACCTTATTGACACTCCTGGTCATGTTGATTTTTCTTATGAGGTCTCTAGATCAATTGCTGCTTGCGAAGGCGCCCTGTTGGTTGTTGATGCCGCACAAAACATTCAGGCTCAAACTATTTCAAATCTTTATTTGGCTCTTGAAAATGATTTACAGATCATTCCGGTTTTAAACAAAATTGATTTGCCTAGCGCAAGCCCTCAAGAAGTTACAGAGGATATTGTTGATTTATTGGGCTGTCAGGCAAATGAAGTAATTCCTGTCAGTGCAAAAACTGGAGAAGGCGTTGAAAAAATATTAGAAGCAATTGTTAAAAGAATTCCCTCCCCTTCTGGGGACAAAAACAAGCCTCTTCGGGCTTTGGTTTTTGATTCAGTTTACAACCCTTTTAGGGGGATTGAGACGTATTTTAGAATTATTAATGGCTCTATAAAAAACCATCAAAAAATCAAGTTTGTCGCAACAAACAAAACATATATTGCCGATGAAGTAGGAACCCTTAATTTAAAGCAAACCCAAAAACCAGAAATTTTTGCTGGCGATGTTGGCTACTTAATTACGGGAATCAAAGAGGCCACAGAAGTAAAGGTTGGAGACACAATTGCTGACGCCCATGATGCTACGGCCGTTGCAATTGAGGGGTTTGAGGATGTAAAGCCAATGGTCTTTGCGGGAATTTATCCTGTAGACACTGAAGAGTATGAAGAGCTAAGAAGTGCTATGGAAAAACTTCAGCTTAACGATGCTTCGCTTGTTTTTACTCCCGAAAGCTCTGCGGCGCTTGGTTTCGGATTTCGTTGTGGTTTTTTGGGAATGCTTCACATGGAAATTGTTCAGGAAAGACTAGAAAGAGAGTTTGGAATGACCGTTATAACAACTGTTCCAAACGTTTCATACTTCGCTTTCACAAAAAAAGAGCCCGAAAAAAAACTTCTTGTTAACAACCCTTCTGACCTTCCTGAGCCTTCTAAATTAGAGAGGGTTGAAGAGCCCTACATAACCGCGTCAATTATTACAAAAGCTGATTTCGTGGGGAACGTTATGTCTTTGTGTATTGAAAAGAGAGGGCTGGTAAAAAACCAGACCTATCTAACAACGTCCCGGGTTGAGCTTGTTTTTGAGATGCCTCTGGCAGAAATTGTTTTTGATTTTTATGACCGGCTTAAGACTGTTTCTAAAGGCTATGCTTCTTTTGACTATTCTCCTATTGGGATGAGGCCTTCAAGGCTAGTTAGGGTTGACATCCTTCTTAATTCTCGCCCTGTAGACGCTCTCTCAGCTCTTATCCATGCCGACAACGCATATTCTATTGGAAAAAAAATGTGTGAAAAACTCAAGGAGCTTATTCCTAGGCAGCAGTTTGATGTTCCAATTCAGGCGGCCATAAGTACTAAAATTATTTCACGAGAAACCATCAAGGCTCTTAGAAAAGATGTTACTGCAAAGTGTTATGGCGGCGATATCACGAGAAAAAGAAAGCTTCTAGAAAAGCAGAAAAAAGGAAAGAAAAGAATGCGTCAAGTTGGAAGTGTTGAAATTCCTCAAGAAGCTTTTATGGCTGTTTTAAAGCTTAACGATTAATCTTTTACTGTAAGCCTGAGCACAGAGCATGCTGATTTTTCTGTAAACTTGTCTTTTCCTCCTCCAAACAATACGTTTATCCAATTGTCTTTTTCTGGCGCTCCTAGTATCAATAGGTCATAGCCTGCAGAGATTTCTGAAATTGTTTCTACCGGATCGTCACTTTTTACAATTACTACTTCTGCTTTGGATTGTTCCAGTTTAGAAGAAGATTTTTCTTCCATTGCAAAAATGTTTTTATTTGTTGTTTTTTCTGGAACAACGTGCAAAAGCGTTAGCGATGCTCCATAAAACGAGCAAACTCTCTGAGCAATCTCAATAAAGTTTCTGTCCTTTCTTCCCGGCCTTAAAGCAAGGAGCACTTTTCCTACATGCCTTACGCCGTTGTCTTTAAATAGCGCAAGGTTTGAGTTGATATTAGCAAGCAGCCATCCTATAGGGTTGCTAACCAATATTCCGCTATGTGATCTTCCGTCCCACCCCATAACCAACCACTCACAGCTACTTTGAGAGCTTAGCTCATTGATTGTGTTAGACAGCTCGTGCGTTACAACAGACTCAAAAGCAACTGTTATTCCTTTTGATTTTGACAGGCTTGAAAGCCTTCTTTTTAAAGAAACCGCCTCCGAAGAGTCTTCTAAGACGGCGTCAAGATCTGTTTGGTTTGGTATTTCCGTGATTTTTAGCGCTTGTATTTTTTTCTTGCTGTTAATTGCTGCGGCAATGTCAACTAGAGTCTCCGGAGAATTTTCATTCCCTAGCAGCGGAACTATCGCCCCAGCGTCTGATGCAATTTTAGGATCAAGATTTGAGGAAGATTTTTCTTCTTGTGGTTGATCTATTGCTTGGTCTTTGTTTTTTTTGTTAAACAAATATAGGGCCGGCCTATGTCCATAGTTTCTTAAAACTCCTGTTCTCATAACGTCTTTCCCAATTAAAAAATAAAGAAAAGTGCCTAGGGCAGAAATCGCCAGAATTGCCAAAAACGGCATCCATCCAAGAAAAACAAGAAGAATAAGCCCACTAAGGATGCCAAAAATTTGAAGGAAAGGGTATAGGGGTGACTTGTAAGAAGGCCTGTACCATTGTGCTGAGGTTTCCCTTAAAATAATGACACATAAATTAACTGAAATAAACATCAGGACCTTAAAAGCGCTTGCGAGCTTGGCTATTTTTACAACATCTAAAAAAATAATTACAAAAGCCATCGTTACACAGGTTATTACAATAGCGCCAACGGGTGTTACGTATTTAGAATTAAGCCTTTTTAAAAAAGAAGGTAGCAGCCGGTCTCTAGCCATCGCAAAAGGAAAGCGAGAAGAGGCTAAAACCCCCGAGTTGGCCATAGACATAAGGGTTATTGTCCCAACAGCTGCGGCAATATATCCAAAATACTTGCCTCCTATGATTTTTGCAACGGTGTAAACAGGGCGAATATCACTGGTAAGGTCATTAATGGGAATGTTTCCAACCAACACAAAAGTAATAAAAACGTAGACGGCGGCTATAGTTAAGAGTGAAAGAATCATCGCTAAAGGCAGGTTTCTGTCCGGGTTTTTTATCTCTCCGGCAATTGCAGCAACCTTAGTAACCCCGGCATAAGAGATGTAAACAAAAGCTACTGTTGAAATTAGTCCTGTGTTTCCGTTTGAAAGAAAAGGAGTTAAAAATTCTGGGTTTACCAAAGGAAATCCAACTAAAAAAATTGATATAAGGCAGGTCAAGCTTATGCTAACAACAACAATTTGCACTTTGCCTACTTTTTTTATTCCAAAAACGTTTAAAAGCATGATAAAACACAAAAACCCTAAGGCAACAAGCTTTGTTAGGCTGTCGTCAATATTAATTAAAACAGCAAGGTATGCTCCTAGTCCAATTAAGGCAAAAGAGCTTTTTAATAATAGCGATAGCCAGAGCCCAATTCCTGAAATAGTTCCAAATAAAGGGCCAAAAGCTCGTTCTATATAAACATAGGCTCCTCCTGAGCTTGGCATCGCCGTTGCAAGCTCTGATTTTGATAGCGCCGCCGGCAATATACATATGGCTGCTATTAGATATGCCAGCCATACTGACGGTCCTGTTTTAGCTGCAGCCAGTCCTGGAAGCACAAAAATTCCACTTCCCAGCATTCCTCCAATGCTTATTGCAATTACTGCAGGCAAAGCCAAACTTCTTTCTAATTTCTTCAAAATATTGTTTTATATTTATAAAAATACTAAATATTAATTTCTCGTGAACTTATATCCCATTATTGCTGGAAATTTTATGCTTGATGGCGGCGCAATGTTTGGCGTTGTTCCAAAATCCATTTGGCAAAAAACAAATCCTGCGAACTCAAACAACATGATTCAAATGTCCGCCAGATGTCTACTAATTGAAGACGGCACCAGGCTTGTTTTGGTTGACACAGGGATGGGCAATAAACAAAGCGACAGGTTTTTTAGCTATTACTACCAATGGGGCGAGGACACGCTTGTTTCGTCGCTAAAAAAACACGGGTTTCATCCTGACGATATTACAGACGTCTTTCTTACCCATTTGCATTTTGACCACTGTGGCGGTAGTGTTATAAAGACTGGAGAAAAATCTTTTGAAACTACATTTAAAAACGCGAAATACTGGAGCAACGAAAACCATTGGGCTTGGGCTTCTGGCCCTAACAAAAGAGAAGGGGCTTCTTTTTTAAAAGAAAACATTAGCCCAATTCTAGAGTCCGGCCAGCTTAATTATATAGAAAAAGACGAGGCTGTGGCTTTTTCTTCTACCCCTCTTGGGTTTGATGTATTGTTTGTAGATGGTCACACAGAAAAACAAATGATTCCTATAATTAAATATAAGGATGTACAAATTGC
Organism: Flavobacteriaceae bacterium; assembly: GCA_018657955.1. Lineage (GTDB taxonomy): Bacteria > Bacteroidota > Bacteroidia > Flavobacteriales > Flavobacteriaceae. The sequence goes on along the minus strand of JABHWD010000018.1, from coordinate 151,101 downwards.
GTTCGCCGCGGATCTGGTTCCTACTCACGGTCATATCCCTGTTCCTTATATTATGGGGTATGATGTTCGGCCTTTGGTCACATTAAAAGAAAAAGATTGGTTTTTGGGCTATGCTTGTAAAAACAATGTGTATTTATTTTTTGAGCACGACCCTTTTGTAGAGCTTGGTTCTTTAACGCATACTGATCGAGGCGTTCGTTTAAATAAAAAACTAAAACTATCTGAAATCTTATGAAAAAACAAATGAGACTCCTTTTGCCTGTTCTACTTTTTGTGTTTGCCTGCTCTTTTTCGCAAGAAGGCTATTGGCAACAGCATGCTGACTACACAATGGAAATTGATGTCGACGTTGAAAGCTTTACCTACACGGGCGAACAAAAACTAGTATATACCAACAACTCTCCAGACTCTATCAAGAGGGTTTTTTATCACCTATATTATAATGCTTTTAAGCCGGGCTCTGATCTTGAGGCGGCTTCCCGATATTCTTATAACGACAAAAGAAATATGTCAAAAAACCTTTTGTCTCTTGACAAAAATGATTGGGGCGATCTTCGTGTTCTTGCGCTAACTCAAGACGGCGTTGTTGTCTCGCACGCAACTAAAGAAACTATTCTTGAAGTTGACCTAAACGCGCCTTTACCTCCTGGGGGGAAAACTACTTTAGACATGTCTTTTTTTGTTAAAGTTCCTGCTATTGTAAGGCGTGCTGGCAAAAACAATTCTGACGGCGTTGCTTTTTCTATGGCTCAGTGGTATCCTAAGCTTTGTGAATATGACGATCAGGGTTGGCATGCCAACCCTTATATTGGAAGAGAGTTTTATGGTGTTTGGGGTGATTTTGATGTTACCATAAATATTGACAAAGACTATACGGTTGCTGCGTCTGGGTACTTGCAAGCTCCTGAAAAAATAGGCCATGGTTATGCGCCTCTTGATCCTGAGGTAGTCCATGGAGAAAAAATTTCTTGGAATTTTATTGCTCCTGATGTTCATGACTTTACCTGGGCTGCTGATCCTGAATACATCCATGACGTTGTTCCGATCAAAAATGGGCCCAACATGCATTTCTTTTATAAAAACGAAACTCCGTATTTAAAAAGTTGGAAAGACCTTCAGCCTTTTGCTGTTAAATTTTTAGAGTTTTTTAGCAAGAATATTGGAAAATACCCCTACAAACAGTACTCTGTTATTATGGCTGGCGACGGCGGAATGGAGTATGCAATGTGTACTTTTATTACAGGCTCTGGCTATAGCGACTACCGAAAGCTTTTGGGTGTAACTTCTCACGAAATTGCTCACACCTGGTTTCAGTTTTTGTTGGCAACAAACGAGTCTAAGCATGCCTGGATGGACGAAGGTTTTACTAGCTATATAGACGATGCTGCTCTGAATGAAGCCCTCGGCCTTAACAATGTGGTGCTCAACAAGGGGGCCTATAAGGCGTATTTCGGATGGGTCGCAACTGGGCTGGAAGAGCCTCTTACAACACATGCTGATCGATACAAGTTTAGTCGTGGCTATGGGGCCTCGTCTTATAGCAAGGGCTCTGTTTTCTTGTCTCAGCTTGGCTATATTATTGGTGAAAAAAATCTTTATAAAACGTTGAAGCATTATTTTAATGAGTGGTCCTTTAAGCACCCTCGGCCTTATGATTTTATTCGGAGCGCGGAGCGTGTTTCCGGCCTTGAGCTTGACTGGTATTTAATGGACTGGGCTCAAACAACAAAGCAGCTTGATTATCAGGTAAACTCAATTATTGGCGAAGGCTCTAAGACAAAAATTGTTCTTAAAAGAGGAAAGCAAATGCCGATGCCTATAGACCTTCTTGTGGTATTAAAAGACGGGTCGTCTCTGCTGTTTAATATTCCTCTTACAATGATGAGGGGAAACAAGCCTCTCGAAAACACCACCCTGCTTGATTCATGGTCTTGGGCTCAGCCTTATTATGTTTTTGAGCTTAATGTTGCAAAAGAAACCATTCAAGAGGTTGTAATAGACCCTTTGGGTTTTACGGCAGACGTTAACAGAAAAAACAACCGCCTATAATGTCTGTGATACTTTCTTCCAACAACAAACTAAAGTCTGCCAAGACAATTGATTTGCTTTTTTCAAAAGGCAAATATTTAAAGGTTCCTGGGTTTAGTTTGGTCTACTTAAAGCAGCAAAAGAAAAACCCTTGCGGGCTTTGTGTTGGCTTTTCTGTAGGCAAAAAGAACCAGGCTCTGGCTGTTAACAGAAACAAAACCAAGCGATTAATGCGAGAGTCTTTTCGTCTTTGTTCTGGTGCTGTTTTAAATTCAAAGAAAACTTATTATAACCTAATGTTTTTGTGTCTTGAAAGCAATCCTCCTTCTTTTTCTGTTGTTTCTGATAAAATAAAATCCTTACTTTTGTCTTTCGCTGAAGCCATTAAAAATGACTAGACCCTTTTTTCTTTTTTTTCTGTTTTTCCCTTTTTTTTGTTCTTCTCAATTTAATGTTGAACACGCTATTTATTTTGATACTGACGAGTACTTTATGGTGCAAACAGAAAAGGCACGCCTTTTTAGTTTTGTTAAAGCCCTTCCCAAGAGAGGCTTGTTAAAAATAGAAATTTCTGGTTTTTGTGATGATATTGGTGCAGAAAACTATAATCTGGTTTTGTCTCAAAACCGGGCTAATGCTATAAGAGGGGTTTTTTCTTCTCTTTCTTTTTTTCCTGATAAAATTATTTCCGTTGACGGAAAAGGAGAGGTCTTGCTAAATGTTTATCCTTCTGACGATCCAGAAATTGTCAGATCTCTTAACAGGCGTGTCGACGTTGTTGTTAGCTATCTTGATCCCGCCACTATCTCTGAAACAAGCCTAAACACCTCTAGCCCTATTGTTCTTAATAATGTTCATTTTATATCGGGCTATAGCTACTTGACTCGCGGGTCTAAAGAAATTCTAAGCAGTCTGGCAAAAACCCTTACAAAAGAAGGCTTCTCTTTTGTAATTCAGGGGCATGTTTGTTGTACTGAGGGAAAAATAGACGCTATCGATAAAAGAACTAAAGAAAGAAATCTTTCTGTTGCTCGTGCTAAATATGTTTATGATTATTTTTTAGAAAAGGGCATAGAAAAATCTCGAATGTCTTATGAGGGGTTTGGTCACCGTTTTCCTTTAGGGGGGTCTGCTGATAAAGACAGAAGGGTTGAAATTGTCGTCTTTTCTAACTAGGGTTTTAGCTTCATTTTTTGATGAGGAATTCCGTCCTCTAAATATTCTTCCCCCTCAACTATAAAGCCCAGTTCTTTATAAAACTTGTCTAAATATTTTTGTGCTGCCAGCACTATTGTTTTTTCTTGTAAGTTTTCTTTAATGTACTTTATGGACTCCTTCATTATTTCTTTTCCTCTTTCCTCCCCTCGTGTTTTCTTTTTTACCACCACTCTTGCTATGCTTGGTAATTCATAATAGTCTCCGCCGTCTAATATTCTCGTATATGCAATTATCTCGTTGTCTTTTTTTCCCATCAAGTGCATGGCTTTTTTGTCTTTTCCGTCTATGTCTTGATATACGCACTCTTGTTCAACCACAAACACCTCAGACCTTAGCTTTAATATCTCATATATTTCCTCAACAGAAAGATCTTTAAATTTTTTAACCTCTATTTTCATTTGACATTTATTTTGTCTGTTCTTCGTTTGTGTCTTCCTCCTTCAAATCTTGTGTTTAAAAAAACTTCGACTATTTCTTTTGCTTCTTTTATTGAAACAACCCTTGCTGGAATGCTTATAATATTTGCATCGTTATGCTCTCTTGCTAGTTTTGCCGCTTCCTTGTTCCAGCATATTGCCGCTCTTATGTTGTTGTGTTTGTTTGCGGTCATAGCCACTCCGTTTCCGCTTCCACATATTACTATTCCTAGGTCTGTCCTTTTGTTTTTAACATCTTCCGCTACAGGGTGTGCTAAATCAGGATAATCAACGCTTTCTTCTCCGTCTGTTCCGTGATTTACTGTTTCAATTCCTTTTTTCTCTATATGTTTTACTATCTCTTTTTTATGCTGAGTTCCTGCGTGATCGTTACCTATAGAAATTTTCATTTTTTTCCTTTTTTGTTAATAACTCTTTTTATATGTTTTGATAACTACTGCTCTCTACTATAAAACTTTGTGGTCTGTTTTTTTTTTGTTTTTTCAAAATATTCTTTTCCAAAATAATTAAAACTTTATTAATATTTTTTTTTGCTTTATTAAAAGTTTTCTTCTTTTTTTTTATTAAAAGTTTTCTTTTTTATAACCTTTATTCTTATTGTTAATATAGTATATAAATTGTTGATTATAAATTATTTACATAATAATATGTTGTTTATTAGATCTTAATAAGTGTTTAATATCTATATAAACAACTATTAACTATTAAGTTGTTGTGTTAATTAACAATCCATTATATATAATAAAATATTTTAAAAAATTAAGATATTATAATGATATGCTGTGTATAAACTCTTTCATTTAAAATTTATAAAATTCTTTTAAAGTGTAGTTTTGTATAAATATAATTTAAGTATAGGAAAAATTGAATACAAATAAAACATTAAAAGGAAAAATAGATATAAATTCCAAAGGAGAAGCTACTATAATATCTAAAAATATAGAACACAAGATTTTTCTGAACAAACACTCTTTAAAATATTTTCATGATGATGAAGTAGAGTTTTTTATAAACAAAAGAAAAAGAAAAGGAAAATACTTAGCTACAGTTGAAAAATTAATTAATAGAGACAAAAAAAGCTACGTAGGAACAATTCAAATAAATGAAAATTTTGCATTTGCCATATTAGATGGAAAGAAAATAGATGTAGATATATTTATTCCAAAGGATAACATAAACAAGGCACAGGACGGAGACAAGGTGGTTGTAGAGGTTTTGAAATGGAGAAAAAACGAGATGTCACCTACAGGAAAGGTGATAGAAGTTTTAGGAAAACCGGGAGATCATGAAACAGAAATACACACCATTATAAAAAACCATGAACTTCCTTTAGAATTTCCAAGGGAAGTAGAGGAGTATGCAAAAAAAATAAGCAAACAAATAAGAAAAAATGAAATAGAAAAAAGAAGAGACGTAAGAGAAACACTAACTTTTACAATAGATCCTGAAGATGCAAAAGATTTTGATGATGCAATTTCATTTAAGGAAATAGATAAAGAAATATATGAAATAGGAGTTCACATTGCAGATGTAGGACACTATGTAGAAAGTAATTCAATTTTAGACAAAGAAGCTTTTAATAGGGCAACCTCTATATATTTAGTGGACAGAGTTGTTCCAATGTTGCCAGAAATTTTGTCAAACATGGTGTGCTCCTTAAGACCGCAAGAGGAAAAATATACCTTCTCCGCAATATTTAAGATAAACAACAAAGGAGTGGTTTTAGAGGAGTGGTTTGGAAAAACGGTTATTAAAAGTGACAGGAGATTTTCTTATGCAGAAGCACAAGAAATAATAGAAACAAAAAAAGGAAAGATAAGCAAGGAAATAGCACTAAACAACAAAAGCTATGAAGTAAGAAAGGAGATGGTAAATGCAATTGTAATTTTAAACGAAGTTGCCTTAACAGTAAGAGAAGAAAGAAAAAAACAAGGATCTATTAATTTTAATAAGAAGGAAATCAAGTTTAAACTAGACTCTCTAAAAAACCCAATAGAAGTGATTTTTAAGGAAAACAAAGAAGCAAACAAATTGATAGAAGAATTTATGCTGCTGGCCAACAAGAAAGTAGCAGAGCTTTTTAAGAAAGAAAAGAAAGAACCAGGCGTCTATAGAATACACGACGCCCCAGACAACGAAAAGCTTAAAGTGTTAAAAACAATTGTAAAGGAGTTTGGATATAGCCTGGACATATCTTCAAGAGAAGGGACATCAAGAACACTAAACAAACTATTAAGAGACGTAAAGGGGAAAAAAGAACAAAACTTAATAGAAACCCTTGCCATAAGAAGTATGAGCAAAGCAGAATATTCAACACAAAACATCGGCCATTACGGCCTAGCCTTTAAGCACTACACGCATTTTACGTCTCCCATAAGAAGGTATCCAGACATTTTAGTTCACCGGCTTTTAAATGAGTGCTTAAACAAAGAAAACAATCAAACACTAAAAGGGCTTTCAGAAAAGTGCAAGTATTGTTCAGAAAAGGAAACAACAGCAGTAAAAGCAGAAAGAGATTCAATAAAATACATGCAGATAAAATACATGGAAGACAAAAAAGAAATAAAATATAAAGGAATTATTTCGGGCATAACAGAATGGGGCCTATATGTAGAGCTAGAAGAAAACAAGTGTGAAGGAATGGTATATATAAGAGACATAAAAGGAGACAGGTTTGTTTTTAAAGAAGAAGAGCAGGCTCTTATAGGAAGAGAAACAGAAAAAAAATACAGACTAGGAGACGAGGTTATGGTTATGGTAAAAAAGACAAATCTTATAAAAAAACACTTAGATTTTATAATTATTTAATAATTTTACACACATGAAAACAAAAATACTTCTAACAGCACTACTTATAACACAAACAATATTTTCTCAGAACGAGAACAGCAGAAAAATAGGAGACTTTAATATTCTCAAAGTGTATGACCTTGTAAATATAGAATTAGTAAGGGCAGAAGAAAACCATGCAGAGGTAACAGGAGAATACTCAAATAGCATTGTAATTAAAAACAAAAACGGCGAACTAAAGGTAAGAATGGGAATAGAGAGGCGCTTTAGGGGTGCAAACACTAAAGTAAAAATTTTTTACAATAATATTGAAAAAATATATGTTCATGAAGGGGCTTTTGTTTACTCAAAAGACACGATAAGTCAAGAAAACATCTATGTGAAGGCAGACGAAGGAGCAAGAGTTGTTTTTAATATAAACACAACAAGCTTTTCCACAAACACAAGCTCAGGAGCAACAATGGATGTACAAGGAAAAACACAGTATCACAGGGCAAAGGTAAACACCGGAGCAGAGCTCAAAGCCTCCGGACTAGAGACTGAAGAAACAGAGGTTTTTCTAACAACAGGAGCCGTTGCAGACGTGTTTGCTAAAAACACACTAAAGGTAAACGTACGGGCGGGAGGAACAGTAAATGTTCATTCGAAAACAAGAAAAATTGTAGAAAACAAGCTGGCCGGAGGAACCATAAATTATTTATACGAGAACTAGTGGACTTTAACTATATAACCCCAATATCTGTAGGGTTTTTTACGGCCTTTATAATGGGCCCTGTTTTTTGGGTTCTTTTAGAAACAAGCATAACAAAAGGGGTAAGAGCCGCGGTTGCGTTTGATTTAGGCGTTATTATCGCAGACGTGCTTTTTATAACAGCAACATATTATGGAAGCGTTAAGCTGTTTTTAAGCGAAAGCAACAAAGAGGGGATGTTTGTCCTGGGGGGGACAATAATACTCTTTTTCGGCATGTATTCCTGGTTAACAAGAAAAAAACAAGAAGAAAAAATAGAAGTTACTGAATCAAAACACAACTATTTTGGGCTAGCAGCAAAGGGCTTTGCAATAAACATTTTTAACGTAGGGGTTCTAATTTTTTGGGGTGGCGTAACAATAGTTGCTGGGCCAACAACAGGAAGCGACTCGCCTAGTTTTCTTCTTTTTTTCGCAATAGTTCTTCTTTCTTATTTTGTAACAGATTTAGGAAAAATCCTGTTAGCACGCCGGCTAAAAGTCTTTATTAACGAGAAGACAATTGTTTTTGTAAAGTCTCTCCTGGCGCTTATTTTGGTGATAAGTGGAGTGGTGCTGATAATAGGAGGGCTCCAAAGCTCTTAATAGCAACAAGAAAAGAAGAGGCGCCTGGCGGATTCGAACCGCCGTAGGAGGTTTTGCAGACCTCAGCCTAGCCGCTCGGCCAAGACGCCATATTGTTGGAGGGCAAATTTAGAATAAAAAATTTAAAAACAGACCTTAATTTCTTTTTCCTTCGAGAAGAACAGCGACAGACTCAACGTCAGCATTAATGGGAGGATTGATCTTGCTTATTTTAACGACAACGCGCGTAACAACAGAAACTTCTTTTAGACACGAATCAATTATTCTTTTCGCCACAGTCTCAAGAAGCTTAGAGTTTACAGCCATTTCTTTCGAAATAATTTTTGCTAGATGAGTGTAGTTAGCCGTGTTTTCTAGGCGATCAGTTCTGGCGGCAGAAGACAAATCACAGTGCGCCCTAAGATTTACCAAATAGTCTCCTCCAATTTTTGACTCCTCCTTTAGACAGCCATGAAAGGCATACACCCTCATGTTTTTTATTTTAACAACACCCTTCATTTGCGAATAAAAGTAGAAATAATCACTCTATTTTGATAACTTTGTAAACTTATTAAAACAAATTAAGCTTGGAAAGAAATCCTACAAATTTTATTGAACAAATAATTAACGAAGACCTTGCTGGAGCTTTTAACAAAAAAAACCTTCGTTTTAGATTTCCCCCAGAACCAAACGGACACTTACACATAGGGCACGCAAAAGCTATTGGTATTAATTTTGGCTTGGGAGAAAAACATAAAGCCCCAGTAAACCTAAGATTTGATGACACAAACCCCTCAAAAGAAGAGCAAGAGTATGTGGACGCAATTATTGACGACGTTTCCTGGCTTAATTATAAGTGGGACAAAATCACATATTCATCAGACCATTTTGAAAAACTGTATTTCTGGGCAGAACACCTAATAAGCACAGGAAAAGCCTATGCAGATTCTCAGACCTCTAGTCAAATTGCAGAACAAAAAGGAACCCCAACAAAGACAGGCTCAAACAGCCCCTGTAGAGAAAGAAGTGTTGAGGAAAACATGAAAATTTTTAGAGAAATGAGAGAGGGAAAACATAAAGAAGGTACACACGTACTAAGAGCAAAAATAGACATGGCAGACCCAAACATGCTTTTAAGAGACCCCGTTATGTACAGAATAATGTATAAAACCCACCACAGAACAGGAGACAAATGGTGTATATATCCAATGTATGATTGGGCTCACGGACAAAGTGATTATTGCGAACAAGTGTCTCACTCTTTTTGTTCTTTAGAGTTTCAGCCTCACCGCAAGCTTTATGACTGGTTTGTTGCAAGCCTTAAGTCAATGAAGGAAAGAGGACTTAAGGTTGTTCCCAAGCAGAGAGAGTTTGCTCGCCTAAATTTGAGCTACACCATAATGAGCAAGCGGAAGCTTGTTTCTCTTGTTGAAAAAGGCCATGTTTCTGGATGGGACGACCCAAGAATGCCAACAATATCAGGGCTTAGAAGAAGAGGCTACACGCCGGGAGCAATAAGAGCTTTTATTGATAAAATTGGCGTTGCAAAAAGAGAAAACCTTATAGACGTCTCTTTGCTAGAGTTTTGCGTAAGAGACGAACTAAACAAAACCTCTAACAGAAAAATGGTGGTCATCAATCCGCTAAAATTAACCATAACAAACTACCCCGAAGACCAAGAAGAGTTTTTGAGAACAGAAAACAATCCTGAGCAAGAAAATGCTGGCCACAGAAAGGTTCCTTTTTCAAAACACCTGTACATTGAAAAAGAGGATTTTTTAGAAGAAGCAGGAAAAAAGTTTTTTAGACTTACTATAGGCAAAGAGGTAAGACTAAAGAGCGCATATATTGTTTGTGGAGAAAAAGCAATTAAAAACAAAGAAGGAGACATTGTCGAGGTGCAGTGCACATATGATTCAAAAAGCAAAAGCGGCAGCGGAACAGAAGAAAGCTTAAGAAAAGTAAAAGGAACGCTGCACTGGGTGTCAAAAACCCACGCAACTCCAGTAGAAATAAGAGAATATGACAGACTATTTATGGTGCCGGATCCAGGCGCAGAGGACGATTTTATAAAAGACCTAAACCCGAACTCCCTTAAAACAAAAAAAGGATTTGCAGAGCCCTCTTTGGCAAGCCCTAAAATAAACGAAAGATTCCAATTTCAAAGAAAAGGCTATTTTGTTGTTGATAAAGACAGCACAAAGGACGCCGCAGTTTTTAATAAAACCGTCGCTTTAAGGGACACGTGGAAAAAATAATGCTATTTGGCTATCCTTTTTTCGCTTGTTTTTGTTTTTCTCTTTCCGTAGCTTTTTTCATTTCTTCCCCAATTTGATTGCTTGCAGTAAAAGAAGCAACCATATTGTTAAGCATTTCTGATCCCGCCTGTGGTGAATTAGGAAGAAGAATTAAGTTGCTATTACTCTCTGCGCCAACAGACTGCAGGGTGTCATAGTGCTGGGTTACAACAATAAGCGCAGAGGCCTCTTGAGAGTTAATGTCCACATTGTTTAGAACCTTAACAGAGTCTTCTAACCCCCTAGCGATTTCTCTTCTTTGGTCGGCAATCCCCTGCCCTTGTAATCTTTTGCTTTCTGCTTCGGCTTTGGCCTTTTCAACAATTAAAATTCTTGCAGCATCTCCTTCAAACTGCGCAGCAACCTTCTCTCTTTCAGCGGCGTTAATTCTGTTCATAGCTTCTTTTACCTGTGCATCTGGATCAATGTCTGTTACCAGGGTCTTTACTATATCATAACCGTACTCTGTCATTGCGTCGTTTAGCTCTGCTTTTACCGCAACGGCAACATCATCTTTTCTTTCAAACACGCTGTCTAGCTTCATCTTAGGAACTTCTGCCCTGACAACATCAAAAACATAAGAGGTTATTTGGTCGTGAGGATAATCTAATTTGTAAAAGGCGTCATAGACCTTGGTTTTTATTACTTGAAACTGAACAGAAACCTTAAGCTTCACAAAAACATCATCTTTTGTTTTTGTTTCCACAACCACATCTAGCTGTTGAATTTTTAGACTTAACCTCCCCGAAACGCGATCTATGAAAGGAATTTTTAAATGAAGGCCAGACTGCCGAACACTCGTAAAGCGCCCAAACCTTTCTATAATTGCTGCGGTCTGCTGCTTGACGACAAAGAAAGTCCCCATTAGCAAGAGAGCCACTAGAGGAAATAATATTACATATATAAACATTTTCGTAGTTTTAAGAAGTTAATAAACAAAGGAAGCTTGCCCTGAACAACAACCTAAAGATATAGATTTTTAAAACTAAAAAAAAAGAATATATATTAAGAAAAAGTTAAATTAACAGGCCTTGATAAAAGCATGAATTCTAGAGATAATCTTTTCTTTTCCTAGCTCAGACATGATTGTCCCGATCTCAACACCAGACAATGAGCCAACCAAAGAAAGACGAAGAGGAAGCATAATATCACGCATCTTCATTGCGGCATTCTTTTTACACAAATCTTCAAAAAACTTTTCAAGAAAGTCTTTAGTTGGTTTAGAATCAAAATCGTCTGCCTTTTCTAGAGCCCCAACAAGAGCCAAGAGAATCTCTTTTGTGTTTTCTTTTACGGCCTTTTTTCTTGAGGCCTCATCATAAGCTTCGGGAGCTTTAAAAAAATAACTGCCCGCCGACCATAGGCTGACAAGAGTGCTTGCCCTCTCTTTTACTAATCCTAAGGTTTTTTGTATTTTTTCTTCAGAAAAAGCTTCTAAGCCATACCCCTGATCAATAAGAAGGGCCATCAAATCAGCGCCAGACCTTTCTTGTATGTGTTTGTGGCTAAACCAAAGAAGCCTCTCATAGTCAAATTGTGCACTTGCTGAAGAAACCTTTTCTAAACTAAAATCTTCAACTAGCCCCTCTAAAGTATACATCTCTTTTTCTGTTCCTGGGTTCCATCCCAAGAAGGCCATAAAATTTATAAGCCCCTCAGCAAGAATGCCTTCTTCCTTATACCCTTTTATTTTGTTTTCTTTTGACCATTCAAGGGGGTAAACAGGAACCCCGGCTTTTTCCCCAGACCTTTTGCTAAGCTTCCCTTTTCCCGTAGGACTAAGAATTAATGGTAGATGCGCAAACTTTGGCTTTTCCCACCCAAAGGCATCATAGAGCAAAGAATGAAGAGCAAGAGAAGGCAGCCATTCTTCGCCTCTTATTACGTGAGAAATTTCCATTAGATGATCATCAACCACGCTTGCCAAATGATATGTTGGCGTTCCGTCAGACTTATAAAGAATTTTATCATCTAAGAGTTTCGATTCGCTTTTAGAAACGCCCCGAATTATGTCAACAGTTTCTATTGTTTTATTTTCTGGAGATTTAAAGCGTACAACATGCGGGGTTTTTCTCTCCAACAGTTTTTTTGTTTCTTCTGAAGATAAAGCAAGCGAATTTACAAGCTTCAGGCGATTGTGCCAGTTGTATATAAATGTTTTGCCTATTTTTTTATGCTCTTCTCTATGACCCGCAAGAGACTCTTCGGTATCAAAAGCATAATACGCACAACCTTTTGCTATAAGGGCGTCTAAATGCTTTTTGTAATAGCCATTTCTTTCGCTCTGTCGATAAGGCCCGTGGCTCCCGCCGTTAACTATAGACTCGTCTGGGGACAGTCCACACCAGCGTAAGGCCCTGAGAATATATTCTTCTGCACCATCAACTTTTCTTTTCGCATCAGTGTCCTCTATTCTTAAAATAAACACCCCTTTGTTTTTCTTTGCAAACAAATAATTAAACAGCGCAGTTCTAAGACCGCCAACATGTAGCGGACCTGTTGGGCTTGGAGCAAATCTAACGCGAACTTTTTGAGACACTTCCTCTTTTTTGTCAAATATAAAACAATAAATCTTCAAATGTTTGTTGTAGTTTTGTTAATATGAGTACGATAAAGTTTTTTTATCACACGGGCTTTTTTCTTTCAAATGAAGAATCGATTTCTGCATGGCTTTTGTCTGTTATCAACAGCGAGGAGGCTGAGGCCTTATCCCTTGACTACAGCTTTGTTGATAAAAAAAAAATGATAAAAATTAACAAAACCCACCTTAACCACAACTATTTAACCGACGTTTTGGCCTTCGACTACTCAAGAGACAATAAAATACAAGGCGACGTTTTTGTGTCGGAGGAAATGGTCAGGATCAACGCAGGAGAATATAACCAGGAATTTTCCAAGGAGCTTATGCGCGTTATGGTTCACGCTCTTTTACATCTTTGCGGGCACAAAGACAAAACTCCTGATGAACAAAAAAACATCAGAGCACTTGAAGACAAATATCTAGCACTGCTTTAGTAAAATCTTTTTTTAATCGTTGTATATTTGTTCCGCCGCCCTTGCAGCATATTTTAATTGCCTGGACACGCGGTTGTATATAAAAAACTAGAAGAAACCACGCTTCACGAGAAACAAGAACTATGTTTAAAAACCAATATGATGTTATTGTTGTAGGAGGAGGACACGCAGGAAGCGAGGCAGCAGCAGCAGCAGCAAACCTTGGCGCATCTACCCTGCTGGTGACAATGAACCTTCACACAATTGGCCAAATGTCATGCAACCCGGCAATGGGGGGAATAGCTAAAGGACAGATTGTTAGAGAAATTGACGCTATTGGTGGCTACAGCGGAATAGTTAGTGATAAAACAGCCATACAGTTTAAAATGCTGAACAAGTCTAAGGGCCCTGCAATGTGGAGCCCCCGAGTTCAAAGCGATAGAGCTCTTTTTAGTCAGTGTTGGAGAAAAATGTTAGAGGAGACCCCTGGCCTAGATTTTTATCAAGAGATGGTTAGAGGGCTTGTTATAAAAAACAACAAAATCTACGGAGTTAAAACAGCACTTGGGGTTGAGATTAAAGCCAAAACAGTTGTGCTTACAAACGGAACTTTTTTAAATGGCCTTATACACGTTGGAGACAAAAACTTTGGAGGAGGTCGGGCCGGCGAACGCGCTGCAACAGGCTTGACAGAGGAGCTTGTTAAGCTAGGGTTTTCATCAGGAAGAATGAAAACAGGAACCCCCCCAAGAGTAGACGGCAGATCGCTTGATTATAAAAAAATGAAAGAACAGCCAGGAGACGATTGTCCTCAGAAATTTTCATTTCTTGACTCAACAAGTCCGGCGGAAAACCAACTATCATGCCACATGACCTATACAAACCCTAAGGTTCATGATCTTTTAAGAGAAGGGTTTGACAGGTCGCCAATGTTTAACGGACGAATAAAGAGCATAGGCCCTAGATATTGCCCCTCAATTGAGGACAAAATACATCGCTTCTCCGAGAGAGACAGGCACCAGCTTTTTGTTGAGCCCGAAGGAAGAAACACGGTTGAGGTCTATGTAAACGGCTTCTCTACTTCTCTTCCAGAAGACATACAATATAATGCGCTAAAATCAGTTTCTGGATTTGAAAAAGTAAAATTTTTTAGACCAGGATATGCAATTGAGTATGATTTTTTTCACCCCACACAGCTAAAATACTCTCTAGAAACAAAAATTGTTGAAGGGCTGTTTTTTGCAGGACAAATAAATGGGACAACAGGCTATGAGGAGGCCGGAGCACAAGGGCTTATGGCGGGAATTAACGCTGCGCGGGAATCTAAAAATCAAGAAGCTTTTGTTTTAAAAAGAGACGAGGCATATATTGGCGTTTTAATAGACGATCTAATCACAAAAGGAACAGAAGAGCCCTATAGAATGTTTACATCTAGGGCAGAATATAGAATGTTGCTGCGCCAAGACAATGCTGATAAAAGATTAACAGAAAAAAGCCATAGAATAGGCCTTGCAACAAAGGGGCGCCTAGCTAAAATGAAATCAAAGTATTCTAACACGAACAGGCTTGTGAAGCTTTTAAAAAACCAGAGCGTTAGCCCTAAAAACATTAACCCAATTTTAAAGAAAAAGAAATCGGCAGCAGTAAAACAGTCTGGAAAAGCAGACAAAATTCTTGCAAGGCCAAACATTAGTCTTTCAGATTTGATGAAAGTCAAGGAGATCAAGGAAGCAGCCAAAGAGTTTTGTCTAACTCAAGAAGAAAAAGACCAGGCTGAAATACAAATCAAATATAGAGGATATATTGACAAGGAAAGGAACAACGCAGACAAACTAAACAGGCTAGAAGCAGTAAGAATACCAGAAAAGTTTGATTATTTAAAAATCAAATCTATGAGCGCAGAAGCAAAGGAAAAATTAATAAAAATAAGACCTAGAACTATTTCGCAGGCCTCAAGAATAAGCGGAGTCTCTCCTAATGACATTTCAGTTTTGCTGGTGTATATGGGAAGATAAGCATGTTTCACGTGAAACACAATAATATGACCGTCGAAAAAACCATAATAACCCAAGACTTTTTGATAACGAACAAGAAGTTTAAAATAATAAAGGACAAGGAAACCAATGTTTTAAAAACAAGCCCAGTTCCAAAAGAAAAAGACATGTCGCTTTATTATAATACAGAAGCTTACGCCTCACACCAAGAGAGGCCCAACAATCTCGTTTCTTTGTTATATATGGGGGTTAGAAAAATATCTTTGAAATCAAAAACAAGACTGGTTTCATCAATTAGTTTAAAAGCAGGAGATTTGTTAGACTTTGGCTGTGGCTTGGGAGGGTTTTTGTTTGCTGTACGAGCTCGGGGGTGGAGCAGCTGTGGAATAGAGCCAAACCAAAAAGCTAGAACGAAAGCAGAAAACACTTCTGGGGGAGTGGTTTTTTCTACAATAAGGGAAGCGCAAAAAACAAACAAAAAATACGACGTAATTACCCTGTGGCATTCTTTAGAGCACGCTGTGGATTTAAAGAAGACTCTATCATTTTTATATAGCGCAACAAAGAAAAAAGGAAAAGTTGTTGTGGCCGTACCAAACCACCAATCTTTTGATGCAAAACACTATAAAAAGTATTGGGCGGCCTATGATGTCCCGAGACATATTTGGCATTTTGATCAAAACTCTATAACCAATTTGTTCAGAAAACAAGGCTTTGTGCTTGAAAGAAAACACCGAATGATGTGGGATGCATTCTATATTTCTATTCTTTCAGAAAAATATAAAAAGAATCAAATGGTTTACTTTAGGGCGGTTATTATTGGAGCTGTTTCAAACTTTTTATCGCTATTTACAGGAGAAAGCTCTTCGGTTACATATGTTTTTGCTAAAGAGAGCAATACCTAAAGCCCCCAGGAACAATAGAATAAAACAAACAGCCTTTTTCTAATAATTCGCCATCAGCCTGGGATAAAATACCTTTATTTGCCGAACTAACTTGTATTGTTTTCGAAGTGTGAGTAAAAACCTTCCTGTCTTTAAAAAGCCCACCATTAAACAAGCGGGGAAGATTTTTGATTATGTCAGTTTTTGTAAAATCTTGAGCAATTGTTATGTCAAATAGCCCGTCAAAGGGATCTGCGTTTTTTGTTAGCCGCATTCCTCCTCCAGTAAATGAGCAGAGGCCAATTCCAAGAAAGAAAGCATTTGCCTCTATACTTGTGCTGTCCAAAACAACATTAATCTTAAGATTTTTAAAGCGCATAAAATTAACAATTGCACACAAAAAATATGAAAGAGGGCCAAAACGCTTATAGTGGTGCAATTGAGACAACACAAAACAATCAAATCCGCAGCCAGCATGATTTATAAAATACAGCGTTTTGTTTTCTGTTCCAGAAATTTGAATTTTTCCCAAATCCTGAGATTTTGTTTTTCTATTCACAATAACCTGAGTAGCCTTTTTATAGCTAAGAGGAATGTTGTGTGTTTTGATCCAATCATTTCCTGTGCCACAAGGAATAACACCTAAAACAATTTGTTTTGGGGAAAACTTTTCTTGCGAATAAACCCCGTTTACAACCTTTTGAATTGTCCCGTCTCCACCAACAGAAATTATTTGAGTATAGCCACCAAGAACCGCAGCTTTAGATAACACAGCCTCGTGCCCGGGATACTCACTAAAGGCATAATCAAAGACAAGGCCGACAACATCAAGTTCAGCTTTTATCTTTCCCCACAGCTCCTTACCCTTCCCTGATCCAGCATTGGGATTTACAATAACAAACCAGCGATTAGTTTTCGTTTGCATCTGAGGGCTTTGTGTGAAGAAGGCGTGTTAGTTTTATAGACGTGTCAAGAAAAACAATTTTAGAATTACCGTTTCTTTCAATATTCTCATATGCCGACTGGACCTCGTCGTATATTTCAATGATGTTGTTCTCATGAACAAAGGGAGCAAACTTTTCAAAACTAAAGCCATTTCCAAAGCCTGAATCATCCCGATCAGCAACATAATTAAACAAAAGGCCTTTTCTGAAAACTGAAAGCGAACTTTTAAGAAAAGCTTTTTGATCTTCTCTGCTCTTTTTCGCCATATTTTCGCTAAACGAAATAAGCTCTCCAATGGCTTGTTTCGATGTTTTTACGCGAAAGGCAAGCCTAACCCAATTTACAAAATCTTCATTGTTTTCTTCAGTAATCTGCTGGTTTTCAGCAACTTGAGCTGCCTCCCTGTAATTGCCTTTAGCTTTTAAGCTAATTTCCTCAGCAAAAGAGTTTTCTATTTCAAAAGCAGCCTTTAAGCCCAAAGCAATATCTTCTGACGCAATAGGGCTTAGTTCAATTTTTTGACACCTCGAACGAATTGTCCCTAGGACTCCGGCTTCATTTTCACACAGCAACAAGAAAATAGTTTTTTTAGGAGGCTCTTCCAGCAGCTTCAAAAGCTTGTTTGAGGCGCTAGGGTTCATTTTTTCAGCCATCCAAATGACCATAAACTTATATCCTCCTTCATAGGATTTTAGAGACATTTTTTTAGAAATATTTTCAGCCTCTTTCGCAGAAATAATTCCCTGCTTATTGCCTATTCGAATTTTTTTATACCAATCGTCAAGGTTGAAATAAGCAGAATTAAAAAGCATTTCTCTCCAGGATTCAAGATAATCTTTAGAAACGGGATCTTTTTTTATTTTATCGTTTGTATTTACAGGGAAGGAAAAATGCAAATCAGGATGAGAAAGAGAGTCTATTTTGTTTGTGGCTACCCTAACAGCCTCAGAGTCGCCCCCTAGTGAATGCCGTACAATACAGCTAATAAAGGCCAAGGCTATAGAAATTTTGCCGACTCCTTCCGGCCCAACAAGCATATATGTGTTTGCAATTCTGTTGTTTTTAGCCACACCATTTAGATGCTGAAGAAGCTGTTTTTGACCTACTGGATTAGACGGAATCATTTAACAAAGATAAAAGAATTATATAGTTTTATACTCATATAAAAACTATATTTGTTTAAGGCTTTAAGCAGATGAAATTTGTAACAGACATTAATTTTAAAAACAAAAAAGCTTTAATAAGAGTTGATTTTAATGTTCCTCTAGACAGCCACAAGAACGTTGCCGATAACTCTAGAATCTTGGCAGCAAAACCAACAATCGAACACATAATTAACAATGGAGGCGCCTGTGTACTAATGTCACACCTTGGCAGGCCCAACGGACAAGACCAAAACCTTTCACTAAAACACATATTGAAACAAACACAAGAATGTTTGTCTAGAGAAGTCGTTTTTATTAGCGATTGTATTGGGCCGGAAGTAGCGCGCGCTGTAAGCGCCATAAAACCAGGAGATATTTTGATGTTAGAAAACTTGAGATTTTACGATGGGGAGATTAAAGGAGATGAAAAGTTTTCAAAGGAACTGTCAAAAGCAGGAGACGTTTATGTTAACGATGCTTTTGGAACAACCCACAGAGAGCACGCCTCTACATCAACTATAGCAAAGTTTTTTATTGAAAAATGCGCAGGGCTATTGTTAAAAAAAGAATTAGAGTCAATTGATAAGGTTTTAGTCTCAAAAAAACAACCAGTAACAGCAATTATTGGAGGAGCAAAGGTTTCTTCCAAAATACCCATAATTAAAAACCTGTTATCAGCGGTAGATAATTTGTTGATTGGTGGAGGAATGGCCTATACGTTTATTAAATCTCAAGGAGGAGAGGTGGGGGCCTCAATTTCTGAGCCTGACAAGACTGGAGAATGTCTCGAGGTATTTAAAGAAGCAGAAAGAAGAGGAGTATCAATTTTATTACCAAAAGATGTTATTGCAGCAGAGGAGTTTAAAAATGAATCAGAAACAAAAATTGCCAACTCAAACAAGATTAGTGAAGGATGGATGGGGCTAGATATAGGTCCGGAAACTGAGAAAGCGTTTAATAAAACAATACAAGAGAGCCAAACAATTTTATGGAATGGTCCAATGGGGGTTTTTGAAATGAACAGTTTTTCTAAAGGAACAAAAGCTGTCGCAGAGTCTGTGGTAGAGGCGACAAAAAACGGCGCCTTTTCTTTAGTTGGAGGAGGAGACTCAGTAGCAGCGCTAAAGAAATTTAATCTATTTAATAAGATAAGCTGTGTAAGCACAGGAGGAGGAGCAATGCTTGAAAGCTTGGAAGGAAAAACACTGCCAGGAATTAAAGCCCTAAGAACATAACACCTTTTTTCTTTATGAAATTTTTTTTTACAATCTTTATCGCTTCGCTATTGTTCTTTGGAAGACCTTCAGATTCCTTTTCAATACAGAAAAACCTTTTCTTAAAAGACAGTATTTCGAACTTTAACTCAGACACCATAAAAGCAAGACTTATTAGTCTTAACAAGAAAACTCCGATAGATATTTTACACACACCAGAGTTAGAAAATTTAATTAAAAATTATCTAACGAACAGAAAAAAATTTTTCAATAAGAGCTCAGGATTAATAAATTACTATTTTCCAATTTTTGAAAAAGCTCTACAAAACAACAAAGCGCCTTTAGAGCTAAAATACTTGCCAATTATTGAATCAAGACTAGATCCCAGAGCTGTCTCAAAAGCAGGGGCTACTGGTCTGTGGCAGTTTATGTATGCAGCAGCAAAAGAAAACGGGCTAGAGCTTAATAGCTATATAGATGAAAGAATGGATCCTGAGAAATCCTCAGAGGCAGCAGCAAAATATTTATTAAAACTAAAGGAAAGCTATAATGACTGGACCTTAGCTGTCGCTGCATATAATGCAGGGCCAAGAACAATTTCTAAAGCAATTATTAGGTCGGGAGGCTATAAGAATTTCTGGAACATAAGAGGATTTTTACCGTACGAAACAGCCAAATACGTCCCCTCCTTCATTGCAACTATGTATGTTTTAGAATACGCAAACGAACACGGAATCACTCTTTACAAGGAAGAGTTTTCAAAAAACAAAACAGACACGATTCATGTAAAAGAACAAATTTCCTTTTCTCATATTGCCAGATTTTTAGAAATACCTCTAGACACAATAGAATTTTTAAATCCTTCCTATATACATAAAATAATTCCAAAAATTAACAACAAAACACAAGCGGTTACGCTTCCCGCAAGCTACACCTTGTTATATGCAGCAAGAGAGAATGAGCTTTATGATTATGCAGAGAAGGAATTTGAGTTATCAGAAAAGCCTCTCCCAGACCTTTATAGCATTAATTCTAAAATAATATATAAAATAAAGTACGGAGATTATTTAGGAAGTATTAGCAAAAAATTTGGAGTAAAAACAGGAGATATAATGCGCTGGAACAACTTGTCAAGCGACAAAATAAAGGAAAACCAAAGACTAATAATTTTTCCAAAAAGAATTCCCAAAAATTAATAGTATTTTTAAACAGCACCTATGAGAAAAATTGTTTTAATAGCGACACTGCTTTTTACCAGCTGTAATAATAACACAAAAATTCTCCTTGCATCTTCAGGAAACCTAAATGAAATTTCGGTAGTAGTTGAGGACCAGCTGTGGGAGGGAGATGTTGGAAAAGCATTAAAAAAGACACTATCAAGACCAATATATGGCCTTCCCCAGCAAGAGCCTTTATTTAAGCTAAGGCAAATTCCGCCAACAATCTTTTCGGGATTTGTAACAAAATCAAGGACAATAATTATAATAGAAGCCAATAAACCAAGACAAACAAAACTCTTGTTAAATAAATACGCCTCACCCCAAACAGTCATAATTCTAAGAGGAATGACGCGTAACGAAATTATAAGTGAGCTTAAAAAATATTCTAGCAAAATAATAAATACCATAAAATCAGCTGAGATTAAAGAAAAACAAAGAAGAATAAGAAAATCACTTAGTAATTCCCAAGTCTTAGACAGCATGTTTAAAATTAAACTAGACTTTCCATCTATTTATAGGGTAGCAGCAGCAGACAGGGGTTTTGTATGGTTAAGAAAAGACACAAAAAGCGGCTCAGTAAACTTGACTGTATTTCAAACACCTCTCAAAACAAGCCCTCTAAATACAGAAAAAATAATTACCATAAGAGACTCTGTTTCTAAACAAAAAATTCCAGGCCCAACACAAGGAACTTATATGTCAACAGAAACACAGTACAAATCGGTTTTAAAACCAATAAAAATAAGCAAATACAAAGGGCTCGAGGTAAGAGGACTTTGGGAGGTAAAAAAACAATTTATGGGAGGCCCTTTTATTAATTTTTCTATTGTAGACTCAATTAATAGTCGAATATTATTTTTTGACGGATTTGTGTATTCTCCTGCAACTAAAAAAGCAAGCTACATTTTTGAGATAGAGGCAATAATTAAAAGCTTAAAATTTTTAAAATAAAAGAAAGAAATTATTCTTCGCCTTCCTTGCTTTCTTCATTTTCCGCATTTTTTTTATCATCCTCGTTAAGTGCTTTTTTAAATTCTTTAACTCCCTCTCCAGTGCCTTTTATTATACCAGCAATTTTTTTTCCAATACCTTTTCCTCCAAAAATAAGAAGAGCAACAGCAGCTACAATGGCAATTTGCCAAGCGCCAAACGCAAGAGGTAAAACATATAAAACCATAGCATTAAATTTTGAGTAAAGTTAGTAATTAAAAGTTTAATTTTAAACCATTACGGCCTATAATGAAACTTAGAATTGTAATTATATTTCAGTATTTTTGAAAATTATGAGGAAAAAACAGAAAAGCACCACTTTTTTAGAGAACCTATATAAGGAATATAAGGTGGTAATCTCAAATGACAAAACCTTTGAGGAAAGGCTCTCTTTCAAAGCGACTAAAGCAGGGGTTTTTCTTATTGGCACTATATTCACCGCAGCATTAATAGTTTTAACAATTGGGTTAATTTTTTTCACACAATTAAAAGAGTATGTTCCAGGATATTCTTCTCTGGAGCTATTAAAAACCTCAAAAGAGCTTAGCTTTAAGACTGACTCAATAGAAAAGATGATTGCTCTTAACAATCAGTACTATAATTCTATTAAAAAAGTACTAATAGGCGAGCTTGACACAATTGCCTTTAACAGGGATTCGATTTTAAGCGAAATAAATTCAGAGCTGTTTTCTTCGGAATTAAGTCCGTCAAGCGAAGATTCTTTGTTGAGAAAATATATAGAAGAGGAAGACATGTTTAATTTAACAAAAAACCAGCTTTTAATTCAAAACAAAATTCTTTTTCAGCCTGTTTTAGGAGAGATAACACAAAATTTTAATTACAAAGAAAATCATTTTGCTATTGATATTGCTGTTGACACAGGAACGCCCGTAAAGGCTATTTCTGACGGAAGAGTTGTTTTGTCAGAATGGACAATGGAAACAGGCTATGTGATTATTGTTGACCATGGAGACATGCTGCTCTCAGCATATAAACACAACTCATCTTTAGTTAAAAAACAAAACGAACTTGTCACTGCGGGAGAGGTGATTGCTTTGTCTGGAAACCAAGGAACACTAACAACAGGGCCACACCTACATTTCGAGTTGTGGAAAAATGGAGCGCCAATTGATCCTGGACAATTTTTTAATTTTAAATAAACCTTATGCTTAAAGAGATAGCAATAAGGTTTTTAGCAAAAAGACGAAAGAAAGCTATTGTAAAATGGGCAACACATCCTGTCGATAGTCAAAAAAAAACATTAAAAAAGCTAATAGCTTTTGGGAAAAATACGGTTTTTGGAAATGACCACAATTTCAGCAACATTAAGTCCTATAATGATTTTAAAAAAAATGTTCCAATAGTTGATTATGAAGGGATTAAAAAATATATAAACGAAATAAAAGAAGGAAGAAAAAATATTTTATGGCCTGGGCGTCCAAAATATTTTGCAATAACCTCTGGAACAACTTCTGGGGAAAAACACATTCCAATAACAAAAGAAAGCCTACCACATCTTTTGCAGGGAGCAAAAGATGCTCTGCTAATGTATATTGCAAATACTGGAAGAACAGACGTTCTTAATGGCAAGTTTATCTTTTTACAAGGAAGCCCTGTTTTAGATGAAATAAGAGGGATAAAAACAGGAAGACTTTCAGGAATTTCCGCGCATTATACCCCCTTTTTTTTAAAACAAACGAAACTTCCGTCCTATAAAACAAACTGTATTGAGGACTGGGAGGAAAAAGTAGAAGCAATTGTTGAAGAAACAGTAAATCAAGACATGAGAATCCTTAGCGGAATACCGTCATGGCTTCAAATGTATTTTGAAAAACTACAGAAAGCTTCAGGAAAACCCGTTGGAGAAATTTTCAAAAACCTTAATCTGTTAATATATGGCGGCGTAAGTTACGCACCATATAAGAATAAGTTTAAAAAACTAATTGGCAGAAAAGTTGACAGCATAGAAGTATATCCTGCAAGCGAAGGGTTTTTTGCTTTTCAAGACAAGCAGGAATCAAACGACTTGTTGCTTATTTTAAATGCAGGAATTTTTTATGAATTCATTTCGGAGCTGGACTTTTTAAAATCAAAACATAATAGAGTTTCCATAGAGGATGTAAAAACAAGAGTTAATTATGTTTTAATTGTGTCAACCAGCGCAGGATTGTGGGGATATAATACCGGAGACACAGTTATGTTTACCTCAACAAACCCCTTCAAAATTATTGTTACAGGAAGAGTAAAACAATTTCTTTCAGCTTTTGGAGAGCACGTCATAGTTAAAGAGGCAGAAAACGCAATAGAACAAACGTGCGCTAGCACAGGGATTGTTGTAAACGAATTTACTGTTGCCCCAAAATTTAGCCCTGACAATACAGCATCTTATCATGAATGGTTTATAGATTTTGACTCAGAGATTAAGGATTTAGAAGCTTTTGAACAGATTCTAGATTTGAGCTTACAGAGCCAAAACAAATACTACAAAGACCTTATACAGGGAAAGGTAATTAGCCGTCTAAAAATAAGAAGAGTTTCTAAAAAAGGATTCAACACTTATATGGATTCTATAGGTAAGCTGGGGGGGCAAAATAAAATACCCAAAATTTCAAATGACCGTAAAATCGCAGACCAACTCTACAAATTAAATTTAGTCACAAAAGGATAAAATCAGTTTTCATAAAATAAACCAGAAGAAGTTTCGTTTAAATATGACAAAATAAAACGTCATGAATAAGAAAAACACTACCGCCACAAACGAAGAAATGGACATCGTCTTGCTTTTAAAAAAAATATCAGACCTTTTTTTAAACCTAATACTAGTCGTTTTCAGAGCTTTTAAAAACCTTCTTGCTAACTGGAAAACAATAGGCCTAATAATAGTTTTGGGGGCAGCGCTAGGATTTATAACTGAAAGTATAGTTGAAGACGAGTCCACAAAAGAGGCGTCAGTATTATTAAAAATTAATTTTGATGCAGGAAACTATGTCTATGACGCAATTAGTCTTATAAGCCAAAAAATAGAATCTGAAGATGAAGATTTTTTCAGCAATGATATGGGGCTTGGTGAGGGCGAAGAAATTACGGAAATTAGTATAAAACCAATTATTGATTTAAAAGACATTTTAAAATCAGAAATCGATGCTAATGAAATCAGAGCCCTTTTTGAGAATTTAGAGTTTGAAGACAATATAGCAATGACAGAAGGCTTTAAGTCAGATTATGAATACCATGTTTTAAGCCTAGACATCTCTTCGAGTGCAAGCACTGCATCACTAAAAAAAATAATACAATATTTTAATGGAAATCCTCTGTTTTTAGGGCTTAAGGAAAGAAGGCTTCAAAGCATAGCAAGCAGTATTTTCAATAATGAGAATACCATAAAACAAATTGACAAGCTTATAGAAAAATATAGTTCAACAAATAATTTAGAAAAAAGCTCGGCACAGCTCTATATTGACAACAAAACCTATTTGCCAAATGAACTTATTAAAATAAAAATTACACTTGAGGCGCAAAACGAGGAACTAAAAAATGAACGAATCTTGTCTAAAGAAACAGTAATGGTTATCAATGAAACAAACCTTCTAATAGACCAAGACGGACTCAGCGACAACAAAATAATATATTACCCAATTTTATTAGTGCTCATATTTATAATAGCCTCAGCTGCTCTAAAACTTTACAAGTATTTAGACAAATTAGATAGAGGCGTATAATATGACAAAGGATGGATTAATTCAAAAAAGCATCAAGGTTCTTTTTATAAGAGGATCAGGAGTCATTTTGCTGTTTTTATTCTCACTGTTTTTAACAAATTATTATTCGGCAGAATTAGTTGGAAAATATGATTTTGTTAGAGCAACAATAATGATCCTTAGCGGGGCATCTTTAGTTGGAACCAACCAATCTATTATATATTATTCAGGACTTTTAAACTCAAAAAACTCATTACAGTCTATTAAAAAAATATATCTTAAAATGCTAACGATGACCACAGCAATCTGCTTGCTGCTTGCCTTAGGATACACAGCGCTTACAGAACAATTTGTTAATGAGCTTTTTAACAAACAAGAGGCATATTCTTTGATTTTAAAATCAATAGCTGCCCTGTTTTTTTATACCATAACAATGCTAAACATAGACGCTCTAAGAGCTTTAAACAAAACAATTTCTTCAGAGCTTTACAGAAATGTTTTTAGATATACACCAATCTTTATCTTCTCAATTATTTTATACTATACACAAAATCAGCAGTGGCTAATAGAAGCTTTTTTAGCTAGCTTTTTGTTGCTTTCGTTAATGACTTTAGCTCAGGTAGGCCTACTATTTAAAAAATTAAATTTACCCAGAACCAATGATTACAATTTTTCTTATCATCAAATTTTTGTTCGTTCATACCCAATGGCTCTAAGCGCAATAGCATATTTTATTATGCAGAGTGTTGATATAATAATTTTAACCGCCTATGAAGGGTTTGAAAGCATAGCCTACTACTCTGTTGCAGTAAAATTAGCAACAGTTACAGCTCTAGCTCTTATGTCAGTTAACATTGTTATTGCTCCAAAAATAGCTGAAATTTATAGCACTAATGATTTTGAAAAACTAAATAAGCTCATTAACGATTCAGCGAGAATTATTTTTATTATAAGTATTCCAATTTTGATAATATTGTTTGTTTTTTCGAACTTTATGTTAGGCCTTTTTGGTGAAAATTATGTTTTAGCAAGAGAGGCACTATTACTTCTTCTGGGCGCTCAGTTTTTCAGTTCCTTGTGTGGCCCCGGAGCAGTATACCTCAACATGACGGGAAAGCAGAAAAAGCTAAACACCATATTAATATTAGGGCTCATTATTAATATAATTTTAAATTTAGTATTAATCCCAATCTATGGAATAGAAGGAGCAGCAGCAGCAACACTAATTAGCATGATTTTTTGGAATAGCCTAATTGTTGCGACTGTTTATAGGACAGACAGAATCAAAACATTTATATCATAATTTATGACTTTGCCAAAGTTTATAATATCAGGCTTTCCAAAATGCGGAACAACATCGCTCCATTACTATTTGTCAGAGCATCCAGAAATATATATGGCAAAACAAAAAGAACTACATTTTTTTACTAATAGGATTTTATCGAATCAAAATGAAGGAGCAGGAGACAAGTTGGCGGCCGAGACACATGTAACAAGCTTAAATCAATATTACAGATTTTTTGTAAACGGAAAGAAACACAAGACCGTAGGAGAGACCTCCCCGTCATACATAAACTACCCAGAGTTTTTCAAAGAAATAAAGACAAAACTATCTGATCCTAAAATTATAGTGGTGATTAGAGACCCGATAAAAAGAGCGTATTCTAACTATTTGCACTTAGTAAGAGAAGGCAGAGAAAAAGAACTTTTTGAGGAGGCCTTAAAATTAGAAAAGAAAAGAAAGGAATTAAAATACTCAGATTTTTGGTATTATAAATTTAACTCCACATATTATAATAAAATAAATAAAGCTATAGAAGTTTTTTCTAAAGTTTTAATCTTAACTCAGGAAGAACTAATGTTAAGCCCAGAAAAAACAATAAAGAAAACATATAAATTTTTAGGGGTAGACGAGGGATTTTCCCCTAACACTTTAAACAAAAAATATAACCCAGGCGGAACATATAAGGATAATCACACCACAAGAATAATATTCAAACCATCAAAAATTAAAAATTTTATCAAAAAAATTGTACCGGCTTACCCTTGGATGAAGGATATACTAAACAAGATTACAGAAAAACACAAAATTCCTTCTGAAAAAATAAATGAAAGCACAAAAAAAGAGCTAATCAGGTTTTTTAAAAATGATGTTAATTTAATTAAGAAGCTTGGAGTGGACGTAACACGCTGGACTAACTACAACCAACAATTAAAATGAACAGAACAAGCGTTGTAAATATTGCCTTTTATATGATTTTGGCAGGGATATTTTTTATTCCTTTTAATTCATGGGAGGGGCTTGGGTTTTTGGGCGAATTCTATAGGGATTCGTGTTTTTTGTTTTTTTTAGGAGCAGCCATTTTGCTTTTGTTTAAAAAAAGAATAGAGATACCACGTCAAAACATAATATTTCAATTTTTATTACTTCTACTGATCTGGTGTCTTGTTGCAACACTCCTAAACAGCTCAAATGTCACAAACTATTTTTTTAAACAAACAACAGGAGCTGAGAGATTTATAAATCAGTACGGAGCCTTAGTTCTTTGTTCAATTATACTGCCAATTATTTTCTTTAACGCTTTTTCCTTAAGAAACATTAATAAGCTTTTCTTTACAATTAGAAAGGTTTTTCTTGCCTCGTTTATAATCGTGATAATTTATGCTTTTTTTGAAGTATTAATTGTAAAATTTGAAATACAGACCCTAAAGGTCAGCGTATTAAACCTGTTTGATTATTTCCCTTTTACTGAAGCCAAAACAGACAATTTATTAAGAAGAATTTCCTCGGTTACTTTTGAGCCGCCAGCCCTTGGAACATATTTACTGTCAATATCTGGATGGATGTTTAGCTATATTTTAACAGACAAAACAAACTGGAGGTTTTTACCCGCAATAGCTATTGTCGCTTTGGCTTTTATTTCTGGCTCTAGAGCTGCTTTTTTCATTGTTATTGTGCAATCATGCGCCTTTTTACTCATACTATCAAGAAAAACAAAATATTCTAAAGTTTTTTTAAAAATTACGCTTGGATTAGCTCTAACAATTTCTGTCATTTCAATAGTATTTTCAAATCAGATTTCAGAGTATGTTAGTAACGAGCTTCAGTCTTTTAAATTAGACGACAGTGATCATTCTAGCTCAAATAGATCAAGATTTGGAATACAGCTAGCAATGTACAAAGTGTTTTTAGATAATCCTTTTTCAGGAACAGGCTATGGTCTTCAAGCCTTTGAATCAAGAAAAAAATATCCAAATTGGGCTAAAAAAAACAACTGGGAGTTTCGATTAAGATACTTAAACCAAAATGACGAACGCTTTCCTCCTGGGTATAATATTTATTTAAGATTTTTAAGCGAAACAGGATTAGTTGGGTTTTTAATATTTTGTGGTCTTTTAATTCAAGTATTTCTTTGGTGTTACAATAACTTTAACAAACACAATCTTTATTCAATAGTAATATTAATTTCGATGACAGGTTTTATCATGAACTGGCTAAAAATGGATTCGTTTAGAATTTATGCTTTCTGGCTATGCTTGGCTTTAATATTTCTTATAGAATCAAAAAAACTAAAAAATGCATAAGGAGATAATAATAATAATACCTCATTATAATAATCCGAAAGGGCTATGTAAGTCTGTTGCATCAATTAAAGAAGAAATAAAAATGGACATAGTTATTATTGATGATGGAAGCCAACAAGAGATCAATATAACAAAACTTAGAAAAGATTATAAATTGGGCAGAATTTATTACAAAAAACAACAACCAAATAAAGGAATAGCACAGGCTTTAAATGTTGGGATTGACTTTGCAAGAAAAAATGAATATAAATATATTGCTAGACTGGACGCAGGGGATATTTGCTACGCGAATAAATACAACAAGCAATACAGATATCTTGAAAAACATAGCGATATCAAATTACTCGGAACTTGGGTAAGGGTCGTTGATTCAAAGGGGGCAGAGCTTTTTAGCTTAAAACACCCTGTAGGGTATAATCAAATAAAAAGAGCGATGTGCTTAAACTCTGCTTTTGTTCACCCATCAGTAATGTTCTCTTCAGAAATTTTAAAAGTGATCAAAGGCTATCCATTAAATTATTTTGCAGCCGAGGATTATGCTTTTTTTTTCGATGTAATCAACAAATTTAAAGCAGAAAATTATCCAGAAATATTAATGGATTATTCAGTTGACAAAAACTCAATATCATCAAAACACAGAAAACAACAAGTTAAGAATAGAATTAAAATAATGATAAAAAACTTTTATTTTGGATTTTATCCAATTTACGGAATACTCAGAAGTTTAATACTTCTTTTATTTTCAAGACAGGCAACAAACTTTATAAAAACAAAAATTTCATAAACACGAAACATGAGAGACATTTTAAACAAATCTTATTTGTGGCTATGCATGCTTTTATGCTTTTACATACCTTTCATTCCTGTCTCACACGCGCTATCGAGTATTGTTATGGGCTGTCTTGTGGTAATAGCTCTTTTTATCGTAGAGAAACCCCAAGCAAATACAATTTTTTTTAATAGGACTATCACAGCATTTATAATATTTTTTGCAATAATTGCTTTACAGTCCTTGTTTGGCAATCATTTTATTAACGATTTTGCAGAATTAAGAAAAATTGGACAAACTGTACTTTTGATAATTTTGTTTTCTATAATCAAAAGCCCCCAATTATTAAAGAATTCATTTATAGCGGGAACTGTGTTAAGTTCTGCTATCTCTTTAGCAAGGATTATAATTTACGTGGTTACGACAGGCAGCACAGCTTTTTACACTGGAGAAATTGTTGAAGAATTGATGATGACTCAAAGATTATATTTAGGATTTTTTAGTGTTATTGCACTTATATTTTGCGCAGAGGGCTATTTTTCTTTAGAAAACAAAAAAAGTAAAACTATTTATTTTTGCTTAACAATTTTTTTATTATCAACCATATTTTTCATTGCCTCAAGGACAGCGATAATGTTATCTTTAATGGTTTTAATAAGCATTACGGTGTATAAATTGAAATCAAAAGCCAGGATAGGCGTCTTACTGGTAATTATAGCTTTAGGTATTGGCGGATTTTTAGGGAACAACAATTTGTCTCAAAGAGTTCTGTATAAAGCAGATGAATATAGAGAAAGTTATGTAGAAAAAATCAAGGTACATGAACCGCGATATTTAATTTGGAAATATTCTTTTGCCATATTTAATGAAACCCCCCATAAAGCTTTTGGAGTAGGGTTTGGAGAAACACAGCAGCTTTTAAGAAGGAAATATCAAGAAATTCAAACTGTAAATAAAAGAAACTGGTTTTTAAGCAGAGATTTTAATACACACAACCAATATCTTGATTTTCTTGTAAGCTATGGCGTCTTTGGCTTAGCGCTATTTTTAGTGTTTTTATCGTTTTTGTTTTTTAATGCGAAACATTCAATTTATAGCTTAAACTTGTTTTTCACATTAACAATTTTTATGCTGTTCGAAAATACTTTCCACAGGACATTCGGGGTTTTTATTATCGCACTAATTAGCTGCTGTATACTAGAAAAAATATTTATAAAACATCCTGAAAAATGAAGAACGCTTTAATAATAGATTGGCTAGACAAGTATGGCGGTGCAGAAAGAGTGATTGCTTCTATTACCAGAGTTTTAAACTTTAATAAGTGCTATACTCTTATTAGCATTATGCCCCCCCAGGATGTCTCAAAGGTGCTGTCTTATCATAATATACCGATAATTCAAACAGGCCTAAAGGCTCTTGGGAAAAATTTTAGGCTTTTGTTTTTCTTATTTCCATATTTTATTAAAAGACTTAAGGTTGATAAGGATACCAGGCTTATTGTTTCTTCTTCTTTTTCAGTTGCAAAAGGAATAAAAAAAACAGGGAAAAATCAAATACATATTTGTTATTATCAGGCCAGAAACCAAAGATATCTTTGGGACAATAAAGGCATATATTTTAATGCCCTTGCAAGAATAGTTTTGTCCCCGATTTTATTTGCCTTAAGAAGACTTGATATTCAACAAGCTAAAAACCCCGACTATATTATAGCAAATTCAAAATTTGTCCAAAAATGGATAAAAAAGAAATACAAGAGGGATGCCTTTGTAATATACCCGCCCGTAGACACCAAGAAGTTTGTTTTAAATAATAAAAAGGAAGAGTATTATGTAACAGCAGGAAGACTAGAGCCATATAAAAGAGTTGATTTACTGGTAAGCGCCTTCAATCAAATAAACGACAAACTAATTATTATTGGATCGGGTAGTCAGAAAAAAAGATTAATGAAGCGTGCAAACAATAACATCGAATTTGTTGAATATTCCAAGCCTCACAAAGTATACTCTATTGTTAGCAGGGCGAAAGCATTTTTACATGCAGGAATAGAGGACTTTGGTATTGCTCCAGTTGAAGCACAGGCCTGTGGAACACCTGTAATTGCATATGGAGACGGAGGTGCTTTGGAAACCGTAATTAATGAAAAAACAGGAATTTTGTTTAATGACCAAACTCCTGAGGCAATTTTAGCAGCAATAAAGCGTTTTAATCAAACAAAATTTGATTATTCTCAAATAAGAAAAAATTCGGAACGCTTCAGTGCAGAAAATTTTGAGCGAAATTTTAAAAGACATATTCTTAACAAAACAAAAGAATGGCAAGAAAAAAACAAGGAAGATTCTCAAGATATATTAAGCCAATAACTTATCTAATAGATCTAGCCGTAATTAACTTCCTTGTAATAAACAACCTCTTTCACAACATCTCGATTGAATGGCTGTGTGTTTTAATTTCTATCACATGGATTATAATCTCAATATTTTCTAGATTTTATAATATATATAGATATACTCCTGAAATAAAAATATTAAACCTTCTGCTTGTTCAGTTCATTTTATTTTTACTCGTAATGTTTTCTATTTCTGGGATTTTCCCTTTTTTAAATATTGCCCCCAATCAAATACTACTATTTATAGCGTATAGTGCATTAATAATAGGGCTGATAAAGTTTTCCCTCTATTATTTTATGCTAAAATTTAGAGCAGATTTTGGAGGAAATTATAGGAGAACGATTATAATAGGAAATGGGGAAGAAAGTCATGGCTTAGAGAAGTTTTTTCATCAAAAAACAACAACAGGATACAGACATATAAAAACAATAACACCAACTAAAAATGAAGATTTAAGCAAATATTTTAAGTTTATTCTTGAAGAAAAGATAGACGAAATCTACTGTTCATTGCCCTCTTTAAGTCAATCTCAAATAAAAAAAATTGTAGATTTTTCCGAAA
This sequence comes from Flavobacteriaceae bacterium, assembly GCA_018657955.1. GTDB lineage: Bacteria > Bacteroidota > Bacteroidia > Flavobacteriales > Flavobacteriaceae. The sequence goes on along the minus strand of JABHWD010000018.1, from coordinate 118,631 downwards.
ATAACCTGAAAACAATCAAGTTTGTTCCAAGCTTTGAAAATTTATATTCAAAAAAACTAAAACACGAAACATATGATTATGTGCCAATCCTGTCTTTAAGAAATATTTTGCTAGAGGATCCTTTCAATAAATACGTTAAGAGAGGTTTCGATATTTTGTTTTCTTTGTTTGTTGTTTGTTGTGTATTATCATGGTTAACACCTTTGCTTGCAATAATCATAAAAGCAGAATCTAATGGGCCTGTTTTTTTTAAACAAGAAAGAAATGGATATAATTTCAAACGGTTTTACTGCTATAAATTCAGATCAATGAAAATTAATTCTGAAGCAGACTCTGTGCAGGCAACCAGAAATGATAAAAGATTAACGAAGGTAGGGGCGTTTTTAAGAAAAACAAGCATTGATGAATTCCCGCAATTTTTTAATGTATTAGCCGGGAGCATGTCAGTTGTTGGCCCTAGACCACACATGATAAAAGAGAATGAGAAATACCTTAAAACAATTGACAAGTTTATGGTAAGGCATTTTATTAAGCCTGGGATAACAGGGCTTGCTCAGATAAATGGATATAGAGGAGAAATTGAAACAAATTTAGATATTGTTAATAGGATTAAATTTGATATTAATTATATTGAAAACTGGTCATTATTACTAGATCTTAAAATAATAATATTAACACTATTCAATTCGTTTAAAGGGGAGAAAAAAGCTTATTAAATATTTTTGATTTTTGTCATAAGATAAGTTTTTTTATTTTCAGACATCTAGTATTTTTACTAAGACATAAGACAACCAATGAACATACTCATTTTAGGATCTGGAGGAAGAGAGCATGCTTTTGCTGAGAAGATAAAATCAAGCAAGCTGTGTAACAATCTTTTTGTTGCTCCAGGGAACTCTGGAACAGAAAAAACAGCAAAAAATTTAAATATAGATTATAATGACTTCCCGGCCATAAAAAACGCTGTACTGCAAAATAGGATTAATATGGTGGTTGTTGGACCAGAAGATCCTTTGGTCAATGGAATTCATGATTATTTTTTAGGGGACTCAGAATTAAAGCATGTCATAGTAATTGGGCCACAGTCTATGGCTGCCCAATTAGAAGGAAGCAAGAATTTTGCAAAGGAATTTTTAAACCGTCACAGCATTCCAACAGCAATTCATAAAACATTTAACAAGAACCAAATAGACGAAGCTAATAATTTTTTAGAGTCATTGCCCCCTCCTTATGTGCTAAAAGCTGACGGGCTTGCGGCGGGTAAGGGCGTTTTAATAATCAATGATTTAAAAGAGGCTAAAAATGAATTATACAAAATGCTGTGTGAGCAAAAATTTGGAGAGGCAAGCAATCAAGTAGTTGTAGAGCAGTTCTTAAAAGGGATTGAGCTTAGTTGTTTTGTTATAACGGACGGAGATAGTTATAAAATTCTGCCAACAGCCAAGGATTATAAGAGAATAGGAGAAGGCGATAAGGGGCTAAATACAGGAGGAATGGGAGCAATATCGCCCCCTCCTTTTGTAGATAAAATTTTTATGGAAAAAGTAGAAACAAAAATTATTAAGCCAACTATTGAAGGATTGAAAAAAGATCAAATTCCATATCAAGGATTTATTTTTATAGGGCTAATTAAAGTTAAAAATGAGCCTTTTGTAATTGAATATAATGTTAGAATGGGAGATCCAGAAACAGAGGTCGTTTTTCCTAGAATCCAAAATGATATACTAGAAGTATTTATGTCTCTGCACAATAAAACTTTATTAGACCAACATCTGTTAATTGACAATAAGACAGCCGTTACAATTGTATTGGTCTCAGGAGGCTATCCAGAAAATTATGAAAAAGGACATGAAATTATTGGACTAGGGAAGATTGATAGTTCTATAATCTTTCATGCAGGAGCAATTACAAAAAACAGGAAAGTAGTCACTTCAGGAGGAAGAGTTTTAGCCGTTACTTCTTTATCTAAAAACTATAAAGATGCGCTATCAATATCTTACAAAAACATATCAAAAATATATTTTAAAAACATGTATTACAGAAAAGATATTGGTTTTGATTTATAAATAAGAATGGGCTGAGATGCTTTTGTCTTCTTCATTATTATCATTGGAAGACTTTAATTGTAGCATCCAATAAATGAATCCTCCAAGTCCAAGCAGAAAAAAGAACCACCCTACTATGTTTGACAACCACCAATCATTCTCACCAAGCTCTCTTAAAAAATCAAAAGGCAGCAAAAGGTAGTTTACAAATAAATCTTCTATTCCATAAAAGAAGCCTCTCATTATCAATTAAATTAATTTACTTTGCAAATATACAAATCTTTCTATGATTAAAAGGTTTTTTGATCGATCTAGAACAGTTCATTTTTTTATACCAATACTGTATCTATCAATATTAGGGCTTCTAAGTAAAGAACAACTTTTATTTCCCGATAATTATACTTCCTTAATATTATTTCAGCTACCTAATCTTTTATTTCTTTTTATTTCGCTTTTATTGTCAGCTTTCATAATTACTAAAAATAATTTGACAAATAACAACAGCTATCCAATAATAGCTTTTATAATTTTTGTAGGATTTTTATTTAACAATATTCTTTTACCGGAGATTATTTTTGCACACTTTTTAGTTTTACTTGGAATAAGAAGAGCAATTAGTTTAAAATCTGGAAAACAGAGTATTAGTAAAATATTTGATGCTTCATTATGGATTTCTTTTTCAGCTATATTGTTTCCGCCCTCAGCTTTATTCTTGATATTTCTTTTACTTGCAATTTTTATGTATTCTAGCATTGACTTAAGAAATGTTGGGCTGATTATTCTTGGAGCTCTTACATCTATTCTAATGTCATATTTAATGTTAATTGTATTTTATGATTTTATTAGTATTAGCGAGTTTTTCACAAATCTAATTACTAATACAATACAGGATGTTGACAAAGGGTTCTCTTTAAGATCAATATTCGTAGACACAAATACAATAATAATTTTTTTAATATTAGCCATTAGTTTAATTACATATTTAATTTCTTATGGAATTAAATCAGCGGGAAATATAAAAACGCTTTTACTAATTTCTTCAATTTTATTTATTGCTTTTTTTATTAATGGACATTACATGGACAATGGATCTGCACTTATTTATTTATTATTGCCTTTCCTTGTTCTTGTAACCAAATTAATTGAAATGACTAACAGAAATTGGCTATTAGATTTAGTAGTTATTTTTATCATTGTCTTTAACTTAATTAATCAGAATTTATTTTAATTTTTTTAAATGAAGTATATTTGATGTGTAAAGTAATATCATATGTTCACAGTAAAAGCAATTGAAATTTTTAATCACGCAACATTAGATTTCAAAAAAACTTCAGAAATTGATCAGCCTTTTATTAACAGGCACAATGCAGATGATCATTACATAGAAAGTCTGTTATATAGAAAGTCGTGGATTGACACCGTCCAATGGGCCTATGAGGATATAATTCGAAATCCTAACATTGATCCGCAAGAGGCATTAGATTTAAAGAGAAAAATAGATGCTTCAAACCAAGACAGAACAGACACAGTTGAACAACTTGACGAATATTTTTTAGAAAAGTATAGTAGTATTAAAATTATAGAAAGCGCTACGACTAATACTGAAAGTCCAGCCTGGGCATTAGACAGACTTTCAATATTAGAACTAAAAATATATCACATGAACATTGAGGCAAATAGAGATGACGCTTCACAAACACATAGGAAAAAATGCATTTCCAAGCTAAGTGTATTAATGCAGCAGAGAAAGGATTTATCATCAGCGATAGACGAGCTATTAGATGAAATATCAAAAGGGAAAAAATACATGAAAACCTATAAGCAAATGAAGATGTATAACGATGAAGAGTTGAACCCTGTACTTAGAAAAAATAAATAACACATCTTCAAATTATTTTGAAATCAATCAAGCATATTTTAATTATCAGACTTTCTTCAATGGGAGATGTGGCAATGACAGTTCCTGTAATTAGACTTGTGAGAAAGCATTCACCAGGAATCAAGATTTCTGTTTTAACCAAACCAATTTACCAGAAAATATTTAGAGAAATTGAAGATATAAATTTAATTGAGTTTGAAGATAAAGGACAACATAAAGGATTAATAGGCTTAATGAGGCTAAACAGACAGTTAAAAAAAACAGGGATTGATGCGGTCATTGATTTACATAAAGTTTTAAGAACAAATTTTTTAAAAATAATTTGGGGCGAAAATTTTTATCAGATTGACAAGGGAAGAAAAGAAAAAGAAAATTTAATTAATGGAAGCGTATTTAAGCAGCTTAAAACTTCACATCAGAGATATTTAGATGTGTTTAAAAACATTGGTATTAACACAAGCTTTTCTAAGATAGATTTTCCCAAAAAAATAAATTTATCCAAACAGAAAATATCAAATAAAATAGATTTTACTAAGAAACTAATTGGAATCGCACCATTTGCTAAACATGAGGCGAAGACTTATTCATTAGAACAAACGAAGAAAGTGATAGGAAGTATTTCTAAAAAATACACAATCTTGTTATTTGGCGGCGGAGAGCACGAGGTCAAACAACTAAAAACAATATCAGAGGAAAATGAAAACGTTTTCAGTCTAGCTGGAGGGGCTTCACTTACATGCCAACTTGACTTTATTTCAAATTTAGACTTAATGATTTCAATGGACTCAGCAAATGGACACTTAGCGGCAATGTATGGCGTTAAGGTTTTAACAATTTGGGGGGTAACACACCCTTATGCAGGGTTTGCCCCCTTTAATCAAAGCTCAAAATATTCTATTCTTGTTGATAAAAACAGGTATCCTAAAATCCCTACTTCTATATATGGCAATAAATCTCCAGAAGAATATAAGCAAGCAATTAATACTATTACTCCTAAGCAGATAATTGAAAAAATACAAGAGATTATTTAAACATCATCATAGTCTATATAAATAGAATTGCTTAAAGGAAGGGCTTGACATGTTAAAACTAAGCCATCATCTATTTCATCGTCTGTGAGAATATGGTTCTGTTGCATTGCTGCATTACCAGACACTAGCCTGCCGAGACATGTTGCACAAGCTCCACCTTGACACGAATATGGAGCATCTACGCCATTTTCAAGAGCTGTGTCCAGAATTGTTTGATCTTTTGAGCCTTTAATTGTGGTCTCAAAATTATCTACCTTAATTATAATTTTAACTTCTTCTTTCAAAATTCATTTTTTAACTATAAACCCCCTAGCCCTCAAAAAGAAACCATTTAACATGTGACAAATGTATAAAAACTTGACTATTTTTGGTATGATAGGCAATATCTGTAGATTATTTCTGTTAATATTTTACTTATGTTTAATAAAATAAGATTTAAATATACACTTATAACCATTATAACAGCGCTTGTGCTTATTGGTTGTTCCAAAAAAAAAGACAAGTTCTTAAATAAGAACTTTCATTCAATAACTACTAAGTATAATTACTTATATAATGGAAATCTTTTGTTGGATAATGCATTAGAATCCTTAAATGATCAAGAAAAAGACAATTTTTGGGAATTATTGCCTTTAGAAAAATACAATTCGGAAGAAATAGACAAGGAATCCAAAAATGATATTCAAACCCCTTTTTCTCAAGCAGAAGAAAAAGCCGTTTTAGCAATACAAAAACATTCAATGAATATAAATGGGAAGGAAGAAAACCCAATTATGGACGAAGCTTATCTATTGCTTGGAAAGTCTAGATATTATGACAAAAGATTTATACCTTCTTTAGAGGCATTTAACTATATTTTATTTAAGTATCCTACAAGCCAATATATAAATCACGTTAAAATTTGGAAGGAAAAAATCAATATAAGACTAGGTCAAAGCGAGACGGCTATAGTAAATTTAAAAGAACTAATTCTTGACAATAAATTAGAAAATCAAGACTTAGCTGAAGCCAATATATATTTAGCACAAGCATACATAAATACAAGAAGCCAGGACAGTGCTACGCCATGTCTAAAGACAGCACGACAATTAATTAGCGAAAAGCCTCTTAGAGCCAGATATAACTATATCTTGGGGCAGCTATATGATGACTTTAAGTATAAGGATAGCGCAAACACTCTTTATAATGAAAATATAAGTTACAAAAGGAAAATACCAAGAGAGTTTTTAATTCACTCCCATATTAGAAGAACAACTAATACAGACTCTATTAATAATTCAATTATTGAACTACAAGAGCTTGTTGAAAATATTGAAAATAAACCTTTTTTAGGGTCACTTTTTCATCAAATAGCCCTCTTAAGTTTAAGACAACAAAAAGATAGTGTTGCAATTAAATTTTTTAATAGATCCTTAGAATCCATTGTTAATGATGAGTATTTAGAAAGAGTAAATTATCAAAAATTAGCAGAAATAAACTTTGATAACAATGAGTATTTAAGTGCAGGCCTTTATTACGATAGCACACTTACCAAATTAGAGAAGAAAACAAAATTATATAGGCAGATTAAAAGGAAAAGAGATAATCTTAAAGATGTAATATTATATGAGAATATTACCAAACATAATGACAGCATATTAGCTCTAGTTAATATGAATAATGTTGATAGAGAAGAATACTTCAAATCTTATATAGAGAAATTAAAAAGAAAAGAGGAAAAGCTTAAGCAGGAAGAGGAAAAGGAAAAAGATTTTGGCTCACAGAATATTTTTGATCAGCAACCAAAGGCATATGATGAGGCAGTATTTTATTTTTATAACCCTAGCGCAGTCGCCTATGGAAAAAGTGCCTTTACTAAGAAATGGGGAAAAAGAAAACTAGTTAATAATTGGAGATGGTCTATTCAGTTTGACGACTTAAAAAACAAGAATGAAAAAATTGTAAGTTTAGAAATACCACAAGACAGTATTTATAGCGCTGACTATTATATAAACAGAATCCCTAAATCTTCAATAACAATTGACAGCCTTAAATTAATCACAAATGATGCGTATTATAAATTAGGGGCAATTTATAAAGATCAATTCAAGGAGTTTGAAATATCAAATCAAAAATTAACAATCTTATTAAGCAATAATCCAGAAACATTTTTAATACCCCCTGCAAAATATTCGATATATAAAAATTATATAAGTCTTGGCGAAGAAATGAAGGCTGCAGAAATTAAGGAAGATATTATAATTAATTATCCTACATCAAAATATGCTGAATTTTTATTAAATCCTGAAACAGTATTGTTAGACACAGAAAACAACTCAATGGAAATATATAATACTATATATGATGAATATAACAATCAAAACTATTTAGATGCGATTGCATTATGCAACACAAATATTAAGAAGCTATATGAGAGCCCTATAATTCCAAAAATAGAAATGTTAAAAGCGGTGTCAATTGCAAAAGAATTTGGATATAAAAGGTACATGGAACAGTTGAATTTTATAAAATTAAATTATTCAAATTCTATTGAAGGAAAGGAGGCAGAATTCATTACAAAAAACGTCTTGCCTATTCTGAGTAGTACAGTTTTTTTAGATAATGATAAGTCTAATAATTTTAAAATATTGTACCAATTTTCTAAAACTAGCGAAGCTGACACAGAAAACTTTGTTACAATAATAAATGAGGCAATAAACGAAATAGAATATTTGGAGCTGAATACATCTAGAGACTATTACAATAATATTGTTACATTTGTAGTTCTGCATGGGCTGAAGAGTTATGACGGGGCCATGGGGCTAGCTGAAATGTTAAATAAAAAACCAGATATAAACAACAAAAGACATTTTGTTGTTTCTTCTGAAAACTATAAGACAATTCAAATACATAAAAATTTAGAAGAATATTTAAAATAAAAGAATTATGAGCAATAATAGTCAACAAAATATGATTACCCAAGGTACTACTCTTGTGGGAGATGTTCTTAGTGAAGGAGATTTTAGAGTTGAGGGGAACATTAAAGGAAACATAAAGACTACAGGGAGAATTGTAGTAGGAAAAACAGGAGTTGTAAATGGAAGTCTTGAAGGAGAAGACGCAGATTTTGAAGGCGGATTTATAGGAAAACTAAAACTTTCGGGAAAACTAACTCTAAGGGCTTCAGCATATATCGAAGGAGAGGTAGAAATTGAAAAATTAGCTGTGGAGCCAGGAGCAACTTTTAATGCAACTTGCAGCATGAAAGGAGGGGTCAAAGAATTAAATAAAGAAACAGCTGAAAAACAAGAAAAAACAGCATAATCTAATTATATTTTCGCAAATTGGCCTTCAGATGCTGATGATTATATTAGCAGGAGTTTTTGTAGGATTTCAATTAGATCAAATCTACCCAAACCAGTATAAAGCCTTTACAATTCTATTCTCTTTGTTTTCTGTTGGGCTTTCAATCTATTTTGTAATTAAGCAAGTATCAGAGATTACAAACCAACACTTTGAAAAAAACAAAAGGAAGTAATGAAATTTTATTTTAGGATCGCCGCATGTTCTTTAATTATATTATTAGTTCACTATTTAATAATTGACCTTACAGTTTCTGCTAAATTTATAATTCCATTATGGAAGATTTATGTATTTAATTTTATGTCATTATCATTAATGTATCTTGGGCTATTAATTAATTTCAACTACAATCTACTCAATCACCTGTATTTGTTTGTCTTTGAAACAACATTAAAAATGATTGCTGCAATAATCATTTTAAGGCCGCTTTTTAGCATTGACAATTCCGATTTAATTTTTGAAGTTTTAAACTTCTTCTTTTTGTATTTTATTTTTCTTTTTATAGAAATAATTAGCCTAAGAAACATACTAAGTAAACTTTAATTTTTGTTGTGAGTTTTTATTTGAAATTTAATTTTATGTGTGTACATTTGCAACCAGAATATTAGAGCAAAAATAAAGCGATAATGACAAGAAATTTTTATACACTCTTCCTTTTTATTTTTTGTTGTTCGTTTACTGCATTAGCTTACTCTAATAATAAGATTGAAAATTCTAAAGAAGATGATTTTGATGTTAATGAGGTAATCATGCATCATATAAAGGACTCCCATGATTTTCACATATTAGACTGGAATGGGCATCCTGTATCGGTTCCATTACCTGTAATTTTATGGACTAACGAAGGATTGGTCGCCTTTATGTCTTCAGAATTTCATCATGATGATTCAGGCGCAACAGTTGTTAAGAGAAAAAAACAAGCATTTGTTAAATTTCATGAAGAAATCTATTATGCAGGCAATGATAAAGAAGGTAAATATATTCAGCTTGATTCTTCAAACCATCCAATTAATGATAAGCCTTTAGATTTATCAATTACAAAACTAGTGTTTTCAATGTTTTTGTCTATAATCATAATATTTATAATATTTATACTATCAGCAAAATCATATGCTAGGTCAAAGAAAGGAGAGCCATCAGGGTTAGGAAAATTTACTGAACCTATTATTATTTATATCAAGGATGAGGTTGCTTTGCCGTTAATTGGAGAGGAAAAACATGAAAAATATCTTCCTTTTCTTTTGACTATATTTTTCTTTATTTGGATTAACAATCTTATGGGAATGATTCCTTTTTTCCCCTTTAGTGCTAATTTAAGCGGCAATATTGCTTTTACCGGAGTATTGGCCTTTATTACTTTTGTTATAACTACACTGGTTAGCAACAAACATTACTGGAAACATATTTTTTGGATGCCGGGAATACCAGTTCCAATGAAATTATTTATGGCACCAATTGAATTTTTAGGGATATTTATAAAACCACTGTCTTTAATGATCCGTTTATTTGCAAACATTTCAGCAGGACATATTATTGTATTAAGTCTAATTTCATTAATATTTATTTTTAAAAGTATTTGGGTGGCTCCTGCCTCTCTTCTCTTTTCTGTGTTTATAAGTCTTATTGAAGTATTAGTTGTGGCCATTCAGGCCTATATATTTACCATGCTATCTGCCTTATATATAGGCAGCGCAATGGAGGAACAAGAACATTAATTAATTTTAAAATTTAAAACATGAATTTAGTATTATTTTTATTACAGGAAGTTGATTATGGACCATTTGCTGCTATTGGAGCAGGATTGGCTGCTATTGGAGCAGGAATTGCAGTTGGTTTAGTTGGCGGATCAACCGTAGAATCAATTGCAAGACAACCTGAAATGCAAGGGAAACTAATATCAACAGCAATTATTTTAATTGCCTTTGCTGAGGCAGTTGCACTATTTGCTATTGTACTAGCTTTAATTATATAACAAAAAAACAAAAGGGTTAATTTGCTTTTTTGTTTTTATTAAACTATAAACCATGGACTTAATCACACCTGATGTAGGATTGTTGTTTTGGACTTTAGTATCATTCATCGTTCTGTATATAATTCTTACCAAATTTGCTTGGGGTCCAATCCTAGGCGCTGTAAAAGAAAGAGAAGAATCAATTAAGCAAGCACTTGATGCAGCAGACAACGCAAAAAAGGATATGGAAAATCTAAAAGCTGACAATGAGAAAATTTTAAATGAAGCAAAAATTGAAAGAGAAACCATGCTTAAGGAAGCGAAAGAAATTAAATCAAAATTAATTTCTGATGCTGAAGAAGAAGCGAAGATAAGAGCAAAAAAAATGGTTGAAGCTGCAAAAACTGCAATTCAAAACGAAAAGAATTCAGCAATGAATGAATTAAAAAACACTGTTGTTGATTTGTCGATAGGCATAGCAGAAAAACTTATCTCTGAAGAACTAGCAGATAAAGACAAGCAATTAAAAATGATTGAAGATATTTTAGAAGATTCAAAATTAAAATAATTTATGAGATCTAGAGCAGCCATACGATATTCAAAAGCAATTTTTCAAATTGCAGAAGAGTCTAATAGCCTTTCTAATGTAAAGGATGACATGGACTCAATAATATCAGCTCATAAATCTTCAGATGATTTTAAAAATCTAATAAGCAATCCTCTTATTAATCATTCGGATAAAAAAGAAATTTTATCAATTGTGATATTAAAAATGAATGAACAAACCAGCAATCTTATAAACCTATTAATTGCAAATAAAAGGCTTTCAATTCTTTATGATATTGCCCATGGTTTTAATGACATTTATAACAGGGAAAATAATATTGAAAGGGCTACAGTTGTAACAGCTATACCAATTTCAGATAAAATTAAAAACCAGGTTTTAAAAAAAATACAAACATTAAGTAATAAATCTATCGAGATTGAAAATATTATAGATAAAACTATCATAGGAGGGTTTATTCTTAGGTATGAAAACAGAGAATATAATGCAAGCTTTTTACAAAGGCTTAATAAATTAAAAACTGAACTTATACAATAAAAACGAAATATAGAAAAAATGGCAGAAGTAAATCCTGCTGAGATATCAGCAATATTAAAAAAACAACTTTCAAAGCACGAATCTTCTATATCTCTAGATGAGATAGGAAGCGTTTTAAATGTCGGAGATGGTATAGCAAGAGTTTACGGATTATTTAACGCTCAGTATGGAGAACTGGTTGAGTTTTCTAATGGGACACAAGGAATAGTATTAAATTTAGAGGAAGACAATGTAGGAATAGTTATGCTAGGGTTCTCTACTGAAATTAAAGAAGGTGATACTGTGAAAAGAACATCTAGAATTGCCTCAGTAAAAGTTGGCGAAGGCATTGTAGGAAGGATAGTAGATACTCTTGGTAATCCAATTGATGGAAAAGGGAATATAAAAGGAGATCTTTTTGAGATGCCTTTAGAAAGAAAAGCTCCTGGAGTAATATTTAGACAGCCTGTAAATGAGCCTTTACAAACTGGAATAAAATCTGTTGATGCAATGATCCCTATTGGTAGAGGCCAAAGAGAGCTGGTTATTGGTGATAGGCAGACTGGAAAAACTACAGTATGTATAGATACAATTTTAAATCAAAAAGAATTTTTTGATGCAGGAGAACCTGTGTATTGTATATATGTTGCCATTGGACAAAAGGCTTCAACTGTTGCAGGAATTGCAAAAATTTTAGAAGACAAAGGAGCGCTGGCTTATACCACTATTGTTGCAGCTAATGCTTCTGATCCAGCATCGATGCAAGTATATGCTCCTTTTACAGGAGCTTCTATAGGCGAATATTTTAGAGACACGGGAAGGCCTGCATTAATTATATATGACGACTTATCAAAACAAGCTGTTGCTTATCGTGAAATCTCATTATTGTTAAGAAGACCTCCAGGAAGAGAGGCTTATCCAGGAGATGTTTTTTATCTTCATTCAAGACTGTTAGAACGTGCAGCAAAAGTTATTAATGATGACGCCATTGCAAAGAACATGAATGATTTGCCCGCATCGATAAAACCTAAAGTTAAAGGAGGAGGCTCTTTAACTGCTTTGCCAATTATTGAGACTCAGGCAGGTGATGTTTCGGCTTATATACCAACGAATGTGATATCAATTACAGATGGACAAATATTTTTAGAATCCGATTTATTTAATTCCGGCGTAAGACCAGCAATTAATGTTGGAATTTCAGTTTCAAGAGTTGGAGGTTCTGCACAAATTAAGTCAATGAAAAAAGTTGCAGGAACATTAAAATTAGACCAAGCTCAGTTTCGTGAATTAGAAGCTTTTGCTAAGTTTGGTTCTGATCTTGATGCAGCAACTTTAGGAGTGATTGAAAAAGGAAGAAGGAATGTAGAAATTTTAAAACAAGCACAAAATGATCCATTTAAGGTTGAAGATCAGGTAGCAATTATATATGCTGGATCAAAAAACTTACTTAAGAACGTTCCAGTAGATAAAATAAAAGAATTTGAATCAGAATATATTCAATTGCTAAATAGCAAACACTCTAAGATTCTTAAAGAAATTAAACAAGGAAAATTAACAGAGGATGTTATTAATACGCTGGAGAAGGTTTGTAGCGAATTAGTATCCCGATATTAATTTAATATACTGCATATGGCCAACTTAAAAGAAATTAGAAACAGAATTTCATCTGTCTCTTCTACTATGCAGATTACAAGCGCCATGAAAATGGTTTCTGCTGCAAAGCTCAAGAAAGCGCAGGATGCTATAGTAGCCATGAGGCCTTATTCAAATAAATTAACAGGAATTTTACAAGACCTATCTTCTTCTATAGATTCAGATAATGTTTTTATTCAAAACACAGAGGCTAACAAAACGCTAATTATTTGTATTACATCTAACAGGGGACTTTGTGGAGGATTTAACTCTAATATTATTAAGAAGTGTATTAGTTTAGCAAGCAATAAAAATCAAGAGGTGTCTTTTTTATGTCTTGGAAAGAAAGGCAGTGATATATTGTCAAAAAGACACAATGTTATTTTAACAAAAAATGAAATTTTTGAGGACATGTCGTTTGAAAATGTTAAAGAAATCGCAGATTTATTAATACAAAAATTTGTTGATGAAGAATTTGAGAAGATACAAATAGTCTATAATAGATTTAAAAATGCAGCTACACAAATAATTACAAATGAACAATTTCTCCCAATATTGCCTGCTGACGATTCACAAGAAAATAATCAAAATTATATTTTTGAGCCGTCAAAATTAAAAATAATAAATGAACTTATTCCTAAATCTCTTAGAACACAATTATTTAAAGCATTAAGAGATTCTTATGCCAGTGAACATGGTGCGCGTATGACAGCAATGCACAAAGCAACAGATAATGCAACGGAATTAAGAGATCAATTGAAATTGACATATAATAAGGCACGACAAGCAGCTATTACTAATGAAATATTAGAAATTGTTGGAGGAGCAGAAGCCCTTAACAATTAAAACATCTACTAAAGGGTTTTGCATTCCTATAATTATTAGTTTAATTTTAGATTATAAAGAGATATAATTTGAAAAAATTAATTCAATTATTTAGGCAAACCTTTATTTATGGTATTGCAACAGTCTTTCCAAGAGTCATAAGTGTTTTACTAGTAAGACTTCATACTGATAAAGAAATATTAGAGAGCGTATCAGATTATGGCAATTTGTCTTTAATATTTTCATATATCATTCTTTTTAATGTGATTTTATCCTACGGACTAGAAACATCTTTTTTTAGGTTTTTTAGCAAAGAATCAAATAAAAAGGAAGTATTAAGTACATCTTCAATTTCTATTATTTTTACAACAATTTTATTTTATGCAATAACAACAATTTTTAAAGTTCAAATTTCTGAATTTACTGGAATAGAAACGCAATATCTTAACTTAGTTTTATGGATACTTGTATTAGACGCACTTGTTGTTATACCATTTGCATATCTAAGGGCAAAGGGGAATGCCATAAAATATTCTATTATAAAAATTGTCAATGTAATTGTTTATTTCTCACTAAACATATTTCTCTTAATTTTCCTCAAAAAAATTGCTGTCAATAATAGCGCTTTTGCAAGCATCTATATTCCAAATTACGAGATAAGCTATATTTTTATTTCTAATCTGATTGCAAGCGCAACAACTTTACTCTTTTTATTACCATTTTACTTTAAAATTAATTATCGTATAAATTTTATTTTATTGAAGAAAATGCTAATATATGCTTTACCAATTCTTATTTCAGGAGTTGCATATTCAATTAATGAAACATTTGATAAAATTTTATTAGATTTTATTTTGCCAGACTCAATTGCTAAAAGTCAAATAGGAATGTATTCTGCTTGCTATAAACTAGCATTATTTATGACATTGTTTTCTACAGCTTATAAGCTTGGAATTGAGCCCTTTTTCTTTAAGGAAGCTCAAGAAAATTCTCCTCAAAAAACATATGCTTTAATTTTAGAAATTTTTGTTATCCTAGGCTGCTCCTTGTTATTATTAGTAATAGTTTTTGCAGACCTCCTAAAGACAATTTTTATTGGTGATCCTGAATATTGGGAAGCAATGAAAATAGTTCCAGTCATTTTATTGGCAAATTTTTGTTTGGGAATCTATCAAAACTTATCAGTATGGTACAAGATAACAGATAAAACTAAATTTGGTGCATACATTTCTGTTGCAGGAGCAACAATTACATTGGTATTAAATTTTATTTTAATACCCTATTATAGCTATGTAGGATCTGCTATAGCAACTCTTGTAGCTTATGCCTCAATGGTAATTATTTCATATTTATTAGGAAGAGAACATTATCCTATTCCATATAAGACAAAAAAAATAAGTTTTTATATAATTTTCTCAGTATTGTTGTCTGTAGTTTCATTTTATTTTTTTAGAGGCAATTATTATATTGGAATAGCTTGCATAGTTTTATTTAACTTAACAATTGTATTAATGGAAAAATCGAATATTCGTTTATTAATCAAAAGCTTGAATGAAAATTAGAATTATAAATAGATCAGGCCATAGTCTTCCAAAATATGAAACAGACAATTCTGCGGGAATGGATATTAAGGCTTTTATTAATAAAGATATTATTTTGAGGCCATTAGAGAGAGCTATTGTAACTACAGGTCTATATTTATCTTTGCCTAATGGACATGAAGCACAAGTTCGACCAAGAAGCGGGCTTGCTATTAAAAAAGGAATATCAGTATTAAATTCTCCTGGAACAATTGATTCTGATTACCGAGGGGAAATAGGTGTTATTTTAATTAATTTATCAAATGAGGAATTTAAGGTAAAAAATGGCGACAGAATAGCTCAGCTGATTATTGCGAAACATGAATCTATTTCTTGGGATGAGGTAGAAAAATTAGAAGACTCCCCAAGAGGTTCTGCTGGATTTGGAAGCACAGGATTATGAATAAGAAATATTATATGAAATATATAAATTCCATTTTATTGACACTAGTTTTTTTGTTTACTTCTTGTGCATTAAAAAAAGAATATGTGATAGGAGATAATAAAGGTGTTACTTCAAAAAAAATTGTAAAGGCTATAGAACAAAATCAAAATAAATTTATTTCACTACAAGCAAGAGTAAAAATTAGCTACTCTTCAAATAATAAAATTAAATCAAACACAGCAACAATTAGAATTTTAGCTGGGGAAAAGATTTGGATAAGCGCTCCACTAGGAGCAATACGATTATTGATAACCAAGGACTCAATACAATATTATAATAAACTAGAAAGAAATTATATAAAAACTGATTTTTCATATATAGAAAAGCTTATAAGCCTTGATATCACTTATGATATGTTAGAAAAACTACTTTTTGGACAGCCAGTTTTGGACTTGTCTTCAAGGGATTTTGAAAAAACATTAAACAAGAATAACAATCAAAATCCAGACAAATTAAGATCATACATTTTTAAGAAGGAAGTAGATTTTGATTATAATCAATTAATAGGTCTATTCTATATTAATCCATATAATTATAAATTAAACAGCCAAATATTTTATAAGAAGAATGATTCACTAATGTTAAAAAACCAACAAACATTTAGTATTAATTACAAGAATTATACTACATTAAACAAGGAGGTATATCCAAAAAAGATTCTGTTTTTAGACTGGAATGACAAAACTATTAATATTGACATGAAATCAGTATCTATAAATAAAAAATTAAATATACCTTTTAGAATCCCTAAGGGATACAATCAAGTCAATGTTGATTAATAAAATGAGATTTGTTTTAACAATTTTATTCCTGGTTTCTCTACTAGGAGATGGAATTCTTTTTGCTCAATCAAAAGAGGATTTAGAAAGGAAAAGACAAGAAATAACGTCTGATATCAATCAAATTGAAAAATTAATTGATAATTCACTTAATAAGAAAAGAGCTTTACTCACCAATTTAGAGAACTTAAAATTTAAAATTGATCTTCAAAAAAAGCTAATTATGAATATAAATAATCAGCTTAATATAATTATTGATGAAATCGAGAGGAATAACACAGAATTAAATAAACTATTAACAAAACAGAAAAAAGTAAAAGAAGATTATGCTTCAATGGTTCTTAAGTCTTACAAACATAAATCGAAACTTAATAGAATAATATTTGTTTTTTCAGCTAATAATTTTACTCAAGCATATAAGCGCTTGCAGTACTATAAACAATATATAAAATACAAGGATAAACAAATAAAACAAATCAAACTTACCACTACATTAGTAGATAATGTCCTAGAAGAATTAGATGAACAAAAAAATCAAAAAAAGAATTTAATATTAGCAAACGAGAAGATTAAAATAAATTTGGATAAGGAAGATTTGATGCAAAAGGATATGATTGTTGAAATCAGAAGTGATGAAAAGCGATTTACAAATCAAATAAGAATAAAACAAAAACAAGCCCAGGATATTGATAAACAAATAGAAATGATCATTGCAGAGGCCACAGCTAAGGTTAAAAATAAAAGTCTTCCCGAGTTTAATTTAACAGCAGAAGCAAAATTAATTTCAAAAAAGTTTAATGAAAATAAAGGGAAATTGCCATGGCCAGTTGAAAAGGGGATAGTGATACTAAAGTATGGAAAGCAGCCTCATCCAATAGTAAGAACGACTACGATTCAAAGTAATGGCGTAAGAATATTGACTAGTCAAAATCAGGAAGTCAGAGCAATTTTTGATGGAAAGGTATATTCTATAATAATTTCTAAAAATGGAAGCCATGCAATTTTAGTACAACATGGAAATTTCTTCTCTGTATATAAAAATCTTTCTGAAATTTATGTAAAAAAAGGGGAAACAATAGAAACCAAACAAGTTATTGGGAAATTAATCACAAACAAATCTTCAGGACAAACAATTTTAAACTTTAGCATTTTCAAGGATGGTGTTACGCAAAACCCTTCAGTCTGGATATATAAAATGTAGAGATTACTTAAAAATAGCCATTAATTCAGTAGCGTCTTTGGCTTTCATTTTTCCAGCCAAAACTAAACTCAATTGCCTCCTTCTTAATGCTCCATCATATCTTTGTTTTTCTTCTTCTGA
The DNA here is from genome assembly GCA_018657955.1 of Flavobacteriaceae bacterium. Taxonomy (GTDB): domain Bacteria; phylum Bacteroidota; class Bacteroidia; order Flavobacteriales; family Flavobacteriaceae. The sequence goes on along the minus strand of JABHWD010000018.1, from coordinate 100,720 downwards.
TTCAGGCTTTAATTTATCAACCGCTATTGGCTTCCCATTTTTATTGACTGCAACAAAAGTATAAATTGCTTCGTTTGCTTTAATTTTTTCTCCTTTTTCATCATCAATCCAAACATCAATATAAACTTCCATAGATGAATTAAAAACTCTTGAGACTTTTGCTTGAATAGTAACAGTGCTTCCTACTGGAATAGCTTTATCAAAAGACACATGATTCACAGAACTGGTAACAACAATTTGTTTTGAGTGACGTCTGGCAGATATACTAGCTGCGCTGTCCATTCTAGCAAGCAATTCGCCTCCAAATAAATTATTTAAAGGATTTGTCTCGCCAGGCAAGACAGAGTCAGTCATTATTGTTAATGAGGATTTAGGAGATTTTATGCTCATTAGTTAGTTTGAAATTGTTTTGCTTTTAATTGACATTTTTATAAAGCAGCCACGCATTTATATTGTGTTCGCTTCTAATATTGCTAAGAGCATTTTTAGCCTCAGCTCGTGTGTTGTAGCTAGCATAGGAAACCTGATAAAGATCAAAATTATTTTGACCAATTTTCCTTGCGTCTTTATATCCTACAGACTTTAGCTGTTCTAACTTAGAATAACTATTTTCTTTAACTCTAAATGATCCAGCAACAATATGAAAATCTCCATATTTCTTATTAAGATGAAGCTTTATAATAGGCAGAGGGTTGTCAATCACAAATGTTGCTTTTTGAATTTTATCTTCAATTTCTTTTTCAGCCTGTCTGTATGAAATTTGATTAGATGCATTTATATCATTTAAATAATTGGTTATAATGTTTGACCCAATAAATAATGCAATTATTAGAATGGCAGCATACTTGTAATAAGTGTTAAATTTATAGTTTTTATTAGCCGAACTTTTATCAACTTTGCTAGTTGACAATTCAGATAGCCCAAAGGAATTACTTAAAAAATTTATTTTATCAGATGGGTTAAAAATATATTTGTCATTTTTTAAAGACAACGATCCAACATCTTTAAATTTTACTAGCCCCCCATTATTTAAGCTTCTATTATAGAAAAGTATTTTTTTATGAATTTTCTTTCCTGCTTTTTCACGAGAAATATTTTCCACTATTGCAATATGATTTGCAAGAAGACCGTCATTTTCTTTAATCTTCGCATTGAAAGAAATGAGTTTTGATGGAGGTGTAATTATATTATTTGATTCATCAATTTTTGCAGAAACATTTCTAGCTACAAATGCACCTAAATTTGGCAAGACTACACAATCATATCGATATAATAGATTTTTAATGTATTTATCAAATTTCATTCAATTTTTTTTACATTTCAATATATAAATAATTAAATATTTTATCAAGTAAATATTTAATTATATCCAAGTTTTTTACGAACTCTATTCAATACTGCGTCTGCAGTCTCTTTTGCCTTTGTTGCACCAACTTCTAATATCTTGTCTATTGCATCTAGATTATTTAGATAGTGATTGAATTCTAGTCTTTCTTTAGAAAATTTTTCAAGAATCAGAGCGAATAGGTCTTCTTTTGCCTGACCATATCCGTAACCTCCTTTTTCATATTTAGATTTAATATCAATTGTTTCAGATTTTGAGGCTATTAATTTATAAATATTAAAAAGATTACATGTTTTCCAATCTTTTGGAGCATCAATTGGAGTACTGTCAGTTTTTATAGTTTGTATTTGTTTTTTTAATTTTTTCTCATCGAGAAAAACATCTATTATATTGTTTTTACTTTTACTCATTTTTTGTCCATCTGTTCCAGGAATTGACATATTTTCATTGCTAAGATCAGTCTGTGGGACAATAAATGTTTCTCCATTAATGTTATGAAATCTATTAGCAACATTTCTTGTTATTTCGAGATGTTGAAGTTGATCTTTACCAACAGGAACAATATTTGCATCATATAGAAGAATATCTGCGGCCATTAACATAGGATAATTAAATAATCCTGAATTCACATCTTGAAGTCTGTCTTGTTTATCTTTAAAACTATGAGCAAGAGTCAGCCTTTGATAGGGGAAATAACAACTAAGATACCAGGCTAATTCTGTGACTTGAGGGATATCACTTTGTCTATAAAAAACAGTTTTTTTATGATCTAATCCAAAAGCAAGCCATGCTGCTGCCGTAGCATAAGTGTTGTGAGATAGAATTTTGTGATCTTTAATTTGAGTAATTGAATGTAAATCTGCAATGAACAAATAAGATTCACTATTTTTTATTTGCGACATTTGAATCGCTGGAATAATTGCGCCCAAAATATTACCTAGATGAGGCGTCCCAGTACTTTGAATTCCTGTTAGAATTCGTTTAGATTTTTTCTTCATTATCACAAAGTTAAAGCTTTTATTAAAATAATTTAATTAGTTTTGAAAGTTGTGAAATTTTTAAAGTATTTTTTCTGGGGAGTGTACAATATATGGTTCTATATATTGCTTACAGTTTTGACGATAATCATTTTGTGTCCCGGATTCATTTTTTTAGTAGTAAATAAAAGGGCATATAAACACTTTTATTTCTTTGGGGTAATGTGGTCTAGGATTATATTGTTTTTTATGGGATTTTACCCTATTATTAATCAAAAGCTAGATTTAGACACAAAAAAATCTTATGTATTTGTAGGGAACCATGTTTCTATGATTGATGTATTCTTGATGGTTTCAGTTGCAGCAAAATATCCTCTGGTATTTGTTGGAAAGAAGGAGGTAGAAAAAATACCAATTTTTGGATATTTATATAGAAAAACCTGTGTTCTAGTTGATAGAAGTAGCCCTGAAAGCAGAAAAGCTGTATTCAAGAGTATTAGAGAAAAAATAAATAATGAAATAAATGTTTGCTTATTCCCTGAAGGTACTGTCCCTGCTCCTGAAATTCAATTAGGAGAATTTAAACAGGGAGCATTTAGCATTGCCATTGAACATCAAATGCCAATTGTTGTTTGTACATTTTTAGATAATAAGAAAAGATTTCCATGGAGTTTTGGAAATCTTGTGGGAGTTTCAAAAGGAAGGCCAGGGGGATTGAGAGTAATTACTCACGAACCCATTTCTACCAACAATCTAACAATGAGTGACATGAAAGATCTTAGAAATAAGGTTAGAAATATTATGCTAAAGGATTTAAGAAGCGTTTAGTTTGACTAGATCTTTTATTTGTTTCTCTAATTTTTCCATTAATTCTGGATTGTCAGACAATATTGCCTTCACAGCCTCTCTTCCTTGACCTAATTTTGTTCCTTCATAACTAAACCACGAACCACTCTTGTTTATTATCTCTGAATTAACAGCAAGATCTACAATTTCACCAACTTTTGATATACCCTTTCCATACATTATATCAAATTCAGCCAATCTAAATGGTGGAGCAACTTTATTTTTAACAATTTTAACACGCGTCCTATTTCCAATAACACCTCCATCACTATTTTTAATTTGTGTAGAGCGCCTAATATCTACTCTAATAGAGGCATAGAATTTTAATGCATTCCCTCCTGTTGTCGTCTCAGGACTTCCAAACATAACTCCAATTTTGTCTCTAAGTTGATTAATAAAGAAGACAGTACAATTCGTCTTGCTAATTGAGCTTGTTAATTTTCTAAGAGCTTGTGACATTAGTCTAGCATGTAATCCCATTTTTGAGTCTCCCATCTCTCCTTCAATTTCGCTTTTAGGAGTAAGAGCTGCAACAGAATCAATTATTACCATATCAACAGCGCCAGATCTAATAAGGTTATCAGTAATTTCTAATGCCTGTTCGCCATTATCTGGTTGTGAGATTATAAGATTTTCAACATCAACTCCTAGATTCTTAGCATAAAATCTATCAAAAGCATGTTCTGCGTCAATGAATACAGCAGTACCTCCTTTTTTTTGACATTCTGCAATTGCATGTAAAGTCAGTGTTGTTTTACCTGATGCTTCGGGACCATAGACCTCAACTACACGTCCTTTTGGATATCCGCCAACACCTAGCGCAATGTCTAACCCCAATGATCCAGACGATATAGCTTCAACAGTGACGTCTACTAAGTCTCCCATCTTCATTACAGTTCCTTTGCCATAAGCTTTTTCTAGCTTTTCTAATGTTAGTTTTAATGCTTTTTGTTTATTTTCTTTTTCTGAGCCCATGTTATCTTACTTAAGTAAATGCTAATTTAGAACAACTTTTTTCAGAATACAATTTTTAAGGTTAGTTGTTTTTGTCCTTTTTTCTATAAGATAATAAATATTACTTTTGTATTTAAGTAATATTTAAATAAGTATAGCATGCAACTGTACAATAAACTTAGCTCTGATGAGAGATCAAAGATTTTAGATATTTCTAAAAGAAAAAGAATCACGTTATCCTTTTATCAATATGCACACATCAAGGACCCCCAAATATTTAGAGATAAATTATTTTTTTCTTGGAATACCCTTGATGTTTTAGGCAGAATATATGTAGCATATGAGGGGATAAACGCACAGCTTTCATTGCCTAATGAAAATTTTTCAAAATTTGAACAATATTTAAACTCTATCTCATTTCTAAAAGGGGTGCGCTTAAATATTGCAGTTGAACACGAAAATAAATCTTTTTTAAAATTAACAATTAAAGTAAGAGACAAAATTCTTGCTGATGGATTGAGTGATAATTCTTTTGATGTAACAAATAAAGGCATTCATTTAAATGCTAAGAATTTTAATGATTTAATGAAGCAGAATAATTCAATTGTAATTGATATGAGAAATCATTATGAAAGTGAAATAGGTCATTTTAAAAATGCTATTTTACCTGATGTTGACACATTTAGAGACTCTCTAGGTGTTATTGAAAAGGATTTAAGAGAACACAAGGAAGACAAAAAACTACTAATGTATTGTACTGGAGGAATAAGGTGTGAAAAAGCAAGCGCTTATTTTAAACATAAGGGATTTAAAAATGTATATCAATTAGAAGGAGGAATTATTGAATATATTCGTCAAGTAAAAGAAGAGAATATAGAAAACAACTTTTTAGGAAAAAACTTCGTTTTTGATAATAGGCGAACTGAAAAAATAAGCGATGATATAATTGCAAATTGCCATCAATGCGGAAAACCATTTGATGTTCATACAAATTGCGCAAATGATGCATGCCATCTTTTATTTATTCAATGTGAGGAATGTAAAACAAAAATGCAAAACTGCTGTTCATATAAATGTTTAGAAATAAAACAAATTCCACATAAACTTCAAAAGCAATTACGAAGAGGACAAAAGAACAGCAATGATATATTTAAAAAAGGAAGAACAAAAAATATAACAACATTTAACTAACTCTTAATAATGTCTTGTAAAAATTGTATTTCAAAAAGTAATGGTACTCCTAGAGGATGCAATAATAATGGGGCGTGCACTAGCAATTCTTGTAATACATTTACAGTATTTGACTGGTTAAACGATATAGCCGCTCCACATGACGAACCTACATTTCCTTTTTGTGAGGTTAGGTTTAAAAACGGAAGAAAGGGCTATTTTAAAACTAATTCTATTTTACTTTCAGTTGGAGATATTGTTGCCACTCAGTCTGAAAAAGGCCATGATATTGGAGTTATTACTTTATTAGGGGAATTAGTAAGGATACAGATGAAGAAAAAAAATATTAATCATGAATCTAAGGATACTCTCAGCATATACAGAATTGCCTCACAAAAAGATATTGATGTATGGCAAATCTCTAGAGATAAAGAAGAAGATATTAAGATAAGAGCGAGAAAGCTAGCGCTGAAACTTGAATTAAAAATGAAAATTTCTGATGCTGAATATCATGGAGATGGAAATAAAATTACCTTTTATTATACAGCGAATGACAGAGTTGATTTTAGAGAACTTATTAGGCTTTTTGCAAGAGAATTTAAATCAAGAATTGAGATGAAACAGGTAGGGCTAAGAGAAGAAGCATCAAGGTTAGGAGGAATTGGTTCTTGTGGAAGAGAATTATGTTGCTCAACATGGCTCCATGATTTTCGAGCAGTAAATACATCTTCGGCTAGATATCAACAGCTAGCAATTAACCCTGAAAAATTAGCAGGCCAATGTGGAAAATTAAAATGTTGTTTAAATTATGAACTTGGAACTTATTTAGAGGCTTTAAAACATATACCAAAAAAAGAAATTAAGATAAAAACAAAAAAAGGAATTGCTGTTTGCCAAAAGGTAAATATATTTAAAAGGCGTATTTGGTATTCATATTTGGACAACCCTATTGATTGGCACGAGCTAGATACCAACAGAGCTAATGATATGATTCAAGCTAATAAAAAAGGAGCAATGGTTAGCTCTCTTGAAGAATTTGCAATAGTATCTAATAAAGAAAATGAGAACAATCTATCTTTAAAAAGTGAGAGTATAACTAGATTTGATAAACCAAAGAATCGTAAGTTTAATAAATTACAAAAACATGATTTATAGATTATGGTTGATCATTGTTATGATTGTTTTTTCTTCATGTAGAAATGAGGCTTTATTTAATCAATACAATTCCTTGCCAATGGCTTGGCATAAAGACAGTACTATAAAATTTAATTTTCAAATAAAGGATACATCTGCACGTTATAATACATATATAAAAGTTAGGCTTAATGATAAATATATGTTTAACAATATTTTTGTAATAACAGCCTTGGAAAATGCTGAAGGGCTATTGCTTATTGATACTCTGGAATATCCAATGGCTTCAAATGAAGGAGAGTTAATCGGCAGGAAGTTTATAAATATTGTTGAAAATAAGCTTCTCCATAAAGAAAATTTTGTCTTAGTTAAAGATGTAGAATATCAATTAAGTATTAAACATGCAATGAGATTAATAAATATCGAGGAAGGACTTGAATCTCTTGAGGGGATTTTAGATATTGGTTATAGCGTAGAAAAAAGAAAATAATAATATTGACAAATAGAAATTCAAATATCAGAAAAAAGAAATATAAAGGCTACTTACTTATTATGTGGATGTCTTTTGTGCTAATTATAGCAGGAATTACAGGAGTCTTTTATTATGCTTCAATAGGAGGATTAGGCGAGATGCCAGACCTTAAAGTATTGGAAAACCTAAAAACAAGTTTAGCAAGTGAAGTGTTTTCTTCAGACAATAAAACATTGGGGAAATATTATTTTAATGACAATAGAACTCCAGTTACATTTGATGAATTGCCTAAGCATCTTATAAATGCATTACTTGCAGTTGAAGATATCCGTTTTTATGATCATTCAGGTATTGATTGGAGATCAACTTTAAGAGCGTTTGTTAAATTAGGAAAAGATGGAGGGGGAAGCACGATTACTCAACAATTAGCCAAACAATTATTTATTGGTGCTGACGGTTCTAGAGATATTTTAGAAAGGATTAATCAGAAAATTAAAGAATATATTATTTCTATAAGATTAGAAAAGCAGTATACAAAAAATGAAATTATTGCACAATATTTAAACATCTATGATTTTGGAAATAACGGTGATGGTATTAGGAGTGCATCAAGAATTTATTTTGGGAAAGAACCAATTGATTTAAATATTAATGAATCAGCAATATTGGTAGGAATGTTAAAGAATTCTTCATTATACAACCCTAGACCACACAGAAATCCTGTAGGTGTAAAAAACAGAAGAAATGTTGTATTGAATCAAATGTTTAAATATGGTTATATAAATGAAAAAGCCAAAGATTCAATTAAAGGAGAACCTCTTTCATTAAACTATACTCCAGAATCACATAGAGAAGGATTGGCAACATATTTTAGGGAATATTTAAGAGGATATATGAAGCAGTGGATTAATAATAAAGACAATAGAAAGCCTGATGGCTCAAAATATAATTTGAATACTGATGGATTAAAAATTTATACTACTATTAATTATAGTATGCAAGAATATGCAGAAAAAGCTATAGATCAGCATATGCCTAGATTACAGCAGGAATTTTTTAAACAAAACGAAGCTGTAGAGGACTCAATAGCTCCTTTTAGAGAACTGACAACAGGAGCTGTAGATACTCTATTGAGAATTTCTATGAGAAGATCTGAGCGATGGAGAAAAATGAGATATGATATGAAAAAGTCAGCAGAAGAAATAGAAGAATCATTTTTTGAGCCAACTAAGATGACAGTATTTTCTTGGAATGGAGATATTGATACTATTATGAAGCCTATTGATTCAATGAAATATTACAAGTCTTTTTTGAGACCCGGGATGATGTCCATGGATCCAACAAATGGTTTTATAAAAGCCTGGGCTGGAGGGATGAATTATAAACATTTCCAATACGACATGGCTAAAAAAGGAAAGAGGCAAACGGGATCAACTTTTAAGCCTTTTGTATATGCTGCTGCAATTGATCAACTCCATCTTTCGCCATGCGATACTTTCCCAGACAGCCAATTTTGTATAGACAAAAACAAATTTGGAAATGTAGAACAGTGGTGTCCAAAAAATTCTGGAGATAAATATGGCAGAACAAGAACTTTAAAAAATGCTTTAGCAAATTCTGTTAATACAATTACTGCCAGATTAATGGATAGAATAGGCCCTAAGCCTGTAGTTACATTAGCGAAGAATATGGGTATAGAACAACGCATCCCGTCAGTTCCTTCTATAGCGCTGGGGACTCCTGACCTGAGCGTATATGAGATGGTAGCAGCATATTCTACCTTTGCAAATAAAGGAGTATATACTAAGCCTGTTTTCGTAGAGAAAATAGAAGATAAGAATGGAACACTGTTATATGAACACAAGCCTGAAACAAGAGATGTATTAAGTGAGGAGGTAGCATATGTTACAGTGAATTTGTTAGAGGGAGTTACTCGTTCAGGATCTGGAACTAGATTAAGAACTGTAGGTTCTGATGAACATAATTTAGCATACAAAAATGTGGTAACCGGATATCCATATGAATTTAAAAACCCAATCGCAGGAAAGACCGGAACTACCCAAAACCAAAGCGATGGATGGTTTATTGGAATGGTTCCTAATTTAGTTACAGGAGTTTGGGTTGGTGCTGAAGACAGGTCTATCCATTTTCCCGAAATAGCATACGGACAAGGAGCAACAATGGCATTACCTATTTGGGGTTTATATATGAAAAGCTGTTATCAGGACTCTATTCTAAACGTGTCTCAGGAGGCATTTCAAAAACCCGATTATATAACAATTGAATTGGAGTGTAATAAATTTGTTATAGACAGTTTAGGGTCAGGGAAAAATACTGATCAAGAAATACTTGAGATAGATTTTTAATCTGAATTTTCTTTTATTAAAAATTCATTTTATTTTTAATTTCCACAAAAGCATTTAGGCTTTCAGGATTACGCATAGCTCCAGAAGCAGCAACTTTTTCTAAAGGCAATCCTAAAAATATTTTTTTAACTGGAATTTCCATTTTTTTCCCACTTATTGTATAAGGAATTTCTTTTACAGGTATAATATAATCCGGAGTATGACGAGGTGAACATTGTTTTCTTAGGTGTTGTTTAATTTCGGTTTTTGATTTATCATTTAAAGGCCTTGAAGCTACTACAAAAAGCAATAACTGACTATTAGCCTCTCCCTCTATTGGAAACTCAATAATGAGAGCATCTTTAATATTATCTAATCTGTCTAATGCCATGTAAATTTCAGAAGTACCAATTCTAATCCCATTACGATTTAAGGTAGCATCGGAACGACCTTGCATCAATATTCCACGTTTAGAATCAATTGAAATCCAGTCTCCATGCGTCCAAACATTTGAGTTATTAGAAAAATATGAATCATGATATTTTTCAAAATTATTATCACCCCAAAAGTAAATAGGCATTGAAGGCATGGGCTTAGTCATAATTAATTCTCCAGTTAGGTTTTCTATTGAATTCCCATTTACATCCCAGGACTCTATTGCAGCACCAAGCATTTTACATTGCAAATATCCAGCATAAACAGGAAGCATTGAACTTCCTCCAATAAAGGCAGAACACACATCAGTACCTCCACTTAATGAAATGATTTGTACCTTAGGTAATTGTTTTTGTAACCATATAAAAGCATCTGTAGATAGCGGTGATCCTGTTGATCCTAGGGTTTTTAAATCTAATAAATCAGACTCATTTACTTCCTTTATATTTTCTTTCATACTTTGAATATATAATGGAGCACCATTTCCGAAATGATTGATTTTTGCTTCCTTGGCAAAACGCCATTGAGCTCCTAAATCAGGAAAGTTAGCTGCCCCGTCATATAGACAAAGTACTGCTCCGCACAGAAGAGATCCAAGGGCATAGTTCCACATCATCCAGCCCGATGTAGTATTCCAAAAAAATCTTTCACCGACAAATAAATTTTGATGTAATGCCAGGGCCTTGTATTGTTCAAGAAGAATACCTCCAGTGCTATGTGTTATTGCTTTTGGAGCCCCTGTTGTTCCAGATGAAAACAATACCCAAATAGGATGTTCAAAAGGAACAGATACAGGCTGTAAATCAATCCATGATTTTGACTCTAAATCCCAATCCTCAAAATTATTTGAGAATACTAATGTTTTTCTTAGTGATGGCAACCTCTTTTCTAATGCTACTATTTTTTTTGATTGATCAAAGGGTTTCCCACCATAAGTATACTTATTATGAGCTAGAAGTACTTTGGGTTTTAATTGTCCAAATCGATCTACAATACTATCAATACCAAAATCAGGAGAACAACAAGACCAAATTGCTCCCAGGGAATTTGTTGCAATAAAGGAGGCAATCGTGTCAGGATGATTTAGTAAATAGCCAGCGATAACATCACCTTTTTTTACTTTAGCCTGGATAAGCTTATTTTTGATATTAGAGGCTCTATGCAGGAGTGAATTCCATGAAATTTTTACTTCATCTCCTAATTCATTCCTGTAGATTATTGCAATTGAATTTGGCTTAGCATGACGTAGGAGGTGCGAACTATAACTTAAAGTGCTATTGACAAACCATTGAGTTTTATAGAATGGAATTTGAATGTTACAAATTTTTACAGGTTTGGCTACAAAATCAATATCAAAAAATAATGCTATTGTCATCCAAAAATCCTCTAACTTATCTATAGACCATTGGTGAAGCGCAGCATAATCATTTAATGCTAGCCCATGTTTTTGATTGACATAAGACAAAAAATGATATAGGTTTGAATTTTTAAAATCTTTAGATTCCCAAATTTTTGTCATAACTCAAGTTTACTGAAATTTTCACAATTTTCCTAAGATTCCCAGTTAGGGTTAGAACTATTATAAAACAAAATTAAATATTATTTATAGTCTATTTTTAATAAACGCTTAACTAGAGAATAGCATCAATTAATTTTTTTGTATACTTTTTTTCTGGGTTAACAAAAATTTTATCGAGGTCCCCAGATTCTTCTATTCTACCCCTATTCATTATTATAATATTATCACACATATGTTTGACTATAGATAAATCATGAGATATAAATATGTATGTGAAATTGTAATCATCTTTTAATTTATTTAATAGATTAAGTACTTGAGCTTTTACAGAGACATCTAATGCTGATACAGCTTCGTCACAGATTATTATTTTTGGATTGACACTAATTGCCCTTGCAATTCCTAGTCTTTGCCTTTGTCCCCCTGAGAGTTCATGGGGATATCTATAAAGAAAATCTTCGGACAAACCAACATCAATTAATAATTCTATTGCCCTTTTAACAAGCTCTTTCCTGTTAGTTAATATCCTATGATATTTTATAGGCTCTATAATTGTTTCACAAACATTTAGTTTAGGGTTTAGAGATGAATATGGGTCTTGAAAAATTAACTGAATATCTTTCCTAAACTGTTTAAATTCTCTTTTAGATAATTGCGCTATTTCCTTGCCTTTATATATAATAGTGCCTGAATCAGTTTTTTCAATTTGTAATATTGTTTTTGCTATTGTAGTTTTTCCACATCCAGATTCACCTACAAGCCCTAATGTTTCTCCTTCATAAAGTTCTAGATTTATTTTTTTTAATGCTTTGAAACTATACTGTTTACTAAATAACCCTAATTTTGAAATATAGGTTTTGTTAATATTAGAAATTTTTAATAGCGGGGGTTTTGAATATATTTTATTACGTTTTTTAGATCTTGTCTTAGTATTAATTATTTCATTTTTAAAATTCTTGTTAAGAATTTTTTCAATTGTAGGCAATTCTTTTAATCTGATGTTTTTAGAAGGCTTAATTGAAAGCAGTACTTTAGTATATGGATTTTTTGGATTTTCAAACAAAGTCTTTTTACTTCCTTGTTCAACAATTTCTCCTGCTTTCATAATAATAATTTTATCAGCAATCTCTTTAACGACAGACAGATCATGAGAAATAAAAAGAACACTTAAATTTTCACTTTTTTGCAAATCTTTTATTAGCTGAAGGATTTCTTTTTGAACAGTAACATCAAGAGCTGTTGTTGGTTCATCTGCAATTAATAATGAAGGATTGCACAAAAGGGCCATAATTATCATGACTCTTTGCTTCTGTCCTCCAGATATTTCATGAGGAAATTTTTTTAAAAGATTATTAATATCATCAAGTCTTACCTTACTGATTAAATTGTTAATTTTTTTTATAATCTCACTATGGCTTAAATTTAAATGCCTTTTACATATTTCAATTAGTTGATTCCCTATAGTCATAGTAGGATTAAGAGCGCTCATTGGTTCTTGAAATATCATAGCAATCTCTTTGCCCCTAATTCTCTGAACTTCATTTAAATTTAATTCTAAAATATTCTTATTATTAAAGATAATTTTTCCAGAAGTATTATATATTTTAGAATTTAATAAACGCAATATTGAAAGGGCAGTAAGGGATTTCCCACTGCCTGATTCACCAACTAACCCAACAATTTTATTTTTAGGTATATCAAAGGAAATGCTATTTAATAATGTATTATCTGATTCTTTGTTAATAAGCCCAATACCAAGCTTATCTATTTTAAGTAAAATATCTTTTTTCAAAAATTAGTCTATTGAGGTTGCCAAATTATATCCCTCCGAAATATATTTATATAGATCTCCTGATTCATAATCCCCTTGAATATTTATATCACCAAGCCTAACAATAATTATATCTTCTTCAGGAAATACAATAACAAATTGCCCTCTATGGCCATTCATAGTATATACTTTTTTGCCTTCAAATGTATAGAGCCACCAACCATACCCATAATATGGGCTGGCATCAAAAACTGAGCTTGTTGCCTTGTTTATAAAAGTGGAATCTAATAATATTTCATTATTCCATTTACCATTATTTTTATATAATTTTCCAAACCTTGCAAAGTCTTTAGCATTGCTAGCAAAACAACAATAAGCTTTTTCCATACCACTTTCTTCACTATCTAATTGCCAGAGCGCTTCATTTTCAAATCCCATAGGATTCGTAAAATTATTTCTTAAATAGTCAGAAAGATTGGTATTGGTTGCTTTTTCAATAATCATTCCAAGAAGCTGAGTATCTCCACTAGAATATCTAAATTTTTGTCCAGGCTTTTCAATAATTTTTTGATTTAAAATTACAGACCTTAAATCATCTGAAAAATAGCTTTCAGATGTAATGTTAATAACACTATAATATTTTTCATTCCATTTCATTCCTGAAGACATCGATGCTAGATTACCCACAGTTAACTCTGCTCCAAAGCCAGTTTTATATTCATCAAAAAAGTCTCCAACAGGCTGATCAAGACTTTTGATTTTGCCATCCATGATTGCCTTGCCTAGCAATGTGACAGTAATACTTTTAGCCATTGAAAAAGAATTAGATTTAGAACTTTCACTATAACCATCAAAATATTTTTCAAAAAGAACACTATCATTTTTAATCACTAAAAAAGCTTTTGTTTCCCTGTCTTTGTTAATTGCAGCGAGTTCTTCTGTTTCTTCTATAGTATTATATTTATTGTGTTTTGCCCACGGTTCAGCGACAGGAGATGGTTCAATTATTCTATTGTCAAAATATTTGTAGTCAGACAAATAAGCTGTGTTATTTCCAGTAAGGTAAACAACTCTTACCCCCTTCAATAAATAATCTACATCAAAAGCATATATAAGAGCTATTAGTCCAGCAATAATTATTGTCATCGCCGTTAATATTTTTTGAATCATTGTTTTTGTCTTTAATTATGGAACTAAATATACAAATTAAACATTAGGCAGGCATAGTGTTTAATTTGTAAATACGCATAATAAAAATAAATTATTAGTATTTTTAATATAAAATTTAGTTAAACTACTTTGCATAGATTAATATGATATTAATTTGAAAATAATCAATAATAATAACAAAACTTCTTTAAGCTCTAGAATATTTTATTATATGATATTGCTAGTAATTGTTGCATCAATTCTAATTGCAGCAATTACAATAATACAGTTTGATAAACAATCGAAGGAGTATCACGAACAAAGATTAGAAAGAAAAGAGAATCATTTAATTTTAAATCTAAATTATTTTTTATCTGAAAGGAAGATGGAGAGTTTAGACTCTATTCCTCAAAATAAAATTAATGAGATTACAAATATACACGAAATTCCATTTGAGTTATATAGTTTGCAAGGGGGATTATTAAAGAGCTCAATTGCTGGCAGTAGAAATAGTTTTGAAAATATTTTATCTCCTAAAATACTAACATTTTTTCAAGAAGAAAACGAAACAAGATATGTTGAAGACAGCAGAGAATCTAAATACAGCAAGTCGTCTTATAATTTAATTTATAATAAGGAAGTCCCAATAGGCATAATTCACATGCCGTATTATATAGACGAATCTTTAAACAGAAAAGAATTAAAATCATTTTTAATGAATTTAGGAATAGTCTATATAAACATGTTGCTAATTGCTTTTATTTTTGCATATTTTCTTTCTAATTATATTACTAAATCTCTAACTAGAATAAGTCAAAGAATTAAAACAACTAAACTTAATGAGGAAAATGCAAAAATAGATATTGAAAAAACACCCAAGGAGGTTTCAATATTGATAGAATCCTACAATACAATGATTGATGATTTAGAAGATAGTGCGATAAAATTAGCAAAGATTGAAAGGGAAACAGCATGGAGAGAAATGGCAAAACAGGTGGCACATGAAATAAAAAACCCATTAACTCCAATGAGACTTACCATCCAGTCATTTGAAAAAAACTTTAATTCAGAGGATGACAAGAATAAAAACAAAATAAGAGACTTTAGTAAGTCTTTAATTGAGCAAATTGATACCATGAGTTCAATAGCTACAGCTTTTTCAAATTTTGCAAATATGCCAGAACAAAAGAGAGAGCTACTTAACGTTGTAGAAGTTGTTCAAATAGCTTTAGATATTTTTGACAAAGATTATGTAGAATATACTACTGAGAATGATGAAATTTTAACTTTGTTTGACAGAACTCAACTAATAAGAGTTGTAACTAATTTATTAAATAATGCAATCCAGGCTATTCCTGAAGATAGGGATCCAATGATTTTTGTAAAAGTTCATTCTAACAAAAAAAATGTTGTAATAAATATACAGGATAATGGAAATGGTATTTTAGAAGAAAACAAAACTAAAATATTTGAACCTAGCTTTACTACAAAATCTAGCGGGATGGGGTTAGGCCTATCAATGATACAAAGTATTATGAAAGCTTATAATGGATCCATTACATTTAAAACAAAAGAAAATCAAGGGACTACCTTTAATGTAGTTTTCCCTAAAAAATTAAAATAATATGTCTTACAATAATATTTTTTTAGAAGCCTCTGATCGAATTGCAAAGATTGTAATTAACAGGCCAAAAAAACTAAACTCACTAAATATAGAAACAATTGCTGAATTACATGAGGCAATATCAATTGCTGATAATGACAACAACATAAGAATTATTATTATTACAGGAGCTGGAGAGAAAGCATTTGTTGCAGGAGCAGATATAAGTGAATTTGCTAATTTCAGTATTGATCAAGGCTATGATCTTTCATTAAATGGGCATCAAAAATTATGCGATTTTATTGAAAATTTATCAAAACCAGTTATTGCTGTAATTAATGGATTTGCTTTAGGAGGAGGCTTAGAATTAGCCATGTCATGTCATATAAGAATTGCTAGTGAAAATGCAAAAATGGGATTGCCAGAGGTATCACTTGGAGTTATCCCTGGCTATGGAGGAACTCAGAGATTATCTCAATTAGTTGGGAAAGGTAAAGCAATGGAATTAATAATGACAGGGAGGATGATAGACGCAAATAACGCTTTGTCTTTAGGTCTAGTGAATCACGTTGTTTCACAGGATAATTTAATGAGAGCTTCAAATGAAATAGCCATGAAAATATTAAAAAATTCTCCTTTGGCAATTAAAGCTAGCATAATTGCAATTAACTCTAATTATAAAGACGGGGTAAATGGATATGAAGTTGAAATGAGAGAATTTAGTAATTGTTTTCAAACACAAGATTTTATTGAGGGAACAAATGCTTTTTTAGAAAAAAGAAAGCCAAATTTTAACTAAATATTAGAATTTTTTTAACTTTTTTTTAAAAACTATTTATCATATTTACATTTTAATAAAACAGAAAATATCTAGTGAATAGAATAATTATTTTTTTATTTTTCTTATTTTCCTCAACAATTTTTGCGCAATATCAAATCACAATTGATGCCTATGTATTAGACTATCAAACTAATGAGCCAATTCCATATAGCGAGATTAGTTTTAAGAATAAAAACATTGCGACATTAACTAATGAAAATGGGAAATTTAAATTAGTCTATCAAGAGGATTTAATTAATGATCAAGACCTTTTTATAATTAAATCAAATGGATATAAATCATTAGAAATCACCTTAGAACAACTTTACAATTTCTTAAGAAATACTAATAAGTTTTATTTAAAGCAAGCACATTCTAATCTTACATGGAATAGTGAATTTTATACAGACGATGATACAGAAATTATATATGGAAAGGTTTTTAGTGTTTCTGGTCCAATTCAGGGAGCGACCATTAGAATTAAAAAGACACTGATTGAATCTAAATCTGATTTCGAAGGGTATTTTAATATTAAAGCAAATCTTAATGATATTCTGATAGTTAATTATCTAGGCATGGATGAAAAACAAATTATTGTTGAGAACTTAGATGATACATATGTATTACTTAAGACGAGTGCAGAAATATTAGATGAAGTAATATTAAATTCTTCAAAAATAACGGATAATGATGTAGACACTGGATATGGTAAAAAAAATAAAGATGCAATGGGATTCTCTGCATCAACTATTACGGCAAAGGATATATCTCCTGCTGCAATTTCAATTGTTGATGCTATTAAAGGAAAATTTGCAGGAGTTCAAGTAGGATCTAACCAAGATATGTCTCCAACAGGAAATAAAGCAAGAATCTACATAAGGGGAGGAAGTCTGTCAATCAATAATTCAGCAAGTGCAATCTTTGATGTTGATGGAATGATTTATACTGAAACGCCTGATTTTCTAGATCCTCAACAAATTGAAAGCATAACACTTTTAAGATCAATTGGAGCAACAAACAAATATGGAAGTGAAGGAAGAGGCGGGGCGTTTATAATAAAGATGAGTGTCCTTGCTAGAGGTTCTGCAGAGATTATTAATTCTGCTTTGGTAAAAGGTAACGATTATACTGAAGAATTACCAGAGATAGCCAAGGATTCAATTGATTCATATTATATTAAAGAATTAAAATCCTCCAAAACTTTTATTGATGCTAAGAGGATATTTAAGGATCAGAAAAAGTATGTTAATACACTTTCAATTCCATACTATTTCGAATGTTATGAATATTTTTCTAAATGGGATAAGAATTTTTCCTATTCAATACTTACATCTTTGGCAGCATTAGCTAAAAACAACACAAAAGCATTAAAAGCATTAGCATTTAAGATGGAGGAAATAGGAAAATTAGAAGATGCTAAAATTGTGTATCAATATCTTATGAAAATAAGACCAAATGATGAACAATCTTATAGAGATTTAGCTTTAATTTATAAAGAACTAGGAAATTATTCTATGGCTGCAGAATTATACTCAATAATGCTTAATAAATCAATATCAATGGTTGATATGCTTGGCCTTGAGGAAACTATTGCTAATGAAGCAGCACAAATGTATTTTTCAAATATAGAAGATCTAAACTTTACTAAATTCCCTATAAAAGCTTTGAGCTATTTATTCCCTGAATATATATGGAAGGATTTTGGTTATGATTATAGAATTGTATTTGACTGGACTGATCCAAATATTGAATTTAATATTCAGTTTGTTAATCCAAACAATAAATATTTTGATTGGTCTCACACTGTTATTGACAGCAAAGCTAATATGATAGATGAAATTCAATATGGTTATAATACAGAAGAATTTATAATCGATGATTCTGAAAAGGGTGAATGGATTATTAATATTGAAAACTTTAGTATTGAGAATCAAGATAATCCTACATATTTAAAGTATACTGTGTATAAGAACTATGGTCGTCCAAATGAAATTAAAAAGTTAATGGTTATTAACTTAAGTGAGCTAAAACAAAAAACTACTTTAGATAGATTAATGTTATATAACTAGCAATGTTCGTTATATGCATTTTTTAGGTTTTCAGCAATTAATTCAGCAGGTCTCCCCTCAATATGGTGACGCTCCAACATATGTGCTAATTCCCCATCTTTAAACAATGCTATACATGGTGAGCTTGGAGGGAAAGGAATCATATATCCTCTCGCAGCATCTGTAGCTTCTTTGTCAACACCTGCAAATACTGTTGCAATATTAGCAGGAGATTTGCTATTATTAAGGCTCTCTATTGCTCCTGGCCTAGCATTTGCTGCAGCACAACCACAAACAGAATTAACGATAATTAGTGTTGTTTCATTTTTGGCAATAATTGCCTTAACGTCTTCGCTATTAAGGAGCTCTTTGAATCCAGCATCGGTGAGCTCTTTTCTCATTGGCATTACTAAATCTTCAGGGTACATTTATTATAATTTAAAATTTAAACAAATATACAAATCAATATTAATAATGTAATCAAGTTATACTAAGATAATACTATCTTTAAATAAATTTATAGATATGAGTATGTCAAAGTGGATAGGCGCTTCAATAGGCTGGGCTTTTTTAGGACCAATAGGAGGGATATTGGGGTTGGTGTTGGGGAGCATGTTTGATCCACTTTCTAAAAAGAACTCATCCTCATTTCACTCTGGCACTAAGTCTGGAGATTTTGAAATTAGTTTACTTATTTTATCTGCTATTGTTATAAAGGCTGATGGTGTTAAAGATAAAAGAGAATTAGATTATGTTAGGAATCACTTTATTAGAATGTATGGAAAAACAAGAGCTAATAATGCTTTTAAGCTTTTCAAAAAATTAAATAATTTATCTAAGATTCCAATAAGAAAAGTGTGTTTTCAAATAAGATCAATGATGGATCATCCCTCAAGACTTCAATTATTACATTTTCTCTTTGGTGTAGCAAAAGCTGATGGAATTGTTTTAGAGAGTGAAGTAATAATAATTAATAAAATTGCCACTTATTTAGGAATTAATTTCTCTGATTTTGAGAGTATAAAAGCTATGTTTTATGAAGACATAGAGTCAGCATATAGAATATTAGAAACTAGCAGTACAGTATCTGATCAAGAAATAAAAAAGGCTTATAGAAAGATGGCAAAAAAATACCATCCTGACAAGGTTGCTCATCTTGGAAATGAACATCAAAAAGGAGCAGAAGAAAAATTTAAAAAAGTTCAAGAAGCATATATATTAATAAAAAAAGACAGGGGATTATAATTTTTTATATTTTCACAATAATTTTAAAATACACATAAGAAGATGGAGTATATAATTGATTTTTTTGAATCAGAAACCAATCCTATAATACAAGCTCTTTATGCGGGAATATTCACATGGATCCTTACAGCATTTGGAGCAGGCCTTGTTTTTTTCTTTAAAGCGTCTAATAGAAAATTATTAGATACAGCTTTAGGTTTTACTGGGGGAGTTATGATTGCAGCAAGTTTTTGGTCACTATTATCTCCAGCAATAGAATATGTCGAATTACAAAACGAGTTAGGATTAAGCTCTACGCCAATATGGCTACCTCCAGCAGTAGGATTTTTTGCTGGAGCATTGTTCCTGTATATATTAGATAAAATAATTCCTCATTTACATATATTCGGAAAAGATAATGAAGCAGAAGGGCCTAAGACAGATCTTAAAAAAACGGTACTACTTGTTTTAGCAATAGCAATTCATAATGTTCCGGAAGGTTTGGCCGTAGGAGTTGCATTTGGCGCATTAGCATCACCGGACTTATTGGGAATGGACGGAACAGCAGTATTTACTCTAGGATCTGCTATAGCTTTAGCAATAGGCATAGGGATACAGAATTTTCCTGAAGGATTTGCCGTATCAATGCCGCTTAGAAGAATGGGAGTAAGTAAATTGAAATCATGGCAATGGGGGCAATTATCAGCAATTGTTGAACCAATATTTGCAGTAATTGGAGCTGCTATTGTAATGAGTGTACTGCCAATTTTACCATATGCATTGGCTTTTGCAGCAGGAGCAATGATTTTTATTGTTGTCGAAGAGGTAATCCCTGAGAGTCAAAGAGGAGGAAACACAGATTTAGCTACTATGGGATTAGTTGCTGGATTCATTGTTATGATGTGTCTTGATGTCGCTTTAGGATAGTATTAGTGGCATCCACAATCTTTATCACCACAATTTTTATTTTCATTTTTAGGATTATATTTTTTTACCAAGTATAGGATAGCTAAGCCTACTGATAGAATTACCAAAAAATTTTGAATATTAAATTCCATTTAGCTAATTAATTGAAAAGCGATTAATGATACAATATATGCAATTAATGTCATTATAATGAACTGTATTGCTGGCCATTTCCATGAATTTGTTTCTTTTTTTACAATTGCTAAAGTACTCATACACTGCATGGCAAATGCATAGAAAAGCAATAATGATATGCCAGAAGCTAATGTAAAAATCTTATTGCCATTTTTATCTGTTTCTTGCCGCATAATATTTTTTAATTCTCTTTGCTTTCCTTTAGAATCATCATAATTTTCAATATTATATATTACAGCTAGTGTGCCAACAAAAACTTCTCTTGCTGCAAATGATGTAATCAAACCAATTCCAATTTTCCAATCATACCCTAAAGGCTTAAATACAGGCTCAATAGTTTTTCCAATATTACCAATAAATGAGTTTTCTAATTTTATTGCTGCCATTTCTGTTTGAAGTTCATTTTCAGTAAGTAGCTCGATTTTTTGTGAAACATATTTTTCAGGATTTTTAAATTTATCTCCAACACCATTAGTAGCCAAAAACCAAAGAATAATAGAGATTGCAAGTATAATTTTTCCTGCCTCTACTATAAATGATTTAGTTTTTTCTATAACGGTATAAAGCACATCTTTTATTAATGGTATTTTATAATTAGGCATTTCCATTACTAGAACAGATCTTTTTTTCATTTTCAATATTATGTTTAATATATATGCTGAAAATATAGCAGCTAAAAACCCAATAATATATAATGACATCAATGCTACGGCTTGATAGTTAACCCCTAATATTGTTTCATTTGGAATTACTAATGCAACTATAATTAAATAAACAGGAAGTCTGGCAGAGCACGTCATAAAAGGAATGACTAGAATTGTAATTAATCTCTCTTTCCAACTTTCAATATTCCTAGTTGCCATAATTGCAGGAATTGCACATGCTACTCCAGAAATTAATGGAACTACACTTTTTCCGCTTAGACCAAATTTTTGCATAATTCTGTCCATTAAGAACACTACTCTGCTCATATATCCGCTTTCTTCGAGAACTGAAATAAACATAAATAGGAATGCAATTTGAGGAACAAAAATAACAATGCCCCCAATTCCTGTTATTATACCATCAGCAAGTAAATCTGTCATCGCTCCACTAGGAAAATTTATTTTAACCCATCCAGTTATTGATGCAAACATTGAATCAATATAATTCATAGGAATTGTAGCCCATTCATATATAGCCTGAAACATTCCCAATAGAATTAAACAAAAGAAAACATAACCAAAAATTTTATGGGTCAGTATTCTATCCATAGCAGCTCCAAATCCTATTGCTTTTGATTGATCAACTTTTTGCCCTAATTTTAAAATATTGTTTATGAGTTGGTATCGTTTTATAGTTTCTTTTTGCTGAAGCCTTTTAAGCTCAGATATTGATTTTATTTCAAAATCTGCACCATCTAAAAAATTCTTATCTACATTAGTAAAGTTTGCGTCTTGACATATAACCACCCATAATTTATATAAATCCTGTTCTGGGAAAGTTCGTTGTAGATTTTTAAAATATTCTGGATCAATTAGTTGGGGATCCATAAATTTATTTGACGGCAGTTTATTATAATTACTAATTAGATCTTTTAATGTATCTGTCCAGAGATTTGTTCGGTTAGTTGTTAGAATAATTTTTGTATCAAGATGATTTTCAAGATAAGATAGATCTAATTCAATCCCCTTATATTTCATTCTGTCAGACATATTTATTGCTAAAATTGTAGGTATTTTTAGATCTTTTACTTGAGTAAATAGGACTAAATTTCTTTTTAGATTTTCTACATCACTTACTATAATCGCTAGGTCAGGATAATCTTTATGATTCTTGTTTAAAAGCAGTTCTACTACAATATTTTCATCCATTGATGAAGCATTCAAACTATATGTCCCTGGCAGATCATATATATGTGCTTTAACACCTCGATCAAGCTTACATATGCCTTCCTTTTTTTCAACAGTAACCCCTGGATAATTTGCTGTTTTTTGATTTAGTCCAGTTAAGGAATTAAATATTGATGTTTTGCCAGTATTGGGATTGCCAATGAGCGCTACCTTGATTTGCTTACTCATTATTTATAAGCTTATCTATTATTATTAATTTTGCAGTTTCTTTTCTTATTGCTAAATGACTGCCATTAATGTTAATGTACATTGGCCCTAAAAGTGGAGCTAATTGTATTACTTCAACTTCATTCCCAGGAAGACAGCCCATTTCCAATAGCTTTATAGGAATATTATTAGCTGAAACATCTTTAATGATGGCTTTCTCTCCTTTTTTTAAATCAGCAATAGAATGCATATATCTTATTTAGAATCATTTTAAGTAGCTAAAAGTAAGAAAAATAGAGCTTATTAATCTAGTTTTTTTAATATTTCAATATCATCTAGTAGTCGTATTATTTCTGATTCTAGGGTGCCATCATAAAAACCTCTAATCTGTTTTTTTTTGTCAATTAGCATAAAGTTTTCTGTATGAATCATATCATAATTTCCTAATGGATCATCTTCAACAGCGAGATAAGATTTTCGAGCAAGATTATAAATTTGCTTTTTATCCCCTGTAACTAAATTCCACTTATCATCATTAATTTGGTTCGAAATGGCATATCTTTTTAATTGCTCAACAGAGTCTATTTCAGGAGTAACACTATGAGATAATAGAAGGATTTCTTTATCATTTATTAATTTATCTTGTACTTCTTTCATATTCTTTGTCATAATTGGACAAATTGATTGACAGGTTGTAAAGAAAAAGTCAGCAACATAAATTTTATCATCATAGAATGCTTCTGTAATTGTATCTCCATTTTGATTAATTAGACTAAAGTCGGAAATAGTATGATATTTAATTTTATAGGCAATTGAAGTATCTACCAGTTTTGCATTTACCTGTGCGGGCTGGTATATAGGAAGTATCTCCTTAGGTTTTAGTATAGAATAAAATATACTAATTGCAATGATTGAAAAAACTGCAAAAATAGAGGCTGGTAAAATATCTCGGTTTCTAAAAAGCTTCATTAAATCTAACTTTATTTAAATCCAAAAATACAACAGATTCACTATTTAATCACTAATTTTACTTTCAAATTTTTCTAAATAGCATGAGGTTAACCTCTTTATTCTTTTTTTTGCTTCCGATTGTTTTAATAGCTCAAAATTACGACGAGGAACTAGATAACATAGTTGCATTTGAATCAAATATCGCATCTAAAAAGATTGATTTTAAGACTAATTTGAATACTGCTAATTATGATTTAAAATACCATAAATTAGAATTTAATTTAGATCCTTCAAGCGCTTATTTGGAAGGACAAATTACTTCACATTATGTTGCTAAGGAAGATCTTAATCAAGTTGTTTTTGATCTGACAGAGAATATGAATGTTTCTGGGGTATACCACCTGTATTCAGGAGCTTTATTAAATTTTGTACACACCACCGATGATGAATTAATAATTGATTTACCAGCATTACAAAATGCGGGTGTTATGGACTCTTTAAAAGTGATTTATTCAGGAAATCCAGTAAGCTCTGGTTTTGGGTCCTATGAACAATCAGATCATAATGGTTCTCCAATTATTTGGACATTATCAGAACCTTATGGAGCTAAGGGATGGTGGCCTTGTAAGCAAGATCTTAATGATAAAATAGATTTAATAGATGTTTTTATTACAACCCCGAAATTTAATTCTAATAACGAAGAAAATATTGCTGTTTCAAATGGATTAGAAATTAGTCAAATTACTAGTGGACAAGACAAAACCACACATTTTAAACATCAATACCCTATTCCAGCTTATCTTATAGCAATTGCAGTAACTAACTATTTAACATATAGCCATGTAGTAGATAATAATGGTTCTCCATTTGAGATTGTTAACTATGTATATCCTGAAAATCATGATAATGCTAACCAAAGTACTCCAATAACTGTTGATATTATGAATTTATTTTCTGATCTTTTTGAAGAATATCCTTTTTCAAATGAAAAATATGGACACGCACAATTTGGATGGGGAGGAGGAATGGAACATACAACAGTTTCTTTTATGGGCGGATTTAGCAGGGGACTCATAGCTCATGAATTAGCTCATCAATGGTTTGGAAATAAAGTGACTTGTGGTAGCTGGAAAGACATTTGGCTAAATGAAGGATTTGCAACTTACTTATCAGGATTGGTAATAGAAAATCTTGATGGATTTGAGAGTTTTACTTCCTGGAAACAGAATAGAATTAATTCTATCACTAGTCAGCCAGGAGGTTCAGTATATATTATTGATAATGACACAACTTCTTCTAGGATATTTAATGGCAGATTATCTTATAGTAAGGGAGCAATGGTGGCGCACATGCTACGTAAAGAGCTAAATGATGCTATATTTTTTGAGAGTCTTCAAAATTATCTAGCAGACCCAGATCTTTCTTATGGTTATGCTAAATCAGACGATTTCATAGCATCTGTTGAAGAAACAGCACAGGTAGATTTAACAGAATTTTTTAATGACTGGCTATATGGTGAGGGATATCCTACTTATACTATTGAATGGAGCCAGCCAAGTGAGAATTTAGCTAGATTTGTAATCAACCAAGTACAAAGTCATTGGACTGTTGATTTTTTTGAATCTAAAGTCACTCTGAAATTAAACGGAACTAATGGCGAAAACACAACGATTACATTAGATAACACTTACAATGGGCAAGAGTTTTTTCAAACAGTTTTATTTGATATATCTGATATAGAATTTGATCCATATTATGATATAATTTCAAAAAACAATGAAATTGTTTTGTCTTTAACTTCCAATGATATTCAAAATGAAGTTTCAATTTCTCCAACACCAACCAATAATAAGTTTAAAATTATTAAACCAAGAAATCTAACCATAGATTCTTTAATTATTTACAATGTTTCAGGTCAAAATGTAGCTAGCAGGAAGTATAGTAAATATATAGACGTAAGGGGCTTTAGCCCTGGCCAATACTTCATAAAATTTTTTTCTGACAAGGGGCTTATTTTTAAGCATCTTTTGATAAAATAATAACAGATCTTATTTTTTTTTAATTTACTATTATTCGTTTACATTTGTCCTCAAATAATTTTTCTTTGTTAATATGGAAATTCTTATCAAGCTATCGCAATTTATTTTAAGCTTATCACTAATAATTGTCTTGCATGAATTTGGACATTATATCCCAGCTAAATTATTTAAAACACGAGTTGAAAAGTTCTATTTGTTTTTTGACATTAAATTTTCACTTTTTAAGAAAAAAATAGGGGAAACTGTTTATGGCATTGGCTGGCTACCTCTTGGTGGATATATTAAAATTGCAGGCATGATAGATGAAAGCATGGATAAGGAGCAAATGGCTAAAGAGCCACAACCTTGGGAGTTTAGATCAAAACCAGGATGGCAACGATTGATAATAATGCTTGGGGGTGTCGTGGTGAATTTTATATTAGCATTTATAATCTATGTCTCCCTTGCTTTTAATTATGGAGACACTACAATCCCATTAAACTCTATTGATGGAGGAGTGCTAATAACGAATCCTATATTTATTGAATCTGGATTTCTAACAGGCGATAAAATAATTTCTGTTGATGGAAAAGAAATTGAAACTTACACTGAGTTAAGAATATCTGTTATTGGCGCAAAAACTTATAAGGTTGACAGAAATGGAGAAATTATTGATATTAATTTACCAGTTGATTTTCTTGGAAAAATGTCATCTAGTGGAGATGGGACTGGATTTGAATTAAGAGCTCCTTTTATTATTCAGTCAGTTTCAGGCACCTCATTAAACAAGAATTATGACTTGCAGCAAGGAGATATAATCACCTCTATTAATGACAAGGAAATTAAATATTTTGACCAGTCAATTTCAATATTAGAAGAGAATAAAAATAAAACAATTGAGGTTGAGCTTTTAAGAGAAAACGCTACTCTTAGTAAAACATTAAATGTTGATAGCAATGGAAAATTAGGAGTTGCTTTTGGCTATACAACGAAAGATTTAGTTGATCTTGGATATATGGAATTATCAAAAAATTCTTATTCATTTTCACAGAGCTTAGCAGTAGGATCCAACACCTTTATTTCTTCTATGGATTTTTATTTAGATCAAGTAAAGGCAATCTTTAATCCAAATACTGGAGCATACAAAGGTCTAGGTGGATTTATTGCAATAGGAAACATATTCCCAGGAACATGGGATTGGCAGATATTTTGGAGAATCACAGCAATCATTTCTATAATGCTTGGTGTATTAAATTTATTGCCAATTCCTCTTTTAGATGGCGGGCATGCTACATTCTTAATCTATGAAATGGTCTCAGGCAGAAAGCCTTCTGATAAATTTGTGGAATATGTTTCTGTGTTTGGGCTAATATTATTATTAACATTGGTTATTTATGCTAATGGAAATGATATCTATAAATTATTTAATATAATTTCTTTTTAAATGGGATTGTATTACAATTTTCTTGCTTTTTGGATTTTATTTGGAGCATTGACGTTCTTATATTTGCTTTTCTCTAAAGTAAAAGTTCCTTATGGAAGACATCAAAATAATAAGTGGGGAGGGTCTATAGATAATAGTTGGGGGTGGTTTTGGATGGAATTACCTGCTTTAATTGTAATGCCACTTCTTATTATAATTGGGCCAGTAGAAAAGAATTTTTATATTCTTTTCATTTTGTTATTATGGGGGTTTCATTATTTCTATAGATCACTAATATTCCCATTTAAATTAAATACAAAAGGCAAAAAAATCCCTATTTTAATAGTTTGTAATGGTTTTATATTTAACCTTATTAACGGAGGTTTTGTGGGTTATGAACTAGGATTTATTTTAGAAAATACTTTTTCTTTAACCGCTCATTTTATTATTGGAATTACTCTGTTTATTTTAGGAGCTTATATAAATAGAACCTCTGATCATAAGCTTATTTCTCTTAGATCAAAAAGCAAAGACTATCAAATTCCTGAAGGAGGACTTTTTAATTATATTTCATGTTCAAATCATTTTGGAGAGATTATTGAATGGTTTGGCTTTGCTATTATTCTTTGGAATCTTTCTGCATTAAGCTTTGCATTATGGACTGCTTATAACTTAATTCCACGCGCATTGAATCACCATCAATGGTATAAACAGTATTTTTCCAATTATCCAAAGAACAGAAAAGCTCTTTTTCCTTTTTTATTTTAGTATATTGAAGATGAATTATTTAGATAAAAAATATAATTTTTCATAAAAATAATATATATATTTGTCCGCATTAAAAAATAAATTCCTCCTTAGCTCAGTTGGTTAGAGCATCTGACTGTTAATCAGAGGGTCCAAAGTTCGAGTCTTTGAGGAGGAGCAAGCAGAGCCACTACACTACACATTCTAAACCTTCGAGAAATCGGAGGTTTTTTATTAATAGACGTTTAACAAAGAACTTACACAAAGTTATAAAAAAAGTGGCAACTATATGGCAACTCATTTAGTACTAATCTTAATTAAAACACTTTTGTATATAACTAATCCGTTTTGTTAAAAACTAATCCTTGACTCTTGAAAATAGATTTTATAACTTTACTTATATAAGATTTATATCTATTAAACCTCTCTTGTTAATTTTATAATTTATAGCGCCCCAAAGGCGCATATCTAAATAAATATCCATATAAAATTTAAATCATAAAATCTTCAATACGGGATAATTGTGTTCAATAAATACGTTATATATTAAAATGCCCTGCGGGCAGTTGTTTATGGAAATATAATACTATAAAATATGCCAAGACCTAAAGGAAGTCCCAATAAACTGACTTCAGAAATTAAAGAGAGATTAAGTCAAGTAATAATGGATGCTATGGCTACTATTGATATAGATTCAATGACTCAAAATGAAAGGTTAAAACTTATTCAAATAGGATTACAATATGTAGTTCCAAGATTAAAACATACAGAAGAAATCAAAGAAGAATTTCCAACAGAGTTTCAAATAGAAATCATAGACAAGACTTCAGATGTAGATAAATAAAGTTTTGTAACTTATAGGCTATCTTAAAACGTATTGTTATGAAAAATATATTATTCACACTCGCTTTACTTATTTCTTTTAATCTATTTAGTCAATCAAATTCTGAATTAAGATCAACATTTAGTAATGATCTGAATAAATTTTTTCAATTCACAGTAGATAGGGATTACAACAAACTTTTTGATTTAATGAATCCTGGAATGTTTAATCTTGCTTCAAGAGAGCAGTTAGCTCAGGTTTTTGAAATGACTTTCGATGAGAAAGTTTCAGGTATGAAATTTGATTTTGGAGCACCAATTATTACAAATATTTCTGACAGGTTTGATTATGAGGGATATAAATATTTTATGATTTATTATTCCAGTACAATGGAGATCCAAATACTTAGTGAAGAATATATTTCTAATATTGAAAATTTAAAATTTGGTTTTGAGAATCAATTTTCTGAAATATCAGATTCATTTGAACTTGATTCAAAAACTAATACTTTTATTATCAAAGGCTTAAAACAATCAATGATTGCATCTACTAAATCAAATTTAGATAATTGGAAATACATTGAATATAAGACAGATGCTCAAACTTTAGCGATGTTAACTCAGATTATTCCTGTTGAGGTAATGGAAAAATTAACTAAACAATAGTGTTAATTGTAATGTATCTACAAGATAGTAAGTTGTTTAGGGTTTTACAAACATTAAACCATAGGCATATCTTCTTCTTTTAATCCAACAATTCTTATATTTAGATTATGAAAAAACTAATACTACTATTACTATTTATTCCACTTGTTTCTTTTGGGCAACTTACATATGAAGTAGATTTGGAAACTGTCGCAAAAATTCGTGAAGAAGGTTTTCAGCGTTCTGAAATTGCCAATACTTTATCTTATATGACAGATGTGCTAGGAGCCCGTCTAACTAATTCAGAAGATATGAGGCGTGCTCAAGATTGGTTAGTTAAAGAGATGAAGCGCATTGGGTTAAAAAATACTAAACTTGAACCGTTCATGGATTATGGAGTTAGTTGGGATAATGAATATTTTTCTCTTCATCTCTTAGAACCAGATAGACAAGTAATGGTTGGTTATCCAATATCACATACTCCAGGGATAGATGGTAGAAAAAAATTATCTGTTAGCCTTGTGGAAATAATAACTAAATCTGATTTAAAAAAGTATAGAGGTAAACTTAGAGGGAAAGCTGTTTTAGCTACGCCACCACCAAAAATTAATTTAGATAGGTATAGTAAGGGTACTCCTAGATATACTGATAGTGAATTGTTTGAGATTTCACAAAAACCATTTCCAAAGGAATCAATAGGACCTCGCCCTCCATCTAATCCTGATTTAGTTTCAGCAATTGAAAGAAATTCTTTTTTTAAAGATGAAGGAGTAATAGCAATATTAGAATCGCGTAGTGGATGGATTGCAGCGGTTAGAGGGTTCGCTCGCCCAGGTGCTAAGCAAGACAAATGGGGACGTGAAGAAACACTAGATCATTTGCCAATTGTTGCTGTTACACCTGAACACTACAACAGGATGGTTCGTATTGCAAAAAGAGACATTCCAATAAAAATAGAGTTAGAAATAAGAAATAAAATTGGCAAAAATAGAAGAAAAGCCCGAAATACTATAGGTGAAATCCCAGGAACAGATCTTAAAGATGAAGTAGTTATGTTAGGTGCTCATTTTGATACGTGGCATGCTAGTCCAAACGCGAGTGATAATACTTCAGGTGTAGCTGTAATGTTAGAAGCTATGCGTATATTAAAAGCAATTGATATCAAACCCAGAAGAACTATTCGTATCGCTCTTTGGTCAGGTGAAGAACAGGGAATCCACGGTTCTAGGGAATACGTAAATAAACATTTTGGTAATCCAAATGATCCTGCCATTGGTAAAAAAAGAGATTATGATAAATTTTCTGCTTATTTTAATCAGGATTATGGACCGGGTCAGTACCGTGGAATTTATTTGCAAGATAATGAACATGTCCGACAAGCATTTACAGCTTGGATGGCACCCTTTAAAGATCTTGGAATGACTACTATCGGATCACAAAGTGTTGGCAGTACTGATCATATTCCATTTGATAGGGTAGGTTTACCAGCTTTCCAATTTTTGCAAGATAGAGTGGGAGGTACAGGTGGGCATACTAATCTTGATTATTATGATACTATCCCAATTGAAGATATAAAAAAGAATGCTGTAATTGTTGCTTCATTTGTATATCATACCGCAATGCTTGATAATAGATTACCTCGAAAAAATAATTAATAAATTGTCTTCAAGTATATTAGAATTATGAAAAAACTCCTTCTACTATTACTATTTATTCCACTTGTTTTTGCTTGTGGCTACTCTACATCAAGAATTGAAGAAAACAGTACTTTACTTGAGTTTCCTGCAGTCGTTAGTGGAGAGGAAAGTTCTACGACATCAGTATATCAACTGGAGTGGTTAATCGGTCAAAGAGAGGGTTCGCATGATGGAGGAATCTTAGAACAAACATGGTTGCCTCCTCGCTCTGGGACTATTACTGCTTTAGTTCGCTCTACAAAAGAATCAGACACAAGATTTGTTGAAATCATTCATATAAGGGAAATTAATGGCAGTCTAGAATTAAATCTACAAATCTTTAACAACTCGCTAGAACCAGAAAATATAAGTGCAACTTATTCTCGAATTCATAAATTTGAATTAACTGAAGTGGGAGATAGATATTTAGCCTTCAAAGGAGTTAGTGATGGCGCTCATCGCAGTCTCAGTTATCAGCGCTCTGAAGGAGATATTTTTTCCATACACATTGAAACCAATGTTGGCGAAAGAATTGAAATTAAACTCGCGCCGATAATGTAAATTGTAGGTATGAAAAAACTGTTTTATTTATTTCTTGTTTTTGCTTTATTTTCTTGTGATTCTTATCAAAATTCAAAAAATCATATTAATCCTACTCAAACCATAGAAACAATAACACTATTAGGAGATACACTAAGCAGTCCTGAAATAAAGAAAGGAAAATCGTTTGATCAATTTAAATCAGCACAAATCACCTATTTTGATAATCAAAATGATGCTGAAGCTCTAATTTGGTATGGACGTAGAACAGCCTATATGGGGTACTACAAAGAAGCAATTAAGCTCTTTACCTTAGGAATAAAAAACCATCCTAATGATGCTCGTTTTTATCGTCACCGTGGTCATAGATACATTTCTACCCGTCAATATGATAATGCAATAAGCGATTTTGAAAAAGCAGTACAATTGATTAATGGGAAAATAGATCAAATAGAACCTGATGGTTTACCAAATGCAAAAAATATTCCTCTAAGTACACTCCACGGTAATATATGGTATCATCTTGGTTTAGCATATTATCTTAAAAACGATATGAATAATGCACTCAAAGCATTCAACAATAGAAGTGTTACTCATAAATACGATGATAATATTGTTTCAGGTGGTCATTGGTTATATATGATCAACAGAAGACTAAATAAAATTGAAGAATCCAATACTGTTATTAATGAAGTTCACCAAAACATGGACATAATTGAAAACATGAGTTATCATCAATCGTGTTTATTTTACAAAGGATTACTTAAAGAATCTGAAATCGTAATCGATGAAGTCGCTTTATATAGCTTGGCCAACTGGTATGTATATGAAAAAAATGATACTGTAAAAGCAAAACAATATTATCAAAATTTACTTGGTACAGGAAATCCATATTCATTCGCCTACATTGCTGGAGAAGCTGACTGGATTAAATTATTTAAATAAAACAAGAATATTTTAAATCTAAAATGATAAGAACTCTTAAGAGTGTTATGTTTTATTAGATTAAGAATTTTTGAAGGAAAACCAAAAAATATCTAAACCATAGGCATATCTTCTTCTTTTAAAATTATTGTAAATTGTAGGTATGATAATTTTACTAAAATAATTAATATGAAAAATAACAACTTTTTAATTGGATTTGCTTTTTTACTTATTTCTTTGATAATAGTAAGTTGTAATAATCCGTCTGAAAAACATTTAGAATTAGAAAAAGCAGAAATGCAATTATCTGAAAATATAGAAATGTATAAATCTGTGTGGGATAAAGTAATTAACGATAGGCAAATTGATTTGATTAATGAGGCTTCATTCGACACTAACGTTACTGCAGTTGTAGACCCTGAAAATATTGCAGGAATTGAAAATTTTAAGGCATATTATAATAACTATTTAATTGGGTTTTCTGATGCAGAATTCACAATGGTTGATGTTTTTGGTCAAGGTGATAAAATGGTTAAACATTGGAATTTTAAAGGAACGCACGATGGAGATTTTTTTGGAGTACCAGCAACTGGAAATAAAGTTAACATTTCAGGAGTTACACTTGTTAAAATGAAAGATGGAAAAATTGCTGTAGAACAAGATTTTATGGATTTTCTAAGCTTTTATCAGCAACTTGGAATAATGTAAGCATCTAAACCATAGGCAAGACTTCAGATGTAGATAAATAAAATTATTATGTATATTGTTTCATGCAACAACTAAATAACAACTAGATGAATACTAAAGAAAAATTAGCAGAGAAACTAGGAATAAGTGTTGAAGAATTAGATGAAAGAATAAAAAAAAATAAAAAAGCAGAGGAAGATAAAATAGAAGCTAATATAAAAAAGAAACTTTAAAAAATTTTAGCTCATCTGTTAAACCATAGGCATATCTTCTTCTTTTAAAATTATTGTAAATTGTAAAAAAGCAATAAAAATTAAATTGAAAGATCCTCTACTTAAAAAGGGTTCTTTTTTAAGTATAACTCTATTAATACTTTCTGGAGAATTAATTTTTTTATTACCATATGTTTTGCCTAGAGTGTTTAGACCTACATTCTTGGAAGTGTTCAATTTAAATAATCTTCAGCTAGGAAGCTTGTTTTCCGTATATGGAACAATGGCATTGCTATCTTATGTATATGGGGGTGTAATTTCAGACAGGTTTCAACCTAAGAAATTAATAGCAGTTTCCCTTTTCTTTACAGCTTTAGGCGGGGTAGTTTTAGCAGGGTATCCATCCTACTTTATTTTAAAAATTTTATATGGTTATTGGGGCTTTACAACTGTGTTTTTATTTTGGGGAGCTATGATAAAAGCTACCCGTGTATGGGGAGGATCCAAAAATCAAGGGAAAGCTTTTGCATTTTTAGACGGAGGAAGAGGGTTAGTTGCTGCCTCAATGGGGAGTTTAGGAGTACTAATTTTTTCAGCCTTTTTGACACACGATATTGAATCCGCAAATTTAATTGAGCGTAAAGAAGCATTTAGGTATGTCATTTTATTTTCATCATTTATGGTGTTTTTGACAGGATTTTTAGTGCTCTTTTTTATGGAAAAGGATCAGAAAGACGAACTTAAAAAAACAAACTCGTTAAATTCATATTCTAATATTAAAACGGTTTTAAAAATTCAATCGGTATGGCTTATAATGATTATTATAATTTCCGCATATATGGGATATAAGGTTACAGATATTTACTCTTTATATGCTTCTGAAGTTATGCTATTCGATCATATACAGACTGCAAATATTGGGTCATTACAATTATACCTTAGACCATTAGTTTGTGTAATAATTGCCTTAATAGCAGATAAAACAAGTTACATTTATTTGATTATTATTGGCTTTATTACAATGTTAATAGGGTCATTAATATTTGCATTTGGAATGGTTCAATTAAATATGAATCTTGTTTTTTACTTTTCATTAATCATTGTTGCTACTGGAACATATGCTATTCGTGCTTTATATTTCTCTATTATGCAAGAAGGCCGTATCCCTCTTATATTAACAGGCACAGCTGTTGGTTTGATTTCTGTTGTTGGGTATACTCCTGATATTTTTGCAACCCCAATCATTGGCTATCTTTTAGACAAATATCCTGGATTACTTGGCCATCAGTACGTATTCACAATTTTAGTTCTATTTTCTGTTTTAGGATTATTGGCCTCAATAAAATTTTCTAGACTAACGAAAAAGGATTTAAATAAAGAGATAGATAATGCTATTAAGAGATAATTGCCTTCATCTAATTATTGTAAATTGTATGTATGAAAAAACTACTATATATATTTTTAACGTTACCTTTTTTTTGCTTTATTATTAGCTGTTCCACAAAAAATCAATTAAATAATTTAATTGATGAAGTAGAGGTAATCAGAGATAATAATGGTATAAATCATATTTATGCTAATAATCAAGAAGACTTGTTTTTTGTACAAGGATATCTAGCTGCGAAAGACAGGTTGTTTCAGTTTGAAGTATGGAGAAGACAAGCTACAGGAACAGTTTCAGAAATATTAGGTGTTGATGAATTACAAAGAGATATAGGAACTAGACTATTTAAATTTAGAGGGAATATTGAGGATGAGTTAAATCATTATCATGATGATGGATACAAAATAATTACTTCTTATGTTAAGGGAGTAAATGCATACATTGACGAGGCTAATAAAGATCCTAATAAATTACCTATAGAATTTATCTTATTAGATATTAAGCCAGAGTTATGGACTCCAGAAGTTGTCATATCTAGACATCAAGGACTTTTGGGAAATATTAGTCAGGAACTTAACATAGGAAGGGCTGTTTCAAGGATAGGAGAAAAAAAAGTAAAAGACTTGATGTGGTTTCATCCTAAAGATCCCTCTTTAAAACTGCATAAAAAAATAAGAAAAAATGACTTGGATAAAGACATCTTAGCCTTATATAATGCCTATAGAAGACCTGTCAAATTTAAAAAGGAACACATTGTAGAGAAGTATAGAAAAGAATTAAATAAAGAAATATCTTTTAATAATTCATTCCATGAAATGGATGAGTTTTCTATAGGCAGTAATAACTGGGCAATATCTGGAAGCAAGTCAAACACTGGATATCCGATATTAGCGAATGATCCACATAGGACAATAGTGGGACCTTCTTTAAGATACATATCTCATTTAGTAGCTCCAGGTTGGAACGTGATAGGAGGTGGAGAGCCTGAGATCCCTGGGATTTCTATAGGTCATAACGAATTTGGTGCGTGGGGACTTACTGTTTTTAGAACAGATGCTGAGGATCTATATGTTTACGAGCTCAATCCTGATAATTTTAATGAGTACAGGTATAATGGTAAATGGAATGAGTTTACTACAATAGAAGAATCTATTCCCGTGAAGGGGATGAAGGATCAGAAGGTAACGCTATACTATTCAGTACATGGTCCAGTAACATTAATAGATAGTGTAGATAATAGAGCCTATGCAATGAGGTGTGGTTGGTTGGAGGTAGGAGGGTCTCCGTATCTTGCATCTTTGAGAATGAATCAGTCTAAAACTTGGGAAGAATTTAGGGATGCATGCAACTACAGTAATATTCCTGGAGAGAATATGGTATGGGCTGATAAAATGGGAAATATTGGTTGGCAGGCAGTGGGAATAGCACCTATAAGAAATAATCATAGCGGAATGGTTCCAGTTCTAGGTAATGGTGATTATGAATGGGATGGCTATCTACCAATAATTGACAAGCCAAACACCTATAATCCTGTATCTAACTATTTTGCTACTGCTAATCAAAATGTTACTCCTGAGACATATACAAATTGGAATGCTATAGGTTTTAACTGGTCTGACCCTTATAGAGGAGACAGGGTAAATGATGTGTTAAAAAGTAATACAAAATTTACTATGGATGATATGAAACGGCTACAGGTAGACTACCATTCTTTGCCATCTGAACAATTAACTGAAATGCTTTTAAAAGTAAGTTTTAAGAAAGAGTTTAAAAAATATATTTCTATGCTTGAAAAATGGGATAATAAGTTATTTAAAAACTCAGTAGAAGCTACTATTTATGTGAATTTTGAGAGACAACTTATATATTCTTTCTATATGGAGTATGTGCCTGAAGAAGTAAGAAATTTATTAGGGGTTCAGCTTTATAAGATTATAGAAAAAATTAATTCTTTTGAAGTTGAAGAAAAAAATAATTTTTTAGAGAATGTCTTTATGTCATCAGTACAAGATTTAAAAAATAGATTCGGAAGTAATGTTAATGACTGGATTTATGGTCAAAGTAATTACAAACACATTAAGGTTAGCCACTCTCTTGATGATGTTGTGAATGATTCTATAAATAAAATAATTAGTTTCAAAACATACCCTAGAGGAGGTAATAGTTATACTCCTGGATCAACAGGCTCAGGGTTAAATCAGTCTTCTGGCGCTAGCTTTAGAGTAATAATAGACACAAAAGATTGGGATAATAGCATTGCAACAAATTCTCCCGGTCAATCTGGAGACCCTTCAAGCCCTTTCTATAGAAATTTATATGAATCTTGGGCTAATGATGAGTATTTCAAATTATTATATTCTAAAGATTTAATAGCAAAGAATGCATATAATAAAATAGTTTATTACCCTAAAAAATAATAAAGCTTTTATTTAGAGAACATCCTCTTCTTTTAATTCAATGACAACTTACATTATACTTTTTTAATCTCCAATAGTTATAAGGTAGTGGCGTTATGAACCCCATAAATAACATTATTGGTATTGCCCACCAAGTTAATACCGCACCACCAGTTAATAGTGCGTCAGTAATATTCATAGATAATTCCATTCCTAACATTGATATAAAACTCATACCTAAGGCAGTTTTTAACGCAATTTTAAAACCCATTTGTTTTAGAAGAATTATTGTTTCTAAAACAATAGAGGTTAACAATCCGTTTACCAATGCTAAACTCATTACTTCAAAGGTACTCCAATCGTGTTC
The DNA here is from genome assembly GCA_018657955.1 of Flavobacteriaceae bacterium. Lineage (GTDB taxonomy): Bacteria > Bacteroidota > Bacteroidia > Flavobacteriales > Flavobacteriaceae. The sequence goes on along the minus strand of JABHWD010000018.1, from coordinate 62,976 downwards.
TACATTTTGAAAATAGAATATTGTTCCAAAGTCTCCAATAGAACAGCCTAATAAACACCATAGAGTATTTGTTCTTGCTCTTTTCCAAGTGTGTTTACATTTCCAATTCATACCTACAATTTACAATAATTTTAAAAGAAGAAGATATGCCTATGGTTTTTCTATTAAACCTTCAAAACCTGAGGGGACCGATTATGGTAATAATAGAGGAGAATGGGTTAATGCAGGATTTGATGGATCTGATGGAACTTATAATGAGTGGTATCAAGTTGAAAATGGAAAAATTATTGCCTGGTCACAAACAAAAGGCGACATTTCTATTGACTAATTAATTTTTATTAACTCTATACTAATAAGATATATGTTTTTTATTAGTATAGAGTTAAATCATTTATTATATTTGCTCATATATTTTATTATATGAAGTCAAATTTTTCCTTAAAATTACTAAAGGGCAATTTTCTAAACAAAGAAGAGTTAAGTAAATTAAATGAATTGGAGTCTTTAGCACCTGAATATGAAAGGTTACTAAAAACAAGGAAAAGGCTTTCTGAGAAATTAAAAGATCTTAATAGCAGAATTAAGATAGTTGAGGATTATCAACTGGAAGTTGCACTACTTTTAAAAAAGAATAATAAGCACCTTGCCCCGATTATTTCTATTGGATTTGATAAGAGATGGGCTACCTATAATTGCATTGTTAAGATTTCTGGATCTACAAAATCTTTTTATTTAGGCAAGGAAGATTCTATTAAGGGAAAGGTGCAGCAGTTTCATAAAAATAATATAATGAGTAGAGGAATCAATTTCCTTAAATCTGAAATTATAAAAATAGTTAGTACTGTTATAATGCAGTTTATCGATACCAAATCTCTAAATGATCCATTTAAAAAAAGAATTAAACTAAACCTAGATAATGTATTAGAAAGGTATGTTGCTTCTGGCGAGTGGGACTATTGGGCCAGTAGATAATTAATAATATAATTTTTCTTTTTTCATAGTTCTTCTATAATTCATAGCAACTGAATCAAATTTTAGATGCAATTCTTCTGAAAGATCAAATGGAACTTGTTGAGGTCTCTGAGATTCCACAATTCTTTTGTCTTGATCAAAAATTACTTTTTCAAAATCTTGAATAACAGATTCTGGCTCATCATGATTATAGTTGCGACCTACAATACAATATCCTCTACATTTATTTTTTGAAATCGGTTGTGATGCAAAAAAGTAAATCATACCTTTTTCACCACCCCATCCTAATCTTAATAAAATAGTATAAGGAAGATGTAGTTCATAAACACTTCTTCTTTCAGGTTTTACAACTTCTTTATTTGCAAAAATTGGAAAATCATTTGTATTAGAAGTTTCAGGCCTTACAATAGAATAATGAAGTACGGATCCTTTTACCTGTACTTTACATTCTGGAACTAATGGACGCTCAGGATCACCTAAGAGTCCTGGATGTACCCAGGGGAAGTGACCAAAATCAGTAAAATTTTCTACTTGTCTAGAACTATCACTATCCCATTCAAAAGGCCCAGTATTAATAAATTGCCATTTTTTGTCATTAAACTCTTGAATATTTGGCAGATTATAGACAGGCTTATTAATAGCCACCCATACAATTCCAAATTGTTCCATACAATTATATTTAGGCGTATTAGCCTTGCTGGGGATTTTTGCATTTGGAGCTTGAGGTATTAATACACATTCACCATTCCTATCATATTGCCATGCATGATAAGGGCAAACAATACAATCATCTTTTAACCAGCCTAATGATAATGCAGTACCTCTATGAATACAAAGATCTTTCATAGCATGAATCTTGCCATCAGATGTACGCCAAATCACAATTGCTTCATCCAAAAGAAATGTACCAAACGGTGAGTCCATTTTTATTTCATCACTATAACCAACAGGGTGCCAGCAGGAATACAATTTTTCCGGAAAAAAGGTATTATTTATCTCCATGTAATAGTTTAGTCTATTATTATTCAATTTAATGAAAATGCAGTAAATTTGTAATATGAAAACTAAAAAAGATATTGTAAAGGATTGGATTACAAGATATTCTGGAATAAAAATAACTTCATTCGGAAAATTCATATTACTTACTAATTTTCAAAAATACGTTGACGAATTTGCTAAAATCAATAATGTTAATGTTGATGGCCTTGATAAGAACATGCCATCAGCCACACATGAAAATATTACAATAATAAATTTTGGAATGGGTAGTCCAAATGCTGCCACCATAATGGATTTATTATCTGCAATAAGGCCTAAGGCTGTTCTTTTTTTAGGCAAATGCGGTGGATTAAAAAAGAGAATTAAAATAGGAGATTTTATTTTACCTATTGGAGCTATTAGAGGAGAAGGTACTTCAAATGATTATTTCCCAATCGAAGTTCCAGCAATGCCGTCTTTCTCATTACAAAGGGCCATTTCCTCTGCATTAAAATATCAAAAAATAGATTATTGGACGGGAACTGTTTTTACAACAAACAGAAGGGTTTGGGAATTTGATGGTAAATTCAAAAATTATTTAAAACAAATCAGAGCATATTCTATTGATATGGAAACAGCAACTTTATTTACTGTTGGCTTTAACAATAGAATCCCTATTGGAGCTTTGCTTCTAGTTACGGATCAACCAATGATTCCAGAAGGTGTTAAAACTAGAGTAAAGGATGATAAAAATTCTGAATTATTTGATAAAAAACATTTGGCAATTGGCATTGAATCTCTACAGCAAATTATCAATCATAAGGATACTGTTAGGCATCTAAAATTCTAATCATTTTTTATTAGTTTTATGTTTATGAAAAATATATCATTTATTCTTATAGTGTCTCTAATAGTTGGATGTTCAGATCAATCCACAATTAGTATTACAAAGTTTGAGGGGTCACCTGAATTCTCTAATTCAATATTATCTCTTCCCCAAATTGCAGAAGATGAAGATTCAAATAACAATTTTAGTTTTAATGTTGAGAATTATGAGTTAGGGCTTCAAACAGAAGGAGCAATTGAGAATGGTTTAGCTAATTCTGCTAAAGGTCAACATATTCATATGATTGTAAATAATGGACCTTATTCTGCTCATTATACTTCTGGTTTTTCAAAAGAATTGAAACAAGGAAATAATTTAATTTTATTCTTTTTATCAAGATCTTTTCATGAATCTGTCAAGAATCCAAACGCATTTTCATTAATGCAAATCCCCTCTGGACCTGAAGACTATGAGCCTTATGATTTAGAATCTGAATTTTTGTTTTATAGTAGACCCAAGGGAGTATATGAAGGAGATGACATAAAAAAATTATTATTTGATTTTTATCTTGTAAATACAGAAATTTCTGCTGAAGGAAATAAAGTGCGCGCCACTATTAATGACAGCGAATTTATGATAGATGAATGGGCTCCGTATTATATAGAGGGGTTATCTATTGGAGAGGTTACCATCAAATTAGAATTGTTAGATTCTAATGGGGAATTAATTGATTCGCCTTTTAACCCTGTAGTTAGAAAAGTAACGCTAAAGTAATTAGCTAAATTTTAAGTGATCTATAATATCAGAAGCAATTAACCCGAGTTCTCCTTTTTCTTTTGCGGCAACATCTCCAGCATGACCATGGCAATAAACACCTAGTGTAGCAGCAATAGCTGGATCATATTTTTGTGCTAATAAAGATGTAATAATTCCAGTTAACACGTCCCCACTTCCAGCAGTTGCCATTCCTGCATTTCCTGAGGTATTAAAGAAAATATCTCCCATGGGCGTAGAAATTGTAGTAAATGCATTTTTTAATACAATTATACACTTATTAGTTTTGGAGAATTCAATTTGTTTTTCAAATCTTTCAATGGAATTTCTGCATTTTCCCACCAGGCGTTCAAATTCTTTAATATGCGGTGTTAGAATAGAGTTTTTTGGTATTAGCGAGATAAGCTCTTTGTGCTTTGCTAGTATATTGATGGCATCAGCATCTAGAACTAATGTCCCTTTTTTAGCTTTATTAAAGAGTTTTTCTAACATTTCTTTAGTATCCTTTTTTTGATCTAAACCCGGCCCTATTCCAATAGCATTATAGTTAGTAATTTCAGGAGATTCAGATATATAACATTCTGCTTTATCAATGGAACACATAGATTCGGGAATAGATTTTTGCATGATTTCATAACCACATTTTGGTGTATGAGTAGTAAGAAGTCCCACACCACTTCTTAAGCATGCTTTTGCTGCTAAGACCGCTGCTCCAATTTTTCCAATAGATCCTGCGATTATTAATGCCCTGCCATAATTACCTTTGTGAGATTGCCTATTTCTAGTTTTAATATGTTTTCTTATCCTCTCATCAATAATAAATTTATTGGAATCCATATTTTGAATATATTCTTCATCCAAACCTATATCTATAATTCTCCACTTTTTAATATGAGCTCCACTCTCAGGAAGAAAAAAAGATAATTTAGGTCTTTGAAAACTAACTGTTAAATCTGCATTAATTATATGTTTTGAATCCGAAATTTTATCGCAGTACATTCCTGACGGAATGTCAACAGAATAAATGGAACATTCCTGACTGTTTATTGAATCAATGATTCTAGTATAATATCCTCCTACAGGCTTTGAAAGGCCTGTGCCAAATATTGCATCTATTATTAGATCATACTTAGAAAAATTTGGTATCGGATCAGAATTTGTTAATTCTTCTACTGAACCAAGTTTCGTTAGATTTAATTGACAATCTTTAGATATTTTGGAGCTGATATTTAAAAAATATGTCTTGACAGAAACCTTTTTTTCTTTCAATAATCTTGAAATGGCTAGACCATCTCCACCATTATTGCCAGTTCCACAAACTACAGCTATTTTTTTTGTTATGAATTGTTTGTCCCAAATTGAATTCACGAAACAATTAGAAGCATATTCCATTAAATCAATAGATGGGATTGGTTTATTGCTAATAGTATGATTATCAACATTTCTTATTTGCTCTGCATTTAATATTTTTTTTAAATCATTCATCATCTATCAAAATTATATTAAAATTTATTTTTTTCACACTAATTATTTTTCTTTTATACATTTACAAAGCGAGACAAAGGATAATCCTTTCATCTTGACAAAACTAAAATACTAAACAAAAAAATTAAAATGAGAAAATTTATTCTTTTACTTATATCAATAATTGTTCTGTCGTCATGTGTAGAATCTAGCGAGTCTAATGACAATAATAGCCCAAACATTATTTTAATTACTCTTGATGGCGTAAGATGGCAGGAAGTATTTAATGGTGTTGATTTGGATCTTATTGAAAATAAAAAATTCACTAAGAATTCTGCTTTACTCAAAGAAATGTTCTTAAGCGATAATAATAAAAAACGCCAGCAAAAACTACTTCCTTTCTTTGGAAACTATATTAATAAAAATGGAATATTAATTGGAAACAAGAATGAAGGATCAGTCTTAAAACTAACCAATGATCAATTATTTTCCTATCCAGGATATAATGAAATTTTAACTGGATTTGCGGATGATTCTATCAGAAGTAACAATAAAATATACAATAAAAACAAAACAATATTAGAGCTACTTAATGCCAATGAAAATTATTCTGGTAAAGTTGCTGCTTTTTGCAGCTGGGATGTTTTTCCTTTTATAATTAATGATAAGAGAAGCGGGGTTCCTGTCAGTGCTGGATATAGTAATTTAGAAAACGACAAATTATCTAAACTTGAATCTTTTATTGAAAATTATCAGACTATGATTCCGCTCTTTAGAGATAATGTGCGATATGATTTATTTACTCACATTCTGTCAATGGAGCATATTAAAAACAGAAGCCCAAAAGCAGTTTATATTTCTTATGATGAAACTGATAGCTTTTCTCATGCAGGAAGCTATGATGATTATATAGCGTCATTACATAATACCGACAAAATGATTGAGGAGCTATGGACCTATCTACAAGACCATCCTTTTTATAAGGACAATACATATATGTTTATTACTACTGATCATGGAAGAGGTGATGGTGATGTGCCCAACTCAATGTGGACTAGTCATGGAAGTGGAGCTAATGGTTGCGAATATACATGGCTTGCAATTTTAGGCCCAGACATAAAAGAGCCAAGATTAGAAAAAGGGGAATATTATGTTAATCAAATTGCACCAACTATTGCAAAATTAACTGGCGTGATCATAGAGAATGAAAAAGCAGGGAATCCTATAAAATTAAAATAAAAAAGTATCGATTATTTTATTTTTTTAAATGTGCAAAATGTAAAACTTTGACTAGTATTAAATGGAGTATCATGGATTTCTTTAAAGCCATCAATAAACTTAAAATTTGGTTTTAGTAACTCTCTTAAGTCTTTGACGGAATATCTTTGAACTTCAAGGCCACTACATTTTAGCGGGCCATCTTCTGAGAATGTTCCTATAATTAAACACCCATCTTTATTTAAAGATGAATTTAATAGGTCTAAATATTTTTCCCTTTCCTGATTATTAGTAATAAAATGAAAGACTGCTCTATCATGCCAGACATCATATTTTTGGCCTGATGACAGGTCAATTACATTTGATTCAATGCATTTAATTTTATGGTTTTTCTTTCCTACTCTTCTAGTGACTTCATTTAAAGCATTTCTAGAAATATCAAGAATTGTAATATCATTATAACCAAGATCTAGTAAGTTATCTGCAAGAAAACTTTTGCCAGCACCTATGTCAATTATGGATGTGTTTAAATTTAATTTTAATGAATCAATAATATTCAATGATGTAGTTGGAGTTTCTTGATACCAACTCACTCCATCAATTTCTTTAGTAGAATATATTTTTTCCCAATGATCTTTATTAGACATCTATGTTTAGTTAGAACTACAAAATAATAATTACTTTTTAAAAAAATAATTAAATAGGTAAATATATATTTGTATTTACTCACGGCCCCGTAGTTCAATGGATAGAATAGAAGTTTCCTAAACTTTAGATGCAGGTTCGATTCCTGCCGGGGCTACAAATTAATATTTAATAGTGAAAATTTATTTATAAAATATTATATTGAGAGATGAGATTGTTTTTAACTATTTTTTTGGTTAGTTTTTTTTCTGCAAATTCACAAACTTTTTATTCTGTAGAGTACAAATCTCAAGCAGACGTTAATATATTCGTTGTAGAATATAAAAGTCAAGCTGATCTTTTAGTCTATAAAGTGGACTATAAATCTCAAGCAAAGGGGAATGAAGGATTATGGTTCTTTGTAGATTACAAAAGCCAAGCTGATTTCAAAGTATTTTTTGTTGATTATAAATCTCAGGCAGATTTGAAAATTTATTTTGTCGACTATAAATCCCAATCTGGGTGGACTACTAATAAGAAAAAACATTTATTATATTAACTAATAAAATTATTTTTAATTTCTTTGCAGAACATATTATTTAATAATGAAGCTAGGTAGAATTTTATTTGTACTATTTTCTTTTTGTTCTACATGTTTGTTTTCACAAATTTTTGAGCCTGTACATTGGAATTTTGAAAAAAATCAAATTTCAGAAAATCAGTATGAGCTAGTATTCACTGCAGACATTGATCCCAATTGGGCAATTTATTCTCAATCAGTTGATGAAGGAGGTCCCATCCCAACTACTTTCTTTTTCTCAGAATCATCAAGTTATAATTTAATTGACGAGGTAGTTGAGGATTCTATTAATATGGTAACGCAAAACGACCTCGTATTCGACATGGTAGTGTCTAAGTTCTATAACCAAGCAATTTTCAGACAAAAGGTTGAAATAAATAATTATGATAATCCTGTTTCAGGTAGTTTTGAGTTTATGACTTGTGATGATACGCAATGTCTAGCCCCTGAAATAATTGACTTTAGATTTAATTTTTCAAACAATATATTGGAGAATGAGACTCAAGAGAATACTACAGTAAATCAAAATAATTTAGAAAAAAATAATTTAATCCTATATGGATTTTTACCTACTGATATTAAAAAATCAAAAGTTAGTTGCGGTAATGCATCAGTAAACACCACAACAGTATCCAGTCCAGCTAGAACCCTATATAGTATTTTTGGGCTTGGTTTTATTGGCGGATTACTTGCACTACTTACTCCCTGCGTCTTTCCAATGATTCCTTTAACAGTAAGTTTTTTTACTAAAAAAAATGATAATACGAATAGCTATTTTAATGCCATCCTATATGGGGTATTTATTGTATTAGTATATTTAATATTAAGCATTCCATTTCATTTATTAGATTCTGTAAATCCTGACATATTAAATGATATTTCAACAAACATATACTTAAACATTTTCTTTTTTATAATATTTCTTTTATTCGCATTTTCATTCTTTGGATATTATGAATTAACTCTCCCTTCATCTTGGGTAGACAGGTCCACAAAAAGAGAATCCGTAGGAGGCATAATAGGAATATTTTTTATGGCATTGACTTTGGCTGTTGTTTCCTTTTCTTGTACAGGACCAATTTTAGGATCATTACTTGCAGGCTCAATTTCTAGTGATTCAGGAGCTTGGGAATTAACTGCTGGAATGGGAGGGTTTGGACTTGCACTTGGGCTCCCTTTTGCAGTATTTGCAATGTTTCCAAATATGCTAGAAGCATTGCCAAAGTCAGGAGGATGGTTAAATACTATAAAGGTTTCCTTAGGATTTATAGAGCTTGCCTTAGCGTTAAAGTTTTTGTCTAATGCTGATTTGGTTGCCCATTGGGGGATAATTAAAATTGAAGTATTTTTAGTTTTATGGCTAATTATTTTTCTTTTATTGGCAATATATCTTTTTGGAAAAATCCAATTTCCAAATGAAATAAAACTCAAAAAATTATCAATTACAAGAGCAGTATTCGCATTACTATCTTTAGGGTTTGCTATATATTTAGCATCTGGCTTAATTTATAATAAAGAAACTCAATCCTATAGAGCATTGAGCTTGCTTAGTGGTCTTGCACCACCTTTAGGATATAGCTATTTCTCTCCTAAGGAATGTCCAAATAATTTAGATTGTTTTAAGGATTTAAAATCAGGGATTGAATATGCTAAAAAAAATAACAAGCCCATATTGTTAGATTTCACAGGATATGCTTGTGTGAATTGTAGAAAAATGGAAGAGCATGTTTGGCCATTAAAAAAAATAGACAATGTAATTAGAGAAAACTATGTGCTAATTTCTTTATATGTAGATGATAAAAAAATATTGCCAGAGAATGAACAATTATTAGTAACAAGAACTAGAGGACAAGGTGTAAGGAAGCTAATTAATTATGGTCATAAATGGGCCTATTTTCAGGCACAATATTTTAAGACAAATTCTCAGCCATACTATGTTCTCTATGATCCTAACTCTAATGAGATTATAAATAATCCTGTAGGCTATACCCCTAATGAAGATGAATATTTAGAGTTTTTAAATTGTGGATTAGAAGTCTTTAAGAACAATTAATTTTATATTTTTAACATTATTTATAAAAATTGACACCAGAAAAACAACACAAATATGATCTTGCCTATTTAAAGATTGCTAATGAATGGGGAAAACTTTCTTATTGTGAGAGAAGAAAGGTTGGAGCTATAATTGTAAAAAACAATATGATTATTTCTGACGGCTTTAATGGGACTCCTTCTGGATTTGAAAATATTTGTGAAGATGATAATGGCTATACTAAATGGTATGTTTTACATGCAGAAGCTAATGCAATTTCTAAGGTGGCATCTTCCACCCAGTCATGTAAAGGAGCCACCTTGTATATCTCCCTTTGCCCATGCAAGCAATGCAGTAAATTAATTCATCAGGCCAATATAAAAAGAGTTGTTTATCAGAAGGAATATAAGGATAAGTCGGGTGTTGATTTTTTAGAAAAGGCCGGAATTGAAGTGTGTCATATCGATCAATAAAACTAATTATTTTTCTTTATTGTAGTTCTTTATTTTATTTGAAACTTTTACAATTCGTAGAAGTATTAGACAACATAGTCCAGCAATTATTGTGACGATCGCAACCGTATTTTTTTCAGAAAAAAATTCGTTAAAATCTATGAGTCTAATATTGAACACTATAAGTAGTATTGCTAAAATTGAAATAATGATAATTAGTTTTTTCATAATTTTCTTATAAATATTTAATATTTTTTTATCAGACCAGTTTGTTAAAAACTTATTGAAAATGTTAATAAAAATGCCTTTTATTTTCGTCAACAATTTTGTCTATTTGTTAGTCACAATTTAAATCAAATTTTTTATTTAATAAAAATATTATGTCAGCTTTTGTAGAGCCCTTACTTAAAAAAAATAAAAATCGGTTTGTAATATTCCCAATTCAGCATCATGATATTTGGGAATGGTATAAGAAATCTGAAGCTAGTTTTTGGACCGCAGAGGAGATTGATTTGCATCAAGATTTGTCAGATTGGACCAATAAACTCAATGACGATGAAAGATATTTCATTAAGCATATACTTGCTTTTTTTGCAGCTAGTGATGGAATTGTTAATGAAAATTTAGCTGAAAATTTTGTCAATGAAGTACAATATAGTGAAGCAAAGTTCTTTTATGGTTTTCAAATTATGATGGAGAATATTCATAGCGAAACATATTCTTTATTGATTGACACTTATGTTAAGGATGAAGAGGAAAAGGATATGTTATTCAATGCTATTGACAGATTCCCTGCTATAATGGAAAAGGCAGAATGGGCATTAAAATGGATTGAATCTCCAAGCTTTGCCGAGAGATTAATTGCATTTGCAGCTGTGGAAGGAATATTTTTTTCTGGATCTTTTTGTTCAATTTTTTGGTTAAAAAAGAGAGGACTTATGCCAGGGTTGACTTTTTCAAACGAATTAATTTCTAGAGACGAAGGGGTACATTGTGACTTTGCAGTGCATCTACATAACAATCACTTAGTAAACAAGGTGCCACCAAAAAGGATTAAAGAAATTTTGGTTAATGCGCTTGATATTGAGAGGATGTTTGTTACAGAATCATTGCCAGTTAGTTTAATTGGGATGAATGCAAAGCTTATGACTCAGTATCTAGAATTTGTTACAGACAGGCTGCTTGTGGAACTTGGATGTAAAAAGGAATTTAACACTTCTAATCCATTTGATTTTATGGACATGATTTCTTTACAAGGAAAAACTAACTTCTTTGAGAAACGTGTTTCTGAATATCAAAAAGCAGGTGTGCTAAACAAGGAAGAAGAGAAGGATAAATTTAGTTTTGATGCTGATTTTTAATTAGACTAACTAGGCTATTAAAACAATTTAAATAAGTTATTAATTATCTTAAAAAAAGATATAAATTTTTTTGACCCCATATGTATGTAGCTAAGAGAGATGGCAGGAAGCAGCCTATAATGTTTGACAAAATTACGGCCCGTATTAGAAAACTTTGTTATGGTTTAAACCCATTGGTTGATCCAGTCAAAGTAGCGATGCGTGTTATTGAAGGCCTATATGATGGAGTTACTACTAGCGAGCTTGATAATCTTGCTGCTGAAATAGCTGCAACCTTAACTACTGCTCATCCAGATTATGCAATATTAGCTGCAAGAATTTCTGTCTCTAATTTACACAAGAACACAAAAAAAATATTTAGCGAGGTCATGGATGATCTATATAATTATATTAATCCAAGGACTGACAAAAAAGCACCGTTGCTTTCGGATGAGGTTTATAAAGTCATTTCTGAAAACAAGGAGCTATTAGATTCTACTATAATATATAATAGAGATTTTGGGTATGATTATTTTGGATTTAAAACTTTAGAAAGATCGTACTTATTAAAACTAAATGGGAAGATTGCTGAAAGACCTCAACATATGTTAATGAGAGTTTCAATTGGAATTCATTTAAATGATTTAGATGCAGCCATAGAGACTTATGAATTAATGAGTAAAAAATATTTTATTCATGCAACTCCAACATTGTTTAATGCCGGAACTCCTAAACCACAAATGTCATCATGCTTCTTACTTACAATGAAAGATGATAGTATTGAAGGAATATATGATACATTAAAACAAACTGCTAAGATTTCACAGTCTGCGGGAGGCGTTGGATTGTCAATTCATAATATAAGATCAACGGGAAGTTATATCGCAGGAACTAATGGAACAAGCAATGGGATTGTACCAATGCTACAAGTCTTTAACGATACTGCTAGGTATGTAGATCAAGGCGGTGGAAAAAGAAAAGGAAGCTTTGCTATTTATATTGAGCCTTGGCATTCAGACATATTTGATTTTCTTGAATTAAAGAAAAATCATGGAAAAGAGGAGATGCGAGCTAGAGACTTGTTTTATGCAATGTGGATGCCAGACTTATTTATGAAAAGAGTTGAAACAGATAGTGAATGGACATTAATGTGCCCTAATGAATGTCCAGGGCTTTGTGATGTTCATAGTGAAGAGTTCGATAAGTTATATACTAAATATGAAAAGGAAGGTAAAGGAAGAAAATTAATAAAGGCAAGAGAGTTATGGGAGAAAATTTTAGAAGCTCAAATTGAAACAGGAAATCCATACATGCTATATAAAGATGCTGCTAATTTAAAATCGAATCAGCAAAATTTAGGAACAATTAGATCTTCAAATTTGTGTACAGAAATTTTAGAATATACATCTCCTGATGAAATTGCAGTTTGTAATTTAGCTTCTATTGCCCTTCCAATGTTTGTTAAGGAGAATGCTTTTGATCATCAAGAATTATTTAGAATAACTAAGCGAATAACTAAAAATTTAAATAAAGTAATAGATAGAAATTATTATCCTGTTATTGAAGCCCAGAATTCTAACTTCCGTCACAGACCTATAGGAATTGGAGTACAAGGATTAGCAGATGCTTTCATTAAATTAAGAATGCCATTTACTAGTGATGAAGCAAAAAAATTAAATCAGGATATTTTTGAGACTATCTACTATGCAGCGGTGACTGCATCGATGGAAGAGGCAAAGAAGGATGGGAAATATGAAACTTATAAAGGGTCACCTATTAGCGAAGGAAAATTTCAACATAATTTATGGGATGTAGACGAAAAAGATCTTAGTGGATTATGGGATTGGGATAAGCTTAGAAAGAATGTATTAAAACATGGGGTAAGAAATTCATTGCTTGTAGCACCAATGCCTACAGCCAGTACTTCTCAAATTCTTGGCAACAATGAATGCTTTGAACCCTATACCTCTAACATATACACAAGAAGAGTGCTTTCTGGAGAATTTATTATTGTCAACAAACATTTATTAGAAGATCTTGTTTCATTAGGGTTATGGAATGAAGGATTAAAACAAGAGATCATGAGAGCAAACGGATCAATACAAAATATTGACATTATTCCTGATGATATTAAAGAATTATATAAAACTGTTTGGGAGCTCAGCATGAAAGATATAATTGATATGGCTAAGCATAGAGGCTATTTTATAGATCAGTCACAATCATTAAATTTATTTGTTGAAGGAGCTACCATGGCTAAACTTACATCCATGCACTTTTATGGATGGAAGAGCGGTCTTAAAACAGGAATGTATTATTTAAGAACTAAGAGCGCAGTTGATGCAATCAAGTTTACATTAGACAAAAAAGTTGAGGAAGACCCTGCTCTAAAGGAGCCAATTGTCAAGGAAGAGAAACCTGAAATAGTTGCAAATAAAAAGCATACAGCAAAGAAAGCAGCAGAGAAGTTTGCAAAAACTAAGGAGATTGATGTTGATCCTATGACCCCAAAAGAAATGAAAGAATTAATAGCAAAGACAAATGAGAGTCAAGAAGATGATTGCTTAATGTGTGGCTCCTAAACCTTAATAGATAAAAAAACCTCCTAATTTTTTTTTACTATAATTAGGAGGTTTTTTTATTTTAACCCTAAATATTTTTATTTGCTTTTGCAGGCTTAATACTATCATCATGAGAAAGATAATATTCCTCTATTAAACTCATTATTGCCTTTAAAAGATCTTTAGTCTCTTTTAGAAGGCTAAAGTATAGTGTAGTATTCTTTGGACTTCCTTCCTCTGAGGTTCTTGTCCTAGAAATTTGAGCCTCAATTTTCTCATCAACTAAACTAAATAAGATTTTTTTGTTTTTTAATATTACTTCCATTTTGTGAAATGATCGTTTTTCAAATGAAATTTTAATTTCTTCAAATAAATCATTCATGATTTTATCAATTTCGATTAAATCTCTTATTTGGCTTAATCTTAATTTACTATGATTATTGTTAATATGCTTATGACTTGTTTTAGAAATATATTTTAGTGATTGAGTAATATCTTGTAAGTATCCTAAAAGGTTTATATAAAAATTACTAGCTCCTAAACTAGACTCATCTAGGTTTCTAATAAAGTAGAATAGCTTATCTTTTAAATTGTCAACTTCTTGTGATAGTTTATCAATCTGCTTATTATTTTTATCCAAGAGACTTAAGTCTTGCCTGGAGAGCCCTTCAATTGTATTATTATAAACCTTGTTCCCACGCTTGATTAATTTAGCAATAGTTTTTGCACTTTCATAGATAACTCCTTGTAGTGAACTACTCTCAGCTATTACTAAACTTTCATCCATACTGTTTTCTCTTTTAGATTTTCCATACATATAGTATCTAACCATTATTATTATTGCAACGAATAATAATACAGCAATCATTAGCTCACTTATATTGATTAAATAAGCAATAGTCCCAGCTGCAACAAATGCAATAATCGCGGTACCAAACCATCCAGCAATAACATTCAACACGCCTGCTACTCTATATACAGCGCTTTCGCTTCCCCAAGCTTTATCAGCAAGTGATGTCCCCATGACAACCATAAAAGTTACATATGTTGTAGAAAGAGGTAATTTATAAGAAGTGGCAATTGAAATTAGAATACCAGCCACCATTAGATTAACAGAAGCACGAATCACATCAAATGATGGCTTATCTTCTTTGTCAATATTCTTTGAAGATAATTCAGGATTAGCAAATTGTTTTTCAATAAAATTAATTGCAGAATTTGGTAAAATTTTTAAAGCTAAATCTGCAGTATTTGTCCCAAGCCTAACTAAAGACCTTGACATAAAATTAGGATTAAATCTTTCATCTATATTCCCTTGATTAGCTAAATCAAGTCCAGTTTTAACAACGCGATGAGCTTTTTTAGAAAACCATAATGTTAGCACCATAATGATACCAGCAGCAAATAAAAGATGATTTGGTGTAGGCACTTTAGAAGCTAACACTTGCATACTAAATTCATTTGCAGCGACTCCAGAAGCCATCCAAGCTTCATAGGATTGCCAAGCTGCTATGGGTACACCAATAAAATTCACCAAATCATTTCCGGCAAAAGCTAGAGCTAATGCAAATGTACCAACAGCAATAATTATTTTATAAATATCCACTTTTATAACAGTTATAAAAAAGTATGATAACAGTGACCAGAAAATAGAACTGTAAGCAACAATTGAAACAACATTAGATTCTAGATAATCTTTAATGGTCATACCTCCAATTATATCAAAGCTTTCTTCTGCATATGACGCTCCTTTTATCCCTTTCATTAAAATAAAATAGGTAATTGCAGTTAAAGCAACACCTCCAAAGATTGCACTCACCCAATTTGCTCTTGATGCAAAATCATAAGAAAGCAGTAGCCTAGAAATCCATTGGACTATAGCTCCAATGGAAAATGCAACTACCACCGAGAGTAAAATACCGAGTATTATTTGTGTTGCTTTTTCTGTATTTATATACATTGCTAGATCAGAGAAATCACCATTATTTACTCCAATTTTAATTAATGCCATAGCAACAGAGGCCCCTAATAATTCAAAGACAATAGAAACTGTAGTAGAGGTTGGCATCCCAACAGTATTAAAGAAATCAAGGAGCAAAATATCAGTAATCATTACTGCCATAAAAATAATCATGATTTCATTAAACATGAATTCCCCTGGGTTAAATATTCCCTTTCTTGCTACTTCCATCATACCGCTAGAAAATATTGCTCCAACTGCAATCCCTAAACTCGCAACAATCATAATTGTTCTAAATGAAAGAACTTTAGAGCCAAGGGCAGAGTTTAAAAAATTAACAGCATCATTACTAACACCTACAATAAGATCTACAATAGCCAAACCTATTAAAGCAACCAACATTAATAAATAGATATTCTCCATTTTTTATAATTTAAATTCAGCGTTAAAATATATTAATGATGAATCTTTTATATCATCATTAATATAATTAAAATTTCTAGAGTTTATTGAAAATTTTATTCCTTTTGCTGCGATGTATTGCGCTCCAAAGATTATTAGAGCTCCATCTTTTTCATAGTTCCAGCTATTGTCTTGGCCAGTTAATGTATTTGAAGATATTTCATCAAATCGAGCAAATATTTCAATCTTATTATTAAGCACATAACTACCATATACAGAGATACCATCTAAATTATGATCATCTATTGCTGTTTTATAGTTTGTCCCATTTTCCATTTTATTATATTCTGCACCTATTCTCCAAGAACTAGCTTTATATCCCGCAAAAAATGCAATATTATTTAAGGATTTAGAATTTTCAGATGTATGCGTGTCATAATATAATTTAGTGGTTATTTGTTTTGATGGATTATAAATCAGGTTCATGCCAAATCTTTGATTGCCATCATCATCTTGAACATTTTTATAACCTTCTCCATTTACAATGAATAGATTTGCCATTAGTGCTTTACTAATTTTAAATTCTGCATTAATTCCTAAATCAGCACTCGGGCCAAATTTATTTTCACCCTGAAGCATTTTATATATATACCTATAGCCCCAAAATTTTGTTTGATCATTATATTGTTTTCCCCTAAATAATCCCATACTGATTTTAATACTAGGGTCAATTTTATAATCCAATTGAGCAATTTTTACAAATGCAGTATGATTGCTCCCTGCATCATTTTTGCCTATATCATAGGTAATCTTTGCAGAAAACTTTTCATCAAATGTATATTTATACCCAAGATAAACTCGTGATAACTCAAAGGCGCTTACTTGTTCAGCATCTTTTGTATAATCATAATGATAATTCCAAAAAACTTTAAAATGTGGTTGACCTTTAGCATCTAAATTTGATGTATTGTTTTGTGAGAAGCTAATCAACGGCAACAAGATAGATATGATTACAAATATATTTTTAATCATGATAGACAACATTTATGTCAATACAAATATCATTCTCCAATATGAATTAATTGTTAACTAAATGTTATCTTTATTATAAATAAAAACTTGCCTTGGCCAGAGGTAGTCTGTAATCTCAAATAAAATTATCTAAAATGATTGGTAGTTGATAATATTGCTTATCAGGAAATAAAACAATGAACTGGGAAAAATTATTATCATTAAAAAGATTTGGTGATACTCAAAAAAGAGAAAGAAAAGATCAGGACGAAACCCGTCTTGGATTTGAAGTGGATTATGATAGAATAATTTTTTCTTCAGAATTTAGAAGTCTTCAAGATAAAACACAGGTAGTCCCACTTTCCAGCGAAGATTTTGTACATACAAGACTAACTCATAGTTTGGAAGTTAGCGTTGTGGGAAGATCTTTAGGCAGAAAGGTTGGTTTGAAAATATTAGACAAATATCCAGACTTAAGAGAAACACATGAATACCAATCCAATGATTTTGGTGCGATAGTAGCTTCTGCTTCATTAGCTCATGATATCGGGAATCCTCCATTTGGTCATTCTGGAGAAAAATCTATTGGTCAGTTTTTTATTTCTGAAAAAGGTAAAGAATTTTCCAAGGATTTAACTAAAAAACAATATCAAGATTTGTGTGATTTTGAAGGTAATGCTAATGGTTTTAAAATTTTAACACAATCTCGAATTGGAAGAGAAGGAGGACTTCGATTAAGTTATGCTACCTTGGGAGCTTTTGTAAAATACCCTAAAGAATCACTTCCTAAAAGGCCAACTAAAAATGCGTCACATAAGAAATATGGATTCTTTCAAAGTGAAGTAGATGTATTTAATGACGTAGCAGGGGAACTTGGTTTGACAAAGGATGAAACAGAAAGTTATATTAGGCATCCATTAGCATATTTAGTTGAGGCAGCTGATGACATCTGTTATACAATAATTGACTTTGAGGATGGGATAAATCTTGGATTAATTGAAGAAGAATTTGCTTTAGAATATTTAATTAATCTGGTAAGGGATTCAATTAATACTGAAAAGTATCACCAATTAAGTAATACAACCGACAGGATAAGTTACTTAAGAGCATTGTCTATAAACACTTTGATAAATGAATGTGTTGAGATATTTATGAAGAATGAAACAGAGATAATTCAAGGAGTTTTTCAATCATCTCTTTTGGATCGAAGCAAATATAAAGCTCAGATTTCAGATATAATTAAAATTAGTGTAGAGAATATATATGAATCTAAGGAAGTCATAGAAAAAGAAATTGCTGGCTATAATCTTATAAGCGTATTATTAGAAAGTTATATTACTGCAGCAAATAATATGCATGCAGGGAATTCTAATAGTTATGATAAGTTGATACTAAGCCTATTACCAAAGACAATAGATCTTAATAAACCAGACCTATATAGCAGGATTTTAGAGATATGCCATTATATTGCATCTTTTTCAGATAGTCAAGCACTTCTAGTGTATAAAAAAATAACAGCCAATGAATACTAGAAGTATATTTTCATTTATAATAACATTTATAATCTTATCAGTATCTGCTCAGCAAAGTGATATTATTAATAATTATTTAGATGATAATATTGAAAAATTTTCTTACCAAACCAAAGACATTAATGTTTCAAATTTATCTAGTGGTATATATATTCTAAACATTAATAACAGTCAATTTGAAACTAATTACAAAATCATTATAGAATAGGATTTTAATGAAATTAGAATACGATAGTAAATATTTTATGAATAAGGCTATTGAGGAAGCGCAGATGGCTTTATCAAAAGGAGAGGTTCCTATAGGCGCTGTAGTTGTTATAGATAATCAAATTATAGCAAGAGGACATAATTTAACAGAGACATTAAATGATGTTACAGCACATGCAGAGATATTAGCAATAACAGCTGCTGAAAATTATCTTGGTGGTAAATTCTTGGATGGATGTACTATGTATGTTACTCTAGAACCTTGTCAAATGTGTGCAGGCGCATTATACTGGAGTAGGATCTCCCATTTATTTTATGCCGCAAAAGATTTAAAAAGGGGATTTACTACAATGGGAAGCAAACTTCATCCTAAAACAAAAGTTAGTAGTGGTATTTTAGAAAATGAATCTAAGGATATGTTAGAAAAGTTTTTTATTACTAGAAGGAATTTAAATTAATTTTTCATTTTTTCTAGCTCTTTATTATCCAAAATAAAATCTTTAAGTTTTTTATTTTTCCATCTGTAATAAAGAAATAATGGTATTACTATAAAGAATAAAATTAATGTACCCCCTCCTATAAATTTCTCAGAATTAATATCATCTATTAGATACCCAGAAGTTATTAGAAGTATTGATAAAATTAGTAATACATAAACAACCCATTTCATTATTTATAGGTCTTGTTTTAATTTAAGCTCTTTCAGTTGTTCTTTAGATATTTTTGAGGGCGAATCAATCATAACATCTCTCCCCGCATTATTTTTTGGAAATGCTATGAAGTCTCTGATAGTTTCACTCCCACCAAGTATTGCAACTAATCTATCAAGCCCAAATGCTATACCTCCATGAGGAGGAGAACCATACTTAAATGCATTCATTAGAAACCCAAATTGTTCTTCTGACTCTTTTTTTGTAAATCCAAGACACTTAAACATTTGTTCTTGAACACTTTTATTATGGATTCTAATAGATCCACCACCTATTTCATTTCCATTAATTACTAGATCATATGCATTAGCTTTTACAGAACTAGGAGAGGTTTTTAAAAGGTCTATTTGATCTGGTTTTGGAGAAGTAAATGGATGGTGCATTGCATGAAATTTATTTTCTTCTTCATCCCAGTTTAATAATGGAAAATCTACAACCCATAATGGAGCAAATTCTTCTGAATTTCTAAGCCCTAGATTTTTAGCTAATTCAAGGCGAAGTGCGCCAAGTTGTGATCTAACCTTATTTTTATCTCCAGATAAAATCATAATTAAATCGCCTTTATTTGCTTTAGTTTTTTCTGCGATATTTTTCAGATCAGCTTGATCATAAAATTTGTCAACAGAAGATTTAAATCCACCATCATCATTACATCTTAAATATACCATGCCCATTGCTCCCACTTGAGGTGTTTTTATCCAATCAATATATTTGTCAATTTCTTTTCTTGTAAATGTATTCCCCCCATTGACAACAATTCCTACAACTAATTCTGCAGAATTAAACATATTAAAATCTTTATGCTGACACACATCATTTAATTCTACAAATTCCATCCCAAATCTAATATCAGGCTTGTCAGTTCCATAGATTTCTATTGCTTGTTCATATGTAATCTTTGGAAATTTATTTATATCAATTTTTTTGATTTTTTTAAATATATCAGTTATAAGACCTTCAAAAGTATTTAAAACATCATCTTGTTCAACAAATGCCATTTCGCAATCTATTTGCGTAAATTCAGGCTGACGATCTGCTCTTAAATCTTCATCTCTAAAGCATTTGACAATTTGAAAATATTTATCTAGACCAGCCACCATTAATAACTGTTTAAATGTTTGAGGAGATTGGGGTAGAGCATAAAAATCCCCTTCATTAATCCTTGATGGAACAATAAAATCTCTAGCTCCTTCTGGAGTTGATTTTATTAAACATGGCGTTTCTACTTCTATAAATGAATTGTCCGAAAGATATTTCCTTACTTGTTGAGTGATTTCATGTCTTAGGATTAAATTTTTCTTTATAGGCTCTCTGCGAATATCTAAATATCTGTACTTCATTCTTAGCTCTTCACCCCCATCTGTATTATCTTCTATTGTAAAAGGAGGAGTAGTAGAACTATTCAGTATTGTAAGTTCTTTAACTAATATTTCAATATCTCCTGTTGGAATGTTTTGATTTTTAGAAGCCCTTTCAATGACCTCGCCATGTATTTGTATTACAAACTCACGGCCTAATGATTTTGCTTGATTTAATAAATCTTTGCTTGTTCTTTGTTCATCAAAGATTAATTGAGAGATCCCATATCTGTCTCGCATATCTACCCAAATCATAAATCCTTTATCTCGAATTTTTTGTACCCATCCAGAAAGGGTAACCTGCTTTCCAATATCAGATTTCCTTAATTCTCCACAATTATGAGTCCTATACATAACGACAGTTTACATTTGCAAATTTAAGAAGATATTATTTATAACTCTATCATATTTTATAATTTTCACAGGCTTTTTTTAATTAGGATTTTATTATACATTTAACTCAAATATTATTATAGGATGCTTTCTCTTTCTCAATATCATCAAATGTTTACTGATCATCTAGAAAAATACACAGTCAATGCAGTTCCTAAAAATCTATATGATCCTGTAAACTATATTTTAAATCTTGAAGGAAAAAGAATTAGACCCATATTAACATTAGTAAGTACAGATATTTTTTCTGGATCAGCGAAAAAAGCACTAAATGCTGCATTAGCTGGTGAGGTTTTTCATGCTTTCTCCTTAGTTCATGATGACATTATGGATTCTGCAGATCTTAGAAGAGGAAATATTACAGTGCACAAAAAGTGGGATAGCAGTATTGCAATTTTATCTGGAGATGTGATGTTAATTTTAGCCTATCAGATATTTGAAAATTATGAAGCAAATATTTTTGTGCCAATGGCAACACTATTTAGCAAAACAGCAATAAAGGTATGTGAAGGCCAACAATTAGATATAGATTTTGAAAAAAAGCAGGAAATATCCCTAGATGAATATATATTAATGATAACCTGTAAAACTGCTGAATTAATTGGTGCAGCAATGAAAATGGGAGCAATTATAGCAGATGCAACATTAAAAGAACAAGAGAAAATTTATGAATTTGGCAAGAATCTAGGCATAGCATTTCAATTGCAAGATGATTATCTTGATTGTTTTGGCAATGAAAATGCTTTTGGCAAAAAAATAGGTGGCGATATAATTAAAAAAAAGAAAACATTCTTATACATAAAGACACTTGAGCTACTTTCAGACGATGAAAAATCTGATTTAATTTCACTATATAATAGTTGCCATGATAATCCTCAAGAAAAAATAGCTTTGGTTAAAAACTTGTATAATAAATGCAATATTGAAAATGAAATTGCTGCTGAAATTCAAAAACACACTGATAATGCATTTCAAATTTTAGAATCACTTAAATTGCCTAAGGAAAAAAATGAATTTCTGTATAATTTTGGTAATTCACTTACGCAAAGGAAGATATAGTTTTACTATTCTTTTTAATTAAAATTAATTACCTTTGTAATCTGAAAAATAGAAATTTTTATAATGGATAATTTTTCTTTTTTAAACGCTGCTCATACGGTTTTCTTTGCCGACTTGTATGATCAATATTTAAAGGACCCTGATTCAGTAGAGCCGAGTTGGAGAGCTTTTTTTCAGGGTTATGATTTTGGAAGTAATAAGCTTTTTCAAGGAGAAATTGTTGAAGGGGTTACTTCACAAATTCCAGATCATGTTCAAAAAGAGTTTAATGTAATAAATTTAATAAATGGCTATCGATCAAGAGGCCATCTATTTACTAGAACTAATCCAGTTAGAGACAGAAGATCATATAATCCTAGTTTGGCTATTGAGTATTTTGATTTATCTAATGATGATTTAGATACTGTATTTAATGCAGGAGAAATCCTAGGGATAGGCCCACAGCCTTTACGAATTATAATTCAACATCTTACTGAAATATATTGCGATTCAATTGGTATTGAATATATGTATATACGAAATCCAAGGATAATTGATTGGATTCAAAACAAATTAAACATCAACAATAATCATCCCAAACTTTCTGTTAATCAAAAGAAACGATTACTTGGCAAACTTGTAGAAGCAGTTTCATTTGAGAGCTTTTTGCACACAAAATATGTAGGGCAAAAGAGATTTTCACTTGAGGGAGGCGAATCATTAATTCCTGCTTTAGATATTTTGATTGAAATTGCTGCAGATAAAGGAATTAAAGAATTTGTTATGGGGATGGCCCATAGAGGAAGATTAAGTACTCTGGTGAATATTTTTGGAAAATCAGCTAAAAATATTTTTAACGAGTTTGAAGGGAAAGATTATGAGGAGAAAATATTTGATGGAGATGTAAAATATCATTTAGGCTGGACTAGTAATAGAGAAACAATAAAAGGCAAAAAAATCAATTTAAATATTGCTCCAAATCCATCTCATTTAGAAGCTGTTGGATCAATAGTTAATGGAATTGTTAGATCAAAACAAGATTTACACTTCCCAGAAAATTTTGAAAAAGTACTTCCAATAATTATCCATGGAGATGCTGCAATTGCTGGTCAGGGATTAGTTTATGAGTTAGTACAAATGTCTCAACTTAATGGATATCAAACAAATGGGACAATACATATTGTTGTAAATAATCAAATAGGTTTTACTACGAATTATTTAGATGGAAGGTCAAGCTCCTATTGTACAGATGTCGGAAAGGTAACTTTATCTCCAGTATTACATGTTAATGCAGATGATGTAGAATCTGTAGTTCATGCTATTTTATTTGCCTTAGATTTTAGAATGGAATTTAAAAAAGATGTTTTTATTGATTTACTTGGCTATAGAAAATACGGTCATAATGAAGGAGATGAGCCTAGATTTACTCAGCCAAAACTATATAAAATTATAGCTCAGCATCCTAACCCAAAAAAGATTTATGCTGACAAATTAATTAATGAAGGAGTAATTAATGAAAAATATGTTAATGAGTTAGAGAGCAACTATAAAAAATGGCTTGAAGATGAATTAAAAGATTCTAAGAAAGTTAAGAAAACGAAGATCACAGATTTTATGGATGATGAATGGAAATTATTCTCTAGAGCAAATAAAAAAGAAATGATGTTGCCAGTTAACACAACATATCCTAGAATTAAGCTTGAAAAAATTGTTGAAATTATTTCAACTTTACCAAATGATAAAAAATTCATAAATAAAATTAAAAAATTAATTTCTTCTAGACTTGATATGTTCAATAATGATAAGCTAGATTGGTCAATGGCTGAACATTTAGCGTATGGAAGCCTATTAGAAGAAGGATTTAATGTTAGAATATCAGGACAAGATGTTGAAAGAGGGACTTTTTCACATCGTCATTCTGTCGTCAAGGTTGAGGAAAGTGAAGAAAAGATAATTTTACATAATAATATATCTGAAGGTCAAGGCACTTTTTCAATTTACAATTCTTTATTATCTGAATATGGTGTGTTAGGGTTTGAATACGGTTATGCAATGAGCAACCCAAATACTCTTACTATTTGGGAGGCACAGTTTGGAGATTTTGGTAATGGTGCGCAAATTATAATAGATCAATACATTTTTTCAGGTGAAGACAAATGGAAAACATCAAATGGAATAGTTTTACTATTGCCCCATGGATATGAAGGGCAAGGATCTGAGCATTCTTCTGCAAGAGTTGAAAGATATTTACAGCTATGTGCAAAGGACAATGTTTTTGTAGCCAATTGTACTACACCAGCAAACATGTATCACCTTCTTAGAAGACAAATGAAAACCAATTATAGAAAGCCTTTGATAGTTTTTACCCCAAAAAGTTTATTAAGGCATTCAAGAGTATTTTCTAGTGTTGATGAATTTACAAAAGGTGGATTTCAAGTTGTTATTGATGATACTGATGCAGATCCAAAAACAATTGATAGTATAGTATTTGTCACAGGGAAGTTTTATTACGACTTACTAGAAGAAAAGGAAAGACTTGGACGTAATAATTTGGCAATTGTTAGAATAGAACAATTATTCCCATTGCCTAAGGAGGTTATTAGGTCAATTATAAAAAAATATTCTAACGTTTCTGATATTGTATGGGCACAAGAAGAGCCTAGAAATATGGGGGCATATGGATTTTTACTAATGAATCTAAAAGAAGCAAAGGATTTTAGAATTGCATCTAGAAGAAATTATGGGGCAACTGCAGCTGGCAGTTCCATCAGATTTGAAAAAAGGCATAGAGAGGTGATTGAATATGTATTTAACCCTGAAAAGGATAATCAAATATTGAAATAGTATCTTAGAGTTGAACTAAAAAATTTTAATGAAAAAAGCCTTAATAGTCATTTTATTAATTTTCTCTTGTTCTTCTGAAACAGTTGAAGATCCAATAAATATTGTAGATCCTACAGATCCAGTTATTACAGTAGAATATGGGCTTCAGGAATTTGAGATAGAGTTTCAAGGCATAACTCGTTCATTTAATATTTTTGTGCCAGATTCGTATGATCCTTTTGACCCTGTGCCATTACTTTTTTGCATGCATGGATGGGGGAGTAGCAATGAAGTTATAATGGCATATACAGGATTTAATGACATTGCTAGTGAAGAAAATTTTATAGTCGTATATCCACAAGGAAGTTATTTTAATGGAACAACTCACTGGAATGTTGGCGGATGGACTCTTGGAAGCTCTGTTGACGATGTTGCTTTTATAGATTTTTTAATTGATACTATCTCTGAAAACTATTTAATTAATTCTGAGAGAATATATAGTACCGGAATGTCAAATGGAGGATATATGAGTTTTTTACTTGCATGTCAACTAAGTGAAAAAATAGCTGCTATTGCATCGGTTACGGGATCAATGACCCCTGAGACTTTTGATGTTTGTCAACCCCAAAGAGCAATTTCTATTCTTCAAATTCACGGGACTAACGACGTCCTTGTTCCATATAATGGTGGAAATGGGACAATGGCTATAAATGATGTTATTGATTATTGGCGAGGACATAATTCATGTGATTCAAGCCCAGTAGTAATAGACATTCCAGATATATTTGCTTTAGATTTTTCAACTGTTCAAGAAATTACTTATTCTTGCGATAATGCTGTAACTAATACTAATACAATGGTTAAGCATTACAGGGTAGATGGAGGAGGCCATGATTGGGTTGGCGCATGGGGCAACAGAGATATTAATGCCAGTGAGTTAATTTGGGAGTTTTTTTCATTGTATGACCTTAACGGTTTAATCGATTAATATTATTAATTTTATATCATAAATAAATAATCTATATCGTCAGTTTTATTATATAGAAGAAATTGTTTGGAATTGTATGTTTATATTTAGATATAATAGAGTTAATAAATTAGGTAAAAAGTTTTTATATAAGTTTGATTTAGAAATTGAACAAATTAAGGTTTTGAATTAGGGAAATAAAGTAAGTGTTTATGTTAAAAAAGTGTTTAAAAAATAGGTATTACATTTTCGGTTTAATTATTATTGTTGGGTATATTTTAATTGTAGTTACTGCAAATAGTTCTATATAAAAGATAAGATATTATGATTCTAGAAATGAAAGTCCCATCTCCGGGAGAATCAATAACTGAAGTAGAAATTGCCACTTGGCTGGTGGCAGACGGAGATTATGTTGAAAAGGATCAAATAATAGCAGAGCTTGATAGTGATAAAGCTACCTTAGAATTACCAGCAGAGGAAGGTGGTGTCATTACATTAAAAGTTCAAGAAGGAGATTCTGTAGATGTAGGCCAAGTAGTTTGCTTAATTGACACATCTAAAGGGGGTGAAGCTAAAAATAATTCAGAACCAGAATCAAAAGAAGAATCAGTTACATCAAAAATTGAAGTAGAAACAGTTAATGTTAGCAAATCAGATATTTTAAGTCCAGCCGCTAAAAAAATTATATCTGAAAATAATATTAAGATTGAAGATATAAAAGGAACTGGAAAGGACGGAAGAATTACTAAACAAGACGTAATGATGGCTAAACCTTCAATGGGGTCTATTGCTGATGGAAATAGGGTAGAAAAAAGGACAAAATTATCTCTTTTAAGGAGGAAGGTTGCAGAGAGGCTAGTTAGTGTAAAAAATGATACAGCAATGCTAACTACTTTTAATGAAGTAGATATGTCTGCTATATTTGAATTGAGAAAAAAATATAAAGAAAAATTCAAAGAAAAACATGGAGTTAATTTAGGCTTTATGTCTTTCTTCACCCTTGCTTGTGTAAGAGCTCTTAAAGAATTTCCATCTGTAAACTCAATGATTGATGGAAAAGAAATGATAACATATCAATATTATGATATTAGCATAGCAGTTTCTGGCCCAAAAGGACTGATGGTCCCAGTAATTCGTCATGCTGAAAAGCTGTCATTCAAGGAAATTGAAATACAAATAAAAACGCTTGCTGAACGCGCTAGAGATTCAAAAATAACAGTTGATGAAATGACAGGAGGAACATTTACTATTTCTAATGGTGGTGTTTTTGGGAGCATGCTATCAACTCCAATTATTAATCCTCCTCAAAGCGCCATTTTAGGAATGCATAATATTGTTGAACGACCGATTGTCGTTGACGGAAAGGTTGAGATTAGACCTGTCATGTATTTAGCTCTTTCATATGATCATCGAATTATTGATGGAAGAGAAAGTGTAGGATTTCTAGTTACAATTAAAGAAGCATTAGAAAGTCCTGCTGAAATTTTGATGGAAAACAAAATTCTCGAATCTCTAGAATTAAAGTAGTTTAATGATAATCTCAGACACGCACACACATTTGTATCTTAAGGAATTTGATTCAGACAGAGATCAAGTAATAAATAAGGCTATAAGGGCTAATGTTACTAGACTTTTTCTCCCTGCTATAGATTCTTCTCATACACAATCAATGTTAACTCTTAAAAGAAAATTTCCTAAAAATATTTTTTTAATGGCTGGCCTGCATCCCTGTTATATTGAAGAAAATTATCTTGATGAGCTAAAACATGTTGAGAAAAACATAATAGAAAATCAATGTATTGCAGTAGGTGAAATAGGAATTGATCTCCACTGGGAAACAAAAAATATAGAACTTCAAAAAGAAGTTTTTATGCAACAAATTAGATTAGCAAAGAAATATAATTTACCTATAGTAATCCATTCCAGAAAATCATATGATGAAATATTTGAGGTTTTAGAATTAGAAGGCACAAAAGATTTATCAGGAATTTTTCATTGTTTTACTGGGACTTTGGAAGAGGCCAATAAAATTATTTCAATGGGAATGAAATTAGGAATTGGAGGAGTTGTTACATTTAAAAACGGAATGATAGATAAATTTCTAGACAAAATAGATTTAAAACATATAGTTTTAGAAACAGATTCTCCTTATTTAGCTCCATCTCCTAATAGGGGCAAAAGAAATGAAAGTGCATTTATCATTAATATTGCTGAGAAATTAACAGAAATATATCAAGTTAGCATAGAAGAAATAATAAATATCACTACAAATAACTCCATTGAAGTCTTTAAGATATAATATGCATTTTTTTTCTATTTTATATTATCCTAAAAAAAGAATAATATAAAGTTTTATAATTAATTTTTTTTCTTTTTATTTGTTCCGATATAATAGTGATATTATAGAGAGGTGGCCGAGTGGTCGAAGGCGCACGCTTGGAAAGCGTGTATACACCAAAAGTGTATCGAGGGTTCGAATCCCTTCCTCTCTGCATGCAATTATAGTGTTAATTATAATTTTTTATATCTTTAAACTCTATTAAATTAATTAAACGAAACAAAATGAAAAGATTACTAAGTATTATTGCGATTATTTCAGTTGTATTTATTCAAAATTTAAATTCAAACGTAAACATATTTCAAGATGAAATGGGAGCAGCTGAGGCTCAAGAAACATTTGAAGATAGTTCAATGGCGGTTGAAGAAGTCGTAGCGGAGGTAGAACAGCTAAATTTTCATCAAGAATTAAAAAAGAGGTTTATTGAAGGAGGTCCTGGATTTATGGGGATTGTTCTTTTATGTCTTATTTTAGGCTTAGCTATTGCTATAGAGAGAATCATTTATCTTAATTTATCAGAATCTGATTCAGAAAAATTAACAGAAGAGGTAGAGGTAGCTATGAAGTCTGGCGGTGTTAAAGCAGCTAAAGAAGTTTGCAGAAACACACCTGGCCCAGTAGCATCTATTTTTTATCAAGGATTAGACAGGGCAAATGAAAGCATTGAGTCTGCAGAAAAAGCTGTAATTGCGTATGGTGGAGTGCAAATGGGACAGCTAGAAAAAAATGTTTCATGGATTTCATTATTTATAGCTCTTGCACCTATGTTAGGATTCATGGGAACGGTTATTGGTATGATTCAAGCTTTTGATAAAATTGAAGCTGCAGGAGATATGCAACCATCATTAGTGGCAGGGGGTATTAAGGTAGCTCTTCTTACTACAGTATTTGGTCTAATTGTTGCAATTATTCTTCAGATATTTTACAACTATATAATAGCAAAAATTGACAGCATAGTTAATGATATGGAAAATGCTTCCATTTCATTAATGGATATATTGGTTAATAATAACAAATAACAATTATGAATTCATACAAAATTATAAAGTATATAGCATTGGCTCTATCATTATTAGGAGTTCTATTTGTTATAATGATTCAGATGCTTGATATGCTTCAAGGCATTGATTATATATTAATTGTTGCCTATTTAATGATGGTATTAATTGTATCATCTGTGTTGTTTTATACCTTGAAAAAGGTAATATCTGATAAAGATTCATTAAGAAGCACATTAAAGGTCTTAGGAGCTTTTTTAGTACTATTCATTATATGCTATTTTGTTTTAGCAAGAGGAGAAGAAACGCCTCTTAGAGATGGTAAAGTGTTGTCAGCTGCAGGTGCTAAGTTAATAAGTGCCGCGTTGTTTATGTTTTATTCTCTTATACTAATTGCGAGTGGTTCAATGTTATGGTTTGGTATAAAAAATAGAAAATAATTTATGGCAAGAAGATCCTCTCCAGAAGTAAATGCAGGCTCAATGGCTGATATAGCCTTTTTGCTATTAATATTTTTTCTTGTTACAACTACTATTGAAACAGACTCAGGCATTAGCAGAAAACTTCCGCCTATTGAAGAATCAGAAGAAGACGTAGTAATTAAACAGAAAAATATTTTTACAGTTTTATTAAATGGCAAGGATCAGCTTCTCGTTGAGGATGAGCTAATGGAATTAGAAGAAATCAGAGCAGCTGCAATAGAATTTTTGGATAATGGAGGAGGCAAGGGAGAAGATGGTTGTGATTATTGTAAGGGCAAAAAAGATCCTAGATCTTCTGACAATCCTGACAAGGCTATAATTTCTTTAAAGAATGAAAGAGAAACTTCTTATGCTGCATATATCTCTGTGCAAAACGAGCTTGTAGCAGCATATACTCATTTAAGGAATGTTAGAGCAGAAGAACTTTATGGTGAATCGTATTCTGAAATGATAAAAAATTATAGAGATGTTAATTGGCCTGGAAATAAGAAAAAATTAAAACAAAAAATTAATAACCTCAGAAAGGATTATCCACAAAAATTATCTGAGGTTCAATAGTTAAAATTTATTTATGTCAAAATTTAATAAGAAGAATAAAGGCGAAATTCCAGCAGTAAATACAGCATCTCTACCCGATATTGTATTTATGTTATTATTCTTTTTTATGGTAGCAACAGTTATGCGAGACAATGACTTAAAGATAAAAAATGAATTGCCAGCTGCAAATCAGGTTGAAAAATTAGATAAAAAAGAATTAGTAATGTACATATATGCTGGCAAGCCTAATTCTGGATATCAATCACAATATGGAACTGAGGCAAGAATTCAGCTAAATGATAAGTTTGCAGAAATTTCTGATGTCCCTGCATTTATTTATGCAGAAAGGGAATCAAAGAGAGAGGAATTAAGACCTTTTTTAACTACAGCATTAAAAGTTGATAAGGAAACTAATATGGGCATAGTTGGAGACATTAAACAGGAATTAAGAAAAGTGAATGCCCTTAAGATTAATTATACTACCAGAATTGGGGATGTCTCTTTAAATAAAAATTAGAGTTCCTTTCTAAGTCTTGCTACAGGAATATTTAATTGTTCTCTATATTTTGCAACGGTTCTTCTAGCTATTTTATAACCTTTTTCTTGTAATAATTTAACAAGTTTTTCATCGGTTTCTGGAGCTCTTTTATTTTCATTTTCTATAATTATTTCTAAAATTTTCTTTATTTCAATTGTTGAAATTTCCTCGCCAGTTTGTGTAGTCATAGATTCGCTAAAAAATTCTTTCAATAATTTTGTGCCATAAGGAGTGTCAACATATTTACTATTTGCAACTCTTGATATTGTTGAAATATCCATTTCAATTTTTTTTGCAATATCTTTTAAAATCATAGGCTTCATCTTTTTTTCATCTCCAGTAATAAAATATTCTTCTTGATATTGCATAATTGCATGCATTGTAATATAAAGGGTATTTTGCCTCTGATTGACAGCATCAATAAACCATTTAGCAGAATCTAGCTTTTGTTTAATGAATTGGATTACTTCTCTTTGTGATTTTGTTTTATTCTTATCTAACTTATATCCCTTTAGCATTTCGTCATAATGCTTAGATATTTTTAAAACAGGATTGTTCCTATTATTTAGAGTTAGGACAAGCATATTATTAGAAATTTCTATTTTGAAATCAGGAATTATCTGTTCAATAGGTTTTCCATAGTTTGAATAACTATTTCCTGGCTTGGGATTTAATTTTTCAATTTCAATCATTGCAGCTTTTAGCTCATCTTCATTAATATCATATTTTACTATTAATTTATTAAAATGTTTTTTAGAGAATTGATCAAAGGAGTTTTCAATAATATTATTAGCAAGATTAATCTGTTTATTTGAAGGCTTTCTTTTTAATTGTAATATTAGACATTCTTGAAGTGATTGCGCCCCTACACCTGGAGGATCTAATTGTTGAACAACAGATAACATTTTTTTCAATTTTTCAATTGACACAACAATATTTTGAGTAAACACTAAATCATCTATTATCTCATCAAGATCTTGTCTTAAATACCCGCTATTGTCTATGCTTCCAACTAAAAATTCTGCAATTTTTATCTCTTCAGCATTTAATCTTAAAGTATTAAGTTGGTTCAATAAATACTCAGTAAATGATATTCCTGAGGCAAAAGGAATTTCATTGTTTTCGCTATCGATATTTGTATTGTAGCTTAGCTTATATGCCGGAGTATCATCATAATTTAGATAATTTTCAATATCTATATCTTCATTATCAATGGAATCATTATTTAATTCATCTTCATTAGAATTTGAAAAATCTTCATCAAGAATTTCATTACTATTATCTCTAATTTCTAGAGCAGGATTTTCTTCTAATTCTTGTTTAATTTTTTGTTCAAAATCAATTGTGGGAAGTTGTATTAACTTCATTAATTGAATTTGTTGGGGAGATAATTTCTGATTTAGTTTTAATTTTAAATATTGTTTCATGATGCATGAGATATTTAAAATTCTGCATTCTGCGGTGTTCTAGGGAAAGGGATTACATCCCTGATATTGGATATTCCAGTTGCGAACATGACTAGTCTTTCAAATCCCAATCCAAATCCGGAATGTATTGCGGTACCAAATTTTCTAAGATCATTATACCACCATAATTCTTTTTCATCAATCCCAAGCTCTTTCATTCTTTTCTTAAGAACATCAGCTCTTTCTTCTCTTTGAGATCCTCCAACTATCTCTCCTATTCCTGGAAAAAGAATGTCCATAGCTCTTACAGTCTTATTGTCATCATTTAATCTCATATAAAATGATTTTATGCTAGCAGGATAATTGTATATTATAACTGGGCGCCTAAAGTGTTTTTCAACTAAGAATCTTTCATGTTCACTTTGTAGATCTGATCCCCAATCTTTAATTATATATTTGAATTTCTTTTTTTTATTGGGCTTAGAATCTCTTAAAATATCTATTGCTTCAGTATAGGTTATTCGTTTAAATTTATTCTTTATAACAAAATCAATTTTTTCAATTAAGCTCATTTCGCTTCTGTCTTTTTCAGGCTTTGTTTTTTCTTCATCTAGAAGTCTTGATTCTAAGAATTTTAATTCACTCATGTTATTATTAACAATATCTTCTAATAGATATTTAAGAAAATCTTCAGCCAGATCCATATTGCCATTTATATCTATAAATGCAGCTTCAGGTTCTATCATCCAAAACTCAGAAAGATGTCTTGATGTATTTGAATTTTCAGCTCTAAATGTAGGTCCAAAAGTATATACTTTCCCTAGAGACATCGCATATGCTTCTGCTTCTAATTGACCAGAAACGGTTAATTTAGTTTCTTTTCCAAAAAAATCTTTTTTAAAATCAACTTCTTTATCTGAATTTAATTCAGGATTTTTTGGGGTTAAAGTTGTAACCCTAAATTGTTCTCCAGCTCCTTCGGCATCACTGCCAGTTATAATAGGAGTATGAACATAGTAAAACCCTTTTCCATTGAGAAATTTATGAATTGCAAATGACAAGGAAGATCTTAATCTCATTATTGCATTAAATGTGGAGGTCCTTGTTCTTAAATGAGCATTTTCTCTTAGAAATTCAAATGAATGTTTCTTTGGTTGAATAGGATACTGATCAGGATTCGATTCTCCTAGAATATCAATTTTATTTACTTGAATTTCTATAGCCTGTTTTGCCCCTGTACTTTTAACAATTTCCCCAAATATTTTAACAGCACAACCTGTTGTTATTTTTTTAAGAATATTATCATCTGTATTTTCAAAATCAATTACACATTGAATATTTTCAAGACAGGATCCATCGTTAAGTGCAATAAATCTATTAGCTCTAAATGTTTTAACCCATCCACAAATTTCTATTGTTTGATTTTTCTTTAATTCATTTAATATTTTAAGAACAGTTGTATTGCTCATTAATTATAGTTTAATTCAAAGATATGGTTTTGCTAGAAATTAATTCAATAATTCCTCTTCATCTGTAAGAATTTTTATCTTAGGTTTTTTTAACACTTTTTCATTTGCAACACTTCTTTCAAGTGATAAAAGCATAGAAGGTAATAGTAAAAGATTTGAAAGCATTGCTAATAAAAGTGTAGCAGAAACTAGCGCTCCAAGAGCAACAGTTCCACCAAAATTTGAGATTATAAAAACAGAAAAACCAAAGAAAAGAACTACCGAAGTATAAAACATGCTTATACCTGTTTCTTTTATAGCATTATAGACAGATTTTTTTATTTGCCACTTATTATCTTGAAGCTCCTGTCTATATTTTGCTAAGAAATGAATTGTATCATCAACAGATATTCCAAAAGCAATACTAAAAATTAGTATTGTAGATGGTTTGATTGGAACCCCAATGAACCCCATTAAGCCAGCAGTTATCAAGAGGGGCAATAAATTAGGAATAAGAGATATAATAATCATTCTAAAATTTCTAAACATGTATGCCATAAATATTGATATTAGAACAATTGCTAATGAGAGCGAAAGAATAAGATTTTTAACTAAAAAATATGTCCCTTGCTGAAATAAATATGCTTTTCCAGTTAGATAGACTTCATATCTATCTTTGGGCATAATTTTTGAAATTTCATAATATAATTTTTCTTCTATCCTCTCCATTCTTTCTATTTTAATATCTTTCATAAAAGTTGTAATCCTGGTGTATTGCCCAGTGCTATCAACGAAATTTTTAATTAGGTCAATACCATCAGTTCCTGAAGTTGAATTTTTTGCATAGGAAAGAATGAAACTATTTTCTTGAGTTGTAGGTACTTGATAATATTTAGGATTTCCATTGTAGTATGCTTGTTTTGAATATTTGACTAGGCTGACTATAGAGATAGGCCTTGATAATTCGGGAATCTCAGAAATAATATCCTCTAACACTTTCATTTTTTTAATTGTTGATAGCTTAGTAACTGCTTTTTTTCTTTTCGTGTCAATATAAATTTCAAGTGGGAGAATTCCATTGAATTCTTTTTCATAAAACATTATATCTTCAAAAAACTCTGTATTTTTAGGAAGATCATCAATTAAACTTCCAGATATTTCTATTTTATAGATACCAATAATACTAACAGCCAGGAGGATTATTGATATAGTATAAATTTCAATTTTTTTAGTTTTTACAGTTAAAGCCATCCAGTCAAAAAGCGATACTATCCATTTTTTATTTAGATGCTTCAAATGTTTGTCTCCAGGGATTGGAAGAAAACTATAAATTATTGGTATGACTAAAATACAGATTATAAAAATTGAAAGGATACTAAGTGAAGCCACAGTCCCAAATTCTTTTAATAATTGACTGTTTGTAATAATAAATGTTGCAAACCCTGAAGCAGTTGTTACATTTGTCATCAACGTTGCATTCCCAATTTTAGTTATTACTTTTTGTAATGAAAGGGATTTATCCCCATGGGTATTAACTTCATGCTGATATTTCTTTATTAAATAAATACAATTTGGCATTCCTATAACAATAATTAATGGAGGAATTACAGCTGTTAATACAGTAAGCTCATACTCAAGGATCCCAATTATTCCTAAAGTCCACATTACTCCAATACATACAGTACAGATAGAAATAACAGTTGCTGTAAGTGATCTAAAAAAGAAGTAGAAAATAAGAGAGGTAACAAAAATTGCGAGAATGACAAACTTTCCAAGTTCAGCTTTAATAGTTTCTGAGTATTTAGTCCTCACATAAGGCATTCCAGAGATTCTAATGTCTATATTGTGAGCTTTCTCAAAAGCATTAACCCTGGGTAAAAGAACTTTATTTATAAATTCTTCTCTTTTAACAGTATTGACAATAGATGATTTTAAATTAATTGCAGTTCTAACAGATTTTGTTTTAGTATTAATTAAGAATTTATCATAAAAAGGAGATTTAAAGAAAAGCTCATCTTTTAGGCTTTTCAACTCAGCATTAGAACTAATAGAATCTTCGATGAATGGCTCAATATAGAATTGTCTTTTATCTTTATCTTTTATTAATTTTTGTAGATCTCCAAATGCAATTACTGTTTCAACTTGAGGAAGGTCTTTAAAACTATTAGAAAGTTTATTCCAGGCATTTAAATTTTCGAGTGTAAATAATAAGCTATCTTTTACACCAATCACAATTAGATTTCCTTCTTCCCCAAATTTACTTGTAAAAGAATTGTATTTTAAATTCTCTTCATGGGTATTTGGCAAAAGGTTTGCTTCTGTATACGTAAATCTAATTTTATGCCAGTGTGTGCTAAAAAAGTATGTAGCTAATATTAGGGAAATTATTATAAGTATTCTATTATTGAGAATAATTCTAGCAATGGATTCCCATAGCCCACCTACATTTTTTTCTGACATTTTTTATAAATTATCTTTTATAAAGATATTAATTAGTTCTCAAAATAGCTTAAAGAAAAAAGATGATTATAAGGTCATTATTTCTTTTTGCTTTAGCTCAAAAATTTTATCTACCTTCTCTATATAATTGTCTGTTCTTTCTTGAATATCTAGTTCAGAATTTTTTTTCAAATCTTCAGACAAATCTGAAGATTTTTTAACTTCATTATTTGCCTCCTTTCTAGCATTTCTAATAGCAACTTTTGCTTCTTCAGTTTCTGTTTTTGCTTGCTTGGCTAATTCTTCCCTTCTTTCTTCAGTAAGAGCAGGAACAGTAATAATTATAGTCTCTCCATTATTCATTGGATTAAACCCAAGATTAGCTATTTCTATTCCTTTTTCTACTTCAGGAAGAATTGATTTTTCCCAAGGCTGAACAATAATTGTTCTACCATCGGGAGTATTTATATTTGCAACTTGAGACAAAGGAGTGTTAGATCCATAGTATTCGACTGTTACACTAGAAAGCATATTAGGATTAGCTTTTCCTGCTCGAATATTCATTAATTTTTTTTCTAAATGTGTTATTGCATTAGACATTGATTCTTTAGCTATATCAAATATTAGATGTAATTCTTCATTCATTTTATTAATATTAAATGTTTACAATAGTACCAATTTTTTCTCCAGAAACAGCCTTCAATAAATTATCTGATGAATTAATATCAAATACAATTATAGGCAAATTATTTTCTTGGCTAAGAGTAAAAGCAGTAGTATCCATTATTTTTAGGCCTTTTTTTATAGCTTCATTAAATGTAATATTTTCAAATTTTACAGCATCTGAATTAATTTCAGGATCACAATCATATATTCCATCAACTTTAGTGCCTTTTAAAATTATATCTGCTTCAATTTCAATAGCTCTTAGAACAGCTGCTGAATCTGTTGTGAAATACGGATTCCCTGTTCCAGCTGCAAAAATTACTATTCGATTTTTTTCTAGGTGCCTAATAGCTTTTCTTTTTATATAAGGTTCAGCTACTTGGTTAACATTTATTGCGCTTTGGAGTCTAGTAGGAATTCCAATATTTTCAAGTGTATTCTGAAGAGCAAGCCCATTAATTATAGTAGCAAGCATTCCCATATAATCTCCCTGAACCCTGTCAATTTTATGTTCGGTATTATTAAACCCTCTATAAATATTACCACCGCCAATTACAATAGAAACTTCAACTCCTATATCATGTATTTTTTTAATTTCGTTGGCATAATGCAATAATTTTTTTGAATCAATTCCTGCATTTTTGTCACCCACAAGGGCTTCTCCTGAAAGTTTTAGGAGAATTCTATTGTAGCTCATAATTAATAAATATATACAAATATACTATACATTTTTTAATTAATAAAAAGGTAAAATTTAGAAATATATGATACCTATAAACTATCCAATTGAAACCCTTTCATAAGAGTTTACAGTTAGGTTGGTGTCAAATGATGAGAGATAAGCAGAAACACTTATCTTGGTGTCTTTTATAAAGGCCTGGTTTAACAGGGTGTTATCTTTAAAGAATCGTTTTAGCTTTCCTTTGGCAATATTATCTAACATAGATTCTGGCTTACCTTCAGCTCGCAACTGATCTTTAGCAATTTCAATTTCTTTTTCTATTACATCAAATTCTACACTTGATTCATCTAGAGCAATAGGATCCATAGCTGCAACTTGCATGGCTATATCTTTGCCTATTATTTCCACATTATCGCCTACTTTTGACAATCCAACAATAGTTGCAATTTTATTTCCTGCGTGAATGTATGATCCAACATATGGAGCATTAATTTTAACAAATTTGTTAATTTGAATTTTCTCTCCTATAATTCCTGTCTGTTCTAAAAGTTTTTCTTCAACAGTTAGTCCTTCAATTGATGCCTTTAATAGATCTTCTTTAGAATTACATTCAAGTGCTACATTTGCTATTTTATTGCCAAGGGCAACAAAGTCAGTATTTTTTCCAACAAAATCAGTTTCACATGCCAATACAATTGCTGCACCAATAGTCTTTTCACCATTGGTGATTGCTATTGCTGCTCCCTCATGAGAGTCTCTATCAGCTCTTTTTGCTGCTACTTTTTTACCTTTTTTCCTTAAACCCTCTATTGCTTTATCCAAATCCCCATTGGCTTCTACCAATGCATTTTTACAATCCATCATACCAGCTCCAGTAGATTTTCTAAGGCTATTTACTTCAGCTGCCGAAATTTTCGTCATACTATTGTTTATTTTTTGTCTTCTTCTTTAGTTTCCTCAGCTACTTCTTTTTTAGTTTCCTCAGCCACTTCTTCTTTAGTTTCCTCAGCCACTTCTTTTTTAGTTTCTTCAGCCACTTCTTTTTTAGTTTCCTCAGCTACTTCTTTTTTAGTTTCCTCAGCCACTTCTTCTTTAGTTTCCTCAGCCACTTCTTTTTTAGTTTCTTCAGCCACTTCTTTTTTAGTTTCCTCAGCCACTTCTTTTTTAGTTTCTTCAGCCACTTCTTTTTTAGTTTCTTCAGTCACTTCTTTTTCTGATGTTCTTTCTTCTAATCCTGTTTGAATAGAATCAGAAATATATTCTATAATTTTAGAGATTGATTTAGATGCATCATCATTGGATGGGATAGCATATTGAACACCTTTTGGATCAGAGTTTGTATCAACCATTGCAAAAATAGGGATATTCAATTTTTGAGCTTCTTTAACAGCAATATTTTCTCTTACTATATCAACCACAAAAATAGCGCCGGGGAGCCTAGTCATATTAGCTATTGACCCTAAATTTTTTTCTAACTTTTCTCTCTGCCTTCCTATTTGTAATTTTTCTTTTTTTGATAACGTATTAAATGTGCCATCTTGTTTCATTCTGTCAATAGAACTCATTTTCTTAACTGCTTTTCTAATTGTAATAAAATTAGTAAGCATTCCACCAGGCCATCTTTCAGTTATATAAGGCATATTAACTTTTTTTGCAGCTTCAGCAACTATATCTTTAGCCTGTTTTTTTGTTGCAACAAATAAAATTTTTCTTCCTGATACTGCAATTTTTTCTAGTGCCCCAGAAGCTTCCTCTAATTTGCTTATTGTTTTATATAAATTGATTATATGGATTCCATTTCTTTCCATATATATGAATGGAGCCATATTAGGGTTCCATTTCCTTGTAAGATGTCCAAAATGAACACCTGCTTTAATTAAATCTTTTACTTCTATTTTTCTCATTTTGAATTAGTTTACGTTCTTAATTATAGCAATATCTAAGTGGTATAAATAAATTAAGCCTTAGGTATTTAGATGCTAAACTAAATTTTTGATTTATTAAATATTTTATAATATTATCGTTTTGAGAATTGGAATTTTTTTCTTGCTTTTTTCTGCCCAAATTTTTTCCTTTCAACCATTCTAGGATCTCTAGTTAATAATCCTTCAGGTTTTAATACTTCTCTATTTTTTTCATCAAGCTCACAGAATGCTCTGGATAATGCCAGCCTAACAGCTTCAGCTTGTCCAGTAGCACCTCCACCAGAAACCTTTACGTTAGTATCAAATTTTTTTTCGTTTTTGGTCAGAGTAAAAGGTTGATTAATTTTAAATTGAAGAGATGGAGTTGGAAAATAAATTTTATAATCTTTTTTATTTACCATAATACTCCCTTTGCCCTTTTTCAAATAAACTCTAGCAACTGCAGTTTTTCTTCTACCAATTTTGTGAATTACATTTTCCATCTAATTAACGTCGTTTAGATTAATTGAAACTGGTTTTTGTGACTCTTGATTATGATTGGCATCATTAGACACATATAGATTACGAAATAATGCAGCTCCTAATTTATTTTTTGGTAACATTCCTTTTACTGATTTCTCAATAATTGAACTGGGATTTTTGTCAAATAATTGATTTGCAGTAAGAGTTCTTTGTCCTCCAGGATAACCTGTATAACGAATATAGGTCTTATTTTCCCACTTTTTCCCAGTCAAATTTACTTTTGAGGCATTTATGATAACAACATTATCTCCACAATCTACATGAGGCGTGAAGTTTGGCTTGTGTTTCCCCCTTAAAAGAATAGCTACTTTAGAAGCAAGTCTTCCTAGAGTTTGACCTTCAGCATCAACTAAAACCCACAGTTTATTAGCTGTAGATTTATTAGCTGAAATTGTCTTATAACTTAATGTATCCATTTATAGTTTTTAAGTTAAAATAATCTTTATCTCAAAAGTGGATGCAAATCTACAATTATATATTATACTACCAAATAGATATTCAAAATTATTTTCAGAGAACTCTATCTATAGATTTTTGTAGAAATAGACATTATTAATGGGCTTCTAACCAATTTTCGCCATAATCAATATCTACTATCAGAGGAACTTTAAGAATGAATGCATTTTCCATTTCATCTTTAACTAATGTAATTATATCATTTAATTCAGGCTTAAATACATCAAAAACCAATTCATCATGCACTTGCAAAAGCATTTTACTATGAAAATTTTTATCGATTAACTTTGACTGAATATTAATCATAGCAATTTTTATTATATCTGCTGCACTTCCCTGAATTGGAGCATTAATTGCATTTCTTTCCGAACCTCCTCTAACTATAGAGTTTCTTGAGTTAATATCTTTCAAGTACCTCCTTCTTCCAAGCAATGTTTCTACATACCCTTTTTCTCTGGCGAATGAAACTTGCGAAGCAATATATATCTTCAATTTAGGATACTTATTATAATAGGTCTCAATTAACTCTTTAGACTCTTTCCTTGATAAATCAGTCTGATTACTTAGCCCAAAAGTTGATATACCATATATAATTCCAAAATTTATAGTTTTTGCATTAGTCCTTTGCATATTAGTAACATTCTCAATTTTTGTATTGAATACTGAGGCTGCTGTAGATGAGTGAATATCCTCATTATTTTTAAAAGCACTAATCATGTTTTCCTCTTCACTTAATGCTGCTATTATTCTTAATTCAATTTGGGAATAATCTGCTGATAAAATAACAAAATCTTTATTCCTAGGTATAAATGCTTTTCTTATCTCTTTACCCCTTTTTGTCCTTATTGGTATATTTTGGAGATTTGGATTTATACTACTTAATCTTCCAGTTGCAGCAACAGTTTGTAAATACTCAGTATGAATTTTACCAGTATTTTTTGATATTTGATTAGGTAAAGCCTTTATATAGGTATTTTGAAGTTTATTAAGGCTTCTGTATTCTATAATAGTCTTTACAAAATCATTCTCTTTTGCTAAATAGGACAAAATTTCTTCAGAAGTTGAATATTGCCCTGTCTTTGTTTTTTTTGGGTTAGCTGATATTTTCATTTTATCAAATAAAATTTTACCTAATTGCTTTGGAGAAGATATATTGAACTCTTCTTTTGAGGCAGCATATATAATCTTTTTTGTTTTTTCAATTTCTTGCTCTGTAGATTTTGATAATTTGCTTAAACATGAAACATCTAAACTAATTCCTTCAATTTCCATATTAGCTAAAACCCTAAGAAGTGGAATTTCTATTTCTTTATATAACAATATATGTTTATTTGCTTTTAGTTCATTTTCTAGAAGACTCTTTAATTGAAATATGATATTTGCTCTTTCAGATGTATTATCAAGGTTAGAGGCCTCTTGATTTATAGAATAGTTTAAATAATTTTCAGAGAGTACTTCAGTAGTGTGATTAATATCAGGATTAATTAAGTAATGAGCTAACATTGTATCAAATATTTCTCCATTTATAGAAATATCATGCTTTTCTAGAGATTTTATATCATGCTTTAAATTATCGCTAATTTTTTTGATTGAATGATCTTCAAAAAATAATTTTATTTTTTGAAGTATTTTTTTATCAGTTTTTTGAATTGTCAAATAATCTATGTAATAGACTTTGTCTTTATTCCAACAAAACGAAATTCCAACTAGATTTGATAGTAATGGATTATGATGATCTAATAATAGTTTAAATGCAACTTCACTTTGTTTCATTAATTTATCTAGGAATATCTTTAGACTTATTTTTGTATCAATAATTTGAAAAAAATGTGATACGTTTTTCTTAGAAACTCTTATTGATAAATTTTCATCTATTTTGTCTTCTTTTACTTGATCAAAAAGAGAAAATTGACCATGACCTGCAGCAATTGATCTAGTTTCAGGCTGTTTTTCTTTAACTGGCGCTATGTTTTTTTTAATTGGGATATCAAATATTTTTTTGAAGTTTTCAGCTAATCTCCTAAATTCTAAATCTGAAAATATTTCATAAAGTTTATCAGGGTCGTCTACACTTAGCTTGAATTTATTAGAATCAAAATCTACAGGAACATCTGTAATAATAGTAGCGAGTTTTTTTGAAAGCAAACCAGCCTCACTATTAGCCTCTATTTTTTCACGTAATTTGCCTTTGATTTTATCAGTATTTGATAACAAATTTTCAATACTACCATATTCTTTAAGAAATTTTTTGGCCGTTTTATCTCCAACACCAGGTAGTCCAGGAATATTATCGGCAGAATCACCCTTCATAGCTAAGAAGTCAATTACTTGTATTGGATCTGATATTTCAAATTTATTTTTTACCTCTTCTATACCCCATGTTTCATATCCTCCTCCAAACATAGGTTTATATATAAAAGTTTTTTCATTTACCAATTGAGCAAAATCTTTATCAGGGCTGACCATATATGTTTCGAAATTTTCTTCTTTAGCTTTTTTTGCCAATGTTCCTATTATATCATCCGCCTCATATCCTTCTTTAACCATTATACATATCCCAAGTGCATTTAATATTTCTTGAATGTACGGAACGGCTATCTTAATACCCTCTGGAGTTTCATCTCTATTGGCCTTATATTCAGGAAATATTTTTATTCTATCTTGACTTCCGCCTTTATCAAAA
Organism: Flavobacteriaceae bacterium; assembly: GCA_018657955.1. Classification (GTDB taxonomy): domain Bacteria; phylum Bacteroidota; class Bacteroidia; order Flavobacteriales; family Flavobacteriaceae. The sequence goes on along the minus strand of JABHWD010000018.1, from coordinate 19,634 downwards.
CATACGGCAATATATTCTGGTTTTTCTCTTTTTATCACATCAAATAATGAATTAGTAAAACCTAAAATAGCAGAGGTGTCTAGTCCTTTTGAATTAATTCTAGGATTCTTTATAAATGCATAATATCCTCTAAAAATTAGAGCATATGCATCAATTAAAAAAAGACGTTTTTTATTATCCATAGGCTTATAATAATGTAATAAAAATTACATTTATTAAGAAATTAGGTAAGAGTCTGATGTAATATTGACATTTTTATATGATTGATATTTAGTCATACTAAACCCTTTTTGTATTGAATAACATCCTGTATCTCCATTTTTATTTAATGCGATATAGCCAACTTGAAAATTTTTATAATTGCTATTGGGTTTATTTACAATTCTTTTAATTGCCATTTCACAAGCTTGTTGAGGATTATGACCTTGTCGCATTAATTCAACAATTAAAAAGCTGCCTACTGTTTTTACAACTTCTTCGCCTAAACCTGTTGCTACTGCTCCTCCAATTTCGTTATCTACATATAATCCAGACCCTATAATTGGAGAATCACCAACTCTACCATGCATTTTATAGGCTAATCCACTTGTAGTACAGCCTCCAGAGATATTTCCATCACTATCAATTGCTAACATGCCGATTGTGTCATGATTTTCTATATTTATAATTGAATTATATTTTGAAGTTTTTTTCCATTTTTCCCATGCTTTTTTTGATGCTTCAGTTAGTAGATTTTCCTTTTTAAAACCCATTGAATATCCAAATTCTTCAGCCCCAACTCCAGACAACATAACATGAGGCGTGTCTTCCATTACTTTTCTTGCTAATGAAATAGCATGTTTTATGTTTTTTAAAAAGATTACTGACCCACAATCTCCTTTACTATTCATTATACATGCATCTAATGTTACATTTCCATTTCTGTCTGGAAGGCCTCCTTTTCCAACAGACTGCCCTTTTTCATTAGCTTCTTCTATTTTGCATCCATTTTCAATTGCATCTAAAACTGTTCCTCCATTTATTAGTGTTGCAAAAGCTACTTTAGTAGCTAATTTTACATCCCATGTTGCGATAACAACAGGTAATGCATCTTTATTTAAATTAATGGCTTCTTTATGAATATTTGAAAAAGCATCATTAGTGATTCCTAATCCTATAGAAAGCAATGATGTTTTTTTTATAAATTTTCTCCTTTTCATTTATAAAAGATTTTGTTTTGCTAATATTTTTTGTGTTAAAAAGCTATATATGAGCAAGAAAGCAAAGCATAGAACAGCTACCCAATACGAACCTTGTATAGTAAAGATATCAGCTAATTTCCCTTGAACAGGAGGAATTATAGCTCCTCCCAAAATCATCATAATTAAAAATGACGAGCCTTGTGAGGTATATTTCCCAATTCCATTGATACTTAATGAAAAAATACAAGGCCACATTATTGAGCAAAATAAACCACCAGTTAAAAATGCAAACAATGCAATTTTACCAGAAGCTAATACTCCAATTAACATTGCAATAACTCCAAATAGACTAAATATCTTCATAGTTGTTACAGCGTTATCTTTTGCTAAATAGAATCCAATTATTTGAATAAATATAATAAAGGAGAATATTAAGATTTCATTAGACGTAATAGGGTTTCCACTAATTTGATTAACAGCTATAATAACTCCAAATGCTAAAAATGGAACAATACACAATAAAATCTTTTTCATATTTTCTGAAGGATTAAAAACAGTGATTGATCCAGTCCATCTACCAATCATTAATCCTCCCCAGTATAAAGAAATATATTTTGCAATTTGAGAATCACTCATAACTTCAAGTCCTAAAGGATTTAAGTTATTTACAGAATCACTCACGTTCTTCAACAATTCTCCTAAATTACTTTGAATAGTAACTTCAACTCCTACATAGGTGAAAATTGCTAGCATTCCTAGTCCTAGCTGAGGATATTGTAGTGCACCCCATCCATCTGGATTTGTTTGAGCTTTTTTATAGGCATAATAGATTAATATAAAAACAGATATAAGGCTTATAAGGGATAATATTAGCCTGCTATTTTCTAATTCTTTACCAGACATTAAATCAAATCCTTCTGCATAAGTATAAAAAATCAAACCAAAGCAAACGATCATAATTATTGTTAAGAGAATTAGCATGTTTTTTGCCTTGGCTGCAGGCTTAAAACTATCCTCAGTTCTTGTATCAGGTAAACTTTTAGATATATAAAAAAAAACTGCTACTGCTAAAAACAAACCTGCAACACCAAGATATAGTAATTGGATAGTACTAAGCTGAATGCCACCAGTTTTAATTAACTCATTTAATTCAGCCCCAGAAATTGGAGCGGAACCAAATATTATAAAAGCTATTAATAGTGGGCCAATAGTTGTTCCAAATGAATTTATTCCTCCAGCAAGATTTAATCTGTTTGATCCAGTTGCAGGATCACCTAAAGAAATTGCAAAAGGATTAGCAGCGGTTTGTTGAAGAGAAAACCCTAGGCCAATTATGAATAGAACAATTAATACGTAATAAAAAACTTGAGTTTGACCAAATTCAGCCCCATTAACTGATGGTAACATTATTAATGCTCCAAAAGCTGAAATTATTAGTCCATAAATAATTCCTCTTTTATATCCCCAATTATTTAAAACATCTTTTCCTGATTGACTTGACCAAATGAATAATATTAAAGCACCTACATAGTAAGCCCCATAAAATGCAAAATCTACTAGTTGTGACTGGAATTGATCTATACTAAAATAGGTTTTGCAAAAAGGAATAAATACGCCATTTGATGCAGCTATAAATCCCCAGAAAAAGAAAACACTGACTAAAGTATAAAGGGCTGAATTATTGTTTTTTGGCTTCATAGTTGTAATCTAAAAATTTAAAATAATATTAATCGAGAATAATTACTCTAAAATAATAAAAACGATTTTGTTTTTTTAATCTTTTAAAACTTTTTATTAGTTATATATAATCTGAACACTTTAAAACCAATTAACCCATTGATTAACATAGTTTTAACATGAATTTTTATTAAAATGTTATATTTGTAGTATAGTATTTATTATAAATTTTAGCTAATGGCAAAATTTGGAGATTTAATTGATGTTGAGGTACCAGTCCTATTAGAGTTTTTTACTGAATGGGACGAAGGTTCAACAACTATGCATCCTGTCCTTAAAGATGTAGCAGCCGCTCTAGGTGATAAAGCTAAGGTTATAAAGATAGATGTTGAAAAAAATAACGAATTAGCTGATGCACTAAGAATTAAGGGAGTTCCAACCTTAATTATTTATAAAAGTGGTGAAATGAAATGGAGGCAAAATGGCGAAGAGGATGCAAATACATTAATTGGAAGGCTTCAGGAATACTTATAGGTTATAAGAAAAGATCTAAATAGTCATTAAATTCTTTCATTTTACTTTCTAAATACTCACCTTCTTCATAAGAAATCAACACATCAACAAGAGATCTATACCTCTCAATATCTGTATAAATTTCTTCTGTATATCTATTTTTATTAGTATTTGAAATATTACTAAAATATTCAAGATTCTCTTTATACTTTACAGCAATTTTTTCAAAAATATTTCTAGCCTTTTCATTTTTTTCTATTTTATAATATGAATTAATAAAAGGCTCTAAAAGTGTATAAAATCCAAAATCTTCTATAGGCATTTTTTCTATTGCTAAATCTAAAATTTCTTCTGCCTTTTCATAATTATTTTCAATGATTAATTGATCAATTAATCGTATCATATTCCCCCTGTAGGTTATACTATTTTTTCTTGACTCAATATCATAATATATATCTTGATTATCTCTTTTTCCCCAAGCCCAGTTTTTTACTAGGGGATACATAGTCTCAGTGTTTACTCTTCCCATTTCATAAGGTCTTTCAGGATCAATAGATGTTTTAATGGGGACTAGTTTATAACAAACTCCTTCAACCTGAAGATAGTCTTTCATCCAAATATAATCTTCATCTCCAAAAGCACCACCACTAAAATAAATTGGCCGATTCCAGTTATTACTTGCAATTATATCAAGCATTAGAAGACGATTTTTATATAAAGCTTGCCCTTTTATTTTTATAATAATTTCATCTACAATTTTATTTGCATCTTTTGAACCAACTATATTGTTTGACAGAACATTATCCTTATTTACTTTAATACTTATGTTTTCACTCGGAAGATAGTTAGCATTAAGATCTTGAGATCTTAAATCCCTTGTATCATACCCTTGTTGATCAAGAAGAGATTTATACTTAAATCTTTTTTCATCTCTTGTAATAAAATCTAAGAAAATGTTGAGATCAAGGGTGTCATTAGTAATAGTTTCTTTTATTATATAATCACGAGTTCCATGCTTATATTTTTCATGAGGCAATGAGGATGGTATTGGATCACTATCATAGGCTTTTCTTTTCATTTGATCTATATACCAATCAGTGCTGAGTAAACTTGTATTTACGATCCTAACATCAGTCCTAATTCCTTCTATTTCTTGGGCATACCAGAGCGGAAAAGTATCATTGTCCCCTATAGTGAACAATATAGAATTTGGAGCACATGATTCCAAGTAATTTATAGCCATAGCGTGAGCAGTATATCTCCCAGATCTGTCATGATCATCCCAGTTATTTGCAGCTAAAATCCCGGGTACTAGAGCTAAACAAAGGAGAGATATTGGTATTGACAATAATTTAAATTTAATTTTAGACTGTAAATATTCCCATATTGCATAGCAGCCAAAGCCTATCCACATAGCAAAAACATAAAATGATCCCACAACAATATAATCTCTTTCTCTTGGCTCAAAGGCTCTAACATTTGTATATACCTGTATTGCAATTCCAGTAAAGAGAAAGAAAACTAACATTACCCAGAAAAGTTCTTTATTTCTATAATAAAGAAAGCTTAATCCGATTAGGCCTAATAAAAGAGGCAGAAAGTAATAGGTATTACGAGCCTTATTATTTAGTACATCACTTGGCAGATTTTGTTGACTGATCCCCAAATGCATTTCATCAATAAAATTAATTCCACTAATCCAGTTTCCATGCATATTAAATTTCCCTTGCATGTCATCCTGTCTTCCAACAAAATTCCACATGAAATATCTCCAGTACATATATCCCATTTGGAAATCAAACGAATAATATATATTACTTAAAATTGAAGGCTTTTCGATATCCAGAAATTGTCCATATTGTTTTAGAAATTTATGAAAGGTTTCAGAATCTACTTGATCAGCCTGAATCTTTATTTTAAAATCATTGACTATTTCAGTTATAGAGTTTTCAGAAATATATTTTGGCTTGACTTTAAAATTCAAAAAACCTGAATATGACAAATAATTTTCTGCATGTTCTGGGCTCCACATTCTTGGAAAAACAGATGCATGCTTTGAGTTATAATTTTGTGTAGCATTCTTAAAATCGTTAACTATAATATATTTGCCTGCCTCTTCATCTTTTTCATATTTTGGATTTTCATCAAGATAAGGGGTGTTTTCATCAAGCCCTGAATATTGATCAGTAAATAGAGGTCCATAAAAAAGATAAGTTTTTGGATATTGTTCTAGATTATAATAGGCTAAAAGCTCCCTTACACTAGAGGGGTTATTTTCGTTTACAACAACTTTTGAATTAGCTCTAATAGGAAGCATTATCCATGATGAAAATCCTAAGAAAATAAAAAGAATACATAAGACTATGGTGTTACCTGTAACAAGATTTCTTTTTGAAGTATATGAAATAGCAAAATAAAAAGCATATGCAATTACAAGAAATGACGCTATTGTCCCGGAGTTAAAGGGCAGTCCAATATCATTAACAAAGAATAATTCCATAAAACTAAAGAACTTAAGAGTTGAGGGAAGCAATAATTTAAAGACTCCCATTAGAATTGCAACTCCAGCTATGTTAGCTAAAAGGAAACTTTTAATAGTAATAGATTTATAATTTTTAAAGAAATAAATTAGTGCAATAGCAGGAATAGTTAACAGTGCCATCAAATGTACTCCAAAGGATAACCCAATTATAAAACTAATTAGAACTAGCCATTTATCACCTCTTGGCTTGTACATGTCTTGTTCCCATCTAAGAGCTAAATAGAAGATAGCAGACATGATTAAGGTTCCCATTGCATAGACCTCTGCTTCAACGGCATTAAACCAAAAAGAATCTGTAAAGGTAAAAGCCAAGCTTCCTGTTAAAGCTCCTCCAAGAATTGCAATTGATCTGTCTTTAGAATGAGCTATTTTATTAGAAATTTTTGATAATAACATTGTAATAGACCAGAACATAAATGCTATAGTCAATGCGCTTGCAAATCCACTCATCAAGTTTATAGTAAATCCTACTTGCTCACTACTTAGTGCAAAAATTGTGAAAATAGCTCCTAGCATTTGAAAAAGAGGAGCTCCTGGAGGATGTCCAACTTGAAGCTTTGCTGAAGTTGTGATATATTCACCTGTATCCCAAAAGCTAACAGTTGGCTCGGTAGTTAGATAATATACTATGAATGCAATTAAAAAACACGACCATCCAAGGATTAGAGTCCATTTTTTAAAACTTTTTTCATCCATTTTAGGGATTTGAGTCAAATTTATGAATAAATTCGCCTAATACTATTTAAAAAATTAAGTTAATTCTTTAAATAGTGTTGTTCAAATAAAAGATTGTTATAAATTTGCTTCCTTATTATTGGCCTATGGTGTAATTGGCAACACGTCTGGTTTTGATCCAGAAGAGTCTAGGTTCGAGCCCTAGTAGGCCAACTAATTAAAAAAAGTGTACTTCAAATTTATATTAAAAAAATATCTTAAAAAGTATCTCAATAAAATAGGCGTTTATACTTGGGATAAGCAATTGATATTGCCAAGGATGACTTTTAAAGAGTACATATTTTTTAAATACTATTTATCAAAACATTCAAGCTCACTTTATTTGGAAAGCGGTTCTGGAGGAAGTACTATAATTGCTAGTAAGATATTTAATACCATACATTCTTATGAAACAGATTATCGGTATACCAATTACATTAATACATTGCTTGGAGAGCCCTTAGTTAGGCATGTTTCTGTTGGAGAAACCAAAAAATTTGGATATCCTGAAAACGAATATCAACAAAATGCAAAAAAAATCAGCGAAGTCTTTAAACCTCATTTGTCTTCGATAAAACATCCGTATTCCATAATTTTCTTAGATGGAAGATGTCGGGTTTTAACTTCTGTAAAACTTTATGATCAAATCTCAGAAATGGACTATCTAATAGTTCATGATTTCAACAGGCCTCACTATAAAGAAATTCTTGAAATGTATAATCTTATTCAAAAAGTCGATAAACTAGCGATTTTGCGAAAGAAAAAAATATCTGAAAATAAAATTGAGGACATCAAAAAAAAGTTCAGATTTGACTTTAGGTAATCAAAGATTGTGCATCTCTTGTATTAATTATATTTGATAGATTTCAAAATAATGTTGTATATTTGCTGCCACTGATTAATGGAAGAAATTGAGAGGGGACGAAAAGTCCCCTCTTTTTATAGAAAAATGTTAAGAAATATTACAGAAAAAGAATTAGCAAACTGTTTAAAAAACAGAGAGGATCTATTTTTAATAGATTTAGATATAGCTCTTGATAATTCTATCAAAATTATAATTGATGGAGACAGGGGAGTATCAGTTGATGATTGCATGTATGTTAGTAGATTTATTGAACAGAGCATTGACAGAGATAAACATGATTTTTCTCTAGAGGTAAGTTCTTCTGGAGCACTAACACCTCTTTCTAGTATTAGACAGTATATGAAAAATATTGGAAGAACATTATTTGTTAGAACTACAAATGACACAGAGTATGAGGCCAAATTAATTGATGCTGATTCAAATCAAATTAGTCTATTTTGGAAGCAAAGAGAAAGGAAACTAATTGGAAAAGGAAAAATAACTGTTGAAAAAAAAATAGACTTATTATATAAAGACATTATTGAAGCAAAGATTAAAATAAAACTTTAATTAAATAAATTATGGAGAATATAGCATTGATAGAATCTTTTTCGGAATTTAAAGATGACAAATTAATTGACAGATCTACTTTAATGGCAATTTTAGAGGATGTTTTTAGATCTACTTTAAAAAGAAAATATGGAGAAGATGATAATTTTGATATTATTATTAATCCAGATAAAGGAGACCTTGAGATTTGGAGAAATAGAGTTGTTGTAGAAGATGATAAGTTAGAGGATGAAAATTGTGAAATATCCTTAACTGAAGCAAAGAAAATTGAACCAGACTTTGAAGTAGGAGAAGATGTTTCTGAAGAGGTTAAGTTAGTTGATTTAGGAAGAAGAGTAATTTTAGCTTTAAGACAAAATCTAACAGCTAAAATTCATGAACATGATAACACTAATGTATATAAGAAATTTAAAGAATTAGAAGGAGTAATTTATAGTGCAGAAGTTCATCACATTAGACATAAAGCAATTATATTATTGGATGATGATGGTAATGAAATAATTATGCCAAAGGACAAGCAAATTCCTTCAGATTTCTTTAGAAAAGGTGATAATATTAGAGGAATTATTGAGAGCGTAGAGCTTATTGGCGCTAAACCTTCAATAATTATGTCAAGAACATCTTCATTATTTTTAGAAAAATTATTTGAGCAGGAAATTCCAGAAATTTTTGATGGCTTAATCACGATAAAAAAGGTTGTTAGAATCCCTGGAGAGAAAGCTAAAGTAGCGGTAGATTCATATGATGATCGAGTTGACCCTGTAGGGGCTTGTGTTGGTATGAAAGGCTCAAGAATTCATGGGATAGTAAGAGAATTAGGAAATGAAAATATAGACGTCATTAATTACACAAATAACTTGCAATTATTTATTTCTAGATCTCTAAACCCTGCCAAAATTACTTCTATGAAGATTGATGAAGAGAATAAAAGGGTTGAGGTTATTCTTAATCCAGAAGAAGTAAGTAAAGCAATTGGAAGAGGGGGTCATAATATTAGGCTAGCTGGTAAGATGACTGGATATGAAATTGATGTATTTAGAGATGGAGTTGATGAAGATGTGGAATTGACTGAATTTTCTGATGAAATAGAATCATGGGTCATTGAAGAATTAGCTAAGGCTGGACTTGATACTGCAAAAAGTGTTTTAGAACAGGATGCAGCAGATTTAGTTAAGAGAACAGATTTGGAAGAGGAGACAATTAATGATGTTATAAAAATTCTTAAGGAAGAATTTAAAAATTAATAATTTTACATAAAGGATATTTATGCCTGCTATTAGATTAAATAAAGCATTAAGAGAATTAAACATCTCGATTGATCGTGCGATAGATTTCTTAGAATCAAAGGGTCATGAAATAGAAAAAAGACCTACAAGCAAGATTAGTGAAGAAGTCTATGAATTATTGTGTAGTGAATTTCAAACTGATGCTAGTCATAAGGTTGCTTCTAAGGAAGCTGCAAAGGCACAAATTAAGGAGAAGGAAGAATTGAGATTAAAAAAAGAAGAAGAGTTAGAAAAAATAAATAAACAAAAGAAAGACGAAGTAATTACTGCAGCATCTAAAGTAACAAAATTCAAAAAACTTGGAAAGATAGATTTAGAGCCGAAGCCAAAAAAGGAAAAACCTATTGATGATGATAAATCTAAATCAAAAGAAAAAGTAGAAGAAAAAGTAGAAGTAAAAAAAGAATCTAAAAAGAAGGAACAGAAACAAGAAATAAAATCAGGTTCTGATCAGAATCTAGCAGACAATTATAAAAAGTTATCAGGATTAAAATCTACAGGAGAAACAATTGATTTATCTAAATTCAAAGAGGATTCATCTCAAAAAACCACAAAGGATTCATCTCAAAAAACTACAAAGGATTCATCTCAAAAAACTACAAAGGAGAAGCCAAAATCTAAGAAAAGAAGAAGAAGAATTATTACTAAATCTACTAATGTTGATCAGAATAAAGGGTCAGGAAAATTTAAAAGCAGAACTATAGCTAAAAAGGGAGCTAAAGAAGAGCCAAATGAAGAGGAAGTTCAAAAACAAATAAAGGAAACATTAGAGAAACTTCAAGGAAAAGCTGTAAAAGGAAAAGCTGCAAAATATAGGAGAGAAAAGAGAGAACAGCACAAACAAAAATCAGAGGAAGAACTTGCTGTTTTAGAGGAAGAAAGCAAAGTAATTAAGGTAACAGAATTTGTAACTGCCAGCGAAATTGCTACCATGATGAATGTGCCATCAACTGATATTATATCAGCATGTATGACATTAGGAATTATGGTTACTCTAAATCAAAGGTTAGATGCAGAAACACTCACAATAGTAGTTGAAGAATTTGGCTATAAGGTAGAATTTGTAACTGCTGAGAAAGAGGAAGTATCTGAGGAAGTATTGGATGATCCAAAGGATTTAAAACCAAGGGCTCCTATTATTACTGTGATGGGACATGTTGACCATGGAAAGACCTCATTATTGGATTATATAAGAAAAGAAAATGTAATAGCTGGAGAGTCTGGAGGGATTACTCAACATATTGGGGCTTATAGCGTAAAGCTTAATGATACTCAAAAAATTACTTTTTTAGATACTCCAGGACATGAAGCATTTACTGCAATGAGGGCTAGGGGAGCACAATTAACAGATTTATCTATAATAGTAGTTGCTGCAGATGACGATATAATGCCTCAAACTAAGGAAGCAATATCACATTCCCAGGCAGCTTCTGTTCCTATTGTTTTTGCAATAAATAAAATTGACAAACCTGATGCTAGTCCAGATAAGATAAAAGAGGGTTTATCAAAGATGAATCTTTTGGTAGAAGATTGGGGAGGAAAAATTCAGTCTCATGATATCTCTGCTAAAACGGGAGATGGTATTAATGAGTTGCTAGAAAAAGTACTTCTTGAAGCAGAGCTTTTAGAGCTCAAAGCTAATCCAGACAGGAATGCATCCGGAACTGTTGTTGAAGCTTTTTTAGATAAGGGAAGAGGCTATGTCTCAACAATTTTAGTTCAAACAGGAACATTAAAAATTGGAGATTTTGTTTTAGCTGGAAAAAATACTGGGAAAGTAAAAGCTATGTTTGATGAAAGAGGAAAGACTCTTAAAAATGCTGGACCGTCAACACCAGTTTCAATACTTGGTTTAGATGGTGCTGCTCAAGCAGGAGATAATTTTTCAGTTTATAATGATGAAAGAGAGGCTAAGCAAATTGCTACAAAAAGAAATCAACTACAAAGAGAACAAAGTGTTAGAACACAAAGACACATTACTTTAGATGAAATTGGAAGAAGAATTGCTTTAGGAGAATTTAAAGAACTAAATTTAATTCTTAAGGGTGATGTCGATGGTTCTGTAGAGGCTTTAACAGATTCTTTTCAAAAATTATCTACTGAGGAAATACAAGTTAATATTATTCATAAAGGAGTTGGAGCAATTACCGAAAGTGATGTATTACTTGCCTCAGCATCAGACGCATTAGTAATAGGATTTAATGTTAGACCTATGGGTAATGCAAGGCAAGTAGCTGATAAAGAAGAAATTGATATAAGAACTTATTCAATTATATATGATGCTATTAATGAATTGAAAGATGCAATGGAAGGAATGCTTTCCCCTGATATTAAAGAGGAAGTGACAGGCTTGTGTGAAGTTAGAGATATTTTTAAAATATCTAAACTAGGAACCATTGCTGGATGTATGGTTACAAAAGGTTCAATTCTAAGAAATTCTGATATAAGATTAATTAGAGAAGGTGTTGTGGTTTTTTCTGGTTCTTTATCATCATTAAAACGATTTAAGGATGATGTAAAAGAGGTAAAGAAAGGCTATGATTGCGGGTTGCAGATTAATGATTTCAAAGACATAAAAGTAGGTGATGAAATTGAAGGATTTATTAATGTCGAGGTTAAAAAGAAATTATAAATTAAACTAATTTTCCTTTATTTCTTGCTCTATAATAGTCTTCATTACTGGTCTAAATATAAATGCATCTGAAAAATATTTTCTAATTTCTAATAATTTTCTGTCCGCCTCTAGTTGATTTATGTAGTGCCCAACCCATATTTTATAGTTAGGTGTTTCATAGACTACATCAACTATTGAATCAATTTTATGTCTTTCAAATTTCTCTTTAATGGTCTGAGCATCCTCACGATTACCATTATAAATTTGTATTCTAAGCATTAAAATATTTTTATTTATTTCCTTTTTTATTTCTATAACTTTTTCAATATCAATACTTTGTATTATTTCTACACTCCCATTTTGAGCATAGGCATTAAAGCAGCTAAATAAAACAATTCCTAATATTTGAAATGTAAAAATTAGATTTTTCATTTTCTATGATTTAATAAGCAAATTTAATAGATTATAATTTATTCTATTGGATTTCTATTTAGAATGGTTATAAATTACTATTTTGTATAAATTATAAACAATTTATGATTAAAATAACCATTTTTGATGTTACTTTTGTGCTTTATTTTTTTAAATGATTATTGGAATGGATTTAAGATATAAAAGACAATATTTAAGATCTTTTAATTTTAGAAATAATTTAACTTCTTTTAAATTTTTTTTAATCCATTTATTTTTCACTCTTTTTTTAATTCTTCCATTTACCAATTCCTTTGCTCAAGATGTTGATATAACAGCTGGTAAATCTTTATTTAATGCTAATTGTGCAGCATGTCACAAGCTTGATAAAAAAATGACTGGACCTGCACTTCGACATGCAGAGAATAGATTATTAAATGACGAAGGATTAGATAAGCAATGGATATATGCATGGATTAGAAATAGTTCAGCAGTTATAAAATCTGGCGATTCTTATGCAAACAAAATTTATACTGAATACAATCGATCAGCAATGACTGCTTACCCTCAATTATCAGATATTGATATTGAAAATATTCTAGCTTATACCGCTCAAGAAAAGCCAATTCCAATCGTTGCTACAGTTGTCTCAACTGCAGGAGCTTCATCAAATGATTTAGGATTATCTAATGAGATAATTTTAGGAATATTTTCCGCATTATTCTTCTTATTAGCTATTGGGCTTTTATTAGTTAGCAATACTTTAAGAAATTTTGCTAGGCTAAACGATGTTAAGCTAATTGAAAAAGAAAAATCAAAACCTATATGGAAAGCCTTTGTTGACAATCAATTTCTAATGCTTTGCTCTGCAATATTGTTTTTACTTGTTAGTGCATATGGGTTTTATGGCTGGACAATTCAAATAGGAACGAACCAGGGCTATATGCCTGTTCAGCCAATACATTACTCGCATAAAATACATGCTGGTGACAATCAAATTGATTGTAATTATTGCCACTCTTCTGCAAGAGTGAGTAAGCATTCTGGGATACCATCTCTAAATGTTTGTATGAATTGTCATAAGACTATATATGAATATAATGGAGAAACTACTGAAGAATATTCAAAAACATTTTATGATGGTGAAATACAAAAACTTTATAAAGCTGTAGGCTGGGATGATGAAGCACAGGAATATACGGGAGCAACATATCCAGTAAAATGGGTAAGGATACATAATCTTCCTGATTTTGCATATTTTAATCATTCGCAACATGTTTCAGTGGCAGGTATTGAATGTCAAACATGTCATGGGCCAGTTGAAGAAATGGAAATTATGTATCAGTCTTCTCCATTAACAATGGGGTGGTGTATAAATTGTCATAGAGAGACTAATGTAAAGGTAAAAGACAATGAGTATTATGCTAAAATTCATAAAGAATTATCAAAAAAATATGGAGTTGAGCAATTGACTGTTGCCCAAATGGGGGGACTGGAATGTGGAAAATGTCATTATTAATGTATAGATTATAATATGTCTAATAAGAAAAAATATTGGAAAAATTTATCAGACTTAAGTTCTGAAAAAGTCACTGGCATTGATGATATTAAACAGAGAGAATTTGTTGAAGAAATACCAGTTGATGAATTTTTAGGAGACAAAGAAAATTTGTCAAATAGTTCAACATCAAGAAGAGATTTTTTAAAGTACTTAGGATTTAGTACTGCTGCCGCAACACTTGCTGCTTGTGAGGGGCCTGTTGTTAAATCAATTCCATATGTTATACAGCCAAATGAAATAGTCCCAGGACTAGCTAATTTCTATGCAACTACAATATCAAATGGATATGACTTTGCAAACATATTAGTTAAGAATAGAGAAGGTAGGCCTATAAAAATTGAACACAATAAGCTAGCGCCATCCTCATCTGCTGCAAATGCAAGAGTTCATGCATCAATTTTAGATTTATATGACAGTGGAAGACTAGCTCAACCAATGAAAAATGGTCTTCCAACTTCATGGGTTGAATTTGATTTTGAAACCAAAAGAAAATTAAAAGAGATTAATGATTCATCAAAACCAATTGTATTATTAACTCAAACATTTGCAAGTCCATCGACAAGCAAATTAATTGATGAATTTAAGAAGAAATACAGCAATGTTAACCATATTATATATGATACTATTTCTGAATCTGCAGCTTTAGATGCATTTGAACAAAGGTATGGTCAAAGAGGACTAGCTAATTATGATTTTTCAATGGCGAATTTAATTGTCTCTATTGGAGCAGATTTTATTGGTGATTGGCAAGGAGGAGGATTTGAATCTGGATATACAACAAAGAGAATTCCTAAAAAAGGAAAAATGTCTAGACATATTCAGTTTGAATCAAATATGACATTAAGTGGTGCAAACTCAGACACTAGAATTTCTGTAAAACCTTCAGAACAAAAATTAATCTTGCTCTCTATATATTCTAAGTTATTTTCAATTAATAATAATATTAATCTCTCAGATAAGTTACAAAAAACAGTAGATTCTACTGTTAGTGAAATACTAAACAGTAAAAGTAAGGCTGTATTAATTTCGGGAATTAATGATGTTGATTATCAGTCCTTAGTCCTTCAGATAAATGAAAAAATAAAAAGCAAAGCATTTAATCCAAATGAAACAATAAAATCTCGCTTAGGTGATGCTAATAAAGTTAAAAAATTAGTTCAGCAAATGAAGAATGGAGAAGTTGGTGCATTGATTATGGCTGGAGTAAACCCAGTATATTCGCTACCTAATTCTCAGGAATTTATTGAAGGGTTAGAGAAGGTAGATGTTTCTATTTTATTTACAATGAAGAATGATGAAACAGCATCACACGTAGATTATGCTGCTGCATCATCGCATTACCTAGAATCATGGGGTGATGCTGAAATTAAGAAAGGAGAATATTCATTAGTTCAGCCTGTTATAAATAAATTGTTTGACACTAGACAATTTCAAGATCAGTTATTAATCTGGTCAAATAGTAAAAAGTCTTATTATCAATATATTAAAGATAATTGGGAAAAAAATATTTTAGAAAATAGTTTTTGGAATAAGGTTCTTCATGATGGGGTATATTCTAAAAAGAAAAATAATATTACAAAAAACAAATTTTTAAGGTCAGCAGCGGAGAAAACATATTACCTGGATCTTCAAGATTTAATTGATAAAACATCATCAAATAAAAATTTATATGAATTGACGTTATATCCTAAGATTGGTATGGGGGATGGACAACAGGCTAATAACCCTTGGTTACAAGAATTCCCGGATCCTTTAACAAGAGCAACTTGGGATAATTATTTGACAATTTCAGAATTTGATGCAAAAAAACTTAATTTATATTTAGAACCTAGCACTTTCTTTACACAATCCAGGAATGATGCAAATGGCGGATTAAACGGAAAATATGCTATTATAAGTTTGAATGGTAATTCAATTAAGGTTCCTGTAATTATTCAGCCGGGTCAGGCTAGAGGAACTGTAGGTTTGTCATTTGGTTATGGAAGATCTAGGGGAGTTAAGGATGAAATGAAAACTGGGGTTAATGCCTATAGATTATACAAGAATTTTAATACTGTTCAGGAAGTTTCAATTAAACTAACTGATGGTAAGCATGAGTTTGCTTGTATTCAATTGCATAATACTTTGATGGGTAGAGGGGAGATAGTTAAGGAAACTAGTCTAGAAGTATTTAATACCAAGGATCCAAAATATTGGAATGCTGAAGCTGTAGTTTCTTTAAATCATATTGAGACTCCTGTTTCTTCTCCAAAGGTTGATTTGTGGGATGAGTTTGATAGATCTATTGGCCATCATTTTAACTTATCTATTGATCTTAATGCTTGTACTGGATGTGGAGCATGCGTGATTGCATGTAATGCAGAAAATAATGTACCAGTCGTTGGTAAAAGAGAAGTTAGGAGAAGTAGAGATATGCATTGGCTAAGAATTGATAGATATTATTCTTCTGAGGATACTTTTCATCAGGACGATGAAAAGAAAGATAATATTAGTGGAATACAAAGTTCATTAAAGTCATTTGGTGAACTTGAAAACCCTTCTGAAAACCCACAAGTAGCATTTCAACCAATAATGTGTCAGCACTGTAATCATGCTCCATGTGAAACTGTATGTCCAGTTGCAGCAACTAGTCATGGAAGACAAGGTCAAAATCAGATGGCTTATAATAGATGTGTAGGAACAAGGTATTGTGCAAATAACTGTCCATATAAGGTTAGAAGATTTAACTGGTTTTTATATACCCAGAATGATGAATTTGATTATCATATGAATGATGATCTTGGGCGAATGGTATTAAACCCTGATGTTACAGTAAGATCAAGAGGTGTGATGGAAAAATGTTCATTCTGTATTCAGAAGACTCAAGCCGTTATATTAAAAGCAAAATTAGAAGGAAGACCGGTAGCTCAAGGTGAATTCAATAGTGCCTGTGCTTCAGCGTGTTCTACTGGAGCTATGAGGTTTGGAGACATAAATGAAAAAGACAGTGAAATATATAAATTAAAAAATGATAAAAGAGCCTATCATTTGTTAGATGCAGTAGGAACAAAACCAAATGTAGTTTATCAAGTAAAAATAAGAAACGATAAAAAAGTATAATTATTAATAAAGAAAAGTATGGGGTCTCATTATGAAGCACCAATTAGGAAGCCATTAGTAATAGGAGAAAAATCTTATCATGATATTTCTGTTGATATAGCTAGGCCTATTGAGGGTAGAGCAAATAAGCAATGGTGGATTGTTTTTTCTATAGCTCTTGCTATGTTTTTGTGGGGAGTAGGATGTATTATTTATACTATATCAACAGGAATAGGAGTTTGGGGATTAAACAAGACTGTTGGATGGGCATGGGATATTACAAATTTCGTTTGGTGGATAGGAATAGGACATGCTGGAACTTTGATTTCAGCAGTTTTATTATTGTTCCGTCAAAAGTGGAGAATGGGAATAAATAGATCAGCGGAGGCAATGACAATTTTTTCTGTACTTCAGGCAGGATTATTCCCAATAATACATATGGGTAGACCTTGGCTTGGATATTGGATGGTTCCTATTCCAAATGCTTTTGGGTCACTTTGGGTTAACTTTAATTCTCCTTTATTATGGGATGTATTTGCAATATCTACCTATTTATCAGTATCACTAGTATTTTGGTGGACAGGTTTATTGCCAGATTTCGCGATGATTAGAGATAGGGCAGTTAAACCTTTTCAAAAGAAAATATATAGTATACTTAGTTTTGGATGGACAGGCAGAGCAAAGGACTGGCAAAGATTTGAGGAAGTATCTTTAGTGTTAGCGGGATTAGCAACACCCTTAGTGTTATCTGTGCATACAATCGTGTCTTATGATTTTGCTACTTCAGTAATTCCAGGATGGCATACTACAATATTCCCGCCTTATTTTGTTGCTGGAGCAATTTTTTCTGGTTTTGCAATGGTACAAACCTTGTTAATTGTTATGAGAAAAGTTTGCAATTTTCAAGAGTATATTACAGTACAACATATAGAGCTAATGAATATTGTTATAATGATTACAGGATCTATAGTCGGAGTAGCATATATGACTGAGCTTTTTATTGCTTGGTATTCAGGAGTTGAATACGAACAATATGCATTTTTAAATAGAGCAACTGGACCATATGCTTTTGCTTATTGGACAATGATGACATGTAATGTTTTTTCTCCTCAGCTTATGTGGTTTAAGAGACTTAGAACAAGTATTATGTTCTCATTCTTTATATCAATTGTCGTAAATATTGGAATGTGGTTTGAGCGTTTTGTAATTATTGTCACTTCACTTCATAGAGACTATTTACCATCATCATGGACTATGTTCTCTCCAACTTTTATTGATATTAGTATTTTTATGGGAACTATAGGGTTTTTCTTTGTATTATTTTTATTATATGCTAGAACATTTCCTGTAATTGCTCAGGCTGAAATTAAAACAATATTAAAAACTTCGGGTGGGAAGTATAAGAGATTAAGAAACTCTGGAAAATCATTAACTGGAACAGGTGCTGATAAAAGAACATCAGTAATAAATAAATTAAACAAATAATTAAGAAATGAAACCTGCAAAAATAGTTCGTGCTTTTTATAATGATGATGATGTTTTATTGTCTGCCGTTAAGACTATTAAGGAGAACAAATATCATATAGAAGAGGTTTATACACCATTTCACGTTCATGGTTTAGACAGAGTATTAGGCTTGGAGCCAACTAGAATAGCCATTGCATCATTTATTTATGGATGTATTGGATTTGCAGTTGCAATTTTAATGATGAACTATATAATGATTGCAGATTGGCCACAAGACATAGGAGGAAAACCTAGTTTTAGTTACATTGAAAATATGCCGTCTTTTGTTCCAATAATGTTTGAATTAACGGTGTTTTTTGCTGCTCATTTAATGGTTATAACATTCTATCTTAGAAGTAAAATGTGGCCTTTTAAGACTGCAGAAAATCCTGATCCTAGGACTACGGATGATCATTTCTTAGTTGAAATATCTGTTAGCGAGGTTACAGGAAAATTAAAAAAAATATTAAAGGATTCTGGAGCAGTTGAAATTAATATAATTGATTCAAAAGAACATTAATTATTATGAAGATAGTATACAAAATATTAATAATAATAATTGCATTAGTTTTTAATTCATGTAAAAATAATGAGTACCCAAATTATGAATATATGCCAAACATGTATGAGTCAATTGGATATGAGACATATGCAGAGAATATTCTTTTTGAAAATAGTCAGGCAGCTTTAAATCCTGTAGAGGGGACTATCCCTAGAGGATATTCATTATATCAATATGAAGACTCAAATTCAGGATATGAATTAGCAAAAAATAATCTTCATAATCCATTAAGGGATGATGAAATAAACATGACTAAAGCTAAAGAATTGTATGACATTTATTGTGGAGTTTGTCATGGCAATAAGGGTGATGGACAAGGTATATTAATGAAAAGAGAAAAAATATTAGGAATTCCAAGCTATTCGGATCAAGGAAGAGATATAACTGAGGGAAGTGTATATCACGTTATATATTATGGAAGAAATACCATGGGATCTCATGCGAATCAATTAAATGAAAAGGAAAGATGGCTTGTAACATCATATGTGATGAAATTAAAATCAGATTTAAAAAAATAATTGGATTATAAATATGTATAAAATTTCAAATGGTATTAAGATTTTTTCACTTACTCT
>JABHWD010000017.1 GCA_018657955.1 Flavobacteriaceae bacterium | reverse complement strand
TCTTGTTCAAATCTGTTATTATCAATTTTGAGATTTAAATTTACAATATCTTCTTTTATTTTCTTTTTTATTTTTATTATTCTTCTGTGTTTTAATTTATCTACTTTAATCAATAATTTTTTAATATTCTTTATTTTATCTGTTATGTCTTTTTGTATTTCAACACCTTCATTCCCCCTATATTTATTTGCTTGTGCGATAGCTTTTTTTATTTCTTTTTGAATTTTACTCCATTCGTTAACTGCAGGGCTATCTTTAATGACATTATATGCATTGGGCATTTGAATTGCAATTTTTAATAAGTCTGCTGCATTGCCATCTGCTATTTTTTTAAGCTCATTAATATTATCGCTAACTATTGCAGAATTTATTTTAGTAGGATTATAATTTGAGGCCTTTTCATAGTATAGTATAAAGTCAATTTTTCCTCTTTGGAGATTTTTAGAAATTAATGTTCTAATACTATTATCCCTCTCTTTTAATTCGCTTGGTATTTTACAGCTTAAGTCTAAATTTTTGCTATTTAAGCACTTTATTTCGATAATTACTTTATGACTCTTAAGATTTAGAATAGTTGAGCTATAAGCAGTCATTGATTTAATCATGGTCTGTAATTTGTTTTAACAAATATATAAAAGTGAATTCGATTATTGTTTTAATGATTTTTTTGAAACTAAATATTGAAGTTGTAATTAGTGCTAAAAGGCTCTTATTCATTGAGTCTTAAGCAGATTACTTTAAAGATAATTCAAAGTTTTGTATAGAGCTATTTATAGTTTACATTTGTTTTTAATATACTTTACTGTATGAAATTTAACACTAAAACTATCCATGGGGGGCAATCACTAGATACTAGCTATAATGCTGTAATGCCGCCAATATATCAGACCTCAACATATGCTCAATCAAGCCCTGGCAATCATAAAGGGTATGAATATTCTAGGACACATAATCCTACTAGAAATGCACTCGAAAAATCTTTTGCTAGTATAGAAAATGCAAACTATGGCTTGGCTTTTGCTTCTGGTTTAGCAGCTATTGATGCAATAATTAAATTATTAAAACCTGGAGATGAGGTTATCTCAACCAATGATTTATATGGGGGAACATATAGATTATTTACAAAAATATTTAGCATTTATGGGATTAAATTTCATTTTGTTGGTATGCAGAACCTTATTAGTATTGAAAAATTAGTCAATCAAAATACTAGACTAATATGGACAGAAACACCCACAAATCCAATGTTAAATATTATTGATATAGCAGGACTATCTACTATAGCAAAAAAGCATAATATTCTTTTAGCTGTTGACAATACTTTTGCAACTCCCTATTTACAGAGACCAATTGATTTAGGGGCTGATATAGTAATGCATTCAGCAACTAAATATCTAGGAGGGCATAGTGATGTAGTTTTAGGAGCAATTATGCTAAACGACAAGGAATTGGCAGACAAATTGTACTTCATTCAAAATGCAAGTGGAGCAATATGTGGCCCACAAGACAGTTTTTTGGTTCTTAGAGGAATAAAAACATTGCATGTTAGAATGCAGCGGCACTGTGAAAACACGAAGAAAATTGCCAACTTTTTAAATTCTAATGCAAAGGTTGAACGTGTATATTGGCCAGGATTTGATTTTCATGAGAATCATGATATTGCAAATAAACAGATGGATGACTATGGGGGGATGCTTTCTTTTAAAGTAAAGGGAAATAATACCAAGGATGCAGTTAGAATTTTAGAAAGGCTTAAAATTTTCACACTAGCTGAATCTCTTGGAGGCGTTGAATCTTTGTGTGGCCATCCAGCATCAATGACACATGCAAGCATACCTAAAGAAGAGAGGGAAAAATCAGGATTATCTGATTCACTAATTAGATTAAGTGTAGGAATTGAAGACTCTGAAGATTTAATTCAAGACTTAAGCCAGGCTATAAATTAAGAATTGATTTTTACTAATTTATGAGAAGATTATTTATTAAATCACTATTTTTAATTATAAATTTTTACCAATTATATAATAATTGAGCTTATTTTCAATTTAAAGAATTATTATGAAACAAAAGATTGAAGCATTTCTAGATTTAGTACGACAAAGAAATGGACAAGAATTAGAATTTATGCAAGCTGTAGAAGAAGTAGCTGAAACAGTTATTCCATATATTATGAAGAATGATATTTATCATGGTAATAATATTCTATTAAGAATGTGTGAACCAGAAAGAGTTATAAGTTTCAGGGTATGTTGGGTTGATGATAATGGAGAAATACAGGTAAATAGAGGCTACAGAATACAAATGAATTCAGCAATAGGGCCATATAAAGGAGGATTGCGATTCCATCCAACAGTCAATATGAGTATTCTTAAATTTCTTGCTTTTGAACAAGTATTTAAAAATAGTCTAACCACTTTACCAATGGGTGGAGGAAAAGGAGGAAGTGATTTTGATCCTAAGGGAAAAAGCGAAAATGAAATAATGAGATTTTGTCAATCTTTTATGACAGAATTATTTAGACATATTGGCTCTAATACTGACGTCCCTGCAGGAGATATTGGAGTAGGTGGTAGAGAAATAGGGTATTTATATGGAATGTATAAAAAATTAAATAATGAATTTACAGGAGTTTTTACTGGGAAAGGAGTTACTTGGGGAGGATCTTTAATTAGACCGGAAGCAACTGGCTATGGAACTGTTTATTTTGCACAAAACATGCTGTCATTAAAAAATGATAGTTTTAAAAATAAAAATGTAGTTATTTCTGGATCAGGAAATGTAGCTCAATATGCAGCTGAAAAGGCTATTAGTTTAGGAGCTAAAGTTTTAACAATGTCAGATTCTTCAGGCTTTATTTATGATAACAATGGAATTGATGAAGAGAAACTGGAATATATAATGAATTTAAAAAACCTCAAAAGAGGAAGAATTAGTGAATATGCAAAAAAATATCCAAAATCTACATTTAATAAAGGACAAAAGCCATGGTCTACTCCTTGTGATATTGCTTTGCCATGTGCAACTCAAAATGAGCTTGATGAAAATGATGCAAAAAAGTTAATATCAAATGGCTGTTCATGTGTTAGTGAAGGGGCTAATATGCCGTCTACTAAAGATGCAATAGAAATTTTTCATAAATCAAAAATATTATTTGCCCCAGGTAAAGCATCAAATGCAGGAGGTGTTGCTACTTCAGGGTTAGAAATGACCCAAAATTCTCTAAGATACCATTGGTCTAGAGAAGAAGTTGATGAAAAACTAAAAGATATAATGCTCAATATTCATAATTCTTGTATAGAATATGGCAAGCAAGACAATGGTTATATTGATTATGTTAAAGGCGCTAATATTGCTGGATTTGTTAAAGTTGCAGATGCTATGTTAGCTCAAGGCATAGTTTAATTCAATTTATATATATTATAGTGATATATTTTTCGTTTAATACATGAGAATATTTTTTTATGTATAAGAGCTTCATATATTTTGTTTTATTTTTGAATCTTTTCCATTCAACTGCCCAAGAAGTAAATTCTCTTTGGGAAACTCATTTTTCTTATTATAATGTTAATGATTTAGAATCCAATGGGCCGTATATATATGCTTCATCAGATAATTCTATTTTCATATATAACACCCAAACTTCTGAATTGACTAAAATTACAACAAAACAAGGGTTAGCTGGAGAAGCTATTTCCTCAATTTATTTTAGTTCAAATCATAATAAACTAATTGTTGGCTTTGTTAATGGCCTTATTCAAGTCATAGATTTTAACACAAGCAATATTTTTAGCATTTATGACATTATTGACAAGACAACTATATCTCCAGACAGTAAGAGAATAAATAATTTTAATGAACTTGATCAGCATATATATATATCTACTGATTATGGAATTTCAGTTTTTAACTTAGATAGTTTAGAATTTGGAGATACTTTTTTTATAGGCATTAGTGGAGCTCAAGTAAGAGTTGCTGAGACTACAGTTTTAGGAGAATATTTTTATGCAGCATGCAAGGATTTTGAGGGAATAAAACGATCATTAATTTCTTCTAATTTAATTGATTTTAATAATTGGAGTGAAGTTTTCTCAGGAAGTTTCCATGCTATTTTATCAGTAGAAAATTCGATTTATTTTTCAGATCAGAATAAAATATATAATATAGTAAATGGTATTATCTCCGAAGTATTTACTTCAAATGAGATTATTAAGGACATTAGGTATATCTCTGATAGCTTTATTATTACAACGCAGAACAATACATCAACATATGATATTAATTTCAATAGTATAAGCACTCCAATAATTAGTTCTAATTTTCAAACAAATTTTAATGCTGCATTATTTAATTCAAATAATATATATATAGCAACAGAGGATACGGGAATATTAAAACTAAATTCTAATAACATTGATAATTATACTGCTATATATCCAGAAGGACCATTAGATAACAATATTTTTTCAATAGAAAATTTTAATAATGATTTATGGGTTACATTTGGCGAATACAGTCTATACTATAATCCTCATCCCTTAAAACATAAAGGAATAAGTAATTATAATTCAAATTGGAACAATATTGTTTATGATAGTTTGCCCTCAAATTCAGTAAACTTAAATAGTATATCAATAGATCCATTTAATAATAATCATATTTTTATTAGTTCATTTCATGGGGGATTATTGGAAATTATTGATAGTGAGGCAGTCAATTTATTAGATAATACAAATAGTCCACTAGAATCATTAGATATATTTGGCTCTAATTACACTAGTGTACGCATATCCGATACTGAATTTGATGATTCAGGGGTGTTGTGGATTTTGAATTCAAGAGTTGATAATCCTTTAAAATCGTTTAATCCCAATTCAGGGCAGTGGAGAAGTTATGATTTTACAGACATAATTCCTGATGGATTAAATGATGAATTGGGATTTAGTGATATTGAAATAGGCCAATTAGGTAATAAATGGATTGGAGGATTAAGATCAGGATTAATAGGATTCAATGAAAATTCAGGATCACCATTATTAAAAAAAATATTTGATTGGGAGCAAGCCAATTTGCCATCCCCTTATGTAAGAAGTTTAGCAGTAGACAATAATAATCATCTTTGGATCGGAACGGTTGAAGGATTAAGAGTCCTTTATAATACAACTAATTTTTTTGACAGTAATGTAGTTACACAACCAATTGTAATATTGGAAGATGGTATTCCAAAAGAACTTTTAGAACAGCAATTTATTTCTGACATTGAAGTAGATGGGGCTAATAATAAGTGGGTTGGTACAATAGGATCGGGAATTTTTTATTTCTCTCAGAATGGACAGCAAACAATTTATCATTTTACTAAAAACAACTCGCCTATTCCATCAAATAATATAAATGATATTTCAATTGATGAAAATAATGGAATAGTTTATATAGGGACTGACAAGGGTTTAGTTAGCTACAATACTGGCGGGTCTGCAACAGAATCAAATTTTGAGAATGCTTATGTTTTCCCAAATCCTGTTAGACCATCATTCAATATGAAAAATGATAAAATAAAAATTAAGGGAATTACAGAGAATGTAAATATAAAAATTACCGATATTGAAGGTAATTTAGTTGCAGAAGCACAATCCAATATAAATTCAAGATATAATAATTTTAACTTAGAGATTGATGGAGGAACTGCTTTTTGGAATGGGGAGAACTTAGCAGGTAGGTCAGTGTCATCTGGCGTATATATTGTAATGTTGTCGGAACAGGAGACTTATGAAACTAAGATTTTAAAAATTATGATTATTAGATAATGGTTACATCAACATCAGCAATTGTTTTATCTAAAATTAGATATAAGGATAATGATATAATAGCAAAACTCTATACGAAAGAATATGGAGCTATTAGCTTTATTGTAAAAGGGCGACAAAATTCAAAAAAAAATAAAATTAAGTTTGTTTATTTTCAAGAATTAACCATCCTTGAAATTCAGTTCAATTATAATTCAAAAAGAGATTTACAATACATTAAGGATATTGAGATTAAACATAATTATATGTCATCTCATTCAGATTTAGTAAAGGCTTCAGTAATAATATTTTTATCTGAAGTACTATCAAATATTATTACTCATCAAAAAAGAGAAACACAATTATATAATTATATAGAGCAATCTTTAATTTGGTATGATACAAATAAATTTAATCCTTATTTTCATATGATTTTCTTGCTTGAATTAACAAGATATTTGGGGTTTTATCCAGACACATTAAATAATATTTTTAAATATTTTAATCTTGAAGAAGGAGCATATGAAAAATTAAAAACTAGCAAATATTCAATTACTGGAGATAGTTTAAATTTGCTTAATCAAATTTTAGGCATAAAATTTGATAGTAATCCTTTACCAACTTTAAATTCTGATGATAAGATGGAGGTTTTAAATATTATTTTAGTCTATTATAAATTGCATAATAATAATTTTAAGCCAATTAAATCATTAGAAATAGTTAAAAATATTATTTAATGTGTCTTGAAAAAAATTACATATATAGTATTCTTATTCTTTAGTATAACAACTCATTCTCAAGAAATTTTTCTCTTGGATTCAGTAACAATGCAGCCTATTGTTGGGGTAGCTGTGTATAGTAATACAGAAAATAATGTTTTTTCTGATTTTGACGGAAAAGTTCTGCTCGACTCATTTGATAATGATGAATTAGTTACTTTTAAGCACTTATCTTATAAAACAAGATCAATTGAAAAGCAGCTGATTGAAAATGTAGTATTGTTATTAATGAATGCACAATCTTTAGATCAAATTATAATTTCTGCTTCAAGATTTGCCCAAAATATTAAGGAAATACCACAACGTATACTTCAAATAAAAAAACAAGAAATTATTACAAGTCATCCTCAAACAAGTGCTGATCTATTGAATATGAGTGGTCATATTTATATTCAAAAAAGTCAATTAGGAGGCGGTAGCCCAATGATTAGAGGTGTATCTACCAATCGTTTAGTTTTATCAGTTGATGGAGTAAGATTAAATAATGCAATTTATAGAGGAGGAAATATTCATAACATAATTTCAATTGATCCATTTTCTATAGAAAATACTGAGATTATTATGGGATCTAGCTCTGTCATGTACGGAAGTGATGCCATTGGAGGAGCAATGAATTTTTATACCAAAAAACCTAAATTTTCAGAATCTGAAACCCCATTAATATTAATTAATTCTACTTTGCGCAATTCTTCTGCTAATAATGAAAAAACAGGACATTTTGATATCAATATAGGTTTTAAAAAATTGGCATTTTTAACTAGTTTTTCACGTAATGATTTTGACAATTTAAGAATGGGAAAACACGGTTTGTCTGATTATTTAAGACCAGAATATGTCGATATAGTAAATGGACTTGACTCAATTATTCAAAATCCAAATCCCAGAGTTCAAAAATATACACAATATTCCCAATTCAATTTTATGCAGAAGGTTTTATTTAAACCAAATAATAATATTACTGCTGATATAGGTATTCATTATTCTTCAACATCTAATATACCAAGATATGATAGGCTGATTAGATATAATAATCAAAATGATTTGTACTACGGCGAATGGTATTATGGGCCACAAGAGTGGCTATTAATAAATAGTCAGGTTTCTATAGACACTGAAAACCTAGGGTTATTTGATAGAGCTAAATTTACTACAGCATATCAAAAATTTAATGAAAGTAGGAATAGCAGAAAAACTTATGATATTATAAAGAGTATCAGGGATGAAGAAGTAAATATTTTTTCAATAAACTTAGACTTTATCAAATCAATTTCTAATAATTCAGATATATCCTATGGTATAGAATATCTAAATAATAAAATAAATTCTAGATCTTATTTACTGAATATAGAGGACCTGATCGTTTATCAAAATGCTAGCAGATATCCAAATAATTCTACTTGGGAATCAATAGCCACATATTTAAACTATAAGCATAGATTAAAAGAAAATATTATTTTTCAGTCTGGGATAAGATATAGCCATATATTAATTAATGCCGATTTGTCAGAAAATAATCAATTTTATGATTTCCCATTTTCAGATGCTGATATTAGTACTGGAGCATTAGTTGGAGGTATTGGAATAAGTTGGATTCAAAATGAAAATTATAGATGGAAACTAAATTTAAATACTGCTTTTAGGGCTCCTAATATTGATGATGTTGCCAAAATTTTTGACTCTGAGCCGGGATCAGTTGTGATCCCTAATCCTGATTTAAAACCTGAGAGATCTTTTGGAGTTGATTTAGGAGGTTCTATTACTTTTAGTAAGATTAATTTTGACTTCTCCACGTATTTTACTTATCTATATAATAGTTTAATAAGAGCAGATTTTGAATTAGAAAACGGAATTACTCAAATTATATATGATGGAGAATTGAGTAATGTTCAAGCTATTCAAAATGGGTCAAGGTCTAATATCTATGGAATTGAAATCGGGTTAACTGCTCAATTAACTACAAAACTAAAGGTAGTTACTCAATATAACTTTATTGATGGCAAACAGAAAGATGATTACTCAATTTCAATGCCTATTAGACATGTCCCCCCTCAATTTGGAAATCTTCATTTAGTATATACTAACAAAAAAATTATTTTAGATGGATTTATTAATTATAATTCGGAGATCCCATTTTATAAATTAGCGCAATCTGAAATTGATAAGCCTTATTTGTATGCTTTAGACAGTAATGGAAATCCGTATTCTCCAGCATGGTATACGATAAACTTAAGATCAAACTATATTATTTCTGATAAGATTTCAATAGTTGCCAGCATAGAAAATATTAGAAATAAGTTATATAGGCCATATTCATCTGGAATTTCAGCTTCTGGAATTAATTTTATATTTGCTATTAATTATAGTATGTAAAATGGGGGAAGCTTCTTACAAAAATCCTGAGATTTTAAAGAAAATAAAAAATTATTGTTCATATCAGGAAAGATGCAAAAAAGAGGTCATAGAAAAACTTTTGGCATTAAATTTAGATCAATCAAAATTTGATAATGTTATAAATTATTTAATTAAAAATAATTATATCAATGAGGAAAGATTTGCTTTAGCATTTACTCAAGGTAAGTTTAGAATAAAAAAATGGGGAAAAATTAAAATTATATTAGAATTAAAAAAAAGAAGAATAGACTCTGATTTAATCAATAAGGCTATCGATCAAATTACTGACTTGGATTATACAGGAACTTTTGATAAATTATCATTAAAACAATATAAATCATTGACTGGGTCAAAAGATTCAAAAAAAAGAAAATTTATTAATTTTCTTTCTTATCGAGGCTGGGAATATGACTTAATAATAAAAAAGGTCAACGATTTTTTTTAGCGATTGTATCCAAAAGATAAAAGATATGCTCGTCCAGGCATTGGAACAAGATTTGTCTCATAGTATTCAGTATCAAAAATATTATTTATAATTAGAGAGAAATTAAAGTCCTTAATAATTAAACTATTTTTTATATCAACAACAGTATAATTTTGGCCAGTTGTTCTTTCAGAATATTTATAGATAAGTGAACTAGATAAATTTTTACTTATAGCAAGATTAATACTCGATGTTATATGATGTTTTAATGAGTTAATCACATATCTTGAGAATTGAATTTCAGAAGGCTTTAAATCATCTTTTAGGTAGCTATAACCAATATTTATATAATGAGTTTTTTTATTATTCCCATAAATCTTAAGACCTAAGGATGTCTCAAATCCCCTAGTATTTATTTCTCTTATATTAGTTGCTTGCCAAGGGTCTGACTCTATAGCTTTTACATAATCAATTAGATCTTTCCCTTGTCTATTGAATAAAACAAAGGAAAAATTTAGTTTATTTTTAAAATAGCGAACTCCAATTTCTTCAGAAAGTGCTTTTTCTGGAATTAATTTTTCATTTCCAATAGTAGTGGGACTACTATAGTATAGATCGGTATATGTAGGAGCTCTATAGGTATATCCTATATTAGTATAGATCCTAAAGTTGTCATTTATTTTATAACCAATATCTAAGCCTGGAAATGCAAGAAAATTCCTAAAGAAATTATTTTTATAATTTTTATTGAATTTGAAATCTGAGAAATAATTAAGAGCAACTCCAGGGGTAATATCAAGTCTATTTTTTAGTAGTTTAAATTGATGTTCCAAGAACACATTTATCATAGTCCTATTTCTATTCCCTAGATTATTACTGGAAAGGGATACAGAGGCTATATCAATTCCAAAACCAGTAACACCAGTTTTAGATGTACTAGAGCCATTTAATTCAATGCCTGTCTTATTAGTAATATGAAGGTTTCTATAAACTGATGGATCATCTCTAAGATATATATACATATCTTGATTTCTTTTCCAGTATATTTTTGGTTTAAGAATTAGAGCGCCTTTTTTTATTTCAGTGCTAATTCCTAATAAACTAGCTTGTGTTTCTTCATACTGATCTATTGCTTCTGGGCTTGCATAGAATCCGTTAGCTCCAAACTTCCTCTCGTTAAAAGAGGCAATTATATCAACAGGAAATTCCCTTATTTTAAAACTCCCTTTCATAAAATTATTATTATTGACAAAGTCAGTATTGTATCTATACCCCTCTGATGATTGTCTGGAATAATGGGTTATAAATGATGAATTTTCATATGACTGTTGAATAGTTAATGAGGCGTTTCTTTGTTCAAATGATCCAGCTCCCATTTTTCTAGATCGTTCATTTTTTACAACTTTTTTTGTAACAATATTTATAGCCCCTGTAAATGCATTTTGCCCATATATTCTGGATGCAGCCCCTTTTATAATTTCTATTCTCTCTATTACATCAATAGGAATTGCCATGTTCATTGTATGATGTCCTGTTTGAGCATCTTCAACTTTAAATCCATCTATGAGCAGTAGAGTTTGATCAAAAGATCCACCTCTTATATATAAATCTGCTTGTATCCCCGAAACTCCTCTACGCCTAACATCTACACCTGCTATTTGTTGCAACAATTCACTTATATTAGTTGCGGGGCTACTTTTAATTTCTTCTTTTGTAATAATTTGAATGGTCCTAGAATTTTCAGAAAAGGGTAACTCAATTCTTGGAGATGAAATAATTTCTATTGCCTCTAAATTAATTTCTTTATCAATCTCTACATTATTTTCAATTTTTTGTGCAGTTATATTTTGTAAAAAAAATATTGTCAATAGAATTGAAAAAAATCTTTTTTTCATTGTAAAATTATTTTAAAATAAAGGTAGCTAATTGCTTTTATTTGATATATAGATTATTCTACTAATACGGTTACTTTATTCTCTTTCAGCTCAACGGTCCCAGAATTTATTGGAAGGAAGAATCCTCTTTCAGGGCCTTTTTCAAACATATCTTTTATAGAATCATCTAGTTTAATGTCACCATAAATTTTAATGTATCCTTTTTTAAGACTTGACACAATTGCTGCATGATTATTTAGCATTTCAAATTCCCCTTGAACTCCTGGGACAGCAATAGAACTAACTTCTCCGCTATAAATTGTTTTTTCTGGCGAAACGATCTCTAAAAACATATTATAAGATTTTTTTAGAATTTATACTTCAGCTAACATTTTTTCACCAGCTTCTATAGCTCCTTCAATCGTTCCTTTTAGATTAAAGGCAGCTTCAGGCAAATGATCTAGCTCCCCGTCCATTATCATATTAAACCCCTTTATGGTATCCTTAATATCAACTAATACTCCAGGAGTCCCAGTAAATTGTTCTGCAACATGAAAAGGTTGAGACAGAAATCTTTGCACTCTTCTTGCTCTACCAACTGCCATTTTATCATCTTCTGAAAGTTCTTCCATCCCTAAAATTGCTATAATGTCTTGAAGCTCCTTATAGCGTTGTAATAGCTCTTTCACTCTTTGAGCACAATTATAATGCTCTTCTCCAAGAATTTCAGGTGTTAGAATTCTAGAGGTTGAATCCAATGGATCAACTGCTGGGTAAATTCCTAGCTCGGTAATTTTTCTAGACAAAACAGTAGTAGCATCAAGATGAGCAAATGTAGTTGCAGGAGCAGGGTCTGTAAGGTCATCTGCAGGAACATACACTGCTTGAACAGAAGTAATAGATCCTTTTTTAGTAGATGTTATTCTTTCCTGCATTGTTCCCATTTCTGTTGCTAATGTTGGTTGATATCCAACTGCTGAAGGCATCCTTCCAAGTAATGCAGAAACCTCAGAACCAGCTTGCGTAAATCTAAATATATTATCAACGAAAAATAACACATCCTTTCCTTGACCATCTCCAGCTCCATCACGGAAATATTCAGCAACTGTTAATCCAGAAAGAGCTACTCTTGCTCTAGCCCCAGGAGGTTCATTCATCTGACCAAAAACAAATGTTGCTTTTGATTCTTTTAATGCTTTTTTATCAACTTTACTTAGGTCCCATTTACCTTCTTCCATTGATTTCATAAAATCTTTACCATAATTAATAATTCCAGACTCCAACATTTCCCTAAGAAGATCATTCCCCTCACGAGTTCTTTCTCCAACACCAGCAAATACTGAAAGACCTCCATGGCCTTTTGCAATATTGTTAATCAATTCCATTAATAATACAGTTTTTCCAACACCAGCTCCTCCAAATAATCCAATTTTACCTCCTTTTGAATATGGCTCAATTAGATCAATAACCTTAATTCCTGTAAAAAGAACTTCGGTGGAGGTTGATAAATCTTCAAATTTTGGAGATTCTCTATGTATAGCTAGCCCATCATCTCCAGTTTTAGGCAAATTACCAATACCATCAATTGAGTCTCCAATAACATTAAAAAGTCTCCCATTTATTTCTTTTCCAATAGGCATTTTAATTGGGCTGCCAGTTGTTTTTGCTATAGTCCCTCTGCTTAGTCCATCTGAAGAATCCATAGCTATGGTTCTAACAATATTTTCTCCAATATGAGATTGAACTTCAAGTACTAATATTGTACCGTCAGGTTTTTCAATTTCTAAGGAATCATAAATTTTTGGAAGCCCTTTGTCTGTATCAAATTCAACATCAATTACTGGGCCGATTATTTGTGAAATTTTACCTGAAATCATATTGGGAGTTTTGTATTTAAAAAATTAAAAAAGTTTAATCATGCAAAGATAATTTTTTAATAAAGAAAGCCAATTTTTTTTTAAAAAAAAATTGGCTTTTGTGAATAAAAAAAGTCTGGATTTTTGTCCAGACTTTTTTAGTTTTTAGTTATGTTTTTTTAAAAGGCTATAATCCATCGGGATAATTTGTTGGGTAATCACCAACATCTAAATGAACATCCGAAAGATTAGATCCGTAATGAGCATCAATTGTCTCCATCATTAACTTGGCTATTACAGCATTTCCTCTTGCAGTTGGATGAACTCCATCAAGTGAAAACAATCCTCCAAATACTAGATCCCCATTTAACACAAAATCATCCATTGGAAGACCTGGACCAGTTACTTGATTTAAAACTGCATATGCATCCCAAAGCGCCCATCCAAATGATGATGTTACCGCTTGAATTGTACCATTAAAGGAATTTACGGCAGCTTGTGCTTCTGCAACTTCAATCTCAGTAAGAACCCAATTACTAGCAAGTGGGACACTCACTCCATTTATTAAAGTTGGATTACCACCAACAGTTGTTCCTAGGAAGGTTGCTGCTGTTAATACAATTTTATCATTAGCAGTTGCCATTCTATAGCTAGGTATACCCATTAATGATAAATTAGTTAAGTCATCATCCTCTATAGTTACAGCATTCTGACCAGCAGCAAAAACAATTGTTCTAGCAGCAGCTTCTGCCGCACTAATAATTCCAAATGACGCCACCAGTTGTAATCCACCATTGTAAGCCGCAAAAGCACCATTCAGCATTTGAGCTGTACCTGCGTCAAGCGGTATTGAATTATAAGGAACTGTATTTAAATATGCGAGTGTAGTAACATCAGGAATATTGGCAACAACTCCACCAGCACCTGATGAGGCTAACATAGCCATAGTTGTCCCAAAGGCAAAGTCAAAGGCTGCAGGATCTGTTAATGCACTTGTTCCTCCAGAAACGGCAAAACCTAAGGCATCATTACCACCTGACCATAGTGCAATAAATGTAGGAGCTTGCATAAGGGCATCTCCAACTACCGAAGCACCTTCGCTAGAAGCCATTCTTACATAATAAGGATTAGCCTGACCAACCATCATTCCTGCCATACTTCCGAATCCAGGAGCAAGCAAATGAAGTGCCTGAGCACCTGGAATACCTAAATTACTAAAAGGACCAGACATGATGTCTGAAACTTCAGTTGTAGGAGTCCCGCTAACTGGAGCTGGACCAGCACCATTAAAAAATAATCTTGGTCCTGCAATTTGGTTTCCAAATAATAATAATCCTCCAACATTATCATTAGCGTAAGGCTGAGTAAATACACCACCGTCTGCGTGGGCCATAACACCAGCCATAATGTTAGGATATGAGTTCATTTGACCAGCCTGGAATAAAGCATTATCAGTATATCCAGCTGTTACAGATGCTCCTACAGCAACAAATCTTTCAAAATCTGCATCTCCAGAGTCTATATCAACATATACAGCAACACCTTCCAGTGAATCTTGATCTTCATCACAACCAGTAAAGGCAATTAAAATGAATGAAAGAAATAAATATTTAAGTTTCATAATTTTCTAGTTTAATTATTATTTAATTATAAGTTATTAGCAGTCCATGAAATATAATATTGTGATCCAATAAATCCTGAACCAAATGCAGTAAAGTATTCTTTACCACCAAGATTAGCAGCACCTATTTTTATTGTTGAGTTCCACTTTGGAATAGTGAAATTTACCTGCGCATCAATTACATGAGTAGCAGGAACATCTCCGTTTCCAAATGTTGATTCCCAATAAAAATCAGTAAACCATCTCCAAGCAACATTAAATCCAACATTTTCAAAAACATTTGTATTTCCAAATTGAACTTTCCATTTATCCTCTGGAGTATTCCAGTAAGTAGAAAAGTCTGGATAAAGTTCTTGTTCAAATTCTAACACTGATTTAGTGTAGTTTGCAGATAAATCATAAGTTTTAAAAATCTTAGTATTTATGCCAACAGTATATCCCCAAGATTCTACTTCAGCCTCAGCATTTGTATAAGCACTATAGGTTTCAAAGTCACCATTTGCAATTGCTAAAATTGACAATCCGTTATCTCCAACTTGCCCATAATATGGTGAAATTACTACCTGAGTACTTATGAAATCTTGATATGCATTTTTATAAACATTAGCATCAATTGTAAATGTTGGAGATAATTTCGCTCTCCATCCAAATTCAATTGATTGCATTTGCTCAGGCTTAACATATTCAACTCCAGAGGCCTCTAATACTCCAGGATTCCCTGTTGCTGCCATTGTTAAAACTGAACTAAGAGAAAACGAGTTACTAAATGCATTTTCACCTGATAAAGTAACTGTTGCTGGAACACCAAGCGCTTGACCTGCAGCACTTACTGAATAATCTCTCTGGTATCTTGCAGGATTATCAGGCGCAGAACCAATCAGTCTTGCACGTCCAACGTCAAAACCAATAAACAAGTCTTGAGTAGTTGGATTTCTATATCCTGTTTGAATTGATACTCTAATGTTGTGATTTCTATTTTCACCAACAGTATATCCCATAGCTAACCTTGGAGTTATCGCTCCATCAGAAAATTCTGCTTTATCGTATCTAGCAGCTGCTGTTACTGTGAATCTGTCATCTGCCATCTTTTTCACCATCTGAGTATATATACCCATATCGCCAAAAGAGATCGGGCCATCGTAATCAGTATATATTGTTCCAGAAGAATTTAATGCATACTCTCTATATGAACCTCCTACTTGAACTTCTGCCCAATCCCACATATGACCAAAATTATAGTTAAAGTCAGCGTTATATACTTTAGAATTATCCTGGAATTTTGATCCAGTTGTAATATCAGGGTCATTAGTTACAATCTCAAAAGCGTCTAAATAGCCTTGAGTTCCTGGTAATAAACGCCCTGTATCAGCAGTAGCTCTTGCCAGTGCATGTGCAGCATCCATTGTTAATCCACCAAGTGTCCCTCCAACAA
Source organism: Flavobacteriaceae bacterium (assembly GCA_018657955.1). GTDB lineage: Bacteria > Bacteroidota > Bacteroidia > Flavobacteriales > Flavobacteriaceae. Next base: position 2,351 of record JABHWD010000017.1, on the reverse strand, counting down.
TTCCACCAACATATTCTGCAAACCAATTTAAATCAGGCTTCCACATTCTGTTTATATTAATTGCAGTAAAGTTCATATCATATGAATCTCCTGCATTATCTTCAGTCATGTATGCTGTAAAAGAGAAGTTATCATCTTTAACATTTAATTTATGTTGAGACATAACAAAGTTTTCTATTCCATATCTGTTTGTTCCTTGATAAACTGTTTCACCAGTTCCAATTTTTCCTATATATGAAATTTGAAGATCATCAGCATTTGGCCTCCAATATAGACCCCAATCAGCTTTTTTGCTTCTTGCTACGTGATCTGTTAAATCTACTTCTCTATATCCAGTTCTACTTACATTTACTGAAGGTACTAAAGCACCAGCTCCTGCTGGAAGTAATCCCATTGTTTCCATTATCCCAGCAACAGTTTTAATATTAGTAGAAACTTCATCTCCATAAATGTTAATTCCATCATGATCATAAGCATCTCTTGTAAGTAATGCTCCGTTTTCATCAACTCTTCCTAATTTATCAAGAGTACTATCAGCGATCCAATCAGTTCCGCGTAAATAAGCAAAATTAACTTTCATTGCTACTTTATCACTGAATTTATGACCATATCTTATCTGAATGTCTCTAAATTCATTATCTCCAGCAGCATCTTGAGATGTAATACCATGTTTGTATTGACCACTAACTCCTTGAAAATCAAAAGGATTCTTACTTTCCATAAGTAGTATCCCGTTAAATGCATTTGCACCATAAAGGGCTGATGATGATCCAGGAATAAGCTCAACACTCAGTACATCTGTTTCAGTCATACCAAGTAAGTTACCAAGAGGGAAATTCAATGCTGGTGCAGAATTATCCATTCCATCAACTAATTGCACAAATCTTGTATTAGCAAAAGTTGCGAACCCCCTAGTGTTAATTGACTTAAATGTTAAACTATTAACATTTATATCTACACCTTTTAAATTTTCTAATCCATCATAAAAATCTGCTGATGCAGTATTTTTTATGTCTTTAATTCCAAATCTCTCTACAGTTACGGGAGATTCAAAAATTCTTTGAGGCGTTCTTGATGCAGAAACTACAACTGCATCAAGTGCAGTATTGTCTTCAAGAGTGAAGTTTACCGTTGAAGAAGAATTTACTTCTACTGACATTGCTTGAAAGCCAACACTACTAGCTTGTAGAGTGAAAGGCATGTCCATGTCTGAGGTGATAGAATAATTTCCATCGAAATCTGCAACTACTCCTGTAGAAGAACCAACTACTAGAACCGTTGCTCCTGCAAGAGGCTGGCTATTTGAGTCAGTAACACTACCATTTACTGTTGTTTGTGCATAAGAAAATACACAAAATAACATCGTAAAAATTTTAAGAATTGTTCTCATAATTTAGTTATTAGTTTAATTTTTGAAGTCACAATATAATCATATAATATGTTATCTACAAATATGATATAGTTTTACATATTCTTTAAAAACATGATAATTGACATGTTTTTGTTAAAAATCTAATGAAAGACATTCCTGTTGAAATTGAAGAAATTGAAGAATTAATTGTTCATTAATCTTACTCATGTTGTTAAATTACTTTTCAAGAAAGTTTTTTATTTCTTTTTCATTAGAAAATTTTAATGAATTATAATTTTCACTATCCCCTTTTTGAATTGATAATGTTTCCCATTTTTCACCACATATTACTTTACCAATCATCACAATTTGTCCAATATGGTATGAATAATGACAGAGTTGTCTATTAATACATTCTATCACTGTATGACCTTCGTTTCTTATAAATATAATCTTATTTAAATCTTCATTTGAGAGGTTTTCAAGAGTGTCAAACAATACTTTCCATCCTTTATTCCAAACATTCATTAGTTCAGGTTTAGTTTTAATAGTGTCTATGAACTCATCATCCCTATTCCTCCATTCCTTTTCTCCGTCTGAGTTTAAAAAATCACTCCATCTCGAAACCATATTCCCACTTAAGTGTTTAACTATTGTGTTAATATTATTGGTTTCTGAGTTTGATTTAAAAGAAAGTTGGGTTTCAGGAATTTGTTCTATTGTTTTTTCTCCTAATTCTTTATAATACTTAAACTGTAATATTGACGACTTTAAAAATGAACTATCCATTTCTTAAAATTATAAAAATAATTATTACTTATTTAATGGTGTAAGAATAACGAACACTTAATCCTACTCTACTGTAACGGATTTGGCAAGATTTCTTGGTTGATCAACATTTCTGCCCAGCTTAACTGCTATATGGTATGCTAATAATTGTAAAGGAATTGTGGTAAGAAATGGAGTTAACGCTGCAATTGTCTCAGGCACTTCAATTAGG
>JABHWD010000016.1 GCA_018657955.1 Flavobacteriaceae bacterium | reverse complement strand
TGGCTGGGATGGAACCTATAATGGAAAACTAATGCCATCAACCGATTACTGGTTTACTATCACTCTAGATATGCTTTATGGAGACGATCAAACACTTATTAAAACCTTTAAAGGTCACTTTAGCCTTAAACGATAAAACCCTAGTCTATAACGAAATTGAAATAACTATCAAAGGGTTCTGGGACAAGGGTATAATGCCACCACTCCATAGGATAATTTTTAAAATTATTTTTAGTCATAACTTTGAGCAGCAAAAGTCTATTAGACATTTGCTTGTCTGTAATATTGCTAAAATCTGTAGAAGACTCTGGGCCAAAAAAATCATAAATAGTCCCCATATCTAATTCCTTGTTTGTTTTATTATCTATAATAGTTAAATCAACGGTACTCCCTCTAGAATGACCTGATCTTTCAGCAATATATCCCATAGGAAAAAGTTGGGCTTTTTTTATTTTAGGATAATACAATGATTTATTTATTGTATCTGCAAGATCATTAGACCACTTAATAAAATAATTTACAGACATCTGAGGTCTGTATGCATCAAATATTTTTAATGACAAATTTTTTTTCTTTAAATCATTCTGAACTTGAACAAGAAATTTTGCAGCATCATAACTTATTATCGCCATATTTGATTTATATCCCTCAATAATATGACCTGTGAAATTGTTTTTAGTAGAATATCTTAAGTCAATTTTAATACTTTCATCTATGTCATTGATGTATACAAAACCTGAAGGTAATTTGCTACAACAAACTATGCAGAAAAAGAAAAATATATAAAAATATTTTGATAACATTAATACAAATATATATATAAATTTATTTGACTATTTTTGTCTAAATTTTTTAAAAGATGTCTAAGAATATATTGATTGTTTCATTACTATTTTTTTTCTTTAATATATCATTATCTCAATCTGAAAAAAAAGAGATTTTTGTAAAATACACTAATAATCAAATTAAGGCTGATGGCATTCTAGATGAGCCAGACTGGGCTTTAGCTAGAACAGCATCAGGCTTCTATGAGTACTTTCCTGATTATTCAGCAACCTCAAAAAATCAGGCTGAAATAAAGTTAATGAATGATGAAGATTTTTTATATGTTGGAATTAAGGTTATGGCCAATCCTGAAGACTTAAAGGTTAACTCATTAAAAAGAGATTTTCAGGCACCTAGTTCAGATAATATAACTATGATTTTTGATACTTTTAATGATGCTACAAATGCATTTGTAATTGGAAGTAATCACATAGGTGTTCAAAGAGATATGTTAATGTTCAATGGCGGAGTAGATATAAGAAATTCTTGGGATATGACCTGGGATGTCAAATGGACTTGTGAATCAAAAATTTATGATAATTATTATATAACTGAATGGAAAATTCCATTTAATGTATTTAAGTATAGAGAAGGAGAAATGAAATGGAGAGTGGGCTGTTATCAAAGAAATACAAAAAATAAAGCGTGGAATTTATGGCACGTAGTACCAGAAAATCAAGAATTTTCAAATCTAGGTTTTATGGGTGATATGTATTTTGAAAAACCCTTGGGGAAATCAAAAGCAAAAAAATCTATAATTCCTTATATAAATGGTATTACCTATAATGATTATGAAAAAAATATAACTGGAAATGATTTAGAATTTGGTGGAGATGCAAAACTAACTATAGACAATTCATTGACGTTAGACCTTACTCTTAATCCTGATTTTTCACAGGTAGAAATTGATGAACAAATAACCAATTTAAGCAGATATGAAGTTTCCTTACCTGAAAAAAGGCAGTTTTTTATTGAGAATAGTGATTTATTTTCAGGCTTTGGAGACAATCGTGATGCAAATCCTTTTTTCTCAAGAAGGATTGGTATTGCTAAAGATTTAGATGGGAATAGTATTCAAAATAAAATCAGTGGTGGACTAAAGCTAAGTGGAAAAATAAATAATAATTTTAGAATAGGAGTTTTAAACATGCAAACTGAAGAAGATCTAGACAATGAAATTGCAGCTACAAATAATGCTATTATTGCACTTCAACACAAAGTGTTTAATCGATCAAATATTAGCTTTATGTTTATCAATAGGCAAGCAACTAAAGATTATGAGTTTATGGATGAAGATGAAGAATACAATAGAGTAATTGGTATCGATTATAATCTTTCATCAAAAGATAGCAAATGGACAGGAAAATATTATTTTCATAAATCCTTCTCTCCTTCAGAAAACAATAAAGACTTTTCAATGGGAATCAAAACTAGTTATAATTCAAGAAACTTAACTTTTAGAGTAAGTGGCTTATATGTAGGTGATAATTATAAATCTGATTTAGGTTTTATAAAAAGAACAGGAATTTTAAAAATAAATCCAGATATAGGATATAAATTTTGGCCAGAAAATAAAAAAATACAAAGTCATGGTTTTGAAGTCACCCCAGTAATAATATGGAGGCCTGAATTAAATTATCAACTCTCAGATTATTTTGTTATTTCAAGATGGGAAGGGCAACTAAATAATGGAGATAATTTTAATTTGTCAATGAGAAATGTGTATACTTATTTGTATGATGATTTTGATCCAACTAGAACTGAAAATAGCATTCCTCTACCTGCTAACAGTGAATATTATTATACCAGTTTTGGATTTTCATATAATAATTATTTCTCTTCGAATGAATTTACATATAATGTTGAAGGAAAGTTTGGGGATTTCTATAATGGGTCAGAACTTTCAACACAGGTAAGACTTTCCTATAGAATTCAACCTAAATTTACTAGCTCAATAGGAATTAAATATGATCGAATTAAACTTCCAGATCCTTATTCAAGTGCTGATATAATTTTAATTGCTCCAAGATTTGAATTCACATTTACAAAAAATTTATATTGGGCTACACTTGTACAGTATAGCAATCAAAGAGAAAATTTAAGTTTGAACACTAGACTGCAATGGCGTTTTGCTCCATTATCTGATTTGTTCCTTGTATATAATGATAATTATTATACTGAAGAAAGGCATCATGGTTTATTTATTCCAAGAGTTAAAAACAGATCCTTAAATTTAAAGCTAACTTATTGGATTGATTTTTAGACTATGAAAAGATATTCAATACTAATACTATTTCTGATATTTTCTTGTACTAGTAATCAAGATAATTTTACTCTAAATGGAAAAATCGATGGACTTACTAAAGGGAAAATTTACCTATTGAAATCAAATAATTTTAATAGCATTATTTTAGATTCAACTGAAATTGATAATTCTTCAAAATTCACATTGAAATGTTATATAGAAATACCTCAAATTTTAATATTAAGACTAGAAAAATCTGACGTTGATAAAATTGAATTTTTTGCTGAAACTGGAACAATGACATTTAATACAAATAATAAAAGATTTCAATTTGATTCAAAATTTATTGGGTCTAAACAACAATTAAAGCTTAAGGAATTTAATTTATTTATAATAAAATTTGAAGAAGAAGATTTAGAGCTATTAGAACTACAAATACAACAGTCAATAAAAGGTAATCAAAAAGAAATTGACTCAATATCAATTTTAAGAGAAAAACTGGAAAAAAGAAAGATTCTGTTTGTAATTAATTATATAACAAATAATAGTAAAGAAATAATTTCACCCTATCTAGCATTAAAATATAATAAAGAAATTAAATCTGATTATTTAACTAAAATTTATAACTCTTATAAAAAGGAAATTTCAGAATCTAAATATGGAATAGAATTAAAGAAAATTATAGAATAGTAGCTAAAAAAACTATTTTCTGTTATAATCATCCTGAAGCCTTACTATATCATTTTCGTCTGAAGGATTATTGATGTCTGTATGTTGCCAAATCTCAGCTACAATACCAATATTTTTCAAGCCTATAAGCCTATGTCTTTCCTGAATATCAAAAGTAATAGTATCACCACTTTTATGAATATTAATTTTAGTTTCAATATCATTTTTTGATCTTATCACCCCAACAGAACCTTTATAAATTTTCCAAATCTCTTTTCTTCTAAAATGGTATTGCCATGATAACCTGCTGTTAGGATCAACTATAAGAATTTTTGGGCTTAATCTTGTATCCTTAGAAAGATTAATATTTATATCATTAAAAAAAGTAGATATAAATAATGATCTCTGCTTTTCATCAATCACTAGAAATCCTCCCCAAGGCCTATTAAAATCATAGTCTACAACATTAAATCCTAATGTATCTATTTCTTCTTTTATCTTGCTATATATACCTATATTATCTTTCAACTTCCAGAATATTTTACAAAATTTCTTGGGGTTTCATAAAGTGTAATTTCCAAATCTAAATTTGGATCTAGTTTAGGTTTAATTTTATTGTATATGAAAATACAAATATTCTCAGCCGTAGGATTTATTGATTCAAATTCTTTTACATCTAAATTTAAATTCTTATGATCTAATTTATCTTCAACTTCTTGTTTAATAATTCTTTTTAATAAAATCATATCAATAACATATCCAGTATCAGTATTGATTTTACCTGTCACACTTACAATTAACTCATAATTATGTCCATGAAAATTTGGATTATTACACTTTCCAAACACTATGTCATTCTTCTTCTGTGACCACTTATTATTAAAAAGTCTATGGGCAGCATTAAAATGTGCTTTTCTACTAACTGTTACCTTCATCTATATTTTTTTTAACTGAGTATAATAATTATCCATAATTATTTTAAACCATTCAGTGTAATTCTTAGATCTTTTTCTTACATCATCTTTAATATTATCTAAACTCATCCATTTCCAATTATCAACCTCATCAGAATTTATTTTAACATTACCATTGTATTTTCCAACTAATATATAATCTAATTCATGTTCAATTAATCCATTATCAACTCCAACATTATATATAAATGAGCCTATTTCATTTAGTTCAACACAGAAGCCCATTTCTTCTAAAAGTCTTCTCTTTCCTGCATTAATATTAGATTCTCCATCCTTTTGATGACTACAACAAGTATTTGTCCATAATCCAGGTGAATGATACTTATTTATATTTCTTTTTTGAATCATTAACTCGTTTTTATTATTAAAAATAAAAACTGAAAAAGCTCGATGCAAAGCTCCTTTTTTGTGAGCCTCCATTTTTGGCATTAAACCTATCTTTTTGTCATTTTTATTGACAAGAATAACAAAATCATCAATCATAATATGACGAAAATACTAAAGAAAGTTTAATAATCAATAGACTAAGCCTTTCCTGTAGGGCCAAAATTCAGTTGAATATTAGGATTTTCGTAATCCTTTATAGATCCAAAATTCTCTTCAAATCTCTTTATATTATCATTTAAGGCTTTTGATAATTTTTTTGCATGTTGAGGTGTAATTATAATTCTGGACTTTACTTTATTCTTTGGAGTACCTGGCATTATAGCAATAAAATCAATTACAAATTCTGAAACTGAATGATTTATAATTGCAAGATTAGAATAAATTCCTTCTGAAATTTTTTCATCAATTTCAATATTGATTTTTCCTTTTGAATTTTTTTTCTCTGAACTCATGATTTTCTTCATTAATTAGTATTAACTTCCTCTTCCTCAGATTCTAGTTTTGAATTAATTAATTCATCGTATACTTCCTTTGAGCCTACTAATATATCATCATATTTTCTAAGACCTGTACCTGCAGGAATTCTATGACCTACAATTACATTTTCTTTAAGTCCATTAAGATTATCAACTCTAGCATTTACAGCAGATTCATTAAGCACTTTTGTTGTTTCTTGGAATGATGCAGCTGAAATAAATGATTTTGTTTGAAGTGAAGCTTTTGTAATACCTTGTAAAATAGGTGTTGCAGTTGCTGGTTTAGCGACTTTTGCAATAAGCTCTTTTTTATCTTGTCTTTTTAGTATTGAATTCTCATCTCTAAATTCTCTACTAGATATTATTTGGCCTACTTTATAATTTTCTGAATCACCCGCATTCTCAACTATTTTTTTACCATATATACTGTCATTTTCATAAATAAAGTCAGATTTATGAACTAACTGATCTTCTAAGAAAATAGTATCACCTGAATCTTTAATTTTTACTTTTCGCATCATTTGCCTTACAACTACCTCAAAATGTTTATCATTAATTTTTACTCCTTGGAGTCTATATACTTCCTGAACTTCATTCACTAAATATTGTTGAACAGCAGAAGGTCCTTCAATATTCAATATATCATTTGGAGTTATAGATCCTTCAGACATAGAGGTTCCTGCTTTTACATAATCATTTTCTTGTACAAGAATTTGATTAGAAAGCTTGATTAGATATTTTCTTATTTCTCCAGTTTTAGATTCAATAATAACTTCTCTATTACCACGCTTTATTTTCCCAAATGAAACAACACCATCTATTTCACTAACTATAGCAGGATTAGATGGGTTCCTAGCTTCAAACAATTCTGTTACTCTAGGAAGACCACCAGTAATATCACCTGTTTTAGCAGATTTTCTAGGTATTTTAACTAGTATTTTCCCAAGGTCTATTGATTCATTATCCTCTATCATCAAATGAGCTCCAACAGGTAAATTATAAGATCTAATTATTTCATCTTTTTTATTTTTTACATGAATTGTTGGTATTATTTTTTTATTTCTAGACTCAATTATTACTTTTTCTTGGAAACCAGTTTGTTCATCAATTTCAACTTGATATGTTACGCCCTGTTCAATATTTTCATAATGAGTCTTACCAGAAAAATCAGCAATAATTACTCCATTGTAAGGATCCCATTCACATATTAATGTATCCCTTTTAATTTTTTGTCCATTCTTAATAAATATAGTAGCACCGTAAGGAATATTGTTATTACTTAAAAGCAATCCAGTAGTAACATCTATTATCTTTAATTCTGATGATCTTGAAACTACAATATTTATATTATTTCCTTCACTGTCAGTTCCCTTAACAGTCTTTAAATCTTCTATCTCAATTTTCCCGTTATATTTAGAAATAAGACTATTTTCCTCAGATATATTTCCAGCGATACCCCCAACATGGAATGTTCTTAAGGTCAGCTGTGTTCCAGGTTCACCAATTGATTGAGCAGCAACGACACCAACAGCTTCTCCAATTTGAACCACTTTTCCTGTGGCCAAATTTCTTCCATAACATTTTGTACATATTCCTTTCTTGGATTCACAAGTCAAAGCAGATCTAACTTCAATTTTATCAATTGTAGAATTTTCTATTTTATTAGCAATTTCATCATTTATTTGATTACCTGAAGCTACAATTAAGTCAGAATTTATTGGATCGTGAATATCATATAAGGCTGTTCTTCCTACAATTCTTTCCTCTAATTTTTCTACTACTTCCTCATTCTTTTTTAAAGGAGCTACATTGATTCCTCTTAAGGTACCACAATCATCTTCTGTAATTATAACATCTTGAGAAACATCAACAAGCCTACGAGTTAAATATCCGGCATCTGCAGTTTTTAATGCAGTATCTGCAAGACCTTTTCTCGCACCGTGAGTAGAAATAAAATATTCTAAAATTGACAAACCTTCTTTAAAATTTGACAATATTGGATTTTCAATAATTTCACCCCCACCTGCAGTTGACTTTTTTGGTTTTGCCATAAGGCCTCTCATTCCAGAAAGCTGTCGAATTTGTTCTTTAGACCCCCTAGCTCCTGAATCTAACATCATATATACAGAATTAAATCCTTGCTGATCTTCTCTAATTCTCTTCATAGAAAGCTCAGTTAATTCTGCATTAGTTGAAGTCCATATATCAATAACCTGATTATATCTCTCATTATTTGTAATTAAACCCATATTGTAATTAGCTTTAATTGCATCAACCTGTCTATTTGCTTTATCAATCATCTTATATTTCTCTTTAGGAATAATTATATCTCCTAAACTAAATGATAGACCTCCTTCAAATGCAAATTTATAACCAAGCGTTTTAATCTCATCTAAAAATGCTGCTGTTTCAGGAACATTAGTTACTTTTAAAATTTTTCCAATAATATCTCTTAATGATTTTTTTGTTAATACTTCATTTATATATCCTGCTTTTTCTGGTACTTTTTCATTAAATAAAACCCTACCAACAGTTGTTTCAATAATTTTATTAACAAGTTCTGTTTTATCATCATTATAATCTAATGTCCTTACTTTTATAGATGCATTGAGGTCAACTTTATTTTCATTATATGCAATAATCACCTCATCTGGTGAATAAAAAATTAAACCTTCGCCAGCTACATTAACCTCTTTATCTGATACTTTTAATTTTGTCATATAATATAAACCTAAAACCATATCCTGCGATGGAACAGTAATTGGAGAACCATTAGCAGGATTCAAAATATTATGAGATGCTAACATTAAGAGTTGAGATTCAAGAATTGCTTCTGGTCCGAGCGGAAGATGCACTGCCATCTGATCTCCATCAAAATCAGCATTAAATGCTGTACATACTAATGGATGCAATTGTATCGCTTTACCTTCAATTAATTTTGGCTGAAATGCTTGTATTCCCAATCTGTGTAATGTTGGTGCTCTATTTAATAATACAGGATGACCTTTTAAGACATTTTCTAGAATATCCCAAATAACTGAATCTCTTCTATCAATAATTTTTCTCGCAGATTTTACCGTTTTTACTATTCCTCTTTCCATTAACTTTCTAATAATAAAAGGCTTATATAGTTCTGCAGCCATACCCTTAGGTAACCCGCATTCAGATAATTTTAAATTAGGTCCAACAACAATAACTGACCTTGCAGAATAATCAACACGTTTACCTAATAAATTTTGTCTGAATCTACCTTGCTTTCCTTTTAATGAATCTGAAAGTGATTTTAATGGTCTATTTGACTCAGTTTTTACAGCAGATGATTTTCTTGTATTATCAAATAAGGAATCAACTGATTCTTGAAGCATTCTCTTTTCATTTCTCAAAATAACTTCAGGAGCTTTGATTTCTACTAATCTTTTTAATCTATTGTTCCTTATAATTACTCTTCTATAAAGATCATTTAAATCTGAGGTGGCAAATCTACCTCCATCAAGTGGAACTAATGGTCTCAGTTCTGGTGGGATTACTGGAACAGCCTTTATTATCATCCACTCAGGTAAATTCTCTCTATTTAGGTTTCCTTCTTTCAATGATTCAACTACCTGAAGTCTCTTTAATGCTTCAGTTTTTCTTTGTTTAGAAGTTTCATTATTTGCCTTATCTCTTAATTCATAAGAAAGCTTATCTAAATCAATTCTTGAAAGTAGATCAATAAGACATTCTGCTCCCATTTTTGCAATAAATTTTTCTGGATCCTCATCATCTAAATACGTGTTTTCTGGAGGTAATGTCTCCAAAATATTTAAGTACTCTTCTTCTGTTAAAAAATCCATATTACTAATAGGCTCACCTTCAATATTTACAGCAATACCAGGTTGAATAACTACATATCTCTCGTAATATATAATCATATCTAATTTCTTCGAAGGTAATCCAAGTAGATAACCTATCTTATTAGGTAGTGATCTAAAATACCAGATATGTGCTACAGGAACAACAAGATTTATATGACCTACTCGATCTCTTCTTACCTTTTTTTCAGTAACTTCAACACCACATCTATCACAAACTATTCCTCTATATCTTATTCTTTTATATTTGCCACATGCACATTCATAATCCTTAATGGGTCCGAAAATTCTTTCACAAAATAGACCATCTCTTTCAGGCTTATGTGTTCTATAATTTATAGTTTCAGGTTTCAAAACCTCTCCGCTTGATGCAGCTAAAATTGACTCAGGTGATCCTAGTCCTATAGAAATCTTGTTAAATTTCAAAGCTGGTTTATCTTGTTTTCTTGCCATAATAAATGGATAAATTATTAATAATAAATTATTCTTCTAATCTTATATCTAATGCTAGTCCCTTAAGCTCATGCATTAATACATTAAATGATTCTGGTAATCCAGGTTTTAGCATAGGATCACCCTTAACTATAGATTCATAGGTTTTAGCTCTTCCTACAACATCATCAGATTTAACAGTTAATATTTCTCTTAAGGTGCTTGATGCGCCATATGCTTCTAATGCCCATACTTCCATCTCTCCAAATCTCTGTCCACCAAATTGTGCTTTACCACCTAGCGGTTGTTGAGTTATAAGAGAATATGGTCCAATTGATCTTGAATGCATCTTATCATCAACCATATGCCCTAGTTTTAACATATATATAATTCCGACAGTAGCTGGTTGATCAAATTTTTCTCCACTTCCTCCATCATATAGATAAGTATGACCAAATTTAGGAACACCGGCATTAGAAGTAATTTCATTAATTTCATCTAATGAGGCACCATCAAATATTGGAGTTGAATACTTTTTATCAAGTTTTTTACCCGCCCAACCTAATACAGTCTCATAAATCTGACCTATATTCATTCTTGAAGGAACTCCAAGTGGATTTAAAACAATATCTACAGGTGTTCCATCCTCTAAAAATGGCATATCTTCTTCTCTTACAATTTTAGCTACAATGCCTTTGTTACCATGTCTACCTGCCATTTTATCTCCAACCTTTAATTTTCTCTTCTTGGCTATATATACTTTAGCTAATTTTATAATTCCTGCTGGCAACTCATCCCCTACAGAAATTGTAAATTTTTCTCGTCTTAATGATCCTTGAAGATCATTTTCTTTAATCTTATAATTATGAATAACCTGAGAGACTAAACTATTTGTATTAACATCTGCTGTCCATTTTCCTGCAACTAAATGAGCGTAATCATCAGCAGAATTTAACATCTTTAATGTAAATTTCTTTCCTTTTGGAAAAATTTCTTCTCCTAAATCATTAAAAATTCCTTGTGATGTTTTTCCAGACACTACATTAAACAATTTTTTAACTAAAACTTTTCTTAAGTCTTCAAATTTTTCATCAAATATTCTTTCTAATTCTTTTATATCATCTTTATCTTGAAGTCTTTTTCTTTTATCTTTTATTGCCCTTGCAAATAGTTTCTTCTCAATTACTATACCATTTAATGAAGGTGGTGCTTTTAATGATGCATCTTTAACATCTCCTGCTTTATCTCCAAAGATTGCTCTAAGAAGTTTTTCTTCTGGAGTAGGATCGCTTTCACCTTTCGGAGTAATTTTTCCAATTAGAATATCGCCAGGCTTAATTTCAGCTCCAATCCTAATCATACCATTTTCATCCAAATCTTTAGTAGCTTCTTCTGATACATTTGGAATGTCACTAGTTAATTCTTCATTTCCTAATTTTGTATCTCTTACATCAAGAGAATATTCATCAATATGAATTGATGTAAAAACATCATCTTTTACAACTTTCTCTGAAATAACAATTGCATCCTCAAAATTATATCCCTTCCATGGCATAAATGCAACTTTAATATTTCTACCCAATGCTAATTCACCATTATTTGTGGCATAACCTTCACATAAAACTTGACCTTTAATAACCTTGTCTTTTTTAGAAACAATCGGCTTAAGATTAACACAAGTTCCTTGATTTGTTTTCTTAAATTTTGTTAAATTATATGTAATAGTTCCAGAATTAAAACTTGTCAATAATTTTTCTTGATTTCTTTTATAAGTGATAATAATTTTATTAGCATCAACATAATCAACTACACCATCATTCTCTGCATTAATAAGAATTCTTGAATCAGATGCTACTTGTCTTTCAAGACCAGTCCCTACAATTGGTGATTCTGGTAAAAGTAATGGAACTGCTTGTCTCATCATATTAGATCCCATTAATGCTCTATTTGCATCATCATGTTCTAAAAAAGGGATTAATGAAGCAGATATAGAAGCAATTTGATTTGGAGCTACATCAGTATAATGAACTTTATTAGATTCAATTACTGGGAAATCACCCTCCATTCTTGCAATGATCATATCATCAATAATCTTACCAGTTTTATCAATCTTAATATTTGATTGTGCAATCAATTTCTCCTCTTCTTCTTCAGCACTTAAATAAATTGGTTCTGATTTTATATCAACTTTTCTATTATTAACCTTTCTGTAAGGAGTTTCAATGAATCCCATACTATTGATCTTAGCAAATACACTAAGAGAAGAGATTAATCCAATATTAGGTCCTTCTGGTGTTTCAATTGGACATAGTCTTCCATAATGAGTATAATGAACGTCTCTTACTTCAAAACCAGCTCTTTCCCTTGAAAGTCCTCCAGGTCCTAGCGCAGATAATCTTCTCTTATGAGTAAGTTCTGCTAATGGATTTGTTTGATCCATAAACTGAGATAGTTGATTTGTTCCAAAGAACGTATTTATCACAGAAGAAAGAGTTTTAGCATTTATCAAATCTATAGGAGTAAAAACCTCATTATCTCTTACATTCATTCTTTCTCTTATAGTTCTTGCCATTCTTGCTAATCCAACACCAAACTGAGAAGATAATTGTTCTCCCACAGTTCTTACTCTTCTATTAGATAAGTGATCTATATCATCTATTTCAGCCTTAGAATTTATTAATTCAATCAAATACTTTATTATAGTTATGATATCTTGCTTAGTTAAAACTTGCTTGTCTACACCAATATCAAGTCCTAATTTTTTATTCATTCTATATCGACCAACCTCACCTAGTTTATATCTTTGATCACTGAAGAATAACTTATCAATAATCCCTCTAGCTGTTTCTTCATCTGGTGGCTCAGCATTTCTTAGTTGTCTATAAATATGTTCAACTGCTTCTTTTTCTGAGTTTGTAGGATCTTTTTGTAGCGTATTATGAATTATTGCATATTCACCTTTCTGATTACTCTCTTTATGAACTAAAACTGTCTTAATTTCAGCTTCTATAATCTGTTCAGCATTTTCCTTGTTAATCTCAGTATCTCTATCTAGAAATACTTCATTTCTTTCAATTGACACAACCTCTCCTGTATCTTCATCTACAAAGTCCTCATGCCAAGTATTTAAAACACGAGCAGCTAATTTTCTGCCATAATACTTTTTTAAATTATTTTTAGAAGCCTTAATCTCTTCTGCTAAATCAAATATTTCAAGGATATCTTTATCTCTTTCATACCCAATTGCTCTAAATAGAGTAGTTACAGGTAATTTTTTCTTTCTATCAATATATGCGTACATGACGCTATTTATGTCTGTAGCAAATTCAATCCATGATCCTTTAAATGGAATTACACGAGCAGAATATAATTTAGTTCCATTTGCATGAAATGATTGTCCAAAAAATATACCAGGTGATCTATGAAGTTGTGAAACAACTACCCTTTCAGCTCCATTAATACAAAAAGTTCCACTTGGAGTCATATAAGGAATAGTTCCCAAGTATACATCTTGAACAATTGTTTCAAAATCTTCATGTTCAGGATCAGTACAATATAATTTTAGTCTTGCCTTTAATGGAACACTATAAGTTAATCCTCTCTCAATACATTCTTGAAGATTATATCTCGGTGGATCAACAAAGTAATCTATAAATTCTAATATAAATTGATTTCTAGTATCAGAAATCGGAAAATTATCCATAAAGGTATTGTATAACCCTTCATTTTCTCTTTCCTCAGACTTAGTTTCTAATTGAAAAAAGTCTTGAAATGATTTTATCTGAATATCTAAGAAGTCAGGATAATTAATTGAGTTTTTCAGTGATGAAAAACTAACTCTTTCTGCTTTTTTTGATGACATCTATTATATAATTAAATTTAAAATATGTTACAGTTATCTTTAAGCACAAACAGGCATTGATGTTAAGATAAATTCTTAACATCAATGCCTATGAACTTTTATATATTGAACTTATTTAAGTTCAACCTCAGCGCCAGCTTCTTCTAATGATTTCTTCATTCCTTCAGCCTCATCCTTGCCAACAGCTTCTTTTATAGTCTTAGGTGCTCCATCTACTAATTCCTTAGCATCTTTTAAACCTAAACCAGTTAATTCCTTAACTAATTTAACTACAGCAAGCTTTGAGCCTCCAGCGGCTTTAAGAACTACATCAAATTCTGATTTGACTTCATCTCCAGCATCACCTTCAGCTACTCCACCTGAAGGAGCTGCCACAGCTGCTGCAGCTGGTTCTATTCCGTATTCATCTTTTAAAATATCAGCCAATTCACTTACCTCTTTTACTGATAAGTTAACTAACTGTTCTGCGAAAGTTTTTAAATCTGCCATTTTTCTATTTTTAAGTAATTTCTCGTTAATATTTAATTTTAATTTTCTTTTTTATTTGTTTCTTCAGAGTCATCCTTAGCAGAAGCCTCATCAGTAGGTGCCTCAACAGAAACATCCTCAGTAGGTGCCTCAACAGAAACATCCTCAGTAGGTGCCTCAACAGAAACATCCTCAGTAGGTGCCTCAACAGAAACATCCTCAGTAGGTTCCTCAACAGAAGCCTCCTTATTAGTTGATTTTTCTTCTCTATTAGATAAAGTCTGAATAATTCCTGATAACTTGCTACTACTAGATTTTAATGCTGAAATAACATTTTTTACTGGTGACTGCAATAACAGAATTATTTCTCCTATAAGCTCTTCTTTTGATTTTATTGAAAATAAAAGTTCTAATTTTTCATCACCTAAGTATATGTCATTTTTAATAATTGCTCCTTTTAAAATAGGTCTGTCAGATTTTTTTCTAAAATCTTTAATAACCTTTGCTGGAGCATTTCCAACATCAGATAACATTACTGAAGTATTTCCTTTAAGAGTTTCTAAAAGACCCCCAAAATCCTTATCTAAATCCGTCATTGCTTTTTCAAGAAGTGTATTCTTCATTACTTCAAGTTTAACTCCTGATTTAAAGCACAGTCTTCTTAAATTAGATGTTTCTGTAGAATTAAGTCCAGAAATATCTGTCAAATAAATAATCTCATTCTGAGATAACAGATCTGTTATCTCAGTAATTGCTCTAGATTTTTCTTCTCTTGTCATAATTCAATTCTAAATTTTCGTGTCTATTGCTAAACTTGGACTCATAGTTGATGAAATATAAATACTCTTCAAATACGTTCCTTTAGATGAGTTTGGCTTAAGCTTAACTATTGTCTGAATTAATTCATTAGCATTTCCAGCTATTTTATCAGCAGCAAAAGATACTTTTCCAATAGCAGCATGAATAATTCCTGCTTTATCTACCTTAAAGTCTATTTTACCTGATTTAACATCGGAAATAGCCTTACCAATGTCCATAGTTACAGTTCCAGTTTTTGGGTTTGGCATTAAGCCTCTTGGACCTAAAATACGACCTAATGGTCCTAACTTACCCATAACACTAGGCATAGTAACTATAACATCTACATCAGTCCATCCCTTTTTTATTTTTTCTAAATACTCATTTAAGCCTACGTAATCCGCACCTGCTTTTTTTGCTTCATCTTCCTTATCTGGTGTAACCAAAGCTAAAACTTTCATGTTTTTACCTGTACCATGAGGTAAAGAAACAACTCCTCTAATCATTTCATTAGCTTTTTTAGGATCAACTCCTAATCTAATAGCTAAATCTACTGAAGCATCAAATTTTGTAGTAGTTATATCCTTTAAAAGAGCACATGCCTCTTCTAATGTATATAGTTTACTGTTATCAATTTTTTCAATTACAGATTTTCTGTTCTTTGTTAATTTGCTCATTCTAAATTGAAATTATTTAGGGGGTTGCCCTCCTTTAATATTTATTCCCATTGATCTTGCAGTACCAGCGATCATTTTCATTCCTGATTCAACAGTAAATGCATTTAAATCTACCATTTTTCCCTCAGCAATTGTCTTTATCTGATCCCAAGATACTTTTGAAACTTTATTAATATTAGGTTCTCCAGATCCCTTTTTTACTTTTGCAGCTTCTTTTAATTGAACAGCTGCAGGTGGTGTTTTTATTATAAACTCAAAAGATTTATCCTTGTAAATAGTAATAACTACAGGTAATACCTTTCCAGGCTTATCCTGAGTTCTTGAATTAAATTGCTTACAAAATTCCATAATGTTGACACCAGCTGCTCCTAAGGCAGGACCTACAGGAGGAGAAGGATTAGCAGCACCACCTCTAACTTGCAACTTAATAACTTTACCTATTTCTTTTGACATAATATTAATTTAAGTTTTTATGATTTTAATTTGGAAGCAATAAAATCATAAGCCTCTGTAACATTTACTTTTATAACTTTTCAACTTGCATATAGCTCAATTCCAAAGGAGTTTTTCTCCCAAAAATTCTAACCATTACTTCAAGTTTTCTTTTTTCTTCATTTATTTTTTCAATTGTTCCATCAAACCCATTAAATGGTCCATCAATAACTTTAATATTTTCACCATGAGTGAATGGAATAATAATATTGGATTCATCCTGAAGTGACAATTCATCTACTTTGCCTAACATTCTATTTACTTCAGCATGTCTCATAGGAATAGGCTCTCCACCCTTAGTTTCTCCTAAAAAACCTATAACATTTGTTACAGATCTGATTATATGTGGGATTTCTCCAGATAAATTGGCTTTAATCATAATATAACCAGGAAAGTATGTTTTATCTTTTGTAACCTTCTTTCCGTTTCTTATTTGAACAACTTTTTCTTGCGGAACAAGAATTTCCTCTACAAAAGTATCCATACCTAACCTAGAAATTTCGTTTTCAATGTAGGTCTTAATTTTGTTTTCTTGGCCACTTACAGCTCTAACAACATACCACTTATTTTCTGAATTTTTCTCTGCCATTGATATTAATTTATCAAATTAAAATATTCCTTAATTATCCTACTGAAAACACTATCTAATGCCCATATAATTAAAGAAAAAATCAAAGAAAAAACTGCAACTAATACTGTTAGTTCTAAACCTTCATTAAAGCTTGGCCAACTAACATGATTCTTTAGTTCTTCAAATGATTCCTTAAAATATTTTAAAATTCCTAACATATTATTTTTTTTGCACGGGTTGAGAGACTCGAACTCCCGACACCTGGTTTTGGAGACCAGTGCTCTACCAACTGAGCTAAACCCGTAAACATAAGTCAAGGTATTTCGTTAATGAAACAAAATACCTTAACATTAAATATTTATGGATTTTATTATTCTACGATCTCAGTTACCTGTCCAGCACCTACTGTTCTACCACCTTCACGAATAGCAAAACGTAATCCAACACTCATTGCAATTGACTCAATTAATTCAACATTAATTGTTAAATTATCTCCAGGCATAACCATTTCAACACCAGATGGTAAATCAATTGTTCCAGTAACATCAGTTGTTCTAACATAGAACTGAGGTCTGTAGTTATTATGGAATGGAGTATGTCTTCCTCCTTCTTCTTTCTTTAAAATATAAACTTCCGCCTTAAATTTCTTATGTGGAGTAACAGATCCTTGCTTACAAATCACCATTCCTCTTCTAATATCAGTTTTTTCAATACCTCTTAACAAAATACCAACATTATCACCAGCTTCACCTCTATCTAATATCTTTCTAAACATTTCAACCCCGGTAACAGTAGAAGTTAATTTCTCTGCTCCCATACCAATAATATCAACTGTATCTGCAGTATTTGCAACACCAGTTTCAATTCTACCAGTTGCTACAGTACCTCTACCTGTAATTGAGAAAACATCCTCAATAGGCATTAAGAAAGGTTTCTCAACATCACGCTTAGGTAATTCAATCCATGAATCAACATTTTTCATTAATTCCATAAGTGAATCAACCCATTTTTGCTCACCATTTAGAGCTCCTAATGCAGACCCAGGTATAACAGGAGTATTATCTCCATCATATTCATAGAATGTTAATAATTCACGAATTTCCATTTCAACTAGTTCTAATAACTCGTCGTCATCAACCATATCAACTTTATTCATAAATACAACAATTCTAGGAATACCAACCTGACGACCTAAAAGGATATGCTCACGTGTTTGTGGCATTGGACCATCTGTTGCGGCAACAACAAGAATAGCTCCATCCATTTGGGCAGCACCAGTAACCATGTTCTTTACATAATCGGCGTGACCAGGACAATCAACGTGTGCATAATGACGATTTTCTGTCGAATACTCAACGTGAGATGTGTTAATTGTAATACCTCTTTCTTTTTCTTCAGGGGCATTATCAATTGTATCAAAGTCTCTTTTCTCTGATAAACCAGCCTCTGCTAATACAGTAGTAATAGCAGCAGTAAGTGTGGTTTTTCCGTGATCTACGTGTCCAATTGTACCTATATTTAGGTGCGGTTTTGAACGATCAAATTTTTCCTTTGCCATAGTATAATTTTTTTAGCTTTTAAAATGAGCGCAAATATAATTTTTTATGCTTAATTAAGCAACTAAATTTCTATTTTTTTTTTCAGGGAAGTAAAATCAGTAGGAATTTATTGTTTTTTTTACCTACTATGCCAATATGCAATTGCAATAAAAACTAGCTGAAATGGAGCCCTAATAATAGCCGTATTTTTGTCAATATTCATTACAGTTTGTGCATGCTCATTTTGTATTAGAAATATATTAGCTGGAAAAACTGCAATTAACAGAAGAATCAACCCTATAGCAGAATATTTTCGATATTTAGTTAATAATCCTATTCCAAATAAAACTTCAAAAACCCCACTAATAAGCACTAATTCATGTTGAAATTTCAGATATGACGGAACCATATTTAAATAATAATCTGGATTAACAAAATGATCAATTCCAATTTTTACATAAAAAAAACACATAATGTAAATTGAAATTCTTTTAATTAGTTTCATTTCTTCTTATTTTATAAAAAAGCCTGCAATTGCAGGCTTTTTATCAAAATTTTAAATATAATTATAGAATAGGAATTCCATTAGATACCGCAATTGGAGCTACTCCGTAAACTTCTGATGTGAAATTTACCAAGTTTGGATGAGCAACAACTCCTTTCCATAGCTCAGAATCTAAATATGTGTCAACAGATTCCTTGCTTTTAAAATAGTAAACCCCACCAAAAACCCCAGTATCTAC
>JABHWD010000002.1 GCA_018657955.1 Flavobacteriaceae bacterium | reverse complement strand
GGTTTGATTAACCAACCTCTTCCATAAGATTCATAAATTCCTCCTGTATGATTATTTGGTGGTGCTACTTCAACCTGCCAACCACTTATTTTTGTGCCATCAATTGTGGAACGAAAAAATACAC
The DNA here is from genome assembly GCA_018657955.1 of Flavobacteriaceae bacterium. Taxonomy (GTDB): domain Bacteria; phylum Bacteroidota; class Bacteroidia; order Flavobacteriales; family Flavobacteriaceae. The sequence goes on along the minus strand of JABHWD010000002.1, from coordinate 11,186 downwards.
CACTATTACCATTAGCTTCTTGCTTAAATTCAAGATTTAAAAGAAAATTTTTATAATAATTTTCTGTACCTAAGTAACCATATTGCTCATCTGCCCCGCTCTCACATATTAATTCTCCATCAGAAACATACCATTTTTCAGTGCCATATATTATCCAACCATCTAAATCTACTCCATTAAATAGCTCTTTGGAAATTTTAGTTTCTTTAAAGCATGAGTTAAATAAAATAGCTAGAATAAATACTAATAAAATTGAGTTTAATTTCATGTAAGATAAATTTTATCTTGTCTAAAATAAATAATATCTTTCTATACGATAACTTTTTTTCTAATAAGTTTTAATTATAAAAGATAAGATTGTATGATTCAAATTTTTATAACTGGGGGAACATTCGATAAAAGCTATAATTATATAAATGGAGAGCTTTTCTTTGAAAAAACTCACTTACCTGAAATGTTAAAAAGAAGCAGATGCAAATTAGATGTTAAAGTTGAAACATTGATGATGATAGATAGTCTTGATATGAAATCCTCTGATCTTAAAAAAATTATTTCAAAGTGTAAAAATTCTAAACACAAAAGAATAGTAATTACCCATGGAACAGATACTTTAGTAAATACTGCAGAAGCAATTGCTAAGGAAAAACTTGATAAAACAATTGTACTTACTGGAGCTTTAATTCCATATGAATTTGGTAATTCATCTGATGGATTTTTTAATCTTGGATGTGCACTTTCCTTTGTTCAAACATTTGAAAAAGGTGTTTATATAACAATGCATGGGAAGTATTTCAATTGGAATGAAGTTAAGAAGAACAAGGAAAAAGGTGTTTTTGAAAAAAAATAAAAAATAGAATTACTATATTCAAATTAATATTAATTAAAATTTAAAAATTATGAAAAAATTATTATTAGTAATACTTATTTCACCATTATTATTTACATCATGTACTGGATCCTTTAACTCGGAAAATGCAAATAGTGGTGAGGTTAATGGAAGCACATTAATTGACCCTGCTCCTTTAGAAGAAAAAGCTCAATTAATGAAAGAGGCATTTGCAAATAAAAGTGTAGACGACATGCTTGCATTATTTGTTGAAGATATGCAGTGGATGCTGCCAAATAGTCAAATGATTAAAGGAAAAGAGCAAGCAAGAACTGTCTTTACAAATGTATTTAGTCAATGGGAAGAGATGAGAATGGATGCAGGAGACGATGAAAATCCTCCTATTATTTTAGCAACATCTAGTAAAAATAATGGAAGATGGTTGCTTAGATGGTCTCCATACTATTACAAAGCTTTAAATGGTAAGGAAATAACATTAAGCTTCCATACGGTTATGTGGTTTAACGATAATGATAAAATTAAAGGCATGTACACTTATTATGATAGAAGTGGATTAACAAAAATGTATGATGAAGGAGATCCTTTAGAAGCTATTGATAATTAAAAACTTAATATTAAAACCTCACTTTTGTGAGGTTTTTTTTATTTAGCCATTGCCTCTAATCTCTTTAACAAGGGAGGATGAGAATAATGAACAAAAACAAATAGTGGATGAGGATACAAATTAGAGAGACTGTCTACTGATAATTTTTTAAGTGCTAATTCTAGTGATGAGCCATCATATGTGTCCTTTGCATATTCATCCGCCTCAAACTCATTTTTTCTGCTATATACATTTGACAGAATTCCTGTAATAAGTCCTATAGGGCTATAGAGAAAACTAAAACCAATTAACCCTAAATGAAATGACATCTGACTAGATCCTAAAGCCTCTGCTATAATTGGTTGATTCATGCACATTTCAAAAAGAAAACACATAATTCCTAGTTCAAGAATACTAAAAATCATAGATGAAAAAATATGTTTCTTTTTGTAATGCCCCACTTCATGAGCTAACACAGCTACTAATTCTTCTTCCCCATGTTTTTCAATTAATGTATCATATAGAGCAATTGTCTTTTTAGGGCCTAATCCACTAAAAAATGCATTAGCCTTTGTGGATCTCTTTGATCCATCTATAACATAAATATTCTTTAATGAATAACCGACTTTTCTAGAATATTCCTCAATTTTTTCTCTTAGAGAACCTTCCTTTAATGGGGTTAACTTATTAAATATGGGTACAATTAATTCAGCATAGAACATATTCATAAATATCATAAAAGCAGAAAGTCCAACCCATAACCAAATCCAAAAACCTTCTTCGAAAATACTTAGAAGGTACATAGCAGCTCCAAGAAGAGTACCACCAATACACATACTTAAAAAGATTCCTTTTATTTTATCAGTAATAAAGGTTTTTAATGTTGTTTTATTAAAGCCAAATTTCTCTTCAATATAAAATGTAGAATAGTAGCTAAAGGGTAAGCTAATTATTGTATTAAAAATAAATAATACAAAAAAGAAGATAGCTGTTTGCAAAAAAGGAGAAGAATAATCAACAGTGATATAGTCACTTAAAATACCAAAACCTTCAAACCATAAAAAACATAAAGTAATTACAATACTTACTGTAGTAGAAATAAATGAAATTTTACCTGTTTCAATTTTATAGTCTCTAGCTTTAGCATAATTTTTCTTATTATAAAATTCCTTGAGATTTTCTGGAATTTCGTCTTTCCAGTTCTTATCATTTAAATAATCTAGAATTGTTGAAAAGAAAAATTCAAATATCACTAAGGCTATAAATATCCATAAAAATATTTCTGGGTTCATTAGAAAATTTTAGGGAACAAAAATAAACAAATTGTTCTGTAATTTGTTAATTTAGTCAAAGAATGCTTAGAACTATAATTTATGTATAAATATTTAATAATAATCGTCTTAATTTTATATTCCTGCAATATGAAAAAAACTGAAATTCCTGAGCCTAGGGCAGAAAAAATTGATAAAGTAATGACCATACATGATCATCAAAGAACTGATGAGTTTTACTGGTTAAATGAAAGAGATAATCCAAAGGTAATTGAATATCTAAATGCTGAAAATACTTATAGAGATCAGTATATGGATGATTATAAAAATCTTGAAGAAGAGATCTTTGTTGAAATCAAATCAAGAATTAAGGAAGATGATTCTAGTGTTCCATATCTTGATAATGGATACTATTATTATACTCGATATGAAAAAGGTGAGCAATACCCAATTTATTGTAGAAAAAAGGGGAAACTTTCCTCCTCAGAAGAAATACTTATTAATGTAAATGAAATGTCAAAAGGTCATGATTATTTTAGAATTGGCGGAATTGATATTAGTCCAAATAATAAAATTATGGCTTATTCTGTAGATACAATAAGTAGAAGACTATATTCCATGCATTTTAAAAACCTTGAAACTGGAGAAAAAAATTCCTATACAATAGCTAATACAACAGGGGGAATTAGCTGGGCTAATGATAATAAAACTCTATTTTATAATCTAAAAAATCCAAATACATTAAGAACTGAAAAAGTGATGAGACATGTTCTTAATTCAAATAAAACAGACGAACAAGTGTTTTATGAAGAAGATGAAGAGTTTAATCTATATTCATATAAAACAAAATCGGGAAAATACATAGTTATAAGTTCAGGAAAAACTATTTCTGATGAAAAAAGAATTCTTGATACAAATAATCCTAATGGAGATTTTAAAGTATTTCAAGAACGCAAAGACGGCCTAGAATATTCAATTAGTCACCTAGATGATAAGTGGTACATAAGAACTAATTATAATGATGCTACAAATTTTAAACTTATGGTTTCTGGTGAAAAAAATACTTCTTTAAGAGACTGGAAAGAATATATTCCACATAGACCAGATGTATTATTTGAAGGATTTGAGATATTTAATAATTACTTAGTAATTACAGAAAGAGAAAAAGGAAACAGGAAATACCATGTCAAATCATTAACAAACTCAGCCTTAGATCACTATGTTGAATTTGAAGAAAAAGCATATTCAACAGGGGGTAGTGTAAATGCAGAAATAAATTCTAAAAAATTTAGATTCAGCTATTCATCTTTAACTACTCCTTCTTCAATAATTGAATATAATTTAATTGAAAAAACAAAAGAAGTTTTAAAAGAAACTGAAGTTTTAGGGGGGGATTTCGATAAAAAAAATTATATGTCCGAATTGATTTGGGCTGATGCCAGAGATGGTAAAAAAGTCCCGGTTTCCTTAGTATATAGAAAGGATTTATATAAAAAAGGGGAGAACCCTCTTTTACTATACGGATATGGATCTTATGGATCAACTAATAGTGCAAGGTTTAGTTCTGTAAGATTAAGCCTATTGGATAGGGGGTTTGTTTATGCAATTGCTCACATAAGAGGAAGTCAATATTTAGGAAGATCATGGTACGATGATGGAAAGATGTTCAACAAAAAGAATACATTTTGGGATTTTATTGATAGTGCTAAACATTTAGCTAAAACTAATTATGTAGATGAAAGTAAAATTTTTGCAATGGGCGGAAGCGCTGGTGGGCTTTTGATGGGTGCAATAGCTAATATGGAGCCTAAGTTATTTAAAGGAATTATTGCTGCCGTTCCATTTGTTGATGTAATAACAACAATGCTAGATGAAAATATTCCATTAACAACATTTGAATTTGATGAATGGGGAGACCCAAAGAATAAAGATTCATATTTTTATATGCTTTCATATTCACCATATGATCAAGTTGAAGAAAAGGATTATCCAGCAATGTTTATTACAACAGGATATCATGATTCACAAGTTCAATATTTTGAGCCGGCAAAATGGATAGCTCGACTTAGAGATAGAAGAACAAATGCACAACCACTACTAATGTACTGTAATATGGATGCAGGTCACGGAGGTGCTTCTGGAAGATTTGAAGCATATAAAGAAACTGCAATGGAATATGCTTTTCTAATAAGCTTACTAGACTAATTAAAAATAATATATTATGAACAAAAATATATTTCTTGTTGTTATTATCCTATTAACAGGATATGCTATAATTGTATTTGGTTCTCAATCTTCAAAGGCAGATAATCAGTGGATCTATTTATTTGATGGAACTACTACTAAAGAATGGAGAGCATATAATGGTGAATCATTGCCTAGCAAGTGGACTATACAAGATAGTGTTCTAACTTTTGATACTGACTCAGAGTTAGAAAAGGATATGAAAGGTGGTGGTGATATTATCTACTATCTTGAAGAATTTGAGAACTTCGAACTATATCTTGAATGGAAACTACCCCAAGGAGGAAATAGCGGTATATTCTATCATTTACAAGAAGGATTTAATACTCCTTATGAAGTAGCTCCAGAATACCAATTATTAGATGATTATGGATGGGAGGAAATAAATAGCGCAACTCTTGAAGAATGGCAAAAAGCAGGTGCAGACTATGCTATGTATTCACCAAATAAGAATAACAAAATTATTAAACAAGCCGGGGAATGGAATACAACAAGGATTATATTCACTCCCGAAAAAGTAGAGCATTGGTTAAATGGGAAAATGATTCTTTCATTTGTTCCATGGTCTGAAGACTGGTATAAAAGGAAAAGTGAAAGCAAATGGAAGGATGCAGAAAAATATGGTACATTTAAAAAAGGGTACATTGGATTGCAAGATCATGATAGCCAACTCTGGTTTAGAAACATAAAAATCAGAAAAATCTAGTTATGAAAAATTACAAAAGAAGAGATTTTATCAAAGATTCACTTGCATTAGCATCATTAACTATTTTACCTTTAGATATTCTATCTAATTCAAAAAAAACTATGGTTAGAACAGCACATATTGGAGTTGGAGGAATGGGAAAGTTTGATTTGGACTATATTTCATCTCATAAAAATGTAGAAGTAGTAGGCTTATGCGATATAGATATGGATATATTAAAGACTGCAAGTAAATCCCATCCAAAAGCAAAAATTTATAAAGATTACAGACTTTTATTAAATGAAATGAACTCACAAATTGATGCAGTAATTGTGTCAACACCAGATCATACACATGCTCCTGCATCATTAATGGCAATGAAAATGAACAAAGCAGTTTACTGTCAAAAACCATTAACTCATCATGTAAGTGAAGCAAGAGAAATGCTGAAAATTGCAAAAGAAAGAAATCTAGTTACCCAAATGGGAATACAAGTACATTCCTTTTATGATTATAAACTTGCAACCTTATTAATTCAATCAGGAATAATTGGGAAAGTAAGTACTGTAAGAGCATGGTCTCCAAAAAATTGGGGTTATGATGGCCCAAAGCCTGAAGGAAATGATCCAATTCCAAAAAATCTAGAATGGAATTTATGGCTTGGAACTGCCCCTGAAAGACCTTACAAAAAAAATATTTATCATCCCGGAATGTGGAGAAAAATGCTTGATTTTGGATGTGGAACTCTAGGAGATATGGGTGTACATATTTTTGATACTCCATACAATGCTCTTGAATTAGATGTGCCAACTACAATAAAAAATAAATGTAGAAAATCAAATGGAATAGGATTTCCAGAAAAAAATCACGTTACATACAACTTTCCTGGCACTAAACACACTACAGAAACATTAAAATGGGTGTGGGAAGATGGAAAGGGAGCTCCAAGAAATCATAAGGATTTAAAATTACCCAATAAAGATAAATTACCTAATCAAGGAGCTATGTTTATTGGTGAAAAAGGAAGATTACTCTTGCCTCATTTTATGGAACTTCCAAAACTTATTGTTAATGGAGAATATAAAAAGATAGACCTAGCATCATTTGAAGAAAGTGGAGAAATAACAAGTAATCCAATTAGAGATTATGCAAAAGAATCCTATATACATTATCATGAGTTTATAGATTCTTGCCTTGGAAAAGGAAAATGCTCTGCACCATTTTCATATTCTTCCAGATTAACAGAAACTATATTACTTGGAGTAATTGCTGGAAGGTTTCCAGGAAAAACACTTCATTGGGATAATAAGTCAGCAAAATTCCTTGAACAAGAAGCCAACAATTATCTAAGTTCAACTTATAGAACTTTTTAAGTCTTTATTTCCTTCTCATAAATAGTAATCCATTCTTTTACTGTTATTTTAGAACATAACTGCCCAATAAGTTTAAAAGGAATATCGTCTAATCTTTTAAATCGAATACAACTTTTTCCCATATCTAATTTATACTTAGAATAATTTGGATATTCTTGCATAAACCAACGCATTAAATTATCATTCGCATATATACCCATATGGTATAATGCTATAAAATTTTTTCTTGATGCAATTGATAAGAATGGTAAGGGAAGTTCTGGGGTGCAATGATATCCTTCAGTATATATTGAATGAGGTACTACCCAAGAAGGCATTCCATAATTCATTTGCTCATGAAATCCCTTTGGTAATTTCTCTCGTATTATAGAAACTAGTTTGTTTATAGCATCCTGTCTTTCAGATGATAATGTGTTTATATATTGTTCTATAGACATAAGGTAAATATAATATAGAATTTCTATTAGAGACTCCAAAGAATTAAAACTCCTATTTGATAACTTTAAAGATATTTTACCAACTAATTAACCTTTTATTGGAGTTTTAGTTTTTTCAGGCAAAACTCTATAACCCATATTATATAAAGTAAATCCAAATATATCAGCGTATTGCTCTATTCTTTTACTAACGGGTGTACCTGAACCATGGCCAGCATTAGTTTCAATTCTAATTAACATTGGGTTTAATCCTGAATCTTTTTCTTGAAGTTCAGCGGCAAACTTAAATGAATGTGCTGGAACTACTCTATCATCATGGTCACCAGTTGTAATAAGAGTTGCTGGATATATTGTGTTTTTAACTACGTTATGAATTGGTGAATACCCTTTTAAGTATTTAAACATTTCTTCTGATTGCTCAGACGTACCATAATCGTATGCCCAACCAGCACCAGCTGTAAACTTATGATACCTTAACATGTCTAAAACTCCTACTGCAGGCAATGCTACTTTCATTAAATCAGGTCTTTGTGTCATTGTAGCACCAACTAATAGTCCTCCGTTCGAACCGCCTCTAATTGCAAGAAAATCTTTAGATGTATAATTATTTTCAATTAAATATTCCGCAGCAGCTATAAAATCATCAAAGACATTTTGTTTATTAGTTTGAACTCCTCCATCATGCCATTTCTTTCCATACTCCCCACCTCCTCTAATATTTGGCACAGCATAAACACCACCTTGCTCCATCCATACCGCATTTGCAACACTAAATCCAGGTGTTCTACTAATGTTAAAACCTCCATATCCATATAAAATAGTTGGATTTTTACCATTCAATTCAATACCTTTTTTATAAGTAATTATCATAGGAACTTTAGTGCCATCTTTAGATAAATAGAAAATTTGTTTAGAAGAGTAATTACTAGAATTAAAATCAATAGAAGGTTTCCAGAACTCTTGATAATCTCCAGATTTAATATCTAATTTATAAGTAGTCGCTGGAGTATAATAATTAGAGAAAGAAAAATACAACTCCTTTTGATTATTCTTAGCACTAAAACCTGATGCTGTTCCAATCCCTGGAAGATTAATCTCTCTTAACAAATTACCCTTATAATCATATTGATAAACTTTAGAAATAGCATCAACCATGTATTTGGCAAAGAAAAACCCACCTGCTTTAGATAAACTAAGAACAAAATCAGATTCAGCAATAAAATCTTTCCAGTTAGATTTATTCAAATCACCAAAGTCAACAGTAATCACTCTATTATTTGGAGAGTTATGATTTGTAAATAAAAAAAGTTTACTTCCTAAATTATCAATCAATGTCGTATTAGAATCATAGTCATTAACTATAGTTTTAATTTCTGAAGGATTTTTTAAATCTTTAATGAAAAGTTTATTTCCAGACGTTCTTTTTGCAGCATCAATGATTAAAAATCTGTTATCATTTGTTACAAAGCCTCTTACATATCTATTTTTTTCTTCTGGAGTTCCTCCAAAAATCAATTTATCTTTTTCTTGAGAAGTTCCTAGTTTGTGAAAATATAATTTATGTTGATCTGTTTTTTCTGAAAGCTCACTTCCCTTTGGTTTGTCATAAGAAGAATAGTAAAAACCATCATTATATTTCCAGCTTACTCCAGAGAACTTAACATCCACAATAGTATCTTCAACAAGCTTTTTGGTTTCAGTACTAATTGTAATAATTTTCCTCCAATCGCTTCCACCCTCTGAAATACTATATGCTAACATAGTCCCATCTTTAGAGAAACTTAATCCTGCAAGTGAAGTTGTGCCATCATTTGAAAAAGTATTTGGATCTAGAAAAACCTCTAAATCACTAGATTCAGAAGATCTATATAAAACACGTTGATTCTGCAAACCAGAATTCTTAAAATAATAAGTATAATTACCTTCTTTAAATGGTGCTGAAATCTTTTCGTAATCCCATAGTTTCTTTAATCTTTCTTTTAATTCCTCTCTAAAAGGTATCTTATTTAAATAATCAAACGTAGTTGTATTTTGACTTTTAACCCACTCCCCTGTTTCTTGAGATAAATCATCTTCAAGCCAACGATAATTATCTATTACTTCACTGTCATAATATGTATCTACAACTGGAATCTTATTAGTTTTATGGTAGTCTATTGAATTATTAGAGCTACATGAAAAAATAAACAATGAAAAAATGAAAATAAATATTGAAAAAGACCATTGTTTCCAATAGGTTCTGTAGCATATTTTAATTTTAAAAAAATAATGTAATTTATTCATAACTAGAATTTTAATGTTTGAGTTGAGACATAAGGTAAATATAATATAGGATTTATATTGAAAAGGATATAAAATTAATTATATATATTAAATTTATATGAATCAGTCATAATTAAATATATAAATAGATGATCGACTTAGATAAAGTAAGAAGTAACTTTCCTTCATTATCATTAAAAGATGAAAATGAAAATCAAATAATTTATTTAGATGGACCTGGAGGAACTCAAGTTCCTTCAATTGTAATTGACGCTATATCCAATTACTATAGGCAATCCAACTCAAATACTCATGGAGAATTCATAACAAGTAAAGAGACTGATTCTATTATGGATTCTATGAGAGAAAAAGTAGCTCAATTTCTAGGAGCAGAAAGCAAAGAGTGTATATCTATAGGACAAAATATGACAACTTTAAACTATAGTTTATCAAGAGGATTATCAAAAATTATTAAAAAAGGTGATGAAGTAATTATAACGGAGCTTGATCATGAAGCAAATAGAGGTCCCTGGAAAACTCTTGAGAGCTATGGGATTAAACTAGTAGAAGTAGCTCTTCTTAAAGATGGCACTCTAGATTATAATGACTTTAAAAATAAAATTAATCAAAGAACTGCTTTAGTAGCAATGGGAATGTCTTCGAATGCCCTAGGTACTATTAATGATTTTAATTTTATAAAAAAAATAACAGCTAAATATAACTCTTTATTATTATTAGATGCAGTTCATTATGCTCCACATTTTTCTATTGATGTTAAATCATTAGATTGTGATTTTTTGATATGCTCTGCATATAAGTTTTATGGACCACATGTAGGGCTTTTATATTCTAGACCTGGCCTTTTAGACACCTTAGATCCTGATAGACTTATAGTTCAAGAGCAATTTGCTCCATATAAAATTGAAACTGGAACCTTAAATCATGCTGCATGTAGTGGTGTTTCAGCTGCAATAGACTTTATTTCTTCAATTGGAGAAGGAAATTCATACAGAGAAAAATTAGTCTCAGCATATAAAAAAATAAGTAATCATGAATATGAATTGGCATCAAACTTATATTCACATTTAGACTCACTAGATAATGTAACAATTATTGGACAAGATTTTTCCAATAAAAATCGAACGCCAACTGTTTCATTTATTCATAAGAAATATTCAGCAAATGAAATTTGTAAAAAACTTGGAAAAGTTAACATTTGTGCTTGGGATGGTCACTTCTATGCGTTAAAAGCAATTCAAAAATTGAACCTAGAGAAAACTGGAGGTGTAACGAGGCTTGGAGTTTCTTTATATAACTCTCAAGAGGAAATTAATAGAACTGTAAAAGTTATCTCAAGTTTTTAAAATAGTATGATAAAAAACCCCAACTAAATGTTGAGGTTAAAAATGTGGGCGCGAAGGGATTCGAACCCCTGACCCCTTGGGTGTAAACCAAGTGCTCTGAACCAACTGAGCTACGCGCCC
>JABHWD010000015.1 GCA_018657955.1 Flavobacteriaceae bacterium | reverse complement strand
TTTTAATATATTTGCACCCTATCTTAAATATTACTCATGAGTAGTGATTTAAAAAAAATAAATAAAAATCCGTATCGACATAATGGAGAAATTACTCTATTAAAAAATAAAAGGGGTTCCAATAATTTATTAGAAAAAAAACTCTATATAGAAAGTTATGGTTGTGCAATGAATTTTAGCGATAGTGAAATTGTTGCTTCTGTATTATCTAAGAGTGGCTATAGTACCACTAATATTCTAGAGGATGCAGAATTAATATTATTAAATACCTGTTCTATAAGAGAAAAAGCTGAGCAAACTATCAGAAAAAAATTAGAAAAATTCAATTCTCTTAAAAAATCAAACAAACAATTAAAAATTGGAATACTTGGATGCATGGCAGAACGATTGAAAAGTAAATTAATTGAAGAAGAAAAAATTGTTGATCTGGTTGTTGGTCCTGATGCATACAAAGACTTGCCAAATTTAATAGATAAAGTAGAAAGGGGTCAAAAAGCCATAAATGTACTCCTATCAAAAGATGAAACATATTCAGATATTTCACCACATAGGTTAAACTCTAATGGAGTTAATGCGTTTATTTCAATAACAAGAGGCTGTGATAATATGTGTACATTCTGTGTGGTTCCCTTTACTAGAGGTAGAGAAAGAAGTAGAGATCCTCAAAGTATAATTGAAGAGTTAAAGGATTTAGAAAAAAAAGATTATAAAGAAGTAATTCTTCTTGGACAAAATGTTGACAGCTATTTATGGTTTGGTGGAGGTTTGAAAAAAGATCTTAATAAAGCCTCAGAAATTCAGAAAACTACAGCTATTAATTTTGCAAAATTATTAGAATTATGTGCTATTAATCATCCTAAAATTCGAATTAGATTTTCTACATCTAATCCTCAAGACATGTCAATAGATGTAATAAATATCATGGCTAAATACGATAATATATGCAATCACATACATTTACCTGTTCAAAGTGGTAGTAACAAGATTCTAAAAGCAATGAATAGGCAGCATTCAAGAGAAGAATACATTGATTTGATCGATAGAATTAAACAAATTATTCCTAACTGCAGTATAAGTCAAGATATAATTGTAGGCTTCCCTGGTGAATCAGAAGAAGATCATAAACAAACATTAGGTCTAATGGAAACTATAAAATACTCATTTGGGTATATGTATAAATATTCTGAAAGACCTGGAACTCTTGCTCAGCGCAAATTAGCAGATGATGTTAATGAGGCTACAAAAAAGAGGAGATTAGAAGAGATTGTGGAATTGCAACAAAAACATAGTTTACACAGAACAAAAGAATTTTTAAATAAAAAAGTTGAAGTTTTAATAGAAAAAACTTCAAAAAAATCACAATTGTATTGGAGCGGTAGAAATAATGAAAACACAGTGGTAGTTTTTCCTAAAGAAAATTACAATGTTGGGGATTTTGTCAATGTAAAAATAACTGATTGTACTAGCGCCACCTTACTAGGGAATGCAATTGGATATTCAAAAAATAACTAAATATTATGGAATCAATTCAAGCTATTAAACAGAGATTCAGTATAATTGGCAATGATACTGGCCTTAACAGAGCACTGGAGAAGATAAAACAGGTTGCTCCTACTGATATTTCAGTTTTAGTTACCGGAGAAAGTGGAGTTGGCAAAGAAAATATTCCTAGAATTGCACATCAATTATCTCACAGAAAACATGCAAAATATATTGCTGTAAACTGTGGAGCTATTCCTGAAGGTACTATAGACAGCGAATTGTTTGGACATGAAAAAGGTGCTTTTACGGGAGCTACTCAATCAAGAAATGGGTATTTTGAAGTTGCTGATGGCGGAACAATATTTTTAGATGAAGTTGGAGAACTCCCTTTAACTACTCAAGTAAGGCTATTAAGGGTTCTAGAAAATGGAGAATTTATCAAAGTTGGATCAAGTAAAGTCCAGAAAACTAATGTAAGAATAGTAGCTGCAACAAATCTTAATATGCAAAAGGCAATTAAAAACAATAAGTTTAGAGAAGATTTATATTATAGGTTAAGTACAATTGAAATTAACATTCCCCCGTTAAGAGAGAGAAAAGATGACATACATTTACTATTTAGGAAATTCTCTAGTGATTTTGCAAAACGATATAGCATGCCTTCAATAAAATTAGAGGATGATGCTATAAAAACATTGATAAATTACAGATGGAACGGCAATATTAGGCAATTAAAAAATATAGCTGAGCAATTATCTGTTTTAGAAGAAGATAGATCTATTAGCAATCAAACTCTTATAGATTACTTGCCAAAATGGGCAGATAGTAGCTTACCAGCAATAATATCAAAAAAAGAAAATTCAAATGATTTCAACTCAGAAAGAGAAATTTTATATAAAGTTTTATTTGATATGAAGGGCGATCTAAATGATTTAAAAAAGCTAACTATGGAATTAATGGAATCTAGTAATATTTCTGAATTTAAAGAAAACAATGAACATTTAATAAAGAAGATTTACAACTCTAGAGCTGAAAAACAAATAAGTGATGATCAAATACAAGTAGTGCCAATTACTGAACAAAAAAATAATAATGAGAAAAAATCAGAATTTGATTATGCTGAAGAAATAAATGCAGAATCTCTTTCGATACATGATAAAGAGTTAGAATTAATTAAAAAATCTCTTGAAAAGCATAAAGGAAGAAGGAAGCTTGCTGCTAAAGAGCTGGGTATAAGTGAGCGTACATTATATAGAAAAATAAAGCAGTTTAACTTATAAAAAATTATATTAGTCACTATAATGAGAACTAACTTAAAAATCGTATTATTTATATTCTCTCTAGTATTCTGGAGCTGTAGTGTTAAATACTCATTAACTGGGGCATCAATTTCTCCTGAGACAAAGACATTTCAAGTAAATTATTTTCAAAATAATTCAACCTTGATAGAGCCTGGTATTGATAGAGATTTTACTAATAAATTAATAGATTTATTAATTAATCAAACGAGTCTGGATCTTGTTAAGTCAAATGGAGATCTTTTATATGAAGGAGATATCGTTGAATACAGAATATCTCCAACAACTGCAACTGCAAATAATACTGCTGCACAAAACCGCTTAACAATAAGTGTTAATGTTAGATTTTTTGACAAAAGTGATCCCGAAGCTGAATTCGAAAAACGATTTTCATTTTATTATGATTATCCGGGAAGCTCTCAATTAATCGGATCACAAAAAGATACAGCAATAGATGAAATTTTTGAAAGGATTACTCAAGATGTATTTAATGCTTCATTAGCAAAATGGTAGACTATGAATAAAAACGAATATATAAACATATTGCAGAATCCAAGTGAAATTAATAAAGAGCAAATAGGGTTTATTAATTCATTAATTAAAGATTTTCCATTTTTTCAATCTTCTAGAGCAATCTATCTAAAGATTTTAAAAAACAGTGAAAATTTTAAATATAATCAAGAACTAAAACTTACTGCAGCATATACTACAGATAGAAGTATATTATTTGATTTTATAACATCTAATGAATTTCAGCAAGAGAAAATTGTATTTAATGAAAATGAACTAAAAATTGTTGAATTACTTGATAAAAAGAAAGAAAAAACAAAGGATCAAATTGTAGAATTTAAAAAAGATGAGATGCATCCATTTGCAGAATGGCTTACCATATCAAAATTTAAACCTATTAAGAGAAATTCAAAAAAGGAAAATATTTTAAACAAATTTATTAGCTCTAATCATGAAATTATACCAAGCGATCAAATTGATAAAAATTATGATCAAGATGTTGTTTATAAAAACAATCATAATAATTTGATGACTGAAACTCTAGCAAAACTATATTTAAGTCAAAAAAACTATGAAAAAGCAATACAATCCTATAAAATATTAAGTTTGAAATTTCCAAAAAAAAGTAGTTACTTTGCAGACCAAATAAAAAAAATAAAAAAATCTAATTAATCAACAGATGGGAACGTATTCAATTTTTTTGATTCTTATTGTACTAGTAGCATTCCTGCTAGTTCTTGTAATAATGGTTCAAAACCCTAAAGGTGGTGGACTGTCTTCGTCATTTGGTGGAGGTGGCACTCAACAGTTAGGAGGGGTTAAACAAACTACCGATTTTTTAGATAAAAGTACCTGGACATTAGGTGGATTATTGCTAGGTTTAATTTTGCTCTCAAATATTGCATTTAACCAATCTGAAATCACAAATGAGTCTAAGGCCTTAGACTCTAATGAAGCTTTTGAAGAAGAATTACCTCTCCCAAATCAGGATAATATATTTGATATTGATAAAGTAGATCAATAAGAACCTTTTTTAATGTTCTTATAAACTGCAAGTTTGTCAGCATTTTATTTCTGGCATAATTTGTGAAAATAGTATTGAAGAATTAAAGAAACTTTACAAACAAAAAAAATAGATAATTATGAAGTTAAATATTAAACCTCTTGCTGATAGAGTTCTAGTAGAAGCAATTGAGGCAGAAACTAAAACAGCCTCTGGAATTATAATTCCAGATAATGCAAAAGAAAAACCTCAAAAGGGTAAGGTTATGGCTGTTGGTAAAGGAACAAAAGATAGTTCAATGACAGTTAAAGTAGGTGATTTAGTATTATATGGAAAATATTCAGGAACTGAACTTAAACTAGAAGGAAAAGATTATTTAATTATGTCAGAAAAAGATATTCTGGCTATTGTATAAATAAAAAAATAAATAAAATGGCAAAAGACATAAAATTTGATATTGAAGCTAGGGATGGGTTAAAACGAGGAGTAGACGCCCTTGCAAACTCTGTTAAAGTAACTCTAGGTCCAAAAGGAAGAAATGTAATTATAAGCAAGTCTTTTGGAGGCCCGCAAGTCACAAAAGATGGTGTTACAGTTGCTAAAGAAGTAGAACTTGAGAATGAATTAGAGAATATGGGAGCTCAAATGGTAAAGGAAGTTGCATCAAAAACTAATGATTTAGCTGGAGACGGAACAACAACTGCAACCGTTTTAGCTCAAGCAATCGTTAAAGAAGGATTAAAAAATGTAGCCTCTGGCGCAAATCCAATGGATCTAAAAAGAGGAATTGACAGTGCTGTTTCTACTATAATAAGTGAATTAAACAAACAAGCAAAACAAGTTGGAAATTCTTCTGAAAAAATTAAGCAAGTTGCATCAATTTCAGCAAATAATGATAACACCATAGGTGATTTAATATCACAAGCATTTGATAAAGTTGGCAAAGAAGGTGTTATTACTGTTGAAGAAGCAAAAGGAACTGATACATATGTTGATGTAGTTGAAGGAATGCAGTTTGACAGAGGATTCTTGTCTCCTTATTTTGTTACCAATGCTGATAAAATGATAACTGAATTAGAGAATCCATACATATTATTGATTGATAAGAAGATCTCTAATCTACAAGAGGTGCTTCCAATATTAGAACCAGTATCTCAATCAGGAAGATCTCTTTTAATAATTGCTGAAGATGTTGAAGGTCAAGCTTTAGCAACTCTAGTGGTTAATAAACTTAGAGGTGGATTGAAGATTGCAGCAGTTAAAGCTCCAGGATTTGGTGATAGAAGAAAATCAATGCTTGAAGATATAGCAATTCTTAGTGGAGGAACTGTAATTTCAGAAGAAAGAGGTTTTTCACTAGAAAAGGCAGATTTAACTATGCTTGGAACAGCAGAAACTGTTACTATAGATAAAGATAATACTACTATTGTAAATGGTTCTGGAAAATCAGAAGATATTAAAGCAAGAGTAAATCAAATAAAAGCTCAAATTGAAACTACTACAAGTGATTATGATAAAGAAAAGCTGCAAGAAAGACTTGCTAAATTAGCAGGAGGAGTTGCTGTATTATATGTAGGTGCTGCTAGTGAAGTAGAGATGAAAGAAAAGAAAGATAGGGTTGATGATGCATTAAATTCTACAAGAGCTGCTGTTGAAGAAGGAATAGTTGCAGGTGGTGGTGTTGCTCTAGTCAGAACTAAGAAAGCTTTAGATAAACTAAAAGCAGAAAATACAGATGAACTAACAGGAATTCAAATAGTAACAAGAGCTATAGAGGCTCCACTAAGAACTATCGTTGAAAATGCTGGTTCTGAGGGGAGTATTGTTGTAGCTAAAGTAATGGACGGAAAAGATAATTTTGGTTATGATGCAAAAAGAGAGGAATATGTTGACATGCTAAAAGCTGGAATTATTGATCCTAAAAAAGTAACTAGAATTGCATTAGAAAATGCAGCTTCTGTAGCTGGAATGATTCTAACTACTGAATGTGCATTGGTAAACATAAAAGAAGATTCACCTGCTCCAATGCCACCAATGGGTGGAGGTGGCATGCCAGGAATGATGTAAAGATTATATTTTATAATATAGGAGAAAGGGTGTTAATTATTATTGATACCCTTTTTTTTATGATCTATTACTATATTCTCATCACGATATTTACAACACTCATCTAGTGAGTTATATGATTTTTCTGATGCCGTTATCATATCAGTATCATGGCCTATAGAGGCAATAAAACTATGTATTTGTGGTAAATCAATTTTCTTTTTATTGTAAATAACTTTAATCTGCCTATTGTCAAGATTCCAATTTACCATCTTAATCCCTTCAACTTTTATACAAGATTTTTCAATTCTATCTTTACACATTCCGCATACTCCATTAACAAAAAAGGTTTCAATCTGTGTTTGTGAAAATATTGAACTATAACTCAATACAATTAGAGCAAAAAGTATGTTTTTCATGAATTAATTAATTCTATATCTAAGTCCAAGATAATACATTCTTCCAAATATTGGCCCATAAACAAATGTTGAATCAAAATACTCCCCAAATGGATCATCATTTGCTATTATTGGATTCATCTGCTTATAATTAGTTAAATTTTCAACTCCCAAATACGTCTCAAAAGATTTACTAAAGACTTTGGTTAATTGAGTATTTATTAAATTAATCTCTGGTGAGAATTTACCCATTCTATATTCATCAGGATTATTTACCGTAGATGGAAAACGTTGTTTACCAAGCCAGTTATAAGTAAAATCATATTTCCATAAAGAACCATTACTTTTTCTATTACTCTCATAAGACAAGTTAAAGAAAAATCTATTTTTCGGAGTTAAGGGTTTATCTAATCTTCCAGACCTATAATCAGTCTTAACTTCAGAAATTTTATAAGCTGAAAGTATATTAATATTGCTTGTAAGTTCATAGCTGAGTTGAGCTTGAAAACTCTTTGCAAAACTTTTTCCTTCTAAATTGTAAAATGAAATTTTAGAGGGAGTTTCCCAGTCTACAATAACTTGGTTTTCAAAATCAGTAAAATAATAATCTAAAATTAATTGAGCATTATTGTCAAACAATCTAA
Organism: Flavobacteriaceae bacterium; assembly: GCA_018657955.1. Classification (GTDB taxonomy): domain Bacteria; phylum Bacteroidota; class Bacteroidia; order Flavobacteriales; family Flavobacteriaceae. Next base: position 94,578 of record JABHWD010000015.1, on the reverse strand, counting down.
AGCTATTTATTAATGAAGCTCCATAATTCCAAGCAGATTCAGGCTTTAAATCAAAATAATTATTTCCACTATCAAAATTTGAGTTAACTATTGAGATAACTCTAGAGCTATAAAAAAGTTTTTGATTTTCAGAAAATATATTTGCCATTCTAGTACCTTTTCCTGCTGATATTTTCAGTGAGGTTTTAGAAAAAATTAAATAATTTAAGTGTAGTCTTGGAGTTAAAAATCCTCCTATTATATTGTGATCATCATATCTGATCCCAGCAGACAAATTTATTTTATCCAAATCATCATAACTATATTCAAAATAACCTCCATAAGAATATTCTTTTCTGTCTAAATCGAAATTTTGAATTCTCAAATTATCTACAAACTCATCATATTTGTCATAACTAAAAGAAAATCCAGTTTTAATCTTATGTCTAGTATCTCCAATTATAGAATTGTAGACTAAATTTGCATAAATACTCTTCTGATCTACATCATGAATATTAAACCCAAAATCTGAACCTTGAGAAAAATTAGTGTATGAAAACTGAAAACCTAATGATTGATATGGAATATTAGGATTTACATATCCCAATTTAAAATTGCCTTTAAAATTTGTAGAATTTGTGAATCCCCCCCAATATGATGAAAATGGAAGCTCAAATATTGATGGACCATCTATGTACCCGTTTTGTCCAAAAACTCTTTTATCATTTACAAAATTAAAATCAATAAAACTGACTAATCCTTTTATTGCATTAGTATACTGGAATCTATTATAGATATTAATTTGATCACCTGTTGGAGTGTCTCTAAATCCATCATCATTTCTATCATCACTACTGTTTTTTGTATTAGCATGAAAATACAATCCATAGTCCCAATTATTTGATAATTTGGTATTGTAGTGAGTATTTAACTCATATCTTTCCATTTCTGAAGCGTAAAGATTTACAAATAACTTATCATCATTAATAGGTTTTCTAAGTTCTGCATTTATTTGTCCTGTAATACTTTCAAATCCGTTTACTACACTACCGGCTCCTTTAGTTATTTGAATACTTTCAATCCACGTACCAGGAATATAATTAAGTCCATGAGATTGAAGAGCTCCTCTTACTGATGGAATGTTTTCAATAGATATTAAAATATTTGGACTACTTAATCCTAACATTTTAATTTGTTTAGTTCCGGAAATAGCATCAGAAAAATTAACATCTATTGAAGGAGTTGTTTCAAAACTTTCAGATAAATTACAGCATGCTGCTTTTAATAATTCATCAGAACTTAAAATTGTTATATTTTTTGAATTTAAAAAAGAAACCTTAGATGATTTTTTATTATAACTCAAAGTAACTTCATCAAGATTAGTTTCATCGTCAGATTGACCAAAAGATAATAGTGATAAAAAAAGTAGAAAGTTTAATAAATAGATCTTTGTTTTCATTGGAATACAAATTTACAATTACTAAATTTAGTCTGCCACTAAATTAACATTTTATTATCTAAAAAATGAGTGAAAAAAATATTGAATCTGCATTAATTTCCGTTTTTTCTAAAAAAGGAATTGAGCCTATAATTAAGGAACTTAATAAAAGAAATGTTAAGATATATTCAACTGGAGGCACCTATGAATATATCTTAAATTTGGGATACAATCCTATAAAGGTTGAAGACATTACTAATTACCCTTCAATTTTGGGTGGCAGAGTTAAAACATTACACCCTAAAATTTTTGGAGGGATACTCTCAAGAAGAGAATTAGCCCAAGATATGCAGGAAACTAAAAAATTTGAAATTCCTTCAATTGACTTAGTAATAGTAGACTTATATCCATTTAAAAAAACAGTTCAAGCAGGGGGCTCAGAAGATGAGATAATTGAAAAAATTGATATTGGCGGTATAGCGCTAATAAGAGCCGCTGGAAAAAACTTTAAGGATGTAACTTGCCTATCATCAATCAATGATTATTCTAATTTCCTAGAATTATATTTAAAAAAAGACGGAACATTATCAATTGAAGATAGAAAACAGTTTGCGCTTAGTGCATTTAAAAATTCATCTAAATATGATAGAGCTATATATAACTATTTTAATAATAGCAAAGATGATTTTAGTTTAAAAGATAAAAAAGAAATTACACTAAGATATGGTGAAAACCCTCATCAAAAAGGAAGTTTCTTTGGCGATATAGATGATATAATTGAAAAAATTCATGGAAAAGAATTAAGCTATAATAATTTATTAGATATTGATTCTGCAATTGATTTAATTTCAGAATTTAAGGATGAAAAGCCAACTTTTGCCATTCTAAAACATAATAATGCCTGCGGACTTGCAATAAGAAATACAATTGAAGATGCATATAAAGACGCCTTGGCTGCAGATCCAATTTCAGCTTTTGGTGGAGTATTAATTTCTAATTCTGATATTAATAAATCAACTGCATCTACTATTAATGATTTATTTTGTGAGGTAGTAATAGCTCCAAAAATTCATCAAGATGCAATGGAAGTTTTAAAAGAAAAAAAAAATAGAATTATTCTAATACTAAAGAAATTTCCAGAAAAAAAATCTTTAATAAGATCTTGTTTAAACGGCTTCCTTCAACAAGATTGTGACGCCATTAGTGATTCCCAAGAAATTTTGAGCTATCCAACCTTAAAAAAGCCTAATCAAAATGAAATTCAAGATTTATTATTTGCTTCAAAAATTTCTAAAAATACAAAATCAAATACTATAGTTCTTGTAAAAAATAAACAATTATTAGCAAGTGGAACCGGCCAAACTAGCAGAGTTGACGCTTTAAATCAAGCCATCAATAAGGCAAAGAAATTTAATTTTGATCTAAGCGGTGCTGTTATGGCTAGCGATGCATTTTTTCCATTCCCTGACTGTGTTGAAATAGCACATAAAGCTGGTATATCCTCAATTATTCAACCTGGAGGATCTATAAAAGATAATCTCACTATAGAATATTGTGAGAAAAATAATTTATCAATGATTTTTACTGGTATTAGACATTTTAAACACTAATAATTTTTAATTGTTTTTTAATTGTTTTTTTATTAAATTACTACTGCTAGATTTACATTAGGTTTAGGGATTGTTAGGAGAACCTAATTCATCAAATTAATTATGGGATTTTTTGATTTTTTAACGGAAGAAATTGCTATTGATTTAGGCACAGCTAATACTCTTATTATACATAACGATAAGGTTGTTGTCGACAGCCCTTCAATAGTTGCTAAAGATAGAGTGACTGGTAAAATTATTGCAGTTGGCAATGAAGCTAGCCTAATGCAAGGAAAAACTCATGAAAACATTAAAACAATCCGTCCCTTAAAGGATGGTGTGATTGCAGATTTTGATGCATCTGAGCAAATGATAAATTTATTTATCAAAAGCATTCCTGTTTTAAAAAAGAAAATATTTTCACCCTCCTTAATTATGGTAATTTGTATTCCGTCTGGAATAACTGAAGTTGAGATGAGAGCAGTCAAAGAATCAGCTGAAAGGGTTAATGGAAAAGAAGTCTACTTGATACATGAACCTATGGCTGCAGCTATTGGAATTGGAGTAGATATTATGCAGCCTAAAGGAAATATGGTTATTGATATTGGTGGAGGGACTACTGAAATAGCTGTAATTGCTTTGGGAGGAATTGTTTGTGATAAATCAATAAAAGTAGCTGGTGATGTCTTTACTAATGACATTATTTATTATATGCGAACAGAACATAATCTTTATGTTGGAGAGAGAACTGCTGAAAAAATAAAAATCCAAGTTGGAGCTGCAACAGAAGACCTGGATTCTCCTCCAGAAGATATGAGTGTACAAGGTCGTGATCTTTTGACGGGTAAACCAAAGCAAATTGATGTCTCTTACCGTGAAATTGTAAAAGCTATAGAAAAATCTATTTTAAGAATTGAGGATGCTGTAATGGAGACGCTTTCAAAAACTCCTCCTGAACTAGCAGCAGACATATACAATACTGGGATGTATTTAGCTGGAGGTGGTTCAATGTTAAGAGGTCTTGATAAGAGATTGTCAAGAAAAACTGATCTGCCAGTATATATTGCAGAAGATCCTTTAAGAGCTGTAGTAAGGGGTACTGGAATAGTATTGAAAAATATTCCAAAATATAAAAGTGTATTGATTAAATAGAATTAAAAATTTATGCAACAAATTATTTATTTCTTCCTAAGAAATAAAAATTTCCTTTTGTTTCTTTCTCTATTCTTGTTATCCATATTTATTAACTTCAGATCTAATTCATATACAAGTAGTAAAATCATTAACTCAAGTAATGTCGTTGTTGGATATCTATATAATAATTTAACTAGCATAAAGAACTACTTTAATTTAATTGAAGAAAATAAAAAACTAATTGAAGAGAATCAGTTTCTTAGATTAAGAACAATAAATACTAAATCTGATACAATTTCAAATTCTATTAATTATAATATTACTAATGGAAATATTATAAAAAACAGTTATAATTTAACAAAAAATTATATTACCCTTGACATAGGAAGAAATCAAGGAGTTGAAGTAGATTTTGGAGTAATTTCTTCTAATGGTGTTATTGGGATAGTTGATAAAATTTCAAGTAATTACTCTAGGGTTATTTCAATCCTAAACACAAATATTAATTTAAATGCAAAATTAAAAACAAGTAATCATTTTGGAACCTTAAGCTGGAATGGAGAGAATCCCTTATATGTTCAGCTAAAAGATCTGCCTAAACAAGCTGTTTTAAAAATAGGCGATACTATTACCACAGGTGGAAATTCCCTTATTTTTCCTAAAGGTATTTTGATTGGATCAATTAAATCATATAAGCTTGATAATAGTCAAAATTATTTAGAATTAGAAGTTAAACTCTTTAATGATATGAGTAATATTAATCATGTATATATTATTGAAAATACAAAAATTAATGAAATAAGAAATTTAGATGAATAACATAATAAAAAATATTATTTCTGCAATAGCATTTATTTTAATACAGTGTTTAATATTAAATAATATTAATTTCTTAAATTCAATTAATCCATTACTTTACATATATATAATAGTTTATTTTCCAATAATAAATAATAGGATAATCTTTATTTTATTTAGCTTTCTATATGGATTGTCAATAGATATTTTTACTGATTCAGCTGCAGTTCATGCTGCTGCTTGCGTATCTCTTGCTTATTTTAGGCCAATATTTTTAAAACTAATTTTTGGAATGACATATATTCATCAAGTTGTTAAGTTCAAGGATATTGATTTAAAGCAAAATTTATTTTACATATCTTCACTAACATTATTTCATCATTTTATTCTATTTTTTATTGAAGTTTTTGATTCTTCAAAATTAATTTTAGTTTTTGAAAAGGCTATCTTCACTAGTATATTTACAATATTACTTATTGTTCTATTAAATTTATTTCTAAAAAATAAATGAGAAAATCTCTGTTTCCAATAATAGTATTTGCCGCTGGAATAATATTTATTATTAGATTATTTTACCTACAAATATATAGTTCTGAAAATTATGACATCTATGAAGACAATGCTATAAGAAAAGTGTTTTCCTATCCCAAAAGAGGTTATGTTTATGACAGGAACAATATTCTATTAGTTTCCAATCAGCCATCCTATGATGTAATGATTATCCCTAGAGAAGTTAAAGAAATAGATACATTAGAATTTTGTAGTTTATTAAAAATCTCTAAGGAATACTTAATAGATAAATATATAAAGACATCAAAATATTCAACTAGAATTCCATCAGTATTTCTAGCGCATCTTTCCAAGGAAGACTATGGATATCTTTCTGAAAAAATCAGAAAATATAAAGGCTTTTACATACAAAAAAGAAACTTGAGAGAATATAACACAAGGATTGGAGCAAATGTGCTTGGATATGTTGCCGAAGTAAATAGAAAAAATATATTAAATGATGATTATTATATAAAAGGAGATATTATAGGCAAACAAGGTGTTGAAAAGTCTTATGAAAAATATTTAAGAGGAATAAAAGGAACTGAGTTTATTCAAAAAGACAGGTTTAATAGAGATATAGGGAAATATAAGGATGGGGTATTAGATATTCCTTCTATATCAGGAAAAGATTTAACTATTACAATTGATTCAAAACTTCAGGAATATGGGGAGATTCTTATGAAGAATAAAAAGGGTGCAATTGTTGCAATTGAACCAAATAGTGGAGAAATACTCTCATTAGTTTCATCTCCTTCATACAATCCAAATCTTTTAGTTGGAAGAGAAAGATCAAAAAATTACTTTGAATTATATAAAGACAGTATATATAGGCCATTGATTGATAAAAGTCTCTTGTCCATGTTTCCCCCGGGCTCTCCATTTAAAATATTAGTTGGTCTTACGGCATTACAAGAAGAAATAATTACTGAAAAGTCAACAATTTATTGTAAAGGCTACTATATATATGGCAAAGAAAAAAGGAAAATAAATTGTCATTGTGGAGGGGGCTATCGAAATATATATAACGCTATTTCACTGTCATGCAATTCTTACTTTGCAGACACATATAGAAAGACTATTAATTCTCAAAACAATACTAAGGAGAATTTTGACAATTGGAGCAATCATATTAAAAGCTTTGGTCTAGGAAATTATCTTAATAATGATTTACCAATTGGCAAAAAGGGAGTTATTCCCGATTCTGAATATTATGATCGATGGTATCCGGATTTTAAATGGGGTGCAACCACCACTATTTCTAACTCAATTGGGCAAGGTGAAATTTTAACTACTCCAATTCAATTAGCAAATATGACAGCAGCTGTTGCCAACGAAGGTTATTATTATATCCCACATATAATAAAAAAAATAGATGGAGATACTATTGATGTGAGATTTAAAACACCTATTAAAACATCTATTGATGGTACACATTTTAAAACTATGAATAAAGCTCTATATAGAGTTTTTAAATCAGGAACAGGGAAATTATTAAATGTTCCAGGAATTGAAATTTGTGGAAAATCAGGTACAGTTGAAAATTTCACAAAAATTAATGGGATAAAAACTCAATTAAGTGATCATTCAATTTTTATTGCGTATGCTCCAAAAGAAAATCCAACAATAGCTATTTCTGTATTAGTAGAAAATGCTGGATATGGTTCTGTATGGGCTGGAAGAATAGCTAGCCTAATGATTGAAAAATATATAAATGATAATATTTCATTAAAGAAAATGGAAAAAATAGTATTAAATAAAAATTTAGAAAAAGAATATTTAAAGCCATATTTGAGCAAATCATTTAACATAAATGAATAATGTATAGCGAGAGAAAAAATATTTTTAAAATTGACTGGACACTAGTTTTGGTGTATATTTTTCTGGTTGGATTTGGCTTGGCTAATATTTTATCTTCAAGTATTAGTGGAGAAAACATTTCATTATTTGATTTTAATGCTCTGTACGGAAAGCAATTTATATTCATATTATCATCACTATTAGTTATTATTATTACTCTTACAATAGAGGTTAAATTTTATGAAAGATTTTCAAGTATATTTTATTTAGTTTGTATATTTTTTGTTTTAGGATTATTCATTTTTGGCAAAGAAGTTAACGGAGCATTATCATGGTATTCATTTAATAATTTAACAATACAGCCAAGCGAATTTATGAAGGTAGGAACAGCTCTAGCTATTTCTAAATTTATTAGTGATATTCAAATAAATATGAAAAAATTGTCTGATCAACTAAAACTATTACTAATTATTATATTGCCTTTAATGTTAATCATATTACAAAATGATACTGGGACATCAATTGTTTTTTTCTCTTTGTTTTTTGTTTTATACAGAGAAGGTATTTCTCAGATTTATTTATTAATTGCCTTTATAATTTTAAGTGTTTCAATTCTTACTATAAAAACATCAATTTCAACTGCTATATTATTATCCCTAATAATTATATTATTGAATTATTTATATAAGAAAAAGAAATCAAGAAGGTTTATGAATTCATCAATGATTTTTCTGTTCTGTATATTCATAAGCTTCTTAACAGATTATAGTTATAAAAATATTCTAAAAACTCATCAAAGAAATTATATATCTGTTTGGCTTAATCTTGAGAAAGATCCAATAAGAATAAAACAGATGAAAAGAACTATACTTTATAATCTAAATGAGTCAGAAAAAGCTATTAGCTCAGGTGGATTTACTGGGAAAGGGTACCTTGAGGGGACTCGAACAATTGGAAATTTTGTCCCTGAGCAACATAGTGATTATATATTTAGTACTATTGGTGAAGAATGGGGTTTTGTAGGGAGTTCATTTATAATTATACTTTACATAATATTAATTCTTAGAATAGTTGCTTTGTCAGAATTGCAAAAAAATAATTTTAGCAGAATATATGGATATTCAGTAGCGTCAATCATTTTTATTCATTTTATGATAAATATTGGAATGGTTCTTGGGCTAACTCCAACAATTGGAATACCTCTACCATTTCTGAGTTATGGTGGTTCCAGCTTATTAGCATTTACTCTCCTATTATTTATTTTTATAAGACTAGATGCTAATAGGATAAATGAATGGTAACTATTTGTTTGACAATTCTAGCTTTTCAGCAAAAAAATCGCAAAAATCCTTCATTTTTTTAGTCATTTCTTCATCTTGAGTTGCTCTTTCGTATGTGTCAGTCATAGCGCTAAGGGTCTGATAAAAAAACATTTTCATGTCATCAATTGGCATATCCTTTGTCCACAAATCGATTTTTAAACTTTCCCTAGATTCTGAATCCCACAGAGATAATAAAGCTACTTTTGTTTCCTTCTTTGAAATATCTCCGTCTTTAGCAGTCCAATAAATTTTCTCTGGAATTTTGTTTTCATCTAGTTCCACTAGAAGTTCTATTCTTGATGTATTTTTTTTTGCCATTATTTCTGAGGTTTATATTTAGATTTATTATATATATCTATTGGATTCATTAAAATCATTTCAATAAATGAAGTGTTATTATTTTTCATATAAGATTTGACTATTTCCCAGCCAATAAATCTTCCAATCATTCCAGGTGATTCATTATCAATTGATAAATAAAATTTAGAAAATGGTGCATTATTAATAAATCTAGTAATTAATTTATTCTCTGAGCTAAATAAAAGTTCCTTTTCAACAAAATACGTCCAAACATAATGCTCATTTTCTTGGGCCCAATCCATGCTCAATTTTGAATATCCAATTTTATATCTATCCTCTAATTTTGGCATCATAATATCCTTAAAATATAGAACCTTGCCATAAAAAATTATTTTCTCTAAAAAAGTGTAAAAATTGGATCTTGGAATTACATAATAAGCATATTCTTCAGCTATATCAGAGATGATCATTCTAGGAATTAAATTATCACTAATATATTTAGGAATTAAACTATAAAAGGAATGATCTGATCCTAAATAATTATCTAATCCAATTAGTAAAAGTGAATCAGCAAGAATTACTCTATTTTCATATTCAACATCAGAGATTAAAGTAATTACTCTTGGTAATTCATATTTTGGGAAATAGAAAGTAAAATTTTTGTAAAAAGATTGTATCTCCTTTTTTTCATTATCTAAATTTGAAAAAACAAGATTAACTTCACTATATATTTCTTTTTGAACAGAATCATTCAATCTGTTTATCCATACTTTATTATCGTAGTGTTCTGGAAATAGAAAAGGATAGTCTTTTTTTAAATCAAATAAATCATTCGGAGTTGATTCATAAAAAAATTTATCAAATCTTTCAATTGTCAATTGATATCGATTATCAATTTTATTGTCATTAACATTACATGAATTTAATAAGAGTAAAAAAATTATATAAAAAATATATTTTTTCAAGAAATTAATATTTATTGATTGCGAGTATTAATATATTTATGCATTACAAATATAATATAGTTATTAGTCAATATAGAATATATTAATGAATACAAGGAAAGTTGAGGAATATATTATCCAATGGTTAATTGATTATAAAAATCAAAATAACATTAATGGTTATATTATTGGTGTCTCTGGGGGGATTGACTCTGCAGTTACTTCAACTCTTTGTGCAAAAACTGGATTAAACACTCTATGTCTTGATATTCCAATTAAACAAAATTTATCTGAACATTCCCGAGCAAAAAATCATATCAAATGGTTGAAAGAAAAATTTGGAATATCAGTATGTTCAAAGGCTATGGATTTATCAAATGTGTTTAAGGAGTTTGAGAAAATAATGCCTGAAGAAAAAATAAAATTTCTTAAAACACATGCTCTTGCAAATACAAGAGCACGATTAAGAATGTTAACATTATATTATTTTTCCTCCTTAAACAACTATGTTGTTGTTGGTACAGGGAATAAAATTGAAGATTTTGGAATTGGATTCTATACTAAATATGGAGATGGTGGAGTTGATATCAGTCCAATTGCAGATCTAAGCAAAAGTGAAGTTTATGAACTCGCAGAACATCTAAAAATTGGCAATGAGATAATAGTAGCAAAGCCCACTGACGGTTTATGGGATGATAATAGAACAGATGAAGAACAAATTGGTGCTAGTTATGATGAAATTGAATGGGCTATGCAACAAAAAGAATTAGGTAAAAAATTAAAAGATTTTAATGACAGGGAAAAAGAAGTATTTGAAATCTTTGAAAAACATCATAACAATAATCTGCATAAAATGAAACCAATTCCTGTTTGTAAGATTCCGAATAAATTAAAATAATTTAAATCACTCTATTTAACTTTCTTGAAAGAAGTATTTTTAGATTTGAATAATTTACTACATCTTCTAAGACAGATTTATTCTCCTTATTAATCAATGTTTTATCCTTAAATTCATTTACTTTTTGATCAATTAAAAAACAACGTAAATTTAAAATTGTTTCAATTACTAATTGAGAAATTGTTTTGTTTTTTGATTTTGGAAAAATGCTGTTACGCTCCCAGTCATGCAATGAGTACTTCTCATCATTCATCATTATATTTGTTATCTCCATTTCAAGCTCTTTTGGTAGTGTATTTAAAAATTTATCAGTAATAATTTCCTTATTTTCATTATAACATTCAATAATTTTGTAATATATTTTTCTAAAATTATCATTTGAAAATTCCATTTCATCCTCATGAAGATCCATATATATTTTTTCAAAAACCTTAGCACGACGATTAACAGGACTTAAACCTAATTTTCCATTTTCATCTTCTTTTAAAATTAAATCTTCAAAATCTTCAACATTATTTCCATATAATAATAAGATTTCTATGATTTTTTTTTCTAACTCATAAAGAAGATTTGTTCTTTTCTTTATGTTCTCAGGTTTTACTATACTAAAAGAATCAAAATTATCCTTTGAATCATTTATATTTTTTTTAAGTACTTTTTTTTGAATCTGAGCTAAAGTGCTGTATAAAACTTGCTCGCTTATCCCCATAATTGACGAACATTCCTTTATATAAATTTCCTTTTTTATTTGATCACTAATTTTAGAAATACTTTCAACCATATTTCTTACCACAGAAGCTTTCTTTACTGGGTCATTAGCAGCTTCATCAACTAATAAAGATGCTTTATATTTTATAAAATCTTTTGAATGTTCATTAAAAAAAGATATTAATTCATCTGTTTGTTTTGAATTTGCAAAACTATCTGGATCCTCACCTTCAGGTAGATTACAAATTCTAACATTCATTCCTTGCTCCAAAATAATATCTATTCCTCTTAAAGCAGCTCGAGAACCGGCATTATCCCCATCAAATAAAACTGTTATATTTTTGGTTAGCCTACTGACCAATCTAATCTGATTTTCTGTCAATGCAGTTCCAGATGATGCAACTACATTTATTATTCCTTTTTGGTGAAGTTTTATAACATCTGTATACCCCTCAACCAAAAAACAATTATCTTCCTTTACTATACTTTGTTTTGCTTGAAATATACCATATAGAACTTTACTCTTATGATAAATAAGACTCTCAGGTGAATTAATATACTTTGCTGTATTTTTAGAGGATTTAAGAGTTCTACCACCAAATCCTAAAACCCTTCCTGACATACTAAGGATTGGGAATATAACCCTTCCTTTAAATCTGTCAATACTTTTATCATCCTTTACAATAGTAAGTCCAGTTTTCTCTAAAAAATTTAATTTGTACCCTTTTTTTAAAGCCTCTTCTGAAAAACGATTAGATTTATTAAATGAATATCCAAGTTCAAATTTATCTATCACTTCATTTGAAAATTCTCTTTCCTTGAAATAAGATATTCCAATAGATTTCCCTTCTTCAGACTTAACTAAGTTATCTCGATAATACTCTTTTGCAAATTCAGTAATTAAATACATACTTTCCCTTTCGCTATCTTCTAATTTTTGCTCAGAAGTTTTTTGTGTCTCTTCAACCTCAATATTGTATTTTTTTGCTAAGTATTTAATTGCTTCAGGATAAGTAAAATGCTCGTGTTCCATAAGAAATGTCACAACAGTTCCACCCTTGCCGCTCGAAAAATCCTTCCATATTTGTTTTGCTGGAGAAACCATGAAACTAGGAGTTCTTTCTTCAGTAAATGGACTTAAACCTTTATAATTTGAACCTGATTTTTTTAATTGAACAAAGTCTCCAAGAACCTCCTCAACACGAGATGATTCAAATACTTTTTCTATAGTAGATTTTGCTATCAATTTCTTTAAATATAGTTAACATTTATAGAAATCAATTTAATAATTTATTTATAACTTTTGCTAAAAATTTAAAGAGAACTTTTAAAATAATTATTAATTAATTTAAAGAAGGCTTATTTGCTAGTTGGCCGCAAGCTGCATCTATATCCTGACCTCTTGATCTTCTAATGGTTACATTAATATTATTTTTTTCAAGAATGTTCTGATATAAAGAAATTTTTTCTTTTGAAGCTTGAAAAAATTTGTTGTCATCTATTGCATTATATTGAATCAAATTAACCTTACTCGGAGCAAATTTGCAAAACTCCACCAGAGCATTAGCATCTTCAATTGTATCATTAATTCCTTTCCAGATTATATATTCATAAGTAATTATTCTTTTGGTTTTTTTATACCAATATTTTAATGCTAGCTTTAATTCAGACAGATTCATTTTTTCATTAAAAGGCATAATTGAAGTTCTAACATTATCTACTGCTGAATGCAACGATACTGCAAGTTTAAATTTAACGTTTTCATCTGCCATTTTTTTTATCATTTTTGGAATTCCTGAAGTTGATACTACAATTCTTCTAGCAGAAATGCCAAGTCCTTTTTTTGACGTTATCATTTTTATGGCTTCTACAACATTTTTGTAATTCATGAGTGGCTCTCCCATGCCCATAAATACAATATTTGTTAAGGGCCTATTATAATATTCCTTGCTTTGTTTACTAATTAATGCTACTTGGTCGTAAATTTCATCTGGATTTAAATTTCTCATTCTTTTTAATCTTGAAGTAGCGCAAAATTTACAATTTAGACTGCATCCAACCTGAGAAGATATACAAGCTGTAATCCTTTTTTTTGTAGGTATTAATACACTCTCTACTATCAAATCATCAAATAATTTAATTCCATTTTTTATTGTACCATCCTTACTTTTTTGTATTGTATTTATTTGAACGTGATTGATTACAAAACTATCCTCCAAAATAGATCGTATTGATTTTGGAAGGTTAGTCATTTGTTCAAAATTTATAGCGGACTTCTCCCAAAGCCATGAATATACTTGGTCGCCCCTATATTCTTTAAGACTATTTTCTAGAAAAAAATTTTTGAGTTGATCAAGTGACAGAGATCTTATATCTTTTTTTGACATTCTAAATTAGAAAACTTAAATTTTTAGATTATCAGCATTGCATCTCCATAACTATAAAAATTATATTTCTCCTTCATTGCTTCTTCATATGCCTTTTTAACAAAATCATTTTCCATAAATGCAGAAGCCATCATAAGTAGAGTTGATTTTGGCATATGAAAATTTGTAATCATAGAATTTGCAATACTGAATTTATATGGTGGAAAAATAAATTTATTTGTCCAACCATTAATTTCATTTAAAGTGCCAATTGAAGAAACTGAACTTTCAATAGCTCTCATAGAAGTTGTTCCAACTGCACATATTCTTCTTTTATTTTTCAAACCATTATTAATAATATTGACAGCATTTTCTTCAATTATTACTCTCTCGCTATCCATTTTATGTTTTGACAGATCTTCTACTTCTACTGGATAAAATGAAGCTAAACCTGTATGTAAAGTAACTTCTGAAAATTTAATTCCTTTGATTTCTAAACGTTTTAATAAGTGTTTTGAGAAGTGCAGTCCTGCTGTTGGAGCTGCAACCGCCCCTTCATTTTTTGCGTATATAGTCTGATATCTATGCTTATCTTCTGGTTCAACATCTCTTTTGATGTATTTTGGTAAAGGCGTCTGTCCCAAATTAATTAACAATTTTCTGAAGTCCTCGTATTCTGTATCGCATAAAAATCTCAAAGTTCTTCCTCTTGAAGTTGTATTATCAATTACTTCCGCAACTAAGATTTCATCTTCTCCAAAATATAGTTTGTTCCCAATCCTTATTTTTCTGGCAGGATCAACTAATACATCCCATAGTCGTTGTTCAGCATTTAATTCTCTAAGTAGAAAAACTTCTATTCTTGCTCCAGTCTTTTCTTTATTGCCATAGAGTCTTGCTGGAAACACCTTTGTGTTATTTAAAACAATAACATCATCTTCATTAAAATATTCTATCATATCCTTAAATAATCTATGTTTAATAGAATAGTCTGATCTGTCAATGACCATTAAACGAGATTCATCTCTGTTTTTATTTGGATATTCAGCTACCAAGCCCTCTGGGAGCTCATAATTAAAATGTGATAATTTCATTTGCATAATTTTAGAAAAGGCAAATATACAATCTCAGAAGTAGAGATGTCAAGGAATTTTAGATATTATTTTTATAAAAAATAATATCTACTTTAATTTTTTGTTTGTATGATGCCTTTTATGATCTCTTTTAGCCTTCGTGTCCATCATGCTATTAAAAGCTTTTTGTAGGTCTACTCCAGTTTGATTTGCTAAACACAAAACAACAAATAAAACATCAGCCAATTCTTGGCCAAGATCATTATTGTCTGATTCTTTCATGCTTTGTTCTCCATATCTTCTTGAAATAATTCTAGCTACCTCACCTACTTCTTCAGTAAGCTGAGCCATATTAGTTAATTCATTAAAATATCGGACACCATGTATGTTTATCCAATTATCAACTTTTTCTTGTAATTTTTTTATCTCCATAATTTAATTTTCTATTATTAGGGTTACAGGCCCATCATTCATAATATCTACTGACATGTTAGCGCCAAAAACCCCTGTTTTAACTTTATTATTAATTAACTTATCTAACTCTAAAACAAACATATTATATAAAGGTTCAGCTATATCTGGTTTAGCGGCATTTATATAACTAGGTCTATTCCCCTTTTTTGTATCACCATACAATGTAAATTGACTTACAACTAAAATTTCTCCAAAAACCTGATTAATATCTCTATTCATTATATTACTATCATCATTAAAAATTCTAAGTTTTGAAATCTTATTAGTCATTTTTGTTATATTCTCCTTAGAATCACTATTTGAAATACCTAACAATATTAACATTCCATTGCTTATAGAAGACACCATTTTATCTTCTACCTTTACCATTGCATTTGCAACTCTCTGTATTACTACAATCATAGTTTGATGTAATTATTATCTGTACTTTAAATCATCTTCCATTATTATTTGCTTATAATTTTTATAACGTGATATATCAATTTTATTCATTGAGACTAATTCCTTTATAAAACAATTTGGTTCATCTATATGCAAACAATTATTGAATTTACACTTATTTTTATTCTGAAAAAATTCTGGGAAAAAATCTCCAATTTCATTTTTTCTAAAATTTATAATACCAAATCCTTTTATACCTGGAGTATCAATAATTCTAGCGCCAAAATCTATATCAAATAATTCAGCATGAGTTGTAGTATGCTTTCCTTGAAAATGTTGGGATGAAATATCTCCGGTTTTTAATTTTAATTCAGGTTTTATACAATTTATAATACTTGATTTTCCAGTTCCTGAGTGACCTCCAAACATAATTGTTTTATTCTTAATTAAAGAAATTATTTCCTTAATATTTAAGCTTTTAATGGCAGACACTTTAATACATTTATATCCAATGTTCTCATATAAATTAATCAACTTATCAAGCTGAGCTATTTCGTCTTTATTATAGCTGTCCATTTTATTAAATAGCAGAATAGTATCAATAGAATATGCATTAGAAGCAATTAAAAATCTATCTATAAAATTTGTGGTTGTGATAGGGCTTTTAAGAGTAATAACTAAAAATAAAATATCTATATTAGCAGCCAAAATTTGTGTCTGCTTAGATAAATTAACTGATTTTCTTAATATATAATTTTTTCTTTCAAATACCTTAGTTATAATTCCAGTTCTTGAATCAGGACCATTTTCTAAATCAAATTCTACAAGATCACCAACTGCTATTGGATTTGTACTTTGTACTTTATCTAATCTAAGTTTACCCTTAATTCTACACTGAAATTCAATTCCTTTAATATTTTTAACAGAATACCAACTTCCAGTCGATTTATATATAATTCCAGTCATTAATATTAAAAGTATAATTAGTTATTTGTTTTTTTATTCTTTTTTTTAAAAAAATTAATAATTTTTTTAGTTTAAGTTAAATTTAATATAATAATAAAAAAAACGTAATTTATTAATTATTAAAACATGTAGTTTGTTACGAAAAAAATCACATAGAAATAATAAGCAATTATACTATTCTTTAAATTTTTTAAAATTATTAATTCCAAATTTTTTCTATAGAAATAGTCTAAAGAAAAATCTAAAAGAAATTGACAAATACAATATAGAATATATTAAATCTCGTGTAAATTATTATAATAAGATAGATAGAGATATAAATCTGCCAAATCTCATTTCAAAATTGTCAAAATTAAAAATTAAAAATTCTCATAGAACCTATTTTTTTGACAGTTATGAATTTACAAGGTATTTTAATCCAGAACTAAAGATAAATTTTTTATTTGGTGATATTACACATGTTCCAGATGTTCCATCAATTGTAAAAAGCAGGCCTATAATGGGAAATCAGGAAAATTCAGTTTTATTTAAACTAAATAAAGTAAGACATTTTACATACACAAATGATTCAAATGAATTTCGTGATAAAAAAGACATCTTAATAGGTAGAGCAGCAGTTACAAAAAAGCATAAAAAAAGAACTGATTTCTATAAAATGTATTTTGATCATAAATTGTGTGATTTAGGTCAAATAAATAATAATACAGATCATGACCATTGGATTAAAAAGAAAATCTCAATTGAAGTTCATCTAAAATATAAATTTATTCTATGTATTGAAGGTGTTGATGTTGCAACAAATTTAAAATGGGTAATGTCTTCAAATTCGATAGCTGTAATGGCAAAACCAAAAATTGAATCTTGGTTTATGGAAAAGCAACTTATTGCTAATTACCATTACATTGAAATAAAAGATGACTACTCTGATCTAGAAGAAAAATTAACTTTTTATGTAAATAATTTAGATGAGTGCTTAAGAATTATTAAAAATGCCAATACCTATGTTAATCAATTTAAAGACTCTAAAAGAGAGAAACTTATTTCATTATTAGTATTAGAAAAATATTTTATAAAAACATTACAGATGCCTAAAAGAGTTAATTTATTATACTAATATCAATAAATTTTGAAATAAAAAATTTGCTACAAACTGTAAATAAATCTAAAGGTTATAAATCTAGGTTGTATAAAATATTCCGTAGCGCTAATAGATATATTAGAAGTGCTTGAATTACTTTGTGATTTTGTGTCTAAAAGATTAGTAGCTTTTACTTCATACTCCCACTTACTATCCTTGTCTTTTCTATAAGAGAGTGAAGCATCCCAAAACTTATAACTATTTATTAAATTATCTTGATCGCTGAATCTTGTCTGTGAATAGTTTGTTCTAAAAGTTAAACTCTTTAGAATTAAAGCATTCACCTCTACATATGGATTTTTAGTATAATATTTTGTGCTTATATCTCCTATATTATTATCACTTAATGTATATGCATATCCCAACTCTACATTTGGAGCCGTTTTAAATAAAGTTCTAATTGACCCTTTATAATTTTGAGAAAAATTCTCACTAAGGGATGGATTATTTATGGTTTGAATAAACTGATTAAATTTAGAGTAATTATAGTTAGTACTTAAGGTAGTTCTAACTTTCCCAAATGATCTTTGGTATCTAGCCATTGCAGAAAATGTTTCATCAGCAAATGATGAATTAAATGGCGAGCTTGTTGCAATTACACTTTCAAAAGTTGTTAAATTTCTTATTTGATCTATAGATTTATTATAGGATAGCCTAGCAAAAACATTTGTGTAATTAAACAAATTAAAGCTATGATAGGTTAAATTAATATTGTGAGATAATGCATTCTGCAATTCTTGATCACCATAAAATATGGAGTTATAATTATTTAATACCAGACCCCTTGCTAGCTTTGTTACATCAGTAAATTGTGTTTGCATCGCATAATTAAGTCTTATACTCTCACTGTTTTTTAACTTAAGTATCACATTAAAATCAGGCAATAACTTAAAAAAAGAATCAGATGAGGCAATTCCAAATTGTGTATTTTTTGAATCATATGCATGTGCTGTAAAACCTGGACTAATAGTAAATTTTCCAGATTTTATTCTATAATGCACCCCTAAATACAAATCCTTAAAAGTATAATCTGTTTCGTTATAATTTAATCCTCCATTTATTAGAGGTGTAGGATAAAAAGTTCCACTATCAAGGAATTGGAAGATTTCAGAATCAAATTTTTGATTACTATAAATAGCCCCTAGAGTAAAATTCAGATCACTCTTAATGTTTAAAATATTCCAATAATCCAATTTTGCGTCTAATTGATTAGATTTCACTTTTCTATCCTGAGCAAGATTAAAATGTGATTCTGAATTATCAAGGCCTAAACCAAAAGCAGTTGGCTGATAATCTAAATTATTCTCTAAAATTGCATTATAGAAAGGATCCTCGTTCTTGATTACATGTTGCGCTTCAAAAGCAAAAATATTTTTATCATCAAGAGTATAGTAATAATTTAAATTCTGACTGATATTGTAAGTTTCAACATCTTCGTTTTGATCAATTGGACCAATTACTGACGACAAATAATTTTGATCTTGATTCTCCTCAGTAATTCGAGAAAGCACTTCATAATCCAATTGATTATTAAGATTAGGCCTATGCTTTATAGTGAATTTGCCAATTGCTAAATTACTTGTTTGCAGTGTATTAGTCTGAGTATCCTCATCAGGAATACCAAGACCTTGATCAATATATTGTGTTGAATTATTTTGTTGAATTTCTATTTCACTATTTGTTAAAATTAAAAATCCTGAATAATCTGTTTTCTTGTTTGGGGAGTAGCTAGCATTAATAGCTGCAAACTCAGTATTAATGTCTTTAGCTCTATTGTTTTGTAATTGTAAGAATCCTAGATTATTATTTCCTAAACTTATATTTGTACCACTTTTGCCACTAGGTTTTTTAAACCCTCCTGAAAAATTCCAATAATCTCTTTGGGTAAAAGCCTGTTCTCCTATGTTATTTAAATCTCCAATTATATTAAGACTATAGGATGGGCTATAATAAAAAAGCTTTGGCTGAAGCAGGTGTAAGTCTTCCAAATCTGAATCTCCAGCGCCAGCTGTTACTGTTCCAAACCAAAACTTATCTTTTCCTTTTTTGAGTTTAATATTTATTGCTATATTATCCTGGTTGTTTTGAACAGAACTCAACTGCCCTACCTCAGCATAGTTTTTTAAAATCTCTACTTTATCAACTGCACTTGATGGAATATTTTTTGATGCAATTTTAGAATCCCCCTCAAAAAATTCCTTACCTTCTACCATCACCTTAGTTACTACCTTCCCCTCAACTTCAATTTCTCCATCATCATTAACTTCAACTCCTGGAAGATTCTTAAGTAGATCCTCTAATTTTCTTTCTGTTCCTGTCTTAAAAGAATCAGCATCATACACAAGTGTGTCTCCTTTTACAACTACAGGCATCTCATAAGTTAATTCTACAGCATCTAATTCATTATTTTCATAGAGAATAAAATCTTTTGAGATATCTGAATCTTGAGCTTTAATAAGTTTACTATAACTAGCCATTCCTATATAGCTAACCTGTAAATTATAACTTGAATTCTTTTTTAAGGCAACCTTATATTCTCCATTAGAATCAGATATAGCAAATGATTCAAGAGCATTTGTCTCACTATTAATTAAAATGATATTTGCGAGCTCTAAGGGCTTGTTTAAACTATCTGTTACCTTACCCTCCATTTTCAATTGTGAAAACAAGAATGAAGAATTAAGCAGTAATATAAATACGATAAGTTTTTTCATATTAAGTTGATTAAAAATGTCTGCCTTTATTATTACCTCTTCCGCCTCTCATTGACCTCATTTCCTCCATTTTAAATTTTATAATCTCATCATATTTGTTTCTAGTAACTTTTTCTCCTTTAGTTGGCATTAATATTTCATCCTTTTTCTCTGGGTTCATAACAATTTTTGAGCACAACAGTACTCTTTGATCAGTAGTTAATTCTAAAATAAGCCCTGGTAATCCTCCAAATTCAGCAGGTCCATGACTAACGGGTATTTGAGGAGTATACCATGCTGCTATCTCAATAGTCTTTGGAATTTCAATACTTTTAATCTCTCGTTTTTTATCTGTAGAATCTTTTGCTTTATCATCCCTTGGTTTAGGAGGAGAAAATACGCCTCTCCAATCAAAAGGTGCATTTTTCTTAGCTATAGCCTTAAAGCATATGTAATTTCCTATTTTCTTTTGCTCATTAGTCATCTCCCATTTTATCTCATCTACATTATCACTAACTAAAAATTTCTTTCCAAAGAATTCAATTTCCTCTAATGATATTTTCTCTTTAATATTTTTATATCTAGGCCCTGAAGATGATCCAAAACTTCCCCATCCTCTGCCTTGACCTGGAGCATCTAAGCGCTCTTCTTCTTTAAATGTAGACTCAACTTTATTAAAAGTTAAAATGAATGTTTTCTCTAACATATTTTTCATTCTAGCCTTCATTTGATTTTTTTGTTCAGTACTCATTGCAGATCCCCATGGTCCAAGATCAAAAGATGTTTTTGATTGATAATATGCCTTTCCTTGAAAATCTTGGGAATAAAGAAAATTAAAAGAAAATATCGCTGTAAAAATTAAAATTGAATTCCTCATAAATATTTTTTTCAAAGCTAGCTAATACTCGTAAACAAATTGTTAAATTCAAGTTAAAATAATCATAATTTTTTGTACTTTCAAATCCATGAGGATTATACTATTACTTTCTTTTTTGTCTATAAACTGCATTTCACTTGCACAAAAAAATATCTCTCTGATATTAAAGTCTAAAACCCATTATAATGATTCACTGAAAATTGCCAAGAGCTATTCTAATTCTAATTTTTATCTAATTAAAAATTCAATAGTCAAAAAAACTCTAGAATCGACATATACTTATAATAATATTAACTTAGGAGAATTATATAAAATTGACCTATTTAATCCTCTTCAAATAAAATTATTTTACAAAGATCAAAATTCAATAGTTATTCTAGATAATAAACTAAGTGAAATTAAAAAAATCAATTTTAATTATTCAGATCCCCTAATTAATATAGCAACATTTTCATCAGCCAATGAAAATAATATTTGGGTATATGATGAAATTTCAATGAGACTTAAAAAGTACAATTATATTAAGAATTTATTTGATAACATTGATATTCCGATACAGGGAGATATAATATCGCTAAAAGCCAATTATAATTATTGCTGGCTATTAACAAATAATCATTTATACAAATTTAATTATACAGGTTCATTAATATATAAAATTCAAATTCGTGAAATGGATTCTCTTAATTTTTATAAAAATAATTTGATTTTTGTCTCCAATAACAACCTATTTCTATTCGATGAATCTGATGGTAGGATAGAAAAAATTAATTACGAAAAATTATTGATAAAAGATTTTTTTGTAATCGATGAAACCTTGTATATTTATGATGAGAATTTTTTAAATCAATTTGAAAT
Source organism: Flavobacteriaceae bacterium (assembly GCA_018657955.1). GTDB lineage: Bacteria > Bacteroidota > Bacteroidia > Flavobacteriales > Flavobacteriaceae. The sequence goes on along the minus strand of JABHWD010000015.1, from coordinate 72,293 downwards.
TAAAATTAATTAAATTATGCATATTGCTATAGCAGGAAATATTGGTGCTGGAAAAACTACATTAACTAAGTCACTTGGCAAGCACTATAAATACGACATTGAACTTGAAAATGTTGTAGACAACCCTTATTTAGATGACTTTTATAACCAGATGGAACGGTGGAGTTTTAATCTACAAATTTATTTTTTAAATAGTCGTTTTAGACAATTAAGAGATATAATTAGTAATGGAAGAAGTGTAGTTCAAGATAGAACTATATATGAAGATGCAAATATTTTTGCTCCTAATCTTCATGCTATGGGACTTATGACAAATCGTGATTACGAAAATTACAAATCCCTTTTTGACTTAATGGAAGAAACAGTTCAATCCCCTGATTTATTAATCTACCTTAGAAGCTCCATTCCAAATTTAGTTTCGCAAATTCATAAAAGAGGAAGAGAATATGAAAATTCAATAAGCATAGAATACTTAAGTAGATTAAACGAAAGATATGAAGCTTGGATTCATAAATATGATAAAGGTGAATTACTAGTAATTGATATTGATGATATAGATTTTGTTGAAAGCAAAGATGATCTACAAAAAATTATTGATCTAATAGATCAAAAAATAAAATAAAAAAAGGCCTTAATTTGAAACCTTTTTTTATTATTATTATTTTTTAATTTCTTGGTTTTGAATATTGATTTAGAACAATAATTTTATCTCCTTCAAATTGAAATGCTTCCATCCAGCTGTAACTTGATCCTTTACCATTTTCAGATACTATTGTACCATTATCCCAGAGTAATACCCATTCATCAGCATTGTCACCAACTACTGAAAAATTAACAGCAACTTTATAGTCTTTAATATCAACACTAGAGTATGAATCTGACATAAATTTTACTGCAGCTTCTTTCCCCTCAATTAAGGATCCATCTTCTAAATTAAAAACTACATTATCTGCTAAATAATTTCCCGCTTTTTCATAATCTTTGTTTATAATGTGTTCATGCATTTCTTGAACCATTAATACTTTTTCTTCATCACCTATCTCAAAAACATCTAAATAAGTTGCTTCATAGATATAATCTACAGAAGTTTTTTCTACTTCTTCAATTGCATGACCTCCTAAAATTGGAGCAATTACAAGACCTATTAAACAAGTTAATTTGATTAATATATTCATTGAAGGCCCTGAAGTATCTTTAAATGGATCGCCTACAGTATCACCTGTTACTGCTGCTTTATGAGCCTCAGAACCTTTGTATGTCATTTCTCCATTAATTTCTACCCCAGCTTCAAATGATTTTTTTGCATTATCCCATGCACCTCCTGCATTATTTTGAAAAATAGCCCATAGGACACCACTAACTGTTACCCCTGCCATATAGCCTCCCAACATTTCAGCAATTTCTTGATTATCCATTCCAATTAACATTGGTAATACAGTAATAAGGATAGGTGTAGCAATAGTTAATATTCCTGGCAATATCATTTCTTTCAATGACGCCCGAGTGGATATAGCAACACACTTATCATATTCAGGTTTTGCAGTCCCTTCCATTATACCTGGAATCTCTTTAAACTGTCTTCTAACTTCATACACCATTTCCATTGCTGCTTTACCTACAGCATTCATTGCTAATGCTGAAAAGACAACAGGAATCATCCCGCCAACAAATAACATAGCTAAAACCGGTGCCTTAAAAATATTAATTCCATCAATTCCAGTAAAAGTTACATAAGCAGCAAAAAGAGCTAAGGATGTTAATGCTGCAGAAGCAATCGCAAATCCTTTTCCAGTAGCTGCAGTTGTATTACCAACTGAATCTAATATGTCAGTTCTTTCTCTTACAATTGGATCTTGTTCGCTCATTTCTGCAATACCACCTGCATTATCAGAAATCGGACCAAAGGCATCTATTGCTAATTGCATTCCAGTAGTTGCCATCATAGCAGATGCTGATAAAGCAACTCCATAAAATCCTGCAAAAGCATATGCAGTCCAAATTGCTGCTGCAAATAATAGTACAGATCCAAATGTAGACATCATCCCTGTAGCTAAACCAGCAATAATATTAGTTCCTGCTCCAGTACTAGATTTTTGAACAATTTCAAGAACTGGTTTTTTTCCCAGTCCTGTGTAATATTCAGTAATAGAAGATATTAGCCATCCAACTACAAGTCCTGTAAGAGTTGCATAGAAAACATTCATAGATGAAATATCTCTAGTACCCTCTCCAAAAAATTCCATTGTTATAGTTTCGGGTAACATATAGTCTACAAGGAAATAACATGTAATCGCAACTAACGCTATTGAAAGCCAATTACCTTTATTTAAAGCTCTCATTACTTCATCTTCCTTAGCATCATTGGAGTTAATTTTTACAACCAGAGTTCCAATAAGAGATATAAGAATACCTAGTCCTGCAATTGCCATTGGCAACAGAATTGGACCAATACCTCCAAAGGCATCATCAATAGATCCGCCCATATCTTCAATAACATAATTACCAAGTACCATTGCCGCCAACACTGTTGCAACATACGATCCAAATAAATCTGCACCCATACCTGCTACATCACCTACATTATCACCTACATTGTCTGCAATTGTAGCTGGATTTCTGGGATCATCTTCAGGAATTCCTGCTTCAACCTTTCCGACTAAATCAGCACCAACATCAGCTGCCTTTGTGTATATTCCTCCACCTACTCTAGCAAATAAAGCTATTGATTCTGCACCTAGAGAAAATCCTGCTAAGGTTTCAAGAACAATAGTCATGTCTTCAACAGAAGTCCAAGATCCATTCATGAAAAAATTAAAAAATATTATAAAGAATGTCGTCAATCCAAGTACAGCTAAACCAGCCACTCCTAATCCCATTACAGTTCCTCCTGCAAATGAAATATTTAATGCATCTGGCAGGCTTGTCTTAGCAGCTTGAGTTGTTCTTACATTTGTCTTTGTAGCAATTTTCATCCCCATATTTCCAGCAAGTGCTGAGAAAAAAGCACCAAAAATAAATGCGACAACTATTAATATATGAGAAGTAGGAACAACAAATGAAATTCCTGCCAAAATTAAACTGACAACAACAACAAAAATTGACAATAATTTATATTCGGCATTTAAAAAAGCTAATGCTCCTTCATGTATGTGATCAGAAATTTCTTTCATCCTTCCATCACCGGCATCTTGTTTCATAACCCATGATCTTTTAACAAAGACATAGATTAAACCTAAAAATGCCATAGCAATTGGCATATAAATTATCATTTCATTCATACTTGTATATTTTTATTTAGTTGGCAAAAATAATGAAATAGGTTTAATTAAAAAATACTCATATATTTTATTTATATAATACCTTGTGTACTGCCTTAATCACATCGTTACTATTTGGCAACCATTCTTTTAACAATACTGGAGAGTATGGAGCTGGCGTATCAGCTGTATTAATTTTTTCAATAGGGGCGTCCAAATAGTCAAAAGCCTGAGACTGTACTTGATATGTAATTTCTGTTGATACATTACCAAAAGGCCATGCCTCTTCTAGAATTACAAGCCTATTGGTTTTTTTTACTGATTCAATTATTGTTTTATGATCCATTGGCCTGACTGTCCTTAGATCAATAATTTCACAAGAAATATCTTCCTTAGCTAATTCGTCAGCTGCTTTATAAGCTTCTTTAATAATTTTTCCAAATGAGACAATAGTAACATCTTTTCCTTCTCTTTTCACGTCTGCTACTCCTATTGGTAAAGTATATTCTCCTTCAGGAACCTCGCCCTTATCTCCATACATTTGCTCGCTTTCCATAAATATCACAGGATCATCATCTCTAATTGCAGCCTTTAATAGTCCTTTAGCATCATAAGGATTGGATGGTACAACTACTTTTAATCCAGGGGTATTTGCATACCAACTCTCAAAAGCTTGAGAATGTGTTGCCCCCAATTGGCCTGCAGATGCTGTTGGCCCTCTAAAGACAATCGGACAATTAAATTGTCCTCCAGACATTTGTCTGATTTTTGCTGCATTATTTATAATTTGATCTATCCCGACAAGTGAAAAATTAAATGTCATATACTCAACTATTGGTCGATTGCCGCTCATGGTAGACCCTATAGCAATACCTGAAAATCCTAATTCTGAAATAGGAGTATCTATAACTCGCTTATTCCCAAATTCTTCAAGCATTCCTTTAGATGCTTTATATGCGCCATTATATTCAGCTACTTCCTCCCCCATTAAGTAGACGCTCTCGTCTCGTCTCATTTCCTCACACATAGCCTCACACACAGCTTCCCTAAATTGAATCAATCTCATTAAATCAAAATTTTGAACAAAAGTAATAAACCTACAATACTAATTAAATAGTATAGCAAAAAATATTTGTTTGATAATAAAAATTTTAAGTTAAATTATGTATTTTTGTCTACCAAATTTTATCCTTTAAATATAATGAAAATATTAGTGTGTATAAGCCATGTTCCTGATACTACATCAAAAATAAATTTCATTGAAAATAATTCAAAATTTGATGAAAAGGGTGTTCAATTTGTGATTAATCCAAATGATGAATTTGGATTAACAAGAGCTATGTGGTTTAAAGAAAAGCAAGGTGCTTCTGTAGATGTAATTAATGTAGGGCTTGCAGATACTGAGCCTACTTTGAGAAAAGCACTTGCAATTGGAGCAGATAAAGCCATTAGAATTAATTCAGATCCAAAAAACGGGCTTAATGTAGCAAAGCAAATTGCACATATAGTATCTTCTGAAAGTTATGACTTAGTAATTGGAGGAAGAGAATCTATTGACTATAATGGAGGAATGGTGCCGGGAATGATTGCTGGATTAATTAACTATAATTTTGTTGATAAATGCATTAGTCTAGAAATTAATAATGACAGTATTACAGCAGCTAGAGAGATTGAAGGGGGAAAAGAGATTATCGAATCAAAACTTCCACTTGTTGTCGCTGGACAAAAAGGATTGGTTAAAGAGAGTGATCTTAGAATTCCTAATATGAGAGGCATTATGATGGCTAGAAGAAAAGAGCTTCAAGTAATTAATGCGATTGATGAAGATAATTCTACATGCACAGTTAGTTTTGAAAAACCTAAACCAAAAGAGGAAATAACATTAGTATCGTCTGATAATGTTGGTGAACTAATAAATCTTCTTCATAACGAAGCTAAAGCAATATAAAATGGCAATATTAATATACGCAGAGTCAGAAAACGGAAAATATAAGAAAGATTCATTTGAAATTGCTTCTTATGCTAGAGTAGCTGCTGATAAATTAAATACTTCAGTAACAGCAGTATCAATTAATGCAGATGATCCAAACGAATTAGGGAATTATGGAGTTGATAAAGTTTTACATATCTCTAATGATAGCCTGAAAAACTTTAATGCTGTAATATATGCTGATATAATAAAGCAAGCATTTGAAAGCGAAAGTTCAAATCTAGCAATACTAAGCTCAAGCTCGAATGCTAAATATCTTGGGTCACTTTTATCAGTAAAAATAAACGCAGGATATATTACTAATGTCATTGAAATTCCTAAAGAATTTGATCCGCTTACAGTTAAAAGAAATTCATTTACAAACAAAGCATTTGAATATGCTAAAATAAATAGCAAAAACAGACAATTAGCAATATCAAAAAATTCACATGGAGTTATTGAAAATAAAACCAGCATCCAAATAGAAACATTTGAAGTGACTTTAGCGTCTTCTGAAATTAACGTAAAATCTACTGAAAAAGCATCTAATAAAGTGACTATTGCTGATGCTGAAATAGTAGTTTCTGGTGGAAGAGGATTAAAAGGTCCTGAAAACTGGGGGATGATTGAAGAATTAGCAGATGTATTGGGAGCAGCAACTGCATGCTCTAAACCTGTATCAGATTTAGGATGGAGACCTCATAGTGAACACGTTGGTCAAACTGGAAAATTAGTTTCCTCAAATTTATACATTGCTATAGGAATATCAGGTGCAATTCAACATTTAGCTGGAATAAATTCTTCAAAAGTTAAGGTGGTTATAAATAATGACCCTGATGCTCCATTTTTTAAAGCAGCTGACTATGGAATAGTAGGTGATGCATTTGAAGTTGTTCCAAAATTAATTGAAGGTTTAAAAACTTTCAAGTCTCAAAATACTTAAGCATTTTTCTATTTGATTAAAAATATTACATTTGTTAATAATCATAAGTGATTCATTAAATGGATTTAATTAGACTTTTAATAAATGGTGTTTCATATAGTCAAACTCAAAATGGGGCTTATGCTCTAATACTAAGCGAGTTGGATGGAGAAAGGAAACTTCCAATTGTAATAGGAACATATGAGGCCCAATCTATTGCTATCGCTATTGAAAAAGATATTAAACCGCCAAGACCATTAACTCATGATTTATTCAAAAGTTTTTGTGAAAGATTTGATATAATTATCAAACAGGTGATAATACATAAGCTAGTTGATGGAGTTTTTTACTCCAGTATAATTTGTGATAGAGATGGGATTGAAGAAATAATTGATTCTAGAACTAGTGATGCTATAGCTCTAGCAACAAGATTTGATGCACCAATTTTTACTTATGAAAATATACTGGAAAAAGCTGGAATCATAATTGAAATTGAAGAATATGATGAGGAAGATAAAATTTTATTTAAAGAATTATTCTCTGAAGAAACAACATTGGAAAACTCTAAAGATTTTAAAGATAAAACTGTTGATGAACTCCAGAAATTATTAAAACTTGCCGTTCAAAATGAAAATTATGAAACAGCAGCAAAAATAAGAGATGAAATATCTAATAGATAAATTTAGATCTATAGCATTAATAATTGTAGCTATCTTATTTTCTACAACTGCATTTTCACAAAATATTGATGGAAGTGAAATAATACAAAGCTCTGGTTTTACAATTGAAACATTGTTTAGAGGAATTATTGGAATGGCTTTTTTAATTTTTATTTCATTCCTTCTAAGTAATAACCGAAAAGCAATAAACTGGAAAACAACATCATTTGGATTATTAATACAAATAATTCTTGCAATTAGTGTGCTAAAAATTTCATGGGTTCAAGCCATATTTGAATTTGCTGGTAAAATCTTTGTAAAAATATTAGATTTTACAATGGAGGGGACTAAATTTCTATTTGGAGATTTAGTTAGTATGGATAATTTTGGCAATGTGTTTATTTTTGCAATTTTACCTACAGTTATCTTCTTTGCTGCATTAACTTCCGTTTTGTTTTATCTAGGAATAATTCAAAAAGTTGTTAAACTTATGGCTTTATTATTATCAAAAGTATTAGGTGTTTCTGGACCTGAGAGTCTGAGTGTTGCAGGTAATATTTTTCTTGGCCAAACAGAATCACCCCTGATGATTAAAGCCTATCTTGAAAAGATGACTAAATCAGAAATTTTACTCGTCATGATTGGAGGTATGGCGACTGTCGCTGGTGGTGTTTTAGCTGCATATATTGGATTTTTAGGCGGAGATGATCCTGAGCTAAAAGTCTTTTATGCTAAACATCTTTTAACAGCATCTGTCATGGCTGCTCCTGGAGCAATAGTAATATCTAAAATCCTCTATCCTGAAACGCAAAAAATTGATACTAATGTTAATATATCTCAAGAAAAAATTGGAGATAATTTCCTTGATGCTATTTCGAATGGAACAACTGAAGGATTAAAATTAGCAGCAAATATTGCTGCAATGCTACTTGTGTTTCTAGCATTTATTGCAATGGGGAATTACATGCTAGAAAAATTTGGAGATCTTGTTGAAATAAATAATTGGATCACCAATAATACTGCTTATGAAACCCTATCTATTGAGTTTATTTTAGGCTATTTATTCGCTCCACTTATGTGGCTTATTGGAGTTGCAAAAGAAGACATGACATTAATGGGGCAACTACTTGGAATAAAAATAGTAGCAAGTGAATTTATTGGATATATTCAACTAGCTGAGCTAAAACAAGCATCTAATCTTATTCATCTAAACTATCAAAAATCAATAATTATAGCTACATATATGCTATGTGGATTTGCTAACTTTGCTTCTATTGGAATACAAATTGGAGGGATTGGATCATTAGCTCCAGGTCAAAGAAAAAATTTATCAAATTTTGGTTTTAAAGCATTAATTGGAGGAACAATTGCATCGCTATTATCTGCTACTATTGCAGGGATGATAATTGGGTAAAAAGTTAATAACTTTTGTCACTTTTATTATTTCTCTTATATATCAATTTTTATTTTTATCTGGCATAAAATTTTCTTATGAAACAATATTTAGATCTTGTAAAACATGTTTTAGAAAAAGGCAATTTTAAAGAAGATAGAACTGGCACTGGAACAAAAAGTGTTTTTGGCTACCAGATGAGGTTTGATTTAAGTAAAGGGTTTCCAATGCTCACTACGAAAAAATTACATTTAAAATCAATTATATATGAACTGCTTTGGTTTCTTAAAGGGGATACTAACATCAAATATTTAAATGAAAATGGTGTTAGAATATGGAATGAATGGGCTGATAAAAATGGAAACTTAGGTCCTGTTTATGGATTTCAATGGCGAAATTGGAATGGTGATAATATAGATCAGATAAGAGAACTGATAGATAATTTAAAGAAAAATCCGAATAGTAGAAGAATGTTAGTGTCTGCTTGGAATCCATCAGTTCTTCCTGATGGATCAAAATCATTTAGCGAAAATGTTTCAGAAGGAAAAGCAGCTCTACCTCCATGTCATGCCCTTTTTCAATTTTATGTAAATGACGGAAAATTATCATGTCAACTCTATCAAAGAAGTGCTGATATTTTTTTAGGTGTTCCTTTTAATATTGCTTCATATTCCCTATTTACTCTAATGATTGCTCAAGTATGTGGATACAAACCTGGCGACTTTATACATACATTTGGAGATGCTCATATTTATACTAACCATTTTGATCAAGTAAAATTACAATTGGGTAGATCTCCAAAACAATTACCAACTATAGAAATAAATCCAGAAATTACTGATATATTTAATTTCAGTTTTGAAGATTTTAAGTTAATTAACTATGATCCAGATCCTCATATAAAAGGAGATGTAGCTGTCTAAGAATATTATGAAATCAAAAGAAAATTCTAAAAAAAATTGTTTAACCATAATAGTTGCAGCTTCTGAAAACAATGCAATTGGGAAAAATAATAAACTTATTTGGGATCTTCCAGACGATCTGCAGAGATTTAAAAATTTAACATCAGGGCACTACATAATTATGGGCAGAAAAACATTTGATACATTTCCAAAATTACTGCCAAATAGAACGCATATAGTAGTTTCTAATAAAAAAAACCTTAAAGTTCCTGATGAAGTAATTGTTGTAAATAATATTTCAGATGCAATAGGAATTAGCAAAAATGATCCTAACCCATACATAATAGGGGGTGGCCAAATTTACAAACTTGGCATTAATCTTGTAGATAAAATAGAGCTTACTAGAGTTCACAATACTTTTGAAGCAGATACTTTTTTTCCAGAATTAAATCTAGATAAATGGAGGCTTATATCTAAAACTTTTCATGATATTGACAGTAATCATAATCATTCATTTACTTATGAGACATATGAAAGAAAATAATTTAAAGTATATTTAATTATTATGAGAGCATATATATTTCCTGGTCAAGGGGCACAATATTCTGGAATGGGTTTAGATTTATATAATGATTTTTCCATAGCAAAAGATCTATTTAAAAAGGCTAATAATATTCTAGAATTTGATATCACTGAAATAATGTTTAATGGATCATCAGAAGATTTAAAACAAACCAAAGTAACTCAACCTGCCATTTTTTTACATTCAGTAATTTTAGCTAAAACATTAGGTAATAATTTTAAACCTGATATGGTTGCAGGTCATTCCCTTGGTGAATTTTCTGCACTAGTAGCAAATAATACTCTTAATTTTGAAGATGGTTTAAAATTAGTCTCAGCCAGAGCTCAAGCTATGCAAAAAGCATGTGATAATAATCCTGGAACAATGGCTGCTATTCTTGCATTAGAGGATACTACTGTAGAAAATGTATGTAAAGAAATAGAAGGCGTAGTGGTAGCTGCAAACTATAATTGTCCAGGTCAATTAGTAATCTCAGGTGAAATTAATGCCATTGATTTAGCTTGTGAAAAATTAAAAGAACAAGGGGCAAGAAGAGCTCTTGTATTGCCAGTTGGAGGAGCCTTCCATTCTCCACTAATGGAGGAAGCAAAACAAGAATTAGAAAATGCCATTAGCAATACTACATTTAGTAACCCTATATGTCCAATTTATCAAAATGTAACATCATTTGCGGTTTCTGATCAAATAAAAATAAAAGAAAATTTAATAGCTCAATTAACATCTCCTGTAAAATGGACACAGTCAATTCAAAAAATGATAGTTGATGGCGCAACTAATTTTATTGAACTAGGGCCAGGAAAAGTATTGCAAGGATTAGCACGTAAAATCAATAGTGATGTAGAGGCATCTTCGTTATCAAGTTAATTATGATGGGGAAAAACAGAAATATTTCAATTAGTATTCTTATTACTGTAAGTATTGTATTAGATCAACTTAGTAAGGCTTTAATTCGCGAGAACATTGATCAATATTCAGAGATTAAATTAATAGGTGAATATTTTATTTTAACAAATGTTGAAAACAGTGGTGCATTTCTAGGAATGGGAAGTGATTTTTCTCCTTTTATAAAAACAATTTTTTTACTTATTCTTCCAATAATCGTATTAATATGTATAATGATTTATGTTTACAGAGATAAAGAAATTGACAAAATTTCACTAATTGGTTTTTGCTTTATTATTGGAGGGGGAATTGCTAATATTTATGACAGAATCATATATGGATCAGTAACTGATTTTCTTTTTATTGACCTAGGCGGAATTTTTAAAACAGGTATTTTTAATATAGCTGATTTGTCTGTTACTACAGGAATGATAATGATCTTACTAATGAGCTTTAAGAATAAATAGATTAGTCTTTATAGACAATTCCATTTTTCATTACAAATATTACATTTTCTAATGTAGAAATATTTTCTGTTGGATCATCATTTGTTGCAACAATATCAGCAATAAATCCTGGACTAATTTGACCTAATTTATCAGCATATCCCAAAATATTTGCGTTAGTGATGGTAGCTGACTGCAAACATTCCATAACAGGCATGCCAACTTCATTCATATATGCAAATTCCTTAGCATTTTTACCATGTGGGAAAACACCTGCATCCGTTCCAAAAGCAATTTTTACTCCCTTTGCATATGCTTTCTTAAATGTAGACTGAATTTGAGGGCCAATAGCTAATGCTTTTGGGACTACAAGCTCATCATAATATCCTGGTATTTTTGCTTTTTCTGCAACTTCCTTTCCTGCAGTTATTGTTGGTACATAGTAAGTCCCATATTGCTTCATCAACTCCATGCTATTTTCACTCATCAATGTCCCGTGTTCAATAGTTGTGACTCCTCCTATTATTGCTCTTCTAATCCCTTCATCCCCATGAGCATGAGCTGCTATAATCATACCATAATCTTTAGCTGTATCACATATTGATTTAATCTCTTCTAAAGTAAATTGAGGGTTTTGTCCATTTTTTGCTATGCTCATAACTCCTCCTGTGGCAGTAATTTTAATATTATCCGCTCCATCCTTATATCTTTGTCTTACAGCTTTTCTTGCATCGGAAACACTATTAATTACTCCGTCTAAAGGTCCTGGGTCACCTTGCATTGATTTCTTCCAGCCATTTGTTGGATCTGCATGGCCTCCAGTTGTTCCTATTCCTTTCCCTGCAGTAAAAATTCTTGGTCCAATAACTTTTCCTTTTTCAATTGCATTTCTTAATGATATATTTACGCCTGACCCTCCTAAATCTCTTACTGTTGTAAATCCTGACATTAATGTAATCCTTGCATATTCAAGTGAATTAAAAGCAAGATCAGCCTCATTTGCTGTAAACTCATTTAAATATTTTTGAGGGTTATATTCACTTTCAATATGCACATGCAAATCTATAAATCCAGGCATTACTGTAGCATTTGTTAAATCAATTGTAGTATCAGCTGAATCAGTTGAAGTTACGTGACCATTTTTAATCTCAACAATTCTATCCTTAGACACTATAATTGTTTTATTACTATAGACTTTTCCTTTTTTGGTATCAATTAACTTTCCGCATTGAATATATGTATTTTGAGAAAATAACACTGTGGTAAATAAAGCTAAACATATGGTTGCAATCCTTGTCATTTTTATTTTTTTTAATTAGTATGAATTAACTAATATAGGAATTTATTTTAGATGATTATTTTAATATAAAAATTAAATATTTATATTAAGTAATGTACTTTAGCTAAAAATATAATTAAGATTATTTATAATTTATTAGTTAACATAACAGAAATTTTTATTAGAATCTTATCTAGATTTAACAGAAAGATTAGACTTGGATTAATTGGAAGAAAGGAGTCTTTTAATACGATTCAATCTTTAATTAATGAAAATGATAAGGTCATTTGGGTACATTGCTCATCCTTAGGTGAATATGAGCAAGGGCTGCCAGTTTTTAAATGTCTTAAAGAAAAATATAATGATCATAAAATTATATTAACCTTCTTATCCCCTTCTGGATATGAAGTAAAAAAAGCATCTAGTATTGCGGATTTAGTCATTTATCTTCCCATTGATTCAAATAGAAATGCTAAAAAATTCATAACTGCAATAAAACCAAAACTAGTAGTTTTTGTAAAAAATGAAATCTGGCCAAACTATATAAAATATATTAAAAAATATAATATTAAGTCTGCATTGATATGTGGATTATTTAGAGAAGGGCAGCTTAAATTTTTATGGCCTTTTAACTTCCTAGCCAATAGTATTTTAAAATTTGATTATATTTTAGTTCAAGATGAGAAATCAAAGAAAATAATTCAAAACCTAGGACACAATAATACATATCTATGTGGAGACACTCGATTTGATAGAGTATACGATACAATGAGTCAAGATGATTCTATAGAGATCATAGAAGGTTTTAAAGGAAATAAATTATGCATGGTTGCAGGTAGCATTTGGGAGGAAGATGAAAGAATATTAGTTAATTATATTAATACATGTGAACAAGATTTTAAATTTATTCTTGTGCCTCATGAAATAAATAAACAAAAAATCAGCAAATTAAGGGAATCAATATCCCAAACTTCAATATTATATTCGGAATTTTCTGAAAAAAATAATAAAAGTGATGTTTTAATAATTGATAATGTTGGAATCCTGGCAAGATTATATAAATATGCAGATATGGTATATATTGGTGGTGGAATGGGACCTTCTGGCTTGCACAATACATTAGAACCGGCCATTTATGGAGTTCCAATTATAATTGGCAAAAACTACTCTAAATTCTCTGAAGCAAAACAAATGATTGAACTTGGAGGAATGTTTAGTATTAAAAATGATCAAGAATTTAAAGATCGTGTAGATTACTTATCTAAAAATAAATTAGCAGCTAATAAAATTGGGCTAATAAATTCTAATTTTGTTTTGGATAATAAAGGAGCAACCAATAAAATTATGAACTATTTATAAATGGAAAAATGAAAAAAATATTAATTCTTTGCATACTATTATTATTTAATAATATCTATGCTCAAAATGTTACTCTAGAGAGTTTTGGGACATCATTTGATAGTCCCGTTGAAATTAAACATGCAGGGGATGATAGGCTTTTTATTGTTGAGCAACCTGGAGAAATAAAAATATTAAATTCAAATGGAACCGTTAACTCAACTCCTTTTTTAGATATAAAAGACAAAGTTTATTATGGAGGTGAGAGAGGATTATTAGGGCTTGCATTTCATCCAAATTATCCTTCAACACCATATTTCTTTGTTAATTATATAAACAATAGTGGAAATACAGTTATTGCTAAATATAGCGTAAGTTCTAATTCTGAAATTGCAGACACAAGCGAAACTATACTTTTAACCATTAATCAGCCATATAGTAATCATAATGGTGGTTGTATTAATTTTGGTCCCGACGGATATTTATATATAGGGATGGGGGATGGAGGAAGTGGAGGTGATCCAAATAATTATTCTCAAAACCTAAATTCTCTATTAGGGAAAATGCTTAGAATAGATGTTGATAGTGGTTCTCCTTATGCTATACCTAATGATAATCCTTATGGAGATGAAATATGGGCAAGTGGGCTAAGAAATCCTTGGAAGTTCTCCTTTGATACTAATGGAGATTTATGGATTGCTGATGTAGGACAATATACATGGGAGGAAATCAACTTGGTTACAGATGATACTGGAGGATTAAACTACGGTTGGAGATGTTATGAGGGAAATCACACATTTAACACAAGCTCTAATTGTCCAGATTCGAGTACATTAACCTTCCCTGTTAGCGAATATTCACATAGTAATAGCGGGTTCTATAAATGTTCAATAACTGGAGGATATATTTACAGAGGAAGTCAAATTAGTGGAATGAATGGAGCATATTTCTTTGCTGATTATTGTAGCCAAGAAATTGGTATGCTTTCATATAATTCTAGCTCAGATTCATGGGATATGTATTTAGATAGTCCAAATGCAACCGGAGAGTGGGTGACTTTTGGAGAGGATATAAATGGAGAGCTATATGTAGCTTCTATAAATGGTGGTATTTATAAGATAACTGATGCTGCGCTAGGTTTAAATTCAGTTGATCAAAACAAACTAAATTTTTATCCAAACCCAACGGAGGGAGTAATTTTATTTAATAATTACAGTGAACCATTTGATTTGATCATATATGATATTAATGGCCGAACAGTTATTGAACATAATAATTATTCTTCACAAGAATTAAATATATCCAAATTAAATGCTGGTATATATTTTATGCAAATCAATAATTCATATACTCAAAAACTTATTAAAAAATAATATATATAAGATAATAACCAACTAAATAGTCGACCTTTGCACCCTTTAACGAAAACATGGCAAATTTTAAAGATATAGGGGTCAATAAAGAATTACTTAAATCTATTCAAGAAATGGGATTTGAAACGCCAACTCCTATTCAAAAAGAATCTATACCTTGTCTCTTAACAAGCCGTCAAGATTTAATATCACTAGCTCAAACTGGTACAGGGAAAACAGCTGCTTTTGGACTACCTATCATTCAACAGATAGATCCAAAAATAAAACACGTACAAGCAATTGTATTATGTCCAACAAGAGAATTATGCATTCAAATTGCTAAAGATCTAATAGCATTTTCTAAATACCTTGATTATGTTAAAGTATTGCCTGTATATGGTGGGACAAAAATTGAAAATCAGATAAAATCAATTAAAAAAGGTATTCAAATAATAGTTGGAACACCCGGTAGAACTAAAGATCTAATTAAACGTAAAATATTAAAACTAGATATAGTTAATAGAGTGGTTTTAGATGAAGCTGATGAAATGTTAAGTATGGGGTTTAAAGATGATCTAGACTTTATCTTAGATAAAACCTCTAACAACAGGCAAACTATGTTATTTTCAGCCACTATGTCAAAAGAAGTAATATCAATTTCTAAAAAGTATATGAAGGATGCAAAAGAGATTGCTGTAGCAAAAAAAAATTCTGCAGCAAAAAATGTTGAACACCATATTTATGATATTAGCTCTAGGCATAAATATGAAGCTTTAAAAAGAATAGCGGATTATAATCCAAATATTTACGGAATAGTATTCTGTAGAACAAGACGCCAAACAAAAGAAATAACAAATAAATTTATTAATGATGGTTACAATGCAGATGCTATTCATGGAGATCTTTCCCAAGGCCAAAGAGATGAAGTAATGTCTAGGTTTAGAGATAAATCATTACAAATGCTTATTGCCACAGATGTTGCAGCAAGAGGTTTAGATGTCGAGGATTTAACTCATATAATTAATTATTCTCTTCCAGATGACCCTGAAATATATACTCATAGAAGCGGACGAACTGGAAGAGCTGGTAAAAGTGGAATCTCTATTGCCATTAGCAATAGCAGAGAAAGTAGAAAAATTAAATCAATTGAGAATAAGAGTCAAATTAAATTTTTAAAAAAAGAAGTTCCTACAGGAAAAGATATTTGCTCTAAACAACTTTTTAAATTAATTGAAAAAATTGAAAAGGTTAAGGTTGATAATAAACAAATTGAACCATATTTAGATGATATATATAAAAAACTTGAATGGCTTAGTAGAGAGGATTTGATAAAACATTTTGTTTCAGCAGAATTTAATAGGTTTTTAGAATATTATAAGAATTCAAATAATATAAATAATAAAGAAGTAAAAAGTAGATCAGATTCAAAATTTAAAAATGGGAAGTCAAATAGGAATTCCTTTGTTAATTATTCAATTAGCATTGGGAGGAAGAAAGGTATCTCTCCTATAGAATTAATTTCATTAATAAATAGAGTAATGAAATCTAATCAAATTGAAATTGGAAAAATAGACATTAGAGGGGATCATACAATATTTGAGATGGATAAAAGTCTAAGTACTGATTTAAGTAAAGGAATTAAAAAAATTAATTTTAGAGGAAATGATTTATCTATAAAAGAAACTGATGATAAAATTGAAGCACGACCCTCTAAACAAAATAGAAATAGATCACATTCTTCAAAAAATAAAAGAAGAGGAAAATCTGATAGGGATTTCAAATCAAGTGGTAATTCAAGAAAGAAAAGAAGAAAAAATAGATTTTAATAATAAATAAACATGTTTTTGGCAGCTCATATTCTTGATACGGTCTCCCTTAGTTTTCTCACGTAAAAAATCCTCCTACTTTTATTATCTTCGTTTCTACAACCTAATAGCAGCATAGCTTTTCAGGTTTCAAAATAAACAATATTACTTTTCGAGTAAGTTAATTCTCAATGGAAGTTAATATGTATTGTTTTAAAATCTGTTATCAAAAAATATAAGATGGCAAAAAAAAAGATAAAGATAAAACTTAATGCTAATATTAGTCGTAGGGATTTTATAGGCGGCACCTTAGTTGGAGTTGGAGCTGCACTTCTATACTCATGTAAAGATGTAATAAATACGGTGTCTAAGGATCCACATGGTGTGATTAATGACTCCTGGACCGGTTACGGCGGAGTAGGTGATTATGCCATTTCTAACGGCAATGTAGCTTCCACCAGAGACGCAGCCCATTTAATAAGAGACGGGTTTACCAATAAAATGCGTGCAGACGCAGAGGAAACCGGTGAAGAATACGACATGGTCATCATTGGTGGGGGATTTTCTGGTATTGGAGCTGCCTACGAATTTTATAAAAAATATGGTAACACTAAAAAATGTCTCATTCTGGAAAACCATCCGGTTTTTGGTGGTGAAGCAAAACAAAATGAATTTGACGTAGATGGATACAAATTATATGGGCCCCAGGGTTCTAACGATTTTGGACCCCCACTCAAAGACAGTGGCGGGTTGATAGCCAATATTTATAAAGATACCGGCCTCCCATTTGATTATGATTTTGTTAAACAAGATCCAAAAAAGACTAAAGTGCGTGCTCCACTCGAAAACTATTACGGTGTGTTTTGGGAAGAAGAGCGTTACGACACTGGTTATTTTATGGGCAAGGATTCAAAAACACCTTGGGTTATTAATCCAAGGGCCGATAAGTTAGCTAGATTGCCCTGGTCTGACAAATTCAAAGCAGAATTGAATCGTGTTTTTGACGATAAAAAGGATTACTATACGGGTGCAGATTTAGACCACTGGCTAGACAGCATGTCCTATAAAGATCTATTAGAAAAAGTCATGGGTTTTAGCCCAGAGGTAACCGAGTATTTTGATCCAATTCTAGCTATTTCTATGGGAGGAGTAGGAGCTGATGTATACTCAGGCTATGCTGCTAAATTACTTGAAATGCCAGGGACACAAGCACGCTATACTTACGATAAAAGTAAAAATGATCATGATGTGGGTGCCTACAGTTTTCCGGGAGGTAATGCTGGTATTTTTAGGCATATTATAAAATATCTCATTCCAAAAAGCATAAAAGGTGGAAAATCATTTGAAGAGATTCTTTTTAATCCCATCAATTTTTCGACTTTGGACAACACTGAAAACCCAATCCGCATGCGTTTAAATGCTACAGCAATAGATATAAGTCATGAGGGGTTAGCCAAGAATGCAGACTATGTAAACGTATGCTACCATGTTGATGGTAAGATTAAGAAAATAAAAGCGAAAACTGTTGTGCTGGGAATTGGTGGATGGGTAGCGCAGAATATTGTCAGTGATATACCAGATTCTATTAAAACGGCTTATAGCCAATTTCATCATTCACCTATTCTTGTGGTTAACGTCGCAGTACGCAATTGGCGCTTTTTAGATAAGCTTGGCATTTCATCGGGTAGATGGTTTGAAGGATTTGGACGTTTTTTTTCAATTCGCAGACCCATGATTACGGGTGAGCTAACCCAACCTTTTGACCCAGAAAAACCAGCAGTTATCACCTTTTATGTGCCATTTAACAACCCGGGTTACCCCATTAAGGTGCAAGGCGTACTAGGACGAGCGGAACTACTTAGAAAATCCTATGCGCAATACGAGCAAGAAGTCGTTGAACAAATGACCGAAATGTTTGCAGGATATGGGTTTAATGCCGAGCGTGATATTGCAGGTATTGTTTTAAATCGTTGGGGGCACGCTTATATATCGCCACAACCAGGATTTCATTTTGGTATAAACGGCGAGGAAGCACCTAAAGAGGTTGTAAGAAAAGGATTTGGACGAATTCAATTTGGTCATTCAGAACTCAGCGGTTATATGTCGCACACTCTGGCACTTATTGAAGGGTCACGAGCTGCTATTGATGTAATGAAACACATTAATTAAGTTCACCTGTTTTATATGGGAAGAAGATAATAAACAAAAAACGGGACAAATCTCAAAAAGAAAATTTGTCCCGTTGTGTACTGAAGGCGGGACTTGAACCCGCACGGATATTACTATCCATTGGATTTTAAGTCCAACGTGTCTACCAATTCCACCACTTCAGCATTATATAGAATAGTATCTTCTGGAGCGAAAGACGGGATTTGAACCCGCGACCCCCACCTTGGCAAGGTGATGCTCTACCCCTGAGCTACTTTCGCATTATTTAAATGAACGTACACTATCTTAGTGCGGATGCAAATTTATAACAATTTAGGTAAAAGCAAAGAGAATTTTAAAAAAACGATTGTACTCTTCTAATCTTTTGAATCGTTAATTTTCCTTTTTATTTCACTTAATTTTAATAATGCTTCCATAGGAGTCATTGAATTAATATCAATATCTAACAACTCCTCTTTTATTTCCTCTAAAGCTGGATCATCAAGTTTAAAAAATTCTAATTGAATATCACTCTTAATTGATTTTATATCTTTATTAAGCTGTTCATTAGAATGAGATTTTTCTAGTTTTCTCAATATAGAATTAGCCTTGTTTAAGACTTTTCTTGGCATTCCGGCCATTTTTGCAACGTGTATGCCAAAACTATGTTCACTGCCCCCAGGAATTAACTTCCTTAAAAATAAAACATCATTTTTTTCTTCTTTTATAGAAACATTAAAGTTTTTGATTCTATCATATGATAAAGTCATTTCATTAAGCTCGTGATAATGTGTTGCAAAAAGAGTTTTTGCTTTAGTTGAATGATCATGAATAAATTCACTAATAGCCCAAGCTATTGAAATTCCATCATATGTACTAGTCCCTCTACCAATTTCATCAAGGAGTATTAAACTTCTATCAGAAATATTATTAAGAATTGTAGCTGCCTCATTCATCTCTACCATAAAAGTAGATTCTCCCATAGATATATTATCGCTAGCGCCAACTCTAGTAAATATTTTATCAATTATTCCCATTTTTAAATTTTCTGCAGGAACAAAGGATCCAATTTGAGCCATAACAACTATTAATGCAGTTTGTCTTAAAAGAGCAGATTTTCCAGACATATTTGGCCCTGTAATCATAATTATCTGCTGCTTTTCTCTGTCTAAAAATAAATCATTTGCTACATAAGGGTTTTCAGCTGCCAACTGTGCTTCTATGACTGCATGTCTCCCTTTAACAATATTTATATCATATGATTCGTCTATCTCTGGCATACAATAACTATTTTCTTTAGCAGTTTGAGCAAATGATGAGAAACAATCTAATTGGGAAATAATTAAAGCATTATTTTGAACTGTTTTAATATACTTATACATTTTATTAATGAGCCCTTGAAATATCTCTATTTCAAGTTTTAAAATTCTCTCTTCTGCTCCTAAAATTTTTGATTCATATTTTTTTAAATCATCAGTAATATAACGCTCAGCATTCACTAAAGTTTGTTTTCTTATCCACTGTTCTGGGACTTTATCCTTATGGGTGTTTCTAACTTCAATGTAATAACCAAAAACATTATTAGAAGAAATTTTTAATGAAGGTATCCCTGTAATTTCACTTTGCTCTTGCAACATTTTATTTAAAAAATCTTTACTTGAAAATGCTATACCACGCAAGTTTTTTAATTCTTTAGAAAATTCTGAGGAAATAGAATTTCCTTTTAAAATACTAACTGGAGCTTCTTCATTTAATGTTTTTTCAATAAGTTTCCTTAGTTGATTGCAATTATCCAAAGAATTTGATAGTTCCTTTAAAGATTTTTCTTTTGTTCTTTTTATTAATTTTTTAATAGGCTCTATTGCTGCTAGTGAATTTTTTAATTGAACAATTTCTCTTGGATTTATTTTGCCTGTAGCAACTTTTGAAATTAATCTCTCTAAGTCTCCTATTTCCTTAATGTTTTCTTGTATACTGTTTAATGAAGTTTCATTATCTATCAAATATTTAACTATCATATGCCTCTTTCGAATTAACTTAATATTCTTGGATGGTAAAGCAACCCATCTCTTAAGGAGTCTTCCTCCCATGGGAGAAATAGTTTTATCAATTACATCGATTAAACTTTTACCATCCCTGGAGAATGACTGAAAAATTTCTAAATTTTTAATTGTAAATCCATCCATCCAGACATAATCATCCTTTGGAATTCTGTTTATAGAAGTAATATGATTAATTTTCTGATGTTGAGTCTCACTCAAGTAGTGCATTATAGCTCCAGCAGAAACAAGTCCGTCTTTTAATTTTTCTACACCAAAGCCTTTTAATGATTTTGTTTTGAAATGACTACAAAGAGATTCTATTGCAAAATCATATTGATATACCCAGTCCTCTAGAAAAAACAATCGAAAGTTATTGTTAAATTTTGATAAGAAATTTAATTTCTTCTGTTTTGAAATAAGTATTTCACTAGGATTAAAATTTTGCAATAATTTATCAATATAATCAATTGATCCTTCTGAAATTATAAATTCTCCTGTAGATATATCTAAAAAAGATACGCCTATATTATTGCCAAGATATACAGATGCTAGGAAATTATTTGCCTTTGGATTTAAGACTCCATCAATTGTTGCTAGTCCAGGTGTTACCAGCTCAGTTACACCTCTTTTTACAATAGTTTTTGTGAGCTTAGGGTTCTCAAGTTGATCACATATAGCAACCCTATTTCCTGCCTTAACTAATTTTGGCAAATAGTTATTTAAAGAATGGTGAGGAAATCCTGCAAGCTCAATTTCACTTTGACTCCCTGCACCTCTTTTTGTTAAAATAATATCTAAAATCTTTGATGTTTTAATAGCGTCCTCTCCAAAAGTTTCATAAAAATCTCCTACTCTAAACAACAAAATAGCATCAGGGTGTTTAGTTTTAATAGCATTATATTGCTTCATTAATGGAGTTACTTTTTTTACAGTTTTTTCCAAGAAAATCTTATTAATTAATATTATTTTTGCATAAACATAGCCCTTGCTAATGTAACCAATATTTGTTTTTTTAAAAACTGATTATTAGAAATAATTACAAATGAGAAAATTAAAAAACATAGAGCTTAATAGATTATCAATTGAAGAATTTAAAAACTCTAAGAAAACCCCTGTTTCAATTATTCTTGATAACATTAGAAGCCTAAATAATATTGGCAGCATATTTAGAACTGCTGATGCCTTTCTTATAGATAAAATTTATCTATGTGGAATAACTGCAAAACCTCCAAATAAAGATATTCATAAGACAGCATTGGGAAGTACTGATTCAGTTAACTGGGAATATCATAATAATATCTTAGATCTAGTAGATTCATTAAAAAAAACTGATTTGAAAATAATTTCAGTTGAACAAGTAGAAAACTCAACAGCTCTTAATAGTTTTAAATATGAAAAAAATGCAAATTATGCATTTATTTTTGGAAATGAGGTTAATGGTATTTCTCAAGAAGTAATTAATTCGAGCGATGAAGTTATTGAAATTCCCCAATATGGCACTAAGCACTCATTTAATATATCAGTGTCAGTTGGAATTGTTTTATGGGACATTTATAATAAAATTAACTAGTTATTTCATCTAGAATTGATAAGTAATCCAATCTATTCTCAACAAAATTTAAATTTGTTATATCTATTATCTTAATGTTAAGATCTGGCCTAGACCTAAAAAATTCAAAATATCCTGAGTTTATTTTTGAAAGATATTCATTGCTAATTCTATTTTCATAGTCTCTTCCTCTCCTACTAATATTCTTTTGTAGCCTAGGTATATCTTGATTTAAAAAGACAAATAAGTCTGGTTTAAGAATTTTTTTATACATATCATAAAAAAGTTTTCTGTATAAAGAGAATTCCTCTACACTTAAATTTACTTTCGAAAAAATTAGTGATTTGTGAATATCATAATCACTTATTATTAGCTCATTAAAAATATTTAGCTGAGATAAGTCCTCTGAAATTTGCTGATATCTTTCAGATAAAAAAGACATCTCAAGAGTAAACGCATATCTTTCAGGGTCCTTATAAAATTTTGGTAAAAATGGGTTGTCTGCAAATCTTTCTATTATTAATTTTGAATTAAAATCAACTGCTATTTTTTTTGCTAAGCTAGTTTTACCGGCACCAATATTTCCCTCTATTGCAATATATTTATACTTGCTTATTTTTAGGTTATTCTTAGGATTGAAGACTTTTAAATTAGTTTTTTTAACTTGACTAGTATCTTTGCAATTTCTTAACATTTCTGGAATGCTTTCTTTAGTGATTGGATGATTTATTTTTGGATCTATTTCTAATAATGGTTTTAATACAAATTTTCTATTTTGCATTTTCGGATGAGGTACTTGTAGCAAACTAGAGTTTATTACTATCTCCTCGATAAAAATAATATCTATATCTATAATTCTAGACTCAGGTTTATTTGTTTTATTTCTTACTCTTCCTAAAATCTTTTCAATATCTAATAAGTTTTGCATTATATAGCTAGGGATCTCGTTTGAAAATATGCTAATGCAGATATTTAGAAAATCCTCACCTTTAAAGCCTATTGCTTCTGTCTTATAAATACTAGAGATAGATTCAATAACTGCTATCTTTAGATGAATTAATTCTATTGCCTTTTCAAGATTTTTTAACTTATCTCCAATATTTGATCCTATTGATATGTGTGTTTTTTTGTAATCATTCATAGTCTATGAACAAATTAAATAAAAGAAATTCATTTATTATCTTTGGTTGTATAAAATTTATGAAAAAACAAGATAAATTATTAGCTCAAAAAATATATTTGATTTTAGGATCCCTATTTATAACATCCTTAGTCGTTTCAAATTTAATTTTTCAAAAATTTTTTTATTGGCATCCCTTTGAAATAAAAATTTTTGGAGAACAATTGTTTGAATTATCCGTTGGCATACTTCCTTATCCAATAACATTTTTAATAACAGATTTAATAAGTGAAATTTATGGAAAGAAAAGAGCTAATTCAATTGTAACTGTAGGAATTTTTGCTTCAATTTTTTCAATATTGATTATATATGTTGCTAATTCAGTCCCTGCAATAAATGGATCCCCAGTAAATGACGAACTATTCAATACTGTTTTTGGAAGTACAATTATAGCTGTTTTTGCAAGCATGATAAGTTATTTGTTTGCCCAATATGTTGATATACAAATTTATCATTTTTGGAAAAATCTAACTAAAGGAAAAATGTTATGGTTAAGAAATAACTTTTCTACATTTTTCTCACAATTTATTGACACCTTTACAATTATTCTTCTTTTATGTTTGTCAAATGTCCTCATGTGGGATCAGTTTGTAGGTTTGTTAATTTCAGGATTTCTATTTAAAGTTCTCATTGCAATAATTGACACACCATTTCTATATCTAGGAGTATATTTGTTCAGAAGAAAATTTAAGCTAAAAATAAATGAAGAAATTAATATTGATTAGAGAGAAATTTGGATTAAATATCCCTCATGCGCTCTAACATTCAAAACTTTATTTTCTTCAAACATTAAATATTGACCTTTAATACCTTTTAAAACTCCTTTAATCTCTTCACCATTTTTCAATTTTAAAGATTCTGGTTTAGATGGGGATTCTATTATTGGGAAATTTATATCAATTATATTATCCTTTTCTATAAAGTAATGTATTAAATGATTCGGAATGAAATTTTTAACTTGATTTTTGTAATTTATAATATTTTCTGTTCTATTTTCATTAATTAGCATTTTTCGCCAATTTGTTTTATCAGAAATATATTTTTTGATTGCTACCTCAGCAACGCCTGCTAGATATCTGTTAGGAACTTCTAATATTTCGATAGCCTGATGTGCTCCTTGATCAATCCATCTGTATGGAGTCTGACTTTTTCTTGTTACTCCAACCTTTATATTTCCTGTATTGGCTAAATATACAATGTGAGGGTGAAGTTGAATCTCTTTTTCGTAATCAAGATCACGCTCTTCAATATTTAAATGAGCCTTACTTAATTCAGGTTTAATTATCCAATCAGCAGCCTGTGGTACTTCAAAGAAACAATTTTTACAAAACCCCTGTCTATATATTTCAATATCTGAATTACATGAGAGACATTGATAACCTGTAGTACTTATTTTTATCTCCTTATTTAATAATTGATTCATGCATAGCATATCATCTTCAAAATTCAAATAATACCTTACAGGATTATCAAATTCAGAAATCATTTTTTGTATTACACCTCGAAAATGCATGAAAATTTGCTAATTTTAGTTGAATAAAAGTAAGGAAAAAGTGCCAAATCCATTTATAAATTCAATTGCTTCTTGGTTTTTAAAAAAAAGACATCATCAAATTGAGTTGTTTATTAAGTACCCTAATGAAGTTCAAAATGATCTTTTATTAAATCTTATAAATACAGCAAAAGATACATTAATAGGGAAACAGTATGATTTTAAATCTATTAAGAATTACCGAGAATTTTCTAATAGAGTCCCTGTATTCAAGTATGAAGATTTTGCAGAAAAAATAAATAGAGCAAGAAAAGGAGAAAATAATATTTTTTGGCCAAGTAAAATTAAGTGGTTTGCTCAATCTAGTGGGACTACAAATTCTAAAAGTAAATTTATCCCTGTTAGTCAAGAATCCTTAGATGAATGTCACTATGCAGCAGGCAAAGATCTTTTTTGCATGTACCTAAACAATAATGAAGACTCAATGTTGTTTACTGGGAAAAGCTTACGGCTTGGAGGAAGTAAATCTCCATATAAAAAAAATGGGACCTATTATGGAGATCTATCTGCAATTTTAATTGAAAATATGCCTTTATTGCTTGAATTTGGCAGTACTCCTAGTAGTAAAACAACATTAATTCATGACTGGGAAGATAAAATAAAAGCAATTATTGATGAAACTATATCAGAAAATGTTACTAGTCTTGCAGGAGTTCCATCATGGATGCTTGTAGTATTAAATAGGATATTAGAAGAATCTAAAAAGAAAACTATTGTTGAAATTTGGCCAAATTTAGAAGTTTATTTTCATGGAGGTGTAAATTTTAAGCCCTATATCAATCAATATAAATCTATAATTGGCAATGACAAAATGAAGTACTATGAAGTCTATAATGCCTCTGAAGGGTTTTTTGCAATACAATATGAAAATAATTCAGATGAATTATTGTTAATGTTAGATTATGGTATTTATTATGAATTTATACCTATGACTTCATACAACTCCAAAGAAAAAAAAATTATACCTCTAGAAGATGTTGAATTAAATAAAAACTACGCTATATTAATTTCAACAAATGCTGGTCTTTGGAGATATGAGATTGGTGATACAATAAAATTTAAATCTAAATACCCATATAAAATTATTGTTACAGGCAGAACAAAACATTATATTAATGTTTTTGGAGAGGAAGTTATTATTGAAAATACTGATAATGTCATTAGCAAAATATGTAAAAAAAATAATCTAGAAATAGTAGATTATACAGTCGCTCCAATTTTTATGAAAGGAAAAGAAAAAGGGGGTCATGAATGGTTTGTTGAATTCAAAAATTCCATACCAAAAAATATAAATATTGAACAGGAAATAGATAATGCTTTAAAAGATGAAAATTCAGATTATGAAGCAAAGAGATATAAAGATTTTACACTTAATCTTCCTAAAGTAATAATTGGGAAAAAAGGTGTTTTCTTTAAATGGCTTAATAAAAACAATAAAATTGGAGGTCAAAATAAAGTACCAAGATTGGCTAACAATAGAGATCTTATTGAAGAATTAATTAAGCTAAATGGCTAAGATGCAGCCTTTAATTTTTCTAAACTAATTCTTGATAATTGTTCATTTGCATATCTTTTAGTAATATGTAGTTTTTTCTTATCACTCCCAGGCAAATTAAACATTCCGTCATTTAAAATTTCTTCACATAGAGATCTAAGTCCTCTTGCTCCTAAATTATAATCAACAGCTTTCTCAACTATAAGATCTAATGCTGATTCATCAAACTTTAATTCTATTCCATCCATTTCAAATAATTTAATGAATTGTTTAATGAGAGCATTTTTTGGTTCTGTTAGTATTTTTCTAAGTGCATCTTTGCTTAAAGGATCCATGTAAGTTACCACTGGTAGTCTACCAATTATTTCAGGTATTAATCCAAATCCCTTCAAATCTTTAGGGTTAATAAATTGGAGTATATTTTGATTTGATATAGCATCTACCTTAATAGACTTGTATCCAATTACATTTAGATTTAATCTTTTTGAAATTAATTTTTCAATTCCATCAAAGGCTCCTCCTGCAATGAATAATATTTTTTCAGTATTAATCTCAATAAATTTCTGATCTGGATGTTTTCTTCCTCCTTTTGGTGGGACATTTACTATAGTACCCTCTAATAATTTTAATAACGCTTGTTGGACTCCTTCTCCAGAAACATCTCTAGTAATGGAGGGGTTGTCACTTTTTCTCGCTATTTTATCAATCTCATCAATGAATACAATTCCTTTCTCAGTTTTTTCAATATTGTAATCTGCCGCTTGTAAAAGTTTAGTTAATATTCCTTCAACATCTTCACCGACATATCCAGCTTCGGTAAGAACTGTTGCATCAACAATAGCTAAAGGAACATCTAACATCTTTGCAATTGTTTTTGCAATCAATGTTTTTCCAGTCCCTGTTTTACCAACCATGATGATATTACTTTTTTCTATTTCAATTTCATCTGATGCTAATTGGTTTATTCTTTTATAATGATTATATACAGATACAGAAATAATTTTTTTTGTGTGATCTTGTCCAATAATATAGTCGTCTAAGAAACTTTTAATTTGTTGAGGCTTCAATAACTCAGAATCTTTTGATTCAGTTGTTTTTTCTTGTTTTGATTCTTGGAGAATAATCCCATTTGCTTGCTCGATACACTCATTACATATATGTGCGTCTATTCCAGCAACTAACAAAACTGTCTCAGCTTTTTTCTTACCACAAAAAGAACAGTGTAGCTCAGACTTACTCATTGAAGAATTTATTCTTTAGTTAATATTTCATCTATCATTCCATATTCAATAGCCTTATCAGATTTCATCCAATAATCTCTATCACTATCTGCATACACCTTTTTATAATCCTGCCCAGTATGTTTGCTAATAATCTTATACAGCTCTTCCTTTAGAGTTACTATTTCCTTAGCGGTAATTTCAATATCACTTGCTTGACCCTGAGCACCTCCAAGAGGCTGGTGTATCATAACTCTTGAATGAGTTAATCCACTTCTTTTGCCTTTTTCTCCAGCACACAAAAGCACTGCTCCCATTGAAGCTGCCATTCCAGTACATATTGTAGCTACATTAGGTTTTATCAATTGCATAGTGTCATAAATTCCTAGTCCAGCATAAACCCCTCCACCTGGGGAATTAATATAAATCTGAATATCCTTAGATGAATCTGTACTTTCTAAAAACAATAATTGAGCTTGTATAATATTTGCTACTTGATCATTTATTCCAGTTCCTAAAAAAATTATTCTATCCATCATTAATCTTGAAAAGACATCAAATATGGCTATATTCATTGGTCGTTCCTCAATAATATTTGGAGTGAGTCCAACAGGATTTCCAACAGGATACATACTGCTTATTATTTTGTTATAATAAGTACTGCTTATTCCTTGATCTTTAGTGGCAAATTTTTCAAATTCTTTGGCAAAATCCATTTATCTATTCAATTATTTATTTATAAATATAGTAATTTTAAATTAGGAAGAATATGCTTCTTTTATGAACTTTTCATAGGATAATTCTTTTGTTTTAATATTAGAATTCTCTTTAAAGAAAGTTAATATCCTATTGCTGGTTAATTGCTCTGTTAACCTTTTAATTTCTTCTTTATTTTGTAAAACTCTTGCGACTATATCATCTAACTCCTTATCAGAAGGATTAGATTGACCATGCTGATTCATTTGAGCCTTGACTAAATCCCCTGCATAAGATTTTAAGTCCTCAAAATTAACTTGTAAATTATTATCAGTTACTAATTTGCTTTCTATTAATTGGTATTTCATGCCTTTTTCAGATTTCTCATATTCTTCTTTCGCCTCTTCATCATTAATTTTCTTTTCTGAATTAATCTTGATCCATTTAGTTAAAAATTCTGAAGGTAGCTTGAATTTAGTATTCTCAATTAAATATTCTATAACATCATTCATTAGTTTTTGATCGGTCTGATTAATAAACTGTTTTTCAATATCATGAGAAATCTTATCTTTTAATTCAGTTACACTTTTTATAATATCCTTTCCATATGTTTTATCAAATAATTCCTGATCCAAGTCTGCTGATTCCTTATAATTAATTTCTTCAATATTTAACTTGACCTCTATATCGATATCTTTCGCCCTATCATGAGAGATATTAAGTAAACGAATTAATTCATGATGATCATCAAATAAATCTTTAGTTCCAAGTGTTACAGATTCACCAACTTTTAATCCTAAAAGTTTTTTTATAACTGTTTTTTCCTTAATTCTATTTAAATTGAAAGTTGACTTATTATTAATTTCATCTTCATAAGTAAAGACGCCTGTAATATCACAATCTTTTTCAATCTTTTTTTTAATCGTTAGTTTACCATATTGCTTTTGAATACTACTTAGCTGCTCATTAATCATTTTTTCATCTGCTTTAACAATATAATTTATAATAGGTTTTTTAAATTTTAATTTAACATCAAATTTTGGTGTTAATCCTACTTCAAATTCAAAAGTTATTTTATCGGAATCCCAATTAATATTGTCTTGAGGTACAGGAATAGGGCCTCCTAGCATGTCTATTTCCTTGTCTTTTATGTAGCCTCTTAATTCCTTGTCTATAAGCTTGTTTACCTCATCCATGATAACAGCCTTGCCATATTGTTTTTTTATTAAACCCATTGGAACATGACCTTTTCTGAATCCAGGAACATTTGCAGTTTGTGAATATTTCTGTAATACAGTATTTACTTGTTTAGTGTAATCTTTTTTGTCAACTTCAATTGTTATTTTGCCGTTAAGCTTATCAATATAGTTAGATGTTATGTTCATTGCAGAGGTAAAAAATAGGTTTGCGAAAATACACTTTTTTTAAAATGCATCAAAGTTAATTACTAGTATTTATCTTTGATAAAATCTAGAATTGTATCAAAAAAATTATCTGGATTATCAACATGCACCCAATGATTTGAATCTGGGACTGTTAAAATTGAAGCTTTAGGGAAATATTTTGTTATTTCAGTCTTATCATTGTCATCTATATAATTAGAATATTCTCCTTTGAGGAACAATGTGTTGTTTAAAAATTTAGATTCATGTTTTACTCTTTCGCCTACATTAGATATATTATTAGATAATGAAAGTAAATTAAACCTGAAAGCAAGTTTATTTTTATCAATCCAATAAAGGTTTTTTAGTAAAAAATTTTTCAGCAGAATATCATCAATATAATTTGATAATTTCTGGTCAACTTCTCTCCTAGAGGAAATTGATTCTAAATTAAAGGAGGCTAAAGCTTCAATAATTTTATCATGATGAATAGGATAGCGTTTAGGAGCTATATCAATGATAATTAAATCTGAAACATATCTAGAATATTGTAAGGCAAAATTCATTGCTGTTTTTCCTCCCATTGAATGGCCTATCAAAACACAATTATCAATTTTATTATGATCTAAATAATATTTTAAGTCCTTGACAAGAAGATCATAATTGAATTCATTGCTATGAAAACTTCTACCGTGATTTCTTTGGTCTATTAGATGAATACAAAATCCTTCAGGTTTTAATTTGTTTGCATATGTTTTCCAATTATCTCCAGAACCAAAAAGACCGTGCAGAATAACTACTATATTGTTTCCCTCACCTATAATGTTTGAATGTAATAACATTTATTTAAGATATGATAGGTATTTTTTTATAACAGCTTCAATCCCTATGTCTAAACCCTCAGTAATTAATGCATGACCAATAGAAACTTCAAGCAAATTTTCAATATTGTTTTTAAAAAATGATATATTCTTTAATGACAAGTCATGGCCGGCATTAAGTCCAATCCCCATTTCATTAATAAGTTTAGCACATCTTATATATTGCTCTATAGCTTTTTCTTTATTTATTTTATAATTCTTTGCAAAATCTTCGGTGTATAATTCAATCCTATCAGCACCTATTTCCTTGGCAGATTCAATATATTTCAGTTCAGGATCTAAAAAAATTGATGTTCTTATTCCATGAGAATTAAATTCTGATACTACTTCTTTTAAATAATTTTTATGTTTTATAGTGTTCCAGCCAGCAGATGAAGTTAAATCAGATTCAGCATCAGGAACTAAAGTAACTTGATTTGGTTTAATGTCAATTACCATATCAATAAATTTTTTGATTGGGTTCCCTTCAATATTAAATTCTTTATAAATAACTGGTTTTAGATCATAAACATCTGAGTATTTTATATGTCTTTCATCTGGCCTTGGGTGAACAGTTATTCCGTCTGCTCCAAAGGATTGTATTTTCTTGGCAAAATTTATAAGATTTGGGTAATCACCTCCTCTAGCATTCCTTAGAGTCGCTATTTTATTTATATTAACACTTAGGTTAGTCATATTAAAATTTAATGTAAAAATACAAACTGGTTACACCCAAAACTAACATAATTTTAATTAATTTGCGTCTTGATTTCATGTCCTATTATAACAGAATATTTTTTAATATTTAGAAGTTGATGAAAGTAGCAGTATTTACGAATTTATATAAAAGTTATTCCTCCAAACATTTACTCTCAACTATAAAAAAATTACGTAATAAATCTATAGATGTCTTCTTAGATGAAAAATCTATAGAAAATATGGGTAAAAAAAAATATAGTTCTTTTTCAAAATATATTGAATCTTTCTCTAAATTGGATAAGTCCTTTGATTTTGTAATCTGCATAGGTGGTGATGGCACAATACTAAGAGCTACTTCTTTTATTAAGAATCTCTCAATTCCTGTTATAGGAATAAACACTGGAAGATTGGGGTTCTTGGCAAAAATTAAAGCAATTAAAATTGATGAAGCAATTAATGCAATAATTAATAAAAATTATGAAATATCAGAAAGAACTTTAGTCACAGTATTGTCTACAATTAAGAATGGTAAAACAAAAAAATTAGGTCATGCTCTTAATGAAATAAGTATAACTAGAAAAAATACTACATCATTAATTACTATTGAGACTAAATTAAATGATAATTATCTTAATACTTACTGGGCTGATGGTTTAATTATTGCAACCCCTACTGGATCAACTGGATATTCTCTAAGTTGTGGTGGCCCTATAATAATGCCTGAGTCAAAAAATCTGGTTATTACACCAATAGCGCCTCACAATTTAAATGCTAGACCTTTAGTTATACCTGATAACACAAAGATCGCTTTAAAAATAAGTGGTAGAGAAAATGAATTCTTTGTCTCACTAGATTCAAAAATAATTGCTCTTAGTAATGAAAATATGATATCTATAAAAAAGGCCTCACATACAATAAAAATGATTGAATTAGAAAAAGGAAATTTCCTTAAGACATTAAGAGACAAACTATTATGGGGAAAAGATAAGAGGAACTAAACAATAAAATTAATTGTCATTAGTTTTATAGTTAAAATTTTATTTAAAATTAATGGTATTCAAAACCAAATTAGACTCATTAAGACTAATACAATTTATATTAATTATAATATTTAATTATCAGTTTTGTAATAGTCAAATATATGAGATTGGAGGAATTATTGGGGGAACTAATTTTATTGGAGATGTAGGTAATACTACATTTATTAATCCTAATAAATCTGCATTTGGTGGAATAATCAAATGGAATAGGAGTCCAAGACATTCTTATCGACTTTCATTTATCTCAACAACAATCAGTGCTAATGATCTAGACTCTAATGATCCTAGAAGAAATGAGCGTGGTTATAGTTTTAATAGTGGTTTAAAAGAGCTATCAGCAGGAATGGAATTCAATTTTTTTGATTATAATCTACATGAATATGATGTCATATTTACCCCCTTTATCTATACAGGAATAATTTATTCTAAATATGAAAATTTGTTTTTTAATGGAAATAATCTCCAAAACAGTAGTGAATATGAATGGAGCTTTGGAATTCCAATGGTATTAGGAGTAAAATATAGAGTATTGGAAAAAATTATTTTATCATTTGAAATAGGAGCTAGATATACTTTTTCTGATAAAATTGATGGCAGTCTTCCATATAATGAAAATTATAATTATACTTTTGGTAATGAAAATAATAATGACTGGTACATGTTTTCAGGATTTAATTTAACCTATACATTTGGAAGACAACCATGTTACTGTAATATAAAATGAGCTTAAAGAAGGAAATTATTAATGATTCTGTCCCTAAGCATATTGCTATAATAATGGATGGCAATGGAAGATGGGCAAAAAAAAGAAATCAAAGTAGGGATTATGGCCATAAAGCAGGAAAAGAATCTGTAAATAAAATAGTTGAAGCATGTGCTGAATTAGAGATTAAAAATCTCACCCTATTTGCCTTCTCAACTGAAAATTGGAATAGACCAACATTAGAAATAGATTTTTTAATGAAATTACTTCTACTTTCTCTAAATAAAGAATTAAAATCTCTAAACAAGAATAATATCAGATTTAAAACAATCGGAAATTTAGAAAAACTCCCAAAAAAGGTGACTTCATATCTTAAGAAGGTCGCTAAAGAAACACAGGATAATAATAAGATGACATTAACACTTGCGCTAAACTATGGAGCAAGAGAAGAAATTGTAAATGCTATACAGGTAATAGGGGATAAAGTTAAAAATAACTTAATTTCTTTAAAAAATATTGACGAATCCGTAATAAATCAGCATCTTTACACTCATTATTTACCAGATGTAGATTTATTAATAAGAACAAGTGGTGAAAAAAGAATTAGTAATTTCTTATTATGGCAAATTGCTTATGCTGAGCTTTATTTTACAAAAAAGCTATGGCCAGACTTTTCTAAAGAAGATCTTTATAAAGCAATTGTAAATTATCAAAAAAGAGAACGTAGATTTGGAAAAACTAGTGAACAGATTAATTAAAGACAGATTGAAATTGAAAATCAAATTTTTTGTAATACTTCTTTTATCTATATCATTCAGTCAAAATTTATTTTCTCAAGAGGTAAACAAACCCACTAAAAATATAATTGGAGAAATAACGGTATCTGGAAATACTTCGTTCAGCCCTATTACAATTATTACTTATTCAGGGCTTAAAGAAGGTGATAAGATCTCAATTCCTGGAGAGAAAATCAGTTCAGCAATAAAAAAATTATGGGAATCAAATCTCTTTAGTTCAGTTGAAGTATTTAGAATTAAACAATTAGATAATGTTGTTGATTTAGAAATAAAGCTAATAGATTTGCCTGAATTGAATAATCTTGAAATTAGTGGAGTTAAAAACAGAAAACATGAAGATATAATTAAAGAAAATAAGTTACAGATAGGAGTTAAAGTAACTGAAAATTTAATTACAACTACTAAGAATTACCTAGAAAACAAGTATAAGAAAAAAGGATTTTTAAATGCAAAGGTGAATATACGTACTGAGGAGGTGATTGACTCAACAAATAAAGCTAAGGTAAAAATGTCATTAGACATTAATAAGGGAAGTAAGATAAAAATTAAAGAAATTATATTTGATGGAATAGAATTAGCCAATTTAAGCTCAAAGAAAACAAGTTCTCTTCGAAAGAAATCAAAATCTCTTCAGAAATCAATGAAAAATACCAAAAAATCAAAAATTTACAGGTTTTGGAAAAGATCAAAATATATTGAAGATGATTTTAAAGAAGACATAGTTAGTCTGGTAGATAAATATAAGGAAAATGGTTATAGAGATGCAAGAGTTATTTCAGATACTATTATAGCATATGACGAAAAATCTATTACATTAAAAATTAAATTACAGGAAGGAGAAAAATATAAATTTGGAAAAATAAATTATCTAGGAAATTCTGTATATACTGATCAACAATTAAATCAAATATTGAAGGTTAAAGAAGGGGATACATACAATGGCGTAGAACTTGAAAAAAGAATTTCTGACAGTTCTGACCCAGACTCTGATGATTTATCTAATCTATATCAAAATAGCGGATATTTATTTTCGTCTGTCACACCCGTTGAGATTAGTGCTGATGGAAATGTAATAGATCTTGAGATTAGAATTAATGAAGGTAAGCCTGCTTATTTTAATAAAATTTCTGTTATTGGAAATGATAAAACAAATGATCATGTAATATATAGAGAAATGAGAACCCGACCTGGACAATTATATAGCAAGTCAAATGTGATAAGGACTGTTAGAGAGCTTGGGCAACTTGGATTCTTTGATGCACAGTTAATATCTCCTGATTTTAAAAATGTTAATCCAAATGATGGCACTGTTGATTTAGAATATACAGTTGTTGAAAAAGGATCTAGCCAAATCGAATTACAAGGTGGTTATGGTGGTGGTGGTTTTATCGGAACATTAGGATTATCATTTAATAATTTTGCTGCTAAAGATTTATTTAATAAAAAAGCATATAAACCTGTGCCAATGGGTGATGGTCAAAGGCTATCTTTAAGATTACAAGCAAGCAGATTTTATACACAGAATAGTTTTAGTTTCACAGAGCCTTGGCTCGGAGGTAAAAAGCCTGTTCAATTCTCAATTCAATTATCACAAACAAAACAATTTCTTTTTAATCCAACTACTTATAAGGCAGATAAATCAAAATCATTTAATATTAGTGGAATATCTGTTGGACTAGCTAAAAGATTGACTGTCCCAGATGATTATTTTACTCTTGCTCATTCTCTTGGATTTCAATATTATAAGTTAAATGATTACAACACTGGTTTATTTACATTTGGGAATGGTTCTTCTAATAATCTATCCTATACTGTATCCTTAAGTAGAAATAATACTTTTACTGATCCAATCTATCCAACAGGTGGTTCAAGTTTTAGCTTATCTGCAAAACTATCATTCCCTTATTCTGCAGTTAATAATGTTGATTACACCGCATTAAAGGATGAAAGAGAACTGTTAATAGATGATCTTGCGAATGACCCAAATAATACCACTGCATCCGAAAGGATAGCTGAAATAGATCAAGAAAGATATAGATGGCTTGAATTTTATAAAATTAAGTTTAAAGGGGAATGGTTTGCGGCATTAACAAAAAAATTAATATTAAGACCTTCATTTGAGTTTGGTTTCCTAGGAGCTTACAACAACGATAGAGGAATTATTCCTTTTGAAAGATTTTTCTTAGGAGGAGATGGATTAGGTATGTATAGTTTAGATGGTAGAGAAACTATAGCCCTCCGTGGTTATCCTAATCAATCATTATCAAATCAAGATGGAGGGACCATTTATAATAAATATTCATTAGAATTGAGATATCCAATAAGCCTTGGAGAACAAGCTAAAATATTTGCTCTTGCATTTGTTGAAGGAGGTAATTCATATAATAGCTTCAGAGATTTTAATCCATTTTTAATTAAACGTTCCGCAGGACTGGGTGTTCGCTTGTTCATGCCTGCATTTGGTTTACTTGGTATAGATTTTGGTCATGGATTTGATGCTGTACCAGGGCAATCTAAAAAACATGGATGGGAGACTCACTTTATAATTGGACAATCGTTTTAAACAATAAATAATCTTATTTTAAAATATATTCATATATATTTCGTTAGATATTCAAAATGAAGAAATTTATAATTCTATTTGCTGCACTTTTGATCTCCAGCTATACATTTAGCCAAAGAGGGGTTAGAATTGGATATGTTGATACTGAATATATATTGCAAAATCTGTCTGAATACGAAGACACAAGAAATCAATTAGAAGAAAAAGCAAAAAAATGGAAGAGAGAAATTGAAAATAGATTTTCTGATTTAGAAAACAAAAAAGAAGCTCTAAATGCCGAGAGATTACTGCTTACAGAAGAACTAATCAAAGAGAAGGAAGAAGAGATAGAAATTGAAAAAAATGAAATATTAGATTACCAGCAAAAAAGATTTGGCCCAAGAGGTGATCTAATTATTCAAAGAAAACATCTAATACAGCCAATTCAAGATCAAATTTTTATAGCGATAAAAGAAATTGCAAAATCAAGAAAATATGATTTTATATTTGATAAATCTGCTGATATTGTTATGTTATACTCAGACAGAAAATTTGATATTAGCGATCAAATATTAAGAATAATAACAAGAACAAATAACAGAAAACAATTAGATACTAGAAGAGAAAAAAGAGAGGCTGAAGAAGAAAATGAAATCCTAGTCAGTAATCTAGAAACCGATGTAGATGAAGTTGAGGAGGAGGAAGATAAGGCAGATACCAAAAAACCTGAAAAAGTTTTAAGTGCAAAAGAATTAAGAGAAAAAATGTTGCAAGAAAGAAAACAAAAAATTCTTGCTTCAAGAAAAGTAAAAGATAGTACCTTTACAAAAAATAACGATAACTGAAACAAATATAAAAATGAGAAAAATTAAAATTTTATTATTAATATTATGTGTAACCATAAGTTTTACAGTCAATTCACAAAGCAAAGTAGCTCATATTAATAGTACTGAATTAGTGTCATCTATGCCAGAAATGAATGAGGCAAAAGCTGAACTTGAAAAACTTGCTAAAACCTATGAGAATGACATACAGACTATGGCCGCAGAATTACAAAGTAAAGTTAAGCAATATGATACTGAGGCATCTACTCAAACAGATGAAGAGAATGGCAGAAGACTACAAGAAGTTCAAGGAATGGAACAAAGTATTCGTCAATATCAAAGCCAAGCACAACAAGAATTACAAAAAAAAGAATTTGATTTATTAAAACCTATTACTGAAAAAGCTCAAGCTGCAATAATTAAGGTTGCTAAAGCTCAAGGATTTGATTACGTACTTGATTCAACTCAAGGTCAAGGAGTAATTTTTGCAGATGGAAAGAATTTAATTGAAGATGTTAAAACAGAATTAGGGTTTTAAAAAAAACTTTTTACTAAAATATATTAAAAAGCTGTCATATTAAAGACAGCTTTTTTTATTTTTAAAAAATGAATACTAGTCCTATAGGTATATTTGATTCTGGAATTGGTGGTCTATCTATTTTAAAAGAAATAAATAGAATTTTGCCAAATGAAAACACTATTTATTTAGCAGATAACAAAAACTGTCCTTATGGATCTAAGTCAATTAGTAGAATTATAAAACTGAGCCTAAAAAATACTTCAGTACTAGCTGAAATGAACTGCAAAATAATAGTAATAGCTTGTAATACTGCTACAACAAATGCTATACAAGAAATTAGAAATTTATTTCCAATTCCAGTTATTGGGATTGAACCCGCAATTAAACCAGCCCTCCTAAATACTAAAACTAATAAAATAGGTATACTGGCAACTGAAATGACACTAACTAGTAGTTTGTTTAATCAAACCTCGAATAAATTTTCTGATAATATTGAGATTATTGAACAAATTGGTTTTGGATTGGTTAATCTGATTGAAAAAGGGGATATTAATACAAAAAAAACAAAGCAACTTTTAAAATCCTATCTAGATCCAATGCTGGATTCAAATATTGATCAATTGGTGTTGGGATGTACACATTATCATTTTCTTGTTCCAATTATTAGACAAATAATTCCTAAAGAAATAACTATTCAAGACCCCAATAAAGTCATTGCAAAACAAATAAAAAAAATATTGAATAGAGAAAATCTTGAGAACCCCTTAAAAAATAGT
This sequence comes from Flavobacteriaceae bacterium, assembly GCA_018657955.1. Classification (GTDB taxonomy): domain Bacteria; phylum Bacteroidota; class Bacteroidia; order Flavobacteriales; family Flavobacteriaceae. Next base: position 33,481 of record JABHWD010000015.1, on the reverse strand, counting down.
TATAAAAACAAAGTATATGTAAATGGGAATACTGAAATAATTAAAAATATTATTAATTCAAAAGGAGACGTTGATTTTTTAGACTTTTAAATTATTTTATCCAAGGACAATTACAATCATATCTTTCTTTTCTACACCCAAAATTAAATCCTAATGTAATTTGATGATATCCTCCATTATCAAAGACTATGGAATTTGACTGATATGAGTAATTATAAGCAAAGACAAAACTATTAACTTCTATCCCTAATAAAGGAGTTATATATTCTAATTTTTGTGCTTGAGTAGTTATATTTCCTAATGCATCTTCAGAACTATATTCTGCCCCATCAAAACTTCTTCTATATGATAATCCAGCCCAAATTCTTCCAAAATCTAATTCTTTATACACTTTGAGGTTTGTGTCCAAGAATGTCTCCTGTGTTCCATCCTTATAGGCAAACATGATTGATGGCTCAAAATTCCATTCTTCTGAAGCATCACTAAATAAATAACCAGTAGAAAATAAATATGTTCTTAAATTATTATAACTCAGCCCTTGTTCATTAAAATTTATACCATCGTTGTTAAGTAAATTTTTAATAGAAGCATGTGCATAAAATTCTAAATATTGGTATGAGAATCCAAAATCAATATTAAAATCTGTTGCACTTTGTTCTACTCCCGCAATAATAGGATCAAATCCTCCAGCTAAAAAAGAAGTTTCATCAAGTTTGTATTGAATCATTCCAGCACTAATTCCAAAGGATAGCATATCTAAATCTAATTCACTTCTTGAGAATAAAATATGATGTGCGTATGTTAAATAAGCTCCTGTTTGTGAATGATATCCATTCATGTCATTAAAAACAATTGCTCCAATAGCAGATCGAGAATCTCCAATTCTTGTATTTACACTAAGAGTCTGCAATTGAGGGGCTTTTTCATGATCAAACCATTGTTGTCTACCAGTAACTCTAACCTTGCCACAATTTGAAACTCCTGCCATAGAAGGATACAATAGATAATAATTGTCAGTTAAATAATCAGAATATATGGGTAATCCTTCCTGCGCATTAGCTGATGAAAAAGTTGCGCAAAATAAAAAAATGTATAATATTTTCTTTTTAAAATCCATAAAACTAATTATTGACAAAAATCATATTCTATAATAAAAAAATAATTACATGATGATTTTAATCGATCAAATATATAAATTTTATAAGACTTTATACCTAGTAATTGATTTTATGTATATGCTACAATTCATTACATTTGTAAAAAATTTAGCATGAACAAGGGCAAAGTTAATATCTGTAAAACGAAAAATAAATTCATAGTAAAATTTGAAATAAATGAATTTATTACAAATCATCAAAACTATGAATTCAATAATATTGATGAAACTACTAACTCTCCATTAGCTAAGGAGTTGTTTTATTACCCATTTGTTAAAAAAGTGTATGTTGCGTCCAATTTTATTGCAATAGAAAGATTTAATATTGTTGAATGGGAAGATGTTCAAGATGAAGTTGCTAAAAAAATTGAAAATTATCTCAATCAAGGAAATGCTATTATTTCAGAAATTAGCAGTGATAAGAAAATTCCTATAAGCATCTATTCAGAAAGTACACCAAACCCTGCAGCATTAAAGTTTGTAGCAAACAAAAAACTTGTAGACTTTCAAATAGAATTTAATTCTGTTGATGAATGTGAAAACTCACCCTTAGCATTAAAGCTATTTAATTTCCCTTTTATTAAAAGTATTTTTATTGATGAAAATTTTATTTCTATAACGAAAAATGATATCTCTTCTTGGGATGAGATTACATTAACGATAAGAAATTTTATTAAAGAATATCTTGAAAATGATAATAAAATTATATCAGATAATTATAAAAAGGAAGAAGTAGTTGATCAAGAAAACCTAGATGAAATATCAAAAGAAATAATTTCTATTCTAGATGAATATATTAAACCTGCAGTAGCATCTGATGGAGGCAATATCATGTTTAAATCTTATGATAAAACTAATAAATCTGTTAGCGTAATTCTTCAAGGAGCTTGCAGTGGATGCCCCTCATCAACTATTACATTAAAAAATGGAATTGAAACCATGCTCAAGCAAATGCTAAAAGGTAAAGTAAAAGTTGTTGAAGCAATTAATGAATAATAATTTCATTTTGTACTTTTGATTATATGAAAAAAGTTATTTCCTTTTTTTTATTGTTAATGATTATAATTAGCTCCTGCAATTCACAAACTTCTAAAATGAGTAATAATTTAATTAAAGAAACTAGTCCATACCTGCTTCAACATGCTTATAACCCTGTTAACTGGAATCCATGGAATAAAAAATATTTAGAAAAAGCTAAAAAAGAAAACAAGTTAGTAGTTATAAGTATTGGCTATTCTTCTTGTCATTGGTGTCATGTGATGGAAAAAGAAAGTTTTGAAGACTCTCTTGTTGCTAGCATAATGAATGAAAAATATATTTCAATTAAAGTTGATAGAGAAGAGCGCCCTGATGTTGATCAAGTATATATGAATGCTGTTCAATTAATGACAGGAAGTGGAGGATGGCCATTAAATGTCGTTACACTACCAGATGGTAGGCCTATATGGGGAGGAACATATTTCTCAAAAGATCAGTGGATTAATGCTTTAACACAAATTTCTGATCTATATAATAAAGAACCTGAGAAATTTATTAACTATGCGAATACATTAGAAAAAGGCATAAAATCATTAGATATAATTACAACAAATAATGAAAAAGAATTAGCATCCATAGACTTAGATAAACATATTGGCAGCCTTGTCAATAAAATTGATAAAAAGAATGGAGGATTCTCTGGAGCACCAAAATTTATGATGCCAAATAATATTCATTTCTTACTAAGAAGTGCATACCAAAATAATGATTTAGCAGCCCTAAAACTAGTTAATCTTACCCTAGAAAAAATGGCATATGGTGGAGTCTATGATCAAATTGGAGGTGGATTTTCAAGATATTCAACAGATGAAAAATGGCATATCCCACATTTTGAAAAAATGCTTTATGATAATGCTCAACTCATAAGCCTATACTCAGATGCATATTTGATTACAAATAATGAATTATATAAAAATGTAGTATATGAAACTATAAATTTTGTATTAAGAGAATTAAAAAATCCTAATGGGGGTTTCTATTCATCTATTGATGCTGACAGTAAATCATTAGATGGTAAAGAAAATGAAGGAGCTTATTATGTTTGGAAAGAAGATGAATTAAAAAAATTACTTAAAGATGAATTTATAGTTTTTTCTGACTATTATAATATTAATAAATATGGATATTGGGAAGATGACAACTATGTTCTGATTAAAAACAAGTCTGATGCAGCACTTGCAAAAGCACATAAAATATCAAAAGAAGAATTATCTAAAAAAATAAATACTTGGAAAGAAATACTGATTAATGCAAGAGGTAAAAGATCTAGGCCTAGTATTGATGATAAAATATTAACCTCATGGAATGGATTAATGATTAATGCATTTATTGATGCCTATAGGGTTTTTAAAGACGATAATTTTCTTGATATGGCTAATTCTAGTGCTGAATTTATAGTAAAAAATATGAAAAAGAATGATGGAGGATTATATCATACTCATAAAGATGGAAAAAGTAAAATTAATGGATACTTAGATGATTATGGATCTACTATAAAGGCCTTTCTAAACTTATATGAAAACACTTTAGATGAAAAATGGTTAAATCTCTCAAATAATTTAATGGAATATACGTATGAGAATTTTTATGATTATGAAACTAATATGTTTTTCTTTACATCAAAATTAGATGATGAGCTGATCTCAAGGACTATTGATTATAGAGATAATGTAATTCCTTCAAGTAATTCAATAATGGCAAATAACTTATTTAAATTATCTCTATATTTTGATAATAAGAAATATTTTAATTCATCACAACAAATGATAAATAACATTAAGGATCAAATAGAATTGTATCCTAGTGGATTTTCAAATTGGATGAATTTAATTTTAAATATCAACAAGAATTTTTATGAAATTGCAATTGTCGGAGATAATGCAATTAAGAAGGTTAAAGAATTAAACGAAAATTATCTTCCAAACAAAATTATTATAGGATCTCTAGAGAGTAATCCTCTTCCTTTGCTTAAAAACAGATTTGTTGAAGGAGAAACCTATATATATGTTTGTGTTAATAAAGCTTGCAAAATGCCTGTAAAAACAGTTAAAGAGGCTCTAGAGCTTATTGAGTAGCACTCCACTTAGTGCCTATAAAATCTTTTAAATATAACGGCTCAAAATTATTTAAATCTTCAAACTGATTATTTTTAAATTTATTAAATGATAATGCTCCCATTTGTCTTGATGAGGGAAGCACATCATCAATGAACCGTGCATTCTTATGAGCAATTATTTCCTTAATTTTTTTGTTTGCATTACCAATAAAATACACCTCATCTACGCTAAGGTATTTATTAAAAGAATCTTCATTTAATATTTCTGCCCTAGTATCTCTTATTCTTTCATTTTTATTATTAAAAACTGCAGAATATACCTCCATTCTTCTGGCATCCAAACAAGGTATTGCAATGCCTTTATTTGATGTATTTTCTGATAATATTTTTAATGTTTCAATTGATATTAGTGGAATATCTAAAGCAAAGCATAAGCCTTTAGCTGAAGCTACGCCTATTCTTAATCCTGTATATGACCCAGGGCCTTTACTAACTGATATTGCTGATAAATCCTTAGGCTTTAATTTTGAATTCTTTAAAACAGAATCAATAAAAACATGTAAAGATTTTGAATGAGAATAATCTTGAGTATTTTCTTCTAGACAATCAATTAACTCTAAATCATTAAAAAGTGAAACAGAACAATTTGTTGTTGAAGTTTCTATGTTTAATATGTAAGCCAATTAATTTATTATTTTACCTGTATAATAATCTAAAACCTTTGTTTTAAATATAAAATCATACTTTGAATTAATAAGGGATGACTTGGCATTTAATAATCTAATTCTAACTTGTTCAAGATCAAAAGAATTTAATGCTCCCAAATCATAACGTTCTTTTGAATTATCAAAAGCTAATTTTTGAGCCTCTAAAGATTTTTGGGATGCTTGATAAGACTTTAAAGCTGCTTTTGCATCAGTATATGCTCTCTGAATACTAGATTCTAAATTTAATTTAGCCTGTTCAAGGGCTAAATTACTAGTGTTCTCAAGAATTTTTGATTTAGTTACTCCAGTCTTTGTTTGATTTCTATTAAAAATAGGAATAGAAATATTCATATTAACTGAATGTCCCTTATTCTCATCTATTTGATCTATAAATGGGTCGTCGTTAGTTAGATTAGAAAAATTTGCTGCTGCATTAAATCCATATCCAAGTGAAATGTTCGGTAAATAGGCGCTTTTAGAAATTTTAGTATTTAATTTTGCTATTTCTATATCACGTTCTGCAACCTTTATTTCATTTCTATTTTCTAATGCATAATTAAGAATTGGTCTAATATCCTTATACATTATATTTTCTGAAGGAACATCAATTTCAATTACTGCTACATCAAAACCTTCATAAGGAATTTGAAGTAGTTGAGATAAATTTAATAGAGCTAAATCATGATTGTTTTCTGCAATTGTTAACTGTTGACTATCCAAGCTTAAGGTTGCTTGCATATCAATCAATGTTGATGCAGGCTGTACTCCTGATTCAACAAGTGCTTCAACTTGTTTTACTTGCAATGTTGAAAATTCATACTGTGACCTTGCTAATTCTAAATTTTCCTTATTAAATAAAACATTCAAATAAATATTAGCGACATTTAAAGATATATCATCTCTTAATTTTCCTAACTCATATTTATTCTTTTCAAGAGTTAATTTACTTTGATTCAAAATATTTGTATTTCTAAATCCATTAAAAATAGTCTGTGAAAAACCTATACCCAAACTTGATGAGTAAAATTCTCTATCAGCAAATTCACCTTGATATAATTCAACCTTTCCTATATTCATAGAGCCAGAAACACTAGAACTAACTCCAGGTAGAAAATTTCCCTTTGCGCTAATTACATCTTGTTCATTTAATAAAAGGCTATTTCTTGCTTGAAGAATTGAAATATTATTTTCTAAAGCATAATTAACACATTCTTCAAGTGTCCAAGCTTTTTCCTGACTAAAAATTGATTGTGCAATTATTAGAATAGTTATCACTAAAATTTTACTTTTCATAAATATTAATTTTTAAAATTAAATTAATCTTTCACTTAATCATCTATATCTTCCTGACTTTTTTTCTCATCATCATCAGTTACTATATTCCATACCTTTATTTCATCATTTTCAGTAACACCTTCTAAGATTTCTACATTAATACCATCAGAAATTCCAATCTCAACATTTTTACTTTTATATGAGCCATCCTCTTGTTGAATTTCAACAAATGGTTTATCAGTTATTCTGTTAAATTGTAATAATGATTCCTTAATACATAAAATATTTTCTTTATTTCCTGTTTCCATAATTGCATTAGCACTATACCCAGCTCTTACATTAACATTTTGTGGAATTTTTACATTAGCTTTTATTTTGAATTGTACAGCTCCAGCCAGTTCTATTCCCTTGGGAGCTACAAAAGTTAACTTTGCATTAAATTCTTCCTCTTCCAAAGCTCCTAATACAACTTTAATTTCAGAGCCTTCTTCTATTTTAGAAACTTCTGTTTCATCTACTTGTCCTTCAAATATCATTATAGTCATATCTGCAACTGTAGCTATTGTTGTGCCAGGATTAAAATTATTACTTTCAATTACTTGATTTCCTTCTCTAACTGGAATTTCAAGAATTGTTCCAGATATTTGAGCGAAAATATTTGTATTAGCAGCACTACCTCCGGTAAGAGTTCCTTTTTTTATTATTTTATAATCATTTTGAGACTGAGTTAATCCTTCTTTTGATTGCTCCATTGAAAGCTCACTATTTTCAAAATCTTGTTTTGAAATAACTCCCTTTTCAAATAATTTTTTACTCCTATCAAATAGTGTTTTTGCATTATTATAAGAGAGTCTTGCAGAATTAATTCTACTGTTAGCACTAATAACTGCTTGCTCATTAGGAACAACTCGGATTCTTGCTATTAAATCTCCTCTTTTAACTACATCTCCTTCCTCAACTAATATTTTGTCTATAATTCCACTTACTTGTGGTTTTAATTCAATTTCATCTTCAGGATTTAACTTCCCTGTAGCTATTACTTCTTTTACAATAGAGGTGTAAAATGGTTTCTCAGTTTCATAGTCTATAATTTCACTAGCATTAGCATCTTTGAAATATTTTAACACAAATAGCAAGGAAACAGCTATCCCTACAATTACTACAATTTTTAATATTTTTTTCATATTATTTTTTATTTATTTATTCTTCTCTTAATGCGTCTATTGGTTTAATAATTGTTGCCCTTGTTGCTGGAATTAATCCAATTAATGAACCAAAAACAACAAGGATAATCAATGAAACAAAGACAATAAATATAGAAACAGAAGCATTCACCAATACTGAATCTGGGCCTTGACCAAAGGCAGAGTCTACTGCCATTAGTATCCAACCTCCTGAAATTATCCCAAAAATTCCAGCGACAACCGTTAAAATAACTGCTTCTAATACAATTTGTCTTTTTATCTCAAATGGAGTTGCTCCAATTGCTCTTCTAATTCCTATCTCCTTTGTTCTTTCCTTGACGGTAATTAATAGTATATTTCCAATGGCAAAAACACCTGCTATTAATGTAGCTATTCCTACAAACCAAGTAAGGAATTGCATTCCCAATAAGAACCCTTCAAATCTTTTGAATAGTTCTCCAAGATTAAAACTTCCAAAGGCTCTATTATCATCAGGGTGAACAAAATTCAAGTTTTTTAATGTAAGCTTGACATCCTTTTCAATTTGTAAAATATCATACCCATCTTTTCCTGTTACCATTATCCATCCAATATTATCCCCTTGATTATAAACCTTCTGAAAGGTGGTAAAAGGTATATGAATCTGTCCTCCAAAATCAAAATTCCCTTGCTTAAAAACCCCTATCACTTTATAATTAATATCATCTATTTCAATATATTCTCCAATGGCATTCTCATCTTTTTCAAATAATTGTTCATATGCATCTTTGGAGATAACTGCAACCTTCTTAGTGTATTCAATATCATTTTGATTAATGAATCTACCGCTTGTCAAATTCTTTTTTTGAACTTTATCCAATAATGGAAAATCTCCAATTACTCCAAAACCAGAAGATAAAACACCTCTAACTATTTGAGACTGTCTTTGATTACGAGGAATTAAAAATTTAATTCCTTGAACATTATTATTGATCTTATCAAGATGAGAATATTTTAATCTTGGCGCTCTTCCTTCTTGATACCCTTTAAATGGCATGCTTGTTGATTGTCCCCAAATAAATACACTATTTGTGGCATAATCTCCAAATTGGACATTAAACTTATTTTCTATTCCTCTTGCTGATCCCAAAAGAGCTATTAAAAGTAAAATCCCCCACCAAACTCCAATCATAGTTATAATGGTTCTAATTTTATTTTTGGTTAAGCTTTCTGAAAGCTCTTGCCATGTGTCAAAATCAAATAAAAATCTAAACATAATTATTCGTCTCTTAATGCAACAATTGGTTTTATTTCTGAAGCTCTCTTAGCTGGGAGATATGCTGCAATAGTTCCAGCTATAATCAGTGTTATTGTAGCTCCAATAACTAAACTTGTACTCACCCCAGGATCTGTTATCCAATATTCTTTTAATGTTTCTTCCATTGAATCTAGAATTACACTGCCAGCAATTAATCCAAGAAATCCTGAAATTGAAGTAATTAAAATTGATTCAAAAGTTATTAAACGTTCTATAGAAACTGGTGGAGCCCCCAAAGCTTTTCGAATGCCTATCTCTTTTGTTCTCTCTTTAACAATAAATATCATAATATTACTAATCCCTACAATACCTGCTATTAATGTTCCAAAACCAATAATCAGTACTAAAATCGATAGTACAGCATTAAATGTTCCTACTTCTTCTAATGCCTGAGCTTGATTTCTTATTCTAACTGCAGCTTGATCATTAGGTGCAACAGAAAAAATCTGCTTAATTCTTTTTAGTAACTTATTGCTAAATGCAATGGCTTGATCACCTGACATACTTGGATTAAATGTTAAATTTATCTGATCAATATAATCATTACTTCCATAGATTTGTTGCGCAGTACTAATTGGCATGTAAATAATTCTTTCTTCATTACTATCTGACCCTTCTGCCTTATCTATATATAATCCAACCACCTTGTATTTTATCTTACTAAGATCTATATATTTTCCAATAGGATCCTCTCCATTGAATAAATCTTCCCAAACTAATTTTCCTATAACAATATTTTTTGCTTTATTTTTTAAATCAAGTTGATTGATATATCTTCCTTTTGTAATGTCAGTTTTTTCAATAAACTGATGATCTGGATTTACAGCTCTTATAAGATACCCGCTTTTTTCATCCTTATAAGAAGCAGTTAAATTTTTATATACTCTTCCAGAAATAAACTCTATATCATTTTTATATTCTTTTTTTAGAGTTTCATATAGCTCATTATCAAATTGAATTCTTCTTCCTACCTGCATCCCTTTAACAGCCTTTGTTGTTCTTCCAGAAAATATAAAAATTGAATTATTTGCATCTCCCGAAAATTCAGAGTTAAAAGAATTTTGTAATCCGTTGGCAACTCCAAATAATACAGCAAATAACATTATAGCAAATGCTACAGTAAAGCCTGATAGTAGAGTTCTTAATTTATTTTTACTAATACTCTGAAAAATTTCTCTAAAGAATCCGAAATCAATCATAATTTAAGGCCTAACTTGTTTAATATTTTTATCCTGCATAACAATTCCATCTTTTAATTTTACTATTCTCTTACACATATTGGCAATATCTGTTTCATGCGTGACAATAAGAAGAGTTCTTCCTTCATCATTAAGTTGTTGTAAAAACTGCATTATTTCAGTAGATGTGGTAGAATCTAAAGCTCCAGTAGGTTCATCTGCTAATAAAAGTTTAGGTTCTGAAGCAAGTGCTCTAGCAATGGCTACTCTTTGTTTTTGCCCTCCTGATAATTCACTGGGAAGATGTTTTGCCCAATCTTTAAGACCAACTTTTTCTAAATGAAACATTGCTTTTTCCAGTCTTTCTTTTCTGCCTAGTCCTTGATAATATAGAGGAAGAGCAACATTTTCTACTGCATTTTTAAAATTTATTAAATTAAATGACTGAAAAACAAAACCTAAAAACTTATTTCTATATTGAGCAGCTAATTTTTCATTTAAATTTTTTATTTCAACATCATCCAATGAATATTCGCCAGAATCATGCTCATCAAGTATTCCAATTATATTTAATAATGTTGATTTTCCAGATCCAGAAGACCCCATAATTGCAACCATCTCCCCTTTTTCTATATTTAAATCTATACCCTTTAAAACGTGCAAACTAGAATCGCCCATTTTATAAGATTTATGAAGTTTCTTAATTTTAAGCATATATTTTTTTTATTAAAAATAAATTTCAAATTTTATTTTTCAAATATGAGAAATAATATAGATTATTCCTGTTAATTCCATGTTAAAATAATAACTTTTTTATTAAAATTTTCATCTAATTCACTTTTAAAATTTAATAAAAAATATTACTCCACTCTATCCATTCAAAAATCAGGCCTTGTTCTTGGAGATTAATGAAAAGATTTGGCAAAGAAAAAATATTTAATAATAGAAAAGTTAACCAAACAAAAAATAAAATAGCAAAAACGTAAAGCTTAACAATTGTTCTTTTAAACATAATTTTACAGGCAATAATAATACTAATTCCAATAGTGAGTATTAGACTTATACAAAATGAAATTATCAAATAAGAAGTAGCATACTGGTTTTCTAATAAATTAAATAGATTAGCTAAAATTATAATCAAGAACATAAAACACAAAGCAGCTATAAATGTTATAATGATAAATAAAATTAACCTAAAAAGAATAATTAACACTTTTGCTAAAATGTTAATTAATGGGGCTAATAATCTGAATGGAAATAAAAAGATTGCTGTTAATGTGCTTTCTTTATTATCATTTTTATTGATTTTTTTTTTTATAAAATCCTCTATGTTTGATAGATTAATACTATATCCAGACATATTCATTTTCTGACCAATACTCTTAGCCTCTTTTGTAAAAATCCATAAAAATATATATATCAGTAAACCAAATCCTCCAAAGAAAATACTTATAAAGAAAATGATCCTAATTAAAGTCACATCAGCTTTAAGATAATTTGCAATTCCCTTTGCAACTCCTCCAATTATCTTATCATCAGGATCCCTATAAAAAGTTTTTCTAAGATTAGAATCAAAATCCTTAGTTGGAACTCCTAGCCAAAAAATTAGGTAAACAATTAAACCAGGCAATACCGCAAGGAAAAATAAAATTCGAACAATTAGTGGATCAATCTTAAAGTATTGAGCAATACCTGAACATACTCCAGCAATTATTCGATTACTTGAATCTCTATATAGTTTTCTATCATCATCAGCGTTACTTTTTGTTTCTTGGTTTTTGTCATTTCCATCAACTTCTTTAAAATCCTCAAGTGTTCCCATTATTTCAATCATCTTCCTCACGTCATTTAAATCAATACTTTTTTTATTCACTGAAATTTTGGAAGAAAAATTTTCTGCTATTCTAAGTTCAAAATCTTTAATGATTTCCCCTTGATCATCAATTTTATTGAAATAATTTTTTACTGAGATCAGATACTTTTTTAAAATTTCATAAGCATCTTCATCAATATTAAAAATAGATTGACCAATATTAACTGTAAATGTTTTTTTCATGTTACTTTTTTGATTTTAATAATTTTTTAACTGAAGAATCTATTTCTTTCCAAGAAACAATTAATTCTGAAATATATTTCATTCCAAGATCTGTAATGGAGTAATACTTTCTAGGAGGTCCCTGAGTAGACTCCTTCCACTGGTATTTGATATAGCCTGATATTTTAAGCCTATTTAAAAGAGGATAAACAGTCCCTTCTACTACTATTATTTTAGATTTTTTTAATTCCTCTATAATATCAGAAGTATAGACTTCATTTCTTGAAATAATTTGTAAAATACAAAATTCAAGGAGTCCTTTTCTTATTTGAATTTTAAAATTTTCTGTATTCAATTTGAAAGAATATATTAGTTAATTTCTTTTTTTTCAATTCTAATAATAATTATTTCCTTACCATCTTTATCCATTTCCTCAGAAGTAATAATCCACTCTCCTAAAAGACCTTCTAAGTTTTCACCATCAATAGTTAAGTGAATATCATTCTTTACTTCAACGTTAGGTTTCACATCAAGACTACATGAAGTTAGAGTTAATACGAAAACTAATAAAATCAATATATTTTTTTTCATTTTTTTCATTTTAAATTTGTTATTTATTTTCTATACTTATTGTATGATTTATTTATTCTATTTATTCTATGTTATTATTTTAATTTCCTAAACTAAATGTTGCTTTAATTAGAAATGTGTTTTCGGGTTTTTCTTTTAACCCAATACCAATTCCATCCACTAAGCTTTCCGATGTATCAATAAAGGTGTTTAATCCTTGTGACCAAACAAAATGCAATTCTGATCCTCTTCTATATTCCCAACGCAAAACTAAATTTGATCTAAATTGTACTGTAGAAAAATTAGGATTATAAAATCCATAGTCTGTGTTTCCATCAAGATTATGATCAATACTGTAATAACTATTTTCAATATTTATTTGATCTTCATTATAAAGATTAAATCTATTATTTAAATTATCTGCAGTAGGATTTGTAACGTATTTAAACTGATTATATTTAGCTCTAAAAATAAAAGGCTGACCATAATATTGAATAGATAGATTGGGATTCACCGTATAGTTTACTCTTATTGAGGCCGATAATATATGAGAATCAAAACTAGCTAAAATGTACTTATAAGAACCATCATAATTTACAGTAGTAACATATTGTGTTTTATTTGGGTTGTGTACATACTCAGGATTTATAGAAAACAGTAGTTTATCTGATGGAGAATAAGTAAAACGAGTCTCTAGTTTAAACATCGAAAAATTATTTTGTGTTGCTTGTGAATAAACAGCCCCTACCATACCTATTAATTTTTTACTTTGATCACTCATTATATATGTGTACATATAATTCTCTTCATTAAATTTCCATCTAGGTCCGCCTCGTAAAAAGGTGTTAATATAAATTCTTGGCTTATGAGCACCTCCCATATTAATTGCATAATTGTTTTTAAATCTAATTCCACCTCTTAACTGATACTGTGTTCGGTTATGATTGCCTTCAAAATCATAAGTTGAAAACTGCTCAAATCCAATATCAAAATCTCTAACATTTCCTTTCGGTTTTAAGCTTCTATACGAAACTCGTGCAAACTGAGCCTTATGATCAGCTTGTTTTAAAAAGCCTAAATCATTTAACTCTAACTCTGGGGAATGCCAATCAAATCCAAGGTCATATGTCCAATTTCCACCACCTGCTTTTCCAATCATAAATATACCTCCTGTCCCTGTTAAGCTAGTTTTAGTTGGATCAACCTCTATATGAGTTGCATCAGCTCTTTGAAATAAATGTGTGATTGATGTTTGGGTTCTATATATAGATTCTTCACTTCCTTTTACATTGCTTCCAATAAATTTTCCTTCAAAATAATAGTTTCTGTTATTCCATTGATGTTTGAAATCTATCCCTGCTGTTGTAGCAGATTTATGAAGGAAATTTAAATTGTCAGGTAATTCAGATCTATTTGTAGATGTAAAAATTCCACCAACAAAAGTGTTATTATCATTAAAATCTTTTTGTATTCTAGTCACTAAATAATTTGTAAGTGGTTCAACCTTCTCCTTTCTTCCATTTTCTCCATCGCTAATATTAGCATATTCATTTGCTGTTACACTCTCAAGGACTCCAATAGACCATCCGTTTTCTGTTTTTCCAGAAAATTTAGCTGCACCTATTATTTTGGTAAATTGAGGAGATTCATAATATTCTCCTGAATTTAAACTTGGTGATCCACTTGGATCTTTACCAATCCTTCTAGAAAAAAACAGATTGTCATCTTTAGGACCAAAGCTATAGTCAAAAATATTCTTACTTTCTACAAAGAATGGTCTTTGTTCATCCATGAAAATTTCGAAACCATCAAGAGTAATTACAGATGGATCTGCCTCAACTTGTCCAAAATCTGGATTAAAAGTTAAATCTAAAATTAGGTCATTAGTAATTCCAATCTTTGCATCTAAACCTCCATTAAAATTAGTGTCTTTTCCATCCCTATAAGGATTGTTAGCTACACTTTCGTATGTGTTTATTGAAGTAGTTACGAAGGGGCGAATATCTACTTGATTTTTAGATTTAAGATCTAGTCCATGCAACTCTCCGCTTTCACTTACCCATCCAGGTGAATTTGCTGAAACATGATTCCATAATGATTTTTCATCTAATCGATGAATTCCTCTCATTATATTAAATCCCCATATAATATTGCTTCCATCTTTAAATCTTAGTTGATTTATAGGTATTTTTATCTCTGCATTCCATCCAAGATCATCAATTGTAGTTTTTACATCCCATATAGGATTCCAAGATAAATCTTCATTTTTTCCATTATCTGAAGCAATCCAGTCTGCTTTATTCCCACCTGCCCCGATTCCAAACATAAATGCAGTTCGTAAATCATGATAACTATCAATGACAATATAAACGCCATCACTATTTAAATTATCTCTTCTAGATATCCTACTAATTATTTTTTCTGGCTCTGAATCATAAGCTCTTACGGCTATATAAAGATTATTATCATCATATAAGATTTTAAATCTTGTTTCTTGACTTGGATCAGTGTTATTGTCAGGTTCAAATTCTGTAAAATCACCTCCCCAAACAACAGTGTCCCAAATAGGTTCATTTATCAATCCATCTATAGTAGGACCATTTGCATTATCAATTTTTATAGTAGTGTAAACTTTTTTTACATTAACATCATCTTTTGTTTTTCCGTAAAAAAAATTGTTTAAAAGTAATAATAATATTAAAATTTTTATTTTGTTTTGCATAATTCTTATTTTGTTTTGCATAGTACTTATTTTGTTTTGCATAGTACTTTGTATTACAAGGCAGCAAAACTAAACAAAAAATTGGATTAGGCAAATTATTTTTAGAAAAAAAATATAGATAATATTAATGTTTTTATTCAGTTTTGCATAGTTCTATTTATTACAAGGGAGCTTAAATAAATCTTCAACATTACATTTAAGAGTTTTTGCAATTTTTAATGCAAGAACAGTTGAAGGAACATAAATTCCATTTTCAATAGCATTGATGCTTTTTCTTGAAACCTCTGCACTCTCTGAAAGTTTTTGTTGAGTTAACCCTGCAGATTTTCTAATCTCTTCAAGATTATTATGAAGATATTTGTGATTTTTACCCACAACTATTTCTTTTCATAACCTTCAACAGCTTTATTTATTTCATCTGGTTGATTGGGATAAATATACCCTGCAATCATCTGCCCAATGCCGATAAATGCCACTAATAAGCCAGCTCCAAAAACAGCATCTATCCCAAGTCCGTAATAACCAAGAAGTGATAAGCCAATTCCAACAAAGATTGTAACTACACCAGTTCTTCTTAAATCAGTAGATGATTTTTTTTCCTTCAAACTTTCAAGTAGTTCTTGGATTTCTTCCCCATCTTTTATATTTTTAGAAACTTCAATAATAGCGTCATATTTATTTTTTTTGTTTCTTGACTCCAAAACATGAACTATCAAAACAATAAATACAGGCATAAGTATTGCAAAAATTGGAATTAATACTCCTAAAGAATCCATAAACTCTACAGCTTGATACTGAGTGATAAACATAATATTGATAAACATAATTTTTTAAATTTGTAACGCAAACTTAACATTTTTTTAATGAAACGCAAAGGTTACATATAAAAATTTGTAAAATAATTTATTTTTTGAATTTTTTGTAGATAATAAAACCTATAACACCAACAACAATATATGGGATAGCCATTAAATATATTATTCCATCATTTAATCCCTCTGATATACTTTGATCTTCCTGACTCTCCAAGACAGCTCTACACATTGCGCATTGACTAAAAAGATCAGTCAAATTAAAAAAGAAAATTAATATGAGAATTTTAAACTTATTCATGTTAATAATAAGGAGATATCATTAAATACACTATTACCCCAGTTACAGCTACATATAGCCAAAGAGGAAATGTAATTTTCGCAATTTTTTTATGCAATACAAAATCATTAGTAATTGCTCTGACATAAGTTATTGATACAAATGGAATAACACAAATGGCAAGCAATATGTGTGATATTAATATAAAATAGTAAATATATTTTATTGTTCCTTCCCCGCCGAATGGCGTAGAATCACTTGTCATGTGATAGGCGATATACATAACAAGAAAAAGCAATGATAATCCAATACAGATTCTCATTAGTAATGCATGAAGCTTCCTTTTTTTGTTTTTAATTAGTTGCACAGAAACAATCAAGAGAATAGCAGTCAAGGCATTTATTCCTGCATAAATAGGTGGTAAAAAAGTCAAAGACTCAACATTAGGGATCCTCACCGTAAATAAAATTGCTACAACAACAGGCACCAGTATTGATACAAATACAATCAGTTTATTATAACCTCCTAATTTATTTGATTCCATTATTCATTAATTAATTTAAGCAAGTCTTCCTGTAGTATTGATATTTCTTCTTCCTCTCCATCTATATCATACTTGTCCTTAACATCTACTGACCCACGGTAGTAAATCTTTGGATTACCTAGCTCATCAATTCTACATCTAATATAGCCTTGTTTATCAATAAGAGCAAAATATCCGGAATGCTCAAATTCATCTTCAAACCCAGTTCCTGAAGCAGCATATAAGTTAAACCCATTATTGGCTAAATCGTATATTTTTTCTTTATTACCAGTTAGTAAATGCCAAGATTGATTTGTAATTCCATACTCCTTCTCATATTGCTTTAAAATTTCAACAGTATCATATTCTGGATTAATAGAAAATGAGGCAATTCCAAAATCTTTATAATTTTTTAAATTGTTTTGAAGATGCACAAGATTGTTATTCATCACAGGGCAGATGGTAGTGCATGTAGTAAAGAAAAATTCAATAACATAGGCCTTTCCAGAAAAGTCCTTATTAGATATTCTCTCCCCATTTTGATTAATAAAATCAAATGAAGGAACTTTCTTTTTATTTCCATCGATTTCTAAAAATGCTAAAGGTTCTGAATCAATTATTAAATGATCTATTTTAGAGCTTCTATTATCACTTCTAACAATATCATTGTTTTGAATTCTGTCAATAATCTTTGGAATAAAAATACTTCCAAAGATTAATATTATTAATGATATCCCTATATAAGAACTATTTCTTGGTTTCAAGGTTTTCTAAATTTTTTATTCTTCTATTGTTTGAATCAAACTTTCCCTTTCTTTTCTGTCTATATTCAGTAAATAATATTCTAACATCATCGCCCATTTTATTTTTCATTTCTGAAACCTTAATGCAATTATATGAATATAGGCCATATAATTGTACATTCTGTTCTACTTCATCACCTGACCTATCATCAATCCTTCCCCTTTGATTATTTAATTTATCTATAATGAAAACTTGACTTGAAGACAAGGTTGAATCTAATTTGTTTTTACTTAATAAGGAATTATAAAGCATCTTGATTTGCTCTGTTGATCCTGTTACAAATTTCCAATATTTTAGCTCATCTGACTTATATAATTCACTCCTAACCTTTTCTAAATTCTCTTCCGATCCCGAAGTTGCTAAACTCAGTATTTGAAAATTTTTAAATCCTTTAAACTTATCATATATAAGTTCTTTTAAGTTTAAGACCGTTGTAATATTATTCATTGGGTCATTACCCAAAAAAGATAATATAGTTATATTGTCTTTTAGTAATTTCTTCTCACTATCTAAAAAGCTAAAATCATCAATATCATTAACATTAGTTTTTACAATATCTAAAGGCTCGTAATTATGAGTTGATGGATACAGAAATAGCAAGAAAATAACCGGGAGCAAGAATAGCACGCCTAGAATAAACCATTTTCTAATAAATTCCTTTTTCACTAAAAATTAAAATGTAAAAATTAAAAATCTCGTTTTATATAATCATCGCTACCTTGATCAAAAATATATCCAGATTCCTGAATTAATATAAAGATTAAGTATAAAACAAGAAAAACAAAAGTCCAGACAACAACTCTTCTAAGAGTTTTAGTCTCATCTCTCATATGCATAAAATCCCATGTAATATAGTATGCTTTTACAATGGTGAGTGAAATAAAAATCCAATTTAGAATTTTCATATTTAGAAAATATAACAACAAAATCTTAGGCTTAAATATGCCCAGTGCAACTTCAACTAAAGTTACAATTGAAAGCAGTATCAATACGCCCCAAATTTTTTGAGTAATATTTTTAAACTTAATTAATCCCCTAAAAAGCTCTAAATTATGTACTTGATGTGACATTTATTATAATTTATTAAACAAGATAAAAGAATGTAAATACAAATACCCAAACCAAATCAACAAAGTGCCAATAAAGACCTACCTTCTCGACCATTTCATAGTGACCTCTTTTTTCATATGTACCCAAAATAACATTAAAAAATATTATGATATTTATCACTACACCAGAAAATACGTGAAATCCATGAAACCCTGTTATAAAAAAGAAAAAGTCTGCAAATAAAGGCATTCCATATTCATTCTCGATTAAATTAGCTCCAGTAACAATTGATTTTCCATTTGCCCTTAAAGTATTCAAAGATTCTTCTCTAGATAAAATAGTTTTTTCTCCAGTTTCGTCTAAAATTTGTGTTCTTATCAAAATATTTGGAGAAGCCTCCATTCCTTCAATTACTTCTTCTATAGAATAAATTGGTAGTGCTCCTTCATCATAAAACCAAAGACCATTGGTCTCTTCATGCTGAATTCTATCACTATGATGTTTATGAGCGAAATCATCAAGCGCTATTCTATGATGAGAATGTGAATCAACAAATTGCAGGATATTACCACCCTTGGTTTTTACAGCTCCATAATCGCCATTAATAAAAGTTCCCCATTCCCAAGCTTGAGATCCTACAAATACCGCACCTCCTAAAATTGTAAGGAGCATGTAAAAAGCTACCTTGGATTGTTTCATTTGATGTCCGGCATCAACTGCCAAAACCATTGTTACCGATGACATGATTAAAACAAATGTCATAAATGCTACATAAATCATTGGTAATTCCTGACCATGAAGAAAAGGGACGTGCGTAAAAACTTCATCTGCCTTAGGCCAAGAATCTAGAAACCTGAATCTAGCAAAGCCATATGCTGCTAAAAATCCAGAAAAACTTAAACCATCTGAAAGTAGGAAAAACCACATCATCGCCTTCCCATAGGAAGTACGTAATGGCTTATTTCCTCCACCCCATGTTGTCTCCTTTGATGAAACACTAACTGCAGAACTCATAATTTCCTATTGTTTTTAAGCGTTACAAAAATAAATATTTTATTTGAAGAAAACTAGAAATAAGAATAAGTAAATCCATAAAATATCTACAAAATGCCAAAATATCGAAGCTAACTCAAATCCTAAGATATTATTTGTTGAATATTTCCTTTTTATATTTCTATATATTACAAATAGAAGCACTAATAATCCTGCCGCTACATGAACAAGGTGAACAAATGCTATTAAAAAAATAAATGATGTAGTTATAGTGCTTGTTGGTCCAGTAAAATGATAACCATTTTCAATAATTTCATTAAACCCAATAAATTGACTAATAATAAATATTACTCCTAAGACAAATGTGATTGTTAAATATATAGTAGTTGATCTAAAATTATTTTTTAATAATTCTCGTCTTGCCAAAATTAAACTTAAACTACTAGTGATAATTATAAATAAACTAAAACTAAAAGCAGTCGGTAAATCGAAATTTAATATCCAGTCCTCTCTAGATTTACTAACAATAAAAGCACTAGTAAAACCTGCAAAAGTCATAAACAAAGAGGCTATTCCAAGCCATACCATCATTTTGATAGCACGTTTGTTTTTTTTATTTATATTTCTATCTGTATTACCCATCTATCTTAAAAATTTATCTAGAAGTAAAACAATCTGCATCAAAGTTAAATACGAAATGCTGGCTAACATTAATTTTTTTGCGTTTAAATCTGTGCTTTTTATGAATAATTTTACAGCATAGTAGATTAAACCTAGGCCTATCATTAGGACCAAAATTAAACCATAAATACTTAAAAATAAATCTCCTGTTAGATTAAATGCAGGAACAATTGACATAAGAACAGCCCATATAGAATAAAATAATATTTGTGATGTTGTAGATCTGTCTTTTTTTCCTGTAGGCAACATCTTAAATCCAGCTTTTTCATAATCCTTGTTTTGCATCCAGCCAATTGACCAAAAATGTGGAAACTGCCAAAAAAATTGCATTAAAAATAACATAACAGCTTCAATGCCAATTTCTCCGGTAGCAGCTACCCATCCCAACATAAAAGGCAAAGCCCCTGGAATAGCGCCAACAAAAACAGACAAAGGTGTAATTAATTTAAGTGGTGTATAAACAGCTACATATAAAAAGATAGAGATAGCTGCAAGCAATGCTACCTTAGGATTAATTGTATATAATAATGCAATACCAGTTATAGTTAAGAATATCGCCAAAATTAATGCCATATTTACAGATATTCTATTTGTAGGAAGAGGTCTGTTTTTTGTTCTACTCATCAATGCATCTAAATCCCTTTCAATAATTTGATTGTAAATGTTTGAGGCAGAAACAACAAAAATACCTCCTAAAATTAGTAGTATTAAAACCTTAATATCAAACTCCTTGAATCCCAACATATAGCTAATAAATGATGAAAAAACTACACTTAGGGTAAGTCTAAATTTTGTTAAATCAAATAATGATTTTATACTCATATTTTTTTATTACAAAAGATAAAAATTTTGAAATTCAAATATAAGTCTAATATCTAATTAGACAAATTAAAAAAGGGTAAAGTAGATGAATTTTTCTAATCCTGAACTTGGAAAATTATTGGCAATGAATAAGGAACAGTTACCGCTCTTCCTCTTTGTCTTCCTGGCAGCATTTTTGGCAATAGATTGATAACTCTTACAGCTTCTTTTTCTAACCTTGGATGTGGAGCTCTAGCTCTCACTCCTACAACAATTCCTGCGGTGTTAATTTTGAAAATAACACTAATCCTTTGTCTTCCGGTTAGGCCAAGATCTCCTGCCAATTCAGTATTGAATTTCCTTTGAACAAATTTGGCAATTTTCTCAGACATACATTTCCTTTTTGTTTCATTATTTCCTTTGTCACATCCAGGGAAAACTGGAACATTTTCAATTACTGCAAAAGGCACCTCAACATCTTCATACTCATCAACTTCAATGTCCTCGATATCTATTTCCTCTTCTTGATCCGTTTCAGTTGACTCAATAACAGTTTCCTCAACTTCTTCTTCATCTTCGACTATCTCAATAACTTCAGGAGCAGGTGGAGGTGGCGGGGGTGGCGGAGGTGGAACTACTTGTTCAGTAACTGGGACCTCCTCCTCGTCTAACGCATCCATACTAACCCTGTCCAAATCTAAATCAGATTTATCATAAACCTTGTAGTTTATAGCTCCATAGGATAGGAATACCGTAAAAGCTAGCCCTATAGCAAAATATAATGAGCTATTTCTTCCTACATCAGCACTTGGATTTTTTTTGATCTGCATTATTACTTAGTTGAAGAGTAAAATAACCAATTATTTAAATAAAAAACAAGAGATTATGATTTTTTAATACTGTTTTTTAACAACAAAAAACCACAGCCAATTATTGTCCCTAGAACATTGAACCAAATATCAAGTAATTCAGCGCTTCTGTAGTGTACTGTCTTTTCTTGTAAAAATTCTATAAAAACTCCAAACAATATTGAGAATATAAAAAGATATATTAAGGTTTTATTTTTAAATATATCCTTAAATGGGACATACCAAATAAGACAGAAAAAAAAATAAATTGTTGTATGGACTAATTTATCTAAATATAAAACATCTATATCTATCTGTGATTCAATCTTTATTAAAGAGATAAACAATATAAAAATTGAATAAAAAAATGCAAGTAATAAATTCGTTTTAATCTGCACCAATAAGTTCTTTATATTGCTGAGCTGAGAGTAAATTGTTTACTTCGTTTGTGTCATCAATCTCTACCTTAACTACCCATCCCTTTCCATAGGGATCATTGTTTATATCCTCCGGATTGTTGTCTAAAGACTCATTAAATTCAATTATTTTTCCCGCAATTGGAAGAAATAAATCTGATACTGTCTTAACAGCTTCAACTGCACCAAAAATATCATCAGCATTTAAAGATTCACCAACAGTTTCTACTTCTACATAAACTATATCGCCTAATTCTCTCTGCGCAAAATCTGTAATACCTACTGTTGCAATTTTTTCATCTATCGAAATCCATTCATGATCTTTTGTGTATTTTAAATTTAAAGGTGTTTCCATTTTTATTTCATTTAATTCCCAAAATTATATCTCATTGTAAATCCTGATCTAATAGTTGTTTGCGGAAATGCTGTTGAAATGGCGTAATCTGAGAAAGAATAATCAAAATAAAAAATCCCAGTTAAATTTTTACTAAAAGCATAATCCGCAGAATATTTTAAGTTTAATATTGTTTGACCAGAGGTTACTTGATTATTATCCAAATCCAAATATCTAATAATAGTTTTATTATTCCTAATAGAAAAATCTGCTTTCATCACTAAATCACTTTTTATTAATTGTCTTGATCCAGCTAATCTTGACCTAATTTGAAGATCTTTAATTCTATAGCCCAATCCAATAATATATTCATTTCCTTGAATCTCTGTCAATAAATTATTGTCAAAACTTAAAGACAATAATCTGTCCTTTCTTATCTCTGCCAAAACTTTAAAAGAATTTTTCATTTCCATATCTAATTTAAATAATGGACTAAACTGCTCCATTAAATTAATATTGCTATAAAGAATTTCATTTTTATAATTATTTGATTGATCAAATACTTCGGGATCTTGAGAGAGGAAATCTAATTCTGGATTCCCTGGTTGATAATCTAAATTAGATCTAAACTGATTTATAGTATAAGTTGAATTATATCCATGTGTTATAGAAAATCTTTTAAAGTTCTTTTTAAACCATTTTAGCCTCATAAACCCAGTATATCTTAATGTCCAGTTTGGTATAGGAATATCACGAAAAGCCCCTAAACTAACTTTATTTGGATCAGCTCCAGAATATGCTGATAGAAAAGCTGGTAATAAGACTGACTGATTAGTTCTACCATATCCAAGCGGGAAACTATTTAAATCACCATCCTCAAAATTGTTTGGATTATTAAAATCAATTCCTGCATTAAGAGCTAGACGTCTTGCAATAATTAATCGATGATTCCTGAAAGCATCAAATGCCTCAGAATTATTTTCATCACTATTTGAAAATGCTGTTTTTATAAGCATAGTAGAGATATTAAAGTTTCCTAAAGTATTTCTAATAAGTAAATTATAGTCATCACTTAGTCCATCATCATTACTGTCAATTGTATTAAAATTTTCAGTAATATTTCTTGAATAAGTTCTTCCTCCAGTTAAATCAATTCTTAAATCTCTAATTGGTGCTATATTAGCAGAAAAATTTAAGTTTTTATTTGTTACTTCTGAGTATTGCTGATTGAATTCTGGGAATACTGTTAGCCATCCATTTCTAGCTGCTAAATATCTTATATCTCGTTGGCTTCCAAAAACATAACCAAATGTTGGTTTAAAAGAGCCTATAAAATCAGGTGTCTGCAAATATCCTGGAAGAAAAGTTCCATTATTTTCAGCATAATTAAATTGAATTCTCTTAACAGCAGTTAGCAATTCAATTAATGAGTTAACAAAAGGAGATCTCTTTTTCTTTTTCTTAGTTTTATTATTTTTTGGGTTTGTATCCCCACCAAACCCTGGCCCCGATTTAGTGCCTGCAGAATTATTTTTAGTAAGACCTATATATTTATAGAATTTTGACATATCTAATACGCCATTAAAATTATGGGTGTTCGCATTTGAAATGGTATTTCCTAAATCATAAACCTGACCATTAAGAGATAAGTTCCCAAAAAGGTCAGATCCTTTTTGCCATTGAAAATCTCCAGTATATGAATACATAGCTCTAATAAAACTAAATGTTGGTATTTTATCAATTGGCAATTGATAATTAACCGCAAGTTGCTGGGTTTGTCGATTAGGATCTCCTATATCAAAAAAATTGTTCCATACATCTAAGCTAGGGTCCTGGCTACCATTAATTATATCATCAATGAAATAATTTCTAACAATATTATTATTCGCAGCAGAGTAATTAATATTTAATCCATCTGAAATTGGATAGGTAAAGCTATACTGAAAATCAAAAGTATAATTTCTTCTAAAGAGTTCTTGCATAGCAATATTACCTTCTGCTAAATCAATATCTCTAAATTTTTGTTTATTAAATTGTCTAATGAAATCTGTATTAATAGATAAATTTGAAGGAAGAAGATTTAAATTAAAATCTTTTAAAATCTTAAAATATTTTCCTGTAAATAAAGAGTCATTATTTTTAAATGGCTCTAATTTTAGGGAATTAAAATTAAAATTATAACTAGCTCCTGCTCGAATATTTTGATCTAACATGCTTTCAATTTCATAGTCCCTATGCTCAACCTGATTATAGGAGTAATTGAAAGTGAGATTTTCTATGTTATAAAACCTTGGGCTACTATCACCTGTTCTTTGTTTACTTACCCCTATTAAATTAATGCTCTTTCTTTTAGTATAATCTTCAGATTGTTGTAAAATATTATTTTTTTCCTCTTGGGTTTCTGCAGTATCTAATCTAGAATTTAATTTAATATCTCTATACTGCTGGTCATATTCAGGAGTTATTAGCTCTTCTCCTAGACCATAATTAAATGGAATATTTAACCCCCATTTTTTAGGGAATAATTGACCAACGTTTATATTAGAGACTAAATCATATTGCTTCTTATCAATTTTATCTCTTTCGCTAGGCCCTTGTTCAATAGATCCAAACCCATTTGTACTTTGTCGTGCAGTTGCGCTAATAGTCATGAAATCAGCAATATTAGAGTCTAAAGATAATATAGCCGCCCAACCACCTTTATTATCCATATCAGATAATCTTAATTCATTAAACCATACCTCAGCACAGACATTCATGTTGTCCTGTCTAGGGTTCTTAACTCCCACCATTAGAGCCCTAATATCTCCAAAATTTGGATTTCCTTTTATAGCTACTCTATGCTGTCCTAAATTATGTTCTGAAAATTCACCTACTGACTCCTCGTCAACTATGTCATTTATCACATTATAAAAAGTAGCATTTTGACTTCCTAGAGTTCCATTGAATATTGCAAGAGATTTAATAGTCTCCAAAGCACTTATTGGTAGGTTAATTTCATTTACTACTGGCCAAACAGATTGAGGATTAAGAGTGCCAGAAGATGATCTTTTAAGGGGGACTTCTATTTGATAATAATTCTCGGATAAATCATTTCCTATTCTAACAAATCCTACTACATCTCCATCTGTTAAGCCAGGTAATAAACCATCTTCTGCATGAATAAACATTCTCATTCTTTTAAATTGCCTCATATCAACATTTAAGTTTTTATAAACTCCTCTTGAATCTTCCGGCTCTAGGTCACATACATTTAACACCAATGATTGTTCGTTTTGTCTAACAATAGTATTATTATTATTAAATTGTTCACGTTCAACCCCTGGAGGAGAGACATAACTTTCTTCGTTTTCTTGTATTCCAATAGTGCCAGTTGAAAAATCTGTGCTATCATTGTTATTGTCTATCTCTTGATCTAATGTTAACAAATATTTTCTCCAATCACTTCTTACTAAATCAAGTGATCCAAATCTAAAAATTGTATTTCTTGAAAAATCATTTAGATACATTCTAATAAATCTAATTGATCTAAAATCAGAAATTCCACCTATTTCGTTTGTAGGTTCATTTACAGGGATTCTAAATTGATACCATTTAACTAATTCAGAATTTCCATTAGGTAGCGTAACATTTTTCTCTTTTCTATCCTTAATAAATTGGTTATTAATGTCAGCTAAGCTATTTGGAGTAATTTCTAATTCATATTCAAAATAGCTATCAATGGTATTCATTGTATTATCCCTATTGATATCTTCTACATCTGGTTGAGATGATGATCCTCTATCAGTATCAGAAATGGTTTCTGGAGAATTACCATCTAGACCATTATACATTTTATATCTATCAAAAATATTTCCTGACTGATTTAAGAAATATTTATAATTATCCATTGCCGGATCCTCAAGATCAGCAAAACTTGGGAAGAAAATTGCTTCTTCTTGATCATCATAACCATCCAATCCAATATCTTGATTTATTCGCTCTTGCCCTAAAGAAGAGAAAGAATAAATTAGAGATTGATTCTGTGGAACAACTGTCCCCCATACTGTCTGTGGTAAAAGGCTAATATCTCCATCCTCAGGAAGACCATTCTCATATTGTTTCCTCCCATCCTTTATTACATCTTCTGAAATATTTCCAAGATTGAAAGTTAATTTTCCTCCATTATTCTCAGAATCATTTAAAAATGGATCCATAAGCCAAAATTCAATATATTCTACATTTGATTGCTCAAAATCTGTAGTATTAATTAATCTAGTAATCCCTGCCCAACTATTTTCTGGACTATCCAAATCTCCATTTGTGGCTTCACTGTCCATATTATATGGGCCTCTTCTATTAGGATAAAAATTTAAGTCAAGAGAATTAATTACTGTTGTCTGTCCTTGTACTAAATCCACTTGAGGAAAAATTTCATCTATAAAAATCCTTCTAGTATATAAGTTTGATATATCTTCGTCAGTTATTTCATTTGGTCTTTGACTACTATAAAAAGTAGGGTCTATTGTATACCAGTTCAATAATGCTCTATCAAAACCATTTTGTATTCCATTATTATCCTCATCGCCTTGACTATAGACCATTCCTAATTCTCTAGGCCTACTTGATAAATACCATGATTGAGGAGATACTAAATCAATTACATTCTGAGAGCCCTCAAAATCATCAATATAGGATGTAGCTTCTCCATTAAAATTATTTCCTTTAGGTGCTCCAGGAATTAAATATGCTAGTTCACCACGAACAGATAAATTTGATGCAGCTTCAGTTTCTATATTTGGTAACTTATTAACTAGTCTTGTCAAGATTGGCATTTCTGAAGAAAAGTTTGCATCAAAACCAAATATTGTATTATTAATTGGCTCTGTTCCATAATTTGCTTTCTGAGTTAAAGGTCTTTCGTTTAAATTTAATAATGTAGTTGATGCAATAAGTTTTTTACTAAACTGATGCTCAATATTGAATCCTGAAAATCTCTTAGTTTGTTGGCCAAAGACTGCATTATTCTCAACACTAACATTAATAGGTGTATTAGATGACTGAAGAGAAGGATCTAATATTTGAACTGTTCCTAGCTGATAATTTACAGTATAATCAACTCCTTCAACTAACACTCTTCCTCCAGCAGTAACAGTTACTGATCCTCTTGGAACATTGTAGGCTCCAATTGGAATTCCACCACCGGAAGATGATTTATATCTTCCGGTAATTTGAAACTTAT
Source organism: Flavobacteriaceae bacterium (assembly GCA_018657955.1). GTDB lineage: Bacteria > Bacteroidota > Bacteroidia > Flavobacteriales > Flavobacteriaceae. Next base: position 5,500 of record JABHWD010000015.1, on the reverse strand, counting down.
TCTTTTCTGAATCTTGAAGAGCAATAGTCTTAGTAGATTTATATAGCGACCTATAAACATATTTTTGTTGATTCAAATTATAATCATTTTGATTATTCTGATCCCCTTCATAATTTTCTACAGAATTCAATCTTAATCTTTCAAATAAATATTTACCAAATGGCTCTGCCTTAGTAAAAACTATATTACCATTTTCTTGTATTACTGTAATTCCAGGAACAAAATCAAAAAAACCATCACCGGAGAGTTGTGGATCATTATTGAAATTTAATCTGTCGAAATTAAATAAATTCAATAAAGGCATTTCATTTAATTGTTGTTCGCCCGGCTGAGGATCTGGAAATGGAGTTGATTCAACTGGGCGAATATAATTTAATGCAGAAGATTCATTGTAAAAAATATTTAATTTAAAATCTTCTCTTTCTAATTGAAAAGCTCCTGTGCTATATATATTTTTCATCATTAAATCCCACATTGGTTCTTCAATACTACTTACAGTGCTTTTTAACATTTTCAATACCAAATTATTTGAATTTACAATAGTATTTGATCCAGATACTGAAACCTCTGTTGCTTGAACACCATCATTAGCAAATTCACCAACTTGAAATACTTGACCCCCAACGGTATACTGAAAAGCAACGGCTAATATCTCATCATTTTCTAACTTTTGATTTAATGAAATATATCCTAACTGATTATTAATTTTATAATCCATCCCCTCTCTTAGTTTTCTTGCATTTTCTAGCTTTCCATACCCAAATCCTTCTGTAACATTTGGAACTAAAATCCCTGTCTGTAATGTTGATATATCTCTAATAGCATTCGTTAGCTGAGATAAAGCACTTCCTATAGATGTTGGATCAAAACCATTATTACTATTATCCGGATATGCAGATGGACCTACATAGATATTAACAGCAGAAGAGACAGAAGATGATTCTCCTAAATCCTGAAAAGCAACTATATTTCTTACATCGTTTATTTGATTATTCCTGTTGGTAACCCAAACTTCACTTCTAGTAATTTGGACATTAGAATTTATGAAAGGATAATTTAATAATGCTTCATCGTATTTATCTTTAAAATAGTGACCTAAGAAAAAATGTCTATTCTCATCGTAATCTAAAGCTCTAAATTCAAATTCCTGAATAGTTCCTCCTCCCTGAGAAACTACCGATCTTGATTCAGATTTTTGTTCTGAAAAAACGGCTGTAACTCTTGTTCTACCAAACTTTAATTCAGTTTTAAATCCAAATAAGCTCTGTGCCCCTGAAATTAACGAGCTATTAAGAGGCATACTGACATTCCCTACCTCAATTTTCTGTATTATATCATCCTCCGTAGGCTCATATTCTAATTTTAATAAGTTTTGAAAATCAAATGTAGATTGAGTGTCAAAATTTGCATTTACTTGAACTCTCGTCCCTACCTTTCCAAGCAGGCTTAATCCAATTCGTTGATCAAAATCAAAAGTAAAATTACTTCTATTTCTTGGAGAAAAAGAAGGATTATCTTGTTTAGTAAATAACATCCCCAGATCAACTTCTATAGATCCTTGTGGGACAACCTCAATTGTATTACCCCCAAATATATTTTCAAAAATTTTAGAGTTTACATATATCTCAGGAATAAGATTTTTTTGCATCTCTTCTGTACCATCCTTCTTACCTTCTGCAGCATCAATTTTTGATTTATAGTATTCTTTTAAGTCTTCAACTAAAATTAATTTTTTATATTCTTCAGGACTTAAAATAATTGGATAGTTGATATTATAATTCCCAATACTCAGGTTATAATAATACATGTCGCTAATCGGGTCGTATTGATAATTTTCAATATAGCTACTTGGAGTTGGTAAGTTAATTTCACCAAATGAAATTCCTTGATTAGCTGTAGAATCCTGAATTGTTGAAGTAGGTGTTTCTTGAGCAATCAAAAAACTATTATAAAAAACAAACAATAATAACAGCCCTGAAAGTCTTGTTTTCATTAAATTAAAAGTAATTGTGTTCAACCTTTATTACAACTTATTTAAAGTCTCTTTAATAATACTTTCGGCTGAAATATCTGGGTTTTCTAATACAATTTTGTTAACCAGTTTTACAGAGGATTTTTTATTAATTCCTAAGACTTCTAATGCAGATAACGCTTCTTCTTTATTAGTATTGTTTGAAGAAGCAAATCCTTCATCTAAATCATAAACTTTTAGAATCTTATCTCGCAGGTCTATTATAACTCTTTGAGCAGTTTTTGATCCAATGCCTTTAACAGATTGTATTAATGAAACGTTTTCTCTTGATATTGCCTCAATTATTTGATCAGGAGAAATTGATGATAGCATAGTCCTTGCTATACTTGAACCAATACCACTAACAGATATTAAAAGTCTGAAAATTTCTCGTTCCTTTATTGTATGGAATCCGTAAAGCGTATGAGAATCCTCCTTAATTTGAAGATGGGTATATAATTTTAAATTTTCATTATCTGGAATTTGCGAGAATGTATTTAAAGAAATATTTATTAAGTAGCCTATTCCATTACATTCAATTACAACACTAGTTGGAGCTTTCTCAACTAATCTTCCTTTAACATGAGTTATCATAATAAGAATTTAAAGAATCTAATTTACTAAAATTATCACCATAATGCTTAAATAAGAAATTAAAGTGCTAAGCGGATTTAATAAAATTTAAATTTCTCGTTAATCCCTTATATCCGGTTCTTTTAACGGCTGAATTTTTGAAAATTTTATTGAACGTTTCTTCAGTAATTTCATTCCATTCTTCTCTACTCATTTTCATAAGTTCAGGAGTCGACTGGAATAAAGGTTCCTTATGAGGTTTTGAGAATTTATTCCATGGGCAAACATCCTGGCATATATCACATCCAAAAACCCAATCTTCAAATTTTGCTTTAAATTCATTGGGTATGTTTTCTTTTAATTCAATTGTAAAATATGAAATACATTTGCTTCCATCCACTACATATGGCTCAACTATTGCCTGTGTTGGGCATGAATCTATACATGCTGTACATTCCCCACAATGGTCAGACTCAATTCCATCATAATCGAGCTCTAAATCAATTATAAGTTCCGCTAAAAAATAAAATGACCCAACCTGCTTAGTAATTAAATTTGAATTTTTTCCAACCCAACCTATGCCGCTTTTAGAGGCCCATGCTTTTTCTAGGATTGGTGCTGAATCAACAAAAGCTCTTCCATTAACATCGCCAATTTTATCTTTTATAAATGATAGAAAAAAAATTAACTTTTCTTTTATTACATAATGATAATCTATGCCATATGCATATTTGGAAACTTTTGGTGCTTCTTTATTTTGTAAATCTTTAGGATAATAATTATATGAAAGTGAAATTACACTTTTAGCATCGTCAACTAGTTTTGAAGGATCAAGGCGCTTTTCAAAATAATTCTCCATATATTTCATTTCTCCATGCATGTTGTTTTTCAGCCATTTTTCTAATCTTGGAGCTTCATCTTCTAAAAATTCTGCCCTACTTACCCCACAAGAAATAAATCCTAATCTCTTAGCTTCATTTTTAATTAATTCTGTGTAATGTTTTTTATTTTTCAATTATTGAAAAAATATTTAGGAATTAGAATAATCCCTTCTGGTCAGATTTAGGTATTCTTCCTAAATGTTTATATGCAAGCTCTGTAGCTTGACGTCCTCTTGGAGTTCTCATTATAAAACCTTGTTGAATCAGAAAAGGCTCATAGACTTCTTCAATTGTCTCAGAATTTTCACTAACTGCAGTAGAGAGAGTAGTAATTCCTATAGGACCCCCTGCAAATTTGTCTATAATAGTAGTCAATATTTTATTATCCATTTCATCAAGTCCATTAATATCAACATTTAAAGCTTTTAAGCTACTCTTAGTTATAGACATATCTATAGTTCCGTCCCCCTTAATTTGGGCAAAGTCTCTAACTCTTCGTAATAATGAATTAGCAATTCTTGGTGTACCTCTACTTCTTCCTGCAATCTCAATAGCTGCTTCCATAGAAATTTTTAAATCTAGAATTTTTGCACTTCTTTCAACAATAGTAGATAAAATCTCTGAAGAATAATATTCTAATCTATTACTGATTCCAAATCTAGCCCGCATTGGAGCAGTTAATAATCCTGATCTTGTAGTAGCTCCAACTAGTGTAAAAGGATTTAAATTAATTTCTACTGATCTTGCATTTGGACCTGATTCTATCATAATATCAATTTTATAATCCTCCATTGCAGAATACAAATATTCCTCAACAACTGGACTTAACCTATGAATCTCGTCAATAAATAAAACATCTCTCTCTTCAAGATTAGTTAATAATCCTGCTAAATCAGCTGGCTTATCCAAAACAGGTCCGGAAGTTATTTTTACTGTTACTTTAAGTTCTTTTGCTAGTATATTCGCTAGAGTTGTTTTGCCAAGACCTGGAGGTCCATGAAATAATGTGTGGTCTAATGCATCACCTCTTTGATTGGAAGCTTGAACAAAAATTTTCAAATTTTCAATAATTTGATCCTGTCCACTAAATTCATCAAAAGAATTAGGTCTTAAATTATTCTCAAATTCCTTCTCCTCTGGAGACATATTAATTTGGGAAGGATCTAAATTCTCATTCATATAAAACAAAGATAAAGAAAAAGCCTTTCTAAAAAGAAAGGCTTTAAAATTAATAACTTAATATAGAGCTAATACTCTTCTTCACCTTTTTTAAGTGGAATATGCTGAGGTACAAAATCTTCCTTATATCCAGGCTTACTATAGTCATAGGGCCATCTATAAACTTCAGGAATTTTTCCTTGCCAGTTTCCGTGAATATGCTTTATTGATGCAGTCCATTCCAAAGTTGTAGAATTCCAAGGATTTTGTGAAGCCTTTTTTCCATAGAAAATACTATGAATGAAATTATATAAGAAAACTATTTGTATTAAAGCTCCTGTTATTGCGAATACTGTAATTATAGTATTTGTATCAGCTAAATCATCAAATAATGGAAAATTTGAATTAGTATAATATCTTCTTGGTAATCCTGCCATGCCAATAAAGTGCATTGGGAAAAAGACGCCATAGGCACAAACAGCTGTTACCCAAAAATGAATATATCCAAGATTTTTATTCATCATTCTACCAAATAGTTTTGGGAACCAATGATAAATTCCTGCAAGCATACCATATAGTGCTGAAATACCCATCACCAAATGAAAATGTGCTACGACAAAATACGTATCATGAACATTAATGTCTAATGCACTATCACCTAGAATTAGTCCTGTTAAACCTCCTGTAATAAAGGTAGAAACGAAAGCTATTGCAAATAACATTGCAGGATTAAATTGAATGTTTGCCTTCCATAATGTAGCAATATAGTTGAAAGCTTTTACAGCTGAAGGTATGGCAATTAATAATGTAGTAAAGGTAAATACTGAGCCTAAAAATGGATTCATCCCCGTTATAAACATATGATGTCCCCATACAA
>JABHWD010000014.1 GCA_018657955.1 Flavobacteriaceae bacterium | reverse complement strand
CTCATCCCATCCTTGTTCAACTTCTCCAGAGTCAATAGTTAGATTTAATGGACTGCCATCATTACTAACAAAGGAATAGGAGTTATCTAATCCCGTGTCGTAGCAGAATGTAGTAGTAATAGGGCCACCACTACAATCAACTGTTGTATTTTCTTGGGCCTTGGTAGTTACTATGAAAATGAAAAAAAATAATAAAAATAAAAATATCTTTCTCATGAATAAATAAATATATAAAAGGAAATATCTAATTTAACTAAATATACAAATGCAAAATTAAAATCATCATACTTTTGAGTATATTTTTATATAATCAATTTTTTTGGATTTGTATATTTGTAAGCTCTAATAATTAAAGTAAAAATAGAATTTGGAAAACACGGTTTTAGTTGGCATAGTTACACAAGCTCAAGGAGTTGAAAAATCAAAAGATTATTTGGATGAATTAGATTTTTTAACAATAACAGCAGGAGGAAAAGTAGTAAAAAGGTTTGTACAGAAGATGAACATGCCTAACCCAAAGACTTTTATTGGAAGCGGGAAAATTTCAGAAATTAAAGAATTTATTCTAGCTAATGATATTAGCACAGTAATTTTTGATGATGAATTATCTCCAACTCAAGAGAGAAATATTAGTAAAATTTTTAATTGCAAGGTTCTTGATCGAACTAATTTGATATTGGATATTTTTGCCCAACGCGCTGCTACTAGTTATGCAAAAACACAAGTTGAGCTGGCTCAGTGCCAGTATCTTTTACCTAGATTAAAAGGAATGTGGACGCATTTAGAAAGACAGAAGGGAGGGATTGGAATGAGAGGTCCTGGAGAAACTGAAATAGAAACTGACAGAAGAATTGTGCGTGATAAAATATCTCTTTTAAAAGAAAAAATTAAATCGATAGACAAGCAGATGCATGTGCAAAGAGGAAATAGAGGTAAGTTAATTAGAGTAGCTATTGTAGGATATACAAACGTAGGGAAATCTACAATTATGAATTTATTGAGTAAATCCAAGGTTTTTGCAGAAGATAAATTATTTGCTACTTTGGACACCACTGTAAGAAAAATTGTAATAAGGAATCTTCCTTTTCTATTAAGCGATACGGTTGGGTTTATTAGAAAACTTCCAACACAATTAATTGAATCTTTTAAAAGCACTCTTGATGAAGTAAGAGAGGCAGACCTGCTTTTACACGTGGTTGATATTTCTCATTCTAATTTTGAAGAGCATATTGAGGCTGTTGAAAAGACATTAGATGAAATAAAATCCTTAGGAAAGCCATCTATAATGGTCTTTAATAAAATAGATAATTATGAGCCTGTCAATTATGACAAGGATGATTTAATAGTAGAAAGAAATAAGAGTAATTTTTCTATACAAGAATGGGAGCATACATGGATGAATAAGCTTGGTGATAAGGTAAAATTTATTTCTGCAATAAATAAAACTAACATAGAAGAATTAAAAGGCTGTCTTTATAATGAGGTGAGAAAAATTCATATAACAAGATTTCCTTATAATGACTTTCTGTATCCTGAAATCAGCTAGGATCTTTTTTTAAATACTGGGACTGAAGAGCATGCCTCACCATACATTATACTCTTAGCTACAGGAAGGAGCTTAGAACATAGATTATAATATGTTGAGATAGGCACTTTATTATTTGAACATCCTTTAATAACAACTGACTTATCTTGGTAAAGAGATAGGTTTATTTTTTCAATTTGATCTTCAAAATTTTCTCTCTCTAAATCATTTAAATTTCCAATAACAGTTTTTTTGGCATTATTTGATAGTTGTGTAGAAATTAACATATATGCCCATGGCGGGATGATGGCTTGACTTGTACAATTTATTGCAACAAAAGTATCTTTGTACTGAATCCAATTATGATTTTTTACAGCTGTTCTAAATTCTTTTTCCTTTAGATATAGGCCGTCAATTAGCCAGTCTTTTATATCAAGTTCATGTCTTTTTCCAGGCAAATAATAGTCTCCAAGATCAATTGAAATTAGCTTACTGTTTTCTACTCTATTAATGATTTCTTTGGACATTATAGTCTCAAGTCTATAAGATTCCTAATTCAAGTTTTGCTTCTTCGCTCATAAGATCCTGTGTCCATGGAGGATCAAAGGTTATTTCAACTTCTGCACTTTTAATCCCTTTTATAGTTTTTACTTTATTTTCTACATCAACAGGTAGAGTCTCTGCTACTGGACAATTTGGAGTAGTTAATGTCATTAATATTTTGACATCAAAATTTTCGTTTACCATTACATCATAAATTAATCCAAGCTCATAAATATTAACAGGAATTTCTGGATCATAAATTGTTTTTATAACACTTATTATTTTATCTCCTATTGCATTTGAATTAAATACTTCTTCACTCATTTTTATTTATTTAAATAACCAACAGCATATAACTTAATTTGTTTTATCATGCTTGATAATCCATTTGCTCTTGTTTGAGATAGATGCTGCTTTAATCCAATTTTTTCAATAAAATCTGTTTTAGCATCAACTATATCTTTAGGGGATTGATTTGAAAAAACCCTAATCAAGATAGCTACAATTCCTTTTGTAATTATAGCATCGCTGTCAGCTGTAAATATAAGTTTATTATTAATATATTCTGCATAAAGCCATACTTTGCTTTGACATCCTTTAATTGTGTTATCTGAAGTTTTAAATGCATCATTTATGACTGGCAAACTTTTCCCAAGGTCAATAATATATTCATACTTTTCAGTCCAATCATTAAACATGTCAAACTCTGAAATAATTTCGTTTTGTATTTGATCTATTGTCAATTTATTTTTTTATAAAAATTTATGAAAGCATTTTTTTAGCCAGTATTATTGCACTAATTAAAGAATCAATTTCTTCTTTGGTGTTATAGAAACTTAGCGATAATCTAATAGTTCCAGGGATTTTATAATAATCCATTATAGGCTGAGCACAATGATGACCAGTTCTAACAGCGATACCTTCATTATCAATTATAGAGCCAATATCATAATGATGAATATTTCCTAGATTAAAAGAAATAACAGAAGTTTTATTATCAGTGTTCCCATATATTTTTATTCCATCAATTTCAAGGAGTTTTTCAGTGGCATATTTAAGTAATGCGTTCTCATATTTTAATATTGTTTTCAGTCCAATATTATTTATATAATCTATGGCTATGCCAGAAGCAATCACTCCTGATATGTTGGGAGTCCCTGCTTCAAATTTATTTGGAAGTTTAGCATAGGTAGTTTTTTCAAATGTTACCTCATCAATCATTTCTCCACCACCTTGGTAGGGAGGAAGTTTATTTAGCCATTTTTCTTTTCCATATAGAATTCCAACTCCAGTTGGTCCATAGAATTTATGAGCTGATCCAACATAAAAATCAACATCTAAATCTTTGACATCTACTTCAAAATGAGGAAGTGCCTGTGCACCATCAATTAAAACTGCTGCTCCAAATTCATGTGCTTTACTGATAATTTCTTTTACTGGGTTTATTGTGCCAAGAGCATTAGAAACGTGGTTTACAAATACAACTCTAGTTTTATTAGACAGCAATTTTTCATATTCTGAAAAAATTAATTCCCCATCCTGATTCATTGGAATAACTTTCATTATTGCATCAGTTTTTTCGCATAGCATTTGCCATGGAACAATATTGCTATGATGCTCGAGATATGAAACAATAATTTCATCTCCTGATTTTAATAAATCAATAAATCCATTTGCAACTAAATTAATACTGTGGGTGCTGCCTGAAGTAAAAATGATCTCACTTGAGTTTTTTGCATTAAGATGTTTTTGAATTTTTTTTCTTGCACCCTCATAAGCTTCAGTTGCTTTTTGACTTAAGGAATGAACACCTCTATGAATATTGGCATTAAGAGTTGAGTAGTATGAAACTATTGCATCTATTACAACTTTTGGAGTTTGAGTGGTGGCAGCATTATCAAAATATACTAGCTGTTTCCCATTTACTTTTGATCTAAGTATTGGAAAATCCTCACGAATTGATGCTATATTAAATCCAGTTGTATTTTTCATTTATAAATTGAAACCAATCTTTACTCCTAATTTATTGGCAATGATATTAGTTATTCGGGTTTTAATTTCAGGAATTTTTACGCTCTTTAATATGTTATTTGCAAAACCATACATTAAAAGTGCAGTTGCCTCTTTTTCTGGAATTCCTCTTGATTTTAAATAAAATAATGCATTTTTATCTAGTTGACCCACTGTACATCCATGCGAGCATTTAACATCATCTGCATATATTTCAAGCTGAGGCTTTGCATTTATAGTTGCCTTGTTAGAGAGTAGAATATTATTGTTTGATTGGAAAGCATTTGTCTTTTGAGCTTGTTTATTTACAACAATTTGTCCGTTAAACACTCCAGTTGATTTATTATCATAGATGCCTTTATAATCTTGATGACTATTGCAGTTTGGTTTATTATGTTGAATAAGGGTGTTATGATCTACATGTTGATTGTCACCAATAATTGTAATCCCTTTTATAGTGGTTTCAATAAACTCATCGTTTTGTGAAATATTTAAATTATTTCTTACCAATTCATTTCCAAATGAAAATGTATGCATTGAAAAGGAACTATTGCGTTGCTGGTTTACATAGGTATTGTCAATAAGTGATGCTTGTAAATTATCATTTTGAATTTTATAATAATCAATTATAGATTTTTTATCTGCATAAATCTCAGTAACACTATTGGTGAAAACTTTATTTTTGCTTAAGCTTTGATGCCTTTCAATAATTTGTACTTGTGAATTTTCATCTACGACAATCATATTTCTAGGCTGAAACATAAGCGAGGATTCATTGCCAGTTGAAAAATGTATTATTTGTATGGGTTTTTCTACAAACTTATTTTTTGGAATATGAATGAAAACCCCTTCATTTGAGAAGGCTGTATTTAAAGAGGTAATGCCATCTTTAAGAGCTATTTTATTAAAATAATTTTCAATAATAAGTTCATATTTTGATTGAGTTAATGCAGCGGATAAAATACAGATATCCATTCCCTCATGTGTTGTTTCTGAAAGGTGAGAACAGTACTTTCCATCTACAAAAATTACCTTATAAGAATCGATATCATCAATAAGATATTTTTTAATATTCTTAAACTCTAATACGTTATTTATTTCTGGCAATACAGTATAATCAGTATTTAAAAGATTCTTTAAAGAAGTGTACTTCCAGTTCTCTAATTTTTTATCAGGGAAGCCAATTGATTCAAATTGTTTTATAGCCTCAGACCTAACCTCATGAACGTAACTATCAATATTAGTTTGATTCTCAAAAGCTATAAATGATGAAAGTAATTTTTCTTTTAAATCAATCATTATCTTTAATTATTAATCTCTTCTTTAATCCAATCGTATCCCCTCTTTTCTAGTTCTACTGCAAGATCTTTTTTGCCAGACTTAACTATTTTTCCATCAAACAATATATGTACATAGTCAGGAATAATATAATCAAGCAATCTTTGGTAATGGGTAATTATCACTACAGCATTATCTTTTTTCTTTAACTTATTTACTCCACTGGCAACAATTTTAAGCGCATCAATATCAAGTCCTGAATCCGTTTCATCCAGAATTGATAAAGTTGGCTCTAGCATTGCCATTTGAAATATTTCATTTCTCTTTTTCTCTCCACCAGAAAATCCATCATTTATTGATCTTGATAAAAATTTTCTGTCTATTCCCAGCATGCTGCATTTTTCTCTTAATAGTTTTAACATTTGACCTGCCGGCATGTCTTTTTCTCCTCTTGCCTTACGTGTTTCATTAATTGCAGTTTTAATAAAATTGGTTATTGTTACCCCAGGAATTTCAATTGGATATTGAAATGACATAAATATACCTTTATGAGCTCTTTCCTCAGCAGATAGCTCATCAATAGAATCATCATTAAAGAGCATTTCCCCTTTAGTGATTTCATAATCTTCTTTTCCTGCAATTACTGAAGCCAATGTGCTTTTACCAGAACCATTAGGGCCCATTATTGCATGAACTTCTCCTGCTTTTATATTAAGATTAATCCCATTTAGGATTTTTTTATCTTCAATCTGTGCATGTAAATTATTTATTTTAAGCATATTTTTTTTTTAAAATTATCCAACGGAACCTTCTAAACTAATTTCGAGAAGCTTTTGAGCCTCAACAGCAAATTCCATAGGCAATTTATTTAACACCTCTCTGCTAAAGCCATTTATTATTAGTGCAATAGCTTTCTCTGTTTCAATTCCTCTTTGGTTGCAGTAAAAAATTTGGTCTTCACCTATTTTACTAGTTGTAGCCTCATGTTCAACTTGGGCAGATTTATTTTTAGTTTCTATATATGGAAATGTATGTGCACCGCACTTATTTCCAATTAATAAGCTATCACACTGAGAGAAATTTCTGGCATTATTTGCCCTTGGGCTTATATGTACTAATCCCCTATAGCTATTTTGAGATTTTCCTGCAGAAATTCCTTTTGAAATAATTGTAGATTTAGTATTGTTTCCTAAATGAATCATTTTTGTACCAGTGTCAGCTTGCTGGAAGTTATTCGTGACAGCTATTGAGTAGAATTCTCCAACTGCATTATCTCCTTTAAGGATGCATGAAGGGTATTTCCATGTAACAGCGCTACCGGTTTCAACTTGCGTCCATGAGATTTTGGCATTTTTCTCACATAAGCCTCTTTTAGTAACAAAATTATAAACTCCTCCATTTCCTTTAGAATCCCCAGGATACCAATTTTGAACAGTGCTATATTTTATCTCTGCATCATCTAGTGCAATTAGTTCAACTACCGCTGCATGCAACTGATTTTCATCTCTACTTGGCGCAGAGCATCCCTCTAGGTAGCTTACAAAACTACCTTTATCAGCCACTACCAATGTTCTTTCAAACTGTCCTGTTCCCGCTTCATTAATTCTAAAATATGTTGAGAGTTCCATTGGGCATTTTACACCTTTAGGAATATAACAAAATGAACCATCACTAAATACAGCTGAGTTTAAGGCAGCATAAAAATTATCTGTCTTTGGAACAATGGATCCAATATATTTTTTTACTAGTTCAGGATGAGTTTTTATTGCCTCATTAATAGAGCAGAATATTATCCCTCTTTCATTTAATGTATCCTTAAAGGTTGTGGCAACTGAAACAGAATCGATAACTACGTCCATAGCAACTCCTGATAATTTCTTTTGCTCATCTACAGAAATACCTAGCTTTTTAAATGTTGCAAGTAATTCAGGATCAACCTCGTCTAGACTATTATATTTTGGTTTATTTGATGGAGCGGAGTAATATGAAATCTTTTGAAAATCAGGCTTTTTATATTTAACATTAGCCCAGTTAGGCTCCTTCATCTGTTTCCAAATTTTAAAGGCATCTAATCTCCAGTCAGTCATCCAAGATGGCTCTTCTTTTTTCTTGGATATTGCTATGACGACTTCTTCATTTAACCCAACGGGAAGCGTGTCAGATTCTATATCTGTATAAAAACCATACTCGTATTGTTTGGTTTCTAATTCTTTCTTTAAATCATCTTCTGTATACTTACTCATAGTATTTTATTATAAAGAAAAACTTTCTCCACATCCACACGTTCTATTAGCATTTGGATTTACAAAAATAAATCCTTTGCCATTTAATCCTCCAGAATATTCTAGCGTTGTTCCTGCCAGGTATAATAAACTTTTTTTATCGACAATTATTTTTATCTCATTATCCATAAAAACTTTATCATCATCACCTGTCTTATTATCAAATTTTAATTCATATGAAAGTCCTGAACATCCACCACTGTTTACACCAACTCTTACAAAGTCAGCGTCATGGCTATAGCCATCTTGTTTCATTAATTTTATTACCTGATTGCGGGCAATGTTTGTTATACTAATCACACTATTAAAATTTACTAGACTACAAAGATACAACTAAACTATATTTTTTTAACATTTTTAGGATTATTACTCATATAATTAACTATGTTTTAAGTAAAAAGAATGTAAATTTGAGCCCATGTTAGAAAATAAGGAAAAAAGTTCAACAAAATTAGAGGATATTGGGGAGTTTAATCTTATAGATATTCTTACAAAAGACTTGAAGATAAGGCATAAATCTACCATAACATCTATAGGGGATGATGCTGCTGTACTAGATTATAAGTCTAAAAAGGTAGTAATATCTACTGATTTCTTGATTGAAGGGGTTCATTTTGATTTAAGCTATATGCCCTTAAAACACCTTGGATATAAAGCAGTAATGGTTAATATCTCTGATATATATGCCATGAACGCCAATGCAAAACATATCACAGTTTCTGTTGCCATCTCTAACAGGTTCCCCCTTGAAGCAATTGAAGAATTATACTCTGGGATTCAATTGGCTACTAAAAAATATGATTTAGACCTAATAGGAGGCGATACAGCCTCTTCTGTTTCAGGACTTACTATCTCTGTAACAGCTATTGGGGAGGCAAATTTATCTGATATAGTTTACAGAAATGGAGCAAAAGCCAATGATTTAATCGTTGTTACTGGAGATATTGGAGCAGCATTTATGGGCTTGAAGGTTTTGGAGAGAGAAAAAGAGGTATTTAAAGTAAACCCAAAAAATCAGCCAGATTTGGATCAATATACTTATCTGATGGAAAGACAACTGAAACCTGAAGCGAGAAAGGATATTATACGTCTTTTGTCCGATTTAAAAGTAAAACCAACTTCAATGATTGATATTAGTGATGGTTTATCTTCCGAACTATTACATATCTGTAAACAAAGTAAGGTCGGTTGTGACTTGTATGAAAATAAAATACCCATGGATCCCCAGTTAATTTCAACTTGTGAAGAGTTTAAAATTGATTCTACTACAATTGCCTTAAACGGTGGAGAAGACTATGAATTACTTATGACCATATCACAAAAGGATTATCCGAAAATTAAGGCAAATCCAAATTTAACTGTCATTGGATATATAAAAGAAGAAAAAGCAGGCTGTAATTTGATTTTAAGGGATGAATCATCTGTTGAATTAAAAGCTAGAGGTTGGGGAGCTAAAAATTAATTATTCATTAATTCTTCAATTTCTTCAATTTCAACAGGAATGTCTTTCATTAGATTGAGAGGGTCTCCTGTTTGTTGAATTACCACATCGTCTTCTAGTCGAATTCCAAAACCTTCATCGGGCAGATAAATCCCAGGTTCAACAGTAAAAACCATATTTGCTTGCATAGGCTCGTCTAACAGTCCATAGTCATGAGTGTCTAAGCCCATATGATGTGATGTACCGTGCATAAAGTATTTTTTATAGGCAGGTTTCTGTTTTGTTTCATTTTGAATATCCTTTTTGTCTAGTAGACCTAAGGTCAGTAATTCAGAGGTCATTAATTTTCCCACTTCCAAATGATATTGCTCCCAATCTGCTCCAGGAACTAACATTTTTGTGGCTTCATTTTTCACCTTTAATACTGCATTATAAATATCTTTTTGTCTATGAGTGAACCTTCCAGACACTGGAATAGTTCTTGTCATATCACTGGAGTAATTTGCATATTCAGCACCTACATCCAAAAGAATTAATTCTCCATCTTTGCACTTCTTATTATTCTCGTTGTAATGTAGAATATTTGCATTTTGACCAGATGCAATAATTGGAGTGTAAGCAAATCTTTTAGAGCGATTATTTAAAAATTCATGAATAAATTCTGCTTCAATCTCATATTCCCATACCCCTGGTTTTACAAAATTTAATATTCTTCTAAATCCTTTGTTAGTAATATTACAGGCCTTTTGTATTAGATCAATTTCAATTGGATCTTTCACCGATCTTAGTCTTTGTAGAAATGGATTACTTCTTTCAGATTTTTTATGTGGATATGTTTTTTTAAGCCATTTATTAAAGCGTTCTTCTCTTGTTTCAGTTTCTACTTTTGCCCTATAATGTTCATTGTGATTATAATAAATTGTATTACACTGATCAACTAGTTCTGCAATTATTTTATCAGAATCTTTTAACCAATAGACTGTTCTGACACCACTTGTTTCAAAGGCTTGTTGTTTTGTTAGTTTAGGCCCTTCCCAAACGGCTATATGCTCATTTGTTTCTTTTAAAAATAAAATTTCTCTATGTTTTTCATCAGCAGCATTTGGGCATAATACCAAGATGCTTTCTTCTTGATCAACACCAGACAAATAAAATATATCTCTATGCTGTTCAAAGGCAAGGGTAGAGTCAGCACTTATAGGGTATATATCATTAGAATTAAAAAAGGCAATGCTTTTACCCGCCATATTTTTCATGAAGTTTTTCCTATTCTTTATAAAAAGCTCTGATTTTATTTTGTCGTATTTCATTTGATTATATTTCTTTATAAATGTAACAACTTTAAAATAAATATGTTGAATTTATGCCTGACAGCCTAAACCGTTACTATACATAAATTTGAAAATTCAATCTATTAAGGTTTCTACTTATATATACAGCACAGGAATTTCATTTGATTTCTGTATTATTACTATTTTTCATTATTATAATAATTTGTAACACATTAAATTTTATAATTATGAAGTATGTGTTACAAAATATTCTCTAATAGTATATATATATATGGGAAAATGTACGTGTTACAAATTTTTTAACAAAAATTTCATATAATATACACTTTTAGTATATTTGTTATATTATTGTAACACGTTAATAACAAGTAAATGAGAAATAAATTAACATATTCTCTGAATTACAGAAAGCCAAAGGATCAGTATTCTGATACTGATGAGTTAATGGTATGTATCCGTTATTATCACAGGGATCACAAGTGGAATAATTTCCCTAATGCTAAACCAAGAATTATCAAAAAAAGTACGGGTGTTAAATGTAGGCTTAGTGATTGGGATGAAGATTGGCATAATAATCTACTTAGATTACCCATTAAGCCAACTGATCCTAACTATATAGAGAAAAACAATATTCTAAAGGAGAGAGTTCAAACCTTTAAGGATCTATATTACGATTCTATATCCAATAATGACTTTTCTAATAATTTATTCAGTAATGACCCTATTAATCCTTTAGAAAAAAAATGGCAGATATTGCCGTTTTTTTAATGGGTTTTTGCTGCAATATTTTTTAATTCATATAACTTCTATTTTTAACGAATCACTTTTTAATATGTTTTCTCATTTTATGGGTAATAATTTTTTGTTTCAAAGTTTTGGGATGTATATTTGTGCAACTATAAGGACAGATGTTAAAAAAAGACTTAATAACAAATGAATTAATAGATGATAAATGGTGGATATCTCCTCTCTTAGTACTTCTTGGATTACTTATTTTTATAGTGTATTCTACATGGGCTGCATGGCAAGGAGAATACTTTTGGTGGAGCGGGGGTAATGAAGGTTTTGGAGGATATCTTTCTCCATTCTACTCTCCTTCCGTTTATATCGATGTTTCAAAGCCTGGAGTGCCGCCAATGAATCATTCCTTATTAGGCTCTTGGCCTGAATGGCTTAGTTGGCTTCCTGGACAATCCCCAGCGTGGTTGATTCTTATATTTCCTTTGTCTTTCAGATTTACATGTTACTATTATAGAAAGGCATATTATAGAGCATTTTCCTTAAATCCACCAGCTTGTGCTGTTCAACCTATTAAAGGAATTCCTTCAAAAATTTCTACACTTACTAATGGAAATATTAATGCTTTTAGTTCTGGAAAGAGTTATGACGGGGAAACAGGATTACTACTTGTTCAGAATATTCATAGGTATGCTATGTACTTTGCAGTAATATTTATCTTTATATTAAGTTATGATGCATTCCTTTCATTCTTTAATGATGGAAAATTCGGTATAGGTGTTGGGACTATAGTATTAACTATAAATCCCATTCTTCTAGGATGTTATACTTTTGGATGCCATTCTATAAGACATCTCGTGGGAGGAAATTTAGATTGTTATTCTTGCAGTCTATATAAAGATAAAGTGAATCATAACAGTTGGAAGATAGTTACAATTTTAAATAGAAGGCATCAATTATTTGCTTGGTTAAGTCTAGTATGGGTAGGGTTTGCTGACGTATATGTTAGACTTGTATCAATGGGAGTAATTAATGATATAAATACTTGGGGAATATAATTATGCTTGATATATCAGGAATTAGAAGATTGCAATTTGATGTACTAATAATAGGTGCTGGAGGTGCAGGTTTGTCTGCTGCAATAGCAGCATCTCAAGATAAAAAAATAAAAGTAGGACTTATTTGTAAATCACTTCTAGGAAAAGCACATACTGTAATGGCTGAAGGAGGAATGGCTGCAGCATTAGGAAATGTAGATAATAGAGATGATTGGAAAATACATTTCAGAGATACTATGCGGGGAGGAAAAATGCTCAATAATTGGAAGATGGCTGAAATACATGCAAAAGGTGCACCTAAGAGAGTAAGAGAATTAGAACATTGGGGAGCAGTCTTTGATAGAACCAGAGATGGCCTTATTAATCAAAGAAATTTTGGAGGACATAGATATCCTAGATTAGCTCACGTAGGAGATAGAACTGGACTTGAGATGATTAGAACTCTTCAAGATCATGGGATTCATCAAGGTATAGATATTCATATGGAATGTACTGCATTAGATATTTTAAAAGATAAATCTGGCAAAGTATCGGGAATTGTATGCATGTACAGAGAAACTGGTGAATTTATAATATTTGAGACTAAATCTTTAATATTTGCCACTGGTGGCGCTGGAAAAGCTTGGGAAGTAACATCTAATAGTTGGGAATATACTGGAGATGGTTATGGAATGGCATTTGAAGCTGGCGCCGAGTTGATTGATATGGAATTTAACCAATTTCATCCAACAGGAATGGTTTGGCCTCCATCAGTAAAAGGTATTTTGGTTACAGAAGGAGTTCGTGGTGAAGGAGGAATACTTAAAAATAGTGAAGGCAATAGATTCATGTTTAACTATATACCAAAGAAATTTGCTAATGAAACAGCTAATTCTGTAGAAGAAGCTGCAAGATGGCTTGAGGGAGATAAGGATGCTAGAAGACCACCTGAACTATTAACTAGAGATGTTGTTGCTAGAGCAATCAATGCTGAGGTTAAAGCTGGTAGAGGATCAGAACATGGAGGTGCTTATTTGGATATAGCGACACAAAGATCATCTGAAGATATAAAGAAAAAGCTCCCATCCATGTACCATCAATTCAAGATATTGGCTGAACTAGATATTACTAAAGAACCTATGGAAGTTGGCCCAACATGTCACTACTTTATGGGGGGTATTAAAGTAGATGCTGAGACATCTATGACGACAGTAGATGGGTTATTTTCTTGTGGTGAGGCTGCTGGTGGAATGCACGGGGCTAACAGGCTTGGCGGAAATTCTTTATCAGACCTTCTTGTCTTCGGAAACTTATCCGGAATGGAAGCAGCAAAATATTCAAAGAGATTAAAGTCTATGCCTAAAGCAGATGATGGTGATATTAAAAGAATTATTAAAAATGCAACATCTATTTTGAATAGAGAAAAGGGAAATAATCCTTATTTGATACATGAAGATCTTCAAAAAAATATGCAATACAACGTTGGGATTATTAGAACTAAGAAAGAAATACAATATGGAATTAATAGAATTGAAGACATGAAATTACAATTCCAAAAAGTTAAAGCTCCAGGATCAAGCCAGTTTAATCCTGGATGGCACGAAGCTCTAGCACTTAGAAATTTACTTATTTCTTCAGAATCTGTTGCAAGGGCTGCTTTATTAAGAGAGGAGAGTAGAGGGGCACATACAAGAGAAGACTTTCCATCTGAGAGGGATGAATGGTTAGAGTATAATATCATCAATAAAAAAGGGGCTAATGGTGAAATGCAAACAATTAAAGTTAAAAGGTCTGAACCGGACAAAGAACTTAAAAGAATTGCAAACTCTCCTATAGAAGACCTAGAGAAAGAAGTTATAATTGATCACAATAAATTATAATCTACAATATGAAAGAAAGAGATTTTAAAATATATAGAGGAAATGATGAAAAAGGAGAGTTAGTTAGTTATAAGTGTAATGTCTCAGAAGGCATGGTAGTTCTCGATGTGATTCATAGAATTCAAGCAGATCAAGCCAATGATCTTGCATGTAGATGGAATTGTAAAGCAGGAAAATGTGGTTCATGCAGTGTTGAAATTAACGGTAAACCAAGACTTGCTTGCATGACAAGAATGAACGAGTTTGAAGAAGATAAAACGGTTATAATTACACCTTTGAAATCTTTTCCAGTTATGAGAGATATTGTGACTGATGTATCATGGAATTATAAACAAAATCAAAAAATATTACCTTTCTCTCCTTCTGAAAAAGACAAAGAAAAAGATTTTGTTATGATGCAGAAAGATGTAGACAGAGTTCAACATTTTAGAAAGTGTATAGAGTGCTATCTATGTCAAAACATGTGTCACGTAATAAGAGATAATGAAGGAAAAGATAAATTTGCTGGTCCAAGATTTATGGTTAGACTTGCCAGTTTAGAAATGCATCCAATGGATAGAGCTGATAGGATTAAAGAAATAAAAGAAGAGCATGGATCAGGTATGTGCAACATAACTAGATGTTGTACTGAGGTATGTCCTGAAGAAATTCAGATTACTGACGACGCTATAATTCCACTTAAAGAAAGGGTTGTTGACAGATATTATGATCCTGTTATGATACTTTTTAATAAGCTTTTTGGCAAGAAAAAGAAAGAAATTACTGATTAAATTTTATCTCCTTCAAAGATATTGCAAGAATGAATAGGGAATTGCTTAAAGCAAAATTAAAAAAATAAGGTTATTCTAAAATAAATTCCTGGATTAAATCCCAGCCCGCCCTAACATCGAGTTCTTCTGGGAAATAGGCGACTTTTTCAGGAGATTTTCTTTTAAGGAAGCTTCCTGAATCATATTTTTTATTTTGATTTGAATCAAGTATTATCCTAATATAATATTTTCCAGCATCTATATGTTGGAATTCTATTGGATTTAAATCCTCAACATATTGTTCATATTTAACTGCTCCAGCTCTATTAACTAGCTGAATTATCATAGGAGTAACAGCATTTTTAACTGTTAATCTTAAATTTCCATAATCATCATATGTTTTAGTTTTTAACTTATAGAATAAGGTGTCATTAGCATTGCCATAATAATCTTCTATGGCTAATGGCAAAAATTCAAAACTATAGGATTGATCTTGATCTTTAGAAATATTAAATTTATAGATGTTATTTATAGTATCTAACTCGTATGTGAAAGGAACTTGTATGGAATCTTTATCAAGCACTTGTATTTTTTTAACATCAATTTTACTATAGGGTATATTTGCATGCAATTCTAGATTCTCATTAAATTTTAACAAATTACTTTGTATGGATTTAATTTGTAGAGAATCTGTTTTGTTTTTTCTTAGATTGATCTTAAATGTGTCAATTTTTGTTTTAGTTGAAACTAAAAATTTAATTGAATCTAAGTCTAATGATGATTTTAACCAATAATATAGCGTATCTGAATCACGATCTTTTATTATTCTATTTTGTAATTCTAGATCTTTTGGTTCTATTACATCAATTTTAAATTTCTCTAATTTACCCTCAAAACCAAAAACAAAGGAATTTTTTGTTTTCTGTTTAGGCCTATTTATTTTAAAGGGGAGATCTTCTTTAAATACTTGAATTTTAGCGGTAGAGTCCTTTGGGATTTGTATAAAATCTTTAGCAAACCCAATCTTGTCTGTCTTGGGTTGAAATATGTAATCTCTTTCACTTTCTTCTTCCTTTAGAGCAATTAATAGGTAATTTCCAGTTTTTAAATTTTCTAGTCTAAATGTTGAAGTGCTATCGACTACTTTAGTAATGTATTTTGGTTTTTTTATATATACAATGGAATCATTGTATAATGAATCTACCTCATATAATAATATATTTATCCCTTCTTCAACCTCTCTTTCTAATGCATCTTTTACATGGCCTTTAATTATTAATGAATCAATGTATTGCCCGGTTGAAAAAACATATTTGAAGTTTGAAAAGGGATTCCTTTCATTATTATCTTCAATGCTTTCTCCAAAATTGAAACTATAGGTCGTATTGGGATTAAGTGAGTCTAGACCCTTAATTGTAAAATTTTTACTTGCAGATCCGACAGGCATTATTTCGGGGATAGGATCAATAGGAGGAGAAATAATTAATTCCTTTTGTAAATTTCTAATTTTTATATACTCATCAAAAAGAATATTTACCTCAGAACTATTAAAATTATTTGTAAAATTTTCAGGTTCAGAATTTATAATTACTGGAGGTGTAGTATCATAATCTCCCCCTGATGGCCTCCCTCTATTTGCACATGCATATAGGAGTACAAGCACTAAAATCCCAGTAATATATTTTAACTTTTTCATGGATTCAATACAAATTAACGTATAATTTTAAAAAAAGCATTCCTTTAGTTAAAAGCGTTTTATATTTTTGTAACATGAGTTCTATGGACGATAAATTCAAAAAAGTAGTTTCCCACGCTAAAGAATACGGTTTTATTTTTCCTAGTAGTGAAATCTATGATGGGTTAAGTGCCGTATATGACTATGGACAGAATGGTGTTGAATTAAAAAATAATATTAAAAAGTATTGGTGGGCATCTTTAGTTCAAATGAACCATAATATTGTAGGCCTTGATAGTGCAATATTTATGCATCCCCTTACATGGAAAGCTTCTGGACATGTTGATGCATTTAATGATCCATTAATAGATAATAAAGATTCTAAAAAAAGATATAGAGCAGATGTATTAATAGAAGAATACTGTCAAAAGATTGAGTCAAAAATAAACAAGGAAATAGCTAAAGCAAAAAAGAGATTTGGAGATGATTTTGATGAAAATCAATTCATTACTACTAACGATAGAATTGTTGCCTATAAAGAAAAAATAGAATCAATTACTTCCCGAATGAGTAAGGCTCTTGAAGAGGATGATTTAAAATCTTTAAAAAAATTAATAGAAGATTTGGAAATTGTTGATCCAATATCTGGATCCAAAAATTGGACTGATGTTAAACAATTTAATTTGATGTTTAGCACCAAAGTAGGATCAACGGCTCAATCAAGTTCTGATCTTTATTTAAGACCTGAAACTGCTCAGGGAATTTTTGTAAATTTTTTAAATGTCCAGAAATCAGCTAGAATGAAAATTCCATTTGGAATAGCTCAAATAGGAAAAGCATTTAGAAATGAAATTATAGCAAGACAGTTTATTTTTAGAATGAGAGAATTTGAACAAATGGAAATGCAATTTTTTGTAAGGCCTGGGACACAACAGGAGTGGTATGAAAAATGGAAGGAAAATAGGATGAACTGGCATATGTCACTAGGATTGGGTAAAGAAAATTATAGATTCCATGATCATATTAAATTAGCTCATTATGCTGATGCAGCATGTGATATAGAATATAATTTCCCCTTTGGCTTTAAAGAACTAGAGGGGATTCATTCAAGAACGGACTATGATTTATCTCAGCATGAAAAACATTCAGGAAAAAAACTTCAATATTTTGACTCAGAACTCAATAAAAGTTACATCCCTTATGTAGTAGAAACATCTATCGGTCTTGATAGAATGTTTTTAGCAGTCTTATCAAATTCTCTTGTCGAGGAAGAGTTAGACAATAATTCATCTAGAATAGTCCTAAAAATTCCATCTGTTTTAGCTCCATACAAAGCAGCTATATTGCCTTTAGTAAAAAAGGATGGTTTGTCTGAGATTGCAACTGATCTTTATAATAAGCTAAAAACTGAGTTTAACATTATTTATGACGAAAAAGATGCTGTTGGTAGAAGATATAGAAGACAAGATGCTATAGGTACTCCTTTATGCATTACGATTGATCATCAAACTTTAGAGAATAATACAGTAACTATAAGAAATAGAGATACTATGGAGCAAAAAAGAATTTCTACAGATAGTGTATCAAAAGAAATAATAAAAGAGGTTAATTTAAAAAACTGGTTAGTTTAAAGTTTTGATAGTCAATATTTTATATTCTGGATCAAAAACCATAAATTAATGCACTTTTCAAAATAAAAAAATAGATTAATGCACTTTTCAAAATAAAAAAATACAATTATTATGAATATAAAAATTACAACATTAGTGCTGGCTCTTTTATTATCACTATTTTCTTTTTCACAGGATAATGACAAAATAGGGCCTATAGAAATAGGAACTTCTGAGGAAATGTATGAAGTACCTTCACTAGCATCTAAAATGAATGATCTTATTCCTTATGTAGATGAAACAAAAGAAATGCAGGATGGCAAGGCAACACCTAACGATATTGTTGCAGGAAAAGGATCTACTGGAGAGGACTTGTTATCAAAGGATCCGGGAGAATTATATCAAAAGATTCAAGGGAAAACCCCTAGTATTGTTTTCACTTCAGCATTTGCATCTTCCTCACCTACTGATCCTGCTGGAGCCGTTGGTCCGAATCACTATGTAGCGGTTTTCAATACAGGGTTTAGAGTATTTGATAAGGATGGAAATGCATTAACTGGACAATTAGCGCCAGGAAATGTATTTGGAGTAGGTAGTTACTGTTGTGATTTAACCGCTTCATATGATGCAGCCGCAGATAGATTTGTTTTGACAATACTTGGAAATGGTTGGACAGTTGCTGTTTCACAGGGTCCTGATCCCATTAATGATGGATGGTATGTTTATAATTGGGGTACAGGAAGTGATTATAATAAGCTTTCTATTTGGAGTGACGCATACTATGTTACAGATAATCCTCCTGATTTGCATGCCTTAGAGAGAGATGCGATGATTGCTGGCGAACAAACAGCACAATTTGTACATTTTTCTTTACCAGGCATAAATGGTACTGGTTTTCGAAGCCCTCAAGCTTTTAATGTTACTGATGACAACTTACCTGCTGCAGGATCAGCGCCAATAGTATTTATGGCTGATGATGGATGGGGTGGAGTATCTTCAGATCATTTAAAGATATGGACAGCAGATGTTGATTGGGATAATACTGCTAATTCTTCTATTTCTTCATCTCCCCAAGAAATATCAACAACACCTTTTATATCTATATTTGATGGAGGAGCATGGGATAATTTACAACAGCCAGGAGGTGCAGCAATAGATGCGCTACAGTCTACAATAATGAATCAAGCGCAGTTTAGAAAATTCTCTAGCCACAATTCTGCTATACTTAATTTTGTTGTTAATATTAGTGGTGATGCTACTAATTTAGCAGGTGTACGTTGGTTTGAATTACGTCAAGATGGAGATGGCCAGCCTTGGTCATTATATCAAGAAGGAACATATGCAGCTCCAGATGGTAAACATGCATGGAATGCAAGTATGGCCATGGACCTACAAGGAAATATTGGGCTAGGTTATAGTGGAATGGGCGGAGATAATGATCAGTTTGTAAGTACATATTATACGGGAAGATATGCATCAGATGCACTTGGAACTATGAGTATAGCAGAAGAAATAATTCAAGCAGGAACTGGAAATATAGGTGGCACTAGATTTGGAGATTATTCAAAATTAGCAGTAGATCCTTCCAATGATAAAGCCTTTTGGTTTAACAATGAACTAATGGAAGGATCAAGAGCAAATGTTGTTGGGGTTTTTCAAATCGCAGCAAATTTTGCCAATGATGTTGGTGTTGTAAATATAGATTCTCCAGTTTCAGGAACATTAACTGCTAGTGAGGCTGTTACAGTTACTATTTTCAACTATGGAGAGAATGATGCATCAAATTTTGATGTTACTTATCAGGTTGATGGAGGTTCTGCTATAACAGAAACCTATACTGGTACTATTGGATCTGCACTAACAGATCAATATACATTTACTGCCACAACAGATATGTCTACAGTCGGAAATACATATTCTATGACGGCTAGTACAGCAATGTCAGGTGATGAGGATAGTACAAATGATTCATATACAACAGACGTATCCCACTTAAATGCAAATGATATAGGAGTCTCTGCTATTAGCTCTCCATCGTCAGGAACTAATTTATCTGCTACGGAACAAGTAACGGTAACTATCACAAATTATGGTGGTGCTACTCAATCTGATTTTGATATTTCATTTGATTTAGATGGAACAGTTATTACAGAAACAGTTGCAGGACCACTAGAAGGAAATGCTACTATTGAGTATACTTTTATTTATCTTGCTGATCTTTCTGCATTTGGTTCTTATACTATTACTGCATATACTTCATTAGCCTCTGATTATGACAGCTCTAATGATTCAATTACTGTTACAGTAAATAATGTTAATTGTGCACCTGCTGGAGATCTTTCATTTGGTGATGGATTCCATTTATTCCAGTTAGGGGACATCGATAATAATACTGGAACTGGCGGTAGTGGTTATGAAGACTTTACAAATCTATCTACTGACCTTGAACAAGGCTCAAGCAATTCTCTAACAGTTACTACAGGATATGGAAATCAATATATTAGAGTATGGATAGACTTTAATGATGACTTTATATTTTCATTAGATGAATTAGTAGTTGACAACTATGTCCTTGGTGCTGGTTCAGCAGCAGGAACATATACTGGAACTACTGCTTTAGTTATTGCTGAGGATGCAGCACTTGGTCAGCACATAATGAGAGGAAAAACAAACTGGAATGCTCCAGTTCCTGATGATGCTTGTGAAGAGACACAGTATGGTGAGACAGAAGATTACACTGTTAATATTGTAACCTCACTTGGAATAGATGACTTAAATCAAAATTCTGAATTTTCAGTTGTTAGTTTAGGCAACAATCAATTTGATGTTAACCTAAATTCTCCATATGTTGGAAAAATTGAATTGACAGTTTATAATGTTCTTGGGCAAAGAATGGTATTCCATAGATTTGAGAATACAGGCACATTTAATTATGCACTAGATATGTCATATGTAGCAAAAGGAATTTATTTAGTTAAGGTTGGAAATAGCTCCTTTGGAAAAGTACAGAAAATTATAGTTGAGTAAACTATAATTTAATTGTAATATAGATATCCGTCTACTTAATGGTAGACGGATATTTTTTTTTAAAAGATAGCTCGTAATTGAATATTACCATTATGAATAGAATTGCTATTTTCACTTTTACGTCCAAAATAGGAGAGATTTAAATCTAAGAATTTGGTTAATTTCTTTTGCGCAGTAAAGGACCAAGTATAATTTGATCCTACTTGTAGCCCCTCCATAAGTATATATCCAATAATAGTATTGGGATTCCCTTTAAACGAATTATTAAAATAATTAATTTCTGAAGTAAAATTTAATTTTTCACTTTTTGAAAGATAACACGATAGACCAAGCTTTTGCTGCTTAAGTTCTTCAAAATTTCCTATTGTATTTTCATTTGTATAAAACTGATAATAAAAATTTAATCTATTAGATTCATTAAAAATATATGTTATTTTAGGATTAATTTTGAATTTATTTAGGTTATGATTTTTACTTTCAAAATTTTCACTAATACTTACTTTGTTTTCAAGAATTGAATTAAGGTCAAATAGCCAATTCGTATGTAGCTTATGGATAAAATTTAATTGGTGTGATTTTAAATTATTTTCAATGTATCCAAAGGAGAGTGTATTTTTTGATTTATTAGAGGAGTAGCTGTAGGTTGTAGAAAAATCTTGTTTTCCTCTATTATAATGTAAACTATTTTTAAAATTTGAAATCAACCCTAATAAACCATTTTTAGGAATATAAAAGGGATTAAAATTAAAGTTCTCAATACTTTGATTAGTTTTCTTATCAATCATGTACTGAGATTGATTTGAAAAATGTGATAATAATCTTTTAAATTTTGTATTTGAATTTTTCCATTTATGAAAATTTATTACTAGAGATTGACTAAACTTGTTTTGATAGGTTTTTAGATATATTTGATTTGGGAGAAACACTCTTATATATAGCCCTTCATCTTGAAATTGTGCTAATTCAAACTCCTCCAGTTCCTGGATGTTATTACCATTAATATCAATCCATTTATAATTCCCCATGCCGGGCTCAACTTCTACATATGTATATTCTTGCTGAGGTAAATTTCCTGAGTTTGTTTCATACAGTAAATTAGATTGTATTATTTGATCAAATAATTTTTGATTATAAATTAATCTTGAATTAAGAAATTTCTCAACATTGTCATTACTAGTCCTAGTCATTTCTCTATAGTTTAAAAATATGCTTAGGTTACTTTTTGCATCCTTTAAGAGTTGCGATTTTAAATGATATATGTTAGAGGAATTAACCTTTCCTAATGAGTTATTATTAACTAAACTATCATTAATTCTTTTCTTGTATCCTATTTCAATAAATCTATCTGAAAGTGATCCAATACCTGTAGCAATTTCATATAATTTATAGCCATGATTTGAATTAGCTAAGGAATTGTCTAGCAAATTTGTTTTTGAATTTTTTTCAATGCCTACATTAATTTTAGTCCACCCTTTTTTATAATTTATTTTTAGTTTATTATATGTTCTTAAGAATTCAGATGTATAAATTGAAGATTCGGAATTTAAAATACTAGAATTAGACGTATAGTCAATATTTTTAATTTTTAAATTAAGATCTAATTGCTGTCTAATCCCATTATATTCTTTTTCAAATTTTAGATTTTCATAATTGTACTTTATTTCTCCAATTTTTTTATTAATTAAATTTATACCTCCTTGAATTAATAATTGATTTTTTACTTGGTTAATATAGGAATAGCTTGTTAAGGAATCTAGATTCCAATCTCTGTTAAATTCAGGATTGTATATTGTTTCTATTGACTGAAAGTCTTTATCGATATAATCTAAATTTGCTTTTGCATATATTTCCCATAATTTATTTTTCATGAGTTGATTTGATGTTGAGATTTTAGCGGCTATTCCATCATTATTGTTGTCGTCAATAGTAGAGAATAAATTCTTATCATTTTTGCTTGAGGCAATTTCAAAGGTGACATTAGTTTTTTCATTTGGAATATAATCTCCATTAATTATGGCTATTTGTAATTTTTCTGGAGCTACAAGTTTTACTATTGGATTATAATCTCCTTGTTTTATTCCATTAATTGGGGTAATATATTCATATATATTATCAATTGCATTATTTGTTAGGAGTATATAATCCCCTAAATTACCACCCACATTTGTGAATCCAACAGAATACAATTCTTCATTAGGATTGTTTGAATAGATATAAATTTCTTGCCCATTAATAATCTCTTTTTTATATAGAATCCTATTTTCACTATATGCTTCTTGGTATGCAGATGGGGCACTCATTAAGGTATTGTCATCTCCCGCTTGGCTTAAAATAGAAATTTGTTCATTAGATAAATTTTGTTGTAGAGATTGGTTTTTAAGATCATTCTCATTATAAAAAGATATATTTAAATTGATTTTATCTCTGTTTAATTCTGCTCCTGAAAATGCTACAAACCTTGAATAATTTCTTTTACTTACTTGATAGTTTACATTAATTCTCATATCTCCAGTAATTGGGATAATAGTATTGAATACTATCTCTCCTGCATTATAATTAATTGTATAATCTTTATCAATTCCCCTTTCTAATTTAGCTCCGTTAATATATACTGTTTCGCTTCCTGAAACAACTAACACATAGAGCTCTCCTCTTGATCCAACTAATTTATATGGTCCTTGATTTCCGTTTTGACCTTGGAAACTACTTGTCTTAAATTGACCTTTAACTATAGCTCCAGATCCATAGACATTAATTTGATTATTAAGGTTTGCACTGAAATTTAATCCTTGTATTCTTTTTTCAAATTTTCCAAAATATGAATTGTTATTTTTTAAATCAATATCTCCAGCTCTTATCTGCCAGTTATCACTTACTAGCTCTATAAATATTTGATCAAATTCATCTAATCTCTGAGAATATCCATTATTCTGAAGGGGGATATTAGCATCTTGAATAGATGCTTTTAGATACACTTTTTCACTTAATTTTCCAGATATTTGTAAGTCTAATTCACTGTTTAAAACAGAGTTTTGATTATTCCCTATATTAAATCCTCTAGAAATACTCCCTGAACTTTCTAGCCCATCAAATAATAACTGTTCTTGTTGAATATTAGAGCTAGAAACTTTATATAGCTTATTAATATTATCATTATTAGAAAGAATATTTTTTTTATCTAAATAAAAATATTCTCTAGTTAAAAATTTTGGATACTGATTTTCTTTAATCTCTAATTCTAATGAATCACTACTGATATTGCTATAATGAACATCTTCAAAATACAGCTCATTACTATACAGATTAGTGATAGTAGACAATAAAATAATAAAGCTTAGATGTTTCATACATTAGATAAAACTAAAAATAACCTAAAATATTTTATTAAAATAATTTCTATGATTATGGAAATTCATTAGTTCATTACATATTTTAGTATTATGAAAATAATATCATACAATGTAAATGGGATTAGAGCAGCAATTAATAAGGGTTTTATTGATTGGCTTGTAAGAGAAAATCCTGATGTCATATGCCTACAGGAGATTAAAGCTCTTAAGAGTCAATTAGATTTAGATTTATTCAATAAAGTAGGATATATACATAACTACTGGTTTAGTGCTCAAAAGAAAGGATATAGCGGAGTTGCTATCTTATCTAGAATTAAACCTATTCATGTTGAGTATGGTACTGGAATTGAATCAATGGATTATGAGGGTAGAAATTTAAGATTAGATTTTAATAATTTTTCTGTGATGAGCTTGTATTTACCATCAGGAACTAATATTGACAGATTACAACATAAGCTAGAATATATGGATATGTTTCATGACTATATTAATTCGCTAAAATCAAAAATTAGTAATTTGATAATTGCAGGCGACTATAACATATGTCATAGAGCAATTGATATCCATGACCCAATTAGAAATAAGAATGTGTCAGGTTTTTTACCAGTCGAAAGAATTTGGTTACAAACTTTTATGGATTCAGGATTTATTGATTCATTTAGATTTTTTTCTGATTTACCAAACAGATATAGTTGGTGGAGTTACAGAGCAAATTCAAGATCCAATAATAAGGGTTGGAGAATAGATTATATTATGGTATCTGATAGTTTGGAAAAAAAGCTAGTAAATGCTAAAATTTTAGATGATATTCATCATAGTGATCATTGTCCAATTCTAGTAAGATTAAAATTTTAAGTAAAAATTATTAACTCTATACTATATAAAAAATAAAAAATATAAGTATAGAGTTATTTCAAAAAAAAATCCTGTTATTAACAGGATTTTTTTTGATTATAATTTAATTATTTTACCATCTTCTTGAGTAAAGTGATATTCTAGATATTTGTATGCATCTCTTGGAATTATTTTTACCCATTTTTGGTATTTGAAGTACCACTTTAATCTAATTGAAGGATATCCTCTTTCAAGATATGCAGCAATAAAGGGATGAGTATTTAAATTAAATGTCTTATACCCTTTTTTATATACATCCTCTAGTTCTTCAGAGATTCTCCTTATTAAAATAATTGGAGCCTCTACTTCATTTTTATTGTTACTAGGATTTTCTTCTCTAGTTTTAATTTTCATTTCTGGCCTGACTCTTTGCCTAGTAATTTGTATTAATCCAAATTTACTTGGTGGAAGTATTTTATGTTTAGCCCTATCTTCTTCCATCGCTGTGCTTAAATGACTAAATAGTTTTTTTCTATTTTCAGCTGTATTTTGATCTATAAAATCAACAACGATAATCCCTCCCATATCACGTAGTCTTAATTGCCTAGCTATCTCTGTAGCTGCTATTAAATTGACCTCTAATGCTGCTTCTTCTTGATTTTTTGATATTGATTTTCTGTTGCCACTATTTACATCAATCACATGAAGTGCTTCAGTATGCTCAATAACTAGGTATGATCCTTTAGTCATTGACACAGTTTTTCCAAATGAAGTTTTTATTTGTCTTTCTATTCCAAATTTTTCAAAAATCGGAACATCTGATTTATAAAATTTAACAATAGACTCTTTTTTTGGAGCAATTTTTTGTACGTAATCTTTTATTTGAATGTAAAGTGCTTCATCATCTACAGTAATTGAGGCGAATGTCTCATCAAAGACATCTCTTAAGATTTTTGATGATTTATTCATTTCACTCATTACTTTACTTGGTTGATTTGCTCTTTGCAGTTTTCTGCACATTGCTATCCATCTACCATATAAGTTTTGTAAATCTTTGTCTAGTTCAGCAACTTTTTTGCCTTTTGCAACTGTACGGATTATTACACCAAAACCTTTTGGAGCAATACTCTTTACAAGTCTTTTTAATCGATCTTTTTCATCATCATCTTCAATTTTTTGTGAAATTGATATGCGACTTGAAAATGGAATCAATACTAGGTATCTTCCAGCTATTGATAGTTCTGAAGTTATCCTAGGACCTTTAGTTGAAATAGGTTCTTTTACTATTTGAACAAGTACACTTTGATTTGGTTTTAGTACATCAGACATAAAACCATTTTTTTCTATATCTTTTTCAAAAGTAAATTTTTTAAGAGAAAAGTCTTTTAATTTTCCAGAGCATATACTTTTAATAAATTTTAACAATGTTGGAAGTTTTGGACCTAGATCATGATAATGTAGAAATCCATCTTTTTTGTATCCAACATTAACAAATGCAGCATTTAGTGCAGGCATTGTTTTTCTTAATTTAGCTAAAAAAATATCTCCGACAGAAAAATTAAAATTTTCATCATCTTTTTGAAATTCAATTAGTTTCCCATCTTTTAATAAGGCAAAATCAATATTATTTGAACCAGAACGAATTATTAGTTCTTTATTCATTTTTTTAATTTTTTACAGTTATAATTAACTGATTATTAATAATTATTCAATTCAAAAAATTCATTAATTGCAAAAGTTATTATTGCAATTATTAAATGAATTTAATTTCAAAGAACTTGGTTGAAGTAATTAATATAAAATAATATTAATCTTTTTTCTTATGACGATTAGCTCTACGTCTCTTTTTTCGTTTATGTGTAGCTACTTTATGTCTTTTACGTTTTTTCCCACTAGGCATATGCCAATATTTTTAATCAATCTTGACTTTATTTTTAACTCCTTTTACAAAAAATTTAGAAGGTTTAAATGTTGGAATATTGTGAGCAGGAATTTTTATGGTAGTATTGTTCTTTATATTTCTACCAGTTTTTTCAGCTCTTCTTTTTACAACAAAAGTACCAAAACCTCTTAAATAAACATTTTCACCACTTTCAAGTGAATTTATTATTTCTTTCATTAATGATTCAACTGTAAGTTGAACATCTACTTTTTCAATTCCTAAATTTTTGGAAATACTTGACACAATATCAGCCTTAGTCATAGATCAAATTTTTATTAATTACTAATATAGTTCAACAATGGCGCAAATATATGTATTTTAATTTCAATATTTAAAACATGAATAGTTTAATTTTTTTTGATAAACATCTATTTTAGACCTAATATTTATTAGATATGAATTTTAGTCGTGCTATTTTAAATTGGTATATGATTAATAAAAGAGATCTTCCCTGGAGAAACGGGAATGATCCTTATTCAGTATGGCTATCTGAAATAATCCTTCAACAAACGAAAATCTCTCAGGGACTCCCTTATTATTTAAAATTTATTAATAAATATCCTACCATTACTTCTTTAGCAAAGGCTAATGAAAATGACATTCTAATATTATGGCAGGGATTGGGGTATTATTCTAGAGCTAGGAATTTATTAAAGACTGCTAAATTTATTGTTGATGAGCTCAATGGTAAATTCCCAAGTTCATATATAGAATTGATAAAACTAAAAGGCATTGGAGAATATACTGCAAGTGCTATCTCATCAATATGCTTCAATGAAAGAAGAGCTGTTCTTGATGGTAATGTATATAGAGTAATTGCTAGATTTTATGGAATAGATCTTCCCGTTAATAATCATTTAGGCAAAAAATTTTATATGGATTATGCTCAAAAGTTAGCTCCTAAAAAATCTTGCGGTGATTATAATCAAGGAATAATGGATTTCGGATCCCTGATATGCAAACCAAAGCTGCCCTTATGCGATAAGTGTATGTTAGCAAAGGATTGTATTGCAAGTAAATTAAAAAAGACAAACTACTTCCCAGTTAAATTAAAAAAAAATCCTCCTAAAATTATACATTTTAATTATCTAGTATTGCTGGATTCTAATGGTAAAACTTGTATAAATAAAATTGAGAATGGAATTTGGAAAAACTTGTTTCATTTTCCAATGGTTGAATCAAAAAAAGAATTAAATAGGACACAATTATTATCTAATGAGAAGGTCAAAAGCACAGCCTCTTTATCTAATTCAGAAATTATATTATTTAATTCTAACCCAATAATACATAAATTATCACATAAAACTATATATGCAAAATTTTGGATTTTACCTATAGAGGACTCTAATAGTAATTCAGTTAAATTTTCAGATATGAATAAATATCCAGTACCTAGACTTATAGAAAAATTCTTAGATAAATTTAATTATAAACATTTTTAAAAACAGTTAGTTATAAATGATATATTTATTTAAATTAGACAAAAAAAAACATGTCAGGAACATTAAATAAAGTTATGCTTATTGGTCACCTTGGTGATGATGTTAAAATTCATCGATTTGAGGATGGTGGTTGTATAGGAAGATTTCCACTTGCTACAAACGAAACGTATTTAAATAAGCAAACTAACGAAAAGGTCTCAAACACTGAATGGCATAATATTATTTTAAGGAATAAAGCCGCTGAAATATGTGAAAAATACTTATCAAAAGGGGATAAAGTATACATAGAAGGCCGAATAAAAACAAGAAAATGGCAGGATGATAAGGGCTTGGATAGATATTCAACTGAAATTAATTGTAATGAATTTACTTTCTTATCTAATAAACAAGATCCTCAAGGTGAAATGAATTCAAATCCTCCAAATAATAAGCAGGAAGCAGATTCTTCAAATTCAGAAGATACTAGTTCAAGTGATGATTTACCTTTCTAGTTTGTATATAATTCTTAATTAGTTGAATATATTAATTACAGAAATAATCTATTATTTAGATATAAGTTACCAATTTAACTTTGATGTTTTTTTATTGGTTATCCTCTTAATATTTTCTGGATTCATTTCTGGATCTGAAGTAGCATTATTCTCATTATCGAAAAGCGACATTGAATCAAAATCGAATCTTAAATCTTTTAAGATAATAGCTAATTTATTAGAAAAACCAAATAAGCTTTTAGCGACAATTTTAATTGCAAATAATTTAATAAATATTGCTATAGTTATTCTATTTACTAAAATAGGAGAAGTATTATTTAATGCAATTGGCTCTCCTTTGATACAATTCTTTGTAGAAATTGTTGTTGCTACATTTTTAATATTACTTTTTGGCGAGATTTTGCCAAAAATTTATGCATCACGTAATAATATTAATTTTTCAAGGATAATTGCACATCCATTAAGAATTTTAGATATAATCTTTTCTCCTATTAGTCTGCCAATGCAAAAATTTTCAAATTATATTAAGAATAAGTTAGCCATACAAAATTCAAATATTAGTATTGACCAGATATCGCATGCTCTAGATTTGACAAGACCAGAGGATACTACTAAACAAGAGCAGAAAATATTAAAGGGAATAGTGAATTTTGGCAATATTGAAACTAAGGAAATAATGCATTCAAGAATTGATATTTTTGCTCTAGACGGAAAACTTAAATCAGAAGAAGTTCTTAAATCAATTACAACGACTAATTATTCGAGAATTCCAGTTTTTGATGAAAATTTAGACAGGATTATTGGAATATTGCATATCAAAGATTTGTTACCATTTTTAGATAAAAAGGAGTTTCAATGGAAAGAATTACTTAGGGAGCCTTTATTCATACCAGAAAATAAAAAATTAGATGACCTAATGTTGGAATTTCAAGAGAAAAAGGTTCATTTAGCTATTGTTGTAGATGAATATGGAGGAACTTCTGGTTTAGTTTCTTTAGAAGATGTAATTGAAGAAATTGTAGGAGATATATCTGATGAATTTGATGATGATAATTTATTATATTCAAAGATTGACGATCATAATTTTATTTTTGACGGAAAAACTAGTTTACATGATTTGTGTCGAATTATTAAAGTAGACAAAAATATTTTTGATGAATATAAAGGAGAGGCTGAAACAATTGCAGGTTTTATATTGGAAATATCAAGGAGTTTCCCAAAAAAGAATAGCAAAATAAATTTTATGAAATTTGTTTTTACAATTGAATCAATAGATAAAAAAAGAATTAAACAAATAAAACTATCAATCTTAAATAAATGAGGAATTATATATTCATAATTTTTATAGTTTTCTTTAGTTGTGAGAATTATTTCCTGCCAAAAGAATCAGCTTATTTAAGACTAGACTATCCTAAGCCTGAATATGAACTTATAGACGATAAAGAATTTCCATTTTTTTTTGAAGCAAACTCTAGATTATCAGAAATTTCAGACATTGATATCAATTCAGAGTCTATTGATTTTATTATAAACTATAATCAGCTTAATGCACAAATAAATTTTCAATACAAAAATGTCAATTCCAAAGAAAAATTAAATGCTTACATATTGGATTTAAAAACAGCAATTGAAACACATTCAATGATGGCAAATAGTGTAAAGATTAAAGATTATAGTTTAAAAGAAAAAAATATTTTTGGAAGAATATTTGATTTATCAGGAAGTGTAGCATCACCTTACCAATTTTATTTAACAGATAGTATTAATAATATCATTTCCGGATTTCTGTATTTTAATATTAAGCCTAATTATGATTCTATCTTACCCGCTATTAATTATATTGAAAATGATATTATTTATTTGATTGAATCTTTTGATTGGAAAAAATAATAATAAATAATTGTATATGAAAAAGTGGACATATCTTATTAGCTTATCACTAATATGGGGAACTTCATTTATTCTTATAAAAAAAGCTCTAATAGGATTAACCCCGTTGCAACTAGGATCTTTAAGAATAATATTTTCGTCTATTATTCTTTTTATTTTTGCTTGGAATACCTTAAAATTAATAACTAAAAAAGAATGGAAATGGATAATTATTTCAGCCTTTCTTGGAAGTTTTTTCCCGGCTTTTCTTTTTGCCTTTGCTGAGACTGAAATAGATAGCTCAATAGCATCTATATTAAATTCTTTGGTGCCGCTAAATACTGTTATTATTGGTGCAATTGTATTTAAGATAGCATCTTCAAAAAAACAAATTATTGGTGTTGTAGTAGGACTTATTGGGACTTACTTATTGATTGATGGAGGAATACAGCTCAATCCTGATCAAAATTATTTGTATGCTGGATTAGTTATACTTTGTTCATTTCTATATGGGTTTAATGTAAACATTATAAAAAAGTATTTAAATGATATTCCTGCAGTTACTATTGCTGCAGGACACTTTTCTGTAATTTTCATTCCTGCAATTATTATTTTTTCTTTTTCGGGGTTTAATACTGACCAGATATATGATCCAATTACTTTGAAGTCTATAGGTTATGTACTGGTACTATCTGTTTTTGGGACAGCACTTGCAAAAGTCTTGTTTAATAAATTGGTGCAAATATCTACTGCAGTTTTTGCATCTTCTGTAACATATTCTCTGCTAATAGTATCCTTATTTTGGGGAATATTAGACGGTGAGCTTTTTAGCATTAACCAGCTAATGGCTACAGTACTAATCGTATTGGGGGTCTTACTATCTAGCAGAAGCCCTAGGCAATCTTTAGATTAAAAATCTGAGTCTTTTAATTCTTCATTAATAAGAATTTCAGTAATATTTAATTCAAGTTTTTGTGAAGGAATATCTATATAAAATGGAAATTTAATTCCATTAACATCTCTATAATCACCATAATTTTGAGAAGTTATGTTATTGTTATCATCTTCCTTATCTTCACTTAATAATAAACCAGAATCTATACTATAATATTTATATGAAACTTTTTCACCTTCAGTGACTTTTACTTTATAAACATCTTGAAATTCTATTGAGTTAATACTCATTAACTCTATCTCATCTTCTGAATAATACAATTCCGGAAATATACCTTTAACGGCTTTTAAATCATTAATTACTTTTTCATCTAATGGATTTCTCCCTTGAGGACCTTCATTATACCCTGTTTCACCATCAAATGACATTCCCCCAAGTTTCATTGTCTGACCATTCATACTTGCCTCCATTTTCATTGAATATTTATTTGGAACCATTTGTTTTATAGTTGCTTGAGGTTTAAAAGGAGCTGGAATTGTAACATCAGCTTTTTGAACTAAAGAGCTAACAGATTCAAGTAAATCCCTACCACCAATTGCATTAATGTAACTATTCATTACCTCAGATGCAGTTAATCCTTCAGGGATAGCTTTGTTAAATATAGGCTTTGCTACAGGATTTGCATAGTGATCAAAATAATTAATAGGGAAACCAACTTCTTCAAGATTAGCAACTACATCACTTCCCTTACCTACTACAATAATTCTTGTATTGGCTAACTGAAAGTACTTATTTGCTACTCTTTTAACATCAGAAGCACTAACTGCATTTATTTTTTCTAAATATGTTTCGTAAAAATCCTTTGGAAGGTCATTTAGCTTAATATTTAAGGCATAGCTAGCAACTGTCTGAGGACTTTCTAATCTCCTTATAAAACTTCCAACATATTTTGCTTTTGCATTTTTCAGTAATTCAGCATCTACAGCCTCAGTTCTAATTCTAACAATTTCCTTTACTATTTCAGTTACTGCACTATCAGTAACCATATTTCTGACTTTGGCTCCTGCTGTAAATCTAGCCACTCCATGTCTGTCTGATCCAAGACTAGAGTAAGCTCCATAAGTATAACCATGATCTTCCCTTAAATTCTTAAAAAGATAGCCTTCGCCACCTCCACCTAGGATATTGTTAGTGATTAAGGCTATATGATAATCTTCATCACTCATTTTTAAATCTACATTGTTAGTTACAGATATAGAAGACTGAGTAGCCGTTGGTAAGTCAATAAAATTAACCTCTGTCAAACTAACATTTGGCGTAAGGTCTGGAATAGGATCAGTATGTGATTTTTCTTTTTTCCAGGCACCAAATTTATCAGAGATCATTGATTTGATTTCTTTATAATTTACATCTCCAATTATAACTAAATATGAATTATTTGGTTTAAAATATTTTTTGTGATATTCTAAAACATCTTCAAAAGTTGTATTATTTAGAGTTTCTTCAGTTATAAATTCACCATAAGCATGCCCTTTACCATAAGACAAGGCTCCTCCAACTCTACCAGCAATAGCATCTAAACTTTTTTTATCAGCTTTTAATCCTTCAATTAGTTTATCCTTTTCTTTATTAAACTCTTCTTCTGAAAGTAATGGATTTATAACTGCATCTGCCATTAATTCAACAACACGTTCATTGTTTTTAGTTAATGTACTAGCAAAACCTCCACTAAATCCAATATTTAGACTGGCACCTAAGAAATCAATTTCTTCATTAAAATCATCTTTAGATATTGTTGTAGTACCATTGCCTAGAATAGATCCAAGCAGACTAGTTACCCCTGCTTTTTCACCTTCTATAATAGGATTGTTATCTATTCTTAAGCTATAGGATACTCTTGGTAGTTTATGGTTTTCTACAACTAAAACTTTGATCCCATTTTTTAATTTAAATTCTTCTGGTTTTTCTAATTTAATTTTTGGAGTTGGCCCACCTTTAGGTTGTATAGATCGGTCAAGTTGTGCACTAACATTTAATGATATGATTAATGCAGTTATTAATAGAATTATTCTTCTTTTCATTTTTTAATATTTTTTAAAATTATTCTCCAGTTTCGGGTAAATATTCAATATCTACTCTTTGATTAGAGCTTAAATACTTTTGAGCTACACTTCTGATCTCTTCTCTTGTAATAGATCTATAAATATCAATTTCCTTATTAATTAAATTAACATCTCCATAAAGAAGATAATATCTAGCAAGAGAATTTGCTATTCCTGCAATACTAGAATTTGAGTTTACAAATTGAGATTCAAATTTGTTAAGAAGTTTTTGATGATCTCTTTCTGAAATTAATTCATTTTGAACTTTTTCAATTTCTTCTTCTATTTCAGTTAACAGAATATCAAGAGAAAT
Source organism: Flavobacteriaceae bacterium (assembly GCA_018657955.1). GTDB lineage: Bacteria > Bacteroidota > Bacteroidia > Flavobacteriales > Flavobacteriaceae. Next base: position 35,860 of record JABHWD010000014.1, on the reverse strand, counting down.
ATCCCCAAGTGGTAATGCTAGAATTGCAAATATATTATAATCTACTTGTCCTAAATTAATTACTTGAGTTTGTAGTGCTTGTTTCTGATCATCTACAAGTTTCTTATATAAAACAGAACTCTTTCCACTACTTAAATATGTTGATATCATATCTAAAACATACGAATCTCTGCTTGCAAATCCAGGTGTTCTAAAACTAGATAAAAGCATAGGAATTTGTATATTTTTATCATATGCTTTAGCTCTAATATTCTCAGTTATCGGTTCTTCCTTAGGAAAATTTCTCACCACTTCATTTCCTCTAGGTACTTCATCAAAATATTTTTTTACAAGTTCTATAGTTTCCTCAGTATCAATATCTCCAGCTACAATTAGCACAGCATTATTTGGGCCGTAATAAGTTTTATGGTATGTCATAAATTCTTCCAGGGTAGCAGCATCTAAATGTTCCATTTTACCAATATTCTGATCCTTATAAGGATGAACTTTAAATAAGTTTTCATTTAAAACTTTTAATAATTTTCCATAAGGAGCATCATACCTTTGTCTTTTTTCTTCTTTAACTACTTCATTTTGGGTATCAACACCTACTTGATCAATTACTGGATGAAGCATTCTTTCAGACTCTAACCATAATCCTAATTCAAGTTTATTGGATGGAAATGTTTCGAAATAATAAGTTCTGTCCTGTGAAGTGTTTGCATTAAAAGTACCTCCATTGGCAGGAATAATTTTCATAAACTCTCCTCTTCCAATGTTTTTTGACCCTTCAAATAATAGGTGTTCAAAGAAATGGGCAAAACCTGTCCTTTCTCTGTCACCATCTTTACCTCCTACATCATACATAATAGAGGTAGTAACAACAGGAGCTAAGTTATCTTGATGTAAGATAACATGTAATCCATTTTCAAGATCAAATTCAGTAAAATCTACTTGTTGAGCATATAAATAGCTATTCATAAGTAGAAAAGCTGAAAATAGTAATAGAATTTTTTTCATTTTTTCATTTTTAAATTGATATATACTACAGTATATAGTTTTAATTTAGGAATCTAAATTTACAAAAATTATTATTTATTAGATTTTACTAGATATTTTGAGTGTTTTTATAATAGAAAAAACATTTGTAGGTTAATATATAAACTTTATATTTGCAGACGTTTTCGAACGATATAATCATAATAAAATGTATGCAATTGTTGAAATAGCGGGAAAACAATTTAAGGTTGAAAAAGATCAAAAGCTGTACGTACATCGTCTAAAAGAAGATGAAGGTAAAAAAGTAACTTTTGACAAGATTCTTATGATTGATAATAAGGATAAGATTTCACTTGGGACACCATTGATTAATGGTGCTCAGGTTGGAGCTAAGATTTTAAAGCATTTAAAATCTGACAAAATAATTGTTTTTAAGAAAAAGAGAAGAAAAGGGTACAGAGTAAAAAATGGTCATCGACAACTATTGACTCAGATTCAAATAAGTGATATATCATTATCGGGAGCAAAAAAACAAAAGAAATCGGTAAAAGCAGTAGAACAAACAGAAGAGAAAAAGTCAGAGAAGAAGGAGGATTTAACTAAATTATCTGTTGCTGTTTTAAAAGGTTTAGCTAAATCAAAAGATATTTCAGGTATTTCTAAAATGAAGAAAGCTGATTTGATTAAAGCACTAAGTTAAAAGCATAAAAAATGGCACATAAAAAAGGAGTAGGTAGTTCTAAAAACGGTAGAGAATCAGAATCGAAACGATTAGGTGTTAAGATTTTTGGTGGACAAGCAGCAAGAGCTGGGAATATAATTGTTAGACAAAGAGGAACTGTCCATAATCCAGGTGAAAATGTCTATTTAGGTAAAGACCATACTCTTCATGCAAGAGTGGATGGTGTTGTAAAGTTCACAAAAAAGAAGGATAACAAATCTTTTGTTTCTATTGCTCCTTCTAAAGCATAATCTTTAATTTTCAGAGTTGTACTTTTATAGTATATAATTTGTTATAATGCCAATTATTCGAATAATAAAACCGAATGATAATACCATAGTTGGTATTTGGAAGATTACAGAAAATTTAATTTTCTTTCATAAATCTATCAGGCTTTCTTCTATATCTAAACAATTATTAGAAAACAGAAACAGTAGAATTCACAAATTACAATTTTTAAGTGTTAGGGCTATTTTAGTTGAATTAGGATATTCTGATGAAGATTTATATTATAAAGAGAAAAGACCATTATTAAAAGACGGAAAAATCATCTCTATAAGTCATTCAAATTTATTCTCATGCGTAATAATTAGTGATTTAAAGGTAGGAATTGACGTCCAAGAAAATAATGAAAAAATTGGCAGAATTGCTAAAAAATTTATTGGCTATGAAACTTCATATTTGACTTTTGATGATTTAAATAGAATATCAATAGTCTGGAATATTAAAGAATCAATTTACAAGATTGCTAACACTAAAGAATTAGATTATAAAACTCATTCTTTAGTCATACCATTTAATTTATGTGATAACTTTACATATTCATGGCTTATATATAAAAAATTAAAGGAACGATATGCATCTTATTTTTTAAAAATAGAAAACTATAGTTTTGCATATTTAATACACACAAATGATGAATGAAATTTATGAATTTTTTTTAGAGGCATATTCAAATTCTCCAACCTTTATAATTGTATTTGAATTTCTTGCATTTGTTTTTGGAATAATAAGTGTTATATATGCTAAAAAAGAAAACATATTAGTTTATCCAACAGGAATTATTTGTACTGTTATTACAATATATCTTCTATATAGGGCTCAATATTTTGGAGATATGATGATGAATGTATACTATTCTATAATGAGTATTTATGGATGGTGGAATTGGTCTAGAATTAAGGATAATCGACAGATGGTTTTAATCTCTAAAACTAATAAAAAGCAATACTTGATAGCCTCTTTTTTCTTTTTACTAACTATAGGAATTACATTTTTTGTTTATAAAATCAATTTAGATCATCTCCAAATTCCAAATTATATTGACATTTTTACATCTGGGATTTTCTTTACAGCGATGTGGTTAATGGCAAACAAGAAAATTGAGAGTTGGATTTTTTGGATTGTTGGTGATATAATAACAGTTCCTTTATATAGCTATAGAGGTTTAGGTATACTATCTTTACAATATTTAATTTTTCTGATATTAGCAATACAAGGATACTACGAATGGAAAAAAACCTTAAACAAACAAAGTCAAACTGTATAAAGGTTGTTTTATTTGGTCCAGAGTCTACTGGAAAAACAACTTTGGCTCAAAAACTAGCTAGACATTACAACTCAGTTTGGGTTAGAGAGTATGCAAGAGAATATCTGCAGAACAAATGGAATAATGAAAGAAAAACTTGTGAACCAAAAGATCTAATTGAAATTGCTCAAGGCCAAATTAGGACAGAAAATGAACTATCTCAAAAAACTAATACAGTCTTAATTTGTGACACAGACTTATTAGAGACTAAGGTATATTCAGAGTCATATTATTCTGGCATATGTGATCCGACTATAGAAAAATATGCTATAGAAAATACCTATGATTTATATTTTCTAACATTTATTGATGGACCATGGGTTAAAGATGATCTTAGAGACAAACCAAATGATAGATTGGAATCTTTTAAATTTTTTGAAAGAGCATTGATTAAATATAATCGACCATATGTTATTTTGAAAGGGAGTAAACAGGAAAGATTAGATACAGCTATTAAACATATAGATAATTTAATAATTAATAAGTAAATTTGTTTTTTTAATAAGGGGGTGCTATAATGCTGAGATTATACCCATTGAACGTGTTTAAGTAATTTTAGAAACGGAAATTCCTAAAGCACTCCTATAAATTTATTTTAATGAAAAAAATTATAGCCTGCTTTTTTTTATCAATATTTTGCTCATATTCTCAAATTACAGAGAAGGATTCTTTAAATATTATAGATGTTCATCTAGAAGAGGTTGTAGTTGCAGCCTTTAGAGCATCAGATGATACACCTGTCACCTATTCAGAAATAACTAGAGAAGAATTAAGACCATTCAATATTGGGCAGGATATCCCTACATTGCTAAAATACACACCGGGTGTTATTACTCATAGTGATTCTGGAAATGGCATTGGATATTCAGCTATGCATATTAGGGGATCAGATGAAACAAGAATAAATGTCACAATTAATGGAATTCCATTAAATGATGCAGAATCTCTAAATTCTTATTGGGTTGATCTTCCAGATTTGTCTTCTTCAATTAACAACATTCAAATTCAAAGAGGTGTTGGAACTTCAACAAATGGAGCTGGTGCTTTTGGAGGAAGTATAAATATTCTAACAGATGTTCATTCCAATGAACCTACAAGCGAATATTCAACTTCATTTGGAAGCTATGGAACTCTAAAAAATACATTTAATTTTTCAACAGGGCTTTTAAATGATAAAATAGAGTTTAGCGGTAGGCTATCAAAAATTGAATCAGATGGATATGTAGATAGAGCGAGTTCTAATTTAAGATCTTATTTTATTCAAGCTATATATGAGACTGATGAAACTGTATTAAAGTTTTTAAATATGGCTGGACATCAAATTACCTATCAATCTTGGTATGGTATTGACGGAGCTACTTTAGAAAATGACAGAACATATAACCCAGCTGGCTTATATACTGATGATGAAGGTAATATACACTTTTATGATAATCAGGAGGATAATTACAAGCAAGATCACTATCAATTTCATTGGAATCAAAGACTAAAGAATCATTGGGTCTCTAATTTTAGTTTACACTATACTTATGGAAGAGGGTATTATGAAGAATATGTTGAAGATCAACACATGGAAGATTATGGTTTAGATCATAACGATGAAGAGGAAGAATTAACCGATCTTATTAGAAGAAAATGGTTGGATAATGATTTTTATGGTACAGTTTTCAATTTTATTAATACTACTAACAAGTACGAATTAATATTGGGAGGATCCTGGAATAATTATTATGGAAAACACTTTGGTGAAGTAATATGGGCTAGACATGCTGATGAATCTGAGATCAGACATAAGTATTATGACCTTTATGGAGATAAAACAGAACTAAATCTATATTCAAAATTAGATTACCATTTAAACGAAAAAATTTCATTATTTGCGGATCTTCAATTAAGAAGTATTTATTATAACGCTAGTCTTCCAGGTGAATTTGCGACTCATGATGGACATGTGCATGGAAACCCAGGAGATATTCCATTAGAAGCAATAGATAAAAAATATAAATTTTTTAATCCTAAACTTGGTGTTTATTACAAAATGAATAGCAGAAATGAGTTTTATTTTTCTTATGCCAGAGCCAATAGAGAGCCTTCAAGAACTGATTTTTCAAATGGGAATCCCAATCATGAGGAATTAGATGATTTTGAATTGGGCTATAAAAGCAAAACCAATAATTCTCAATCTAAGGCTAATTTATATTTCATGAATTATACTAATCAATTAGTTTTAACTGGGCAGATTGATGGTGTTGGAAATAGAATTAAAACTAATAGTGGTAAAAGCTATAGATTAGGTGTAGAATTAGAAGACACTAGAAATCTAGGAAATAAAATATCATTGTATACTAATATTACAGGAAGCATAAATAAAAACAAAGATTTTTATTATGAATACGATGGAGAGTTGAAAAATTTTGGAAATACTGATATCTCATTTTCGCCAAGCTTAATTGGAGTAATTTCTTTTAATTATGAAGTTTTACAGAACTTAGATTTAAGTTTAAATACAAAATATATATCTGATCAGTATATATCAAATATAAACTCAACTCTATCAAAATTAAATTCTTTTACTATTGTTGATTTAAATGTATTCTATCAATTCCCAATACCTGACATAATTGATAAAATTTCAGTGAGCTTATTAGTAAATAATTTATTCAATAAATTATATGTTAATCATGGGTATCATTACACCTATAATGATACATGGACAGATCCTAATCAAATATCTACCATTGAAGGCGTTGGATATTATCCTCAAGCTACGCGAAATTATTTATTAGGTTTTACATTTGAGTTTTAGAAGCTAGTAATAATTAAATTACTTCCAATCTGATCTACTCTGTATGTTTTTAAAGTACAGTTTAATTGAGTCTCTAATGATTGCCCAGTTATTAAGCTATATTTATTTTCATCAGGGCAACTGCATGAAGCTTCTAGCCCTTCAATGGATAAAATAGAGCATTGGCTAAAAGTGTGATTTGGATCAGCAGCATCCCAGGCTAAAAATCCTGTACCTGAGTTTGTTACTATTACACCGCCATTTCCAATATTTGGCACATACACTGAATTACTAATGAAATTCAAATCATTGTATTGTGGGAGATTCATATTTAATTCATGAGCAACTTTTATATCAAACAGAAAATTGCATCTTGGATCTGGATCAATATCAGAACATCTAAGAAATGTAGTTATAATAATAATATAGAGTAGTAGTCGCTTCATTTTGCGAAAATACAATAAAAAAATATTGAAATAAATATTTTGTATATTTGATTATAATCTCGTGTGAACGAGATTTTTTTAATATAAATAGTTAATAGCATTAATATATAGATCATGAGTAAAGTCTCATATTATACTGAAGAAGGTCTAAAAAAATTAAGAGGAGAACTTAATACATTAAAGGATATTGAAAGACCTAAGATCTCTAATGCCATTGCTGAAGCAAGAGACAAGGGAGACTTAAGTGAAAACGCCGAATATGATGCTGCAAAAGAAGCACAAGGAATGTTAGAAATGAAAATTTCAAAATTAGAAGAAACTTTATCTGGGGCTAGATTAATAGATGAATCTCAGCTAGATATTTCTAAAGTTTTAGCTTTATCAAAAGTTAAAATTAAAAATGAATCTAATGGTATGGAAATGGACTATATGATTGTAGCAGATGGCGAGGCAGATTTAGCATCCGGTAAAATATCAATTAATTCTCCAATAGGAAAAGGATTATTAGGAAAATCAATCGGAGATATAGCTGAGATAAATGTTCCAAATGGAACCTTAAAATTCAAAGTATTAAAAATTTCAAGATAAATGTCTTCAATATTTTCAAAAATTATTTCTGGAGAAATCCCCTCATACAAGGTTGCTGAAAATGAAAAATTCCTAGCCTTTCTAGATATAAATCCAAATACTAGGGGACATACCCTTTGCGTTCCTAAGAATGAAGTTGATGATTTTATTGATCTAGATCCTGAGTTATTTAAGGAATTAATGAGTTTTTCTAGAGATGTTGCTCTAGCTATAAAAAAAACTATTCCATGTAAAAAAGTAGCTTTATCTATTATAGGATTAGAGGTTCCTCATGTTCATGTTCATTTAATTCCAATTACAGCAATTAAAGATGTAGCATTTATAAATAAGGCAAAATTGGATAAGGATGAGTTTATATCTACAGCAGAAAAAATTGCTTCAGCTTATAGCTCTCTTTAATTGAATTTTTATTGTTGTTCCTTTACCAATTGTTGAAGAAACCACCTCTATTGATCCTTTATGATAATCTTCAATTATTCTTTTTGATAATGAAAGCCCTAGGCCCCAGCCTCTTTTTTTAGATGTATACCCCGGATCGAATATTTTTTTATATAGTTTTTTTTCAATTCCACTTCCTGTATCAATTATAAGAATATCTACTAATAAATTTGTCTCATTTATTTCTATAGTAATATCACCTAACCCCTTCATTGAATCAAGACTATTTTTTAATAAATTTTCAATTGTCCAACTGTAAAGTTGTGAATTTAGTAGGGTAATAATTTTATGTTTTGGTTTTACTAATTTAAAATTCACTGAATTTGAAGATCTAGTTTTCATGTACTCAACCGTAGATTCTGTTTCAAATACAATATCTTTTCTTTCAAGAGTGGGAACAGAACCAATTTTACTGAATCTATCAGTAATAGTATTAAGTCTTTTAATATCTTTTTGAATTTCATCTATATAGGTGTTATCAACATTTTTATTTTTTAAAATTTCAATCCATCCCATAATTGAAGATAAAGGGGTCGCAATTTGATGAGCTGTCTCTTTAGCCATGCCTGACCATAATTTATTTAGTGCAGCTGTTTTTGAGCTTTTATAAAAGAAATAAACTACTGACGTAAAAAGAAAAACTATTAGAAGAAGTGCTAACGGATAATATTTTAATTTATTAATAACAGTTGAATTACCATAGTGGAGGACTGACAGGACCTGATTGTTATACTTAATTTCTATAGGTTTATTTTCTTTAGAAAATTTTTTAATTAGTTTAGAAACAGTAATTGTATCTGTCAGATTTAAGTTTTCTATATTACTTTTTTGTTTACTTCCATCATTATTTACTAGAATCATTGGTGTAGAAGTATTAAGTTTTAGAACATCTAACGTAAGGGATGATACATTTTCTTGATCAGAATTGATCAGTTCAATTTGAGCTTTAGACCAAATCTCCATTTTAATTTTTTCTTCATTTTTAAAGTACTGGAAGAAGAGGTAAGTATTCCAAAGAATTGATGAAATTATAAGAAATGAGCCTAAAATAATAGACCATCTAATAATATTTATATTATTGTTCATTATTTCTTCTTAGAATAATCATACTAAATATAGTAAGATTAAATCAAAACAAACTAGTCATTAATTTGTAAATAATTGTTAATTTTTATTTTAGATTGTTAAATTTGTCAATTCAAATATTAATCAGAAAATATAGTAAATGGAAGTTCAGGGTAAAATTAAATTAGTTGGGAATGTTCAAGAAATAACAGATAGTTTTAAAAAAAGAGAGATAATTATTGTAACTCAAGAGCAATATCCACAAACATTGTGTATTGACTTTGTACAGGAAAAAATAGATTTGTTAAATGATCTTCAAGAAGGTCAAGAGGTAAAAATTGGGATTAACTTAAGAGGCAGAGAATGGAAGAACCCAGAAGGAATAATTAAATACTTCACTTCACTTCAAGGATGGAGAATCGAATTTTTGCAAGATGAAAATTCAGACCATGAACAACCTGGACTAGATTCATTGACCCCGTTTGAACCAGCTGATGATTTAAATAAAGAAGATTTAGATGACCTTCCTTTTTAGCAGTTGTTAAATTCTGTTTTATTAGCTTAATAATAACAATTTTTTAGATTTAATTTTTTAAATATAAATTATGTTAAAAGAAAAGGATTTTATTTTTTTTGATGATAAGGACAAATTTTTAAAAATCTTAAAAAGAAAACTTTCAGCTAAAAAATACAATAAAGTAATTGCAAGGGTAAATTATAACAAAGAACTATTACCTCTACAATCCAGACTTGTAGATCTCCAGAACTGGATTATAAATAATAAGATGAGAGTATGCATTATATTCGAGGGAAGAGATGCTGCAGGAAAGGGAGGAGCAATAAAACGTTTCACACAACATCTAAACCCACGAACTTCCAGAATTGTTGCACTTCCTGAACCAACTATAGAAGAAAAAGGCCAATGGTATTATCGCAGATATCTAAGAATGATGCCGAGCCCTGGAGAAATAGTATTTTTCGATAGAAGTTGGTACAATAGAGCTGTAGTTGAACCGGTTATGGGTTTTTGTACAAATCGAGAATATGATACTTTTATGTCTCAGGTAAATGAATTTGAAAACATGTTAATCGAGGATGGAGTTCAAATAATTAAATTTTGGTTTTCAATAACAAAATCTGAACAAAAGAGACGTTTTCAAAAAAGAATGACAAATCCACTGAAGTCATGGAAATTTAGCAATGTAGACATGGAGAGTCAGAAGAGATGGGATCTATATACAAAATACAAGAACCAAATGTTTAATAAATCAAGCACAAATATTTCTCCTTGGATTAATATTAAAAGTGATAATAAATTAAAAGCAAGAACAGAATCTATAAAATATATATTATCCAGATTTGAAATTTCTAATAATAATATTTTACTAGATAAAAACATTATAAGTTGAATTTAAAAATATCATAAAAATGGGCAGTAGTTTTTCAGACATGGAACTAAAATTATTAAATTCTAACAAAGGATTAGTAAACTTATTAGGCAGACATAATACATCTATTGCTAAAACCATAAAATATGTAAAGTATGAATATGAATTAAAGAAATTACAGTCAGAGATGATTAAACTTCAGAATTGGGTATTTGATAATAAAAAGAAAGTTATTATCATATTTGAAGGGAGAGATGCTGCAGGAAAGGGAGGTGCAATAAGAAGAGCCGTAGAACATCTTAATCCAAGAAGATTAAAAGTAGTAGCTCTTCCAAAGCCAACTAAAACTCAAAGTTCTCAATGGTATTTCCAAAGATATGTAGAAAAGCTTCCTAAGGAAGGAAATATGATATTTTTTGATAGAAGTTGGTATAATAGAGCTGTTGTTGAGCCAGTTAATAAATTTTGCACAGAGAATGAATACAATATTTTTATGTCTCAAGTTAATGAATTTGAAAAGATGTTAATTGATTCAGGATTTTATCTTTTAAAATTTTATTTTTCAATAAGTAAGGAAATGCAACTTAAAAGATTTAATGAAATAAAAAGTAGCCCAATAAAGAGATGGAAATATACTAAAGTGGATAAAAAAGCTCAAGGACTATGGAAAGAATATACTCATTATAAGGATGTTATGTTTAAAAAAACAAATACTAAAATCTGTCCATGGAATATTATTCAAGCTGACAAGAAAATATATGCTAGGACCAAAGCTATTAGTATGATTCTAGGAAACATCCCTTATGATAAAAATTATAAAACAATAATAGATAAAATAAATTTTTAGTTTAAATATTTCTCGATAAACTCATTAACTGTAGATGCGTTATTTATTTTAAAAACTCCTATTTCCGTTCTTTTTAACTTCGACAGATATGCTCCAGAATTAAGACTTTTCCCAAAATCATTAGCAATAGATCTTATATATGTCCCCTTGCTACATGATATCTCAAAATCAATATTTGGCATTTTAATTTTTACAATTTTAAAATCAAATATTTCAATTTTTCTAGATTTTATTTTAATTTTTTCTCCAGCTCTTGCATACTTATAAAGTCTTTTGCCATCTATTTTTATTGCAGAATATATAGGAGGTTTTTGAGCAGTAACTCCAATAAAATTATTAACATTTGACTTTACCAATTTTTCTGTAATATGACTAGTTGAGTATGTATTATCAATATCTGTTTCACAATCATACGATGGAGTTGTTGCACCTAATGTCATTGTTCCTAAATACTTTTTTCCTAATATACTTAGGTTGTCAATTTTTTTTGTCATTTTCCCTGTACATAATATCAGTAATCCTGTAGCTAATGGATCCAGAGTTCCGGCATGACCAACTTTAATTTTTTTTATTGAAAATTTCTTTTTAATTGCACCTCTAATTTTATTAACCACATCAAAGGAAGACCATTCCTTTTCTTTATTGATTAGAATTAATTTTCCTGAAATGAAATCTTCACCATTCATCATAATGAAGTAATTATAATAGATATTAATCCAAGGATTATACAATATCCACTAAACATATTTAAGCTATTGTTTTTAACGATTTTCAACATCAATTTACATGCAAAAAGACCTGTTATAAATGCACTGATAAATCCAAATATATAAACGATATAGTCTATATTGTTAAAGGCTATATTATTGCTAAATAAGTCTTTAATAATTTTTCCAAATATTAATGGAATAACCATTAGGAAAGAAAATTTTGCGGATTGGTTTTTATTATTCCCTAAAAGTAATGATGTACAAATGGTAGCACCAGATCTAGATATCCCTGGGATAATAGCAAATGCTTGAGATATTCCAATTATAAATGAGTGATAGTATGATATAACTCCCTTTTTTTCTTTACTAATCTTAGTTAACAATAGTAGAATTCCTGTAATTATTAGCATTGATCCAACTAAGGTTATATTCCCAGTGAATAATATTTCAATTTCTTTTTCAAAAAATAAACCTATTAATACTGCCGGAATCATTGAAATAATTATTTTAAATAAATATTTATGATTTCCATTAATAGAATCAGAAATAGAACCTCGAAGAAGTTCTATTATATCATCTTTAAAAACAATAATTGTACTAAGGGCGGTTGCAAAATGTAATACTATTGTAAATAGTAGATTTTCAGCTGCCAATAAATCAGCATTTAATACTTCTCTTCCAATTTCTAGATGACCACTTGACGAAACTGGAAGGAATTCAGTTAATCCTTGAGTAATCCCTAAAATTATTGCATCTACTATATCCATTAAATTATTTTTTAGAAGAAAATAAAATTGCATAAACTTGTATGCCTAGCCCTAACAGAACTAGTAATGGAGCAATTCTTATTCTTCTAAAATTATATATTTCTTCATTAAAAACATTTGGATCATTACTTTCTCCACCAGACATAATAATAAAGCCTATTAGAATAAAACTTAATCCAATACAACTAATTAAATAATTCTTTTTTGTAAATAACAATTTCTTATTATATGGTTTTTTTTCTTTCATATTAGAAATTAAATTTTTCAGTATTCAGATTCAATATATTTTGAGTTGCAAAGAAAGTACTTACCCAGCTAATTATTACTCCTAGTATTAAGATAACAATAAATAATCCAAGCAATAAAAGTTTATTTACCATTTCTAACAAGGAGATGCTATTATTAAGATAAACAATTAGCATTGCCAGACCTAGAGAGGCAATAATTGAGCTTATTATACTTAGTTTAATGTTTTTAATTATAAACGGATATCTAATAAAATGTTTTGTTGCCCCAACCATTTGCATTGTTTTTATTGTATGTCTATTTGAAAAGACAGAAAGTCTTATAGAACTATTAATTATTAAAAAAGCTATAATTAAAAATATTATGGAAGCTGGAAGTATCCAAAAAGCAATTTTATTAAGATTATTATTCATAATAGATATTAAATCTCTATCATAAATTACTTCATCTACAAATTTATTTTCTAATATTTTATTAGAAATACTATCTAATATTCTATTATTTATATAATCAGATTTTAAATTAATATCAATAGAATTAACCAGAGGATTATAACCTATATCATCTACAAAATCTTCTCCATATTCCTCTTTCATAAATATTGCCGCTTCATCTTTTGAAATAAAATCTAGACTTTTTATATAGGAAGACATTGTCAAACTATTTTTTAATTGATTTATTTCAACATTTTTTATGTCTTCTTTAAGATATATTGATACAGTTAATTTTTCTTTAAAGGAATTCCCTACTGATTTAATGCTTATTACTGAAAGCCCTAGAACGCCAAAGAGGAATAAAACGATTGATATAATCATAATAACAGAAAAATATGATGTAAGTAATCTTTTTTTCTGAAATTCTTCGAATTGGTTATCCATGCTTGTCAATTAGTTTTGAGTAAAAATAATGAACAAATCAACTATTTAAAAAGATTTTCTTATAAGAAAATGTAAATTTGTTTAATATCAGTAGGATAAACTAAATGAAGTATAACTTTAAATCAATAGAAAAAAAATGGCAAAAGTATTGGACAGAGAATAATACTTATAAAACTAAAATTGATTTAGATAAGAAAAAATATTATGTAATGGATATGTTCCCATATCCAAGCGGAGAAGGTCTTCATGTTGGCCATCCTCTGGGTTATATAGCTTCTGACATTTATTCTAGATTTAAAAAATTAAAGGGATTTAATGTACTACATCCCCAAGGTTATGATAGTTTTGGATTACCAGCAGAACAATACGCAATTCAAACTGGCCAGCATCCAAAAACAACTACTGAAAAAAATATAAATACTTATAGAAATCAACTAGATAAAATTGGTTTTTCATTTGATTGGTCAAGAGAAATCAGAACTAGTAATCCAGACTATTATAAATGGACTCAATTGATTTTTATTGAGCTATTTGAATCATGGTATGATAAGAATCAAGATAAGGCAAGACCAATTGATGATTTAATCAGGATTTTTAATAAATCTGGCAATCAACAATTAACCTCTTCAACAACTAAGAATACTTTAAAATTTTCTTCAAAGCAGTGGAGTGACTTTAGTAAGGAAAATAAGGAAAATATACTGCAAGATTACAGAATTGCATATTTAGCTGAATCAGAAGTTAATTGGTGTCCTGAATTGGGAACTGTGTTGGCTAATGATGAAATTATAAATGGTGTATCTGAAAGAGGAGGTTTTAAAATAGAAAAGAGATTAATGTTACAATGGAATATGAGAATTAGTGCTTATGCAGATAGACTATTAAATGATTTAGATAAAATTGATTGGTCAAGTTCAATAAAAGAGACACAAAGAAATTGGATTGGAAAATCAATTGGCGTATCCATGAATTTTAATATTATTGGACATGATAATTCTATAGAAGTATTTACTACTAGACCTGACACCATATTTGGAGTTAGTTTTATGACGTTGTCACCTGAACATGAGCTTACATTAAAAATCAGTATTAATGAAAACAGGGCTGAAGTTCAAGAATATATAAAATTTGCATCTAACAGAAGTGAGAAAGACCGTATTTCTGAAGTAAAAAAAATAACAGGAGTGTTTACTGGTTCTTACGCGGAACACCCTCTTACAAAAAAGAAAATTCCAATATGGGTCGGAGACTATGTTTTAGCGAGTTATGGAACCGGAGCAGTAATGTCTGTTCCATGTGGAGATCAAAGGGATTATAATTTTGCAAAGCATTTTGATATTAATATTCCTAATATTTTTAAGGACAAAGACATATCATATGAAGCTTTTGTAGATAAAGAAAATTTTGAATTACAAAATAGCTCATTCTTAGACGGCCTTTCTTTTGATGATGCCACAAATTCTATCATTTCTAGATTGGAAAAAGATGGAACTGGCACTAAAGAAATTAATTATAGATTGAGAGATGCAGTTTTTTCTAGGCAAAGATATTGGGGTGAACCATTCCCTGTATATTATGTAAATGGTGTCCCAAAAATTATAGAAAAAAAATATTTACCAATAAAACTTCCAGATGTTGAAAAATATCTGCCAACAGAATCAGGAGATCCTCCTCTTGGCAGAGCAAAATACTGGGCGTGGGATGAAAAAGAAAATAAAATAGTTTCTAAGAATAAAATAGACAACAAAATAATTTTTCCAATTGAATTAAATACAATGCCAGGATGGGCTGGAAGTTCCTGGTATTTTTTAAGATATATTGATCCTAAGAATTCCAGTAAAATATGCAGCAATGAAGCTTTAGATTACTGGTCAAATGTAGATTTATATATTGGAGGCAATGAACATGCAACAGGACATCTTCTATATTCAAGATTTTGGACTAAATTTTTATATGACAGGGAAATTATTCCATTTGATGAACCATTTAAAAAATTAATAAATCAAGGAATGATTTTAGGCTCTAGCGCAATTATATATAGACTCTCAGGGACTAATAAATATATCTCAAAAGATTTATTAAAAAACGAGGATGTTGAAGAAATTCATGTTGATGTCAATTTGGTCAATTTTTCTGATGAATTAGATATAGAAGGGCTAAAGAAATGGCAACCAATTTTTGAGGAAGCTGAATTTGTTTCTAAGAATAATGTATTTATGGTTGAGAGAAAAACAGAAAAGATGTCTAAGAGATGGTATAATGTTGTAAATCCAGATTTAATATGTGAGGACTATGGTGCTGACAGTTTAAGATTATTTGAAATGTTTTTAGGACCTTTAGAACAATATAAACCATGGAATACATCAGGTATAGTTGGAACCCATAATTTTTTAAAAAAATTATGGAAACTATATGTAGATGAATCGGGAATTAAAGTAAAAAACATAAAACCAGAGTTAGACAATTTAAAAACTCTTCATAAAACAATTAAGAAAATTGAAAGTGATATTGAATCATACTCATTTAATACAGCTGTTTCAAATTTTATGATTGCAGTTAATGAATTAACTGACCAAAATTGTGTTAGTAGTGAAATATTATCACCGCTATTAATAATTCTATCTCCATATGTGCCACATATTACAGAAGAATTATGGAGTTTACTTGGAAATCAAGAATCCATAATAAAGGAATCCTTTCCTAATTTTGAAAAGAAATATTTAAAAGAAGAAAGCAAAATTTATCCTATATCAATTAATGGAAAAGTTAGGCTTAAACTAGAATTATCTCTTGATCTTGCTAATAAAGAAATAGAGAAAATCATAATGACTAATGATAATGTTTTAAATAAGTTAGAAGGTGTTAAGCCAAAAAGGATTATTATCGTCCCTGGAAAAATTATTAATTTAGTGATTTAGTGCATGAAGTTTAAAATTACCTTACCTATTTTCTTTCTTTTTATAATAAGTTTTTCATATGCTCAGGATTTAAATTTTGAAAAATCACCTGAAGATTATCAATTATATCCTCGTGATAAAAATAATAAAGCATCTGTTATTTTTTCTGGAATTACAACTGAAAAAAACGAACTCAATGAGCTTGAATTAAAAGTTTACAAGAATGAAGCTTTATATGAATCAAAGTTTATTAAAATTGAAAATAAAAAGTTTGAGTTTTCTTATATTATTAATGCTGGGTTGTTTGAATATAGATTTGAATTGTATGATGATAAAAAAAACGAAAAAAAACTTTTATTTAGTGCAGATAATATAGTTTGTGGCGATGCCTATATAATTACTGGTCAATCTAATTCTCATGCTAGTAGTAATAAATCTATTTATTCGAGTCCTTTTGTTAGGAGTTTTGGAGTCAAGACAGGTTACGAAAAATATTCTGATGAGGATAAAAAAATTAGATGGGGCTTAGCAACTGGAAATTGCAAGAATTGTAAAGGAGAGGCCTGGGAGAAAGGATATGATGGTGGCTGGTTTATTAAAATTTCTCATGGTGTAGGAGTTTGGGGAATGGAATTAGCAAAATTATTAGTTGAGAAACACCAAATACCTGTGTCTATTATTAATGGAGGAAGTGGTTCTTCAACTATTGAAGAAAACATGCTCTATCCTGAAAAAATATCTTTAGAAACTAGTTTTGGAAGATTAGCTTACAGAGTTGATCAAGCAGGTCTTAAGAATAGTATTAAGGCTATTTTTTATCATCAAGGTGAATCTGATACTTATAAAGAACGTGCTTTATCTTATGTCGACAATTTTGATATATTAAATAAAGACTGGAAACGTGTATATAAAGGTTTAGAGAAAATATATCTGTTTCAGATACATCCGGGATGTGGCGATGCTTTTCAATCTGAAATTCGTGAAATTCAAACTCAAATTTCAAAAAAGTATGATCATGTGAAAATAATGTCTACTACAGCCGTTACTGGACATGATGGCTGTCACTTTTCTTTCGAGGGATATAAAGAGCTTGCTAATCGAATATTGCCGCTAGTATCTCGCGATTTATTTGAGGAAAAACAAGCATCAATTATTACACCTCCACAATTATTAAAAGCATATTACAGTGGAAAAAAAGAAATAACATTAAATTTTGACCAACCAGTTCAAATAGAAAAGTTTTATGAGTTAAATGGAACCAAACATTTAATGAAGGATCAGTTCTTTTTTAGTTTAAACAAGAACAGGCCCTATATTAGCGGAGCTGTAAATAGTGTTGAATCTAAAGATGAACAAATTATTATCAAGTTAAAAAGTGATCAAAAATATTTTGCAGTGACTTGGTTACCCAATAAAGAATATATAGGTACTAAAGATATATACAATGGCCCATGGATTAAAGGATTAAATAATAAGATTGGAGCACTAAGCTTTGATAATAGAAAAATTTATTAAGTAATTTTTAAAGTTTAAATGGCACAAGCTTTTCTTTAAACTTAATATTATATTTTTCTAGTTCTTTTAGAATTGGGAGGTAAATTTCTTTAGAAGTAGGTAATTGAACCCCAATAGATTTTATTTTTTTATTCAGGATAGCTATAGCAGCTATAGCAAGTGGTAACCCAACTGTTTTAGCCATTGCAGTATATGTTTCATCCTCTCCTATGCTAACCATAGTTGAATCTATTTGATATAATTTTTTATTTTTTTTGTAACCAAACTTATGATACATAACAACCATGTCTTTGTCATTTTTTTCTAATTGCCAGTTTTGTAATAAGATATATTCAAGTATTTGGGCTGGTGTTGCATTTTTGAGAGAAATTTGTTTTGCACTATTAAAAATATCTAATTCTAGCAATTTATCCCATATCACATTTTTTTCATCAATCTCTAATTTTTTCTTGATTTTTGATTCAATTGACTCATTTAAATTTGATGAAAGGAAATAATTAACATACTCTCTATAACTCATCATATGTGAGTTTTTAATTTTGTAGCTATCATCAGTCATCCCAAGACTTACAAAGACATCCCAAGCATTACAAAATCCAGCCCTTCTGATTGTTCCTCTGAATAAGGTTTCAATATTATTTAATTTATAAATATTTTGATATTTTAATGAATCTCTATTAGCATAAGCTTCAAAATCGCCATATTTATCAATCTCTAATGGTTCTGTATTTTTAAAAAGCTCATTATATGGAATTTGCTTATATTTATTTTTTTCAATGAATTTAGCATCACCTCCCTGACCTGCTAAAACCACATTCCTAGGATTCCATGTAAACTTGTAATTCCATAAGTTATTATCACTTTCAGGAGCAATTAATCCGCCCGTATATGACTTAAACATAACTAACTCACTGCCATCATCTTTAATCTGATCAATTATTTTCATAGCACTCATATGATCAATTCCAGGATCAAGACCAATCTCATTCATAAATATTATCCCATTACTTTTAACCTCCTTATCTAGTTCATTCATTTCATCGCTAATGTAGGATGCTGTTAAAAGACTTTTTTTATATTTTAAACATTCCTTTGCAACTAGAACATGAAATCTGGCAGGTAGCATAGAAATTACGATATCAGATTTGGAAATTTGTTCACTACTATTTTTTCTATTTAAAATATCAAATTTAATAGCTCTAAAATTTGTGTGGCTAGTTGATAATTTTTTTGCATTATTTAAATTCAAATCCCCAATAGTTAAAAATAAATTTTCGTCTGAAGATTTAGCCATTAAATATTTTACTATATAAGGAGTAGATTTTCCCGCTCCAATGATCAAAATATTTCTCATCTATTTTAAATAAAATATTAAGTAATATTACTAAAATAAAATTTTATTAATTAATAATTTTAGATTAAATTTACCAACCATTTACATAATTACAAAAGTTATTTTTATGAATGACAATTCAAATATCTTAAGAAAAATCTCCTTAGATATTTATGGAATATTTAAATCAAAAATAAATTATAATCTTTCAGTATCTGATCTCACTAAGATATCAGTTTCAAGCAATTTAGGACAACTTACTAATGATGGAGTTCTTTCAGTAAATACAGGAAGATTTACAGGAAGAGCCCCAAAGGATAGATATATCGTTAAAGATAATATCACTGAAAATAAGGTATGGTGGGGAGACATAAATATTCCAATAGATCAAACTTCATTTGAAAATTTATATAACAAAATAACAAAGTATCTATCAAATAAAGAGTTATACGTAAGAGACGCTTCTGCATGTGCAAATAGTGAATGTAAAATTAATATAAGAACTATTTGTGAAATTCCTTGGAGTGATATCTTTGTACATAATATGTTTCTTAGATTGGACAGAGATTCAGTGGAAGATTTTAATCCTGATTGGACAGTCATCAGTGCTCCAAATTTCTTTGCAGATCCAAAGTATGATAAAGTAAAAGATAAGAATTTTTCAATAATTAATTTTTCTAAACAAATTATAATAATAGGAGGAACAGGATATACTGGGGAAATAAAAAAAGGAATTTTTTCGGTTTTAAATTTTACTTTACCTGTTTATAAAAATGTATTGCCTATGCATTGTAGTGCAAATACTGGAAGTAATGGTGATACATCTATTTTCTTTGGCTTGTCTGGAACAGGGAAAACAACCTTATCTACAGATAGTAGTAGAAAACTTATTGGAGATGATGAGCATGGATGGAATTCGAAAAACAAAATTTTTAATTTTGAAGGAGGATGTTATGCCAAGGTTATAAATCTATCTAAAGATAAAGAGCCTGAAATCTATAATGCAATCAGACCTGGAGCTTTGCTAGAAAATGTAATTATAGATGACATGGGTGCTGTTGATTATAGTAACAAATCAATAACTCAAAACACAAGGGTTAGTTATCCAATACATTTTATTGAAAATATAATGACACCTTCACAAGGAGAAAACCCTAAAAATATCTTTTTCTTAACAGCAGATGCTTTTGGAGTTTTACCTCCAATATCAAAATTAAATCCTGCTCAGTCTGCATATCACTTCATTTCTGGATATACATCAAAAGTCGCAGGAACAGAAGCAGGTATTAATGAGCCTGAACCATCATTTTCTGCATGTTTTGGTGCTCCTTTTATGCCATTACACCCAACGGTTTATGCAAAAATGCTAATAAATAAAATGGAGAAGTCAAATGTTAATGTTTGGCTAGTGAATACTGGATGGACTGGAGGACCATACGGTGTAGGAAGAAGAATGAAATTAAAATATACAAGAGGAATGATCAATGCCGCAATGGATGGCGAATTAGACAGAATAAATGACAACAATTATCATATTCATTCTGTTTTTAATGTTCAGCAGCCAAGAGAATGTCCAAATGTTCCTTCTGATATTCTGAGCCCTAGGAAAACCTGGAATAATGATGAAAAATATTATAAAAAGGCATATATGTTGTCCAACTATTTTATCGACAATTTTGAAAAATTTAAGGAATTTGCTGATAAAGCAATTTTAGATGGCGCTCCAAACATTAAATAGTCTATTTTTTATTTGATTTAAAAATATAATTATCTAAGGCCATTGTCATAGAAGGAAATTTTGGAGAAGGAGCATAGATATCTACATTAAGACCTTTCTCTTCCACAGCTTTTTTTGTTATTGAACCAAAAACTGCAATTTTTGTTCCATTTTGTTCAAATTTTGGAAAGTTTTGAAATAGAGATTCAATTCCTGATGGACTAAAGAAAACTAAAACATCATATGTAACATTTGTTAATTCAGTTAGATCGCTTATTACTGTTTTATAAAATACACATTTTTTCCATTTTATATCAAGATTATTAAGAAGTTCAGGGACTTCAGGTTTTAGTTTATCTGTTGTAGGTAGTAAAAAATTTTCATTTTTATGCTTTGATATTATAGGGCATAGTTCTTTAAAACTTCTTTCACCAACATATATTTTCCTTTTCCTATAAACAACATATTTTTGAAGGTAAAATGCTACAGCTTCTGATTGACAAAAATATTTCATAGAATCAGGAACTTTAAACCTCATTCTATCACATACTCTAAAATAGTGATCAACTGCGTATCTGCTTGTTAATATTATAGATGAAAATTTAGATAAATCAATTTTTTGTAATCTGATTTCTTTAAGAGTTGCTCCTTTAACATGAATAAAGGGAACAAAGTTAATTTTTAATTTCCTTTTTTTCTGAAGTTCAAAATATGGTGAATTCACCAATGTTGGTTTAGGTTGTGAAACTAAAATTGTTTTTATCTTTGTCATCTTTTAACATTTAACATCTTCCCTATATAGAAAGGAAAAAATCATACAATAATAGATAAGGTATAATTTCGAGTGTGCAAAGATACAAAATAAAATAAAACCAGCTTTTTTTGATTGTTTTTTGATGTAATATGAATGAATTTATATAACTAGTTAATTTTAGGAACAATATGATAGAAATGAAGATAAATAGAATGTTAATACTTGGGTTAAAAAAAAATATTATTAGAATATTAATTGGGAGAATAATTAATCCAATTAGGTTATTATAATTAATTTTTTCATTTAAATATGGTTTAATTGCCCAGCTAATGTTAAAAACCCATGAGACTACAAGTTCAGATAAATTTTTTAACATTAAAAAAGTTATTATAATCACAACTATATTTATTAATTTGATTAAATCAAATGATAATGAATGATTATTGGATAACAACTGAAACGTATATACAAAAAGGCTAATTGAAACAACAAAGTTAATTTGAAGAAAATAATCAAATCCATTATATATGATTTTTTCTTTCTTATATTTTTTTAAGTAAGATCTATTCCAAAATATTTTAATTAGATAATTGAATTTTTGCTCGTAATTGAGCTTTATAAATGTAATTATAATCATAAGAGATAATATAATGATTGTAAATGCATCTTTTAATAATATATCTCTTATCATAATAGCTAAATTATAGATAATAAACTATAAACTTTATCGTACAAATATTATATTTTTGTTTAAAAGATAAAATAAATGAATGATGTATTGATCATAATACCAACTTATAATGAGAAAGAAAACATTGATAAAATCATTAAATCGATATTTGACCTGTATAATGACATAAATATTCTTGTAGTTGATGACAGCTCGCCTGATCAAACATCATCCAAAGTAATTGAGCTTCAAACCATATATAAGGAACAATTATATCTTCAAATTAGAAAAAATAAATCTGGATTAGGGCCAGCTTACATCCATGGATTTAAATGGGCTATAGAAAAAGATTATAATTTTATTTTTGAAATGGATGCTGATTTTTCTCACGACCCTCGTGATATTAAAATTCTTTATAATAAGTGCAAAGAAGGGGTAGCAGATATATGTATTGGGTCTAGATATAAGGAAGGAATTAATGTTGTAAATTGGCCTATAGGAAGAATAATGTTATCCTTATTTGCTTCATACTATGTTAGGTTTTTAACAGGAATGAACGTCAAAGATCCAACTTCTGGATTTATATGTTATAAAAGGAATGTAATTGAGAAAATTAATTTAGATATGGTTAAATTTATTGGATATGCTTTTCAAATTGAAATGAAATATAAATCTTATCTAAATAAATTTAAAATTCTTGAGATTCCAATAATATTTACAGACAGAAAATATGGTAAATCTAAGCTAAACGCTTCTATAATTAGTGAGGCAGTTTTTGGAGTTGTTTTTATGAGAATTAAAAGTTTTTTCTCTACAGATTTTTAATATTATGAATAGTATATTAATCAAAAATGGAAGAATAATTAATGAAGGTAAAATATATCAGTCAGATATATATATTGAAGATGAAATAATTAAGGAAATATCTCCTTCCATTAGCCCAAAATTATCAGATACTATAACTATAGATGCTGAGGGAAACTATGTTATCCCTGGATTAATAGATGATCAGGTTCATTTTAGGGAGCCTGGGCTAACACATAAGGGTGATATTTACACGGAATCTAGAGCAGCAGTTGCAGGAGGAGTAACTTCATTTTTAGAAATGCCTAATACAATACCCCAAACAATAACAAAAGATAAATTAAAAGAGAAATTCACGATTGCATCAAAAAAATCAATAGCAAATTATTCTTTTATGTTTGGAGGAACTAATGACAATATTAATGAAATATTAAAATTAGACCTTAAGGAAGTCCCGGCATTAAAAATATTTCTAGGATCATCTACTGGGAATATGCTTGTAGATAATCTTGAATCATTGGAGGAAATATTTTTAAAATGTAATTTGCCAATTGCTGTTCATTGCGAGGATGAAAATACAATAAGAGCAAATCTTAAACTATATACTGATATATATGGAAAAAAAATTCCAATAAAATTTCATTCAAAAATTAGAAATGAGGAGGCTTGCTATATTTCTTCATCTATGGCAATTGATTTGGCTAAAAAAACAGGAGCTAGATTGCATGTGTTCCATCTTTCAACTAAAAAAGAAACTGATTTATTTTCAAATTCTATTGATTTAAAGGATAAAAAAATAACAGCTGAAGTATGTATTCACCATTTAACTTTCAGTGAGGATGATTATGAAAAATATGGGAGTAGAATCAAATGGAACCCTTCTATTAAATCTTTAGTTGATCAAGATGGCTTGTGGAAAGCCTTAAATGATGATAGAATAGATATTATTGCAACAGATCATGCACCACATACATATGAAGAAAAAAGTAATGATTATGTTAATTGTCCATCTGGAGGTCCTTTAGTACAACACTCTCTTGTTGCGATGTTAGAGGGGTATCATAACAATAAAATAAAATTGGAAAAAATTGTACAAAAAATGTGTCATAATCCTGCTATTTTATATGAAATAGAAAAAAGAGGCTTTATTAAAGAAGGATATTATGCAGATATAGTTATTTTCAATCTAAATAATCCATGGACTGTTAACAAGGACAACATTTTATACAAATGCGGATGGTCTCCTTTTGAAGGAAACACATTTAAGTCTAGAATATCTCATACAATAGTTAATGGAAATATAGTTTATAATAATGACAAGATATTTGACAAAAAATTAGGTAAAAAATTAACTTTTGATAGATGAAAAAAATATTATTTATAATTGTTATTTTATTTGGTTGTAATGAAAATATTCAGAAAATACCTATGCTAGATAACTTAATATCTGAAGAAAAAATGGTTGA
Organism: Flavobacteriaceae bacterium; assembly: GCA_018657955.1. Taxonomy (GTDB): domain Bacteria; phylum Bacteroidota; class Bacteroidia; order Flavobacteriales; family Flavobacteriaceae. The sequence goes on along the minus strand of JABHWD010000014.1, from coordinate 11,259 downwards.
TGTTATTTACGAAATGACTTTAATGAGTGTTTCTAAGGGGGTTAATAGAAGAATTCTAGAGAATAATGGGGTAATTCCAGAAAAATATATTTTTGAAAAATACAATATTGATAGTTTACAGTTTGTTTTGAGTAACGAGTTTTATTCAAATGACTTAAATAAGTATTTAGATATTTATAATCGAGTTAAGGAAAAGCTTCAAGAAAACAAACAGATAATTATGGATAGCATAGAGAATTATAAAAAAGATAGAGCTAAAAGAAGTTTAGAAATTGTAAAGAGAGAAAAATCAAAGACAATAGATAGTATTAAAATGAAAAGATCAATGATGCCCTTGAAAAAAAATAATTAATCAATTACCTTTGATTATATTTAATAAAATGAAATCAAATAATTTTATTGATGAAGTTAAATGGAGGGGCATGATTCATGATATCATGCCTGGTTTTGAAGATTTCCTGAAAAAGAACATGAGATCTGCTTATATTGGTTTTGATCCTACCTCAAATTCATTACATATAGGACACTTAGTTCCAATAATGTTATTAGCACATTTTCAAAGATCTGGTCATCGTCCAATTGCATTAGTAGGGGGTGCGACAGGTATGATTGGAGATCCTTCTGGCAAATCATCAGAAAGAAATTTACTTGATGAAGTAACCTTAAAAACTAATCAAAAGCAAATTAAAGATCAGTTGGCTCATTTTTTAGACTTTGATGAGTCAAAAGATAATCCAGCATTATTATTAAATAATTTAGAATGGATGAAAGGATTAACATTCTTAGACTTTATTCGTGATGTAGGAAAGCATATGACGGTTAATTATATGATGTCAAAAGATTCTGTGAAAAATAGAATTTCTAATAATGAATCTGAAGGAATGAGCTTCACTGAGTTTTCATATCAGTTGGTCCAAGGATATGATTTTCTTTATTTGCACAAGAATTTTGATTGCTCTATTCAAATGGGCGGAAGTGATCAATGGGGAAATATTACTAGCGGCACTGAGCTAATAAGAAGAATTGAGAATGGAAAAGGTTATGCCTTAACTTGTCCATTAATTATAAAATCTGATGGCAGTAAGTTTGGTAAAACACAAGAAGGGAATATTTGGCTAGATCCCAAAAAAACTTCTGTTTTTAAATTTTATCAATATTGGTTGAACACATCAGATGAAGATGCTGAAAAGTATATAAAAATATTTACATTCTTGATTGAAGAAGAAATAAAGAAATTAACCTCAGAACATAAAAAGACCCCACATTTAAGAATTCTTCAGAAAGCTCTTTCTAAAGGAATTACTTCGATTGTACATTCTGATGAGGCATATGAGAATGCTCTAAAGGCTTCAAATATATTATTCAGTAATAATTTTAAGGAAGATATTGAGGCTATAGATGAATCAATTTTTCTTGAAATATTTGAAGGCGTTCCACAATATGAAATAGAATTATCTATAATTAACAAAGGTTTAAATATGATCTCAGCTTTATCAGATTCTACAAATTTTCTTCAATCTAATTCAGAAGCTAGGAGAGCTTTAAGAGAAAATTCAATTTCAGTCAATAAGATTAAAGTCAATGAGGATTATATAATTGATAAAAAGGATTTAATAAGCAATAAATACATAATATTAAACAAGGGCAAGAGAAATACTTATATAATTAAAGCAGTATAGATTTAATCAATTAGCAGATTACATCCTCTTTGATCAGAATTATCCAATCTTCCAAGAATCTCAAAATTTCCATTTTTATCTAATCTACCAAGATCATCTGTTGCTATAAATGAACAAGAATTGTAATTGGCTAAATCAATTATATTTATTCCTCCACTTTTATTATCGGTTTTAATATTCATTGGATCTTCTGATTCCCTTATATAAATTTTCATCCATGGAGGTGATTTAAATTTTTCATTATGTATTGAATAGGCTTGAGATATTAATTCAGTCATTCCATATTCGCTATTAATATTTTTAACCCCAAAACCAATTTTTAGCATTTGATGTAACTCACTTTTAATTAATTCCTTTCTTTTACCTTTCATGCCACCGGTTTCTATTATTATCGTTTTCTTTAATTTAAATTTATAGAAGTCAATTAAATTTAAAAGTGCATATGAAACTCCAAAAAGAATAGTTTTTTTATCCCCTTCTTCTAGATAAAGTAGCTTTTCTTTTAATTTTTTATAATTGTCAAGATAGAATTCGCTATGTTTATTTTCTGATTTTTCAATTAGCTTATTTACCATATAGATAAGTGATGAATTCTTATTCTCAAGGTATGTAGGCAATAGAGCTATTATGTTATATTGGGATGGAGACCCATAGAAATTCATAAATATTTTAAGAAAACAATCTTCATAAAGTTTTAAATCTATAATGTGGTGTTTGCTCAAATTATTTTTTGTACTACCACTGCTATAAAATGTCTTTTTGATTGGTTGATTTGAAGAAATTATTTTATGGGTTTTAAAAAACTGAATAGGTAAAAATGGAATTTCAAAAGAAGATCTAATGTTACTTGGATTTTTTCCTGTCAATCTGCAGAATTCTCTATAAATAGTATTCTTTTCAAATTGATAATTAAAAATTTTAATTGAGTATTTCTCAAACTCCTGAGAAGATGAAATGTTTAAGATTTTATTTGAATCAATCACTTGTTAAATATAAATAATAAAGAGCATTATTAATTTAATGCTCTTTATTATTTAGATCTAATCTTATAAGTTGGTATATTTATAATTAATAATAAAAGTCATTGAATCCAGAAGATATTAAAATTTTGCTTGTTGATGATGAGCCAGATATTTTAGAAATAATCTCTTATTCTCTAAAAAATGCTGGCTACAATGTATATACTGCAAAAAATGGAATTGAAGCCGTAAAACAGACTGAAAAAATTGAGCCACATTTAATTATTTTAGATGTAATGATGCCTGAAATGGATGGTATTGAAGCTTGTGAAATAATAAGAAATACACAAAAAATAAAACATACACTAATTACTTTTTTATCTGCTCGAGGTGAAGATTACAGTAAAATAGCAGGGTTTAATGCTGGCGCTGATGATTATATTACAAAACCTATAAAACCAAAAATATTATTAAGCAAAGTTAAATCACTGCTTAGAAGAATATCAATAGATCAAGCTGAAATTATAGAAATTGGAAATTTAATTATTGACAGGTCTAGCTATAAGGTATCTCATGAAGGAAAAGAAATAAATTTACCAAGAAAGGAATTTGAATTGTTATATTTGTTAGCATCCAAGCCAGGGAAAGTATTTAAAAGAGACTATATCCTTGAATCAGTGTGGGGCAAGGATGTTGTAGTGGGAGACAGGACTATTGATGTTCATATTAGAAAACTTAGAGAAAAAATAGAACATACTTTTTTTAAAACTGTTAAAGGCGTTGGGTATAAATTTGCTATTTAATGCCGATAAAAAACACTCAAAAAAACCCTTATCAATTTGCTTTGATTTCTGCTAGTTTAATAGCTATAGGCAATTATTTCATTCTCTTATTATTTTATGGTTATACATCTAAAAGTTTAATTATTTCTATATTGATTTTTATAATCTCTTTTATTATAATTCAATATAGAATTCAAGGTTTTTTGTTTAAGAGATTTAAGGAATTATATCAGGATTTAGATATGTTAGATTCAACACAAATTAATAAATCTTCTATTTCTACAGACATGGACTCATTGATGAAAAATATTGAAGAGTTTGCAAAAAATAAAAAAATAGAAATAGAGGCATTAAAGTTAAAAGAACAATATAGAAAGGAATTTATTGGAAATGTTGCACACGAACTTAAAACACCAATCTTTACAATTCAAGGATATATTTCAAATTTATTAGATGGAGCAATGGATGATAAAGAGCTTTTAAATAAATATTTAAAACGAACTGATAATAGTGTTGAACGATTATCTTATATAATAAAGGATTTGGATCTAATTACTCAATTAGAATCTTCCACGATGAATTTAAATATTTCTAGTTTTAATATGATTGATTTAATTTTCAATATTTTTGATCATCTCGAGATTAAGTCATCTAAAAGAAATATAAAATTAGTTTTTGATAAAAAATATAATAATGAAATCTTAGTTTCTGCTGATAAAGAAAGAATTGGGCAAGTTCTTACTAATCTGTTAGTCAATTCTATTAATTACGGAAGGGATAAAGGAACTACTGAAGTTAGCATTAATGATTTGACTAAAGAAAAATTGATTGTAAGGGTAACAGACAATGGAGAAGGAATTTCTAAGAAACATTTTCCTAGATTATTTGAGAGATTCTATAGGGTAGATATAAGTAGGAGTCGAAAGCATGGAGGTTCAGGGCTTGGCCTTGCAATTGTTAAACATATTATTGATGCTCATAATGAAAACATATATATAAATTCTAAGCCTGGTGTTGGAAGTGAGTTTTCATTTACTTTGCAAAAATCTTTATAAAATTCAAAGTTTTATAATCTAAACCTTTATATTAAAAATCAAAATAATAATTGGGTAGTAAAAATAAATTAAAAAGATTTAAAGAAAATGAGGGGTTTAAAAATGTATACCAACCCTCAAGAGAAGATTTGCTTAATGACAAGTTTAATCTTAAAGGAAATTGGAACAGGTTAGCTTTTAAAAACAGCAATCCTATTGTTGTTGAACTTGGTTGTGGAAAAGGCGAATATTCAGTAGGTTTAGCAAAAATGTTCCCTGAAAAAAATTTTATTGGAATAGACATAAAAGGTGATAGAATTTGGAAGGGAGCTAAAACTTCTTTATCTGAGAAAATTAATAATGTACTTTTTGTTAGGTCTCAAATTGAGTTGATAGAAAATATTTTTTCAATGAATGAAATTAGTGAGATATGGATAACTTTTCCAGATCCACAAATTAAATATAAGAGAAACAAACATAGACTAGTTAACATAGATTTTTTAAATAGATATAAAAATCTTTTAATTAAAAACGGAATAATAAATTTAAAGACGGATAGTAAATTTTTACATGGCTATTTAATTGGACTAATTCAGGGGCTGGGACATGAGATTATATATTCCAACCATGATATATATAATCGTTCTGGAGCTCCTATAGAAGCAACTACAATTCAAACATATTATGAGAGCTTATATTTAAGTGAGAGTAAGCCAATAACCTATTTAAAATTTAGATATAATAGCTAAGCAAATGAATTCTAGAAAAGAATCTTTTTTTGACAAGGTTTATACTATTGTAAAAAAAATTCCATACGGAAAGGTCACAACATATGGATTAATTGCAAGATGTTTGGGTACACCTAAAAGCGCAAGAATGGTTGGTTATGCAATGAATTCATCTCATAAATTCCCAGATATTCCAGCCCATAGGGTTGTTAATCGTAATGGACTTTTAACTGGAAGACATCATTTTTTTGGTTCTTCACTTATGCAGGAATTGTTGGAGAATGAAGGAATAATTATAATAGATAATAAAATCGAAAATTTTAATAATGTTCTATGGAATCCTTCAATCAAGAATTAAATGAAGAAATCGTATTATATTTGTATTAATAAAAGAACATTTGAAGCTATCAAAAGAAAATATTATTTCATTATTCGAGGATTCTAAATTCAGAAATTTTACAATAACAAATGTTGTAATTTTTGATAAAGATGTTATTATTGATATAAGTATTAATAATCCAACACTTCAGGCTAGAAAAAAAATAGAATCTTCAATTACAGGGCTAATTAGTCAAAAATTTGGAGAAAAAATAAATCTTAAAATAAACACCAAAATTGAAAAGTTAGTAAATGATTCAAATCAAATTAAGGGGAAGCCGATCCCTGGAATAAATAATATAATTGCAATAGCTTCAGGTAAAGGCGGAGTGGGGAAATCAACAGTTACATCTAATATTGCAGTTTCTTTAAATAGTATGGGATTTTCAGTTGGCATTTTAGATGCCGACATATATGGTCCATCAATTCCAATTATGTTTGATGTTGAGAATTCAAGACCACTTTCAGTTACTATTGATGGAAAAAATAAAATGAGTCCAGTTGAGAGTTATGGGATTAAAATTTTATCTATTGGATTTTTTACAAAAAGTGATCAAGCAGTAATTTGGAGAGGACCAATGGCAGCAAAAGCATTAAATCAAATGATTTTTGATGCAGCTTGGGGAAACTTAGATTTTTTACTAATTGATTTACCTCCTGGCACAGGAGACATTCATCTAAGTATATTACAAGCTTTACCTGTAACAGGTTCAGTAATTGTTAGCACACCTCAAAATATTGCTTTGTCAGATGCAAGAAAAGGGGTTGCTCTGTTTAACCAAAAAAACATTAATGTTCCTGTTTTGGGCATTATTGAAAACATGTCTTATTTTACACCTGAGGAATTACCAAAGAATAAATATTATATCTTTGGAAAGGATGGAGCAAAAAATCTAGCAATTGATTTAGATGTACCATATTTAGGAGAGCTGCCTATAATTCAGAGTATTAGAGAAGCTTCCGACTATGGACATCCGGCTTCTTTACAAAAGGAATCAGTAATATCAGATTTAATAGAAGATATTACTAGAAATATGGTTTCAGAACTTGTAAAAAGAAATAAAAATTTGCCACCATCAGAGTCTTTAAAAATAACTACTATGGCAGGCTGTCCTACTGTAAAAAAATAAATATGAGAAAATCTAATTTAAAAGACAGGATTGAAACAGCTTTGGATGAGATTAGACCTTTTTTAGAAAATGACGGCGGAGATATTTCATTGATAGAAATTAAGAAAAAAACAGTAAAGGTTAGGCTTGAAGGAAATTGCATTACTTGTTCTGTTAATCAGATGACTTTAAAATCTGGCGTTGAGATGACAATAAAAAAACATGCTCCAGAAATAGAAAATGTAATAAACATTGGGTATTAATATTTGATTAATGATTAAAACTGATATAATAATTATTGGCGCAGGTCCGGCAGGTTTATTTGCAGTTTTTGAGGCTGGACTTTTAAAATTAAAATGCCATTTGATAGATATACTTCCAGCTCCAGGAGGTCAATGTTCTGAGCTTTATCCAAAAAAACCTATATATGATATTCCTGGACATCCTGAAATTTTAGCTGCTGATTTAGTTAAAAATTTATTAGATCAATGCAGTCAATTTCAACCAGGATTCACATTGGGAGAAAGAGCAGAAAAAATAAGCAAAAATTCAAAAGGACTGTTTACAGTTGTTACTGACAAAGGGACTACCCATCAAGCTCCAGTAGTTGCTATTGCTGGAGGATTAGGAGGTTTTCAGCCAAGAAAACCAATTATTAATAATATAGAATCTTATGAAGAAAAAGGTATTTCCTATTTTATTAAAGATCCAAGCCTATATAAAAATAAAAATGTACTTATTGCTGGAGGTGGAGATTCAGCTTTAGATTGGACAATAGAATTGGCTAATATTGCATCTAATGTTACCTTAATTCATAGAAGAAATGAATTCAGAGGCACTTTAGATTCAGTAGAAAAAGTTCAGGAACTAAAAAATAAGAATAAAATTAAGCTTATAACTCCTGCAGAAGTTGTTTCTCTAATGGGAGATGATAAGTTAAAAAGTGTTGAAATTAAAATTGAAAATTCAGAAAACATAACACTGAATGTAGATTATTTTATTCCACTTTTCGGATTAACTCCAAAACTAGGACCAATAAATGATTGGGGTTTAGAAATAGAAAAAAAATCAATAAAAGTAGATAACACTTTAAATTATCAGACTAACGTTCCTGGAATATTTGCAATAGGTGATATAAACACTTATCCTGGGAAATTAAAATTAATTTTATGTGGATTTCATGAAGCTGCTATGATGTGTCATTCAGCGTATAAAATAATTAATCCAGATAAAAAGCTTGTTTTACAATATACAACAGTTTCGGGAGTGAGTGGTTTTGATGGATCAATAAAAAAAGCTCAACCTCCTGTTAGAAGATCAATAGATTAAATTTTGAATATAAAATCTATAAATTCGGACGAGTATGTTTCTTCATTTATATCCGCCTCCATATCTACTCTTTTTTGACTCCAAGATTTTTTTTGATTAGTTGTTTTATCTTGAGCAGTATCTGCTAATTCAATTCTTTTTTTGAGTGTAGCCTTAGTTTTTATTTTTTTAATCATTCATATATTATTTAAATGCATTTAATCCTGTAATGTCGAACCCAGTAATTAGTAAATGAATATCATGAGTGCCTTCATATGTAATTACACTTTCAAGATTCATCATATGTCTCATAATTGAATAATCCCCAATAATTCCCATTGCACCTAAAATTTGTCTTGATTCTCTTGCTATTTTAATAGCCATTTCAACATTATTTCTTTTAGCCATAGATATTTGTGCTGAAGTTGCTTTATCTGCATTTTTTAACATACCAAGTCTCCATGCTAAAAGTTGTGCTTTAGTAATTTCAGTTATCATTTCAGATAATTTTTTCTGTTGTAATTGGAATCCCGCAATTGGTTTACCAAACTGAATTCTCTCTTTACTATATCTAAGAGCTGTATCATAGCAATCCATGGCAGCACCAATTACACCCCACGAGATTCCATATCTGGCGGAATCTAAACATCCTAAAGGAGCACTTAGTCCAGATTTATCAGGAAGCAAATTTTCTTTAGGAACTTTAACATCATTGAATATTAATTCTCCTGTAGCACTTGCTCTTAAAGACCATTTGTTATGAGTCTCAGGAGTACTAAATCCTTCCATACCTCTTTCAACAATTAATCCATGAATTCTTCCATCTTCATTTTTTGCCCATACTATTGCTATATCTGCAAAAGGAGAGTTTGAAATCCAAAGTTTAGCACCATTTAATAAAAAGTGATCTCCCATATCTTTAAAGTTTGTAATCATGCCACTAGGATTTGATCCATGATCAGGCTCAGTTAAGCCAAAACAACCCATAAATTCTCCTGATGCTAATTTTGGAAGGTATTTTTTCTTTTGATCTTCACTACCATATTTCCATATTGGAAACATAACAAGGGATGATTGAACTGAAGCTGTTGATCTAATTCCTGAGTCTCCTCTTTCTATTTCTTGCATTAACAAACCATATGAGATATGATCAAGCCCTGCACCACCATATTCTTCAGGGATATAAGGTCCAAAGGCACCTATATCAGCCAGACCTTTGATAAGTTGATTTGGAAATTTTGCTTTTTGTGCGTATTCTTCAATTATAGGTGAAACAGATTTTTTCACCCAATCACGAGCAGAGTTTCTTATTAATTTGTGTTCCTCAGTTAATAATTCATCAAGATTATAATAGTCTGGAGCTTGAAAAAGATCTTGTTTCATTTTACAAAAATTATGCAATGCAAATTTAGTTAATGCTTATTTAAGTTTAAGTTTTTTTTAGAATAAATTATTGATGCTTTTTTTATTGTTTGTTAATAAAAGTAGAAATTAAATTATGAAAATGATGAACTCCTTTTTCTTTACTTGGAGAAAATCTCCCTGTATTATAAAATGACGAACTTATTCCTTTTTGAACATTTTGAACAACATATTCATCTTCCATCTCAACTTTATCTAAATTTCTACTAGCTCCTAAATTTAATTTAGATTCATCAAATACATATGATCTAAAAATAATTTTTGTGTGAGACATCTTCTGGGGTTTAACTAAATTAACAGATATCCCCCAAGGATAAACATTTAACATTAAATTTGGAAAAACCCAATAATAGTAAGCCGCTATTTTCTTGCCACTATCAATATGACCTTTAGGAAAAATAAAACAATCATCCTCGCTAGATGCATAACCAACTTGTAGATTAAAGTAATCATAGATCTCTGCATCATAGTTTTCATAATCTAAAACTTGATCAAGATCTTTATGAACAAAAGGGACATGGAATCCTTCAAGATAATTATCACAATATAAAGCCCAATGTGCGTTTATTTCATAATTTTTTGACAGAGATTCTTTAATACATAATTTGTTAAGAGGAAGGAACCCAACTCTATCCTCAATTTTATTTAACACATTGATTAAATCAAATGATGGATTCAAGCCAACAAACAGTAATCCATACCAGTTTATTAAAGGAAAATTATGAAGGTTATCACACTCTCTTGGAAACCCTATTGTTTTATCAAACTCAGGCATATATTCAAATTTACCTTCATTATTAAATCTTCTCCCATGATATTTACAAACTATTTTTTTTGTTTTGCAAGGCTCATCAATTAATATATTTCCTCTGTGAGAACATACATTACTTACACAATTGATTTTATCTCCATTTGATCTTGTCAATAAAACAGGCTCAGTAAGATAGTTGTCTAAAATAGTTAATGGGTATGCAGAATTTTTTTCAATAATACTTTGATCACCAATCCATTGCCATGATTTTAAAAATAATTTTTCTTTTAGTATTTCAAAAGTTTCAGAATTTTTATAAAATGATGCAGGCAATGTTTCAGCTTTTGCAATATCAGAATCTATGAAAATTTTGTTGCTCATTACTCTAAATATAAATCAATAAGTCCATTTGGAGCAGAAATATATATACTTTTATTTTTTCTATCGATTTCTTTAATAATTTCTTCATTAATAGGAATTAAAATTTGTCTTTCTTTATATTTAATCACAAATATACTTTGCGTAGGCTTGTCATTCACTCTTTCAATTAAGCCTATAGGGCCATAATTTGAATCTATAACCTCATATCCAATAATTTCATGGTAATAAAATTTTTTCCCATCCAAATTAGGAAGTAAATCTAGGGGTAAATATATTTCTTTATTTAATAAAGATAAAACATCTTCTTCGGAGTTAATGCCTTCAAATTTTACCCTTAACATTGATTTTTTTTGGTATGAAGATTTTTCAATAAAAAAGGAAATTAGTTTCCCATTTATTAGTATAAATACTGATTTTAGATTTTGATATTCCTGAGGATCATCAGTGTCTAGATTTAGTATAACCTCACCTTTAAAGCTGTATTTTTTTGTGATTTTCCCTAGATAAAAATAGTCCTTTATGTCCATAGCTTTTTAGCTATAATAATGAATTAATAGGATTAAATTTATAAAATTTGTAGAATAATCTATTCTTCCTTAGTAGTATTTTCTTCTTCAGCAGCCTCTTCTTTAGCAGGTGCTTCTTCAGCAGCAGCCTCTTCTTTAGCAGGTGCTTCTTCAGCAGCAGCCTCTTCTTTAGCAGGTGCTTCTTCAGCAGCAGCCTCTTCT
>JABHWD010000001.1 GCA_018657955.1 Flavobacteriaceae bacterium | reverse complement strand
GTCCAGGATTTATTTCAGATACTTTAATATTATTTTTGTTTAGGTCAATTCTCATGCCTTTTGAAATGGCATTTACAGCATGCTTTGAAGCAGAATAAACATTTCCTTTTTCATAAACTTCTCTCCCTGCAAGTGAGCCTACATTAATAATATGTCCTGAAGATTTTTCAACCATCCTTCCAATCACTGCTTTAGTTACATAAAGAAGTCCTTTAACATTGCTATCAATCATTTTATCCCAATCTTCTATATTCCCATCCTGAATTTTGTCTAATCCATGGGCATTACCAGCATTATTGATAAGGATATCAATTTTTTGGAAATCATCTGGTATACTTTCAATGGATTTGGTTACCTGGATATTATCAGATACATCAAAACACAAGGATGTAACTGCAGTTAATTTAGATAAATCTTCTCTAATTTTTTCTAATACTTCCGTTCTTCTTCCACAAATAATCAATTGCATTTTTGATAACGCAAGTCTATAGGCAGTTGCTTTGCCTATTCCACTGGTAGCTCCTGTTATTAAAACCGTTTTTGTACCCATATTTTTGTATCTACAACTAATTTATCAAACAAAATGTTAAAAATTATGTTAAAATTGATTTTTTTAACCAATTCTTAACAGATTATTCCTTAATGATTTTCGAATTTGCATAACTATTAAATAATGATTATTAAACTAATTAAATTCTAACAACATGGAAAAGAAAGTTGATATAAAGAAAATTAATGAAAAAATAAAGAAGGAAAGTGCCTTTATTGATCTGCTAACTTTAGAAATTAATAAAGTAATTATTGGTCAAAAAGTAATGATAGAGAGATTACTAATTGGACTCCTTGGTCAAGGACACATTTTACTAGAAGGTGTCCCTGGATTAGCAAAAACACTCGCAATTAATACTCTTTCTAGGGCTATTAGCGGTAGTTTTAGTAGAATTCAATTTACGCCAGATTTATTGCCTGCAGATGTTATTGGAACTTTGATTTATAATATGAAAGAGACTAAGTTTTCTGTAAAGAAAGGGCCAATTTTTGCAAATTTTGTTTTAGCTGATGAGATTAATCGTGCTCCTGCAAAAGTTCAATCTGCATTACTAGAAGCAATGCAAGAGAGACAAGTTACAATTGGCGATGAGTCATTTATTTTAGACAAGCCATTTTTAGTAATGGCTACTCAGAATCCAATAGATCAAGAAGGAACCTATTCTCTTCCTGAAGCACAGGTAGATAGGTTTATGCTCAAGACAATTATCGATTATCCAAATAAGGATGATGAAAAAAGTATTATTAGATCAAATCTTTCAGGAGTTCAAGAAAAAATTAAACCTGTTGTTAATATTAAGCAAATCCTAAAGGCCCAAAAACTTGTTAATGAGGTGTATATGGATGAGAAAATAGAGTCTTATATTCTTGATATCATCTTTGCAACCAGATATCCCGCAAAATATAATTTACAAGACCTTGAACCATTAATCTCTTTTGGAGCCTCTCCAAGGGGAAGTATAAATTTAGCTTTAGCATCAAAATGCTATGCATTTATTAATAGAAGAGGCTATGTAATTCCTGAGGACGTTAGAGCTGTTGTACATGATGTATTACAGCATAGAATAGGTATCACATATGAAGCAGAAGCTGAGAATGTAACATCAGTTGACATTATTAATAAGATCGTTAATGAAATTGAAGTCCCTTAATGAATTTATTAATTCATAAAAATTTCTAATGAATACTAAGGAGCTACTTAAAAAGGTTCGTAAGATTGAGATAAAAACAAGAAAATTATCTGATCATATTTTCGGAGGAGAATATCATTCTACTTTTAAAGGGAGAGGAATGACTTTTAGTGAAGTAAGGCAATATCAAATAGGAGATGATATTAGAACTATTGATTGGAATGTAACAGCTAGATACAACGAGCCCTTTGTAAAAGTTTTTGAAGAAGAGAGAGAGTTAACAATGATGTTAATTGTTGATATTTCTGGTTCAGAATTTTATGGAACTTCCTCGACTTTTAAAAATGAATATTTAACAGAAATAGCAGCGACATTAGCTTTTTCTGCCAATCAAAATAATGATAAAGTTGGATTAATTTTATTTACTGATCAGGTTGAATTATATATTCCTCCTAAGAAAGGAAAGACTCATATATTAAGAATTATAAGAGAATTAATTGAATTTAAACCTGTCAATCAAAAAACTGATATAAATGTACCCCTTCAATTTTTATCTAATATTTTAAACAATCGTGCTATTGTTTTTTTAATATCTGATTTTATTTCAGAAGATTATTCTAATTCACTTCGAATTATTTCATCTAAACATGATATTACAGGGATTAGAGTATATGATAAAAGTGAGATTACAATACCTAATTTAGGATTAGTTCAACTAATGGACAATGAGGAAAATAAAATGAAACTGGTTTATACTGGCTCAAAAAAGGTTAGGAAAAATTATGAAAAGTATTATCAAAATAGAATACAATTGTTTGGAGAGAATTTCAAAAAGGCTGGCGCAGGCATTATTGAGTGTTCTACTGAAGATAGTTATCAAAAAAAATTATTAAGATATTTTAGAAATAGATAGGTTTAAATGATTAGTAATAATTTCAGAAAATCGACATTAATAGCTGCATTGATATGCATTACAACATCAATGATATCTCAGGAACTTGTGACTTCAATTGATAGTACTAGTATTTTTATTGGTGAAGAAATAACATATAAACTAGAGGTACATTCAGATACTTTGAACCTAATTAAATTTCCTGAATCAAAAAGTTTTATTCCAATGGAAGTTTTGAAAACTTATGATTCAGACACAATAACATCTAATGAAAAATATATAATTTCAAAAAAATATGCCTTAACTAATTTTGATGCAGGGAACTATATATTGCCAAAACAAAAAGTTGTTTTTGGAGACACTACATTATATTCAAATTCTAAAAAGATTGAAGTTAAACTTGTGACGGTTGATACATCTAAGCAAAGGCTATATGATATAAAACCAATTTTTAGTACAAATAAAGAACATAATTATTTTCGGTACATATCTTATTTGACACTTCTTTTAATTAGTGTTTTTATATATATCAATAGAAATAAAATATTTAAAAACAAGAAGTTTAAATATGAAAAATCTCCTTATCAAAAAGCTAAGGGTGAAATTAATTTAATAGCTAAATCTGACTATACTGCTGTTCAAAACGCAAAGGAATATTATTCCAAATTAAGTTTTATTATTAGGAATTTTTTAGAAATTAAAGTTTTTGATCATTCACTGGAAAGCACAACAAATGAGTTGTTATTTGAGTTAAAAAGAATTAAATCAAGCGGTGAACTAAACTTAACTTCATCAACATTGAATAATTTGCATCAGGTTTTACAAACAGCAGATTTGGTAAAATTTGCAAAACATTACCCAGATGAGGATATAGCAAAAAAAGATACTGAAGTGATTAATATTACAATAGATGAGATTAACAATATTCTTCCAGAACCTACAATAGAGGAATTAAAGAAAGACTACGAATTTCATCAAAAATTATTAAAACAGGAAAGGAATAAAAACATTAAAAAAGCTATTATAGTATTTACAAGTCTTCTGATTTCTTGTGTTTTAATTGCAAGTGTTTTATTTGGTTTTACATATGTTAAGGATTCTATACTTAGAAATGATAATTTAATTTTATTAGAAACAAAAAATTGGGTTACTACTGAATATGGTGCCCCTGGCATTATTATTGAAACACCAGAAGTTTTAACAAGAAAATTGTTAGATCTTAATTTTACATATTTAAACTCTAATAATATATCTGAATTTGCATTTTATAATAATGATAATTCAATGCAAATTTATGTTTCAAATACACGATTCAATGATAAGATTAAGCCAGAAGATTTTCAGAAATATATCGATTATACTCTGGATATAATTGAAGATAAGGGTTTAAGTAACATTGTAGTAAAGTATGAAAATTTTACTACTGCTAATGAAGCAGAGGGCATTAAAGTATATGGCTCAGCAGATTTTATAGATCCTAATAGTGGTAAAATAATAAGTGGTAAATATTCAATATTAGGGTTTTTTACAGAAAATGAATTTAAACAATTAATTATCATTCATGCAGATGACATTTATTTAAATGAAATCACAGATAATGTTATTTCTTCAGTTGAACTAATTAAAAATCAACAACAATGATTTTAAAAATGGAATTTTTAAATATCGAATTTTTATGGTTATTGGCAGTCATACCATTATTGGTTTTATGGTATTCTTATACAGGAAAGTACAAATCTAATATGTTGAATTTTTCTAATTCAGCAGCATTCTCAGAATCAAAATCATTTATTACAATGATTGAGCCAATTCTTAGAATATTTAGAATGATTGCTTTAACGCTACTTATTATTGCATTAGCAAGACCCCAGGTTATAGACATCTCTACAAGAGTTAAAAATAATCGAGGGATAGACATTATTATGGCGATTGATGTTTCAGCAAGCATGCTAGCAAAGGATTTAAGACCAAACAGATTAGAAGCATTAAAAGATGTTGCCTCGAATTTTATTAAAAGCAGAGTAACTGATAGAATAGGACTTGTTGAATATGCAGGCGAGAGTTATACAAAGACTCCAATAACTAGTGATAAGTCAATTATTTTGAGATCATTAAAGGAAATAGAATATAACACAATTATTGAAGGTGGTACTGCTATAGGGATGGGGTTAGCAACTTCTGTAAATAGGATAAAAGACAGCAAAGCTATAAGCAAAGTAGTCATTTTATTAACAGATGGGGTAAATAATACTGGATTTATAGATCCTTTAACTGCTGCGGAACTTGCTAATGAATTTGGAATTAAAATATATACAATTGGATTGGGGACTAATGGGATGGCATTATCTCCTATAGGAATTGATTCAAGAGGAAAATTCAATTACGCAAATGTTAAAGTTGAAATAGATGAAAAGCTTTTAAATGAAATTGCAGATATGACTGGAGGAAAATATTTTAGAGCAACGAATAATAGTAAATTAAAAGAGATATATGACGATATTGATAAGCTTGAAAGATCAGATATTGAAGAATTTAAATATTATAATGTTCAGGAAAAATATAGACTTTTTCTTTTACCTGCACTAATGTTAATTGGATTGGAAATGATTTTAAAATTTACTTTGTTTAGAAGTTTTATATAATGTATCAAATAGAAGAAATATCATGGTTGTGGCTTGGGATTATCCCAATATTTGTAGTGATTCTATTTGCTATTGATAGAGTTTGGAAATCAAAAATTCAAAATAGATTTGCATCAAATGAGATTATATTAAAGCTTAGTCCAGATATTTCATTATTTAAACCCTACCTAAGAATTTTCATGATTCTCTTTTCTTTAATTTTTCTTGTATTGGCTATGATTAACCCTCAAATAGGAACTAAAATGGAGACTTTTAAAAGATTTGGAGTTGATATTGTATTTGCAATTGATGTTTCAAGAAGTATGTTGGCTGAAGATGTAGCTCCAAATAGATTAGAGAAATCTAAGCAGCTAGTTAATCAAATTATAAACACTTTAAGTGGAGATAGAATTGGAATTGTGGCATATGCTGGAAAGGCATTCCCACAATTACCTATTACAACAGACTATTCTTCAGGAAAAATGTTTTTGCAAAACATGAATACTGACATGATATCATCTCAAGGAACTGCTATAGATGAAGCAATACAATTAGCTACAACATATTTTGATGATGAAAACAAAATTGAAAGAATTTTAATAATTATTTCTGATGGAGAGGATCATAATGATATATCAGTAGATATGGCAAAAATAGCAGCAGAAAAGGGAATTACTATTTACACCATTGGAGTAGGAATGGACAAAGGCGTTCCAATTCCAATAAAAAAGAATGGAATTGTACAGAGTTATAAAAAGGACAGTAAAGGAGAAGTAGTTATAACTAAGTTAAACAAGGAAGTTTTAACCAATATTGCTGAGGAAACAAATGGTGAATATATTGAAGGATTAGACACAAAATTTGTAATAGATAGAATTAAGAATATTTTAAATCAAACTGATAAAAAGGAATTTGAATCTAAAAAGTTCTCTGAATATAAGGACCAATTCCAATGGTTTTTAGCTATAGGACTTTTATTTCTTTTTATTGAAGTTTTTTTATTTGATACTAAAACATTTTGGTTAAAAAAATTAAATTTATTTAATGAAAATTAATATTTGAATGGTATTTCATAAACATATACATATTATAATTATATTTTTCTTTTCCATTAATTTATTTGGTCAGGATGAATCTTATAATAAACACTTATATGATGGTAATATAAATTATGACAAGGATTTTCTTTTGGCGGAAAATAGCTATAGGAAGGCAATATCAATTAATTCTTCCAATATAAAAGCGCCCTATAACTTATCAAACAAATATTATGAAGAAGAATTGTATGATGAGGCATTAATAAGACAAGTGGAAGCATTAAAAAATGCAAAGTCTAATAATGAAAAACATAGAATTAATCATAATATTGGTAATATTTTAATGAAGAAAGATCTTTGTAAAGAAGCTTTAGAAGCGTATAAGAATGCCTTAAGAAATAACCCAGATGATGATGAAACGAGATATAACTTATCTTTAGCAAAGCTTTGTGCTGATGAGCAAAATAAGAATAATGATAAGAAAGATGACAAGAAAGATGATCAGCAAAAAGATGATAAGAAAGATGATCAGCAAAAAGATGACAAGCAGGATCAAAAAAATGACAATAAGAATGAGCAAAAGGATAAAAAGAATAATCCGTCAAAGGATAGAGGATCAGCCAAATTATCTCCTGAGCAAATTAAGAATTTGTTGAAAGCAATGAATAATGAAGAAAATAAGGTTCAGGCAAAAATTAATGAAAAGAAACAAAAAGGGGTTAAGATTGTAACTGAAAAAGATTGGTAATGAGAAATATTTTATTAGTTATATTTTTTGGACTTTTTAGCTGCATATTATCAGCTCAAGTTAATTTTAGGGCAAATTTAAGTAAAAGCTCACTAGGTATTAATGAAAGAGTTAGGGTTGATTTTATAATAGATAAGGATGGGGATAATTTTACACCCCCAGAATTTGAAAATTTTAGAATTGTAGCCGGACCAAGTCAGTCAATAAAAAATTCGTGGATTAATGGCAAGAGATCATACTCTAAGACATATACATATTTTTTATCTCCTATAAAAAAAGGAAACTTTAAAATTGGCCAGGCCTCTGTTGAAGTTGATGGAGAAACATATAAAACCATGACTCTTAATGTAGTCGTGACAACTGCAGTTGATAAGCCAGTAAATCCAAATGACCCATCATATGTCGCAGATA
Source organism: Flavobacteriaceae bacterium (assembly GCA_018657955.1). Classification (GTDB taxonomy): domain Bacteria; phylum Bacteroidota; class Bacteroidia; order Flavobacteriales; family Flavobacteriaceae. Next base: position 683 of record JABHWD010000001.1, on the reverse strand, counting down.
AAAACATACACTTAGTTGCTGAAGTTTCAAAAACGAATCCATATTTAAATGAACCTGTATCAATTGTATATAAATTATATGTATCTCAGGATACTGGTGTAAATAATTGGAGAGAATTAGATGCTCCTAGATATGCAGATTTTTGGAGTAAGAATATTAATATTAAAAATTTAACGGTAGAAAACGGAACATATAAGGGAGAACCATATAGATATGTTATATTACGTAAAACAGTACTATACCCTCAAAAAATAGGAGAGCTATCTATTGAGCCACTTGTATTAGATATTACAGTTCAGACTCCTAGCAATAGAAGAGATTTCTTTGGACAAATTTTAAACAATACTGTAAACAAAACAGTTTCTGCGGGGAAATTAAAAATCAATGTCAAACCACTACCTGATATAGGTAGGCCAAATAATTTCTCAGGTGCTGTAGGAAAATTTGATTTATTAGTGACTACTTCAAAAAAAGAACTATTAATTTCTGAAGCATTTCAGCTAAACCTTGAAATTAAAGGCAATGGGAATTTTAATTTATTTAGTTTCCCTTCAATTAACTTGCCTCAGTCTTTAGAAGTATATGAACCGGAAAGATTAGAGAAATTAGTTACTAATTTTAAGGGAATTAGAGGAAGTATTAAAGATCAATATACAATTGTACCATCATCTCCTGGGAAATAT
>JABHWD010000013.1 GCA_018657955.1 Flavobacteriaceae bacterium | reverse complement strand
AGGAAATGCTTTTTCTAACATTTTTGTTTGAACTGCTCCCAGTGCAAGCACATTAAAAATTATTCCTGAATTTTTATATTCTTCTGCAAGTAGTTCTGTTAAAGTTATCAATGCTCCCTTACTAGAACTATAAGCTGAAAGACCAGAAAATTTAATACTTCCCTGCACTCCACCAACTGAACTAATATTTACTACATGACTGCCTTTTTTTGTAAATGGAAGTATATTATTAATAATTGCTGCTACACCAAAAACATTAGTAGAATACACTTTGTTAAAATCTTCAGTTGTCGTCATAGAAAAAGGTTTATTAATTAAAACCCCCGCATTATTAATTAAAATATCTACGTGTTCCCAATTATTCGATATATATTTTATAAGCACTTTGTGATCTAAATTATTATTAATATCAAAATTAATCGAGTATACATTTGACAATTTTAAATCATTAATAGGTAAAATATTTCTGGAAAGAGCAATTACATTATGTCCTTTAGTGGCAAAAATTTTAACCAACTCATAACCTATCCCGCTACTGGTTCCAGTAATAATTACGTTCTTAGCCATAAAATTTATTTAAATAGAAAAGGATAAATTAAATTAACATTGTTATGGGATTTTCAATATACTGTCTTAATGTTTGTAAGAATTTTGCTCCAGTTAGCCCATCAACTACTCTATGATCACATGCTAATGTAACTTTCATTGTATTTCCAACTTGAATATTTCCATTCTTAACAATTGGCTTTTGAACAATTGAACCAACTGAAAGTATAACTGAATTAGGTGAATTAATAATTGATGTAAAGCTTTCTATATCAAACATTCCTAAGTTAGATATTGTAAATGTACTTCCTTGCATTTCTTCTGGAGTTAATTTTTTATTTCTTGCTCTACCTGCAAGATCCTTGACTTTTGAATTAATATCCACAATACTCATCTGATCAACAAACTTTAAAACAGGCACAATCAATCCTTCATCTACTCCTACCGCAACACCAATATGAATATGATTATTGTATCTAATCTTATCATCAAACCATTGTGAGTTCAATTTAGGATTACTGGCCAATGCCAATGAACATGCTTTAATTATAATATCATTATATGAAATTTTAGTATCAGGAATTGAATTATATTGTTCTCTTATAACGATTGCATTTGACATATCATATTCAACCGTTAGGTAGTAATGAGGAGCATTAAATTTAGATTCTGACAATCTTTTAGCAATAGTTTTTCTCATCTGAGAATGAGGTGTTTCTTGAAAATCCTCAACACCAATAAATGTTTTAGATTTGGTGTCTTTTGATGATGAAGTGTGGTTCTCTACATCAGATTTTACAATTCTTCCATTCTCTCCTGTACCTTTTATTTTATTAATATTAATTCCACATTCCTTAGCTAATTTTTTAGCTAATGGTGAAATAAATATTCTGTTTGTAGATGATATGGTTTTACTAATTAGCTCGGGAGTATCTTCAAGTTCTGTTTTAATAACTTCATTCTCTTCTATTATTTCAGCCTTTTTCTCAATTTCAGGTTCTTCTTTTATTTCAGTCTTTTCCTTAATGACTTCATCAGACTTTTTAGCATCATCCAAAAGGGATTTATAATCTTCATTAGCCTCACCAATTATTGCTAAAGGCTCATCAACCTTAGTCGCCTCCCCTTCTTTAACCCCAATATATAATAGCGTTCCATCATAAAAGGATTCAAACTCCATTGTAGCTTTATCAGTTTCTATCTCAGCTAAAATATCACCTTCACTTATCTTGTCTCCTACTTTTTTAAACCAAGTAGCTACTGTACCCTCTTCCATGGTATCACTTAATCTCGGCATTTTAATTAATTCAGCCATAGGTTAAGGTTTGTGTTTTAAAAATGGATAATCTTTTTGTTCATACACTGCATCATAAAGGAGATTTTTTTCTGGGTATGATGACTCTTCAGCAAACTTTTCACACTCCTTAATTTTCTCTTTTACCCTGCTGTCAATCTTTTCAATTTCATCTTTAGAAGCATACTTTTTATCTAATAATATTTTCTTAACCTGTGAAATAGGATCAATCTTTTTATATTCTTCAACTTCATCTTTAGTTCTATAATGCTGTGCATCACTCATTGAATGACCTCTATATCTATATGTTTTCATTTCTAAGAAAGTTGGACCATCTCCTTTTCTAGCGCGTGCTATTGCTTGACTAACTGCTCTAGCAACTTTAGCTGGATCCATACCCTCAACAGGTTCTGCTGGCATTTCATAGCCTAGACCTAACTTCCATATATCTGGATTATTAGAAGTTCTTTCTACAGAAGTCCCCATAGCATAACCATTATTTTCACATATAAATACCACTGGCAATTTCCATAGCATTGATAAATTAAAAGTTTCATGCAAAGAACCTTGTCTTGCAGCTCCATCTCCAAAATAGCATAATGTAACCGCATCACTCCCATGATATTTATCTCCAAAAGCTATACCTGCTCCCAATGGAATTTGACCTCCTACAATTCCGTGTCCACCATAAAAACGATTTTCTTTTGAAAAAATATGCATTGATCCTCCTAATCCCATAGAAGTTCCTGTTTTCTTTCCATATAATTCAGCCATTACCCTTTTTGGATCAGCTCCCATGCCTATGGGTTGAACATGATTTCTATAAGCAGTTATCATTTTGTCTTTAGTAAGATCCATTGCGTGCAAGGATCCTGCTAATACAGCTTCCTGGCCATTATATAGATGTAAAAAACCTCTAACCTTTTGCTGAATATATACAGCTGCAAGCTTATCCTCAAATTTTCTCCAGAAGAACATGTCTTCATACCAAGATAAATATGTTTCCTTTGTTATTTTCTTCATTTAATTAATAAAAATGATTCATAAAAATAAGACAATGATTTCTATTGTAAAAAGTTAATTTTATAATTTTTATAAAAAAGACTT
>JABHWD010000012.1 GCA_018657955.1 Flavobacteriaceae bacterium | reverse complement strand
TGGCTGGGATGGAACCTATAATGGAAAACTAATGCCATCAACCGATTACTGGTTTACTATCACTCTAGATATGCTTTATGGAGACGATCAAACACTTATTAAAACCTTTAAAGGTCACTTTAGCCTTAAACGATAAAACCCCTAATCTATTAGAAAGTCTTGTAAGTAATCAAATCTTGGAGTAAGCTTTCCTTTTTGAGTAATTTTTGATTTTTCTAATATTAAATCAGCATCATTGTTGAAAAAAGCTGGCAATACATACTCAATAAACATATCGCCAAATGCTTCACTAGAATCTCTTGGTAATTCACAAGGTAAATTATCAACTGCCATTACTACTACAGCATTCTCACGCATATAGTCAATTTCACAATGCTTAATTGGATCGTAACCATAGATAGGATTTTCAATGGTTGAAGGTCTAATAGTTGAGACAATAGGTCCATCAATATCGCAGCTAATATCTGCAATGACCTTAATATTAAAATCTTCAGAGCTTATGTTTTGCTTAGATATTAATTTTGGTGCTTTTAGATTGTGATAGTGTCCAGCAATAAACATATCACTAGATTTACAAAATCTCATAAATGTAGAACTGTATTCCTGAGGGTTTTTATAAAAATGAGCCATTGTAGATTCATTATTATTTGTTCTAGAATTGTAATCCAACACATCAATATTCACATATACAGGTTCATCAAAAGAATTATTTAGGAATTCATCTACACCAACCTGTTTAATTTTCAAATAATCTAGTACTTCCTTAGCTCCAGAGCTTACTCTACCTTTTCCAGTTAAAACAATTTTTATGTTTGGTAGAATAATTTTATCTAACTCTTTATTAAATTCATTCCTGTCTTTTAGATTACATGCTTTAGGAAGATCAAATAATCCTTGTTTTAATCCAAGAGCTCTTAACCCATTATATGCGCCAATTACCCCAGCAAAATATCCAAATCCTATTAATCTAATATTATCTTTATTAACAATGGTTTCGTAATCATGAAGTTGAATATTCTTTTCTAAAATAGCCTGTAATAATTTCTTATTATAGATTTGCTTTTTGATAGTATGTGAAAAAAAGAAATATGGCTTGTTTGGTATAAGTTTATCTATTGTAACCTCCTTTACTCCTATTAATATATCTGCCATAGATAAATCTTCAACGACAGACAAGCCTAAATCTTTATATTCCTTATCAGAAAAAGACCTTATGTCGCTCTTTTGAATTAAAAATTCAATTTGAGGGAATTCTTCTTTTGCTCTAATACATTTAGTAGGAGAAAATACCACCCTTTTATCTGGAGGAGTCTTAAATTCTTTTATTATACCGATCTTCATTCACATAAAATAATATTCAAAAATAGCTCCATTAAATTCCATGCACAAGTTTTTTGTATATTTGCCCCTCATTTTTGTTCACTGAAATATTGGGGTCGATTGGTTTTGACAGCAAGTTGAATTATACAATAAGCATGTCGCGCAATAAATTGTACGCGTAATAATCTATTTGAAATTTAAACGGCGAAAATAATTACGCTTTAGCTGCATAATCTGAATTATAGTAAGATTAGCATAGTTTCCACAAGGTGGAAAAGCTAAATGTCTCTTGAAAGCCTTTGTTAACGGCGTTCTGTTAGAGGCATCGTAAATGTTGACATAGAAAATATGATGTTTTGACATATTTTTGAAAATAAAAAACTAAGTAATACATAGGTAGTTTCTGATCAGTGTATTATCGAAAATTAAATAGAAACTAAACATGTAGAAAGTTGTTTAGTGCCTTGTTTGGACCCGAGTTCGATTCTCGGCGACTCCACTAAACGGGACAAACTCAAATTCCTTGAGATTTGTCCTTTTTTATTTTGAAGATATGAAGAATTCAATAATAATACTCTTGAGCCTACTGTGTTGTGTTTCATCCTGTACCACACAACAACCTACATCCATCCAGGCAAATGTAACGATTAACACAGATGCGACTACCAAAACTTACAATCCTATGATTTTTGGAGGGTTTCTCGAGCATTTTGGAAAGCAAATTTATGGTGGTGTATTTGATCCTGGCTCTCCACTATCAGATAACAACGGATTTCGTACTGATGTCATTAACGCATTAAAGGAACTTAAAGTACCCGTTATTCGTTGGCCAGGAGGATGTTTCGTTGATGGCTATCATTGGATGAATGGAGTGGGTGAGAATCGTCTACCCAAAGATGATATTCGATGGGGAGTAATTGAACCAAACACGTTTGGAACCCATGAATTTGTTGAGCTTTGCAGACTACTGAATGCAGAACCGTATATCTGCCAAAATGGTTTGGCGGATGTTCAAGAAATGGCTGATTGGGTTGAATACTGCAATGCAACTGAAGGGGAATTCGCCGACATGCGCAAAAAAAATGGATATCCTGCTCCACTCAATGTCAAGATATGGAGTGTCGGAAATGAACGGTCAGGTCGCGATTATATTCATAAAGTACGTGATGGTGGTATAGCAATGAAGGAGGTAGATTCAAGTATTCTGGCAAGTTGCTCGGGGATTCACGGGAGTTCTAGTATAGATCCATATCTATTTGAAGCAGCGGGAGAATATTTGAATTATATATCGGCACATCAATACTGGATTAAAAACTTTCAAGAACATTCTACACCCAACTACTTGTCATGTATGATGCTTAGTGAGAAACCGGAATTGTATATTAAAAAGGTAATAAATCAAATTCAAACAGCAGAAAAAGAAGGGCATATTAATAAAGGGCAAATTAAAATTGCGTTTGATGAATGGAATTTACGTTCATGGCATCATCCAGGATTTCAACGTAATGAAAAAGTAGATTACAACGACCCGGAAATAATAAAATTGATAAAAGCCAGGGATAAAAGTCTAAATCCTTCAATTTATAATCTATCAGATGCATTATTTTCCGCCTCATTTCTTAATTCGTGTCTCCGTAATTCCGAATATATTATTATGGCGAATATCGCACCGCTGGTGAACCAGACCGGACCTCTTTATGTCCATCCTAAAGGAATTGTCAAGCGTACTCATTTCCATACAATGGCGATGTACGCGAATGAACTTGAAGAATATGTCAGCAATGCAGAGATAAACGGAAGCAAACTTACCGATGGTAAAGATTCAGTTTCTGTAATTGATGCTATTGCCACCGTTGACAAAAAAGGTGAAAACTGGGCTATTTCATTAGTGAACCGTCATCCTTCGGAGAACCTCGAGTGTACAGTTACAATGGGAGACAAGCTATTAAATGGCATATATAAGGCAAAGATCCTCACCGGTGAATCAACCGATACATACAACGATATTGAGCACCCTAATCGAGTGGCTCCCAAAGAGGTGGAGCTAAAGTTTAAAAATGGTGTCGTCCACCTACCACCTCACTCATTGACAATTGTTCATATTAAGGGTGATTATAAATAGAATATTATTAAAGCTCTCTAATCTTTATATTTCTAAACCATACATCATCTCCATGATCTTGAAGTCCAAAATACCCTTCCTTTTCCACATTAGCCCAATTTTTATTCAAATTAGGAAACTTACTTCTAGAAACATCCTCTTCCCATTTTGGTGTCCATAGATGATATTCAACTACCACTTCACCATTTTGTTTATGAATTACTGTACCATTATAAACTATGATCTCAACCTTATTCCATTCACCTGCCTTGTTTGTATTTTGTGGTACTGCAGGATAAAGATCATATAAGGCACCAGCCTGTCTATTTCCATCTTTTCCTAAAAATGCATCAGGATGTCTTTCATTATCTAATATTTGCATCTCCGGAGCTGTTCTCCAAATAAAATCAAATTCAGGAGTTTCCTGCCCTAAATAGAATATTCCAGAATTTCCACCCTCAGATACTTTCCATTCAAGTTTTACATGAAAGTTTGAGAATTTCTGATCATATATAATATCCCCACCATTTGAAGATCCTGCCTCACCTCTTCCTGAAGCACTCATGTATATTTCCCCTTCTTCAGTAATTCTCCAATCACTAGGAAAACTTTCTTTTTTATATCCCCTCCATCCATCTGAAGTTTTACCATCAAAAAGAAGTTTCCATCCATCAGTAACTTCCTTTTCTCCTAGAGTGTTATTTTCTGTAGTTGATATAGCATCTTGTTTTTTTGTTGTATTTGAACAAGCTATAATTAAACTTAAAGAGACTATAATTAAAATGTAATAAATATTCTTCATCTTATTTTTATTTAATTATCATTAATAATACCAGCCATTTCGATATGCACGTTTTACATATTCGCTAGCTGCTTGTTTTGCATTTATTGTTGTTGACTTAGTGTCCCATTTAGGGTCCCCATTAATTACATCAAATTTATCGGTGGTAATCACACGAATTTCATCAGAATCTGAAATATTTGTAATCCTCATATTTTCTGCATCCCATTCAAATTTTCTTCTAAGATCTTGAAGTCTTATAGCAAGATTACCCATAACTACTACTTCATTAAGTGGACCAGAATATGAAAAATTAGAACTTGCTTCAACTCTTGAGTTCTTATTCTCTTTACATGCTCTTATCCAGTCCATTTCATGAGAAGTTTCAATTCTTCTTAACTCATTTGTGACTGCAGGAGGATTGTCTTCTCTGCCAATAATAATTGGATCCATAGCATAAGTCCCACAAACTAGTGTTCCTTTAGTTCCATGAAAAATTGCACCTCCATCCCAATTTCCAAGATACATTCCAGGCTTCATACCTTTTGGACGCTCTGGTTTATGTCCCCCATCATACCAGGTAAATTTTACCTTAGGCATTTTTATTTTTCCTTTATTAGGTCGCTTATTAAAATAATATGTTACCGTTTCTGAAATAGGAGCACTTTCTGTATTCACCTGAGATGAACTTCCTTCAAATGCATATGGGTATCCTAGATCTAATGCTTTAAATACTGGATCTATAATATGACAACCCATATCACCCAGCGCTCCAGTACCAAAATCCCACCAAGCTCTCCAATTCCAAGGCGTATATGATGGATGGTAGGGCCTATAAGGGGCAGGTCCAATAAATAAATCCCAATCTAATGTTTTAGGAATAGGTACACTTTCAGTAGGTCTTTCCAATCCTTGAGGCCAAATAGGTCTGTTTGTCCAAGCTTCAACATTTTCCACCTCACCTATTTCACCATTCCAGATCCACTCACAAACTTTTCGAATATCATCACTTGAGTTACCCTGATTTCCCATTTGTGTAGCTACACCTGTCTGTTTTGCTAGTCTTGCTAGTTCGCGAGATTCCCATACTGAATGAGTTAGGGGTTTTTGCACATAAACGTGCATACCTCTTTTCATGCTATTAGCAGCAGAGATGTAATGCGAATGATCAGGAGTAGCAATAACAACAGCATCTATTTGCTTTTCCATTTCATCTAACATTATTCTGTAATCCCTATACTTTTTTACATCGGGATAATCATCAAAACATCGTTTTGCATAGCCCCAATCTACATCACAAAGTGCAACAATATTTTGATTCTTAATATTTTTTAAATTACTACGACCCATACCTCCAACTCCAATACCAGCAATATTTAACTTATCACTTGGAGCTATATGGCCTAATCCAGAAATCACATGACTCGGAAGGATTGATACTCCTAGAAATGCTATTGATGATTTTTTTAAAAAATCACGTCTTGAATTGTTTAAATCTGTTAGTTTGTTTTTCATTGTATATAAATTTAATTAAAAAATTTTATTGAACTATTTATTATCGATAGTTATCCACACATTACCTTTTTTGTGTGACTCAACAACACTTTCAATAAAGTTCATTCCTCTTACTCCATCAATAATTGCTGGAAATTCACCAGGGTCATACTCTTGATGGTTAATTGCTTTTGCAGCACCCTTATATATATTTGCCATTGCATCAAAAATTTCATCAGGATGACCTGGCGGTAATTTAGCATCTTCTGTTAGTAAATCAGTATCTATGTTTTCCGACTTTAATATCTGGACTTCTTTTCCTTCTTGCATAAAATAAAGAACCCTTGGATTTTCTTGTTCCCATTTTAATCCTCCTTTTTTTCCGTAAATCATTACAGCAAAATTGTTATTCTCTCCAGTTGCAATTTGACTAGCTCTAATTATACCCTTTACTCCATTTGTACATCTTATTAGAATTGATCCATCAATGTCCATTTTATTGTCATCATATAGATAATTTAAATCTGCTAATACTTTATCTATTGTAAGTTGCGTTAAATATTCTAGCATATCAAAAGCATGCGTTCCTATATCACCTATACAACAGCTTACTCCTGATTTTTTAGGATCTAAACGCCAAGTATCCATTCTTGTTTCACTACTATGAATAATTGGATTAATCCAGCCTTGATAGTATTGAGCATCTACTTTTTGCACTTCTCCAATTGCATCTTGAGAAATCATCTCACGCATTTTTCTTATCATTGGGTAACCTGTATAGGTGTAGGTAACTGCAAAAATTAGTCCAGATTTATCAACTAATGATCTTAATTCTTTGGCTTCCTCGTATGTAGTTGTCAAAGGTTTTTCACATATGACGCTAAAGTTGTTTTCTAATAGTCTTTTTGCCATTGAGTAATGAAGAAAATTAGGAGTTAAAATAGAGACTGCTTGCATACGCTGGTCCTGAGGAAGCTTAAGCTCTTCTTTTATCATTATTTCATAATCAGCATATACACGTCTTGAAGAAATCCCAATCTCATTGGCAAATTCTATATTACTATCCCAATCCCTACTAAAGACTCCACCTACAATATCATATTTATCATGCATTTTAGCAGCAATACGATGTAATATTCCTACCAGCGAATTTCCTCCACCCCCTAAAATCCCTAGCCTAATTTTTTTACTCATGACTTAAAAAATAATTATTTATTTTGATTTTCGTACAATTAAATTAGCATAACCATGAGTAATTGAATATTTTTTTTTTAAGAAATTTACCAATTGATTATGTTTCATGTCTTTTTGTTCTTTTGTAATGATAATCCAATCATCAATGGATTTACCTGTTCTATTAATCATATTTTTAATCATTGCTTTTTCCATAGATAAAGAATCCATAATTAACCTCTTGATTATAATTAATAATTAGTTTAATCTCTTAGCAGCATTTAGCAATAAATTTCTAGTTGCAATAACCCCTTCTTTCTCACCTATCTCTTCTCCTTCATACTCTATACCAATATAGCCATTATATCCAGAATCTTTTACAATTTGCAACATCTTAACATAGTCAATTTTTGTTTCATTTCCATTCTTATCAAAATTATATGATTTTGCGCTTACTGCTTTAGCTGCTGGCATCATAATTTCTATTCCTTTGTAATAATCCTTATATTCAACTACACATTTTTTAGTCTTTTTATCCCACTTAATACACCAATTACCAAAATCTGGTAGAGTGCCACAGTTTGTCATATTTAATGTATTTATAACATGCATTAATTTTTCAGGGTCGGATGAAAATCCACCATGGTTCTCCACTAGAATATTAATATTTTTACTAGCAGCATATGTAGATAATTTTCCTAAACCATCTTCTGCAGCTGTTAGCCACAAATCTTTAATAACAGTTCCATTAGTATTAACTCTAATTGAGTGACATCCTAACTTAACTGCTGCATCAACCCATCTTTTATGTCTTTCAACAGCATTATCTCTAACCTTTTCATCAGGATGTGCTAAGTCACCTTCCTCGTCTATCATAATAAGTAAACATTTCACCTGATTTTTAGATAAATTAATTCCAATAGAATCAATGGTGTTGTCAAAGCCAATTTCTTTAATTTTCTTAGAATAAAGTTCTGAAACTAATTCTACCGCATTAAATCCAAGATCTTTAGCTTCCTTAGGGAAATCTAATGGATTTGCACCATTTTTTACCATCTTATTCAATGACCATTGGGCTAATGATATTTTAAAAAAAGGATTAAATGATTCTGTTTTTTTATTAACATGAGTGCAAGAAAAAACTAAAACTATAGAAAAGAAATATAGAAAATAATAACATTTACTGTTCATAGAAATTCCATTTTAAAATTGTATAGTGATTTTTGTATATTGTAGTATACATACTATCTAAGTTTGCAAATTAATTAATTTAGATAGGATTAACAATTTTAAATTAATTCTATATTAAAATGATCGACCAAAAGTATGATGCTATTGTAATTGGAACTGGTATTACAGGCGGATGGGCTGCTAAAGAACTTTGTGAAAATGGGTTAAAGACTCTCGTTCTTGAAAGAGGTAGGATGATTAAACATGTTGAAGATTATCCTACTGCAAATCTAGATCCATGGGATATGCCTAATGGTGGAAGAATTACTAAAGAGATTAAAGAAAGAAAATACAAACAACACAGAACAGGTTATGTTACTGATCCTGTTTGTGAACATTTTTTTGTAGATGATATTAAACACCCCTACAATGAAGTTAGACGTTTTGATTGGATTAGAGGATATCATGTGGGTGGTAAATCATTAACATGGGGTCGTCATAGCTACAGGCTTAGTGATTTAGATTTTAAGGCTAATAAAAAGGAAGGCGTTGCTGTAGATTGGCCTGTTAGGTACAATGATATTGCGCCTTGGTATAGTCATGTTGAAAAATATATTGGAGTCTCCGGTGAAAAGCTCGGTTTGCCTCAATTACCAGACAGTGAATTCTTAAAGCCATTGCCTTTAAATTGTGCTGAAGAAGATTTTAGAGTTTCAGTAGCTAAAAATATGAATGGAAGAGTAATTACTGCTGGACGAGTTGCCCATATAACCGAGGGTACAAAGCCTGGTCTTGGTAGAAGCACCTGTCAATATAGAAATAGATGCATGAGAGGATGTCCATATGGAGCATACTTTAGTAGTAATTCATCAACTCTTCCTGCTGCCGATACAACAGGAAATATGACTTTAAGGCCACATTCAATTGTACATAAAATAATATATGACGAAAAAACTAAAAGTGCTTCTGAAGTAGAAGTAATTGATGCAGAGACTAAGCAGAAACATAAATTTAAAGCAAAAATTATTTTCTTATGCGCATCAACTGTCCCTTCAACGTCAATATTAATGCAATCAACTTCTAAGAGATTCCCAAATGGACTAGGAAATGATAGTGGAGAACTAGGTCATAATATGATGGACCATCACTTTGTAGTGGGCGCTTCTGCTCAGATTGAAAATTTTAAAGACAAGTATTACAAGGGGAGAAAACCCGCTGGTATATATATCCCAAGATTCAGAAATATTGGAGGAGATTCAGATTCAAAAAATTTTATAAGAGGCTATGGCTATCAGGGTGGTGCTTGGAGAAATAATATGTCAGAAGTTGTTGCTGAATTAAAATATGGTCCTAAATTAAAAGAAGAAATATTAAAACCAGGAGGATGGAGAATTGGGGTAACAGGATTTGGAGAAACATTGCCTGACCACAGTAATAAAATGTATCTAGACTATGATAAATTAGATGAATGGGGGCTACCAACTGTAACTTTTGATGCTGATTTTGGTGAAAATGAATTAGCAATGAGAAAAGATATGAAAGATCAGGCAGTAAAAATGCTTGAAGCTGCAGGCTATAAAAATATAGTTGGTTATGATAGTATTGAATCAAGATCTATGGGGCTTGGTATTCATGAAATGGGAACTGCTAGAATGGGTCATGATCCAAAAACTTCAGTATTAAATAAATATAACCAAATTCATACATGTAAAAATGTTTTTGTTACTGATGGATCATTTATGACTTCTTCTGCATGTCAAAACCCATCATTAACATATATGGCATTTACAGCTAGAGCAGCTAACTATGCTGCAGAACAATTTAAAAATGGAAATTTATGAAACGTAGAGATGCATTAAAAAATATTGGACTTACAGCTGGGTTGATTATTGCAACCCCTTCTGTTATAAGTTTATTAAATAGTTGTAATACTAATCCTAATAATTGGAATCCAACTTTCCTTAACAAAGATCAAGCCAGTATGTTAATGAATTTAATTGATGTTATTATTCCTAAAACAGATACTCCTTCTGCATCTGAAGTAAATGTTGTTGAATTTCTTGATAAATACTATAAAGAAATTTTAGATGATACTAGACAAAAATGGCTAAAGGAGGCATATGTGTCATTATTAAATCTAATAAAATCAAATTACAGTGATACTGTCAATGATTTAACTGAAGAGAATTACAAAGATTTACTAGATAATCATATGATTACTAATGGAGAATCAAATGATATTTCAGATTTATTAAAAAATATAAAATCTGATACTATATGGGCATATAAAATTAGTGAATTCGTTGGTGAAAATGTTCTAGCGTATGATCCAATACCTGGTGCTGCATATTGTGGCGATCTTGAAGAACTTACAGGTGGAAAATCCTGGTCATTATAATAAAAGATGAAGAATATCCATTACATATTATCTATAGTCACTATAAGTTTAATTTTGGCTTGTTCAAATACAGCAAAAAAACAAGAGGTGACATCAACTTTAGAAAATAATACTTTGACAGAAAAAGAAATTGTAGATGGATGGAAACTTCTTTTTAACGGTAATAATCTTGAAGGCTGGGAAGTAAAGATTAATGGATTTTCTTCAGGAGAAAATGCATTCAATACATTCAGAGTGAAAAATAATTCACTTATTGTATCCTATGAAAATTATGAAAATTTTAAAGACTATTATGGTCATATTTTCTATAAAAATCCTTATTCTAATTATAGACTTAGATTGGATTACAGGTTTGTTGGCGAGCAATGTAAAGGTGGCCAAGGATGGGCAACAAAAAATAGTGGCGTAATGATTCATTCTCAATCACCTGAAAGCATGGAAAAAGATCAAGAGTTTCCAGTTTCAATAGAAGTACAACTTCTAGGTGGAATTCAAAAACCTAGAGAAAGACCTACTGCAAACTTATGTACACCTGGAACTCATGTTAATATTAATGACAAATTAGTAACTACTCATTGTATTTCATCATCCTCAGATACATACTACGGAGAAGAGTGGGTAAATCTTGAAATTGAAGTACACAATGATTCTATTATTAAACATTATATAAATAGTAAAGAAGTTTTTTCCTATTCTAATCCAATAATCGGAGGTCAGTACAATACATTAAAAACCAAAGAAGGAGAGAAATTAAAAGGGGGATATATTTCTCTACAAAGTGAAAGTCACCCGATAGAATTTAGGGATATAGAATTACTTATTCTACAATAAATTTTCCTTTCATCATTGCATAATGTCCTGGAAAACTACATATAAAATCATATACTCCTACTTTTGGAGCTAAAAATTCAATAGTAGTTTCTTGACCTCCTCCAATCATATCAGTATACGCAATAACTTCATTTGATTCAACTGGAATATATTGATTTTTACTTGCCATTGCAGCCTTACTAGCAAATTCTAGTATGTCTGCCTTCTTTTTAAGTAATACAAAATTATGCCCCATTACCTGTACGTCTAATTTGCCAATATGCTTAAGTGTTAATTTTACTACTTTACCTTTTTTAACAATAATTTCACGAGTATTAAATTTCATATAATCATCTGATGTAATTACAATTTTAGTTACATCACTTTCAACACTACAGCTAGTTAGCATCAATACAGAAGCAATAAATGTTAATACGTACTTAAATCCCTTTATATTCATGTTATCAAATTGAAAAAATTGTCTTTATTGCTAAATTTAAATTAGCTGAATTAATTTGTTTTTTTGCTAGCTTATGAATTTCTTTTATTTGTTGATTTCTATCAGAAATTTTCATTATTTGTGAAATATTATCATCAACTAAGCAGTATTCTTTAATCTCTTGCTGAGTCGGAATTTTTTCTAAATTACCTATTCTAGCAAGATTATTTTTTGTTAATATATCTGTGGAGTTAACATGATCTGGTAATTGATCAACGCCTATTCCTTTTGTATGAATTGGTTTAGGAATTTCAAATAAACTATCCTCAATTACTCTAGTATACCAACTAGCTCCCATTCTACCTACTAAATCTAGCTTTTTAGTATCTAAAGACCCATTATCGTCCAAATACTTATTATTAATGTGTATATGTACTATTTTAGAAATAATTAAATTTCCTGCTCCTCCATCCTTTCCTAGTTCAATTATTTTCTCGACAACACATTCAAAAGAAATTGGGGATTCTTCTACTCTGGGGGGTGTAACTTTTTTTGATTTAACTGGCGTCAACCCAGATTTTTTAAATTCATCTACACCGCTATCATATTCTGTACTAGCTAAAGATACTGGTTCTACAATTGAAAAATTTACAATATTTATAACCACCTCTTTTACCTTTTTTATATTCTCTAAAGTGTCTTTTGTTGAATTATCTCTTACTCTTCTAGAAGGTGAAAAAATAAGTATAGGAGGATTAGCACTAAACATGTTAAAACAGCTAAAAGGGCTTAAATTAACATTACCATTTTCATCAATACTGCTAGCTAATGCAATTGGTCTAGGGGCAACTGACAATAAAAGCATTTTGTGTAACTCGCTAGTTGATAAGCTGTTTGGGTCAATGGAAGTAAACTTATTCATTTTATCTATTTTATTTTGATCCTAATAATTTTGTTCTCACCTCGCCAAAACCCACTCTTTTACCATTCTTTTCACAATAACCTCTCATAATTACTGTATCATTGTCATTAATAAATACTCTGCTATTTCCATCATCTAAAATTACGGGTTTTTTGCCACCCCATGAAAGTTCTAACATTGATCCATAAGATCCTTTTTCCTTTCCACTTACAGTTCCTGAAGCCATTAAGTCACCAACATTTAAATTACATCCATTTATTGTATGATGAGCTAATTGCTGGCTCATATTCCAATACATATATTTAAAGTTAGAGGAACACACCGCGGATTCATTTGAATTATCAGGCTCAATAGCAACTTCTAAATTAATCTCATAGTTATTTAATCCTTTACATTCTAAATAGGACAAAACTTTTGGATTTTGATCAGGTCCTTCTACCCTAAATGAATCTAAAGCCTCTAAGGGTACAACCCAAGGTGATATTGAAGAAGCAAAACTTTTACCTAAGAATGGACCTAAAGGAACATATTCCCATTTTTGAATATCTCTAGCTGACCAGTCATTGAATAGAACTTTTCCAAAAATATAATCTTCTGCTTCGCTAGTAGAAATAGATTCCCCTAAATTTGATTTTTTTCCAATTACAAATCCCATTTCTAATTCAAAATCAATTTTTTCAGATGCTTGAAAAGATGGAGTTTCTTGATTTGGTAATAAAACTTGACCTTTTGGCCTATTTATATTTTTACCACTTACTATTATAGATGACGCCCTACCGTGATAACCAACTGGTATATGTTTCCAATTAGGAAGTAAAGGATTTGATGGGTCTCTAAACATTGATCCAATATTAGTGGCATGTTCTATGCTAGAGTAAAAATCAGTATAATCTCCAATTTTTAAAGGAAGATGCATTTCAGCATCAGTTTGCTTAATTAGTAGATTACTCTGGTTTTTTAAAGCTGAAGATGAATCGGACAGTTCTTTCTGAATAATTAATCGAACATTATTTGTTATTGATTTTCCTAAAGAAATAAAATCATTTAAGTGTTCATTTTCAAAAACATTGAAATCAAAATTTAAATTATCAAATACACCCAGATCAGATGATAATTTTAAATCGAGAATCATATCACCAATTGCTGTCCCCACTCTTTTTTTTGAATCTTTTGTGGAAAAAATTCCAAAAGGAATATTATGTATTGAAAAGTCAGAATTTTTTGGAATATCAATCCAGGTTTCCATATTACTTTTTTATAAGTTTTAAACCATTATTTATTAGATCACTATAATTATCTTCTTTACTCATTTTTATTAAATAATCATACAATTCTTCTTTAAAATTACACTTTAAATCGTGTATTATTTCATATATCTCAATAAGAATAAGCCACTCATTTTTATATTTAGATTTAACCTCTGAAAAAACATTAGCTAATGTTTTAAAATTAGTTTTTTTATTTTCCCTAATGTTTCTAACCTTCTTATATAATTTGAATAACTCTTTTTCTTTTAAAGAATATTTAATTTTTTTTGTTTTTACCTTAGAAATAGTATGTATTTCGTCAAATGACTCGTCAGATGCTGGACCAGAAAATACTGATGCGATCTTTTTACCAACTGCCATGTCATAAATACCCCAATCTGGTTTAAATAAAACTTCATCGTTATAAGTAACTTTACAGTCCTTAAATGATATTAATAATATTTTTCCTTGTAAATCTCTTTTTCCGGTAATTATTTTTCCTACAACCCTAACTCCACCTTCAAAATTTAACTCAATATGTTTACCCTCAACAATTCCATAGGCAACCAAATCTTTAGGTGACATATCCTCTATTGCTAAATTCACCCCTTCTAACTTTCCTATTGGTGATCCAAACCCTTCAGAATGATATTCTTTGCTATGAGAAATAAGTTCCTTTCCTTTAGAAGACAATGCAGTTGGTCCTGTAGTTTGCATATAAATTGGTTTCTTCTTAGAATTAATTACACGTGTAAATATCCCTGATATTTGAATTCCAGTACTTAGCTCTGCTGTTCCTAATTTTTTTGATTTTATTACCTTCTTCATTCCTGATAAACCACCCTTTCTTAAGGCCATTCTATTTGCAAATTTCTCTAGCACATAACTTAAAAAAGAAAAATTTGGGGTAACGAATAACTGTGGCTGTGGTTTTGTAATGTCAAAATTTACTTTTGCTGTAGCAATAGTATAAGGTATTTTTTTCATTGACTTTTTCAAGCATTCTTTACTCTCCCCAATAGACGACAGAAGTCCTGCTCCATAAATTCTAGGAGTGTCTAAATCTCCTATTAAACCATATTCAACAGTCCACCAATGAAGATTTCTTATTTTGGCCATTTCAGAAAGTTTTCCCATATTTTTCTGCAAATTATTAACCTTAGCCATTGCTTTTTTTATTTGTTCTTTAGACGAGTTTGGGTTTTCTTTTAAAATTGACAATAATCGTATTGCTTCATACATGTCATTATCTTTTGGCGATGAAATAGCCTTACTGCCAATTTGACCAAATCTTCTTAAATACTCTGAATATTCAGGATCAGCAATTATAGGAGCATGACCTGCAGCCTCATGAATAATATCTGGAGCTGGAGTATAAGTAATATGTTTAATTGTTCTTATTTCTGAAGCAATAACTAAGACATTATGAGCTTGAAATTCCATAAATGCATTAGGAGGAATAAATCCATCAACTGAAACAGCAGCCCAACCAATATCTTTTAATATTCGATTCATTCCTTCCATTTTAGGAATTTTATCTATAGAAATTCCTGTCTTACTTATTCCGTCTAAATAAGAGTGATGGGAAACAGATTTTAAATAGTCAATACTTAACCTCATTACATATCTCCATACAGCCTGATTTTGAGCTGTATAATCTTCATAAGGTTGCTTTACTATAAATTTGTGTAGATGTTTAGGTAACTTTTTTGTTACACTATTTAATTCTATCTGATACTTTTTTTTGGACATATATAATTAAAGGGGCAATTTAATTAAAATATCATAAAGTTCCTCTACTCTTTTGTTCTGCTTCAATTGCAACAAATAGAGCTTTAAAGTTTCCTTTTCCAAATGATTTAGCTCCTTTTCTTTGAATAATTTCAAAAAATAATGTAGGTCTATCTACTAAAGGTTTTGTAAAAATCTGAAGTAAATAACCATCATCATCTCTGTCAATCAAAATACCATATTCTTTAAGATATTTTATGTCTTCTGTAATATCTCCAACTCTATCAATAAGTGTATCATAATAAGTTTCGGGGACATACAACATCTCAACACCTCTCTTTCTTAATTCACTAACGGTATTTATTATATCGTCAGTAGCTAAAGCCAAATGCTGAACACCTGGGCCGTTATAAAAATCTAAATATTCTTCAATCTGCGATTTATTTATTCCTTTTGCTGGTTCGTTAATAGGAAATTTAACTCTTCCATTACCATTACTCATTACCTTGCTCATAAGAGCTGTATATTCAGTTGATATATCGTCATCATCAAAAGATATTATTTGAGAAAAACCTAAAACTTCTTTATAAAATTTACACCATTTATTCATCTCATTCCATCCTACATTACCTACAACATGGTCTATATATTTTAGTCCAATGCTTTGAGGATTATAACTTGAATCCCATTTTTTAAAACCAGGAAGAAAGACTCCATCATAATTGTTTCTTTCTACAAATAAATGAATTGTTTCACCATAGGTGTAAATTCCGGACCGAACAACATATCCATTTTCATCTTGCTCTCTAACAGGATTCATATATGGCTTTGCTCCTCTTTTTACTGTCTCTTCAAATGATTTTGTTGCATCATCTACTAAAAAGGCAATAAATTTAACTCCATCACCATGCTTGTTAAAATGTTTATTTACAGCTGTATCTTTCTTATAAGATGAAGTCAGAACCAATCTTATTTTTTCTTGCCTTATAACATGTGAAACAGTTTCTTTATTACCAGTCTCTAATCCTGAATAGGCTTCTGATTGAAAACCAAATACTGATTTATAATAATGTGTACTTTGTTTAGAATTTCCAACATAAAGCTCAACATAATCAATTCCTAGTAAGGGAAGGAAATCCTGGGCATCTTCAAAGATTTTATTGGGGTTTTTTAATTCTTTAATATTTGACATATCTCGTCATTTCTTGTTTTGAAGTGCAAATTTATATAATTTTTTATAGTTACACCCCTATTACTTGCTTTTATCTAACCATGATTTATAATATTTACCATCATCAATCTTTAAGGCCTCTTCAGTAACCATCAGTGGTTTAAAAGTATCAACCATAACGGCTAATTCTAGAGTCTCTTTCATCCCTATACTTTTTTCCATAGTTCCAGGATGAGGGCCATGAGGGATGCCGGAGGGGTGTAGACTAATAAATCCTTTTTCAACATTATTTCTGCTCATAAAATCCCCATCAACATAATAAATAACCTCATCAGAATCAATATTGCTATGATTATAAGGTGTAGGAATTGCCTTTGGATGATAATCAAATAGTCTTGGTACAAAGGAACAGATTACAAAACTATTTGTTTCAAATGTCTGATGAACTGGAGGTGGTTGATGAACTCTTCCAGTAATAGGCTCAAAATCGTGAATTGAAAATTTATAGGGATAATTATAGCCATCCCAACCTACAGCACTAAATGGATGGGCTGCATATATATACTCATGTATTGTATCTTGTTTCTTTACTTTAATCATATATTCTCCTTTTTCATCACAAGTCTCTAACTCATATGGTGGATGAATATCTCTTTCACAATATGGAGAATGTTCTAAGAGCTGTCCAAACCAATTTCTATATCTTTTTGGAGAATAAACTGGATTTTTAGATTCAACAATGAATAATCTATTATCAGTAGAATTAAAATTAATTTGATAAATAACGCCTCTTGGGATAACTAAATAGTCACCATACTCAAAATCAATATTACCAAGAAAAGTTCTTAGTTTTCCTGAACCCTTATGAACAAATATCACTTCATCTGAATCAGTATTCTTATAATAGTATGTTGTTAGTGATTGCTTTGGTGCAGAAAGTATAATCTGACAATCATTATTTATTAAAATACATTTTCTACTATCCAAAAAATCGTCAAAGGGCTTAATATTAAACCCATTTAACATTAAAGATTTCATATTGTTTTCAACTGCAATTTTTGGTCTAACATTATATGATTTTATTATTTCTTTTACTTGTGTTGGTCTATGTGTATGATAAATTAAAGATGACATTCCATCAAATCCAATTGTTCCAAAAAGCTCTTCATAATAAAATTTATCATCATTGCTTTTATGAATGGTATGTCTTTTAGGAGGTATATTACCTAATTTGTGGTATCTAGGCATAGATTTTTAAAATAAAACTTTTAGCTTTTAAATAGTTTTTTTAAACTATTCATAATATAATGAGAAATAATTAATTTTTTCGCAAAAAATTATTATAAATAATGATAAACTAGTTTCTATCAATAGAATATTTTCCAGGCCCCATCATCATAATTACAATAAATCCAACTAAAAACAATAAAGGCTTTTCCACTCTTCCGAAAGGATCGCCCCCAGCCATATGTACAATAAAAGCGGCTACAAACATGGTAGCTGCAGGAAAGAAGCTGAAAAACTTTGTCTTATATCCGACAATTATAAAAATTGGAGCT
Source organism: Flavobacteriaceae bacterium (assembly GCA_018657955.1). GTDB lineage: Bacteria > Bacteroidota > Bacteroidia > Flavobacteriales > Flavobacteriaceae. The sequence continues at coordinate 65,139 of JABHWD010000012.1, read as the reverse complement.
AAGAACTCAGAAAAAACAGCAAGAATAAAAGTAGGGGCTTCTCCAATTCCAATTGGATTAGAAAAACTTAAATTTCCTTCGATTAAACTATTCAATTTTCCCAAGCCGTGACCATAAAGTATTGAGCCTGCAAAAACTACCCTTAATATTAATAAAGCTATATTATTCATTTTTTTTATTAGTTATTTATATCAAATTTAATTAAAAAAAACATTAGAATCTCTTACCAATGGATATACCACCCTTAAAAGTTGCCTCTGGCCTAGAGTCATAATATACTCCAATTGCACCAAATGGCAGATCTTCTGTAGTAGATTCTAACATTAAGAATCTACCAACACCAACCATTATTTCAAAGGTTATTCCTTTTTTATTAATCCACTTTTTTCCTATACCAACACCAAATGCAATATCAAAAGTACTCTCTTCACTCAATTCGATATAATCATCGTATTGATATTCAACAGTATGTTCTCCAAAAGAAAATTTTGAAAAAAGTTCTGCAAAAAACCCAGCTCCACCAAAATCTTTCTTGTTTAGAAAATAAAACCTATAAAATGGAGAGATTAAAAACCTATCTGACCAATTAAATTCAAGAGCATTATTATTAAAATTTATAAAAACATCTCCGCCAAAAGAGGAATAAGAATCTATTATTCTTTCATAGGAAATACTTAAGGCAGGTTGGAATAAAATATCTAAAACATCTATCTTAATTTCATTTTTTCCTAAAGAATCAATCAATTTTATTACTTGGGTATCATCCTTTATAACTTTAACTTTTTGAATATCATTTTGAGAATAAGACACTATAGTGAAAAGCAATGGTATAATAATTTTTTTCATTTGTGGTTTTTGTTAATTTTACAATAGTACTAACAATAATTGGTCCATTTATTTAATAATGAAAAAAATTGTTTTTTTATTTTTTATTTTAAGTGTTTTTTCATGTAAAACAGTTTATATGACAAAACCTTTTTTAGATTCTGAAGTTCCAAAAGCTCCTGATTATTCAAATTTAAATTCTTGGATTGCTCATCCAGAAATTCAAGATACAATATTAAGTAAGTTCTATCCTGAAAACATAGATAAACTTAAAGCTGATATTTTCTATGTATATCCAACCTTAATTACAGATAAAAAAAATGATTCTTGGAATGCTAATGTATATGATAAAAAGCAAAATGATATAATTAGAAGCACAGCAATACAATATCAAGCTTCGGCATGGGCAAAAGCAGGAAAAATATATAGTCCTATATATAGACAAGCTCATTACAGGATCTTTGTTGAACCCTACACTAATAATGGAGGCCTAATTGCAGGAGAAATTGCCTATAATGATATTAAACGTGCTTTTACCTACTATATTAATAATCTAAACAATGGTAGACCCATTATAATCGTTGGCCATAGCCAAGGAGCCATTCATTGTAAGATGCTACTAAGAGACTTTTTTGATGGAACTGAACTAAAAGATAGATTAATTGCAGCATATTTAATTGGGACAAGTCTTAAAGAAGACTATTTTAAAGAGCTTAAACCAATGTACAATCCTAAAGAAAATAAAGGTTATGTCTCATGGAACACCTACAGGAGAAAAAAGAATCCTAAAAAAAATGATCCGGCATACTTTAGTTGGAAGAACAACTCAGTTGTTGTAAATCCCATAACATGGGATAATTCTATAAGCACAGAATTAGATCAACACAAAGGATTTCTTTTTTATGATAAAAAAATATATCCAAACACAATTAAAATTAAAGTATTTGATGGTATTGTCTGGTCAAATGTTCCTAGAAAAATACCTAAAAGACTACTTTTTTCATTTGTAAAAGATTATCACATTGGAGATATAAACTTCTTTTGGAAAGATATAAGTGAAAATGCAGTACTTAGAACAGAAAACTTTTACAATAATAGCTCCAAAATGCTAAAAATGTAACATTTTTTGAGCTAACAGATATAACTAAATCACTATATCCATTAATTAACTACAAATAATTAAAAATTATAAAAAAGGAATTATCTGAGTAACCTCTTGGTTTTATCAGAGAAAAAAGCTATCTTTAAGCTATTAATAATTTAAAAACTAAAAAGACATGGGTTATACTCACACAAACAGTAAAGGAAAAACTTACCACCTACACTCTAAAGATGTAGTGTTAAAAGGAGGAAGAAATCAAACAATTTATTATTTCGCAAAAGACTCAAGACCTAACGCTTGTGATCTGCCATCAGGTAAAACTGTAGTAGAAAACGAAAAAACTGGTCTTCCGTTCTTAAAAGGAAAATCATAATAAGTTTTTAAAATTATTTAAAAAACCCTCTTATGAGGGTTTTTTTTATTCTTATTATTTAATATTTTTATCAAATAATATCTTTGTGATGATAGATTAATAACTCATAGAATTTATGATATCATATCTAAAGCAATTGGATAATTAATACAAATTTTTATAGTTTACACTATAGTAGTAATGAAAAAGCTATTAATTTAATTAACAAACTAAAATAAGTATTATGGTTTTATTAGTAATGTCTGCAGGTAGTGGTAGCAGGTATGGAAAACTAAAACAATTTGATGATTTAGGTCCGAATAAAGAATTCTTGCTAGAGTTTAGTATATATGATGCAATTCAGAATGGATTTAACCATATAGTGTTAATTACAAAAAAGGAGAACAAAGACTATTTAAATGATTATTTAAGACCAAGGATTCCTAGCGATATAAAAATTGATGTGATTGTTCAAGAAGTAAGTAATCTGCCAAATAGTATTCCTACTGATCCTAATAGGATAAAACCTTGGGGAACAGCACATGCAGTATGGTGTGCTAAAGATGTAATAAAAACTGGTTTTGCTATAATAAATGCTGATGATTTTTATGATAAAAATGCTTTTAAAAATGCTGCTAATTTTCTTAAATCAAATCCTAATAAATCAACTTATGCTTTAATTACATATAAATTAAAAAATACACTGTCAGAATTTGGAACGGTTTCTAGAGGTGTCTGCAAAGAAAAAGATGGTAAATTAACTTCAATTATTGAACATTTAGAAATACAAAGAAAAGAAGACATAATAATAGATCACAACAGCGGTAATACGCTACATGAAGAAGACTTTGTTTCGATGAATTATTGGGTCTGCAATGAGAGCATATTTTATTACCTAGAAGAATATATTATTAAAATGCATAATCAACTGGAGAATATAGAAAAAGATGAGATTTATCTGCCATTTGCAGCTCAAAATTTATTGCAGGATAATACAATTGAAATTAAAGTTATTGACTCGCAAAGCAAATGGTTTGGGGTAACCTATGCTGAAGATAAAATAGCTGCGGTTAAAAACCTAAAACAATATACAGATAACGGGGACTATCCAAGTCCTCTTTGGAATTAACTCAAGTGACTAAAACTGAGCTAAATATAATTCTTTCAAATTTTGATGTAAATACATCAAAATATAGCTATGAAATAATTAATACCGGCTATATTAATGATTCATATTATATTATTGAAAATGGTGAAAGAAAATATGTGCTACAAAAAATAAACACTAATGTTTTTAAAAATATTGATGCAATAAAAAACAACATTAGTTTGTCTATTAATAATCTAAAAGATTTAGGTTACCATAAAATAAAATTTATAAATCCTATAAGCCAAGAATTATTTTATAATTCAGGTAAAGAATACTGGAGATTAATGGAGTATGTTAAAGACAGTTACACAAAAGATAATGCCGAAAATACTAATGACGCATTTGAAGCTGGAAGAATACTTAGCTTATTTCATATTTTATTAAAAGATGAGGACTTAGAAAAGTATCTTTATACATTAGATAATTTTCACAACCTTTCTTATAGAATTAAAGAATTTGAAGAATCATTAGACAATTCAGATAGCAATTTAAAAGAAGAATGTAAAGAAGAAATAAATTTTTCTATAGAAATGTTTGATAGATTAATTGTTTTCTATAACTCAAGTTTACCAGAGAGAATATGTCATAATGATTCCAAATTAAATAATATACTTTTTAGCAGCTCTAGTAAAGGATTATGCATGATAGATCTAGATACTATTATGAAAGGCTATTTTCATTATGATTTTGGTGATGCAATAAGAACTATAGTAAACCCCGCCTCTGAAGAAGAAAAAGACCTGTCTAAAATACTGTTTAATAAATCACTTTTTAAAGCTTTTATTGATGGGCTTAAAAGTAATGGAAAATTTTTGTCCAATAAAGAACTTGAATTATTGCCTCTATCTACTGCTTTAATGCCATTTATTCATGGATTGCGTGCATTAACAGACTATCTTAATGGGAATATCTACTACAGAGTAAGCTATCCAAAACAAAATCTAATTAGATCAAGAAATTTGTTTGCTTTTTCAAAGCTTGCTCTTAAACATCAAGATTTTATGAAAGAAGCTATTGAAAAAGTATAAATTAATTAATAGTATCATTAAAAATAACGCTATTACCTATTTCAATCCACTTTAGTATTCCTCCATCTAGATTATATATTTCTTTAAAGCCTAGTTTTGACAATTTATTTGCTGACATAGAGCTTCTTTTACCTGATCGGCAATAAAGAATAATTGAGATATTTTTATCTAATTTTTCTATATTTTCAGAGAAGTCATTTGATAGATAATCTATATTTAAAGAATTTTCTATGTAACCACTATTATACTCATCTTGTGTTCGAACATCTACTAGTATTGCATTATTAATTTCAATAAAATCTAATAATTCATCTGAATTCATTTGATTAATCGATGAATTACTATTTAGACCGCATGAGAAAAGCATGAAAAAGATAAACGTAAAAAAGTAATTAAAAATAGTATTCATGAATTAATTATTTTGATCCTCAACTTCACCTTCCCAATCAGTTATTCCGCCTAATAGATTATAGGTTTTAGCAAACCCTATTTCTTTCATCAACTCACATGTATTTGCACTTCTAGAGCCTGTTCTACAATATATATAGTAGGCTTTATTTTTATCTAGTTTTTCAAGCTCCTGCATAAAATCTTGTGGATTATAAAAGTCTATATTTATTGAATTAGGTAATCTTATCTCTTCAAATTCTTCAGAGGTTCTAACATCAATGATAAGATAATCCTCTTCAGATTCTAATTGAGACCTCCATTTATTTTGATCTATGTCTGACATATTAAACTTTAATTGGACACCTTATGGCTCTTGTATTTTTAATCTTTATATTTTTTTCATATTCGTTATGTTTAATTGTCCACTTGAACTCACAAATATAAAGAAACTGTTTATAATTAGCGCTTTTATTGAAGAAAATGCCCTTTTATACGATGTTAATAAGATTTTTTTTATCTAGTAAAAATCAGTTCATTTGAAGAGGAAAGTGATTCAGTAAAAAGATAGCCATCAGAGTTAAAACCTTTAATTCCATTAATAGAATCTATATTGTTATCTATAATATATCTTACCATAAGACCCCTTGCTCGCTTAGAGAAAATAGCTATTGTCTTATAATTTCCATCTTTTAACTGCTTGAAATTGGCAGTTATCATTGGTGTTTTTAAAACCTTTGTATCAATAGCCTTTATATATTCATTGCTGGCAAGATTTAGGAAAATCTCTCCATCTTTCAACTCCTTACTGATAGACTCTGTTAGTTTTCTTCTCCAGAATTCATATAAGTTTTTACTGGCTCCAACTGGCATTTTAGTTCCCATTTCTAATCTATAGGGCTGAATTAAATCCAATGGTTTTAAAAGACCATACAAGCCAGATATTATTCTAACTGTATCTTGCAAAAGATCTATTTTATTTTCTGCTATTGAATATGCATCAATTCCTCTATAAACATCCCCGTTGAAAGCATAAATAGCTTGTCTTGAATTAGAAGAACTAAAAGGCAACTGCCAACTATTATTTCTCTGATAGTTTAATTCTGCCAAAGAAGGTGAAATACTCATTAACTCAGAAAGGTCTTGTGGAGATTTCTCTCTCAAAATATTATTAAGACTTTCTGCTTCTTTTAAAAAACAAGCCTTTGAATTTGATTCAGTAGGCAAGCCTCTAATAAAATCTAATGATTTGGCAGGAGAGACAACAAGTTTCATATAACAAATAAATTTTTACTAAAATTACAAAGGATCATGCTAAATATCAAAATGAAAGTGCAAAAATTAGTTATAATTGGTGTTTTGCATAAGACTCCCACTTGTCAAGACATTCTTGAATATCTTTAGGGAGCTCACTATCAAAAGAAAGGTATTCTTTAGTTTTAGGATGTTTAAAACCAAGTGTTTTAGCATGCAGCGCTTGCCTTGGTAAAATCTTAAAACAATTCTCAACAAATTGCTTGTATTTGGTAAAAGTAGTACCCTTTAAAATCAAATTTCCCCCATACCTGCTGTCGTTAAAAATTGTATGGCCTATATGCTTCATATGTACTCTAATTTGATGAGTTCTTCCGGTTTCTAGCTTGCAACTAACTAGGGTAACGTACCCGTATCTATTTAAAACCTTATAATGAGTAATAGCAGGTTTTCCTTTTTCTATATCATCACCAGAAAAAACAATATTCTGAAGTCTATTCTTAGGGTTTCTGCCAATATATTCATTTATAGTTCCTGAATCCTCCTTAACATTTCCCCAAACCAATGCAATATACTCTCTAGTGCTAGTTTTCTTTGCAAATTGCTCAGATAAGTCTACCATTGCTTTCTCTGTTTTAGCAACAACCAGAAGGCCACTTGTTTCTTTATCAATTCTATGAACAAGCCCAGGTCTGTTTGATGAATTATTTGGTAGATTTTCAAAATGATAAATAAGTGCATTTATAAGAGTACCTGAATAGTTTCCATGGCCAGGATGAACTACCATTCCTGATGGTTTATTTACCACCACCAACTCTTTGTCTTCATAAACAATATTTAAATCTATATTTTCAGGCAATAATAAGTTCTCATGAGGTGGATATTCAAATAAAACCTTGATTTTATCTTCTGGCTTTACCTTGTAATTTGATTTTACTCCATTACCGTTTACTTGAATACTTCCTGACTTGGCTGCTTCTTGAATTTTTGTTCGAGTTGCATTTTCAATAAAATTCATTAGATATTTATCAATCCTAAGTGGACTTTGACCTTTATCTACTGTAAAAGAAAAATGCTCAAATAATGAGTTAGAGTTTTCCATTACCTAATTTAAAATCTATAACTGAAGTCTTTTTTAAAGCATCTCCCGGCTTTAATTCTTTTCCTTCATAACTAAAAGAAATTACTTCATCTTTTCCTATATCATCAATATATTCTATTTCACCTATAATAAAACCAAGAGATTCTAATGATTTTCGAGCTTGACGAATGGTGGCCCTTATCACATTTGGTACTTCAACCATTTTAAAGTCAGATGAATTTATAGTAAGGTATATCTTTCTGCCTTCTTTTACTTTAGAATCAAACTTGGGCTGCTGATCTAAAACTGAAAAAATTTTGTAATTGGGATTATAATTACCTGAATCAAGAATAATATATTTTAAATCTAAATTATCTAACTCAATTGCTACACTATCTAGAGTTTTTCCTTTTAAATCTGGCACTTTTATATAATCCCCATGATTTGTTATAAAACTAAGTGCTAGTATTCCAAAAAATGTTGCAAATAGAACAATTACAAGTATGTAAAAAATATGTTTAAAAAAATATTTACTAAAAAGAAACCTTAAAAAAGTCATCCTATCGAATTAATTTTTACAAAACTAAACATTTATTAAATAAATCTTATTTAAATACTAACTTTGATACAGATTTCTCTTTTCAGATTATAAATGGAAAAAAATATAGCAATCTTAATGGGTGGTTATTCTAATGAATATAAGATTTCATTAAAAAGCGGAAAAGTTGTATTTGAAACATTAAAAAACAGCAATTTTAATTGTTTTCAAATACATATTCTAAAAGATAGATGGGTTTATGTAGATAGCGATAGAAAAGAATTTCAGATTGATAAAAATTCATTTACAATAATTAAAAAGCCTAAAATTAAATTTGATTGTGTTTTTAATGCAGTGCATGGATCCCCTGGTGAGGATGGCTTATTACACCAGTACTTCTCTAAACTAAACATTCCAATGAGCGGATGTGGTGAATTTCAAGCAAAATTAACTTTTGATAAAATACAGTGTTTAGAATATCTAAAACCTCATGGAATAAAATGTGCTAAATCATCTATTGTATCAAAGGGTGAGGAAATAGATAATAATAGCATTATAAAAAATGTTGGGCTTCCTTGTTTTATTAAAGCTAGTAAGTCTGGAAGTAGCTATGGAATAACAAAAGTTTCTAGAATTGAAGATTTTGACAAGGCTATTGCTATTGCTTTTAATGAGGGTAATCAGGTGATAGTTGAATCATTCCTTGATGGAATTGAAATTTCTGTTGGTGTTATTTCTTATGATAATGATATTCTAGTACTCCCAATAACTGAAATTGTTACAGATAATGACTTTTTTGATTATAACGCAAAATATAAAGGGGAAGCAGATGAGATAACCCCTGCTAGAATTTCATATCAAATGACTTTGAGAATTAAATCTATAGCAAAAAAAATGTATGAAATTCTAGATATGAAAGGATTTTCAAGAAGTGAATTTATTATTCAAAATGATGAAGTGTTTTTACTAGAGGTCAATAGTGTTCCAGGATTAACTAATGAGAGTATTCTTCCTAAACAAGCAAATGCTGCTGGAATAGAACTTAAAGACCTATTCAGCAATGCAATTAATGAAGCTATCAATTAAATTTGTAATTTCGAATCATGAAAAAAGCTGTTTTTCCAGGGTCTTTTGATCCATTAACTTTGGGTCATTGTGATATCATCAATAAAAGTCTCAATCTATTTGATGAAATAGTTCTGGCTATTGGAGTAAATTCAACTAAAGAAAGCATGTTCTCTATAGATCAAAGAAAAAAATTTATACATGATGAATTTATTAATGAAGAAAAAATAAAAATTTTAACCTATGAAGGTTTAACTGTAGATTTCTGCAAAAAAATAAATGCAAATTTTATTGTCCGAGGATTAAGAAATCCAGCTGATTTTGAATTTGAAAAGACTATTGCACAAACCAACAAAAAACTAACAGGAATTGAAACTATTTTCTTCTTAACATCTCCTGAAACAGCATATATTTCTTCCTCAATTGTAAGAGAAATTATTACTAATAAGGGTGAATATACTAAGCTTGTTCCTAAATCTGTTAGATGGTGTTAAATCAATAATCTAATATTGGCATAACATTTCTTCTTTATTTTGTCAATTTCTGAGTTATTTATCCACTCTGCTTTTGTGATTCCTTCTTCAACCTGCGGAATTAATTGATTATCTGCCATGGATTTCATTTCAAACCAGTATGTAACTTTTAATCTGAAGGTATTGTTTTTTTTAAAAATATGATAAGTAATTTCTAGTGGTTTGGTAATGACTAATTTGGTTACTCCTGTCTCTTCTTTAACTTCACGTATGGCTGTATCTGCAATATTTTCATTATACTCAGCTTTTCCTTTTGGTAAGTCCCATTTATTGTTTCTAAAAATAAACAGAATCTCCCCCTTTTGATTAAGGACCTTACCTCCTGCTGCTATTATCTTTGGTAAAAGTTTAAGAAATTTTTTAAGAAGTTTTTCTTTATCTTTTCCAATTATCCTTATAGATGATATATTTGTTTTAGAAAGATTCTTTAAAGCCTTTTTAAGATTAAAATCTTTAAACTTAATATTGTGTACATTTTTGTTGTCAGATTTGACATCTGTAATTACAATTGGCTTATCTAGATAAAAAATCTTGTACATTACTAAAAAAAACTAAACAAAACTATTAATTTTGTTTTAGAAATATGTGTGAAATGGAATTTAATAACTACCAAGAAGAAACTGCTAAAATTCTACTTGATATTAATGCAATAAAATTAAGTCCAAATGAGCCTTTTATATGGGCTTCTGGCTGGAAATCTCCTATTTACTGTGATAATAGACTTATCTTATCTAATCCTAAAATTAGAAATAGTATAAAAAAATATTTAGCTCATGTCATAAGTGAAAGTTTTGAAAAACCTGATGCCATAGCCGGAGTTGCAACTGGGGCAATAGGAATTGGTATGCTTGTAGCAGATTATTTAGATCTCCCCTTTATATATGTTAGACCTGAAGCTAAGAAACATGGTAGAAAAAATCAAATAGAAGGTGATATTAAAAAAGGTAAAAATGTAATGGTAATTGAAGACTTAATCAGTACCGGCAAAAGTAGTATTGGTGCTATAAAAGCTTTAAAATCACACGGTTTAAATGTGATTGGCATGATAGCTATTTTTACTTATGAGTTTAATGTTTCTAAAGAAAATCTTAATAATGAAGGAATAAAAGTTAAAACGTTAAGTAATTATTCTATATTATTAAGAATTGCTAAAAAAACTAAATATATCTCTGAAATTGAATTCAAAATGCTTGAAAAATGGAACGCAAACCCTTCTGCCTGGATTTAATCTCTAATTGAGTATTGAAATCTCCTTTAAATTATATGATTCTTGTAAATTATCCTCAAGCATAACATTAAGCTTTCCTGAACAAGTTATTCCTTTTATATACCCACTAAAAATCTCACCTTTTGAATTCTTGAAAGTAGAAGGCTTATTTATTCTAAAAAGGCAACTTTCATATTTTTCATAAATCAAATTAATACTAGATTTATTTAATACATTAAAATAATGCTTAATGTTATTTACTAAAACTTTAAGGATTTTATCTTTGTTATATGGAGTTCCTGTCAAGTTGTGAATTGAAGTTGCATTAGGTAAATTATTGAAAATTGTTTGGTTTACATTTAATCCAATTCCTATTACACTGTCTTTTATATAATTTTCTTTTACAATATTTTCTATTAAAATTCCACATATTTTCTTGTTATCTGACATTATGTCATTTGGCCACTTTATATGTAAATTTGATAAATTAATTTTCCTTAATGTTTTAATAAGAGCTAGTGAAACTAATGCACTTATAACAAATTGATTCTGCACTTTAATTTTAATATTCTTCTTATAAATGCTGCAAATAAGGTTTTTAGAATGTTCTGACTCCCATTTAGCTCCCAGCTGACCCTTACCTTCTGTTTGAAATTTTGCAGTAACAACTGTATAATCACTAATAGCTTTATTTAATATTATTTTTTTAAAATAATTGTTTGTAGAATCTATGGCATCAAGTTTGATAATATTCATGTGTATAAAGTAAAAAAAAATAATAAATTTGCACAACAAGATAAAAGGAATTGATGGCGAAAACAAAGAGAAGCTCTAATAATTTAATTTCAACAATAGTTAATAGTATTGAAGAAGTAAAAGGTAAAGAAATAAATATTCTTGACCTTAGAAACCTTGAAGCTAGAGTTTGTGATTATTTTGTAATTTGCGAAGGCACTTCAAATACTCAAGTTAGTGCAATAGTTAGCTCTATAAATAAAAAAGTAAGTAAGACTTTAAAAGATAAAGCCTGGGGTATTGAAGGAATGGAGAGTGCTGAATGGGTGTTAATGGATTATATAGATGTTGTTGTACATGTATTTCAAAAACACAAAAGAGAATTTTACGATATTGAAGGGCTTTGGGGAGATGCACAAAGTATTGATATAAAATAATATTAATGAAAAACAAAAAACTGCAGAATAAAAACTCATTTAACCAATATTGGATATATGGTGGAATAATTTTCTTATTCCTGCTATTGAATATTTATTCTGGTAGTTCAGGATATCAAGACTCAATATCTACAACTCCTTCTAAATTTTTAGAATTTGTTAAAGATGGTGATGTTGAAAAAATTGAAATAATAAATAAGAGAGAAGTTAGAGTATATCTAACTAGAGATGCTGAATTAAAAGATATTCATAGAAATACTGTAAAGACAACATTACTTCCAATCTCCAATCGAAATCCTAATTATAAATTTGAATTTGGTGATTTACAAAATTTTGAAAACAATTTAGCTATAATATCACGAGAGAATAATTTAAGTATAGAAACTAATTATGTTACTGAACAAAATGTTTGGGGTGATATTCTTATATCAATGCTTCCATTTATTGTAATTATAGCTATATGGATATTCATAATGAGAAGAATGTCATCAAGTGCAGGTGGTGCAGGCGGGCAGATTTTTAATATTGGAAAATCAAAAGCCAAACTTTTTGATGCAAAAGCTGATATAAAAATTACATTCAAGGATGTTGCAGGTTTAGAGGGTGCCAAAGAGGAAATACAAGAAATTGTTGATTTTTTAAAAAATCCAAAAAAATACACATCATTAGGAGGAAAAATTCCAAAAGGCGCATTATTAATCGGCGCTCCTGGTACTGGGAAAACTCTTCTTGCAAAAGCTGTTGCAGGTGAGGCTAAAGTTCCTTTTTATTCACTTTCTGGATCTGATTTTGTTGAAATGTTTGTAGGAGTTGGTGCATCTAGGGTAAGAGATTTATTTAAACAAGCAAAAGAAACATCTCCATCAATCATTTTTATTGATGAAATTGATGCCATTGGTAGAGCAAGAGGTAAAAGTAATTTTACAGGGTCAAATGATGAAAGAGAAAATACTCTAAATCAATTACTAACTGAAATGGATGGATTTGGAACCAATACTAATGTTATAGTTATTGCTGCTACTAACAGAGCTGATGTATTGGATAAAGCACTGATGAGAGCTGGAAGATTTGATAGACAAATTTATGTTGATTTACCTGACATAAGAGAGAGGAAAGAAATATTTGAAGTCCATTTAAAACCAATAAAAAAAGCAGCTAGCGTAGATGTTGATTTTCTTTCAAAACAAACACCTGGTTTTTCTGGAGCTGATATTGCTAATGTCTGTAATGAAGCTGCATTAATAGCCGCAAGAAAAAATAAAAAATCTGTTGGCAAACAAGATTTTCTAGATGCAGTTGATAGAATAGTTGGAGGTTTAGAGAAAAAAAATAAGATAATTACTGAAGATGAGAAAAAAGCAGTTGCATATCATGAAGCTGGTCATGCTACTGTAAGCTGGATGCTAGAGCATGCCTCTCCTCTAGTTAAAGTAACAATTGTGCCTAGAGGTAAATCATTAGGAGCTGCATGGTATCTACCTGAAGAAAGGTTAATTGTAAGGCCTGAACAAATGCTAGACGAAATGTGTTCATTACTAGCAGGTAGAGCTGCAGAGAAAGTTATTTTTAACAAAATATCAACTGGAGCGCTAAGTGATTTAGAAAAAGTAACTAAACAGGCTAGAGCAATGGTAACAATTTACGGCTTAAATGATAAAGTTGGTAATTTGACCTATTATGACTCATCAAATGGAAATGAATATGGTTTTACTAAGCCTTATAGCGAACAAACTGCCGAGACTATTGATAAAGAAATATCATTAATAATTGAAAGTCAGTATAAAAGAGCGCTAAAGATTCTTCAAAAGAATAAAGAGAAATTAATCAAATTAGCAGAATTATTGCTAAAAAAAGAGGTGATTTTTAAAAAAAACTTAGAAGAAATATTTGGGGAGCGTTCTTTTAAAAAAAAATACTAAAAAAATAGAAATTAATTATTCTTTCATTTTATATTAACCTTAGAGTTTCCTAATTTTAATTAACTTTTAATAGCTTAAAAAAATTGAAGTTTTTTAATAACCTTTTTAAAGGAAATCCCAGAACAAACAAATCTAAAGAAGGCCAAGAGCGTGAACAAAGCAAGTTTATGCCTAAAGTAAAAGTTGCAATAGAAGAAAGGTTTATTGTAAACTTTATAGATAATGGAGGGAAATTTCTTTATAGTGAAAATTATAATGAGCTTAATGAAAATTTAAGTTTAATTCTAAAAGAAAACAATTGGATTAAAGAAGATTTATTGATTATCAATAATAAAATTAAGTCTAATTATAAGCTCCCGAATTCAATAAAAGTTAACCAGGAGAATCCAAAATGTTTTGTAACTGATTGCGAGAATTTAATTGCTAATGATGGATCTGTTTTAATTTCATCAAATCAAATTGAAGAAAAAAATCTTTCAGGTTTCCCAAACAACTTAATTATTCTGTCTGACACAAAAAAATTTAAAAACAATATTGGTGAAGGATTAGCAGAAATTAAATCAAAAAGCAAGAAAATTCCAAGTAATATCACTACTATTAAAAATTTTCATAGTTCTCAAGAAAAAGGTTTTTTAAGTTATGGAACCAATGCAAAAAACTTATATTTGATATTATTAGAAAAAGGAACAATATAAATTGAAAGAAATTCATAAAAGATCAATTACTGGTTTAATATATGGGCTATTATTTCTCCTTTCCTTAAAGTCTTTCTTAAGCTTTACTATTTTAATCTATGTATTTGGCTTGATTTCACATGCTGAATTTAATAAGTTAATTAAGCAAAAAGGAATTAGTTCATATGTGATATTTACAATATTATTTAGCTTCTTTTCATATTATAGTTACTATTTCAACTCATTAGATCTAAGCAATTCTTTTTTTAATGAAACTATAGAGATTTTACTTGTTTTTTCAATATTTGTTCTGCTATTTTCAATAAGAGACTTATTTGTTACTAAAGATTTACCTGAATTCTTGACAAGAAAATATATAAACTCAGTTTTTTATATATCGAGTTCATTCATTTTTATGTTTCTTATTGGAAACTATAATAATGAATTTAATCCTGATTTAATTCTTGGATGCTTTATGCTTGTATGGGTAAATGATAGTCTAGCATTTATTATTGGTAAAAGAATTGGTAAGCAAAAATTATTTATGACTATTTCGCCAAACAAAACTGTTGAAGGGTTTCTTGGTGGTTTATTTTTTTGTTGTATTTGTAGTATACCTATTGCTAATTATATTAGTGAATTAAATTTTACTAATTGGCTTATTATTTCAATAATAATTAGTGTTTTTGGAACAATGGGTGATTTAGTTGAATCTAAATACAAACGAAAATCATTAGTAAAAGATAGTGGTATATTATTACCAGGTCATGGAGGTTTGTTAGACAGGCTTGATAGTATAATGTTTGCAAGTCCATTTATATATTTATTTCTAAAAACCTTCTCAAATGTTTCATAAAGAAGGTTATACTATAATTATTGTTTCTTTTATAATTATAGTATCAATTATTTTAAGTCTTGATTACTTTTCAATTCAATATGATTCTCCTATAAAGATTTTTTTAGTAGTTGTTTTTATTTTAATTCTACAGTTCTTTAGAAACCCTAAAATTATAGTTAACTCTAATGACAAGCATATATTATCACCTGTTGATGGCAAAATTGTAATAATTGGAAAAGTATTTGAGCCAGAGTTTTTTAAGGATGAAAGAATTCAAGTTAGCATATTTATGTCCCCCCTAAATGTTCATGTAACAAGGTATCCTATGACAGGGAGGGTAGTTTATTCAAAATATCACCCTGGAAAATACCTAGTAGCATGGCACCCGAAATCAAGTACAAAAAATGAACGAACTAGCATTGTAATTGAAAATGGGAGTTTTGGCAAAATCCTATATCGTCAAATAGCCGGAGCTATTGCAAGAAGAATTGTTAACTATGCCAAAGTATCAAATACAGTTAAACAAGGTGAAGATGCTGGCTTTATTAAATTTGGATCTAGAATCGATCTTTTCCTTCCATTAAATACTAAACTAAATGTTAAAATAAATCAAAAAGTTAAAGGAAGTATTTCAGTTATTGCAGAAAACTAACCTTTTAATTTCTTAATACTTTCTTTGATTAGATCAATTTTAGCCATAGCATCTGACTTCTTCTTTTTTTCAATTTCTATAACACTTTCAGGAGCATTTTCTGCAAATTTCTTATTAGATAATTTCTTTTCAACTGATTTTAAGAAACCTGAGTTATAATTTAATTCATTCTCCAATTTTAATATCTCATCTTTAACATCAACTTCAGTAGATAATGGAATAAAATAGATGTTTGTATTCATTCTAAATGAAATAACACCTTTGACTTCATTCTTTACATATAATACAGCATTAACATTACATATTTTTTTTATAATTGAATCATATTTATCAGATATTCCCTCATTGTTTATAACACTTAATTCTATACTTTCTTTAAAGGAAATATTATGTTTTTTTCTTAGTGATCGAATGGAAGTTATTACATCGGAAACAAATTTAAATTCTTCAATAATTTTATTATTGTACGACTTAGAATCAGGCCAACTTGAAACAACTAATGCCTGATCTACTTTTCTTTTGTTTACAGATTGCCAAAGTTCTTCTGAAATAAAAGGCATAAATGGATGCAATATTTTTAAGTTGTTTTCAAAAATTAAAATTAAAGAAGCATATGTTTTCTTATCAATTGGCTTAGCAAATTCTGGCTTAATAATTTCAAGCAATACTGAGCAGAAATCATCCCATATCAATTTATACACACACATTAGTGCATCACTAATTCTAAACTTATCGAAATGATCATTAATTTGAGATAGTACATGTTGAAATTTATTATCATACCACTCTAATACCACAGAAGAATATTCTGGCTGATCAATATCCTTAATCTCCCAACCATCAATTAGTCTAAAAGAATTCCATATTTTATTAGTAAAAAATCTGCCCTGATTACATAAAGACTCATCAAATAATAAATCATTTCCTGCTGATGAACTCATCATTAATCCAACTCTTACGGAATCAGCTCCATATTCTGAAATCAATTTCAAAGCATCTGGTGAATTTCCTAATGATTTACTCATTTTTCTTCTTTGCTTATCACGAACTATGCCAGTGAAGTAAACATTGTTAAATGGTTTGTTTTTCTTAAACTCATAACCAGCAATTATCATTCGAGCTACCCAAAAGAATATTATATCAGGACCTGTAACCAAATCTGATGTAGGATAATAATAATTAAAATCCTCATTGTCTGGGTTATTTATGCCATCAAATACACTAATAGGCCATAGCCATGAGGAGAACCATGTATCCAGAACATCTTCTTCTTGTTTTAAATCGTTTATAGTTAAACTTTTATTTCCCGTTTTTTCTTTTGCTAAATCAATTGCTTTTTCTATATCCTGAGCAATTACAAAATCATCCTTTTCATTTCCATAAAAATATGCTGGAATTTGATGTCCCCAATAAAGCTGTCTTGATATATTCCAGTCTCTAATATTTTCCATCCAATGTTTAAATGTTTTTTCAAACTTCTTTGGATATAACTTAATTTCATTTTCTGCTAACACTGAATTAATTGCCGGCTTAGCTAGATTATCCATTTTTAAAAACCATTGATAACTAAATTTTGGCTCTATGATTTCATTTGTTCTTTCACTTATTCCAACATTGTGAGTAATTTCCTCTTGCTTTTCTAAAATACCCAATTTATCTAGCTCAAGTATAATATCTTTCCTTGCCTTGAATCGATCCTTTCCTTGATGATGAAGACCATGCTTGTTCAGTGTAGCATCATCATTAAATATGTCTATAAATTGCAGGTCATGTCTGTCGCCAATTAGTTTGTCATTAATATCATGAGCTGGAGTTACCTTTAAACATCCTGTCCCATACTCAATGTCAACATAATCGTCAAAAATAATCGGAACTTTCCTTTCTGCTATAGGTACTATCGCATGTTTACCTTTTAATTTTTTATATCGATCATCTTTTGAATTCACACAAATTGCAGTATCTCCCAAAATTGTCTCTGGCCTTGTAGTTGCAATAGTTACATAATCTTCTTCACCTTCAATTTTATATTTAACATAGTAAAGTAAATCTCTCTTTTCAATATAATTAACTTCCTCATCTGAAAGAGTTGTTTGTGCTTTAGGATCCCAATTAATCATTCTATATCCACGATATATTAAACCTTTATTATATAGATCTATAAAAACAGAAATTACGGATTTATTCATGTTCTCATCTAGAGTAAACCTGGTTCTATCCCAGTCACAAGAACAACCAATTTTTTTTAATTGATCAAGAATAATATCCCCATACTTTCCCTTCCAGTCCCATGCATGTTTGATAAACTCATCTCTGCTTAAATCATTTTTTTCTATCCCCTTTTCTTTTAAACTTTCTACAACCTTTGCTTCAGTAGCAATAGATGCATGGTCTGTTCCTGGAATCCAACATGCATTTTTTCCTAATAACCTAGCCCTTCTTATTAAAATATCTTGAATAGTATTATTTAGCATATGTCCCATATGCAAAATTCCTGTAATATTAGGTGGTGGAATTACAATAGTATAAGGTTCTCTTTTATCTGGCTGAGAATGAAAAAAATTATTCTTAATCCAATATGAATACCACTTATCTTCAATATTTTTAAAATTGTAGTTAGAACTGATACTCATTTTTTTTATTTATGATTGAATACAAAAATACTCATATTTCTTTATCTGGGTAATTATAATTATATTTATCTGTCTAATTTTTTAACTAAACATAATGAAAAAAATATTATTAATTATTTTTGCTATAGGTTTAAATTTTAATTTATTTTCTCAAGAAAAAATTGCTAAAATTAATTTTGAAACTACAGAAATTGATTATGGGGTAATTGAAAAAGGCTCAAATGGGATTCGAGATTTTAAGTTTACAAATGATGGTAATTCTCCCTTAATAATTACGAATGTAAAATCAACATGTGGATGTACAATTCCAAAGAAGCCTAATAAACCTGTACTACCAGGTGAATCAGAAAAAATACAGGTCAAATATGATACAAATAGAATTGGTTTAATCAGAAAATCTATATATGTAAGTTCAAATGCTCAAAACTCTACTGTAATTTTGAGAATTACTGGAAAAGTAACTAATAAGGTTAATAGTACTGGTTTAGAAAAAAAATCAAAAAGCTTGATTGAAGAGGAATATTAATGAGTTTTGCTTACTTCCTCTATTTCATTACTTAATAATTAGACTAAAAATTTTCAAATGCCAAATATTTCTATAAAAGGAAAATCAATGCCTGAATCTCCAATTAGAAAGCTGGTTCCCTATGCAGAGGATGCAAAAAAAAGAGGTTTAAAAGTATTTCAGCTTAATATTGGCCAGCCAGATATAGAAACCCCTAAACAAGCAATTCAAGCAGTAAAAAATTCAAATATAAAAGTTCTAGCTTATAGTAGATCTGAAGGTTCAGAAAATTATAGAGTAAAATTGGCTGAATATTATTCAAAAAAAAATGTAATAGTAAATCAAAAAAATATAATAGTTACCAGCGGGGCTAGTGAAGCTTTATTTTTCACTTTAGGAAGCATAATGGATCCTGGAGATGAAATAATTATTCCTGAACCCTTCTATGCTAATTATAATGGATTTTCTATTGCAAATGGAATTAAAATTGCACCTATTACTTCAACAATTGATGATAATTTTTCTCTACCAAAAATTAGTGAATTTAAAAAGCTTATAAATTCTAAAACAAAAGCA
The DNA here is from genome assembly GCA_018657955.1 of Flavobacteriaceae bacterium. Taxonomy (GTDB): domain Bacteria; phylum Bacteroidota; class Bacteroidia; order Flavobacteriales; family Flavobacteriaceae. The sequence continues at coordinate 45,651 of JABHWD010000012.1, read as the reverse complement.
ATACTTATTTGTAATCCAAACAATCCAACTGGTTATCTTTACTCTAAAGATGAAATAAAAAAACTTGTTGATATTGTTAAAGAATATGATTTATTTCTTATTGCAGATGAAGTGTATAGAGAATTTACTTATGATGGGTATAAGCACTATTCAATTATGGAAGAGGATTCCATAAACCAAAATGCTATAATGATTGATTCAGTGTCAAAAAGATATAGTATGTGTGGTGCTAGGATTGGATGTGTAGTTTCTAGAAATAAAGAGTTAATTAAAACAGTCTTAAAATTTGCTCAAGCAAGATTGTCTCCTCCTACTTTAGCTCAAATTGCTAGTCTCGCTGCTCTGGATACTCCAGAAAAATATTTTAATGATGTTATTGAAGAATATAAAAAGAGAAGAGATGTCTTAATTAATGAGCTCAACAAAATACCTGGAATTAAGGTCTCTACTCCAAAAGGAGCTTTTTATTGTATTGTTCAATTACCTATTGATGATGCTAATGATTTTGCTAAATGGTTGCTTGAAAGTTTCTCTGTAAATAACCAAACTGTAATGGTTGCTCCAGCTCAAGGATTTTACTCATCAAAAGAGATTGGAAAAAATCAAATAAGAATTGCTTATGTTCTAAATGAAAAAGATTTAATCTCAGCAATAAATATTCTAAAAAAAGCATTAATTCAATACCATAATTAATGGAAGTTCTAACCAATTTTTCTCTTAAGAAATACAATAGCTTTAAGATTGATGCTATTGCAGAAAATTTTGTTTCTGTAAAGAGTTTAGATGAATTAGTTGAAGTTCTAAAATTCAAGAAATATCCAAGCAAATATATCCTAAGTGGAGGTAGTAATATATTAATAACTAAAAATATTAAAGGATTAGTAATTCATATAAATATTAAAGGAATTCATGAAGAAAGTAAGAAAAATAATATTACAGAAATAGTAGCATTCGCTGGTGAAAATTGGCATTCTCTTGTCCAATGGTGTTTGAAAAGAGATCTTGGAGGTATTGAAAATTTATCTTTAATTCCTGGCAGTGTTGGTGCAGCACCTATTCAAAATATTGGAGCCTATGGGACAGAGTTAAAAGATGTGATAATTTCTTGTGATGCAATAAATAGAGAAACGGGAAAGATAAAAACATTTGACAACAAAGATTGTCAATTCAAATATAGAAATTCAATTTTCAAAAAAAATAATAACTATATCGTAATTAGTATTAAACTAAAATTAACTAACAAAAAACATAATTTAAATTTAAATTATAAAGGAATTCAGGATAAACTTGATGAATCAAATATAAAATCCCCAACTATACAAGATGTTTCTAGTGCCGTAATTAAAATTAGAAATGAAAAATTGCCTGATCCTGATAAAACGGGGAATAGTGGTAGTTTTTTTAAAAACCCCATTGTTTCCATAGACAAAATTGAAGAACTCAAATCTAATTTTAGTAATGTACCATTCTATAGTTTTGATAAAAATAAATATAAAATACCTGCAGCATGGCTAATCGAAAAAGCTGGTTTTAAAGGAAAGACTTTTGGAGATTATGGCGTTCATAAAGATCAAGCATTAGTTTTAGTTAATTATAAATCTGCTAAAGGAAGTGATATATTAAATTTGTCAATTAGTATACAAAAAGCTATTAAATTAATTTTTGATATTGAGTTAGAAGCTGAAGTGAATATTATATAAAAAATCTATCTTTGTTATATGATACTAGCCCTAATTACTGTAATTATTCTTGGATTATGTATTGTTGGAATTAGTATTAAAATATGGGCGAAAAAAGATGGTGAATTTGTTGGAACCTGTGCAAGTCAAAATCCATTATTAAACAAATCTAATGAACCATGTGGGTTTTGTGGAAAAACTCCAGATCAATTCAAAGATTGTGATACCAAAAATTAATAAACTTCTAAAAAAATTAGGACCAGGTTTATTATTTGCAGGAGCAGCTATAGGGGTTTCTCATCTAGTACAATCAACAAGAGCAGGAGCAGAATTTGGTATGGGATTACTTTGGGCATTAATCCTTGTAAATATATTTAAATATCCATTTTTTCAATATGGGCCTAGATATGCAAGTGCAACGGGAGAAAGTCTACTAGACGGGTATTATAAATTGGGTAGAGGCATACTAATTGCATATGCTATAATTACTCTAGCCACAATGTTTACAATACAAACTGCTGTAACAATTGTTACAGCAGGATTGGCTGCATCCCTTACTAATGGGCTTTTTAGCACTGAAGTATGGACAATAATCATTATTATAATTTGTTCAATAGTTTTATTTTTTGGTAAATATAAACTCCTTGATAAATTAATAAAGTATGTAATTATTCTTTTAGCTATCAGTACAATCTTCGCTACTTTAATGGCATTCAACAACAATACTAATGAAATAATTTTATCCCAGTTCTTGCCAGAAATTACTGTAGAAATAGCTTTTCTTATAGCATTTATGGGATGGATGCCAGCTCCATTAGATGTTTCTGTTTGGCATTCCTTATGGTCCCTAGAAAAACAAAAAACTAATAAAAATTTCACTTATAAATCCTCACTATTTGATTTTAATGTTGGTTATATTGGCACAGTGATATTAGGTGTTGCATTTATGTCTTTAGGATATCTAGTAATGTTTGGAGGTGATATATCATTTAGCACATCTGCAAGTCTTTTTTCTAACCAACTAATTGAAATGTATACTTCAAGTCTTGGTGAATGGTCCTATTACATTATTGGAATAGCTGCATTTACCACTATGTTAAGCACTACTATTACTACTCTAGATGCTTCCCCAAGATCTATGAATAGAACAACTAAGCTCTTAATTAATAAAGATTTTAAGCATGGATACCTGTTTTGGTTGGTAATTTTATCTGTTGGAACTATTTTTATATTCTTTTTATTTTCATCAAAAATGGGACTACTAATTAAAATTGCTACTATCCTGTCATTTCTAACAGCTCCTTTTTATGCTATAATTAATTATATTTTAATAAGTAGCGAGCATACGCCTAAAGAATATAGGCCTTCAATAAAATTACATATACTAAGTATACTTGGAATCATATTTCTTATAGGATTTAGTTTATGGTTTTTAGTAAAAGGGATATAATTTCAATTTATAGTTTATATCTTTACACTGCTGATGGTAAATCAAAATAAAATATCAGAAAATTCAACTGAAATTAAAGAAAATTTGACTTGGCATAAAGTTGACCTTTCAAAGAAAAAAGTCAAACATCAGCCTAAGCCAAAATGGCTGAGAGTGAAACTACCTATTGGAGATAAATACACTCAATTAAGAAATCTAGTTGACAAATATAATCTGCATACTATTTGTGCTTCTGGAAGTTGTCCAAATATGGGGGAATGTTGGGGCGAAGGCACTGCTACATTCATGATTCTAGGAAACATATGTACTCGCTCATGTAAATTTTGTGGAGTTAAAACAGGAAGACCAGATCCTGTAGACTGGGAAGAACCTGAAAAAGTCGCTAAATCAATTCAGATAATGAAGATTAAACATGCCGTTTTAACTAGTGTAGACAGAGATGATTTAAAAGATGATATGGGAAGTAAATTGTGGGTTAAAACCATTAAAAAGGTTAGAGAATACAATCCTGAAATTACAATTGAAGCATTAATTCCTGATTTCCAAGGAATACACGAACATATTGATAGACTAATAAATATAAGACCTGAGGTTATTTCACACAATATTGAAACTGTAAGAAGGTTAACAAAACAAGTAAGAATTCAAGCTAAGTATGATAGAAGTTTAGAAGTTTTAAAATATTTAAAGGATGCTGGTCAAAGAAGAACAAAATCAGGTATAATGCTGGGACTTGGAGAATTTAAGGAAGAAGTAATTGAAACATTGAATGAGCTTAAAGAAGCAAACGTTGACATAGTAACTATTGGACAGTACCTTCAACCCAGTAAAAAACATCTTCAAGTACAAAGGTTTGTAACTCCTGAAGAATTTAAAGAATATAAAGAAATAGGTCTAAAAATGGGATTTAGACATGTAGAAAGCAGTGCATTAGTAAGATCATCTTATAAAGCTCAAAAACATATTCATTAAGAATTTCCAATCTGAATATAATCTAATATTTGCTTATTAAAATCTACTTCATTATCTATAACAAATTCTATAGGTAAGTAGTATAAGACACTAGTAATTTTTGTAAATAATTTTACATAATCCTTTTCAGTAGTAATAATTAAATCATTTTTATTAATTTTTATTATATCTGAATTAGAAAAATCATGATGATCTTTAAAAGATATATGGTTAAAATTATATTCATTATCATTTAAATAATTAATTAAATAAGTGCTATCTGCAATTCCAGTAACAAGAGTAAATTTTACGTTCTTAAATTCAATGATTGATTTTGAATTTTCTTTATCATAAACCATTTTAGAATACTTGATTGAACTAAAATAAATTTTTTGATTATCACCAATGTTAAGTTTTTGAATTATATGCCTTTTTTGATCTTTATTTATGTTCTTATCACATTTTGTTACAATTATAATATCAGCCCTACTTGCATTTCCTATTGACTCTCTCAAATTACCTAAAGGAAAAATATTATCTTCTGAATATAAATTATTAAAGTCTGTTAGCAATATTGATATTCCAGGTTTTACTTTTCTATGTTGAAAAGCATCATCTAATAACACTACTTCAGGCTTTAAGTTTAAATTAATTAGCTTATTAATTCCTCTAACTCTATTAGAGTCTACTGATACAATGATATTTTTAAATTTTCTAAAATACTGCATTGGCTCATCTCCTATTAAACTAGCATCTGAATTAGTGTCAGCTAAAATGAACCCAGTTGATTTTCTACCATACCCCCTACTTAATACAGCAACTTTATAATTATAAGCTAGTAGCCTAACTAAATATTCAATAGTTGGGGTTTTTCCTGATCCCCCTAAAACTAGATTACCAATAGATATTATTGGAATATTAAATTCAGATGATTTTAATATTCCAATATTATATAGAAAATTTCTTATTTCAGTAACTAATGAAAAAGGAATGCTAAACATCCAAAACAATATTTTTTTAATCATTTTCACAGCAACTAAAGTAATTATTTATCTTTGAAAAAAATATAAATATATATGATTGTCAAAGAAGTAATAGATTATATAGATGAGTTCTCTCCTTTTTGCTACGCAGAAGAATTTGATAATGTAGGCCTAATAATAGGTGATTATAATCAAAAAGTTAACAGAATACTAGTTACACTAGACTCTACCGAATCAGTAATTGATGAAGCAATAAAATCAAAATGTAATTTAGTTATTAGTTTTCATCCTATTATTTTTAATGATATAAAAAGTGTTACCACTAACACATATGTTGAAAGAGTAATTCATAAAGCAATAAAGAATAGTATATCAGTAATTGCAATGCACACATCACTTGACAACTCAATAAAGGGAGTAAATAGTGCAATATGTAAAAAACTTGGAATAAAAAACTATAAAATTTTAATTCCAAAAGAAAATACTATACAAAAATTGACTACCTATATTCCGTCAGACAATGTAGATTTACTTAAATCAGAAATATTTAAAATTGGAGGTGGTTCTTTAGGAAAATATGATAATTGTAGTTTTTCTTATGAAGGTATTGGCTCATTTAAAGGTAACAAAAAGTCAAATCCAAAAATTGGAAATAAACTAAGACACACTGAAGTAAAAGAAGTATGTGTAAATATAACTTTTCTTAAACACCTTGAGAAAAAAGTGATTAAAACATTAAAAGAAAATCATCCATATGAAGAAGTTGCATATGAAATTTGTTCATTAGATAATTATAATCAAAATATAGGTATGGGAATGATCGGTGAACTTGATTCAGCTATGGATGAAAACAAATTCTTAAGTTTTTTAAAGAAGAAAATGAAGTCTAAATCGATCAAACATTCAAGAAAATTAGGGAAGAAAGTACATAAAATAGCTGTTTTAGGAGGATCAGGAAGTTTTGCAATTGAAAATGCAATCAATAGTGGTGCTGATGCTTTTGTTACATCAGATTTAAAGTATCATGATTATTTTAAGGCAGAAAACAAGCTGTTATTAGTAGATATTGGTCATTATGAAAGCGAACAATACACAAAAAAATTAATCTTTAACTTTCTTACAAAAAAAATTCCTAATTTTGCGATCGTTTTATCAAAAACAAATACTAACCCAATAATGTATAGTTAAGATGGCTAAAAAGAAAGAAATAACAGTAGAAGATAAACTTAGATCTCTATATAATTTACAATTGATTGATTCACAAATAGATAAAATTCATGATATAAGAGGAGAACTTCCTCTAGAAGTTAGAGATTTAGAAGATGAAATAGAAGGTATAAAAAAGAGAATTGAGAAACTCAAACAAGGACTTGAGGAAATTGATGAACGTATTTCAATTAAAAAGAATTTAATAGCTGAGGCAAAAGTATTAATAAAGAAATATGTTGAACAGCAAAAAAATGTGAGAAATAATAGAGAATTTGATTCATTAACAAAGGAAACTGAATATCAAGATCTTGAAATTCAATTAGCTGAAAAAAATATTAATGAGTTTAAGGCACAAATTGAGCAAAAAAATGAATCAATTGATGAAATAAAATCTATTTCTTCTGAAAAGACTAAACACTTAAAACACAAAAAAAGTGAATTAGATACAATCTTGAAAGAGACTGAAAAAGAAGAAACTCTATTGCTAAAAAAATCTGAAACTTATAAGAAAAAAATTGAGGATAGATTGATTTTTGCTTATAATAGAATAAGAGCTAATGTAAAAAATGGATTGGCAATAGTGCCTATTGAAAGAGGAGCAGCTGGGGGGTCATATTTTACTATTCCACCACAAGTTCAAATGGAAATTGCTTCTAGAAAAAAAATTATAACTGATGAACATAGTGGTAGAATTTTAGTTGATGAAGTACTTGCAAATGAGCAAACAAAAAAAATGGAAAAGTTATTTTCTAAATTATAAAAACTTATTCTAAACTATTATAATTAAAAAAAAAGCTTCTATATTTAGGAGCTTTTTTTATGTAATGAAATCTCTATCAATAAAATTTTATTTATTTCTATTCCTATATATAAACTATAGTTATGCTCAAGAGTATACATCCAAACTAAATACTATTAAGAAATCATATCCTAATGCAGTAAATAATGACACAATTCATAAAGCATATTTTGCAAGTGGTTGTTTTTGGTGTGTTGAAGTTATTTATGAGAGTTTAAAAGGTGTAATAGAAGTTAATAGCGGGTACTCTGGTGGATTTACTAAAAATCCAACATACCAGTTAGTGAACACCGAAACAACTGGACATGCTGAAACTATAGAAGTAATTTATAATCCAAAGATCATTAGTTTTAGTCAACTAGTTAACGTTTATTTTGGGTCACAGGACATTGAACAAATAAATGGTCAAGGGCCAGATAATGGATCTCAATATAGATCAATTATATTTTTTCAAAATGAAGAACAAAAAACAATAGCTAATAATAAAATTATCTCTCTAGAAGAAAAGTTTTTATTAAATGTAGCAGCTGAACTATATCCATTTCAAAGGTTTTGGATTGGAGAAGATTATCATCAAGATTTTAAAAAAAATAATATGAATAATATCTATATAATAAAAGTATCTAATCCAAGATTTAAGAAGTTTAGTAATTCTTTTGAACATTTAATTAATAACAAATAGCTTGTCTTAAAAATGAATTTTATTCCTAAGGAAATATATGATTATATAAAAAATCATTCTGTTGAAGAATCAAATCTGCTTAAAGAACTCTCAAGAAATACAAAATTAAAAATTCTAAATCCAAGAATGTTGAGTGGAAGTTATCAAGGAAGAATATTAAGTATGATTTCAAAACTAACTAAACCAAAATATATTCTTGAAGTTGGAACATATACTGGGTATGCAACTTTGTGCTTAGCTGAAGGAATTAGAGATTCAGGAGAATTGCATACCATTGATAACAATGAAGAATTATATAATTTTCAAAGAGAATACTTTAATAAGTCAGGTTACGGGGATAAAATTTTTCAACATCTTGGAAATGCAATAGATCTAATAGATACTATTAATTTAAAATTTGATCTAATATTTCTTGATGCAGATAAAGAGAATTACACTAATTATCTTGAGCTATTGGCAAATAAATTGAATACTAATGGTGTTTTAATTACTGATAATGTTTTGTGGAGTGGAAAAGTAATTAAGTCTATATCCGATGACGACTTAAGCACACAAGAGATAGATAAATTTAACAAACTAATAAATCAAAGAAGTGATATGGAAACTATAATACTTCCTATTAGAGATGGAATTAGTATAAGTAGAAAAAAGTAGAGTTATAAATCTCTCTTTATTGAAGATGAAATTGAATCTATATCTTCTTTTACTTTTTTTATTTCTTTTGTAATATTTGAAGATTTATTGTCTAACTCTGATGATGATTTTTTTATTTCACCCTTTATCTCATTAGTGGCATGTTTTACTTCATTAATACCTTTTCCTAAGGATCTTGCAAATTCTGGTATTTTATCTGCACCCATTATAAGCACAGCTATAAATAAGATCATAGCAATCTCGGCACCGCTTATAAATAAATAAAATTGGCTTAATAGCATTATACAAATATAATGAGTAAGTTTATTTGTAGTAAACTTATTTAGTTTTTTTTATGAAAAAAATGATATTGGCAAGTACTTCCACAATTTATGGGAGTGAATACTTGGAGTATTTGTTTCCAGTAATTAAGAATCTTTTCTCAAACTCTAAAAATATTTTATTTATTCCTTATGCAAGACCTAACGGTATTCCCTATAAATCATATACAAACATTGTTAAAGATACATTCGAACAATTAAACTTGAGTGTTTTTGGAATTGATGATTCTAATAACCCTATTGAAAATATTAATAGATGTGATGGAATCTTTATTGGTGGAGGTAATTCATTCTTATTACTTGACTCTATTCAGAGGTATAATCTAATAAAACCGATAATAAAAAAAGTTAATTCTGGAACTCCACTCTTAGGGACTAGTGCAGGGACAAATATTTGTGGAATCAGCATAGGAACAACTAATGATATGCCAATTGTACATCCTTCTAGCTTAAAAAGTCTAAATCTTATTCCATTTAATATTAACCCGCACTATATAGACCTAATTAAAGGAAGTAAACATATGGGTGAGAGTAGAGAAATAAGAATTAAAGAATTTCATAAGTTTAATAATCAAATAGTAATTGGCCTTAGAGAAAGAAGTTATCTACAAGTTCAAGAAAACAACATAATTCTTAAAGGTCCAAATACGGCTAGAATTTTTAAAAAAGATTATACTCCCCATGAAATAGAACCTGAGTTTAATTTAAATAAACTACTCTATTAGGTTTGATTTATTTTATCTTTGGACCTTATTTGTAAGGCTCTATGAACAAAAAGGTTATTTTAATGATTTTAGATGGATGGGGTAAATCAAAAGACTCCAAAATTTCTGCTATCGACCAAGCAAATACTCCTTTTATTGATAATTTATATGATAATTACCCAAATGCCAATCTAAAAACAGATGGAATTAGTGTTGGTTTACCTGATGGTCAAATGGGAAATAGTGAAGTTGGACATCTAAATCTTGGTGCAGGAAGAATTGTATTACAAGAGCTTGCAAAAATTAATAAATCAATTGATAAGAAGGAATTTAGAAATAATGAAGTTACAATTGATGCATTTAAATATGCTGAAGAGAATAATAGTGCTGTTCATTTTTTAGGACTAGTTAGTAATGGAGGCGTACATTCTCATCAAGATCATTTATACGAACTAATTAAGCTGTCTTCAAAATATAATTTCAAATCATATATTCATGCTTTTACTGATGGAAGAGATGTAGATCCAAAATCAGGTTATAATGATATTAATAATCTAGAGAAATTTTTAGTTGATAAGAATACTTTTTTAGCATCGGTTACTGGTAGATATTTTGCAATGGATAGAGATAATAGATGGGAAAGAACAAAATTAGCATATGATGCAGTAACTAGTGGAAAGGGAATAAAAGCCAATAATCTATGTAAAGAAATAAAAGAAAATTATTCTAATGATTGTACTGATGAATTCCTAAAACCAATAATTAAAGTTGATGAATCAATGAACCCTGTAGGAAATATAGGGAAAAATGATGTAGTCATTTTCTTTAATTTTAGAACAGATAGAGGGAGGCAACTAACTAGGGCATTAACTCAAAGAACATTTTCACAATTCCAAGTTAATGACATGAATCTTTATTTTGTAACAATGACGAATTATGATACTTCTTTTTCAGGGATTAAAGTTATTTATAATAAAAAAAATATTAAAAATACATTAGGTGAGGTATTAGAAAAAAATAATAAAAAACAACTTAGAATCTCTGAAACTGAAAAATATCCTCACGTTACATTTTTCTTTTCTGGTGGAAGAGAAAAACCTTTTGATGGTGAGAAAAGGATACTGAAAGATTCACCTAAAGTAGCTACCTATGATTTAAAACCAGAAATGAGTGCATTTTTAGTGGCAGAAGCATTAATTAAAGAAATTAAGGGTCAGTTCCATGATTTTATTTGCTTAAATTTTGCTAATGGTGACATGGTTGGTCATACAGGAATAATGAGTGCAGCGATAAAGGCATGTGAAGCAATTGATAAATGTGTAAAAGAAATTGTAAATACTGCAATAAATAGTGATTACAGCATATTACTAATTGCAGATCATGGAAATTGTGAAACAATGTCTAATCCTGATGGATCACCAAATACTGCACATACAAACAATCTAGTTCCAGTAATTTTAATTGATAATGATTTAAAAAGCATTAATAGTGGGATTTTGGCAAATATTGCACCAACTATTTTAGAACTAATGGGTATTGAAATTCCTGATGACATGACTCAAGATTCCCTTTTGAAATAAATATTATGGGTATAATAAAAGATATTGAAGAAATTAAACTCATCAGAGAAAGCGCTCTATTAGTTTCAAAAACTCTTGGATTAATTGCAAAAGAAATAAAAGAAGGAGTAACAACATTAAAATTAGACAAAATTGCAGAAGATTTTATAAGATCTAATAATGCTATCCCTGGATTTTTAGGGTTATATGGTTTCCCAAATACATTATGTGTAAGTCCAAATTCTCAAGTAGTACATGGAATTCCAAATAATAAACCATTAAAAAATGGAGATATAATTTCAATAGACTGCGGTGTATTAAAAGACGGTTATTATGGAGATCATGCATATACATTTACAGTTGGAGAAGTTCCTGAAGAAACCCAAAGACTACTGAACATTACAAAAGAGTCATTATATATTGGTATGAGGGAGTTTAAAAAAGGTAATAGAGTAGGTGATGTAGGATATGCAATTCAAAATCATTGTGAAAAAAATGGATTTGGAGTTGTAAGAGAATTAGTTGGGCATGGTATTGGGAAAGTTATGCATGAGAAACCTGAAATGCCAAACTATGGGAGAAAAGGAATTGGAAAAAAATTTAAAAATAGAATGACAGTAGCTATAGAACCTATGATTAATCAGGGAACCCACAAAATTTTTCAACATAATGATGGATGGACAATTACTACTCAAGATAATAAGCCAAGTGCACATTTTGAACATAACATAGCCATTATAGATGGTAAACCAGAAATATTATCAACCTTCAAATTTATTTATGAAGTTCTTGGAATAAAATCTAACGAAGAAAAAGAATTTCATAATTTTTTTAAATAAATGAAATCAATAATCAAACTTATTTTAAATTATATTCCTAGAACTATTTTAACAAGGATCAGTACTTTTGTTAAACCAATTATTAGATTATATCTCAAAGGAGATAAGTATACGGATCCTATTGATGGAAAGAGTTTTAGAGAATTTATTCCTTATGGATATAATAATGTCAGAAAAAATGCTCTATCCCCTTCCACATATTCATTAGAAAGACATAGAATGTTATGGCTTTATTTAAAAAATGAAACTAAAATTTTTAGTAACAAAGTCAAATTATTACACTTTGCTCCAGAACCAGCATTCTATGAAATATTTAAAAAATCTAATAATATCTTATATGATACTATTGATTTGAATTCACCACTAGCTGATATAAAAGCTGATATTTGTAATCTTCCCCTAAAAGATGATACATATGATTTTATACTTTGTAATCATGTATTAGAACACATAGAGGATGACCTAAAAGCAATGAGTGAATTATATAGAGTCCTAAAAAAAGGAGGAATAGGTATTTTTCAAATTCCTATAGATTCAAAAAGAGAAAACACTTATGAAGATAGATCAATAAAGAGTCCCAAAGAAAGAAATAGAATGTTTGGACAATATGACCATGTTAGAATTTATGGAATGGATTATTTTGAAAGACTAAAATCTGTTGGTTTTTCTGTAAAAAAAGTAAAATATGCCAATAAACTTAGTGATAAAGAGATTACAAAATATTGCCTATCACCAACTGAAATAATTCCTGTGTGTAAGAAGTAAGATTATCTAATTCTAAAAATCATTATAAGCTTTACCAATCATCTCTCTATTTTTATTTTCATAAATTATATATACGCTAATATCTTTATTCTTATCAAGAAAGTCTTCTATTTCTTTTATGTTCATTAGATGTAATGCTGTAGCATATGCATCAGCTTCCATACAAGTTTCTGATACAACTGAAACACTTAAAATATTTGTTTTGGCAGGTAATCCTGATATAGGGTCTAAAATATGAGCATACTTTCTGCCATTTGAATCAGTTTTATATTTTCTATAAACACCAGAAGTTGCCATTGCTAAATTATTTAATTCAGTTGTTATAAAAATATTTTGACTATCATCATATCTAGGTTCATCAATTCCAATAATCCAACTATTTTTTTTAGAAAGATTTGATCCTTTTGCTCTTAGTTCACCTCCAATCTCTACTAAATAGTTGTCAATATTATTATCATCTAAAAAACCCGATATTAAATCTACTGTATAACCTTTTGCAATAGCGTTAAAATCTAAAAATGAATTTTTTGGTCTTAAAATAATATTTGTATCACCTATCTTAAATTTCTCAAATCCAACAAGTAATTTTAAATTGTCTAATGCTAATGAATCAACAGGTATATTAGTAAACTTAGGTCCAAAACCCCAAAAGTTTACTAATATACCTGCTGAAGGATCAAATTTTCCCTTTGTTTTATCGAATATCTTTTTTGAGGCATTAAATACATTAACAAAATGATTATCAGCCTTTACAGGCTCATTATTATTGATTCTAGAGATAATAGAAGTGTCAATATAAGTTGACATAGAATTATTTATTAAATCAAATATGCTATCCAATTGAATAGAATAATCTATCTGATCTTCTGAAAAGTACTGGACAGAGTATGAAGTGCCAAATGCTATCCCTTGTAAAGTTGTTTTCGGATTCTGATTACAAGAAAATATAAAAAAAAGAAATACAATAACTCTGTTCATAAACTTTTATCCTTAGACTAAATACCAAAATCATCAAATCTGATATTCTCATCAGGAATGCCAAAATCTTCACCCATTTTTTGAACAGCCTGATTCATTAGCGGTGGGCCACAGAAATATAGTTCAATATCTTCAGGAGATTCATGATAATTTAGGTAGTTATCAATAACACAATTATGAATAAAACCAACAAAACCATCTCCTTTAGAATTAATGTCTTTTTTAATTTTCCAATTATCTTCAGGAAGAGGTTCAGAAAGAGATATATAAAATTTGAAATTTGAAAAAGATTTTTCAAGTTTATAAAAATGGTCAAGATAGAATAATTCTCTTCTAGATCTTCCTCCATACCAGTAAGTAACTTTTCTTCCAGTCTTCAAAGTATTAAATAAATGATATAGGTGAGACCTTAATGGAGCCATCCCAGCACCTCCACCAACATACAACATTTCAGCTTCAGAATCATTGATGAAAAACTCGCCAAATGGGCCTGAAATAGTCACTTTATCTCCCGGTTTTCTTGAAAACATATATGAAGATGCAATACCAGGGGTTACATTCATCCAAGAGTTCTTATCTCTGTCCCAAGGAGGAGTAGCTATTCTTACATTTAACATTATGTCCCTACCTTCTGCAGGATATGAAGCCATAGAATATGCTCTTTCAGTTATTTCAGAATTCTTCATTACTAATGGCCATAAATTAAATTTATCCCACTCAGCCTTAAACTTGTCTGGAGAATCGTGCTCTTCTGGATGAGCTTCAATTTCTATATCAGAAAATTTCACCTCAGTTTCTGGGATTTCTACTTGTATATAGCCTCCTGCCTTATATCCCATATCTTCTGGAATTCGGACAACAAATTCTTTAATAAATGATGCAACATTATAGTTTCTAACTACTGTAGCTTCCCATTTTTTTATACCAAAAACCTCATCAGGAATGCTAATGTCCATATCCTGTTTAACTTTTACTTGACATGCAAGTCTAGCTCCAGACTGCAGCTCTTTTCTAGTAAAGTGTGGGGTTTCTGTTGGTAATGCCTCTCCTCCTCCAGAATTAATATGACATTCACATTGAATGCAGGTACCACCTCCTCCACAGGCAGATGGTAAAAATATCTTTTGAGAACTAAGTGTTGTAAGTAAAGAATCTCCAGAATTAACTTCAATTTCCTTTTTTCCGTTAATATTAATTTTAACAGGGCCTGAAGGAGAGAGTTTTTCCTTAACAAATAAGAGCATTAATATTAACAATAATGTAACTGTTAATAATATACCTATTACTAGAATTATAGATTTCGAAATAGAAGTTGCTAGTATCATACTTTACTCTATATCATTATTTGTATCCATAAGTATTTGATCTTCTTCAGCGATATAATCTTCACTATCTGAATCTAAAACTATTTCTTTTTGAGTAGTTTTTGGAGCCTCATCTCCTCCTGTTAACATTCCTCCAAAACTCATAAAACCAATAGCCATCAATCCTGTTATAATAAACGTAATTCCAAGACCTCTTAATGGAGCAGGTACATTGGAATACCTAATTTTTTCACGAATTGATGCAATGGCTAAAATTGCCAACCACCAGCCTATTCCTGATCCAATTCCATAGGTTAATGCTAGTTCAATTGAAGGAATCTCTCTTGACTGCATAAATAATGAACCTCCTAATATTGCACAATTAACAGCAATCAAAGGCAAAAATATTCCTAGTGAATTATAAAGTGCAGGTGAAAATTTTTCAACAACAATCTCAACTAATTGAACCATTGTTGCTATTGTGGCAATAAATAATATAAAGGATAAAAAATTAAGATTATATTCTTCAAGGCTTGGGTGTAACCATTTCATAGCACCATCCTGTAGTACATAAGTATCTAAAAGCCAGTTTAAAGGAACTGTAATGGTTAATACAAAAAGTACAGCTGCTCCAAGACCATTAGCAGTAGAAACTTTTTTGGAAACTGCTAGATATGAACACATCCCTAAGAATGTGGCAAATACCATATTATCGATAAAAATAGATTTAAATAATAATTCTATATGTTCCATATTTAATCTTCAATTAAATGAGTACTTTTTGATCGTTGAATCCAAATGATAATTCCAACCACAATCAGTGCCATTGGTGATAATAACATAAACCCATTGTTTTCATATCCAAAGGCATATAATCCAGTCTTGTCAATAGCATCTCCTAAAACAGGATAACCCCAAAGAGTTCCTGACCCTAATAATTCTCTAAAAAACCCTACAATTATTAATATTAAAGAATATCCTAATGCATTTCCAATACCATCAAGGAATGATCTCCATAGACCATTACCAAGAGCAAAAGCTTCAAACCTTCCCATAATTATACAATTGGTAATTATAAGACCAACAAATACAGATAGCGTTTTACTTAACTCGTAAGCATAAGCTTTTAAAACTAAATCTACTATAATTACTAGGGTTGCAATAATTATTAATTGGACAATAATTCTAATTCTGGATGGGACGATATTTCTTATTAAAGAAATTACAACATTACCTGCCCCCATTACAAATAAAACTGCAATAGACATTACAACCGAGGCTTCAAGTTCAGCTGTGATAGCCAAAGCTGAACAAATCCCAAGAACCTGAATAGTTATCGGATTATTATCTGATAATGGATCTAATATTAATTTGCTATCTTTTTTTGATAATAACCCCATCTAATTCTGTTTTAATTTTTTAAAGTATGGTACGTATAATCTTAAATCACTTTTAATCATTGCGGAAACACCATCACCCGTTATGGTAGCTCCAGCAATTGCATCTACCCTATTATCATCCTTTATTTCATTTCTAGGATCAAGATCTTTTTTAGAGACAGTTATTCCTCTAAAATTACCATTAGAATCCAATAAGTTCTCACCAATGAAATCATCCATAAAAAATCTCTGATTTATATTAGCTCCCAGTCCTGGGGTTTCTGCCTGGTGATCAAAATAAGCTCCTTGAATTACCATGTTTTCATCCATAGCAACATAACCCCAAATTGAATTCCATAAACCCTTTCCTCTTATTGGTGCAACATAATATTTTTTCTGATCCTTTTCAGCAATAAATAAAGGCAATCTTCTATCATAATTTGGATTTTTTGCAAGTGTCTTTTCCTTTTTTACTTCAATCAAATAAGCTTCTTCATCTTCAATTACTTTACCTCCTTGAATATAAATTTGATTAACTACATATTTATCAAATTCGATAGGAGCCTGATCAGTAGAAATAAAACTAACATTATTACCTTCATTATCATCTACTCCAATTGCATAAAGAATATTCTGTTGTTTCTCAAGAATTTTATTTGTTTTTATTTTTTCTTTTAAGGAGGAATCAATAGCAGCAAGTAGTGTACCTACAATAATAACCATCCCTATGGCAAAAAGTATTGTATATGAGTTTTTATCTGTATTAATTCCCATTCTAACTAATTTTTATTTTAATCCTATTAAGTCTGTTCTTAATATTAGATTGAATAACATAATGATCAATTGTAGGAGCAAAAACATTCATTAATAATATTGCTAAAAATACTCCTTCAGGATAAGCAGGATTAAATACTCTAATCATAATTGAAATAAAACCAATTAAAAACCCATAAATCCATTTACCTTTTAAAGTCTGCGCTGCAGTTACTGGATCAGTTGCCATGAAAACTGCTCCAAATAAAATACTCCCTATTAACAAATGCTCCCAAAAAGGAACACTCATTAAGCCATAAAATTTACTAGTTTCTGTAATCCATCCAAGATCAACTACTTGATTAAAAATTAAGCCCATAAAAAGAGCGCCTGCGATTGTACTAAGCATTATTCTCCATGAACCTATCTTTGTAAAAATTAAAAATAGTGCACCTAGAATAATTAATATTTTAGAAGTTTCACCTACAGATCCCGGTATAAACCCAATAAACATATCTGATAAATCGTATATCTCAATAGGTATATTCTGAGCATGCATACCTAAAATTGTTTCTCCTGAAATTGCCTCAGCTGTACCTGTTCTTTCCACTGCTTGATGAACCCATACTTTATCTCCACTCATCCATGTAGGATAGGCAAAAAATAAAAAAGCTCTAATAGTAAGCGCTGGATTTAGAATATTCATTCCTGTTCCACCAAACACCTCTTTTCCAATTATAACTCCAAAAATTACAGCAACTGCTAACATCCAAAGAGGGAGATCAACTGGGACAATTAATGGAACTAACATGCCGGTCACTAAATAACCTTCTTCAACTTCATGACCCTTTATAACTGCAAAAATAAATTCAACAGTAAGCCCTACAACATAAGATACTATAACAAGTGGGAGGACTTTAGTTGATCCCAATAGAAAATTTTCCAAAGTAATAAAATTACCTAGAAACGAGGCTTCTCTAATTATTCCATTAGCAAGATCAACTGCAGCATAATGCTGATATCCAGCATTGAATATACCAAACAAAAGACATGGAACTAGTGAAAGGATAACCATGTTCATTGTTCTTTTCAAATCATCTGCTGCTTTTATATGAGTTCCACCTTTAGTTACATCATTCGGTGTATATAAAAAAGTATGAAATGCATTAAATGCAGGAGCAAACATATTGCCCTTAAATTTTTCCTTTAATTGATGTAGACTTAATTTTATCCCCATTATCCTAATTCTTTTTTCATTAAGTCTAATCCTTTTCTAATTATTTCTTGATGAGGTTGCTTAGATATGCATATAAACTCAGTTAATGCAAAATCTTCAGGAGCAACTTCATACATGCCTAAAGCTTCCATTTCCTCAAGATCCTTATACATACATGCTTTTAATATTCTCATTGGATATATATCTAATGGGAAAACTTTCTCATAAGCGCCTGTAATAACAAATGCTCTATGCTCGCCATTAGTATTTGTGTTCAAGCTAAATTTTTTATTTGGAAAAAGCCATGAAAAAGTTAACGCTCTAGAAGTTGAAATTTTATCAAATATAGGTCTAGTCCATCCAAAAAGATCGTAATCATTACCCTCAGGGATTACACTTACTGTATTACTGTAATAATCAAGATTTCCTTTTATAGAAATTTGTTTTCCAGTCAATACATTTCCAGAAATTATTCTATTATTGTCCTGAATTCCTTTATCTAGAATCTTTGAAATCTGAGATCCAATAATAGTTTTAATATATCTCGGATTCTCAATAGATGATCCTACTAATGCAATTATCCTTTCTGCAGAAAATTTTCCAGATTCAATAACTGAACCTATTAGAATAAGATCTTGCAAAGAAATTGTCCATACGACTTCACCTTTATTCACAGGAGACACCTTATTGATTAATGTTCCTACATTTCCAGAAGGATGAGGCCCTGAAACATTATGAATAGTTATATTATTTAGATTAGATAATTCTGAATTTGAATTCTTTCTAACTGACATATGTATTTCACCCTTAGTTAATTTTGATAAAAAATTTATAGCGGTTTGAATCTTATCTTCATAACCTTTTGAAATAAAGTCTAAATCAGCTGAAAGTGGTGCTGATGAAAATCCAGAAATAAAAATTGATTTAGGAGATATTTTGTGATCAGCTATCACGTCATAGGGTCTTTGTTTTATAAAAGGCCATAAACCAGAGTTTAAGAAATAATCAATTATCTTATTTTTATCAGCCTTGGCATCTAGCTTTCCTAAGTTTTTATATTCTATTTTTTTATCTGCTAAAATTTTAATAGAAACAATCCTTCTTCTTTCACCCCTTTGAATCTCAGTAATTTTACCCGAAACAGGTGAAACAAATTTTACTTCTTCATTGTTTTTATCAAAAAAAAGAACATCGCCTGCTTTTACTTTTTGATCAACCTTAATTGTAAGTTTTGGAAATACTCCATGAAAATCATCAGGGTATAAAGAATAATATTTGCTATTTTTAGAAATTTCTAGAGTCTTGGAAGCATCACCAACTAAATTGATGTTTAAACCCTTTTTAACAATGATGTCTTTTGACATAGTCGGGAGAATAAAATTAAATGGAGTTTTTATTCGCTGCAAAAGTAAATCAATATTAAAGATTTTACAATATTTTTTGATTATTTTTAATGAAAATAATTAGTATAACACTGCCCTTAAATATGATTGATTTATATAAGTTTATGTTTCTATTGGTTTGTCTAAACTTTTTAATAATTAATCCAATATTTGGTCAAATTGAAAAAGAGTTAAATCCTCCAGAATATATTAATACAGTTAGCTTTACAACCAATCAAGAAAACTATTCAACTAATCTTCCTGTAATAAAACTTGGAGAAAGGTTTACTCTAGATTTTGATGTACTTAATAATGAGGAGGAAGATTACTACTATACAATTGATCAGCTAAATTTTGATTGGTCTAAATCTCAGTTAATTAAATCAGAATATTTAAGAGGATTTGATAATATTAAAATTCAAAACTATAAAACATCTTTTAATACTTATCAGATGTATTCTCATTACAAACTTGAAATACCAAATCAAGATGTTAGAATTATAAAATCTGGAAATTATATTCTAAAAATATATGATGAATATGGAAATATTATTTTTAGTAGAAAATTTATTGTCTATGAGAGCATAACAACAGTTCCAACACAAATAAAAAGACTAAGAAATTTAAAATATATACATACTAAACAATCAGTAAATTTTGAAGTAAATCCAGTAACAATTCAATTAAATAATCCAAAAAACACAGTAAGAACTTTAATCATTCAGAACAATAATCTAAGCACTTCTATTAGTAATTTAAAGGCTCAATATACCATTGGCTCTAAATTAATTTTCAAATACGATGAAGAGTCGAGTTTCTGGGGTGGAAATGAATATCTGTTTTTTGAAAACAAAGAAATAAGAAGTTCAAATCTTAATATTAGGACCTTTAATCTTTATGATATCTATCATAACTATCTGTTTACTGATTACCATAGGTTTAATAACTCCTATACATACAATCCAGATATTAATGGAGGCTTTTTAACAACAGCTTTAAATGCTGATGATATTGATATTGAAGCTGACTATGTAAATATTCACTTTTCATTAAAGAATAGCACTAATAGACCCAGTGAATCAATATATATAGTAGGCGCTTTTAATAATTATAGCATACAGCCTAAATATAAAATGACATATAATAGTTCTTTAGATTCATATCAATTAATTCTAAAGCTAAAACAAGGTTTTTACAATTATAAGTATGTATTGGTAAATGAGTATGATGAAATTAATCAAGGTGGAGTAAGTGGAAATTATGATGAAACTGAAAATGATTATAAAGTATTAATATACTATAGAGGTTATGGATATAGGTATGACAGGGTTATTGGTATGGGCCAAGCCAGTTCCATAAATATTACCAACTAATTATTGTAAATTGTAGGTATTAATTTAAAAACGATAGTCAAAATTGAAAATAATGGAAAACTATAAAAAAACTAATCTAATGGATTGGGAAATTGGGAAAGTAAAAGGTTTCTCTGGAAAGAATCTAATTAACTTGGAAAATGGTGGTTTAAAGAAGGTCAAAGTAGATTCCTGTTCCACATATCCTTCTCACCTTCACCCTAATAAAACAGAATTTATTTATGTTCTTGAAGGAAACCCAAAAATTACTATTGGACAGAATAATTATAATGGAGAGAAAGATGATTTTTTTATTTTACCAAACTCAAAAAAACACAGTATAAATAACCCTACTGATTCTGAATGCTTTCTTCTTGTTGGATCTATAAATAACTAATTGAAAAACTACTACCAACTAAACCATAGGCATATCTTCTTGTTTTAAATTAGTAGTTAAATATTATTTTTTTTTATACATTTAAAAAATACTTTACAACTATGGTTCAACAAGTCACAAGAGGTATTAAAATTTCCGTTCAAACAGATTTTGAAGGAACTTTTTATAAAAACAACAAAACACATTATGCTTTTGGATATAAAGTGACTATTGAAAATCATAGTAAAGATTCAGTTCAACTCAACTCACGTCATTGGATTATTTTAGATGCACTTAATCAGGAACAAGAGATTGTTGGTGAAGGAGTCATTGGTAAAAAACCTGTAATAAACCCTGGAGAATCTCATACCTATAGTTCAGGATGTTTACTTCTTTCTCCTTTTGGAGCGATGTATGGTCATTATAAAATGGTTGATTTTACTACAACTAAAAAATTCGATGTAGTTATTCCTACTTTTAAATTGAGTGCACCCTTTGCAATGAACTAATAATTTATTTCTCAAAAAATAAATTGTAAATTCACAAAAAATTAACAGCTAAATATTTTAATTATGAGTATAGGATTTTTCAAAGTTCCAACACCTATAAACGAACCTGTTAAGTCATATTTACCAGGTTCAAGTGAGAGAAAAGAGGTCTTGAATACATACAAAAAGATGATTCAAGAAAAGATTGAAATTCCTATGTATATCAATGGGAAAGATGTTAAATCAGATGAAACCAATTCTGTTTCACCTCCTCATGATCATAAAAATATAGTAGCTAAGTATTATTTAGCAAATGAATCTCATGTTAATCAAGCGATTTCAACTGCATTAGATGCTAAAGAAAGTTGGGAAAATATGTCTTGGGAAAATAGAGCTGCAATATTTCTTAGAGCAGCTGAGCTTATTGCTGGTCCATACAGATCAAAAATAAATGCCGCAACTATGATAGGACAATCTAAAACCATTCATCAAGCTGAAATTGATGCTGCTTGTGAATTAATAGATTTCTTAAGATTTAACGTTCAATACATTACTGATATCTACAGCAACCAGCCTGATAGTGATCCTGATGCATGGAACCGCGTAGAATACAGACCTCTAGAAGGTTTTGTTTATGCAGTTACACCCTTTAATTTTACTGCTATTGCTGGAAATCTAGCGGCTTCAATGGCAATGTTAGGAAATGTAGTGGTGTGGAAACCTAGTGATAGTCAAGTATATTCTGCAAAGATTTTAATTGATGTTTATAAGGAAGCTGGACTTCCTGATGGTGTTATAAATGCCGTTTTCGGAGATCCGGAAATGATTTCAAACAAAGTTCTAGAAAGTAGAGATTTTGCAGGACTGCATTTTACAGGATCAACTGTAGTATTTAATAGTTTTTGGAAAAAAATTGGAGCGAATATTTCAAATTATAAAACCTATCCAAAAATTGTAGGAGAGACAGGTGGTAAAGATTTTATTCTTGCCCATAAATCTGCGAATCCAAAAGAAGTATCTACAGCAATAACAAGAGGTGCATTTGAATTTCAAGGTCAAAAATGTAGTGCAGCCTCAAGAGGATATATTTCAAAATCTATATGGAATGCTGTAAAAGCAAACGTAATTGAAGATTTAAAATCAATTAACATGGGGTCTCCTGATGATCTAAGCAATTTTATGACTGCTGTAATTCATGAAAACTCATTTGATAAAATTGCAAAATATATTGATAATGCTAAAGCTGATTCGAAAGTTCAGGTAATAGCAGGTGGATCATACAATAAATCAAAAGGGTATTTCATTGAACCAACCGTATTAGTGGCTGAGGATCCTAATTATGTTACTATGAGGGAAGAAATTTTTGGTCCAGTTATTACAATATACGTTTATGATGATAATGATTTTGATAAAACATTGGGTCTAATTGACTCTAGTACTAAGTATGCATTAACTGGTGCTGTTTTATCTAAAGACAGAAATGTTATTGAAAAAGTAACAAAAGCATTAAGAAATGCAGCTGGAAATTTCTATGTAAACGACAAGCCAACCGGCGCTGTAGTTGGAAAGCAGCCTTTTGGTGGTGCTAGAGGTTCAGGGACAAATGATAAAGCTGGTAGTATGTTAAATCTACTTAGATGGGTGTCTCCTAGATTAATTAAAGAGACATTTGTAACGCCAACAGATTATAGGTACCCTTTTCTTGGTAAAGACTAACTAATTAAAATCCTGGAAATAATTTATTTCTGAAAATTGTGAATTAATTGCTGTATTATTCTGATTTACTATCATAACAACTATTCCTAGATTGGCAAGAGTATGTCCCGAATCAATTTCAAAAGAATAATTAAAAAAAGTATCGTTTAATGCAGGAGTTGGATTCTCCATAGGATTTCCTAAAGCATCAGTAAATGAGTGTCGTAACACATCATTATGAACAAAATTTACTATTGGATTTCCCATTCCAAAAAAGTAACTATTCTCATCGTAATTATAATAATTGGTCTGGTCATAGATTAGATTATCCTCTACTAAATAGGCAATTACTTTGTGATCACTTAGATCTTCCTCAGAAACAACCCTAAGCTGAACTTGCAACATACTCATGTCAATCATATGGCTGTCAATTGAAATAGCAATTGAATTATCTGTCTCAATTAGTGATTCAATTTGGCTTGAACCATAAGGATAGGACCAATCCACTGTTCTATTTATTCTTGCAGTTGGGTAACCGGTGATATTAAATTCATTTATAAGATCTAATCCTGGTGAAATTGTCATTTCATCCGCATAGTGTATGGCTACAACTGAAATATCATCAGTAATCATTCGTATTTCTTCAATAGCATGGCTAACATTAGGACAATATCCGCACCATGTACCAGTATAATCTTCTAATACAACCCGTGTTTTAGGAATAACAATATTAAATGTTCTTGTATCACTATTATAGACTGTTGATTCAATACTATATTCCGCATATACCTGATGAGTGCCTATTTCAGGATAACTGATTTGATTTCCCACAATTGATACTCCATCAACAATAAAATTAGAATCCATTGTGATGTTGTTTCCCTCTGCATCAAATACTTCAAAAGTGATCTCTTGATTTCTTAAATATGATGGATAAACTACTAAGCCTGTTACAATTTCAGGCTCAACAACTTCATAAAAAAAAGATTCAGTCCTACTACAACTCAATGTTACAATGAGCATTAATAAAATTGCAGGATACTTTAGAAATGAGTTCATAAAAATTACTTAAGCTGGAGTCAAATTTACATATTTTTGAAATAATTATAATTATAATTAAAAACAAAACTATCTTTGCAATAAATTATATCATATGAGAAATTTTATTTTCTTATCTGTATTTCTACTATCATTTGCTGGGTTTTCCCAAAAAACACTGCCAAATATTAATCTTAAAACATTTGAAGGGGATAAGGTAAATGTTGCTGATTTAACTTCAAATGATAAGATCGCTATTTTGTCCCTATGGGCAACATGGTGCGTGCCGTGTATTAAAGAGCTGGATGCAATAAATGAATTATATGACGAGTGGAAAACACAAGTTGATTTTGAAGTTTATGCAATATCTGTTGATGATAGCAGATCTATCAACAGGGCAAAAGCATTAGTTAATGGAAAAGGATGGGAACATAATATTCTTTTAGATACAAATCATAATTTAAAAAGGTCATTAGGAGCTTCCGCTATTCCTGTAACAATAATCGTTAGAAATAATAAGATTCTGTATCAACACACAGGTTATAGAAATGGTGATGAATATGAACTTTTTGAAAAACTCAAAACACTTTCCAAAGAATGAAAAATATATTCTACATAATATTTCTATTTTTCTCTTCACTTATTTTTTCTCAGAACCAGCCATACATCTATGGTAGTTTTGAAAGTAATTCGCAATTACTACAAAATGACCAGTCATTAGATTTTATATCTCCTGAAGATAACTTTAGATCAAATAATTATTTTCAAATAAACTACCAAATAAATAATATTCTAGCTGGTATTCAATACGAAGGTTATTTGCCTAGTTCACTGCTAGGGTTTTATCCTGAACTCGATAATCAAAATAAAATAACTAATTACTTTATAAAGATTCAAAATGAGAAAAGTGATATAACGGTAGGTTCTTTTTATGAACAGTTTGGTAACGGACTCATTTTTAGATCATGGGAAGATCGTCAACTAGGCATAAATAACGCAATTAAAGGAATAAAATTAAAATATTACCCATCGGATAATATTGAATTGACAGCCTTGTATGGTCAGCAAAGAGATGGATTTAATTACACAGCATCAACGATTCAAGGATTAAATACTGAAATAAATCTAAATCAAATGCTTAATCTAAAAGAAGTTGATTTGTCTATTGGTTCTAGTATTGTAAATAGATACCAAGAGAATGGGGCAAACGACTCGATTCCTTCAAATGTTTCAGCCTATGGCGGTAGATTAAATATGTATGCAGGTGACTTTTCTCTTAATATAGAAGGGGTTATAAAAGATCCTGATGTGATAGCCAATGAAAATAATTTAGTATCTAACAGACTATATGATGGTACAGCCTTACAAGTAGATTTAGGATATTCAAAAAAAGGAATTGGAATAAATACAACATTTAGAAGGCTAGAAAATTTTAATTTCTATAGTGATAGACTAGCAGAGGGAAATATCTATAATCAAAAAACATTGAGCTTTACCCCTACTCTTAGTAAACAGCAGGACTATCTACTAACAAATATTTATGTATACAATTCACAGCCTCGATTGGTAATGAATTCCATTGAAAAAAGATCAGGTGAAGTAGGCTTCCAAAATGATTTTTATTACACCTTTGATAAAGATAATTTCCTAGGAAAATATAAGACAAAAATTGCTTTTAATTTTTCATACTGGAGCGGCATAGAGTCCACATTTAATCAAGATAATTCATACGATGTAAAATTTATTGGAAATGGAGATAGATATTATAGAGATTTAAACTTGGAAATAAAAAATAGATGGAATTCTAAATTAAGAACAGCAATTACCTTTTTAGATGTAATTATAGACAAGGGAATTACATTGGGTGGTCCCCTTGGTGTTCAAGGAGATATCAAAGCAAAAGTTGGAGTTATTGAAGCAAATTATCTTCATGCAAATGGAAAATCTTCTAGAGGGGTACTTCAACATTTATGGACTAAAAATGATAGAAAAAACTGGCTAGGATTGGTTTATGAATATGGAATCTCATCATCGGTAAATGTTTTTGTTTCAGATGGATGGAATTACGGAAGATCTGACAAAATACATTACTATAACCTAGGTGGTAGTTATTCAAAAAATAGTACTAGAGTAAGTCTTAACTACGGAAGACAAAGAGGTGGACTTATATGTATTGGCGGGGTATGTAGATATGTTCCAGAGAGTAACGGCTTCAATCTAAACCTTAGTTATTCTTTTTAATTCAATATAATTTTCTTGAATATTGAAGTTCCATTTTCTTGTGTAAAATTCAACAAATACAAATGATTTGGTATAATTGATGAATTAATATAATTATCTCCTATTTGAATATTTTTTTCTATAATTAAAGAACCTCTTACGTCATATATATTTAGTTGATACTTTTTTTCAGAGTGTATTTTTAATATACCATTTGAATGAGAAAATGTAGCATTAATTTGATCAAAATCATCAACACTTAGAGTAGAAGAATAATAATATCCTACAGATAATTCGGTAAATAATTCTGCCGTACTAACCACCTCATTTCCGTCTCCATCAACCATATAAAAACGAAATGTGTATTCTACCGGTGTACTTCCATCTCCAGAATCTTGATTGAAAAAATGATCCCCAGATGATGATTGGGTTTCATTAGGGTTAATAGTTACAAAAGAATTAGATGGATAACTTTGATTTGCACTTATACCATAATAGCATTCTCCAAAACATAATTCCATTGAACTTCCATCGGTTCCAGAAAAACTTACAACTTCAATTTTTACATTAATTGCTTCTGATGTATCATTTCTTACATAAAAATCAAAAGATGCATCCGGGTATGTAATTTCTGAAAATTCAAGAACTTCATTGTCCTCTATCACAATTCCATCAGTTGTTTCTAATGAAAAGGCATATTCATTCTGTGAATAAACAAATATGTTAGTTAAAAAAAGTGCTATAAAAAGAAATATTCTGGAATTAATCATAAGTATATATTTTAGTTTGTAAAACAAAAATATACAAAAGTCCTTATATTTGAAAGAAATTAAGCTCCATGAAAAAACAATACATTCTGCTTTTTATTCTTTTATTATCATCTCTAGGCTATATTTCGGCACAAACGATCGTTTCAACAACACCTGAAAATAAAAATGCAATTGTTGAGGAATCAACTGCAATCCATTGTCAGTATTGTCCAGATGGTCATGCCATGCTAAATCAAATTATTGACCAAAACCCTAATGATGTTTTTGTAATTAAATTTCATGAAGGAGGATATGCATGGGATTGTGATCCTAATGGTGGTCATGATTTTAATAATGCACTTGCAAATCAATTAGGAAATATGGCAGCGGCTAACGGACAACCTTCCGCTTCAGTTAATCGTCAAGTTTTTAGTAATTTATCTATGACAGGTGGAACTGCTATGAGTAGAGGATATTGGAATACTGCTATTTCACAAGTTTTACAAGAGAGTGCTTATGTTAATGTTGGTCTTGAAGCAGAATTAGCTGGTAATGTGCTAACAATTCATGTAGAGGCATACTATACGGCAAGTAGCCCTGAATCGACTAACTATTTACATGTTGCAATAATGCAAGATGAAACTATTGGTCCACAAACGGGAACAAATTATAACCCAAGCTATGTGGTTTCAAGTTCACCAAATTCTAATTATGCGCATAATGAATATGATTATAGACATATGGATAGATTAGTAGATATGGTTGATGGAATTAGTGGAGATGCAATTACTACAACTTCAACTGGTAGTTTTATTGATAGAACCTACACTTATACTCTTCCTGATATGTATAATGATGTACCCGTTGATCTAGCTGAAATAGAAGTTGCTGCATTTATTACAGATGGTGATGAAATTATTAATGGCTATAAGGTTCCAGTTTCATATCTTGATTATGATGTTGCTATAACGAGTATTGATTCTCCATCAGGTAACGGAGTTTACTCTGATAACGAAAATATTGTTGTTACATTAGAAAACTTAGGTGAAAATACAGTATCAAATTTTGATGTTACCTATCAAGTTAATGGTGGAAATACTGTAACAGAAAGTTTTACTGGATCTATAGCATTTAATGAAACTTCTCAGTTCACTTTTTACGCTACATATGATTTTTCAACTCCAGGAGATTATGAAATTGTAGCCAGTACATCATTGACAAGTGATGAGAATAATAGTAATGACAGCTCTTCTACTAGTTTTACTAGTATTGTAGGAGGAGACTGTCCTGATGAGTATTCACTTCCAATAGTATGGAGAGACAACTTTGAATGTCATACAGAATTTGCCATTAGTGATATCGGAGATTGGGTCATGTATGACCTTGATGGAGGAACAACTTGGGGTGCTAATGCTGTGGATTTTACAAACGAATCCTATGTTGGTACAGGAATTATATATAATCAAGAACTTGCAACCGGAACAGGCGGTGATATATCTGCATGGGATACATATGAAGGCAACCAAGGATTGTATTTCTTTGCATCAGGTGCAAGTGGAACTACATTTCCAAATGATGATTGGATGATAAGTCCTGAATTTACTTTAAGTGGAGTTACTTCTCCAACCTTTAGTATGTGGGCAAAATCAGTTAATGACACATACGGTCTTGAAAGATTCCAAGTTGGAGTTGGAAATTCTACAGACTATAATGATTTTACGATTATATCTGAAGGAACATATATTGAAGCTCCAACTAATTGGACACAATATCAATTTGATTTAAGTCAATATGAGGGTCAAACAATTAGAATTGCTATTCATTATATGTCAAATGATTCTTTTGTGCTGCAAACAGATTCATATACTGTTGACGGAACTTTAGGAATTGAAGATAGTGTAATAAATAACTTTGAATATTTCTATAATGTAAGTTCTAAGACTTTGGAAATGACATCAGATGAGACCTTAAGAAAGATTCAAATTTTTAACATCTTAGGTCAAAAAGTATTTGAAGAGAATATAAATAGTAACGTACATACATCTAATCTAAGAGATTTAGGAACTTCAATCTATATTGTTAATATTGAAGGAACTACAGGTGTGAAAAGTTTTAAATTACTAATTCAGTAATTTTCTGTTCATTTTTGAATAGGTACGTAAACTAATTTTTTATTTATAAAATAGTGGTCATCAAAATAATCCTTGATGGCCACTACTTTTTTATTTTCAATTTTAAAGAGTTCCTTGTCAAGATCTCCTCCCTTTAGTGCAATTATTCCATTTGGAACTACATTATTAGAGTTAGGATTAATATTATTTACAGTCCATTTAAGGATTGTTGACATATCTGCTATAGCTCTTGTTAAGATAAAATCAAATTTATCCTCTATATCCTCTACCCTTTTACACTGAGTAGTTACATTCTCTAGCCCTAGCTCATTTAAAACTGCATCCACTACTCTAACTTTTTTTTCAATACTATCAACTAAATGAAATTTGCAGTCTGGAAATAAAATTGCTAATGGAATACCTGGAAAACCTCCACCAGTTCCAACATCGATAATATGCGTGCCCTTATTGAATTGAATAAATTTTGCAATAGCTAATGAGTGTAATACATGTCTAAGATATAATTCATCAATATCTTTTCTTGAAATAACATTAATCCTTGAATTCCAATCTTTATAAAGCAATTCTAATTTTTGAAATTGGTTTAATTGATCTTCTGTTAAATCTTTAAAATATTTCTGAATTAATTTCATAATATAATTTTCAACAAAAATAGGTTTTTGTGCACAACTATTTCTAAATGAAATAGAAAGAAATTACTTTTATTAATATATTTGAATTTAAAGAAATCATAAATAAATGGACTCCAAAATAGTATTATTTAACAGAAAAGATTCAGAAATATTTTTTAAAACTTTAAATAAAAGAGTTAATAATTATTTCAAGGAAAAAAATATTACGAAAAATGGAAATTGGAAGCTTTGGGTAAAAACAATTATAATGTTTAGTTTACTAATTACTCCCTATATTTTAATCTCAATTTTAACAATCCCCGGATGGCTACAAATTGTATTATCTATTGTTATGGGGATTGGTTTAGCAGGAGTTGGAATGAATGTAATGCATGATGGAAATCATGAATCATTTTCTAATAAAAAATGGATAAACAGACTAATGGGAAGTAGCATATATTTATTAGCCGGTAACAGGTATAATTGGCAAGTTCAACACAATGTTCTACATCACACTTATACTAATATTCATGGTCATGATGAAGATTTAGAAGCTGGAAGAATAATTAGATTCTCAAAGCATTCACAATGGAAGTGGTTTCATAAATTTCAACATTACTACTCTGTTTTATTATACGGGCTACTTACAATCAATTGGGCAATAATTGTAGATTTTCTTCAAATGAAAAGATATATGAAAAGAAAATTATCTCATGGTAAATTTCCAAATCCATTTGTAAATTGGACTAAATTGTTCATATCAAAAATATTATATTTTCTTTTCTGGATCTTTATTCCAATTTTCGTATTTAATGTAGTATGGTGGAAAGTTCTGATTTCTTTTATTGTAATGCATTATACTGCAGGCTTAATACTAAGCTTAGTATTTCAGTTAGCTCATATAATGGATGAAGCGGATATGCCTGTTCCAGATTCTAAAGGAAATATTAAAAATAGCTGGGCTATTCATCAATTAAAAACAACAGTTAATTTTGCTTGTAATAATAAATTAGTCAATTGGTTCACTGGTGGCTTAAACCACCAGATTGAACATCATATATTTCCTAACATATCTCATGTTCACTATAGTAAAATAGCAGAGATTGTAAAGAAAACAGTAAAAGAATTTAAACTTCCTTATAACGAGTTTAAAACCACAAAAGATGCTATTATTGCTCATTTTAATTATTTGCGTCTCATGGGAATAAAACCAACTATATAACAGTTAAAAAAATGAAAGAAATTCTATCTAATAGAATTAATAATTTGGCTGTATCACAGACCCTAGCTATGGCTGCTAAGGCAAGAGAATTAAAATCACAAGGAAAGGATGTTATAGGACTTAGTTTAGGAGAACCTGACTTTAATACTCCTGATTTTATAAAAGAAGCTGCTATAAAAGCAATCCAGGATAACTATAATTCATATACCCCAGTTGATGGGTATGTTGAATTAAAAAAAGCAATTATTAATAAATTTGAAAGAGATAATAAATTAAACTACAATTTATCCCAAATAGTTGTATCAACTGGGGCAAAACAATCTTTATCTAACATAGCTGCTGCGTTTATTAATCCTGGTGATGAAGTGATTCTTCCATGTCCATATTGGGTTAGCTACAGAGATATTATCAAATTAAATGGAGGTGTTCCTATTGAAGTAAAAACAAGTATATCATCTGATTTTAAAATCAGTGGAGAAGATCTTGAAAAAGCTATAACAAGTAAAACTAAAATGCTTTGGTTTAGCTCACCTTGTAATCCAAGCGGATCTGTATATAGTAAATCTGAACTTAGGGAAATTTCTGATGTATTATTGAAACACCCCGAAATTTATGTTGTATCTGATGAAATATATGAACATATCAATTTTTCTGGAGGGCATTCTAGTATTGCAGCATTTGATGATATGTATGATAGAACAATTACTGTAAATGGAGTGTCAAAAGCTTTTGCAATGACAGGCTGGAGAATTGGCTACATTGGTGGGCCTAAATGGGTTGCTAGGGCCTGTAATAAAATGCAGGGACAAGTTACTAGTGGTGCAAATTGTATTGCACAAAGAGCAGTAATAACTGCTTTACAAGAAAATCCTTCAAAAATTCATTACATGGTTGATGAATTTAAAGAAAGAAGAGACCTTATTTTAGGTTTGCTAGATAACATAAATGGATTTAAATGCAATAAACCAGAAGGGGCATTTTATGTATTCCCTGATGTATCTCATTACTTTGGTAAGACAATTGACGGAGTAACTATTAATAATGCTTCTGATATGTCTATGTTCTTACTTGAAAAGGCATTGGTTGCCACTGTAACGGGTGATGCTTTCGGTAATTCTAACTGTATTAGAATATCCTATGCAGCATCTAAAGAACAACTAATTGAAGCTGTTTCAAGAATAAAAAATATTCTAAATTAATTTTATCTATTCCTCCAGAAATAAGGGGTAATAATAATTAGAACCGTATAGAGCTCTAACCTTCCTAATAACATCAAGAAAGATGACCACCATTTAGCTAAAGATGGTAAATCATAAAAAGTAGAAGATGGTCCAAAACCTCCAATAGAAGGACCTATATTACCTAAGCTAGATGCAGAAACTCCAAGTGAAGACTCAAAATCTAAACCAAGTATTGAGAAAATTAATGCTCCTACCATAAATGACAACATATATACAATGAAAAATCCTAGTATATTATACATAATTTCACTTGAAACAGATTTCTTATTATATCTTATTGGTAAAATTGCGTTTGGATGTAATATTCTTTTAAATTGTAAAAAGCCATTCTTAATTATTAATAAGTGTCTCATAACCTTAAATCCACCCGCTGTGCTTCCTGCAGAACCTCCTATAAACATTAATCCAAAGAAAATTAGTAAAAGAAGTGGAGTCCAGGCGGTATAATCTGCTGTTGTAAAACCAGTTGTTGTAATTATAGATACTACTTGAAAGAGTGCATGTCTAAAAACTCCTTCTATTCTAGTAAAACTATTCGTTAGTTCTGAAAGGAAATCAGTATTTAAATAAATTATTGATCCAACTAAAAGAGTAAATGTTGCAATGAGAAGGCTATAAATTTTAAATTCCTCGTCCTTAATTATATTTCTAAACTTTCCCTTAAATCCAAAATAACTAAGAACAAAATTAGTTCCGGCTATAAACATAAAAAATATCACAATGTATTGAATCAAGGGCTGATCATTCCAAAAACCAAGACTATCATTTTTTGTAGAAAAACCTCCAGATGCGATATTACTCATAGAATGATTAATAGCATCAAAAAAAGACATACCTGCGAAGGTTAAAAGAACGGTTTCTATTAGAGTATATGATAAATAAATTAACCATAATCTCTTAGCTGTATCTGTAATTCTTGGATGTAATTTATCTGTATTCATCCCTGGAGATTCAGCACTAAATAGCTGCATGCCTCCAATTCCAAGTAAAGGCAAAATTGCAATAGCAAAAACTATTATTCCCATACCACCCAACCAGTGAGTAATACTTCTCCAAAATAGAATTCCTTCAGGTAAGGCCTCAATATTATTTAAAATTGTTGCTCCTGTGGTTGTAAAACCTGAAGTTGTTTCAAATATTATATTAGAAAACCCATCTATAGTATTTGTTAGTATGTATGGAAGTGTTCCTGTAAGAATCATTGCCAACCACCCTAGAATTACAACAAGATAGCCTTCCCTTTTATTTAGCTGTTTATCATGGTCTCTATTTAGAAACAAAAGTAATCCTCCAATTAAAGCAACTATTATACCAGAGTAGATCATCTCACTTGTAATCCCATCTGCATAATAATAACTTACAATAGAAGATATAAACATAAATCCACCATTGAAAAGCAGTAAAAAACCTACAAAATATAATATGATTTTATGATTAATTTTCATGAAAATATTTTTAGAAAAACTTCTCAACCTTCTTTATAGAATCAATAAGAAAGCAAACCACTACTCTATCATTTTCTAATAGCTTGAAATCTCCTAAGACAATATGTCCTTTACCGTCTCTAATTACACCACTAATTATTGCAGATCTTGGAAAAGACAAGTCTTTAATTTTTTTATCACATATTTTAGAGTCTTTTCTTACAATAAACTCTAACAATTCTGCATTCATATTACTTAATTTTGAAATAGCTACTACTTCACCTCTTCTTACATATTTTGAGATAGTATTGGCAGTTAATAATTTTTTATTTATTAATGTGTCTATTCCACTTATTTGGGAAAGCTTGTAATAATCAATATTCTCAACTAATGCTATAGTTTTATTAATTCCTTTAGATTTAGCCATTAAACAAGACATTATATTAGTCTCAGAATCTCCAGTGACTGATATAAATGCATCCATTTGATTTATATCTTCATCTTCTAATAACTCAACATTAGTTCCATCACCTAATATTACTAAACAATCAATCAATTCATCAGCTAACTCCTGAGCTTTATCTTTATTTGATTCAACTAATTTTATATTAAGATTATTCTCACTAAGATCCTTAGCTACCTTTCTTCCAATTCTACCTCCCCCAAGAATCATTATATTTTTAATTTCACAATTATTCTTTCCAGATAATTTAAGCAACTCTTCATCACCTCCAGGAGTTGTCATAAATATTATGCGATCCCCAACCTGAAAGACTGTGTCACCTCTAGGGATAATTGTTTCATTTTCTCTTTTTATTGCTATTGGGAAAAAGTGCATTTCAGGTAAAATACCTGCTGCTTCAATAACTGATTTACCAATTAAAGGTGCAGAATCTTGTACTTTTAGTCCTAATGTCAATAATGCTCCATCTTCAAACTCAAATGCATCATTAAATACCGATTGACTAATTACTAGTTTAATTTCATCTGAAGCTAATGCTTCTGGAGAAATTAATTCTTCTATTCCTAGTGCACTAATATCAACTCCATTTTTTTCAATTAACTCTGTATTAGATATTCTAGCAATAGTTTTCTTAGCTCCCAATTGTTTAGC
The DNA here is from genome assembly GCA_018657955.1 of Flavobacteriaceae bacterium. Taxonomy (GTDB): domain Bacteria; phylum Bacteroidota; class Bacteroidia; order Flavobacteriales; family Flavobacteriaceae. The sequence goes on along the minus strand of JABHWD010000012.1, from coordinate 10,383 downwards.
CAGAAAACATGAAGTTAAATTAACCGATTGCATCTCTGTTACAGCTATAAATAAATCAGCAGAAGATACTTCTGCTTCCTTTAAAATTGAAATTGAAGAACAATCTCCATGAATTACTTTAATATCTAAATGTGAGTTTGGAAAAGATAAATTTTCCTTATTAGAATCAATTAATGTAATTTCTTGAGATTCGTGTGATAATAACTTTGCTAAATGAGATCCTACCTCTCCAGATCCCGCAATTATTATATTCATTGTAGTAATAATTCTAGAGAACAAATATACTTCATTTTGGGCAATTGTTACTTTATTGTGTTTATTTTTGCATATTAATTAGTCGACTATAATGAATAATCACAGCTCATATGAAAATGTAAATCCATATGATAATAGCAGATTATCAAAAAAAAATCAGGTTATAAAAGTTTTTGATACTATATCTGATGTTTATGATAAAGTAAATAAAATATTATTTTTTGGATTGCATTCTGTTTGGAGAAAAAAAGTAGTAAAACTATTAATTGATAAAAAACCTGTTAAAATTTTAGATATTGCTACTGGAACTGGTGACCTGGCAATTGATTTAATAAAGACTAATGCAAAAAACATAGTTGGAGCAGACATAAGCAAAGAAATGCTTAAAATTGCCCGTAATAAGGTTAATAACCACAATTTGAATGATATAATTGAAATACAATTAGGAGATGCTGAAAACTTAAATTTTCAAGACAATTATTTTGATACAATTACCTGCTCTTTTGGTGTGAGAAATTTTGAAGATTTACCCAAAGCATTGCAGGAGATTAACAGAATCCTAAAACCCAATGGAACCTTTGTTGTTTTAGAAACCTCTAATCCAGAAAACTTTCCTTTTAAGCAAATTCATCACTTGTATATAAAATACATTGTTCCCTTTGTTGGAAAAATGTTCTCAAAAGACAAGTATGCTTACAAATATTTGTCTAAATCTTCAACAAAATTCCCTAGTGGAATTCATTTCAACAATATTTTAAATAAAATAGGGTTTATAAATATTGAAAACAAACCTCAAACTTTTGGAGCTACTACAATATATGTAGCAAATAAAAAATAATATGAAAAAACTCCTATTAACATTGGTTTTTCTTCTTTCTATGAATATTGGATATTCTCAATTATTTACAAAGAAAAAGGTTCTTAATAATGAGAATTTTGACAAACCTACCATAAGCTGGGGTTATTTTCTAGGGGTGAATAACTATGACTTTAATTTTGATTATAAGGTGGATTTAGAAGATATTCAAACTGAAAAAGCTTTTGGATTCAATGTTGGATTAATTGGGAGCCTAAGAATTAATGATTATTTAGACATTAGAATTGAACCAGGTCTTGTTATGTCAAAAAGGAGTCTTATCTACGATCCTGCAAATTTCAATGAAACAGAATTTAATCAAACGCAACATCAAAGAGATATTAAATCAACCTATATACATCTCCCCTTACTTGTTAAAATCTCAACTAAAAGGGTTAATAATATCAAGCCATATATAACTGGAGGTATATCAACTGCTATAAATCTATCAAGTAAAGAAAAGAGTTTGGATGATAATTTGCTTGGTCAATTTAGAACAAAGAAGAATATGTTCTTTTATGAATTAGGATTTGGGATTGATTTTTATCTAGAATGGTTTAAGTTCAGCCCTTCCATTAGAGGGATTTTTGCAATAAATGATGAATTAGTTCCTGATCAGGATCCGCTTAGCCCATGGACTAGTAATATAGAATTTATGAAAACAAGTGGTATCGTTATAAACTTTACATTCCAGTAGGCCTGTTTTTTAATTCAGCCAAAATTATTGCCACTGAATTTGCCACATTTATACTCTCAATATCATAATTAGAATTATAACGAGGAATGGTAACTCTATTTTTGATTATTTTTTTAATTTCTGGGCTTATTCCCAAAGATTCATTTCCAAAAACTACTATTTGATTCTTTGTAAAAGGAAATTTATTGATTGATTCTCCCTTAAGATCAGCAGCAACTACATTTAATTTTTTTTCGCTAAATAGTTCCTTAAAATCTAAATAGGTTATGTTAACCCTAGAAATTGACCCCATTGAAGCTTGCACAACTTTAGGATTATAGCAATCAACTGTTTCTGTGTTACAAATCAAATCTTTAATACCAAACCAATCGCAAAGCCTAATTATTGTCCCTAGATTACCTGGATCACTAATATTATCCAGAGCAATAATTTTAGAAGTAAAATCTATTTTATCGGGTTTTGGAATACTAAAAATTGCTACAACTTTATTAGGTGTTGTTAAATTACTAATCTGTAATAAATTAGTTTTTAAAATCTTAGTATATACTTCACCTAAAGATTCATGTTTAGATGAAGTAGAATAAACTCTTACTAATTCTAATGAAGAATTTATTAATTCATCAACTATTTTTTCTCCTTCTACTATGAACTGATCAGAATTTATTCTGTTCTTTTTTATTCTTAGAGAACGGACAAATTTAATTTCATTTTTTGTAATCATTTTACTAACAAAATAAGTAACTTCGTAAAGATAAAATTTATACTTTTTAAAACCTAAATCAAACCAACTTACAATGAGCCACAACATAAAACCTGGAGTTGCAACTGGAGATCAAGTTCAAGAGATTTTTAGACTTGCAAAAAGTAAAAAATTTGCACTTCCTGCTGTAAATGTTATTGGATCAAGTAGTGTTAATGGTGTTCTTGAAACTGCAAAAGAATTAAACGCTCCAGTAATTATCGAATTCTCCAACGGTGGAGCAGTTTTTAATGCTGGTAAAGGGTTAGATAATACTGATCAAAAAGCTGCTATTTCTGGAGGTATTGCAGGAGCAAAACACATACATACCATGGCTCTTTATTATGGGGTTCCAGTAATATTACATACAGATCATTGTGCAAAGAAATTACTACCATGGATTGATGGGCTTATGGATGCAAATGAAGAACATTTTAAAAAACATGGAATTCCTCTTTATAGCTCTCATATGATTGATCTATCTGACGAGCCTATTGAGGAGAATATAAGTATCTGTAAAGAATATTTGGCTAGAATGTCAAAAGTTGGAATTACTCTTGAGGTAGAGCTTGGAATAACTGGTGGTGAGGAAGATGGTGTAGACAATACTGATGTTGATAATTCAAAGCTATATACCCAGCCAGAAGAAGTAGCCTATGCATATGAAGAGTTAAGTAGTATTAGCAATAAGTTTACTATAGCAGCGGCTTTTGGAAATGTGCATGGAGTCTATAAACCTGGAAATGTAAAATTAACTCCAAAGATTCTTAGAAATTCCCAAGAATACGTTTCTAAAAAGTTTAATCTACCTGATAATCATATTGATTTTGTTTTTCATGGAGGATCAGGATCTTCCCTAGAAGAAATAAGAGAAGCTATTGGTTATGGGGTAATTAAAATGAATATTGATACCGATATGCAATATGCATATATGGAAGGGATAAGGGATTATTTTAAAAATAATTCAGAGTACCTTTTATCGCAAATTGGTAATCCAGGAGGAAGTGATCTCCCTAACAAAAAGTATTATGATCCTAGAAGGTGGGTAAGAGAAGGTGAGAAAACTTTTGTAGAAAGGCTTAAAAAAGCATTTAAGGACCTTAATAATGTCGATACTTTATAAAATTAAGTTAGATTTGCTTATTATCTTTTAAATAGTTTCTAATGGCTTGGTTCAAAAGAAAAAGTAAAGGAATTCAAACACCTACTGAATCCAAAAGAGATATTCCAAAAGGCTTATGGTATAAATCCCCTACTGGAAAAATAGTTGATACAGAAGAATTACAAGAGAATTTTTATGTTAGTCCTGAAGATGATTATCACGTAAGAATTGGTAGTAAAGAATATTTTGAAATTCTATTTGATGATGACTTCAAGGAAATTAATGCTAACCTAACCTCTAAGGATCCCTTAAAATTTGTCGATACCAAAAAATATTCTGACAGGTTAAAAGAGGCTAAGAAAAAAACCAATCTAAAGGATGCTATTAGAACGGCAGTAGGAAAATCTATGGGGGAAAAAATTATAATAGCTTGCATGGACTTTACTTTTATAGGGGGTTCTATGGGAAGTGTAGTTGGCGAGAAAATCTCTAGAGCAATTGATTATTCACTCAAGAAAAAAATTCCTCTTGTTATAATCTCTAAATCTGGTGGAGCTAGGATGATGGAAGCTGCTCTGTCACTTATGCAACTGGCTAAAACTTCGGTAAAACTTGCACAACTTGCCAAAGCAAAGATACCTTATATTTCTCTTTGTACAGACCCAACTACTGGTGGAACAACGGCTTCTTTTGCAATGCTTGGTGATATTAATATTAGTGAACCAGGTGCTTTAATTGGATTTGCAGGACCTAGGGTAGTAAAAGATACTACTGGGAAAGATCTTCCTAAAGGATTTCAAAAAGCAGAATTTGTTTTAGATCATGGATTTCTAGATTTTATAAGCCATAGAAAAAACTTGAAGAAGAAAATTAATTTATATTTAGATTTAATTCTCAATAAACCTATAAGAGAATAAAATATTCTTAAATAAATCTAAGTTTCCTTATTTTTATTATATTTGCGCCTCTGTTTATAACAGATATAATTTATACATAATAATTATTAAAAAATGTTTGCATGTATTTAACTAAGAAAATAAAAGAAGATTTATTTAAAAAGCATGGCGAAAAAGCCGAAAATACTGGAAGTGCTGAAGGCCAGATTGCACTATTTACCTTAAGAATAAATCATTTAACTGAACATCTTAAGAAAAACAAAAAAGATTTCAACACGGAAAGATCTCTTGTTAAGCTAGTAGGAAAAAGAAGATCCTTGTTGGACTATCTAACCAAAAAAGATATTTTAAGATATCGAGCAATTGTAAAAGAGTTAGACTTAAGAAAATAATTGATTATAATTAATAGATCAAATCCTAGTAATGTAATTATTCATTGGTTTAAGATAATATCAACACAAATTTTATTTAACCAAAAAAAATAATTATGAAACCAAAAATTTATAAAGAGCTAATTGACTTAGGCGATGGTAGAGAGATTTCTATTGAAACAGGAAAATTAGCAAAACAAGCTCATGGATCAGTAGTGGTTCAAATGGGTAAAGCGATGCTACTTTGTACAGTAGTCTCAAACTATAAAACAAGTCCAGTAAACTTCTTACCTCTTACTGTTGACTACAGAGAAAAATTTGCTGCTGCAGGAAAATATCCTGGTGGATTTTTCAAAAGAGAAGCAAGACCTAGTGATGGAGAAGTTCTAACGATGCGTCTTGTTGACAGGGTCCTTAGACCACTGTTTCCAAAAGATTATTACCAAGAAATACAGGTTATGATCCAGCTTATGTCGCATGATGAAGAGGTAATGCCAGATGCACTAGCAGGTTTAGCTGCTTCTGCTGCAATTCAACTAAGTGATTTTCCATTTGAATGTCCTATTTCTGAGGCTAGAGTTGCTAGAATCAATGGAGAATTTGTCATCAATCCATCTAGAGCCCAACTTGAAGATTCTGATATAGATATGATGGTTGGAGCTTCAGCTGATTCAGTAATGATGGTTGAAGGTGAAATGGATGAATGTAGCGAAGAAGAAATGGCTGATGCAATTAAATTTGCACATGAGTCTATAAAAATTCAAATTGCTGCTCAAGTTAAATTAGCTAAAGCAGTAGGAAAGAAAGAAGTTAGAGAATATGAAGGTGCAGTTGAAGATCAGGAATTGGCTAAAAAAATTCATGATGCTAGTTATGATAAATGCTATGCAATTGCAAAAAAGGGCTCTTCAAAAGCAGAAAGAAGCTTAGCTTTCTCTGAGGTTAAAGATGAAGTTAAAGCTTTATTTACTGAAGAAGAATTAGAAGAGCAAAAAGAACTAATTGGCAAATATTATAATAAAACTCAAAAAGAAGCTATAAGGGAGTTAACTTTAAGTGAAGGGCTTCGTCTTGATGGAAGAAAAACTACTGAAATAAGACCAATTTGGTGTGAGGTAGATTACTTGCCATCAACACACGGATCATCTATCTTTACTAGAGGGGAAACACAAGCGTTAGCTACTGTTACTCTTGGTACTTCTAGAGAAGCAAATAAAATTGATATGCCTTCTTATCAAGGTGAAGAAACATTCTACCTGCACTACAACTTTCCGCCCTTTTGTACGGGAGAAGCTAGACCCTTAAGGGGAACATCTAGAAGAGAAGTTGGTCATGGTAATTTGGCTCAGCGTGGTTTAAAAGGAATGATTCCAGAGGATTGCCCTTATACAGTTAGAGTGGTTAGTGAAGTGTTAGAGTCTAATGGATCTTCTTCTATGGCTACAGTATGTTCTGGAACAATGGCTCTTATGGATGCAGGTATTCAACTAAAAAAACCTGTTTCTGGTATTGCTATGGGATTAATATCTGATGGTGATAGGCATGCCGTTTTAAGTGATATTTTAGGTGATGAAGATCATCTAGGTGATATGGATTTTAAAGTTACTGGAACTGCCGATGGGATTACTGCTTGTCAAATGGATATTAAAATTAAGGGATTATCCTATGATATTCTTGTAAAAGCACTAAACCAAGCAAAGGATGGTCGTTTACATATATTATCTAAATTAACTGATACTATTGCAAAGCCTAATAGTGATGTTAAAACGCATGCTCCAAAAATGGTTACAAGAACAATTCCTGGAGATTATATTGGCTCATTAATTGGACCTGGTGGAAAAAATATTCAAGAACTTCAAAAAACTACTGGGTGTACTATTGTAATTAATGAAGATCCAGTTACAGAAGAAGGCCTTGTTGAAATTTTAGGTACTGATCAAGATGGGATTGATGCTGTACTATCGAGTATTGAATCCATGCTTTTCAAACCTGAAGTAGGGAGTGTTTATGAAGTAAAAGTTATAAAAATTCTAGATTTTGGTGCTGTTGTGGAGTATAATGATGCCCCTGGAAATGAAGTTTTATTACATATTAGTGAACTTGCTTGGGCAAAAACAGAGAATGTAACAGATGTAGTTAATATGGGTGATGTAATAGATGTTAAATATTTTGGGGTGGATCCAAGAACCAGAAAAGATAAAGTTTCCTTGAAGGCATTGCTTGCTAAACCTGAAGGATATGTAGAGAGACCTCCAAGATCAAGAGATAACAGATCAAGAGATAACAGGGGGAGAGATAATAGAAATAGAAAATAGATAATAATTAGCTATATTTTTTGTAAATTCTAGCTTTTTATAATTTTTAATTAATAGAAATTAGTTTGGTATCATAATTGATATTGAATCATAAATAATAACAAAATATTTTTCAAATTAAATGAGACAACTTAAGATTACCAAACAAGTAACTAATAGAGAGACTGCATCTCTAGATAAATATTTACAGGAAATTGGAAAAGTTGATCTAATCACAGCTGAAGAAGAGATTGAATTAGCTCAAAAAGTAAAACAAGGTGACCAGGAAGCTCTTGAAAAATTAACCAAAGCTAACCTTCGTTTTGTTGTATCGGTTGCAAAACAGTATCAAAATCAAGGACTAACGCTTCCTGATTTAATTAATGAAGGGAATTTAGGTCTGATCAAAGCTGCTCAAAGGTTTGATGAGACAAGAGGGTTTAAGTTCATCTCCTATGCTGTATGGTGGATTAGACAGTCTATTCTACAAGCACTGGCAGAGCAATCAAGAATTGTTAGACTTCCACTTAATAAAATTGGATCTATCAATAAAATTAACAAGACCTATGCATTCTTAGAGCAATCACATGAGAGACCTCCTAGTGCAGAGGAAATTGCTAAAGAGCTAGATATGACAATTAATGATGTAAAAGAGTCAATGAAAAACTCTGGACGTCACGTATCGATGGATGCACCCCTTGTTGAAGGAGAGGATTCTAATCTGTATGATGTGCTTAGAAGTGGGGAATCACCAAATCCAGATAAAGAATTAATACATGAATCTCTTAGAACAGAGATAGAACGTGCATTAGAAACCCTTACTCCAAGAGAAGCTGATGTAATTCAGCTTTATTTTGGACTTGGAAATCATCATCCCATGACATTAGAGGAAATAGGGGAAACATTTGATTTAACAAGAGAAAGAGTACGTCAAATAAAAGAAAAAGCCATAAGAAGGCTAAAACATACTTCAAGAAGTAAAATTCTTAAAACATACCTTGGATAATTTAATAAAATGGGTAATCATCTAATAGCTCCATCAATTTTAGCTGCAGACTTTGGAAATCTAAAAGCTGATCTAGAAATGGTAAACTCTAGTGAGGCTGACTGGTTTCATATAGATGTAATGGACGGAGTATTTGTGCCAAATATATCCTTTGGAATGCCAGTTTTAAAAGAAATTAGTAAACACACCAAAAAACCTCTGGATGTGCACCTTATGATTGTAAAACCACAGAGGTATATCAAAACCTTTGCAGATCTAGGAAGTAATATACTTACTGTTCACTATGAGGCATGTAACCATCTACACAGGACCATTCAAGAGATAAAAAATAATGGCATGAAGGCAGGGGTTGCTATTAATCCCCATACTAATGTGGATTTATTATCGGAAATTATCAGTGATATCGATCTAGTATGCCTGATGAGCGTAAATCCTGGATTTGGTGGACAGTCATTTATTGAAGCAACTTATAAAAAAGTTTCTAGGCTAAAACAAATTATTACTAATGCTAATTCAACCTGTAAAATTGAGATTGATGGAGGGGTTAGTGATAAGAACGCTAAAAAACTACTAGAAACAGGTGCTGATGTGCTAGTTGCTGGAAATCATGTCTTTAAAAGCGATAATCCTACTGAAACTATAGCAAAATTAAAGAATTTATAACTCTATAGTGCTTATTAACTAGAAAATTTCTTCCTTTTAATATATTCAAAAACCCCAAACCAAATTAAACTAATTCCTATATAAAAACCAGTTAATTCAACAGAATTAAAATAAGGCTCTAATAAGACAATTAGAAAGAAATTAACAGCATTAATTAAACATAAAATCATAGAGGTTCTAAAATGGGTTATACCCTTATCAATTAAAATGTGATGGATATGATTCTTGTCACCTTTAAAAGGAGATTTATTTTTTAACATTCTAACTAACATAATTCGAAGGGTATCAATCACAGGGACATTAAGAGTTGCAATAGCAATAACAGGTATATTTTCTAATTTAATAGAAAATGAATTTGTAATTCTTGCAACATCTGCAGATGTTATAAATAGAATAAGAAAATTAGCCATCCAAAATCCTAAAAAAAGTGATCCTGCATCCCCGACAAACAACTTTTTTTTTCTAGAAAAATTGTGTTTTAAAAAGACAATCATGGAAGCTATAAAAATTACTGAAACTACAGAATGAGTAAAAAATGAATTATTATGATATATTATAAAAAAGAAGAAAAAGAAAATAGATGCAAAAATTCCAATATACCCATCAATTCCATCAATTAAATTAATAGCATTCATTATCGATAGATATACAAAACATGTAAAAATAAAAGCAGGAAAATATCCTATTTCATTAATTCCAAAAAAACCATTTAGATTAGTAATCATCCCATAATCTATACCATTAGATTCTCCTGCATAAACAGTCGTTACTACTAAAAAAGCTAAAATAATATACTTTTGAAAAGCAGATAATTCTCGAAAATCATCATAAAACCCTATAATAGCAATAAGCACAGAAGCGCTTATAATTGGTGCTAATTTTTCAAAAAATAAAAACTCAATATTATTTAAACCTACTGCTAATAATAGAAGAATAAAAGACAAAACAAGGCCAGCTCCAGTGTATACTCTCCCATTATGGACTGATCTATTATTATAACCCTTAACAAGATTATATTTTTTAGCTACTGAATAATACCTGGAAAAAACAAATCTTGCTATAAATAATACAGAGAAAAAAGTGATTATGTATAAAAGGTTAATTGTAGCCAAAACAATTTTTAGTTATGCAAAACTAATGAAATAAGTTTAATTTAAAATATTTGCCATATGAATATTTTGATTTAACCACAATAGTTCTAGTTATTTGAGCGTTAGTATATAGTTATTGTTCACTAGTAATTTTATCAGTATATTTGTGCCAAAATTCATATATGAGGTTATTACATATTTTTATTGCTTTATTTTTTCTAAGCTTTAATTCTTTTAGCCAAAACATTGATCAAATAAGATCTGTTGCTAATTTTTCAAGTGAATCTGAACTTGTGTCATATGTTGAAAAAGCTAAATTAAAAGGTCTTAATTTAATTCAAATTGAAAAATTAGCAGAAGCTCAAGGAGCCACGCCCTCGGAACTTCGACTACTTCGAAAATTATGGAATTCT
>JABHWD010000011.1 GCA_018657955.1 Flavobacteriaceae bacterium | reverse complement strand
TTTTTTTTCTAATAAATTATTGGAACCCCTTTTATTTTTTAATAGAGTAATTTCTCCATTATGTCGATACGGATTTTTATTTATTTTTTTTAAATCACTACTCATGAGTAATATTTAAGATAGGGTGCAAATATATTAAAAATACGCCAATTTGTCATGTTTTTAAATTTATCTCTCTTCATGTATGATTTTGCTTTATAGATTGATATTAAAAAATTCTTCTACATTTGTACTTCTTAGTTAAAAAAAATGGCAAAGAATTTAGTTATAGTTGAGTCTCCGGCAAAAGCCAAGACAATTGAGAAATTTTTAGGAAGTGATTTTAAAGTAGCTTCAAGTTTTGGACATATAGCGGACCTGCCTTCAAAAGATTTAGGAGTAGATGTTGATGGAGATTTTAAACCTAAATATGAGGTATCAAAGGATAAAAAGGCTATAGTTAAAAATCTTAAGGATTTGGCTGATAAATCTGATACTGTTTGGCTAGCTAGTGATGAAGATCGTGAGGGAGAGGCAATTGCTTGGCATTTATTTAGACTATTAAAATTAGATGAAAATAAGGCAAGAAGGATTGTCTTCAATGAAATTACAGAGTCTGCTATTCAAACTGCAATAGAAAATCCAAGAGCCATTGATTATAATTTAGTAGATGCTCAACAAGCAAGAAGAGTACTAGATAGAATTGTGGGATATGAACTATCACCAGTTCTTTGGAGAAAAATTAAAAGTGGTTTATCAGCAGGAAGAGTTCAGTCTGTTTCAGTAAGATTAATAGTTGAAAGGGAAAGGGAAATTAAAAATTTTAATACTGAAAGTCTTTATAGAATAGACGCAGAATTCAAAACAACCAATGAAGATAATTTTAAAGCAAAACTTGATAAGACTTTTAAAACTAAAGAAGAAGCGGAATCATTTTTAAATAACATCATAAATTCTGATTTCTCTGTTCAGAATTTAGAAAAGAACCCTTTAAAGAAATCACCATCACCACCGTTTACTACTTCTACCTTACAGCAAGAGGCTTCAAGAAAATTATATTTTTCTGTATCAAAGACAATGACTGTTGCTCAAAGACTATATGAATCAGGATTAATAACATATATGAGGACTGATAGTGTAAATCTTTCAAATTTTGCAAAGGATTCAGCTAGAAAACATATTACAAGTACTTATGGGAATCAATATTCTAGCACAAAATCATATCAAACAAAATCTAAAGGTTCTCAGGGTGCACATGAAGCAATAAGACCGACAAATTTTTCAACTTTAGCTGATAAAATTTTAGATAATGATCAAAAAAGATTGTATAAACTAATTTGGAAAAGAGCTATAGCATCTCAAATGTCAGATGCAGCTTTGGAAAAGACTAATGTTAAAATTAGATCTTCAAATAATGAAAATCTATTTATAGCAACTGGTCAAATAGTAAAATTTGATGGATTTTTAAAAGTTTATAATGAAGGCAAGGATAATGATTCTGATGAGGATAATAGTATTTTACCAAATATTCAAATAAATGAGAATTTAGCACAGAATTATATTAATGCAACTCAAAGGTTTTCTAGAGCACCTTTTAGATATACTGAAGCTTCATTAGTAAAAAAATTAGAAGATTTGGGTATTGGCAGACCATCAACTTATGCCCCTACAATTTCGACAATTCAAAATAGAGGTTATGTAGAGAAAGGAACAATAGATGGAGAAAAAAGAAATTACATTCAGTTATCATTAGTTAATAATATGATAAGCGAAAGTCTATTAGAAGAAAAAGTAGGTTCAGATAAGGGAAAATTAGTTCCAACAGACACAGGAATGATTGTTACAGATTTTTTAATAAATCATTTTGAAAATATTATGGATTACAATTTTACAGCTAATGTTGAACAAAATTTTGACCATATAGCAGAGGGGAAACAGGAATGGACATCTATGATGAAAGAATTTTACAAAAGTTTTCATCCAATAGTAGAAAATGTAAATAAAAATGCTGAAAGAGAATCTGGTAAGAGAGTATTAGGAGTTCATCCTGAAAATAAAAGAGAGATTAGTGTTAAATTAGGAAAATTTGGCCCAATGATTCAAGCAGGAACAGTCGAAGATGAAGAAAAACCAATATTTGCTAGTTTGCCACTTGAATTTCAAATAGAATCAGTAACATTAGAGCAGGCTCTTGATTTATTTTCTCTACCTAGAGAATTGGGAGAATATAAAAATGAAACTGTTTTGGCTAATAATGGAAAATATGGGCCATATATTAAATATGGAAAAAAGTTTGTTTCAATTCCAAAAGGAACGTCTCCATTATCAATTGAACTTAATGATGCATTAGAGCTCATAAAAATCAAGGAACAATCGGAGGCGCCAATATATAACTATGAAGGTATAGATGTACAAAAGGGAAAAGGAAAGTTTGGCCCTTTTATAAAGTGGAATAACATGTTTATTAATGTTGGAAAAAAATATGATTGGGAAAACTTGTCTGAAAATGACATTATTGAATTAATTGAGGAAAAAAAGAAAAAAGAGAAAGAGAAAGTCATACATAATTGGTCTAATGAAAATATAAGAGTTGAGAAAGGAAAATGGGGAAAGTTCTATTTAATTAAAGGAAAAATAAGAAAAGAAATATCAAAAGCTATTGATGTTAATGCATTAACTCTTGATGATGCAAAAAAAATGCTAGATAATAAAAAGTAATAGATTAATTTAGCCTTATAATGGATCCCAACTTTTTAACTTCAGTTCAAGACAATATTTTAACTCCAGTTGAGGATCATATTCTCTCTCATAATAAGATAATATCATCATTAATTTTAGGAAACAAAATCAGTGTTCATACTAAGGAAAATGGCGTTCCTAATATTGAAAAAATTGATATTGCAATTATTGGAGTTCCAGAGAATAGGAATGATATTAGTTATATAGGAGAAGAAATAAATCTTAGTGAAATAAGAAAATCATTTTATACACTTTACCCAGGTAATTGGTCAATTAAAATAGCAGATTTTGGAGATTTAGCACCAGGAGAATCAGTTGAAGATACGTATCAGAATTTAACATCTCTTGTTTCATATTTTGTTAAAAACAATATTATTCCACTTATCATTGGCGGAAGCCAAGATTTGACTTATGCAAATTATAGAGCGTATGATGATTTTAAGAATACTATTAATATAGTAAATGTTGATTCTAATTTTGATTTAGGAGATTCTTCAAAACCAATAAAAAACAATAGTTATCTTGGTAAGATAATTCTTGAAGAACCACATAATCTATTTAATTATACTACCATAGGATATCAAACCTACTATAATTCTCAAATTGAGATAGATTTAATGGAAAAACTATATTTTGAGGCGTATAGGTTGGGAGAAGTATGTAATAACATAAATTCAGTTGAACCTGTAATGAGAGATGCTGATATTGTGACTATAGATTTAAGATCTATTAAATCTTCTGAGTTAAGTTCAAGACAAAAATTATCTCCAAACGGTTTTGATGGCAAAGAAATATGCTCAATAAGCAGATATGCAGGAATAAGCAATAAGGTTTCATCATTTGGTATTTTTGAGTATAAATCCTCTAATGAAGACGAAATAACAGAAATGTTAATTGCTCAAATATTGTGGTATTTTATTGAAGGCGTAAACTGTAGAATTATAGATGATGATTTTAAAAATATTTCTAATTTTCAAAAATTTAGTGTAATAGTTCAGAAATATGAACTTGTTTTCTATAGGAATGTAAAAACTTCCAGATGGTGGATAGAAATACCAAATTCTTCAAAAAAAGATACTAAACTTAAACAACACTCGTTATTACCCTGTACGCATGATGATTATAAAAATGCAAATGAAGGAATTATACCAGAGAGATGGTATAAGGCACACAAAAAGAATATAATATAGTTTAAGTTAAATTTTTTTAACTTGAGAATTAATATTTGCTTATTTGAAGAAATATGGGTAAGTTTACCCACTTTTTTGTTGATAAAAAAGTAAAATTATATGAGGAAATTATTAGCACTTAGTTTATTATTTATTTTTGCTCTGAGTTGTGGATCAAAAAGTGGTTCAAAAGGCTCAAAAGGTGAACTTGTTGGAGTAAAAGGTAAAAAATATTACCCTGAGAAGCCATTTGGAATGGTTTTAATTCCAGGGGGTTCTTTTATTATGGGGAAATCTGATGATGATCTTCCAGCTTTAGAAAATGCTCCTACCAAAACAGTTACTGTTAGATCTTACTATATGGATGAAACAGAGGTAACAAATGCTGAATATAGACAATTTGTCTATTGGGTAAGAGATTCTGTAATTAGAACAGCACTTGCTAATAGAGCTGATGATATTTTGGGTGGTGAACCTACTGATGGAAATGTAGAGGGAATTGGCGAATATGCATATATTGATGCTGATACTTCTGATTTGAGTGTTTATGATAAATACATGAAGGATGTATATAATAAAAGAAAATTAAATTGGGATGTAGATTTAATTTTTGATAGAGCGGAATACCCTGACGAAGATTATCTAGAAGTAATGGAGGATTTTTTCATTCCTGAAGATGAAGTTTTTAATGATATCAGAACCTGGGATGTTACAAATTTTAACTTTTCATATTTAAACAGTAGAGTTCAGGAGTATTTAGATGAAAAGCAAATATTAATAGATGCGCTTGCAAATGATGAGCTTGCTCCAATATACAATCCAACTGATAAGCAACTAGAGGAAGAATTTCCTGGTTTTAAAAGATCTAATTTTATAACTAGAGAAACAATTCAAGTGTATCCAGACACAACTGTTTGGATTACTGATTTTAAATACTCATATAATGAACCAATGCATAATGATTACTTCTGGCATGATGCATATAGTACTTACCCTGTAGTTGGTGTTACATGGACACAGGCAAATGCTTTTTGTCAGTGGAGAACAAACACTAAAAATGCTTATCAAAGAACAAAAAAGAAAAAAAGTTTAGTTCCAGAATTTAGGCTTCCAACTGAAGCAGAGTGGGAATATGCTGCAAGAGGAGGTCTTCAAAGCGCTATGTATCCATGGGGAGGCCCATATACTAAAAATGATAGAGGATGTTTTATGGCAAACTTTAAACCAATGAGAGGTGACTATGCAGTTGATCAGGCATTATATACAGTTGAAGCAAACGCATATGATCCAAATGGATATAATTTATTTAATATGTCAGGAAATGTCTCTGAATGGGTTGATTCTTCCTATGAAAAAGACGCCTATGAATATTCAGCATCTATGAATCCAAATGTAAATAATATTTATAATGAAAAGAAAATTATTAGAGGTGGCTCTTGGAAGGATGTAAAATATTTTTTGCAGGTTAGCTCTAGAGACTATGAATATAAAGATCAACCTAGAAGTTATATTGGTTTTAGAACTGTTCATGATTATTTAGGAGCAGATTTAACTGCTAATGCAATGACAAATACAGCAACAACAAAACGAAATAATAGGAGAAGTTCTATTAAATAATAACTATACAATAAATAAATTTTTTAAAAATTAAAAATTAGAAATTATGGCATTAAGACTAAATAAAAACGCAATGAATATGGCTTATGGTCTTGGAGCATCGATAGTAATTATTGGAGCTTTAATGAAAATTATTCACCAAGATCTAGGACCAATTACAGGTAATACTATGTTAACAATAGGATTAGTAACAGAGGCATTGATATTTGCTATGTCAGCATTTGATCTTCCTGGTGAAGATATTGATTGGTCATTAGTTTATCCTGAATTAGCAGGTGGAGCATCTTCTGAAAAGAAAGAATCACCTCAAGGATTATTGACTAAAAAATTAGATGTTATGTTAGCGGAAGCTAAAGTAGATGTAAGGCTAATGTCAAGTTTATCAAATAGTATTAAGGATTTTGAAGCATCTGCTAAATCAGGTGCAGAAAGTGCTGATAGTTTGGCTAAAATAAATAAAGAATTTGCAAACAATGCAATTCAGCTTCAAAAGCAAATGGAGTCATTAGCAACTAACTTAGAATCTTTAAACAGTGTATATGGAGGAGTCCTTAGCGCTATGAATAAAAAATAACAAATAGATATCTTAACTAAGATTGTTTTGTTAAAAACATTAATTTTTTAAAAAAATAAAATTATGGCAAGTGGCAGAGAAACTCCAAGACAGAAGATGATTAATCTAATGTATTTAGTATTTATAGCAATGCTTGCTTTAAATATGTCAAAAGAAGTTTTAACAACTTTTGGAGAAATTGATGAAAAGGTTAACAAGTCTACTACGAATATTAAAGCCAAAAATTTTTCTGATCTAGAGGATCTTAAGAAAGATTCAGAAAAGGATGCATCAAATTGGGCTGAGGCTCATGAAATTGTAAATCAAATATCAGTTTTAGCCAATGAATTAGATGTATATATTAATGATGAGGTGAAATTTCCTATTGTGATGAAAGAGGATAAATATGATAGAAATAGAGATGGAAATACAAAGGATTTAATTCCTGATTATGAAGTAATGGATAATTCAAAGGATTATGATGAACTATTTTTTGATGGTGATAAATTTACTGCTATAGGAGATAGTTTAGTTATGTATATTGATAGATTTAGAGAAGAATCTATTACTGTATTAGATAACGCAAAGGTTGATAAATTAGAAAGCATAAAAGATGAAATTAAATCATTAATTACAGAAAAATTCTCAACAAATAATGTTATTGATAGTAAAGGAATAGAAAAATCTTGGCTAGAATACAATTATATGCATTTCCCTCATATAGCGTCTACTACAAAATTAACTTTGTTGCAAGAAAATGCACAGAGTATTGTTACTAGATTAATTGCTGCAGTAAGGGGCGAGACACTAACTGAGATAACTAAGGCAAATAAACAAACAGCATTTGCACAAGGAGTTGATGTGTTTTTTACGAGTCAAAAATTAGATGGTAAAGTTGTTCTAGGAAAGTATGATGATAATTTATTTGCCAATAGAGTAACTATTAATGGAAAAGAATATCAGGGAACTGATGTAATGGAAGGAGGACAAGTTAAACTTGAGAAATTAGGGATTAATGTTGGTGTATCACCAGGAGAGAAATCACTAAAGGTAAAATTTGAATTTGATAAGTATGAAAATAAAAAGGATACAACCTATGTCATAGAAATGGATCACAAGTATGCTGTTGTCCCGTCTCTCGCAAATATTAGTAATCCCGATATGTATGTAGTATACAGGGATTTAGAAAATACTTTAAATATATCTATGGCAGGTGTTGCAGACAATAAGTTACAAATTTTAAATCCTAAATCTCTTAAAAAGAAATCTGATGGTGTATATATAATGAAAGGAGAAAAGGGGAAAAAGAATAAATCTGGAGATAACGTAGTTGATATAGTTGTTGGAGTTAAAGGAAGTAGTGTAACAAGTAAAGTTACATTTGAGGTTCTAAAAATTCCTGATCCAATAGCCTCATTTAACGGAAAGCCAAAAGTAACAAGATCATCTAGAAAACGAATAGCAACTAGTAGGATTCAGGCTTCATTTGCTGACCCAAAATTAGCAAAGGCATTAAAACTAGATATTGAGAGTTTTGTAGTTAAGATAGGTACTGCTCAGAAAAAAGTAACCGGTAGTTCATCTTTTCCTAAATCTATTAGAGATGCTATAGTAAAAAATGCGAGAAAAAATTCAATTATAACTATCAAAGATATTGTATGTACTTCAAAAAAGTATCCAAAGAAGAATTTCCTTCCTTTGCCAATATCTATGGAGGTTGTTGATTAATTATAGATAGAGTATGAAAATTAAAAGTATTGTATACATATTTGTTTTTTTATTTTGCTCAAATGCAATCTACTCTCAGTATAGATCTGGGATAAGTAACTTATTGAATGCAAAGAATCCTGAAGATATTGGGATGAGAACTGTTCAACAAATAAATGCAGATGAACAAAAGCCATTGGAGTATGGATATGTTGATGATAAGGATGTTCTATGGTCTACAATGATTTGGGAAGTTATAGATCTTGATGAAAGAATTAATTTTCCATTACTATATCCAGTCGATACTACTGTAGTAGGTCCTGAGAGAAGGCCAATGCTTTGGTGGTTAAAGCAAGAGATTACTAGAGGAAGGTTAGGCATATATGACCCCGAGTCTGAAGATGGTGAATTTCGTAGAAAATTAACTGATCCAGTAGAGTTAGAAAATATTTGGAGAAAACAATCAGTTTTAGAAGCAGGAAAAATTACTATTGAAGATTTTCAAACCTTTATTGACGAAGATATTTTAACAAAAGAATTTGATAGGTTTGGATTTGTTCCATATGAATATTATGATGTTGAAAATGAAGAAATTATTATTCTTTCAGAAGAACAGAAAGCTGAAATTGCAGCCGATTCAATAGGAACAGTTTTCCCTTATATAATTAAAAATTCTAAAGAATTAAATTTTAATGTTTATCAGGATTCAGTTATTTCCTTTGAATTATACAATGGATTTAGGCAAGATATACCTGTTAGAAAGGTAATGCCTGGTTATGATAAATCAGAACTTGATAATGAAGAAGTTACAGATATTAGAAGAATCTGTTTACAATTAATTAGAGATTATTGGATAGAGGACACTCATTTTATATGGGAGGATCTTAAGTTTTCTCAAGTTAAAAAGTGGTTAGTTAAAGGATTATGGTATTTTGATAAAAAATATTCTGAATTAATATACAGACCCATAGGTCTTGCTCCTGTAGCAACAGAGATTTTAACTTTTGAAGAGATAGAAGCAGAACAGATAGTTGGTGGAAGTAATTTTGGTGGAGGTGATTTTGGCGGTGATGATTCTGATCCATTTGGTAGCAGTGGTAGTGATGATTCTGATCCATTTGGTAGCAGTGGTAGTGATGATTCTGATGATAGTTTTGATGACCCATTTGGTAGTGGTGGTGATGACGCATTTGATGATAACAGAAGCTCGCAAGATATAGAACAAACAATTCCTTTATTTTGGGTATACTATCCTCACGCAAGAGATATTCTTAAAAAAGGTAAAATATTTAACGATAGAAATAGTTCTGTTAGTAAATCATTTGATGATATAATTAATTCAAGAAGATTTAATGCAGTAATATATAAAGAAGAAAACGTATATGAGAACAGGTATATTAGAGATTACATTCCAAACAATGCGTTTATGAGATTACTTGAATCAGAGAGAATTAAGGAAAAAGTTAGAAATTTTGAACATGATATGTGGAGCTGGTAATTCTCCAAAACTCAATTATTATAAAAGCGTCTATATATATAGACGCTTTTTTTTATTCATTAAATTATAAAACTATTGTAGAAACTAAAAAGGATTGTATATTTGTAGGCTCACATCGCGGGATAGAGCAGTAGGTAGCTCGTCGGGCTCATAACCCGAAGGTCGCAGGTTCGAGTCCTGCTCCCGCTACTACAAGAGCAATCAGAAATGGTTGCTCTTTTTTTTACAGTAAGCTCAATATATTTATATACTAATTATTCACTTATAAATTCATCAAAGGATTTTAGACTTAAATCCCCTATTTTAACTTTCTTTTTGAGCTTACTGAATTTGATTTTAGCTCTATTAAATTCATCTTCAATTAAACTTAAATTATTCAGTTCATTTTCTGAAGGTTTATCATAACTTGATGCAATTTTACTATATAAGTCAGCCATTTTCTCTCTAAGTTGTCTTTTGGCCATTCCTACATAGTTATCTCCTGTAGTTATTACAAGGGTCTCTTTTAATTCATTTAATTTGGAAGCAGTTTTCTTACTAGTTTTTTCATCTACTAGAATAGCATCTAATTTATACACTAAATATGCTAAATCTTGAACCATATTATACATTTTCATAACTACCTCATGTTGCATTTCTCTTTCATCAGAATTTAGGCCAGTATTTTGATCATAAACTACATCAAATTCTTTTTCATAAGTGTCTCTACCTTTTTTAATTACTGCTTTATAAGTTCCAGCTGCAACTCTTGGGGAAGTAAACCCTCCAAAACTAAATGTTTTCCCTTTTGCAATTTTTGGCTGCTTAATTGTATAATTCCAGTTTACGATATTTATTCCTTTTGATTTTCCCGCACCTAGTTTAGAAAGTAAATTACCATTCATGTCCTGAATCTCAAATGTCATTTTTCCAAATGTATGTCTTTTTGGAAGTAGATATTTTATTTGGCAATCAAAAGAAGGATTTTCTCCTACAAATTGTGTTTCCCTTCCAAAATTATCTGAAAATCCACTGTAATCATTCATAATGTAAGAGTCTTCACTGAAAAAATGCAACTTACTAGATAGTGTTTCAGATTTTATTTCTCTAAGAGGTGATATATCATCAATTATAATTACTCCTCTTCCATGAGTACCCATTACAAGATCATTTGTCTCTTTGTGCATATCAATAAAATGCACTGCTACTGATGGCATATTTTTACTAAATTTTGCCCAAGAATTACCGCCATTAACAGTTATATATAAACCAAATTCAGTTCCTAAAAAAAGTAAATTAGGATTAACATAATCCTCTTGAATATTTCTTGCAAATCCATTAACATCATTAGCAGGTATTATATTTTTCCATGTTTTACCAAGATCAGTTGTTTTATAAGCATATGCAGCCATATCTCCTGATGTATGCCCATCAAAAACAGCATATGCAGTTTTAGAATCATGTGAACTTGCTTCAATATGATATACCCAAGTGTTTTCAGGCACCCCTACAATGTTAGAAACTGTATTAATCCATATTTTTCCTCCATCTGTAGTTACTTGAATATTCCCATCATCTGTTCCAACCCATATAGTATTTTCATCTAAAGGAGATTCTGCAATAGTAAAAATTGTTGTGTGGTTTTCAGCTCCTGAATTATCCATTGACAAACCACCAGAATTTTCTTGATTTTGTTTTTTTGGATCATTTGTTGTTAAATCTGGAGATATTATTTTCCAGCTATCTCCCATATCTTCTGATTTATGTAAATATTGACTCCCAATATAAAACCTATCATGCTTATTAGAACTAGTTGCTATTGGTGCATTCCAATTAAATCTATAATCTTCATAACCACTTACAGCAAGTGGCTGTATAGTTTTTACTAAATTATTGTCAACATCATATCTCCAAACATTTTCAGCTCCTTGCATCTCTGAATAAATAATATTTTTTGTTGGATGTCTCAGTACCCTGAATCCATCTCCTTGCCCTACTGGATTCCACTCTTTAGCAGTTATCCCTCCAGGAGCAAATGAGGGCCCATACCAAGAGCCATTATCTTGAAGTCCGCCATAAACATTATAAGGAGTGTCATTGTCGACACTAATATGATAAAATTGTGATAGAGGGAGATTTTCAACAATTTCCATTGTAGTTCCTTTATTCCAAGACCTATATACACCTCCATCTGTTCCTACATATAATACATCAGAATTGTTTATATCAAAAATTACATCATGAATATCACTATGCATAAATCCTAAATCTTTAAAAGTCTTGCCACCATCTTTAGAAATAGATCCGGATAATCCTCCTTTAATTATTATATTTTCATCTTTAGGATCTACTGCTATTCTAGAGAAATAAAAAGGCCTTACAGTGATTCCAAAATCATTATTCATTTGTTCCCAGCTATTACCAGCATCAGTACTTTTATAAAGCCCTTTCTTTTCGTCTTTTTCTGCTTCAATAACAGTGTATACTACCTCTGGATTTGAATTAGCTACTGCAATTGCTAGTCTACCTAGTTTTCCTTCAGGGAATCCATTATGTATTTTTTCCCAATTCTCTCCTCCATCTATTGATTTGTATAACGCACTATTATTGCCTCCAGAATTAAATGACCAGCCTGTCCTTCTAAATTCCCACATAGAGGCATAAATTATGTTTGGATCTTTAGGATTAATTGCTAAATCAGCACAGCCTGTTGATTGATTAACATATAAAATTTTCTTCCAAGTAACCCCACCATCAGTTGTTTTAAATACGCCCCTCTCTTCACTGTCAGACCAAAGAGCACCTAATACACCAACAATAATTTCTTTTGAATTAGTTGGATTAACAATAATATTTGCAATTCTTTCAGATTTCTCAAATCCAATTTTTTCCCAATTGTTTCCTCCATCATTTGATTTATATAGGCCATCTCCAACTGAAACACTATTTCTAGGCCATGTTTCTCCTGTTCCAACATATATTGTATTATCAGGATCATTAGGGTCGATTTCAATAGCTCCAATAGATTGACAATATTCATCAAAAATTGGGTTAAATGTTGTTCCAGCATCGTTTGACTTCCAAACTCCACCCCCTGCAGCTCCAGCATAGATAATTTTTGCATCCGTAGGATGATTTTCCATATCATTGATTCTACCACTCATAACAGCTGGACCTATATGTCTAGCTCGTAGATCACCAAAGTAATTTTCTAATTTAATATTAGACTGACTTAGAGATGTATTTTGGGTCAATAGAAGAACAGTGAAAATAAAAAGTATTTTTTTCATAGCGTATTATATAAATTAAGAAAGTTTGTTTAACTAGTTCTCTTCAGGAAAAGCAAATTCACTATCATCAACGGTTGGATTGATTTCAATGCTATCCATTGTAATTGGAGAACCTGGTTGACCTTTTACTCCTTGAGTCATTGAAAAAGGCATATATACATTACCAGCTTCTTGATAATCACTCAATTTAATTTCAGAGACCATTCCTTTACCAGGACCAACTGTTATTTCTTCATGTACTTGAATAGGTACAAAATTTTCATTATCAAAGAAATAATATGTAATGCTTGGCACTTCTTTGCCTTCTATAATATTTGGTGTTGTTGTAAGTTTAATCTTGAATGCTTCAGAACCATCCACATTCTCAGTCCCTACTAATTCGGCTGTAAATCCTTTTTCTTTATAGTTTAGAAATGGATCTGGAAATTGATTCATTTCATTTTTAACCATATTTGTTGATTCTTCATCACTTTTTTCAGCTTTCTGAGTCATGAAATTTGAGCTCCATAGTACTTCTCCATCAAAGACTCCCTGTTTTATACTCTGTCCTTGAAAGTTTATAGTTGTCATCATTTTTCCACTCTTTAACTGTACGATTTCAATAGGAATTTCCATTCCACCTTGGTTAACTTTTGCACTCATTTTAACGCCTTCTATTTTCTCCCAATTTTCTACTCCTCCAGTATTCTCAAAATAATTATCAATTATCTCATCTACTGTTTGTGCATTTATTGTATAAGAACAAATTAAGGTGACTAAAATAAATAGTCTATTAAGCATTTTCATTTTGGTTTATTTTAATAATTAATATGATCCCAATTTACAGATTACTTTATAATATTTAAAGAATTATAAGTTAAATTTGTTATAAATTAAATCATCGTAGTATATGATAAATGAGATAAGAATTTTTTCTCCTGCAACGGTATCTAATGTTGCTTGTGGTTTTGATGTTCTTGGATTTCCGTTGGAATCTATTGGTGATGAGATGATTGTTAGGAAAACACTCCAGAAGGGATTAACAATTAATAATGTTTCCGGTTTTGATCTTCCTATGGATATTAAAAAAAACGCCGCAACAGTTTCTGCATCAAAATTAATAGAAAAATTAAATCCAGATTGCGGTTTTGAAATAGAGATTATAAAAAAAATAAAACCAGGAAGTGGAATAGGCAGCAGCGGAGCTAGTGCAGCAGGAAGTGTATATGCTATAAATAAATTAATGGGAGACCCATTTACTATGGGTGATCTTATAAAGTTTGCAATGAAAGATATGCAGGAAGATGGTATGTTTGAGCATCCAGATAATATTGCTCCTGCATTATTGGGAGGTTTTGTTTTAGTGAAAAGTATTTCTCCTCTTGAAATAATAAAAATACCATCTCCAAATGATCTATATTGTACAGTTGTACATCCTAAAATTGAAGTAAAAACTTCTTATTCAAGAAGTATTTTACCAAAGGATGTTAGTTTAGAAGATGCTACGAAACAATTGGCAAATTTTGGTAGTCTTATACACGGTCTTCACACAAGCGATTATGATTTAATTAAATCATCACTTAACGACCATTTAATTGAAAAGCATCGAAGTAAGCTTATTCCAAAATTTCAAGAAATTAAATCAGAGTGTTTGTCTAACGGAGCATTAGGTTGTTCCATTTCTGGTTCAGGTCCATCAATTTTTGCCCTGAGTCAGGGAATTGATCGAGCAAAGCATGTAGAACAATCTATTAATAGAGTTTATTCAGGATCTGGATTAGAATTTTCAACATACGTTTCAAAAATAAATGATCGGGGAGTAGAGATAATTGAAAATAAATAATAATTGTTTTACTAATTTTTTAATTCCATTCTTTCGGACCTATATAAAACATCTGTTTGCCCCCAACCAGGTTTATTTCCTCTATTTGTATTTTTAAGAAAAATAGTTGCTTCAAAAACTTCTTTATTATCTTTTGGAGAAATTTCAACAATTTTTGCTTTGTGTACGTTTTTAGGGCTTATAAAACCAGAAGTCATTAATATATTTTTTGTAGTTGGAAGAAAATCCACATCACTTACAATAGTAGAGAATAATTCAACTCCTCTGCTTTTCCCATATTCCCAAACTTGCTTAAAAGTTTTATCAATTTCATTTACTTCATATTCTACTGCTCTCGAATAATTATTCTCATTGTTATAATTTCTAAAAGGACCATTATCAAATACAATAATATTCCCATTAGGTAGCAAGGAAGGTGCATGTGGTCCCCAAGGAAAATCAAAATCATCAGCACTTTTTATACCATTTTGGACATCTTTGTTATAAGGCTTGCCTTCTTTATTGAGAGCGGTAAGTAAATAAGGCTTTGTATCATATCCTTTTCCTTTTCTACCTGACTTCCCCCAATTTTGTTTTGGAGACATAATCCATTTCAATTTATCATCCCAAGTTATTTTCACCAATCCTTGGTTTCTTCCAGAAACAATAATGGTACTATCTCTCTTATCAAATTCTAAGGCATTCATATGGAACCAATCTCCGTCTCGAAAGAAATTCAAATCATCTCTGTTAACATCTAAATGTTTTGCTAAGTCCCATTCTTTTAAAATTTTAGATTTTTTTCTGTCGAAATGTATTATGAAATCATTGTCAGATAAAACACTTTTGCCATCCTTTTCCATATAAGCATCTCTTTTGCCAACACAAAGCAATAAATCTTCATTAGGTAATTCGAGGATGTCATGATGAATGCCATAGTTGTTATCGATTTTCATCATTACAAGCAGTTTTCCCATCATATCAAATTCATAAATAGTTCTTCTTCCTGAAACTAAAATATTTCCATTTTTAATTTTTTGAAATGGTCCAACCATAGCTCCATGAAAACTTAAATCTAAATACCATCTTATATTACCATTATCATCAAAAATTATTGGAGCAGAACGAAATTTACCGAAATTTGCAAAATGAATATCCAAAGCATGCATACCTGATTCCATTTTATCTTTTTCTAATTTATTTACCTCAATATCTGGAAAATAATTTGGAATTTCTGAAGTCTGAATTTCAATTACATCTATTTTTTGCCCACCCTCATAATCTAGAGTTATTTCAACTTGGTTAAGTTTATTAGGATAGAGCCCTAAAACAGGAACATTTAAATTTGTACTTGACTCTTCAAAAGATTGTTCTACAGAAATATCTCCTAAGACTTTTACTGTAGCTTTGCAAGGTATATCAGATGTTATATTTAAGATTGCCGTAAGAGGTGAAATTTTATTTGGGTTTAAAACAGTTTCAATTGTATAATCTAACCCTGATTTATTACAGCCAGTTAGAAAAAACGAAAACAAAGCAAAGAGAAAACTGTTCGTTTAATTAAAGATATTTTAGTATACATTTTTTATTTATTTTCATATACAATATACATTTATTTTTTGCTTAGTTAAAATTTATAAAAACCAACAATTGAAAAACTCTCTTTTTTCTAATATTAATCATCATTAAAAAGATAATTAATACTTTTGACCTCATGCATAAAGCTGGATTTGTAAATATTATAGGTAATCCAAATGTTGGTAAATCAACATTGATGAATTCTTTGGTAGGAGAAAAACTTTCAATTATTACTTCAAAGGCTCAAACTACAAGGCATAGAATTTTAGGAATCGTCAATGGAGAGGATTTTCAATTAGTTTTATCAGATACTCCTGGTGTAATTAAACCCTCTTATGAACTTCAATCTTCGATGATGGATTTTGTTAAAACTGCTATTAATGACGCAGATATTATAATATATATGATAGAGATTGGAGAATTAAGCTTAAAGGATGAAAATTTATTTAATAAAATAAAATTTTCATCTATCCCTGTAATATTATTAATTAATAAAATTGATCTATCTAATCAAGAAGAATTAGAGAATCAGGTTGACGAATGGAAAACAAAACTTCCAAATGCAGAAATATTTCCAATTTCAGCTCTTAAAAAATTTCAAGTTGATAGTCTTCTTCAAAGATTAATTGAATTATTACCAGAATGCCCACCGTATTTTCCTAAAGATCAACTTACTGATAAACCAGAGAGGTTTTTTGTAAATGAAATAGTTCGTGAGAAAATCCTGTTAAATTATAATAAAGAAATACCTTATTCTGTTGAAATATTAACTGAAGAATTCAAAGAAGATGAAAAAATTATAAGAATTAGATCAGTAATAATGGTTGAGAGAGATAGTCAGAAAGGAATAATAATTGGTCATAAAGGGAGTGCATTAAAGAAAGTAGGAATCAAATCAAGAAAAGATTTAGAAACTTTTTTTGGCAAACAAATTCATATAGAATTATTTGTAAAGGTTAATAAGAATTGGAGAAATAATAAAAATCAACTTAAGAGATTTGGATACAAATAATATTAGCCATATTAATATCTTGTTTTAATAAATCACAGAAATTATAAAATTTGTATATTGATCATGAACTATTAACTAATAGTTTTTATAATCACATTAATTTAATTAAAAACAAGAAAAATGAAAAAAACAATTTTATTGTTATGTCTAGTTGCATTTACTTTTAATGCCGCTGGTCAACAAATTTGGATGTCTGCTTATAAAGTAGATCCATCAAACACAAAACAAGCAAGAGAAGCAATAGCTGAGAAGACAAAAACATTCAATACTCTTGAAAGCGGACGATTAATATACACTTATGAAATTGTAGCTGGAGAAAGAGCTAATTATTTAGTTAGAGTAGGATTTGGTGAATCTTTAGCTCAGCTTGATTCATGGGATAATGCAGGATATGATTACTGGATTGAAAATGTTTCACCTTTAATATTAAATGTTGGGGGAACAGAATATATGCAATATGCAACAAATGCAAGTTTCGATGATGCTGTGGCTGGATCAAATAGAATTTCTAAAGTTTTGCACTATAATGTAAAGAGGAATGGTGGCCCAGATTTTTGGCAATTTAGAAGAAGAGTTGCACAGGCTGCAGAAAAAGTTGGCAATATAAGTTTAAATGTTTGGTCTGGATCATTGGGCGGACCTAATGGTCATGTAATTGTAGGTTATGGCAGTAAAGATATGTCTGGAATTGATAATGAAAATGAAACATGGCCTAAGGTAATTGAAGCTTATAAGGAATTATTTGGTGAAGAATCTTTTAAGACTGACCAAAAAGCTTTCAATGAGAGTCTTAATGCTTGGGGAAATTACTCTGAAATATGGAGATGGCTACCTGAACTAAGTTCACCACCAGTACCAATTCAAGAATAGTCTAAAATTATTCTATTGAAAAAGAGCAGCTTAATTTTAAGCTGCTCTTTTTTTTTAATATAATTTTACCCTTACATTTGCACACATTTTAATATTATGAGTAATATAATAGCCATAGTGGGAAGGCCTAATGTAGGTAAGTCAACTTTGTTTAACAGAATTGTAAAACAAAGAGAAGCTATTGTTGATTCAGTTAGTGGCGTTACTAGAGACAGAAATTATGGAAAAGGAGATTGGAATGGAAAAGAATTTTCATTAATTGATACTGGCGGCTATGTTGTTGGCAGTGATGATATATTTGAATTAGAAATTGACAAGCAAGTTGAATTAGCAATAGATGAAGCTGATATAATCATTTTTATGGTTGATGTTGAGTCTGGAATAACTTCTATGGATATGGATATAGCAAATATGCTTAGAAAAAACAACAAACCTGTTTATTTAGTTGTTAATAAGGTCGATAGTTCAGCTAGAATTAATGATGCTACTGAGTTTTATGAATTAGGAATTGATAAATATTACCCAATTGCAAGCATTAATGGATTTGGAACAGGAGATTTACTCGATGATGTTGTCAAGGATTTTTCAGAAGATATTGACCTTTCAGATGATCTACCAAAATTTGCTGTTATTGGAAGACCTAACGCAGGAAAATCTTCATTTATTAATGCATTAATTGGAGAGAACAGAAATATCGTAACAGATATACCAGGCACAACAAGGGATTCAATTCATACAAAATATAAGAGATTTGGATTTGAGTTCAATTTAGTTGATACTGCTGGCATAAGAAGAAAATCAAAAGTAAAAGAAAATCTTGAGTTTTATTCTGTAATGCGTAGCGTCAGGGCTATTGAATATTCTGATGTCTGTTTATTAATTTATGATGTTAGCAGAGGATTTGATTCACAAGTAAAAAATATTTTTTGGCTATGTGAAAGAAATAAAAAAGGAATAGTAATTATTGCTAATAAATGGGATTTAATTGAAAAAGATAATAAATCAACAAAGAATTATGAGATTCAAATCAAAAAAGAAATTGAACCTTTTGTTGATGTTCCAATAATTTTTGTTTCAATAATAAATAAGCAAAGAATATATAAGGCAATTGAATCTGCAGTTGATGTATATACTAATAGGTCTAAAAAAATTAAAACTAGAGAATTAAACGATATTTTATTACCAATAATTGCTAAGTATCCACCACCAGCAATAAAGGGGAAGTATGTTAAGATAAAATACATTACACAACTTCCTACTTCACATCCACAATTTGCTTTCTTTTGTAATTTACCTCAGTATATAAAGGACCCTTATAAAAGATTTCTTGAAAATAAAATTAGAGAAAATTTTGACTTATGTGGAGCGCAGATTGATATATATATGAGAAAGAAATAAGTTAAAGTTGTTCTTTTATCTTTATTAATCTAGATCTAATTTCTTTTAGTTTATTTATTATACCAAGTGTATTTAGAGATTTCTTTTTATGCTCTTTTATATATGTTTTTGCACCCTCAATAGTATATCCTCGTTCTTTTACTAAAAAATATACGTGACTTAAATTTTCAACATCTTGCGTTGTGAATTTTCTATTACCCTTTGCATTTTTTTTAGGATTTAAAATTGAAAATTCAGTTTCCCAGAATCTAATTAGTGAAGGATTAACATCAAATGCATCAGCTACTTCACCAATTGAATAATATCTTTTTTCAGGAAGATCAACTTTCATTAGTCAAGTGATTCATTTACAAGAGAAGTTTTCTTTAATAATTCATCAAATTCTTTAGCTGTTAAATTACCATAATAGAAATTAACTGGATTAATTTTAATTTTATCTTTAAATATTTCATAGTGAAGATGTGGTGCATTAGACCTCCCAGAACTTCCAACATAACCAATTAAATCACCTCTTTTTACTTTTTGATATTTTTTTACATTGTATTTGTAGAGATGTGCATATAAGCTGGTATATCCATATCCGTGATCAATTCTAATATGTTTGCCATATCCAGACGATCTACTATCAGCTCTTTTAACAATACCATCACCACTTGCATATATAGGTGTTCCTCTAGGAGCTGTAAAATCCATGCCATAATGAAACTTTAAAACCTTTGTAAATGGATCTGATCTATAGCCAAAACCTGAAGCTATTCTTGTAAGATTATTATTATTTATTGGTTGAATTGCAGGAATTGATTTCAATAACTTTTCCTTTTTAGAGGCAAGGCTTGTGATTTCATCTAAAGACTTAGACTGAATAATCATTCTTTTTTGTAAAATATCAATTTTTTTAGCACTCTCTTTAATTAAGTTTGAGTAATCATATCCATCATATTTTTTATATCTATTTACACCACCTATACCAGCTTTTCTTTTATCTTCACTAATTGGATTAGCGTCAAAATATATTCTATAAATAGCATTATCTCTTTCCTCAATATTTGATAATACACTTTCAGCATTATCCATTTTTTTATTTAAAACTGTAAATTGCATTTGTAAATTTTGCAGTTCTCGTGTTAGAGATTTTTCTTTTGGGGATTCAAAATATTTACTTACAATTAGAATAAATAAAAATCCAAACAATGCAGAACCCAAAAGGTATACTGAAACGTATTTTAAAACAGTTCTTTTAGTTGTTTTAATTTTTTTATACGAAAGCGTATTAGAATCGTAATAATATTTTACTTTAGGCATAATTTAAAATCGTATTTTTGTATATTCTTACTGATTGTAAAAATATTAATGCAAATATAACAATAGTTTTACATTATGTGTAATTTAGTCTAATGGTA
The DNA here is from genome assembly GCA_018657955.1 of Flavobacteriaceae bacterium. Taxonomy (GTDB): domain Bacteria; phylum Bacteroidota; class Bacteroidia; order Flavobacteriales; family Flavobacteriaceae. The sequence continues at coordinate 45,802 of JABHWD010000011.1, read as the reverse complement.
ATCTGAAAAATGAATTCTCAAACAATAAGAAATAAATTTTTAGATTTTTTTATTAGTAAAAATCATCAGATACATTCTTCTGTACCCATTATTTCAAAAAACGATCCTAGTTTAATGTTCATTAATTCAGGAATGGCACCATTTAAGGAATTTTTTCTAGGAGAATCTAATCCAAAAAGTAAGAGAATTGCTAATAGTCAAAAATGTCTTAGAGTTTCAGGGAAACATAATGATTTGGAAGAAGTTGGAATAGACACTTATCATCATACATTTTTTGAGATGTTAGGCAATTGGAGTTTTGGAGATTATTTTAAGAAAGAAGCTATTGAATGGTCTTGGGAATTATTAACAAAAGTATATAAAATTAACCCAGACAACCTATATGTAACAATATTCTGCGGATCTAATAAAGATAATGTTCCATTAGATACAGAAGCATATGATATATGGAAAAAGATAATACCTGAAGAAAGAATATTAAATTTTGAAAAGAAGGATAATTTCTGGGAAATGGGAGATCAAGGTCCTTGTGGACCATGTAGTGAAATTCATATTGATTTAAGGGATGAAAAAGAAAAAAATAATATTTCTGGAAGAGATTTGGTTAATAAGGATCATCCAAAGGTTGTTGAATTGTGGAATTTGGTATTTATTCAATACAATAGAAAGGCAAATGGTAAATTAGAGGATTTGCCCAAAAAACATATTGATACTGGAATGGGTTTTGAGAGATTATGTATGGTTATTCAGGGAGTAGAGTCCAATTATTCAACAGATATTTTTACACCTATTATTAGAGAAATTGAAACTATTACTGGATTAGAGTATGGGACGGAAAATAATGTAGATGTAGCCATGCGGGTCATATCTGACCATTTAAGAGCAGTTTCATTCTCAATTTCTGACGGACAACTTCCTGGTAATACTGGAAAAGGATATGTTATAAGACGTATTTTAAGAAGAGCAATTAGATATGCCTTTACTTTTTTAGATAAAAAAGAGCCTTTTATATATAGATTAGTTGGTGTTTTAGTTAAAAAAATGGGAAGTGCATATCCTGAAATAAAATCACAAAGAAAACTAATAGAAAATGTAATAAAAGAAGAGGAGAGTTCTTTTTTAAGGACCTTGGATCAAGGATTAGTCCTTTTAGATCAAATAATCAATTCAAGTAAGAAAAAAATAATTTCTGGAGAAAAAGCTTTTGAACTATATGATACATTTGGATTCCCTGTTGATTTGACTTCCTTAATATTAAATGAAAAAGGATTAAAACTTGATATAAAAGGATTTGAAAAGCAATTAGAGAATCAAAAAAATAGATCAAGAGCTGCTAGTGAAAAATCATTTGATGATTGGGTAGTCTTGATAAACGATCCAGTACAAGAGTTTATAGGTTATGACTCTCTAGAATCTAAGGTAAAGTTGGTTAAATATAGAAAAGTAATTTCTTCTAAAGATGGTGAACTATATCAGTTAGTATTTAATTTAACACCATTTTATGCTGAATCAGGTGGTCAAGTTGGTGACAAAGGTTATTTGGAATCTCCTAATGGAGATATTATATATATAACTGATACTGTTAAAGAAGGGAATTTATCTATTCATATAACAAAAAACTTGCCAAAAAATGTATCAGAGACATTTAATGCAGTAGTAGATAGAAAGCAAAGGTTTAGAACCCAGTGCAATCATACTGCAACTCATCTTCTTCATCAAGCTCTAAGAGAAGTTTTAGGAGATCATGTTCAGCAAAAAGGTAGCAGAGTAAGTTCTGATCATTTGCGTTTTGATTTCTCGCACTTTTCTAAAGTAAATATGGATCAGTTAACTGAAATAGAGAATTTTATCAATGCAAGAATTGAAGGAAAATTAGACTTGGAAGAAAACAGAAATGTTCCAATTGATAAAGCTATTTCTGATGGTGCAATTGCTTTATTTGATGAAAAATATGGAGATACAGTAAGGACCATTAAATTTGGGAGTTCATATGAGCTTTGCGGAGGAACTCATGTAAAAAACACTTCTGATATATGGCAGTTTAAGATAAAATCTGAAGGTGCTATAGCTTCAGGAATAAGAAGAATTGAAGCTATTACATTTGATTCAGTAAAAGAGTATTATACTGATAAAGAAAACGAGTATAATAAAACAAGAAAATTATTAAATAATTCAGGAAATATTGTTAAGTCTATTGCTGAGTTAATAGAAGAAAATAATAAATTAAAAAAGGAGAGAGATCAATTTATAAAGAAAAAAATTAATTCAATAAAAGAATCAATTAAAACTCAATTAGAAGAAAAGAAAGGGATTAGATTTATTTCAAGAAATGTTTCTCTAAATCCATCAGCAATGAAAAATTTAATTTTTGGTCTTGGAAATGAATTCAACAATTTATTTATTATTCTAATTTCTGAATATAATTCTAAAATTTATATAAGCTGTTATATTTCTAAGGAACTCGTGAAAAGCAAGAACTACGATGCACGTAATGTGATTAATGAATTATCAAAACATATTAAAGCTAATGGCGGGGGACAACCTTTCTATGCTACTGCTGGTGGCGATTATTTAAAAGGAATTAAAAAACTTTCTGATGCATCCTTGAATTATATTCAAAATATTTAATAATAGATTAGATGGAATTTTCTAAAGATTTATTATTAGAAACTCACGAAAAGATTAAACCATTTATAAATAAAACACCTGTTTTACAATTTGATTTTATTAATGATTTATGTGATTGTAAGGTTTACTTTAAATGTGAAAATTTTCAAAAAACAGGCTCTTTTAAGATAAGAGCAGCTTCAAATGCACTTAAGTCTCTTTCAAAAAAATCTAAAGAAAAAGGAGTTATAACACATTCGTCAGGAAATTTTGCTCAGGGTCTAGCATGTGCATCTAATTTGCAAAACATAAATGCTTATATAGTTATGCCAGAAAATGCTCCAAGAATTAAGAAAAATTCTGTTTTGAAATATGATGTTAATTTAATTGAATGTAAGTCTACTCTTGAGGCCAGAGAAAAAACAACTTCTAAAATTTTATTAGAAAATGATTTACATTTTATTCATCCATCTAATGATATTGATGTGATTTTAGGGAATTCAACTATTGGAACAGAATTATTAAAAGAATTTCCAGATTTAGATTACATTTTAGCACCTATTGGAGGAGGAGGATTAATCTCAGGGATTGCTATAGCTTCAGATGTTTTTTCAAATAAATGTGAAGTTATAGGAGTTGAGCCAAAAGAAGTAGATGATGCCTATAGGTCATTACAGTCTGGAAAGATTGAATATAACTCTAGCACAAAAACAATTGCTGATGGATTAAGAACAAATTTGGGTGATATTAATTTTCCAATAATTAAAAAATTAATTAGAAAAATTATATGCGTTAAGGAAAATGAGATTATAAATACGATGAAAATTTTTATTGAAAAATTAGATCTTGTAATTGAACCATCTAGTGCTGTAGCGTTAGCTGGATTGATTGCTAAAAAAGAAATTTATAGAAATAAAAAAGTTGGAGTAGTTATTTCTGGAGGAAATGTAGATTTAAACGAATTAGCTTTTTAACAATTTAGAATAAACTTTTCCCCATCTAAATTTTCTAATAAATTTACCTTGTTTTTTTGTAACGATTTTTTCTTTCCTTTTAACAAATGCATTTAAATATCCAAAAAAGGCAAAAAATATCATTGAAAACCTACCAAGGTTATTTGAAGTTTTTATAACAGAAATTAAACTTAATACTACTCCAAACCTCATCTTATACAAAGCCTCTCCCTGTAGAAATTTAGAATTATAAGAATAATTTGTTCCTGTGGGTTTTAAATGTTTAACCAATAGAGTTTTATCTGTTTTTATTTCCCAACCATAAAATTGTGCAATCAAAACATCTACAGTATCCCATCCTATTGATGATCTTAGTCCATTAATTTCCTCAAAACACTTTTTTCTATATGATTTAATTGGCCCTCTTACATGATCTTTTGAAGATATGTTTTCATACATCCAATGATTATTTTTCTTTACACATAGGTTTCCCCCAGCTATTCCTACTTTTAGATTATTTATAAATATTTTTACAACTGATTCCAGATAATTATTTGGCAAGATAATATCAGAATCAAATTTGCATATTATATCATAATTTGAATCAAGTTTATCCAAACCTTTATTAAAGGCATTGATTACCTTTTCTCCAGGAATATGAATCTGTTTTGACTCTATATTTATATACTCAATCCAAGAAAATTTATTAGAATATTTTTTTAATATATTTTCTGAATTGTCAGTTGAACTATCATTGATAAGTAATAGCTTTTTTGGAAGTAATATTTGTTTTACTATAGAATCTATAGAATCGTTTAAAAACTTTTCTTCATTAAACACAGGCATTATAATATATATATTCATTTAGTGTATTATATTTTCTCTGCGTATACTAAATAATATCTAGGAGTAATCAATCTAAAAAAAGGCCTTATGCCTATCTTTTTTACAGGATTTGTAAACTTTTTATAATCTATGATTTTCCATCCTGCTTTATTAAGAAGCCATTTAAACTGCCAATCTTCAAATTCATGAAAATGCCTGTCTCTATCATCATCATCATTTTTATAAGCACTTGCGAACCATAATCTTAATGGAACACTTGCAACTAGTTTTTTTGCTTTAATATCTTTAAGAACATTATAAGGATCTAACAAATGTTCGAAAACTTCAAAAGCGGTTACTACTTCAGCATTTGAATTTATAATTTTAGATCTATCAATGTCAAGATCTTCACCAGAAGTATTTTCTACTCTATAACCATTATCTCTTATTAATGATGAAAGGGGGTTCTCTACGCCTAGATCCAGAATTAATTTGTCTTTTTCTATATGGTTTTGTAAAAACTCAAGTGTTATATTAAATCTCTTATATGGATAGTTGTCATTATACATTTATCAATTTTAATATTGATAAACCATTGCATTAATATGCATGCCAGCACCTACACTAGCAAAAATTATAATATCACCAGAGTTAAAAACGTGGTTATCTAATTTTTTTCTCCTTATTAAATCTAACATTGTTGGAATAGTTGCAACTGAACTATTGCCAAAATATTTTACGGTTAATGGCATAATATCTTCATCAAATTCAAGGTCATATAATTCATATAACCTCTTACCCATAGCAGTATCCATTTTTGCATTAGCTTGATGGAGTAATATTTTTTTTACGTCAGATATTTTAACCCCAGCTTCATCGATACACATTTTAATTGCACTTGGAACATTTTTTAGAGCAAATTCATAAACTTTTCTGCCATTCATCTTTATATATCTAGAATTATTATTTAAGGATTGATTATTCGACTTTCCATAAAATAAATAGTAAAGCTCATCATTTGTATATGACTCAGTTTTATGAGACAAAATTCCACCTTTTTCATCTGATTCTTCAAGAATGGTTGCTCCAGCACCATCTGCATAAATCATTGCATCTCTATCATATTCATCAATGGCTCTGGATAGAGTATCAGCCCCTATAGCTAGACAGCGTTTTGCCATACCAGATTTTATAAAACTTTTTGCTTGAATAACTGCTTCAAGCCATCCTGGACATCCAAACAAAATATCATAAGCAACACATTTTGGATTTTGGATTTTTAATAAATTTTTAACTCTCACTGCTAATCCAGGGAAAACATCTACTCTGTTAGAATTATATTTTACATTTCCAAAGTTGTGAGCAAAAATAATATAATCGATAGTTTCAGGATCAATATTGGCATTCTCAATAGCATTTTTTGCAGCAATAAATCCAAGGTCGGAGGTATTTAAATCTTTATTTGCATATTTTCTTTCTCTAATCCCAGTAATTTTTTTAAATTTTTCAATGATCTCGGAATTAGGTGATTCAATTTTAGTCCCATCTGAATTATAAAATGAATTCTTTATAAATGTAGAATTTTCTAGAATAACTTCTGGAATACAACTTCCACTACCTATTATTTTTATTCCCATTTTTTAATTGTTAATTACTTTCTATTGTTAAACTTATTAAATATTAATAATTAATTAAAATATTAACTACTATATTCTTCTATTGAAACACAATTACATATTAGATTTCTATCTCCGTATGCATCATCTACTCGTCTAACTGATGCCCAGAATTTATTTTCTTTTAAATATTCAATTGGAAATGCAGCTTGTTCTCTTGAATAATCATATTTCCAATTATCGGATGTAACCATTGAAAGAGTATGTGGTGCATTTTTTAAAATATTATTTTTATCATTTTCCGAACAATTAGAGATTTCTTCCCTAATTGATAACATAGCATTACAGAATCTGTCTAATTCATTTTTACTCTCACTTTCTGTTGGTTCTATCATCAATGTTCCTGCAACTGGGAATGATACAGTTGGGGCGTGAAATCCGTAGTCAATTAATCTTTTGGCAATATCACTAACCTCTATCCCATTTTCTTTAAAGGGTCTACAATCAATTATCATTTCATGAGCAGCTCTTCCGAGCTTGCCAGAATAAAGAATTTTATATTTTTTTGATAATCGCTCTTTTATATAATTAGCATTTAAAATTGCAATTTTTGTAGCTTTTGTGAGTCCTTCTGCTCCTAACATTGATATATATCCATACGAGATTAAACAGGCTAATGCTGAACCATACGGAGCAGAAGAAATAGCACTAATCGCATTTGTTCCCCCAACGTTTATAATAGGATTAGAAGGCAAGAATGGCGCTAGATGTTTTGCCACGCATATAGGACCTACTCCAGGTCCACCACCACCATGCGGAATTGCAAAAGTTTTATGTAGATTGAGATGGCAAACATCTGCTCCAATTATTTTTGGGGTTGTTATACCAACTTGAGCATTCATATTTGCTCCATCCATATATACTTGCCCCCCGTTATGATGAATAGTATTTGTTATTTCAATTATATTTGACTCAAAAACTCCATGAGTTGAAGGATAAGTAACCATCAAGGCAGCTAAATTTTCTTTATTTTCAATAGCTTTTGACTTTAAATCATCTATATCAATATTACCTTTTTCATTTGATTTAACTACTACTACTTTCATGCCTGCCATCACAGCACTTGCTGGATTAGTCCCGTGAGCAGATGAAGGGATTAAACATATATTTCTATTGCTATTTCTTTTACTTTCGTGAAATGCCTTAATTACCATTAATCCTGCATACTCTCCTTGAGCACCAGAATTGGGTTGTAATGATGTTGCAGAAAAACCCGTAATTTCTTTTAGTTGATTTTCAAGTTTTTTTAAGACAAATTCAAATCCTTTTGTTTGAGATTTTGGAGCAAAAGGATGGATATTTCCCCAACTATTCCAACTTAACGGAAGCATTTCTGCCGATGCATTTAATTTCATAGTGCATGATCCTAATGATATCATGGATCTATTAAGGGATAAATCTTTATTTTCTAAAGATTTCATGTATCTCATCAATTCAGTTTCTGAATGATATGAACTAAATACAGAGTTTGTCAAAAAATTAGTTTTTCTAATAAATGATTTTCCAATTGTAGACTCTTCTTCAATTTTATCTAATGTGGTAATTGTTTTTTTTGTAATCTTTGAAAAAACCGAGACTATATCGTTCAGATCATCTTTAGTAATCGTTTCATTTATAGTTATTGAAACTATATTTTTAGATGGATAATAAAAATTTATCTCATATCGTTCAGCTTCTTTTTCTATATCATTTCTATTAGCTTCAATTCTTATAGTATCAAAAAACGATGAATTTAATTGATTTAATCCTAAGGATTTCAATTTTTTTGATAGTGTTACAGCAGTAAAATGAACTTTATTAGCAATTTCTTTAAGTCCCTTAGGACCGTGATATACTGCATACATGCCAGCCATAACTGCCAAAAGAACTTGAGAAGTACATATGTTTGATGTAGCCTTATCTCGTTTTATGTGCTGTTCTCTTGTTTGTAATGCCATTCTGAAGGCTTTATCTCCATCACAATCAATTGAAATGCCAATAATTCTTCCAGGAATATTTCTTTTGTAGGCTTCCTTGGTTGCAAAATATCCTGCATGTGGTCCGCCATAGCCAAGGGGTATTCCGAATCTTTGGGTTGTCCCAACTACAACATCTGCACCAATTTTCCCAGGGGATTCTAAAAGTACTAGACTTAAAATATCAGCTGCAACGGCAGTTTTAATATTACTAGAAATACATTTAGAAATAAATGAACTAATATTTTTTATTTCTCCAGATGCTCCAGGATATTGAATTAATGCACCAAAAAATGTAGAATCAAAATCAAAATTCTCAACATCATCAATAACTAATTCAATTCCTATAGGTTTTGACCTAGTCTTCAATACAGAAAGAGTTTGAGGAAAAACATCTTTAGAAACAAAGAATTTTGATACATTACTTTTCTTCTGCTCCCTATCCCTTACAGCATATAATAAGTTCATAGCTTCAGCTGCAGCAGTACTTTCATCTAATAATGATGCATTAGAAATTTCCATTCCTGTTAAATCAGTAATCATGGTCTGGAAATTAAGTAAGGCTTCCATTCGACCCTGTGATATTTCTGCTTGATATGGAGTATATGCTGTATACCATCCTGGATTTTCTAAAATATTCCTTTGGATTACAGCGGGCAAATATGATCTATTATATCCTAATCCAATATAGGATTTATAAACTTTATTTAATCCTGATATCTTTTTAAGATGCATTAAATATTCAGACTCACTTAATGGGTTATCTAATTCTATAGGTTTTTTTAATTTTATATCATTAGGCAGGGTTTCATCAATAAGTTGATCAAGAGATTTTGCCTTGATTGTTTTAAGCATTTTTTTGATATCTTCATCTCGTGGACCAATATGTCTTATTAAGAAAGATTCAGTATTCATTAAAATGATGAATTAGTGGATGTAAAAATACTTAAATAATGATATTTTTATAATATTATCTGCTATTAATTATTAAATATGATTATTAGTTTATCAACAAGTAATAATTAGATGAAATTACTCAAACATTTTTTTAACTTTTATATAGATTCTAGTATACACGTCTCTTTATCAGTATGTTGTTTGCAGGCTATGATAATGATAAAGTATTGTTCATCTATAAATAATAATCTATTATATTTTACTTTTTTTTCTAGCTTATTAGCATATAATTTTATTAAATATTTCAAATTTATAATTGACAACTATAATAATATTTCATATAAAATAAAGGTTATTATAGTGATTTCAATTTTTTCTTTCTTGTCTGCGTTTTTCTTTACATTTTATTTATCATTATATGAGATTGTTTTAGTATCATTTGCTGGTATAATTACATTTTTATATGCTATCCCAACATTTTTAATTTCAAATTATAATTTACGCGCAACAAAAGGCTTAAAAATATATCTTGTTGCATTAGTATGGACTTTAATTACTGTATTACTCCCTTTGCAATTTTACAAGGATTTAGGGCTATTATTTATACTACTTATTTTTATTCAGATTTTTATTTATGTTTTAATCGTAATTATACCATTTGAAATTAGAGATATAGATATTGATGATACTAGATTAAGTACAATTCCTCAAAAAATTGGTATTAGAAACACAAAAATTTTAGGATTTATAATGATCCTATTTTTTCTTTTAATTGAATTTTTAAAAATAAAACTTAATGTTATAGATAATTTATCATTAGACATTTTTATAATTTCATTTCTAATGATATTTTTAATTATCAATAGCAAAAAAAGACAATCAAAATTCTATTCATCATTTTGGGTTGAGGGAATTCCTGTTTTATGGGTATTACTATTGTTGTTTTAAATCTTTGTTTGAAGAAATAACTTTATTTTCAAGTTCCTTTTTATAATCTTCAATTTTCTGACTTAATTTATCATTAGTAGTTGCTAATATCTGTGCAGCAAGTATGCCTGCATTTTTTGAACCATTTAGAGCCACTGTTCCTACTGGAACACCATCAGGCATTTGTAAAATTGAAAGAATTGAATCCCATCCATCTATTGAATTTCTAGATTTGATGGGAACTCCGATAACAGGAAGGGTAGTTATTGAAGCAATCATTCCTGGAAGATGCGCAGCACCTCCAGCTCCAGCAATAATAACCTTAATGCCTTTTTTCTTAGCATCTTGCGCGTACTTAAACATCTTTTCTGGAGTTCTGTGAGCTGATACAATCTCTACTTCTGAATCTATTTCGAATTCATTTAGAATATCTATAGCATTTTGCATGACTGGGAGATCGCTTTTACTTCCCATTATAATTCCTACTTCTAGCATATTATTTTGTAGTTACTTTTATAATTTTTTTTATTTCCTTAGACATTTCAATTGCATCATCTATATTCTTATTTACAATTGTTATATGCCCCATTTTTCTATTTAATCTTGATTTTCTTTTTCCATAAATGTGAGGCGTTACACCTGTAAACCTCATTACCTTTTCCATATTTTCATATACAACATCGCCTTCAACCTTATTCTCACCTACCAAATTTAACATAATTCCTGGAATTTTAATAGATGTATCTCCAAGGGGTAGATTAAGAATACTTCTTAGATGTTGTTCAAACTGAGAAGTATAGCAACATTCTATTGTGTGATGACCAGAATTATGAGGCCTTGGTGCAATTTCATTAATTAGAACTTTATTGTCTTGAGTTAAAAACATTTCTATAGCTAATAGGCCAATATGATTAAGTGATCTAGACAAGTTTATTGCAATTTGAACTGCAGTTTTCTCTATTGGTAGAGGAATATTAGCTGGACAAATCACTCGTTCCACTAGATTTGATTGCTGATTAAATTCCATTTCAACAATTGGATAAGTTGATTCTTGATTGGACTCATTTCTAGAGATAATTACAGAAAGCTCCTTTTGTATTTTTATTTTTTCTTCAACAATACATTCCAAATTTGGAAGTTCTTTTATCTGATCTTTGTTTTCCACAATTTTAACTCCTTTCCCATCATATCCAAATTGAGCACTTTTCCAGACAAAAGGAAAATTTAATTTATTTTCTAATAGATCTTCTTCAATAGATTTTAAATTTGCATAAATTTTAAAATCAGAGGTTGGAAGATTGTTTTCTTTATAAAAAATCTTTTGAAGACCTTTATTTTGAATTGTTTTAATATTATTTGATGAAGGGTAAACTTTTTTACCTAAAGATTCTAATTTTTCTAATGCATCAGCATTAACATTTTCAATCTCAATAGTTATAACATCTGCTTTATTACCAAAATTTAACACTGTATCATAATCCATTAAATCTCCTACAAAAAATTCTGAGGCTAGATTACTGCATGGAGCATCTTCATTTGGATCAAGTACAATGCAGTATATATCAAATTTTGCACATTCTGACAACATCATTTTTCCAAGCTGACCTCCACCTAGAATACCAAGCTTAAAGTTAGTAGAGAAGTACTGCATATAAGATTTAATATTTCAATAAATTAAACTAACGTAAAAATACATTTTAATATTTAATCAATTAGAAATTAACCTATTGATTTGATTATATTTGTCTATATAAATTGCCTTCATAACAATATAATAGATTATTAATGAAAAATATAGTTTTATTTGGACCTCCAGGGGCAGGAAAAGGAACTCAGGCAGAGATTATTAAGGATGCTTATAATTTATTTCATATTTCTACTGGTGATGTTTTTAGATATAATATCAAAAATAACACCTCTTTAGGAATTCTTGCTAAACAATATATGGATAAGGGTGAATTAGTTCCTGATGAGGTAACGATTGAAATGTTTAATGAGGTTGTGGCAAGTAATCTGGATTGTAATGGGTTTATATTTGATGGTTTTCCTAGAACTACTAGTCAAGCAATGGCCTTAGATCATTTAATGAATTCAAACAATACAAATATTTCAGCAATGATAGCATTTGAGGTAGAAGATAGTATACTTATTTCAAGATTAATAAAAAGGGGAGAAACCAGCGGTAGAGTTGATGATTCTAACGAATCAATTATAAAAAATAGAATAAAAGAATACTATAAAAAAACAGCAATTTTAAAAGAATATTATCAAAAACAGGATAGATATTATGGAATTAATGGTGAAGGGAAAATAGAAGAGACAAGCATAAGATTGAGAAAAGTAATAGATTCCCTATAACTGGTTAATTATTAATATTAAATAATTTGTTACTATGACAGAGGGTAATTTTGTTGATTATGTAAAAATAAATGTTACTTCTGGAAAAGGAGGTAAAGGATCTGTTCATCTAAGACGCGAAAAATATGTTGCTAAAGGGGGTCCAGATGGTGGAGATGGAGGTAGAGGAGGTCATATAATCGTTAGAGGTAATCCAAATTATTGGACTTTATACCATTTAAAATTTAAAAGACATTTTAAGGCAGGACACGGAAATGATGGTGGAAGAAGTAGAAGCACGGGTGCAGACGGGACTGATGTTTATATAGATGTTCCTCTTGGAACAGTTATTAAAAATCCAAAAACTCAGAAGAAGTTATTTGAGATTACCAACAAGGGAGATACTGAAATTGTATGTCATGGAGGAATAGGGGGAAGAGGTAATTGGCATTTTAAGTCTTCAACTAATCAAACTCCTAGATATGCCCAATCAGGGATGCCTAATGAAGAAAAAAAAATTACATTAGAGTTAAAATTATTAGCTGATGTTGGTTTAGTTGGCTTTCCGAATGCAGGGAAATCAACTTTATTATCAGTAATTACTGATGCTAAGCCAAAAATTGGGGATTACGAGTTTACTACTTTAAAGCCCAATCTAGGAATTGTCAAGTATAAGGATTATCAAACATTTGTAATGGCTGATATACCTGGAATTATTGAAGGTGCAGCAGAGGGGAAGGGTCTAGGTCACTATTTTTTAAGACATATTGAAAGAAATTCTATTTTACTTTTTTTAATTCCATCTGACTCAGACGATATTAATAATAGATATAAAATTCTCTTGAATGAATTAAAGAAATATAATCCAGAAATGTTAGATAAAGACAGATTAATCGCTGTTACCAAATCTGACTTACTAGATGATGAATTAAGCAAGGAAATTTCAATAGAACTAGAAAAACAACTTGATGTTGATTATATCTTTATTTCGTCAGTAGCTAATCAAGGAATTTTAGAGCTAAAAGAAAAATTATGGCATATGCTAAATAGTTAGTTTAATATAATTCAGATGACCTTTTATAATATTTTACTATTTCTTTTAATAATATTTAATTTTCAGCTACAAGATCAATACATAGATTCTTTAATTGATAATAAGCAGTATATAGTTGCAGAAAAAGCTATTATAAATTCAATAAAAGAAAACCCAAATAGTGAGATATTAATAAAAAAATTAGGGGATTGCTATGGTTATATAAAAGACTGGGATAATGCAATAATTCAGTATCAAAAATTAGTTGAATTAGACAGCGATAATTCTTTGTATAATTACAAGCTTGGAGGAACATTAGCAGCTAAAGCTAATGAAACTAATATGTTTAAATCACTTAGTTTAATCAATACATCAAAGAAATATTTGTTAAAATCTGTAGAATTAGATTATAAAAATAAGCCTGCTATGTGGGCGTTAATTCAAATTTTCACAGAACTACCTCAACTATTAGGAGGTAGTAAATCCCTTGCCTTGCAATATGCCAATGAATTAGAAAATATCTCTCAAATTGATGGCTTGTTTGCAAAGAAATATATTTATGATTTTAAGGATGATTATAAAATGTCAAATATTTATTTGAATAAAATAGTTGAAAATATAGACTCTTTCAATACAGAATATGATTATAACTACTTGAATTTTAGTATTGGTGAATTATGCGCTAACAATAAGATAAATTTAGATAGGGGAATATTACAACTAAGATATTATATAGAAAATTTTACTTCTAGAGATAGATCTACTCCTGATTATGCATATTACCTTCTGGCAAAAATATATTTACATAAGAATGATTTTTCTAAAGCAAATGAGCAGTTAGATAACGCATTTGTTTATTATAATTCTAATAATATTAAAAATAATAGCTTGTATAAAGAATTATTGAAATTAAAAAAACTTATTTCTCAATGAGAATTCATTTTATAGCAATAGGTGGGGCTGCTATGCATAATTTAGCTATAGCATTAAAAAATAAAAACTACATTGTTTCTGGAAGTGATGATATCATTAATGATCCTTCTAAATCAAGATTAATGAAGCACGGTTTATTGCCAGAAAAGTATGGATGGAATGTTGAAAATATTTCTAAAGAATTAGATGCAGTCATTCTTGGGATGCATGCTAAATCAGATAACCCTGAACTTTTAAGAGCAAGGGAATTGGAGATAAAAATATTTTCATACCCTGAATTTATATTTAATCAATCAAGAAATAAATTTAGAGTTGTTATTGGAGGAAGTCATGGTAAGACTACTATAACATCTATGATTCTGCATGTTATGAACTTTAATAATATTGATGTTGATTACATGGTTGGTGCTCAGTTAAAAGGCTTTGATGTAATGGTCAAAATAACAAAGGAAAATAGATTTATAATATTAGAGGGGGATGAATACCTTACTTCTCCTATAGACTTAAGGCCTAAGTTCCATTTATATAACCCTGATTTAGCTCTAATTAGCGGTATAGCATGGGATCATATTAATGTATTTCCTACCTATGAAATTTATTTAGAACAATTCAAAATTTTTATTGATTCAATTAAAGAAAAAGGAACATTAATATACAATAGTGATGATATTGATTTAAATAGTATGGTTAACAAATCAACTAATAGGATTAATAAAATTCCTTACAACACTCCTTCATATTCTGTGAAAAATAATGTTACATCTATAGAGATAAATAATAGAAATATTCCTTTAATGATTTTTGGAGAACATAATCTGAATAACTTAATGGGTGCTAAATTCATTTGCCAGCAAATGGGAGTTGATGAGGATAGTTTTTGCAAGGCTATAACTTCATTTGATGGAGCAAGTAATAGATTAGAATTAGTATGTAAAAATTTAAATTCAATTGCCTATAAAGATTTTGCTCATTCCCCAAGCAAAGTCATGGCTACAACATCAGCTGTAAGAATTCAAAATTCTAACAAAAAAATTATAGCATGTCTTGAATTACATACTTATAGCAGCTTAAATATTGATTTTATAACAGAATATCACAATACATTAAGCTCTGCAGATGAAGCAATAATTTTTTATTCAAAAAAAGCCCTTAAATTAAAAGGAAATAAGGACTTAGTAGATAGTGATATTAAGACAGCTTTTAATCATAATAATTTAATAGTAATAAATAACGCTAAGGATTTAATTAACTATTTATCATCATTAGAATTTTCTAATTTAGCATTGTTGATGATGAGCTCTGGAAAATTTGAAGGAATTGATCTAGGACTAATAAATGATCTTATGAACAAGTAAATTTATTTATGAATAAAGACAATATAACAGACATATTTTTTGATTTAGATCATACTCTATGGGATTTTGACAAGAATTCTAATCTAACTTTTATCAAAATTTTTAATCTAAATGAATTAGAGATTGATATAGATGTATTTTTAGAGGCATATCATCCTATTAATACTAATTATTGGGACTTGTATAGAGAAAATAAGATATCAAAGGAAAAATTAAGGTTTTATAGGCTAGCAGATACATTTAAGAAACTAAAAATTGAAGTAGGGGATAGTATGATAAGAAAACTCTCCTTTGATTATATAGATTACTTGTCTGATTTTAATCACTTAATTCCAGGTGCAATAGAAATATTAGAATATTTAGAAAATAAATATAGCATGCATATAATTACTAATGGTTTTAAGGAAGTTCAAAAAAAGAAATTAGAAAAATCAACAATTGCTAAATATTTTAAAACAATTACAATTTCTGAAGAAGTAGGGTATAAAAAACCTAGTCCAATAATATTTGATTACGCTTTAAAAAAGGCAAATGCAATAAATTCTAACTCATTAATGATCGGGGATAGCTATCAGGCAGATATATTAGGCGCTATTAATGTGGGAGTAAATGCAATTTTATTTAATTATCACAACATTGATCCTAATGATAATATCATTTCGGTAAATAATTTATCTGATTTGAGCAGTTATTTATAGAGTAATTTATATTCTTTGCCTTATTACCTCATATAGAAAAATTCCAGTTGCTACAGAAACATTTAGTGATTCAATTTTTCCAAATATTGGTAATTTAACCATTTCATCAGATAATTTAAGAACGGACGAGCTTATTCCTCTCTCTTCAGATCCCATAATGATTGCAACAGACTTTTTTAGTGATAGATCATAAATATTTTTTTCTGCTTTTTCACTAGTTGCTATAACCGATATTTTTGAAGATTTTAAATGGTAAATAGCATCTTTTATGTGGCTTACTTTACAAATAGGAACGTTAAAAACTCCTCCTGCACTTGTTTTTACTGTATCGGCGTTGATTGGTGCAGATGATTGGTTTTGAATTATAATTGCATCTACTCCTGATACTTCAGCTGTACGAATTATTGCCCCAAAATTTCTTACGTCATTAATTTGGTCAAGGATTAATATTAATGCATCTTTTTTATCTTCTATTTTCTCCATAATTTCCTGAAGCTCATAAAACTCAATTGGAGAAATTCTAGCAATTACACCTTGATGATTCTTTTTTGATAGTTTGTCTAGTTTTTGTGTTGGAACATAGGATGATTTTAGTTTATTTTTTCTAATAAGAGCCTCAAGTTCATTAATTAATCTTCCTGTCAATCCAATTTGAATAAATATTTTATCTATTGTTTTATCCCCAGATTTAATGGCTTCAATCACAGCTCGAATTCCATATATATCTAACCCTTTTTCCATTTATTTTATTTAATTGTTATCTGTTTCAACTCTATACTATTATGAATTATGTATTTATTTGTATAGTGTTTTTATTTTTCAATATTTATCTGAAATACTTCTGAATCACCATTATTATTTGCAATTATTAGTATAGGTTTTTCACCTTTAACTATTTTTAGTGATTTTGTATTTCCATTTGTATACAATCCAGTTTTTTCTGGTCCAATTGCTATGTAATTATCTTTTTTATTTGATAGTAAGACTAATGCAAATTGATTGTCAAGCCTTGGTGTCTCTACTTCTGTATTATAAATGTTCCCACCAATTATTATATCTTCATATCCATCTTGATTTATGTCATATTTATCACTTGAAAGTATTGGGATTGTTTGAGCTAGCTCTGGTAGTTTATTTACCCTAAATGTTAAATCACCATTATTTAAGAGTAATAATGATGAGAATTCAGTTACTTTTCTCGTATATGCGCTTGTTATAACTTCACCATATATATCTTCAATACTTGCAGTAGCAAATTCATTAAATGTTGGAATTTTTTCTCCAATAAATGGCATTTGTTGAGTAGAACATTCCTTACCTCTTAGAGGAACATATTGATTTTTATATTCATAGCTTAAAACTAAATCATGCGTCCCATTATTATCAAAATCATCTGCAAACACCTTAAGAGGCTTTGTTTTATTGGTTTTATATTTTGAATTTGTGCCTATATTTCCAATAATGTAATCCTTATATCCATCATTATTCACGTCTGTCTCTTGAATATCAAACCACCACCCATAGAGATCTTCAAGATTACTCTGATTTGACACATTCTTAAAGCTACCTTTATTATTAATGAATATTCCAATATTTGTCCATTCTCCTACACAAATAAAATCCTCCCATCCATCGTTATTTATATCTGTTGTAATAACTTTATTTACTATTCCAAAATTTTCAAATTCAGGAGCAATTTTATAAGTTACATTTTTAAATTTACCATTAATGTTTTCATATATTATTGAGGGTTCATGTAATGGATATTTTTGAGGTATAATTCTGTTTCCTATAATCAAATCTTGATCACCGTCTTGATCAAAATCTATTTTAGACACTGTTTTACCACTGATTGTGTAATCTGATATTTCTGATTGATTGCTTCTAGAGAAATTTCCATTGCCATCATTTAGATATATTCTATCTTTTAGGTTTTCAGATCTCTGATTAAACTCATTTCCGCCACTTACTACATATAAATCCTGATCATTATCGCTGTCAATGTCAATAAAAATGGACTCCATATCTTCATAATTTGCATCTTCAAGAAATACTCTGTTTAATTTTTTTTCATAATGATTATTTATTTGAATAAATAATTGTCCAGCTTGCCCTTTAGATCCTCCGATAAAAATATCTTCTAGATTATCATTATTTACATCACCTGATGTAACTGATGGTCCCAGGGTAGATTGTTTAAAGGGGAGAAGTATTTCTTTTTCAAAGTCATTAAATTCATTTTCTATATTGGTATAATTCAATTGACTTGAATCACTCTTATTAAACCAATAGTTATTCCCATTATTTAAATTTTTATTTACAGACGCATTTTCTTCAGATAGCTCAATTGTTTGATTTGCTTCTAGATTTGCCAATTTTTCTATTTTACCAGAATTCCATTGAATTATTAGAGAATCTATACTCTTTCTATCTCCAAGTCCAAAATGAATATCATTATCCACAGCTGATAAATATCCTCTTACTCGTTTTGATTCTTTTGTTTTTATTATTTCATCATATTTAATAGTTACTTTGGCAAAGTTCTCTGAAGTATTTCCTTTAGTAACTACTTTTATGAAGTTCCCCAATTTTTTCTCTCTTGAAGTATTTCTAAAAACAAAGGCTTCTTGATCAATATTATTAATTATAAGATCTAGATCACCATCATTATCTAGATCTGAATATACAGCACCATTAGAAAATGTTGGTTCTTTTAGATCAGAAAACTCAGAAATATCTTTAAATTTTAAATCACCTGTATTTTTATAGAGAATATTTGCTAGTTTTTCTGATGGAAGAGCATTGTATAATTCTTCTTTTACTTCTAGAGGAACTTTTCCATTGTATAATTTTTTTTCCTGGTTTATTTTTATCCTAGAATCATTATCAGATCCATATCTTCTATATCCATTGGTTACCAATATATCTTCAAGTCCATCATTATCATGATCAAATATAAGTCCAGCCCAACTCCAATCTGTTTTAGCAAGTTTTAAGTGCTGTGCAATATTATGATAAGTGTTGTTGCCAAGATTAAGTTGAAGAGAATTAAACATGTATTGATAATGGAGATCTAGTTTTTTTGTTATCAGATCAAAATTAGATGTATTCATAGAAGCCATAAGGGTTTTTGATCTTACATGATCACTTGAGGCCATATCAAGAACATAGATATCCTTTAAGTTGTCATTATTGATATCTGCAATATCTACTCCCATTCCATAAAATGATATTTGTTTTGTAGCGCTCTTTATCTTATCTGTAAATGTGCCATTACCATTATTAATATACATTGCGTCCGGGACATAGTAGTCATTGGCTATATATATATCTAACCAGTTATCATTATTTAAATCACTAACGCATAATCCAAGACCAAAACTTGGCTTCAAAAGGCCTGCTTTTTCAGTTATATCAATAAATTTTCCATCTTTTTGTTCATACAGGTGTGAAGAATTATTTTTTAGACGTTCTTTATTCTCAAATAATTTGTAAAATCTTACAGGATCAAGTCCATAATAGTCACTTTCATTCATTACAATACAATCTAGATCTCCATCCTTATCATAATCAAAGAATGCTGATTGAGTACTTATCCCTGAATCATCGAGTCCATA
This sequence comes from Flavobacteriaceae bacterium, assembly GCA_018657955.1. Taxonomy (GTDB): domain Bacteria; phylum Bacteroidota; class Bacteroidia; order Flavobacteriales; family Flavobacteriaceae. The sequence continues at coordinate 25,989 of JABHWD010000011.1, read as the reverse complement.
TTCTGCAGCTTTTTCTTTAAAGGTTAGGTCTCCCTGATTGATAAGAAGTAAATTTTTTCGTTTCTCCTTCTGATAAGGACCTCCTTGAGAAATGTATATGTCTATCCAACCATCTTGATTTATATCTGCAAATGTAACCCCGCTTGACCAGCCTTTATTTAAATTAATATTACTTGTTATAGTAATATCTTCAAAGGTAAGATCACCTTTATTCAAATAAAGCCTATTCTGAACTTGATTTGCGCACAAAAAGACGTCTTTTAAGCCATCATTGTTAAAATCTGCTATACCAACGCCAGAGCCGTTATAAAAGTAGTCGTAATCGAATAAATTTGCTTTAGAAGCTAAATTATGCTCAATTTTATTAATAAAATCAATTCCACTGACAGAACTGGGAACTTTTACATAGTTATTATATGATTCAGAAGATAGATGTGTATCACCTGTATTGGTTTCACAGGTATAGAAAAGAAATAGTAGTAGAAAAGATATCCCGTATTTAATTCTCATTATCTGATTTTATTAAGGGATAAAGATAAAAAAAAGAGCTTTATTAAAATAAAGCTCTTTTTTTTATTATTCAGTTACTCTGTGATTACTGAGCACAAATCGCTACTGGAAGTAATCCAACAGTAGCAGTACCAGGGTCAAGAGCAGAATAAGCAACTTGCCCATTAGGGCCAGTAATACTAAACCCTATCTCAGCGTAGTAATCTCCAGGGAATGTCCATAAAGCAGACTCTGTTCCAGCAGGAATAGTTACAATTGCTGTAGCTTCAGTATATGCAGCATTTGGCTGAGTACAAGTGAAATCATATGTTCCCCACATAGAGCACATAGCTACAGAGGTAATTACACCATCCATATTGATTTCAAGTCCTTGACCACCGTCACCACCTGAAGTAGTTTGCCACCCATCACCATAAGAGTCAATCATAAAGACTGTATAATCTCCAGGCATTGGCGAACAAGTTAATAGAGCATTGTACTTGAACGGAGAAGAGAAGAATCCACCAGTAATAATACCAGCAGCAGATGTCCAATCATATGTTCTTCCATCTGTTAATTCAACTTCTAATCCAACAACAAATACATCACCAGGTGAGTACTGGCTAGGGCCAACGCCCATTGCAGCAGCAGCATCACCGAATGTCATAACAACATCTCCTCTAGGAAGTCCTACAGGTCCTGTAGAAAAAGTACTAGCATCTATTGATGTTACTAACACAAAGTCCGTACTATCGTTTCCGTCAGTAAGATCCTTTAGTTGGCAGTAAACATTAACTTGTTTAAATAGAGCACCATCTTCTTCATCTTGTTCCTCTACAGTTACATTAAATGTACTTGAAGCATCACTAGAATTCAAGACAGCGTTATTCACTGAAATTGTTCTTAGTACCGCTCCAGTTTCATAGTCTAGAACTGCATCAATAGTGTTTTCACTATCAACACAAGAAAAAGTTACTACAAATAAAGAAGCAAATAAAAATTTAAATATATTTCTCATAGTTTTCATTTTTTTAATTAGAAATTACAGTTGTTCCCGAATCCCAGAAGACAAGGGTATTATTGTCTTGTCTCTGTAAGATGTTAGGATTAGCGCTTATTTCACTTGACGGATAAGTACCAGTTCTTGGGAAAGCTCCTGATTCATTGTTGTCCATAAGACCTCTAGAAACCGTTCTTGGGTGTCCAGTTCTTCTCATGAAGTTCCATGCATCGTTCGCACCACCATACATAGCAACAAAATATTGCTCACCTAGTATATCCATTTTATCTTTTTCAACTGGCCATCCTAATCCATCTAACGCAGATGTAGAAGGAGCAGCGTTGAATTTAGCCATTACATCAGCTACAAAAGCAGCTACATCACCTGAAGTAGGGAAATGACTTGAATCAGCTAATGCATCAACAGATGAAAAGCCCATTACTTTCGTAATTGATTCATTCATTCCAGCTTCCATGTACATTGCAGCCATAGCAGCATCACCAGAAGATAAAGCAGCTTCAGCTTTCATAAACTTAACATATGATGATAAGTAGATTGGCCAAATACCAGCTCCACCACCACCATTTCCTTGCCAAACTTGACCAGCAAGAGCATTAAGTCCACCTAATGAACCAACACTATCATAATCACCGATATCATCTAAATTATCAAAGCTACCAGCAGAAGGATAAACCCCTGAAGCAGTTCTAGTAAACCCATCAGGAGGTGTACCTTCATCATTACCGTGATGTCTACCCCAGTATCCTATAAAATTAGAACACCATCTTCCATCACCAAAAGAATTATCTCCATCAGGAGTAAACTCTAAATGGAATGGTTGATCTTGTAATGAACATTGAAGTGTTTCACCATTAGATGAATCACCAGCCCAATCATATGGGTACATATAAACAGAACCAAAAGCTTTAATCATTTGATTATTACCTGGCGTCATAGTAGTTTGTCTGTAGAAGTAGTATCTTCTTCTAGGATCATTAATTGGGAAATCTCCAGCAGCCCAATCGGTTACAGTCGTTGCATACCAGTCATTTATATCTCCATCCATAAGATCCATTAACCAAGATGATTGATAGATATTAGCACCAGTAGTTTGATAGTCAGACGCATACCAAGGGTGACGTGTATCTGGTTGTAATTCTTGCGAACCATATCTAAACTCTAAATCATCAGCAGCAGTTTCAATAACATTTGTCTGAGCTAATGCAGCAGCATAATTACCTGTTGTAAGGTTAGCACGCATTTTTAAAGTGTTAACATATTTTGTCCATTTAGAAGCATCTCCTCCGTAGTAAAAGTCATTACCACCACCAGCAGCATTAAGATATCCTTGAGCTTCATCTAGCATTGCTAATGCAGCAGCATAAACATCTGCATCATCAGAAACACTTGGGCTAGGATACTCAGCAGGGTTATTTGCTTCAGCCCATGGAATATCTCCCACAGAATCAACAATACCCATCATAATATGAGCAGCCATTGCTTTTGAAATACCTAGATGGAAAGCCAATAAATTCTCTTCACCATTTAAACCTTCAATAGCGGCAATATCTGGCATAATGCTAGCATATAATTGATACCAAGCACCGCTTATAGTTCCACTACCAAAATTGTTATAGTATACTCTACCACCCATATAGTCTACTCTTCCTAATGCGGCACCATTCCCCTGCATACCCTGCATCGCACTAAGGAAGCCTATTTGGATATTGTTTAATAACAGATCAGCATCCGCTAGATCTGGAGATAGTGAGTTAGGGCTTGCAAGATCTTCTAATTCCATGGTTTCACATGAGTAGAACATCGTAGCAGACGCTAAGACCATCATTATTAAATATTTAAATATTCTTTTCATAATTATAATTTTAGTTTATTTAATTTAAACGTTATTAAAATGATGCTTTAAGACTAACACCCCACCTTTTTGAACTAGGTCCATTAAGGAAGTCCCAACCTCTTGCATTACCGACACCGGTACCTGCAACATTAGGATCGTAATTAGTAGCATCAGGAACATTATAAGCATCATGCCATAGGTTAAATCCAGTAGCTGTTAGAGATAATGCACCAAATGGTGTACTATCTAACATCTTTTGTGGAACTGACCATGATAATGATACTTCTTGAAGTCTCATAACAGAACCGTCATAGACAGACATTTCAAGTGGACCAAACAACACATTATTGAAATAATAAGATGAGTTGTTTACTTGCAGGTTGTTAGGAGAACCATCAGCTAGTACACCAGGAAGAATAAATGTATTCTTTCTGTCAGTAACGATTCCACCACGACCTAATAATGTAGCAACTGTTTTAGCTACTATATCTCCACCGGCTGTATGGCTTAATTGCCATCCAAGCGTAAAGTCTTTATACTTTAAAGTATTTATAACATTCATAACATAATCTGGTTCAGGATTACCAATAATTGGCGTAATTGTTCTTGAACCATCTGTTCCTAGAGGAACTTCATTTCCGTTAGCATCGATTGCCATAACATCTTCTGAACCGTAGTTACCTGAAGCGTTAACAACCATATTTCCATTATCATCTCTTTCGATTCTATTACCAACGATAACACCTAAAGGCTCACCTTCGATAGCAGCATTACCACCTAACCAAGTAGCAGTAGAACCACCATAGATAATTTGATCATCTGATTGCTCTGTTACAATAGCTGAACTTGTAGAAAAGTTAACTCTTGCATTCCAGCTAAGACCATCCACATTAACAGGGATGATATCAAACATTTCTAAATCAAGATCAACTTCTATACCGTCACCTTCAATCTTACCAATGTTAGCTTGAGTGTTAGTAAAACCAGTTGATGTTGGAAGAGGTTTGTATACAATTAAGTCATTACTTGTTCTTGAAAACCAAGAAGCATTAATTCCAACTCTATTTCCCCAAACTCTAGCATCAACTCCAACTTCAAGTTCTGAAAGTAATTCTGGTTTAAGATCTGGGTTAGCCTGGAAGTCACTTACAGAGTTAGTAGTAACACCACCATTTAAACCACCATTTTGATTAGTGGATTGTGATACACTATTAACTGTAGGATAACCACCTGGAAAACCAGCAGATGTTCCATAACCAGCTCTTATCTTTAAGTATGTTAAGTCATCAGACTTAATACTTTCATCCATTGATGTAGGCAAGAATGAAACACTTGCACTTGGATAGAACATACTATTATTTTCTGTAGGTAGGTTAGAAACCCAGTCATTTCTAGCAGATACTGAAACGAATAAGAAATCCCTATAATCTACATCCACGTTACCAAATACACCTAAAGTGTTTTGATGACCATGGTATGACATAGGTGTTTGATTCTCATAGTTAAAGTGTTGAATCACACCAAATACAATCTGTCCGCTACTTGCAACACCTTCACGATCGTAATTTCTCATTTTTGATTCAGCTCCAACTGTCCATGTAACTCCTACTTCATCACTTACATCAGCACTACCATTTAATCCAACATAATGATTCCAGACAGTTACATTGTTATCCCATGTATTAAGATAACCGTAAACAGCTTGGTTAAAGTTTACACCATTTTTGTTAGAATATGATTTGTTTCTCTCATTATACCAGTCAATACCAGCACGATAAGTAAGAGACATATTATCATCAATATCATAAGTTAAACTTGCAGTACCAAATACTCTATTAGTGTTTTGACCACCTTGAGAGTTTGCAACTGACCAATTTGGGTTTATGATATCGTTACCATTTCTATAGTAGATACTACCACCATTTTCAGGAATCTCCCATGGTAAATTTACTAAGTCAACGTTTCTTGGCGTAAAGAATACGTTACCAAATGTTGACCATCCCAATGTACCGTTACCTCTAGAAGAAGCAACTGGAGGAGATACCATGTGAGTATTACTGTAGTTCATAGAACCACTAATAGTAAACTTGTTACTTAACTCAGCACGTCCACCAATAGAAATTGTATTTCTTTTAAGCGCATTTCCAGGTGTAAATCCTTTTTCATCAAGGTTACCCCAGTTTACATTATACGAAACTTTACCGTCGTCTGATGCACCTCTTATATTAACAGATGTGTTAGAAACACCACCTGATCTAAAGAAATTCTCAACACTTTCGTAAGGTTTCCATGCATAACGCTGACCAGTATATTCTGCATTTAATACGTTATTACCACCCATAAATGCATTAAGGAATGCACCTGATCCATAAGGATGCTCTACAGTTCCAACTCCGTCAGTATCTACAATAGTTCCAGCTGGGTCATTTGCCCATCCGTCAACGCCATCTCTATGGAAACCTGGTCCCCAGTTACTGAAGAACCATCCGAATGATTGGTCGAAACCACCACCGTACATATTTTGATATTCTGGCATTGATGCAATCTCATTAACAAAGTAAGATTGATTAATAGTAATTTCTGTTTTTGAAGGTCCTTTAGGGCCTAGAGAACCAGATTTTGTTGTTATTACAACTACACCGTTTTTACCAGCTGTTCCATAAAGTGTAGCTGCTGCTAAACCTTTAAGAACGTTAACACTAGCAATGTTATTTGGATCTAGATCTAAAAATCTTGTAGAACCAATATTACCACCAACATAACCACCTTGTGCATTTGTTTCACTACTAAAAGGTACTCCGTCAACTACGAATAATGCCTGGTTGTTACCGTTAATAGAAGTATAACCTCTAATAACAACATTAGTTGCAGAACCAGATGTACCACCTTGAGAAGTGACATTTACACCTGATGCCTTACCAGATAATACTCTAGCAACGTCACCTTCAGTTCTTCCTTCCATTTCTTCACCGGATACTTCACTAACGGCATAACCAAGAGCTTTCTTTCCTCTCTTAATACCAAGTGCCGTAACGATTATTTCTTCAAGTTGAGCAACGTCTTCGCTCATAGTAACATTTACTGTATTGGATGAACCAACTGTTACTGTAACAGCAGTATAGCCAACATATGTAAATGATAGTACAGCTCCCTCGTCAACCATGATGCTATAATTACCATCAAAATCTGACTGAGTTCCCGTTGTTGTCCCTTGAACAACAATATTTACTCCAGCTACAGACATTCCTGAATCATCAGAAACATTTCCTGAAACTGTTCCTTGCGCAAACGTTAGTTGCGCGACTAACGCTAGTATAAGCGTCAAAATTCCACTAAACTTTGTTTTCATTTTATTAATTTATTTGAATTAGTCCAACTGCAAAAATCACAATAAAATGTTAATAAAACAAAACAAATCAACAAAAACTTATGTTTTTTTTATGTTTTACAGGTTAAGTAATCAGAAAAAAGACCTGAAAGTTATATGAATTTTAGAGTTTTTTGAGTCAATTTTGTCTTTCCAATTAGATCCATTAGCATAATTTAAGGTAAATAATCCCCCTTTAGTAAGAAGGCCAACACCTATACCAACACCATATATATTAGCACTAGTATTTATTATTTTGTTTTCAAAATTACCTAGATCAAATATGCTATTAATATATATGGTGTTGTTTAGCCTGAATCTATACTCAGAAATTAAAAGAAAGTACTTATTTGAAAATAAACTGTTCTCATCAAAACCTCTTATTGATTTTGCCCCTCCAAATCTCGGTAATTCATTAGTAAAATATGTATCAGATTTTAGGATTTCAGATTTGAAATTTAAAAAAATGCTATTTTTTGATCCAAAATCAAAAATTTTAGCAAAATCCATATTTATATAAAGCTGTTCATTTTCTTGCTCTTCTGAAATTCTTTTTCCTTGAGATATTTTAAAAAACACTTCATTTTTAACTGGATATAGCAGATTATTTTGATTTAATTTCACATGCTCATACTGAAAATCTTTATAGAGAGTCTCAAAATCTTCAAATTCTGAATTTTGTATTTGTAATTGCTCATCAGAATTTATTGAGCGTATACCTAATGAAAATTTATGATTTTTAGAGTTCTTATAGAATAAATTTATAAACTGCTCATTGGATACAAATGTTGAATCTTTTTTTGTTAAAATCAATCCGATATTTATTCCTATTGGACTTGAAAATATGTATGGAAGGTTAATATCAGTTTTTAATATTCTATCAGCATTTTTTTCACTCTTGTATAAAAATTCTATCTCTTCTCCGAAATTAAAGTTATTTACAAGCTCAAAATCTAAATAGCCTTGTAATTGGATATTATTATCTAATTCATCATTTGAAAATCCAAGAAACCCGTCAAAGCTATTTTTTTTCTTTTTTTCAATATACAAGTAGATAATTGTTGAATCATTTGTAAATAGAATTTCTGGTTTTTTTGTTTGTTTTATAAACCCTAGCTGATTTAATAACTCACTTTTGTCTCGAATATCATCTAAATTAATTCTATTTCCAATTTTGTATTTGGAAAGATGCTTTAAATATGATTTTGGAAACTTTTCATATCCTTTGATTACTATTTTGTCAATTTTTCTTTCTTTTTCATAATTTATTTCAATTATAGCTTTTAGGTTATCTTTATCAAATGATTCTATATTTCTAAATTTTGCTGAATTAAATGGAAATCCTTTAACAGATATAAATTGATTTAATTTTTCAAAAAAATCTTGAATATTGGTAATTGGTATTTTAAGATAATTTTTTTTATCAATTATTATATAATTTTTATAACCTTTTAAGCTCATTGAATCAAGCCCTAAGACGTATATATTTCTATATTTTCTCTTTATTGATAATTCAGCTGAATATTTATTGCCCCTAATCTCTTTAATACTCTCAATACTTGCCTTGATAAATCCAATTTTTTGTAGATTTTTAACTATTTTCTCAACTTCTTCTATTAATTCTTTATTCGAATTGAAATTCTTATTATAATCTATTGTTGAGAGTAATTTATTTTCTTCAATAACATTGGAATAAATCTCAAGACTTAGTCTTTGTGAAAAAGTAGTAGCTGAAATTAAGGATAGTAAAACAAAAAATGTGATTTTTATTTTCATCGATTCTTATCTATTGACCTAACGAATATTTTTTGATTTTAATATAAATAGTAAAAATATTTAAAAAAACATATAAAATTTAAGAAGGAACATTTGAATAATTGATTTTAATTTTTACCTTTGCACGCCTTCTCGAGAAGATTAGGGAATAAAAAAATACATGCTATATGCCAACTATATCGCAATTAGTAAGAAAAGGAAGAGCCAAGCTTAGTAAGAAAAGCAAATCGGCTGCTTTGAATTCATGTCCTCAGAGGAGAGGCGTATGTACTCGTGTATATACTACTACTCCAAAGAAGCCAAATTCAGCTATGAGAAAAGTTGCTAGGGTTAGGTTAACAAATGGTAATGAGGTTAATGCTTATATTCCTGGAGAAGGACATAATTTGCAGGAACATTCAATAGTATTAGTTAGAGGAGGAAGAGTTAAGGATTTACCTGGCGTTAGATATCACATTATTCGTGGAGCTTTGGATACAGCAGGTGTTGAAGGAAGAACACAAAGAAGATCTAAATACGGTGCGAAAAAGCCAAAAAAATAATCAAGGAATCAGATAAATGAGAAAAAAACAGGCAAAAATACGACCTTTATTACCAGATCCTAGATTTAACGATGAACTCGTTACTAGATTTGTTAATATGATGATGTGGAGTGGAAAAAAATCAGTTGCCTATAAAATTTTCTATGATGCTATTGATGCTGTTGAATTAAAAAATCCTGGTGAAGGAGAAGAGAAGAAGGCTGCTTTAGAGATATGGAAAGATGCATTGTCAAATGTTATGCCTCATGTTGAGGTAAGAAGTAGAAGAGTTGGTGGCGCAACATTTCAAATTCCTACACCAATTAGATCAGATAGAAAAATTTCTATTGCTATGAAATGGCTAATAAATTTTTCTAGAAAAAGAAATGAAAAATCTATGGCTTTAAAGCTTGCATCAGAAATCTTAGCTGCATCTAAAGAAGAAGGAGCTGCTGTAAAGAAAAAAGTCGATACTCATAGAATGGCAGAAGCTAATAAAGCATTTTCACATTTTAGATTTTAGTTATGTCAAGAGATTTAAGATATACAAGGAATATAGGTATTGCTGCACATATTGATGCAGGGAAAACAACTACTACAGAAAGGATTTTGTATTATACAGGTGTTTCTCATAAAATTGGAGAAGTACATGATGGTGCAGCTACAATGGATTGGATGGAACAAGAACAGGAAAGAGGTATAACAATTACTTCTGCTGCAACAACTTGTAATTGGGATTTTCCAACTGAAAATGGGGAACCTACTGATGATTCTAACTCGTATCATATGAATATTATTGATACTCCAGGTCACGTTGATTTTACAGTAGAAGTTAATAGATCATTAAGAGTTCTTGATGGTCTTGTTTTTTTATTTAGTGCTGTTGATGGGGTAGAACCTCAGTCTGAAACAAACTGGAGACTTGCGGATAATTATAAAGTTCCAAGAATGGGATTTGTCAATAAAATGGATAGACAGGGATCTAATTTTCAAATGGTTTGTAAACAAGTTAAGGAAATGCTTGGTTCTAACGCTGTTCCTATTGTACTACCCATAGGTGAAGAGGAAGATTTCAAGGGAATTGTAGATCTTATAAAAAATAGAGCGATTATTTGGGATGAAGAATCTATGGGGGCCACGTTTGATGTTATTGATATCCCAGAGAATCTTAAGGAAAAATCAAAAAAATATAGAGCATTATTAATAGAGGAAGTTGCTACGTATGATGAAAATCTTCTTGAAAAATTTATGGAAGATGAGGATTCAATTACTGAAGATGAAATTCACAATGCTCTTAGGGCTGGAGTTATGGACATGTCTATTATTCCAATGATTTGTGGTTCAGCTTTTAAAAATAAAGGAGTCCAGTTTCTATTAGATGCTGTATGCAGGTATTTACCATCTCCTGTTGATAAAGAGGCAATTGTAGGAATTAATCCTAAAAATGATGAAGAAATTTCAAGAAAACCTTCAGTTGATGAACCTTTTTCTGCTTTGGCATTTAAAATTGCTACTGATCCTTTTGTTGGAAGATTAGCATTTTTTAGAGTTTATTCTGGAAAATTACCTGCAGGATCTTATGTCTTGAATAATAGATCTAATAAAAAAGAAAGAATTTCTAGAATATATCAAATGCATTCAAATAAACAGAACGCAATAGATTCTATAGAAGCAGGAGATATTGGAGCTGCAGTAGGTTTTAAAGATATAAAAACAGGTGATAGTTTATCTGTAGAAAATGCTCCAATAGTTCTTGAGAGTATGGATTTCCCTGATCCTGTAATAGGTATTGCAGTAGAGGCTAAAACTAAGGCAGATATTGATAGATTAGGAATGGCATTGGCAAAACTATCTGAAGAGGATCCTACATTTACAGTAAGAACAGATGAGGCCTCTGGTCAAACGATTATTTCTGGAATGGGAGAACTTCATTTAGATATTATTGTAGATAGATTAAGAAGGGAGTTTAAAGTGGAAGTTAACCAAGGAGAACCTATGGTTGAGTATAAGGAGGCAATTACGCAAATAGCTGATCATAGAGAAGTTTACAAGAAACAGTCTGGTGGTAGGGGTAAATTTGCTGATATATCATTTACTATTGAGCCAGCTGAGGAAGGAAAACCTGGACTGGAATTTATTTCAAAAATAAAAGGTGGAAATGTACCAAAAGAATTTATTCCTTCCGTAGAGAAAGGATTTAAAGCTGCAATGGCTAATGGTCCTTTAGCAGGTTATGAAGTTGATTCTATGAAAGTTACCTTAAAGGATGGTTCATATCATGATGTTGATTCTGATCAATTATCATTTGAGCTTGCAGCAAAGATTGGATTCAGAGAATCTGCTAAATTGGCAAGATTTGTAATTATGGAGCCAATAATGAAATTAGAAGCGATTACTCCTGAAGAAAATATGGGAGATATAGTTGGAGATTTAAATAGAAGAAGAGGACAAGTAAATGATATGGGTGACAGAGCTGGCGCTAAAGTTGTTAAGGCTGATGTTCCATTATCTGAAATGTTTGGATATGTAACCTCATTGAGAACATTATCATCTGGTAGAGCTACTTCTACAATGGAATTTTCTCATTATGCTGAAACTCCTTCTGGTATTTCAGATCAGGTAATTAAAAAGGCAAAAGGAATCATTGAAGTTTAATAATAAGTTATGAGTCATAAAATTAGAATAAAGCTTAAATCATATGATCACAATCTGGTAGATAATTCTGCTGAGAAGATTGTTAAAACTGTTAAGAGTACAGGTGCTGTGGTAAATGGACCAATTCCATTACCTACTCATAAGAAAATTTTTACAGTTTTAAGATCGCCTCATGTATTTAAAAAATCCAGAGAACAATTTCAGTTAAGCTCATATAAAAGATTGCTTGATATTTATAGCACATCTTCAAAAACTATTGATGCATTGATGAAGTTGGAATTGCCGAGTGGTGTTGAAGTGGAGATTAAGGTATAAGACAAAAAAAATCAGAATTTATTCTGATAACATGTCCGGAGCGTTTGGCAAAGGAAAAATGGTAAAAAAATAATTTAAGGGTTGAATTATTTTTGACCCTAAATTTTTAAAATAAAGTTAAATTTAAATTAAAATATTATGTCTGGGTTAATAGGTAAAAAAATAGGAATGACCAGCATTTTTAATGACAGTGGGAAGAATATCCCATGTACTGTTATTGAAGCTGGCCCTTGTGTTGTTACCCAAGTCAGAACTGAGGAAATTGATGGCTATAGTGCTCTTCAATTAGGTTTCGATGACAAGGCAGAGAAAAATGCTATAAAAGCTGAGAAAGGTCATTTTAAAAAGGCCGGATCGACTGTTAAGAGAAAAGTTATTGAATTTCAAGGTTATGATAAGGAATACAAAATTGGTGATAGTATAGGAGTAGATCACTTTCAAGAAGGTGAATATGTTGATGTTTCTGCAATTTCGAAAGGAAAAGGATTTCAGGGGGTTGTAAAAAGACATGGCTTTGCAGGTGTTGGACAAGCAACACACGGTCAGCACAATAGATTAAGAGCTCCTGGATCAATTGGAGCAGCTTCTTATCCTGCAAGAGTTTTTAAGGGGATGAAAATGGCTGGAAGAATGGGTGGAAATAAGATAAAAGTTATGAATTTAAGAGTTTTAAAGATAGTGCCTGAAAAGAATTTAATATTACTTAAAGGATGCGTTCCTGGCCATAAGAACTCTTATTTAACTATAGAAAAATAATGAAAGTAGCAGTATTAGATTATAAAGGTAAAGACACTGGCAGAAAGGTAGAGCTTTCAAAAGATATTTTTGAAGTAAAACCTAATGATCATGCATTGTACTTGGAGGTAAAACAATATCTTGCAAATCAGCGTCAAGGAACTCATAAATCAAAACAAAGGGCTGAGATAACAGGGAGTACAAGAAAAATTAAAAAACAAAAAGGAACAGGTACTGCAAGAGCTGGTAGTATAAAATCAGGTGTTTTTAGAGGTGGTGGAAGAATTTTTGGACCTCAACCTAGAGATTATGATTTAAAACTAAATAAAAAGTTAAAAAAAATAGCCAGAAAATCTGCTTTAACAATTAAAGCAAAAGATAAGGCTATAACAGTTTTAGAAGATTTTGAATTTGACACTGTTAAAACTAAAAATTTTGTTTCTGTTATTAAGGCACTTAATCTAGAGGACAAAAAATCTTTATTTGTCTTTGGAGCAGCAAATAATAATGTATATTTGTCATCGCGAAATTTAAAGGGCTCAGATGTTGTAATATGCTCAGAATTAAGCACTTACAAGATTTTGAATGCTAATCAACTAGTGCTTTTAGAGAGCTCATTAAATGAGATAAAGACTAATTTAAGTAAATAAGTAAATAAAAAGAAATGAGTATTTTGATGAAACCTATTATAACAGAGAAAGCTAATAACGATAGTGAGTTAAACAATCGTTATACTTTTCAAGTTGAAAAAAATGCTAATAAGGTTCAAATAAAAAAAGCTGTTGAATCAGCATACAGTGTTAAAGTTCTTAAAGTAAGAACTATTAATGTTCGTTCTGATAGAAGAATTAGACATACAAAGGCTGGAATACAGTTTGGAAAATCAAATGCAATAAAAAAGGCAATTATTCAATTGGCTGAAGGAGAATCAATAGATTTATATGCAAATGCTTAATAGAAAATAATAATGTCAGTAAGAAAATTAAAACCTATAACACCTGGACAACGCTTTAGAGTAGTAAATGAATTTGATTCAATTACTAAATCAAAGCCTGAGAAATCATTGTTAGTTCCTTTAAAAAGAACTGGTGGTAGAAATAATACAGGTAAGATGACTATGCGTTATAAGGGTGGTGGTCATAAAAAAAAGTATAGAATTATTGACTTTAATAGAGATAAATTTGATATTTCAGCTGAGGTAATGTCTATAGAATATGATCCTAATAGATCTGCTTTTATAGCTTTATTAAAGTATGATGATGATGAAAAGAGATATATCATTGCACAAAAGGAATTAAAAACAGGTCAAAAAGTAGTTTCTGGAGAGAATGTATCTCCAAATCCAGGAAATGCACTGCCTCTTAGTAAAATTCCTTTAGGTACAGTTATTTCTTGTATAGAATTAAAACCTGGAAAGGGTGCTTCAATGGCAAGAAGTGCAGGTTCATTTGCTCAATTAATGGCAAGAGATGGAAAATTTTCAACCATCAAACTTCCATCAGGAGAAACTAGAATGGTGCTATCCAACTGTTATGCAACAATTGGTGTGGTTTCTAATTCTGATCACCAACTTACAGTATCAGGTAAAGCTGGTAGAAAAAGATGGCAAGGAATTAGACCTAGAACTAGACCAGTAGCAATGAATCCTGTTGATCATCCAATGGGTGGAGGAGAAGGAAGAGCGTCTGGTGGTCATCCTAGATCAAGAAAAGGAATTCCTGCTAAAGGATTCAAAACTAGATCTAAATCTAAAGAGAGTAATAAATATATTATTGAAAGAAGAAATAAATAAAATATTATGTCTAGATCATTAAAAAAAGGCCCATTTGTTCATTATAAATTGAATAAAAAAGTGGAAAAAAATATAGAAGGAAACAAAAAGACTGTTATCAAGACATGGTCAAGATCTAGCATGATAACACCTGATTTTGTTGGTCAGACTATAGCTGTTCATAATGGAAAGCAATTTATTCCTGTATATATAACTGAGAATATGGTTGGACATAAATTAGGAGAATTTTCTCCAACAAGATCCTTTAGAGGACATGCTGGAGCTAGAAATAAAGGTAATAAGTAAACTATGGGAAGTCGTAAAACTAAAATGGCGGAAAATATTAAAGAAAGCAGAAAAAATTTGATTACAGCTAAATTAAATAACTGTCCTACATCTCCTAGAAAAATGCGTTTAGTTGCGGATTTAGTTAGGGGTAAGGAAATAGATAATGCACTTAATATTTTCAGATTTAGTGAAAAAGAAGCGTCTAGAAAATTAGAAAAATTATTATTGTCTGCTATTTCAAATTGGCAAACAAAAAATGAAAATTCTAATGTTGAGGATGCCGGATTGTTTATTTCAGAGATAAAGGTTGATAGTGGTTCAATGTTAAAGAGATTGAGAACGGCTCCGCAGGGAAGAGCCCACAGGATAAGAAAGAGATCTAATCATGTTACGATAGTATTAGGTTCAAAAAATAATGATGTTCAAACTAATTAATTAAATGGGACAGAAGACAAATCCAATAGGAAATAGGTTAGGGATTATCAGAGGATGGGAGTCTAACTGGTATGGTGGTAATGATTATGGTGATAAGCTAGCTGAAGATGAAAAAATTAGAAAATATATTCGTGCTCGTTTAGTTAAAGCTAGTGTTTCTAGAGTTATTATTGAGAGAACACTTAGAATTGTTACAGTTACTATTACAACTGCTAGGCCAGGAATTATAATTGGTAAAGGTGGACAAGAAGTTGATAAGTTAAAAGAAGAACTTAAAAAAATTACATCTAAAGATGTTCAGTTAAATATTTATGAAATAAAAAGACCAGAACTAGATGCTTTATTAGTTGCTAGCAGTGTAGCTAGACAAATTGAGAGCAGAATTTCTTATAAAAGAGCTGTTAAAATGGCCATAGCTGCATCTATGAGAATGAATGCAGAAGGAATCAAAATTCAAGTTAGCGGTAGATTAAACGGAGCAGAAATGGCTAGAAGTGAGCATTTTAAAGAAGGAAGGATTCCTTTATCAACATTTAGAGCTGATATTGACTATTCTCTGGTTGAAGCTCATACAACATATGGAAGAATAGGAGTTAAAGTTTGGATTATGAAGGGAGAAGTATATGGTAAAAGAGATCTTAATCCATTAGTTGGTTTATCTAAAAAGCCAGGTAAATCTAATAGAAGAAGAAGAAATTAATAAAAAAAAGGCAAATATTTTAGTATAAATGTTACAACCAAAGAAAACAAAATATCGTAAAGCTCAAAAAGGAAGAATGAAAGGAAATTCTGGAAGAGGCCATAGATTATCTAATGGAATGTATGGAATCAAGTCTCTAGACTCTAATTTTTTAACTTCTAGACAAATTGAAGCGGCTAGAATTGCAGCTACAAGATATATGAAAAGAGAAGGGCATTTATGGATAAAAATATTTCCTGATAAACCTATAACGAAAAAGCCCCTTGAAGTTCGTATGGGTAAGGGTAAAGGTGCAGTTGAATATTGGGTGGCAGTAGTAAAACCTGGAAGAATACTATTTGAAATTGGTGGTGTTTCTTTGGATGTAGCTAAAGAGGCATTAAGACTTGCAGCTCAAAAACTACCTGTTAAAACAAAATTAATAATTGCTAGAGATTACGAAGCATAATTTTTATTATATGAATCAAAGTGAAGTATTAAAATTATCAAATGAAGAGCTTAAGGATCAGCTTGTTGAAAAAAAAACGAAATATAATGAGCTTAAAATGGTTCATGCAGTTTCTCCTTTGGAAAATCCTATTCAGATAAAATCTTTAAGAAGATCAATTGCTAGAATTATAACTGAAATAACCAATAGAGAAACCAAATAATTATTCTATTTAATGATGGAAAAAAGAAATTTAAGAAAAGAACGTATTGGTAAAGTTACCAGTAACAAAATGCAGAAATCTATAGTTGTTTCTGAAGTAAAAAAAGTAAAACATCCTATGTATGGGAAGTATGTATTAAAGACAAAAAAGTATGTTGCACATGATGAAAAGAATGACTGTAACATTGGTGACACAGTTAAAATTATGGAAACAAGACCAATAAGTAAGTCTAAATGTTGGAGGTTAGTAAAAATAATTGAAAAAGCTAAATAAATTATGGTACAACAAGAATCAAGATTAAAAGTAGCAGATAATACTGGGGCAAAAGAGGTTTTGACTATTAGAGTATTAGGAGGAACAAAGAGAAGATATGCTTCTATTGGAGATAAAATTGTTGTTTCTATTAAAAATGCAACTCCAAATGGTTTAATTAAAAAAGGAGCTGTTTCAACAGCAGTTGTAGTAAGGACTATTAAGGAAGTTAGAAGAACAGATGGCTCATATATTAGGTTTGATGATAATGCATGTGTTTTGTTAGATGGAGCTGGTGAGATGATAGGAACAAGAGTTTTTGGTCCTGTTGCTAGAGAATTAAGAGATAAAAAATTTATGAAAATAGCATCCTTAGCACCAGAAGTTTTATAAAATTTGATTGATGAAAAAAATAAAAATTAAAACAGGCGATATAGTTAAAGTAATAGCTGGAAATCAAAAAGGGAATCAAGGAAAGGTTCTAAAGGTTGTTGCAGCTAAAAATAAAGCTATTGTTGAAGGGGTTAATGTGGTTAAAAAACATAATAAGCCTAGTGCTAATAATCCAAAAGGAGGTATAACTGAAAAAGAGTTATTTATTGATATATCTAATATTTCATTAATAACTTCTAAAGGTGAAGCTACTAGAGTTGGATATAGAATGGAAAAAGAAAATAAAATTAGATATTCTAAGAAATCTAATGAAGTAATATAGTTATGAATTATATACCAAGATTAAAGAAAGAATATAAAGAAACGATTGTTTCAAACTTAAGGAAGAAGTTTGAATATAGCAATGTTATGCAAGTCCCTAGACTTGAGAAGATTGTTATTTCTAAAGGCGTTGGAGAAGCTGTTAATGATAAGAAGCTTATTGATCATGCTGTAGAAGAAATTACTAATATTTCTGGTCAAAAGGCTATAGCAACTTTGTCAAAAAAAGATGTTGCATCTTTTAAACTTAGAAAAGGAATGCCAATTGGGGTAAAAGTAACTCTTAGGGGTGAGAGAATGTATGAATTCCTTGATAGACTTGTTACAGCAGCACTTCCAAGAGTAAGAGATTTCACAGGAGTGAAAGCAGGAGGTTTTGATGGAAGAGGTAATTATACTTTAGGAGTTACGGAACAAATTATTTTCCCAGAGATTAATATTGATAAAATTAATAAGATATCTGGGATGGATATAACATTTGTTACAAATGCTAATTCAGATAAAGAGGCTATGTCACTTTTAAGTGAATTAGGATTACCATTTAAAAAACCTGATGATAAACCAAAAACATCAGAAGTAAAGGAAATAAAGAAAGAACCTGTAGCTGAAGAAACTGTAGTTGAAGAACCTGTAGCTGAAGAAACTGCAGCTGAAGAAACTGTAGTTGAAGAAACTGCAGCTGAAGAAACTGCAGCTGAAGAAACTGTAGTTGAAGAAACTGTAGTTGAAGAACCTGCAGCTGAAGAAACTGCAGCTAAAGAACCTGTAGCTGAAGAACCTGTAGTTGAAGAAACTGTAGCTGAAGAAACTGTAGTTGAAGAACCTGCAGCTGAAGATGAACCTTCAAAAAAAGAAGAGGAATCAAATAAAGAAAAGAATAAAATTAGTAAAACAAAGAAATAAAACTATGGCTAAAGAATCAATGAAAGCTCGTGAAGTTAAAAGAGCTAGAACTGTAGTGAAATATGCAGCTAAAAGGAAAGCGTTAAAAGAGGCTGGTGATTTTGTAGGATTGCAAAAGCTTCCAAGAAATGCATCTCCAGTTAGAATGCATAATAGGTGTAAATTAACAGGAAGGCCAAAAGGCTATATAAGAAATTTTGGAATTTCAAGAGTTTTATTTCGTGAAATGGCTAATAAAGGTTTAATACCTGGAGTTAGAAAAGCTAGTTGGTAATAATATAAATTTAAAAAAATGAATACAGATCCTATAGCGGATTATTTAACAAGAATTAGAAATGCAGCAAGAGCCAATAAAAAAGTGGTTTCTATCCCTGCATCAAATTTGAAAAAGGGAATAACTAAGATATTATTTGATCAAGGCTATATTTTAAGCTACAAGTTTGAAGAATCTAAAATTCAAGGAGTTATTAAGATAGCTTTAAAATATACTAAAGAGGACAATGAATCTGTAATTACTAAGATTCAAAGAATAAGTACACCTGGATTAAGAAAATATTCTAATTCAAGTGATTTGCCAAGGATTTTAAATGGTTTGGGAATAGCAATTGTATCTACTTCTAAAGGAGTTATGACTGTAAAGCAAGCCAAGAAGGAAAATGTTGGGGGAGAATTAATTTGTTATGTACATTAAAATTTAAATAAAATGTCAAGAGTAGGGAATAATCCAATATCAGTACCTGAAGATGTAACTATTGATGTTACAGAAAATATTATTTCTGTGAAAGGTAAGCTAGGAGAATTAGAGCAAGATTTTTCAGGTGTACTAATCAAGATTGATAATGGTATTATTACTGTTGAGAGAGTCTCTGAATCTAAGGAAAATAAATCAAAACATGGATTATATAGAGCTTTAATAAATAATATGATTATCGGTGTATCAAAAGGATGGATGAAGGAATTAGAGCTTGTTGGTGTTGGGTACAGAGCTAAGGCTCAGGGTCAAAAGCTAGATTTAGCAGTTGGTTTTTCACATAATATTGTTATGAATTTAGCTCAAGAGATAAAGATAGAAACTATTTCAGAGAAGGGTCAAAATCATAGAATCAAACTAACATCATTTGATAAGCAATTGGTTGGTCAAGTAGCTGCTAAGATTAGATCCTTTAGAAAACCAGAACCATATAAGGGTAAGGGTATTAAATATGTTGGAGAATATATAAGAAGAAAAGCTGGTAAATCAGCATAATAAATAAAGACATGAAATTATCAAAAAGAGATAGAAGAATTAGAATTAGAAATAGAATTAGAAAGATTATTTCAGGAACTGAGAGTAACCCAAGATTGTCAGTTTTTAGAAGTAATAAGGAGATATATGCTCAATTGATTGATGATTCTAACGGAAAAACAATAGTAACTTCATCTTCAAGAGACAAAAATATTATTAAAGCTAAAGCTAATAAAACTGAACTAGCTTCTTTGGTAGGAAAAGATATTGCAGAAAAAGCAATTAAAAAAGGTGTAAAGCAAGCATCTTTTGATCGATCAGGATATTTATATCATGGAAGAGTAAAATCTTTAGCTGATGGAGCAAGAGAAGTTGGATTAAAATTTTAAGATTATGTACCAAAAGTATAAAAACGTAGAAAGAGTAAAACCAAAAGGACTAGAACTAAAAGATAGTTTGGTTGGAGTTCAAAGAGTTACTAAAGTAACTAAGGGTGGTAGAAACTTTGGGTTTTCTGCTATCGTTGTAGTAGGAGATGAAAATAGTATTGTTGGCTATGGCTTAGGTAAATCTAAGGATGTTGCTAGTGCTATTGGAAAAGCAGTTGAAGATGCAAAAAAGAATTTAGTTAGGATTCCATTGGTTAAAGGAACGTTACCTCATGAGCAAAAAGGCAAATATGGAGGAGCAAGAGTAAATATTATTCCTGCAGCACCTGGTACAGGAGTTATAGCAGGTGGAGCTGTAAGGACAGTATTGGAAGCTGTTGGAGTTCGTGATGTTCTTTCAAAGTCACAAGGATCTTCAAATCCACACAATGTAGTGAAAGCTACTTTTGACGCTTTATTAAAGTTAAAGAATGCTCATACTATTGCTCATAATAGAGGAATTAAATTAGAAAAATTATTTAATGGCTAAAATTAAGATAACACAAATAAGGAGTTCTATTAGAAGAACAGGAAAACAGAAAAAAACATTAGAATCTTTAGGATTAAGAAGAATAGGTATGACTGTAGAACATGAAAATACACCTAATATTCTAGGAATGATAAAAAAGGTAAATCATTTAGTAGTTGTTAATGGTTCATAAATTAAAGAATTTATAAAATGGAATTAAGTAATCTAAAACCTGCAAAGGGATCGATAAACAAGAATAGTAAGAGAATAGGTAGAGGCCAGGGCTCAGGAAAGGGAGGTACATCCACTAGAGGCCATAAGGGGGCTAAATCTAGATCAGGTTATTCAAGGAAATTAGGTTTTGAGGGAGGGCAAATGCCACTTCAAAGAAGGGTTCCGAAATTTGGTTTTAATAACATAAACAGAATAGAATATCAAGGAGTTAATTTAGATACTATTCAGACTGTGGTTGACAGTAAAAAAGTAAAGGGTTCTTTAGATTTTGATTCTATGATAAAATTAAGATTGGTAAGAAAAAATGAATTGGTAAAAATTTTAGGGAGAGGAGAACTTAAAGCAAAACTTAAAATAAGTGCACATAAATTTACTGCATCTGCAAAAGCTGCTATTGAAGCTGCTGGAGGAGAGGCAATTAATATATAATTTATTAAATGAAAATAATAGAGTACATAAAAAATATATGGAAAATAACTGAACTAAAGGATAGAATTATTCTAACCATGGGTCTGTTAGTTGTATATAGATTTGGTGCTCAGGTAGTTCTTCCTGGAATTGATGCGAGTAAG
Organism: Flavobacteriaceae bacterium; assembly: GCA_018657955.1. Taxonomy (GTDB): domain Bacteria; phylum Bacteroidota; class Bacteroidia; order Flavobacteriales; family Flavobacteriaceae. The sequence continues at coordinate 4,635 of JABHWD010000011.1, read as the reverse complement.
CTGGGGGGATTAGCAGGAACATTTGATGATCAGGGACTTTTGGGTCTCTTGAATGCATTTACTGGTGGAGCATTTGCAAATGCATCTGTATTTGCTTTAGGAATAATGCCTTATATTTCTGCTTCAATTGTTGTGCAATTAATGGGTATCGCAATTCCTTACCTTCAAAAACTTCAAAAAGAGGGAGCTAGTGGGCAGAAGAGAATAACTCAAATAACTAGATGGTTAACAATAGGAATTTGTTTGATTCAAGCACCTGGTTATTTAGCAGCTTTACCAACATTAGGTATTCCTAGAGAAGCATTTTTACTGGGTCAAGGAGGAGTATTTTATTTTTCATCAATAGTGATCTTAGTTACGGGATGTGTTTTTGCAATGTGGTTGGGAGAAAAGATTACAGACAGAGGAATAGGAAACGGAATTTCTTTACTGATTATGGTAGGTATAATTGCTACACTTCCTCAAGCTTTTGTTCAAGAATGGGTTTCAAGAGTAACTGAATCAAATGGAGGTCTTATAATGATTTCTGTTGAGATTGTTGTTTGGATAGCTATTATTTTAGCCTCTGTTATGCTAGTAATGGCAGTAAGAAAGATTGCAGTTCAATATGCTAGAAGAAATGCATCTGGTAGTTTTGAAAAAAATGTTGCTGGATCAAGACAATATATACCACTAAGATTAAATGCATCAGGAGTAATGCCTATAATTTTTGCTCAGGCACTTATGTTTGTTCCAAGTATGATTGGTGGAGTTGGATTTATGAAAGATACTTCTGTGGGTCAATTTATGGTAACTCAATTTTCAGATATATTTGGTCTTTGGTATAATATAGTATTTGGTTTATTGATTATAGTGTTTACATTTTTCTATACGGCTATAACTGTACCAACTAATAAAATTGCTGATGATCTTAAGAGAAGCGGAGGGTTTATTCCAGGTGTTAGACCTGGGACAGACACCACAAATTTACTTGATAGAATAATGTCTCAGATTACATTGCCTGGGTCTATATTTTTAGCATTGATATCAGTTTTTCCAGCAATTGTTTTAAAATTTATGGACATTCAGGCTGGGTGGGCATTGTTCTTTGGAGGTACTTCACTATTAATTATGGTAGGAGTGGCTATTGATACAATGCAACAAGTAAATTCATATTTATTAAATAAACATTATGATGGTTTAATGAAGGCAGGAAGGGATAGAAAACCAGCAATATAATTTAATTATGGCAAAACAAGCATCAATAGAACAAGAAGGAACAATAATTGAAGCATTATCAAATGCTATGTTTCGTGTTGAATTAGAAAATGGGCATATTGTTACAGCTCACATTTCTGGTAAAATGAGGATGCATTATATAAAATTATTGCCAGGAGATAAAGTAAAATTAGAAATGAGTCCTTATGATTTAACAAAGGCTCGTATAACTTATAGATTTTAATACGATGAAAGTAAGAGCTTCAGTAAAGAAAAGGAGTGCAGATTGTAAAATTGTACGAAGAAAAGGGAGACTTTATGTAATTAACAAAAAGAATCCAAGATTTAAACAAAGACAAGGTTAATTATGGCAAGAATAGCAGGTATAGATATACCAAAAAATAAAAGAGGAGTTATATCATTAACCTATATTTTCGGAATAGGTAGAAGTAGAGCGGAGGAAATTTTATCTACTGCGGGAGTAGACGAAAGCAAGAAAGTTTCTGATTGGTCTGATGCAGATATAAGTAAAATTCGTGAAGCTGTTGGTAGTTATACAATTGAAGGTGAATTAAGATCAGAAAATCAACTAAATGTAAAAAGGTTGATGGATATTGGATGTTATAGAGGAATTAGACATAGAACAGGGCTACCTCTTAGGGGGCAAAGAACTAAAAATAATTCCAGGACTAGAAAAGGTAAAAGAAAAACAGTTGCAAACAAGAAAAAAGTAACTAAATAATGTTATAGTATTATGGCAAAATCAAGCGCTAAAAAAAGAAAAGTAGTAGTTGAAGCAATAGGAGAAGCACATATAACTGCATCTTTTAATAATATCATAATATCTCTAACTAATAGAAAAGGAGATGTTATTGCATGGTCATCTGCAGGTAAAATGGGTTTTAGAGGAACTAAGAAAAATACTCCTTATGCAGCTCAAATGGCGGCAGAAGATGCTATTACAGTAGCAAAAGAAGCAGGATTAAGGAAAGTTAAAGTTTTCGTTAAGGGTCCAGGTAATGGCAGAGAATCTGCTATTAGATCGATCCATAATGGAGGTATTGAGGTTATGGAAATAGTGGATGTAACACCAACTCCACACAATGGATGTAGACCTCCAAAACGAAGAAGAGTTTAGATATAAATTAATAAGTATAACTAGAGAATAATGGTTTTCGAAGGATAAAAGACCTTAATTCATAACCACTCTAAAAAAAAATAAATAAATTATGGCAAGATATACTGGTCCAAAAACAAAAATAGCTAGAAAATTTGGTGAAGCAATTTTCGGTGATGATAAATCTTTTGAAAAGAGAAATTATCCCCCAGGTCAGCATGGCAATAAAAGAAGAAGAGGAAAGAAGTCTGAATATGGAGTGCAATTAATGGAAAAACAAAAAGCTAAATATACTTACGGCATTTTAGAAAGTCAGTTTAGAAATATGTTTAAAAAAGCAACTGCTTCAACTGGAATTACTGGTGAAGTATTATTGCAATTGTGTGAGTCTAGATTAGATAATGTAGTTTTTAGAATGGGGCTTTCAAATTCTAGAAGAGGTGCTAGACAATTAGTTTCTCACAGACACATAATTGTTAATGGAGGTATAGTAAATATTCCATCATATAACATAAAACCTGGCGATATAGTTGCAGTAAGAGAAAAATCTAAATCTGTAGAATCAATTACTAGATCCTTAACAGGATCGTCAAAGGTATATGAATGGATAACATGGAATGATGAGCTTATGCAAGGAACATTTGTCTCTATTCCAGAGAGAATTCAGATTCCAGAAAAAATAAATGAACAATACATTGTAGAATTATATTCTAAATAACAAATTATATATAATAAAAATTATGGCAATATTAAATTTTCAAAAACCGGATAAAGTTATCTTGATAGAATCATCTGATTATCAAGGAAGATTCGAATTCAGACCATTGGAGCCTGGATACGGACTAACAGTTGGTAATGCATTAAGAAGAGTATTACTTTCATCTCTTGAAGGTTTTGCTATTACTTCTTTAAGAATTGAAGGGTTAGAGCATGAATTTTCGACAATTCCAGGCGTAGTAGAAGATGTTACAGAAATAGTTTTAAACCTAAAACAAATTCGTTTTAAACGTCAGATTGATGAAGTTGATAATGAACTAGTTTCTATTTCAATTTCTGGTCAGGATAAGGTAACTGCAGGAGATTTTCAAAAATTTATTTCTGGATTCCAGATTTTAAATTCTGATCATGTTATCTGCAATCTAGATCCTAAAGTAAAAATCCATATGGAGATTACAATAGATAAGGGTAGAGGTTATGTAACATCAGAAGAAAACAAGAACTCTTCAGCTCAACTGGGTACAATTTTTATGGATTCAATTTTTACTCCAATAAAAAATGTTAAATATCATATTGAAGATTTCAGAGTAGAACAAAAGACTGATTATGAGAAATTAGTTTTTGATATAAATACAGATGGATCAATTAATCCTCAAGATGCATTAACTGATGCAGCTAGGATACTAATCCATCATTTCATGCTATTCTCTGATGAAAGAATAACTCTTGAAGCAGATGAGATAGCCAAAACAGAGACTTATGATGAAGAATCTTTACACATGCGTCAATTATTGAAAACTAAATTAATTGATATGGATCTTTCAGTTCGTGCATTAAATTGTTTAAAAGCTGCTGAGGTTGATACATTAGGAGATTTGGTTTCATTTAATAAGAATGATTTAATGAAATTCAGAAATTTTGGTAAAAAGTCTTTAACTGAATTAGAAGAACTTGTTATGGTTAAAGGTTTAAGTTTTGGAATGGACTTATCTAAATATAAACTTGAAAAGGAATAGATTTAATTTATAAAAAATGGTATTATGAGACATGGTAAAAAGTTTAATCATCTAGGAAGAAAAAAAGGTCACAGAACTTCAATGTTAGCTAATATGGCTTGTTCATTAATTGAACACAAGAGAATAAACACAACATTGGCAAAAGCTAAAGCTTTAAAACAATTTATTGAGCCAATAATTACAAAATCTAAATCTGATACTACTCATAATAGAAGAATTGTATTTTCAAGAATTAGACAAAAGGCTGCTGTTGCTGAATTGTTTCGTAATGTTTCTGCTAAAATTGGAGATAGACCCGGTGGTTATACAAGAATAATTAAGTTAGGTAATCGTCTTGGTGATAATGCTGAAATGGCAATGGTTGAATTAGTTGATTACAATGATTCATATGTGCCAAAAAAGAAAAAGCCATCTACTAGAAGAAGTAAACGTGGTTCAAAAAAATCTGATGATCAAGTAAAAGATCAAATAGAAGAGGTCCTTACTGAAGAAGCTCCTGCTGAGGAAGCTCCTGCTGAAGAAGCTCCTGCTGAGGAAGCTCCTGCTGAAGAAGCTCCTGCTGAGGAAGCTCCTGCTGAAGAAGCTCCT
>JABHWD010000031.1 GCA_018657955.1 Flavobacteriaceae bacterium | reverse complement strand
CCCTTTGCAGCAGTTGAAAGAACTTCATCAGCTTTAGAGAATCCAGCCTTAAACCCTAAATTTCCGTATACTTCTCTTAATTTATTATTGTTGATTATAATTAAAGAATCTACATGTTCTCTTAAATTTTCTATTCCTTTTTGTGCTTGTTCATTTCTACTTTTTCCTTCAAAACTAAATGGAGTTGTTACAATTCCAACTGTAAGAATATCCATCTCTCTTGCCATTTTTGCAATAACAGGTGCAGCACCTGTTCCAGTTCCACCACCCATACCAGCGGTAATGAATACCATCTTGGTATTAACATTTAGCATGCCTTTAATATCCTCAGTACTTTCAATTGCTGACTGAGAACCTACCTCAGGATTTGCTCCAGCGCCAAGCCCCTCGGTTAGGTTAACACCTAATTGAATTTTGTTTGGCACTCCGCTATTGTTTAAAGCTTGGGCATCAGTATTGCATATTACAAAATCTACTCCCTTTATTCCTTGGTTAAACATATAGTTTATTGCATTACTTCCGCCTCCACCAATACCAATTGCTTTAATTACATTTGACTGATTTTTTGGTAAATCAAATGTTATTCCTAAATCCAAATTATCTTCCATTTTTATTGCTTATTTAGTTTAAATTATTCTGCGTTATCTAAAAATTCTGTTAGTTTATCTTTAAACGAATCAAGGAATCCTGGTCTCTCCAACCTTGGTTCTGGTTCTGGCACATTTTCTTCTCCATCTGTATTATCGACTTCTTTAACTTCAACTTTTTCATTAATATCTTTTTCAAATCTTTTTAATCCATCTAATACCAAGCCCACAGCCGTTGCAAAAAGAGGAATAGTTACATCTTTATCCGTATCACCCGCTAGATGCTCATTTGGATATCCAACTCTTGTGTCCATCCCAGTTATATACTCCACTAATTGTTTAATATGTTTTAGTTGACTTCCTCCTCCAGTTAAAACAATCCCTGCAATTAATTTCTTTTTTTGCTCTTCATGACCATAATTTTTTATTTCCAGGTATACTTGCTCAATTATTTCAACAGTTCTAGCATGTATTATCTTTGACAAGTTCTTTAGGGTTATTTCTTTAGGGTCTCTTCCTCTAAGTCCAGGAATTGAAACTATTTCATTTTCTTTATTTTCTCCCGGCCATGCAGAACCAAATTTTATTTTTAACAGTTCTGCTTGTTTTTCAATTATTGAGCAACCTTCTTTAATGTCATCAGTAATTACATTACCACCAAAAGGGATAACAGCAGTGTGTCTTATAATGCCATCTTTAAAAACAGCTAAATCTGTGGTTCCACCTCCAATATCTATCAAAGCAACTCCTGCTTCCTTTTCTTCAAAGCTTAAAACAGCATTTGCTGACGCTAATGGTTCTAGGGTTATACCTTCTAAATCTAGACCCGCACTTTTAATACATCTGCCAATATTTCTAATTGATGAAACTTGGCCAACAACTACATGAAAATTTGCTTCTAATCTACCTCCATACATTCCAACAGGTTCTTTTATCTCTGCTTGACCATCAACCTTAAATTCCTGTGGTAATACATGAATAATTTCCTCACCCGGAAGCATTACTAATTTATGAACCTGATTAATTAGACGATCTATATCATCCTCATCAATAACCAATTCAGAATTTGTGCGAGTTATATAATCACTATGCTGCAAGCTTCTAATATGTTGTCCGGCTATTCCAACAGTAACCGATTCAATTTTACAATCTGCTGATAATTCTGCTTCATTTACTGCCTGTTGAATGGATTGAATTGTTTGCGTTATATTATTAACTACACCCCTGTGAACTCCTAAACTTTTAGATTTACCTACACCTAATATTTGTACTTTTCCATATTCATTTCTTTTTCCAATCATTGCAACTATCTTGGTAGTTCCTATGTCTAAGCCTATCGATATTTTGTTCTCTTCCATATATTATTTTTTTGAACACACAACTTGATTCTCAAATTGTAAATTGATTTTACTGTATTTATCTATACTTTCATTATTAACTGCTCCTTGATAGAAAGCTTTAAAATTTTTAACTTTTTTCTTTATGTTTTTATACTCACCTATAACTAAATCAAAATCATGATCTCTAAAATTTAATGTGATATAATTATTTTTTAGAAAATTTATTCTGGTTACATTTTTTTTCAAAAATTCATCACTGTCAATTAAATCACATATTTGATAAATATTTTTTTGTGCAAAAGATTCATCATAGTTAAAAACAACTGGAACTGTTGATGAGTAAAGTTTGGATGTTGTCATAATTTTAGACTCATCATCAATATAAAAAGTAGCGTTATCAGAGATTATTCTTCCTATTGGATTCCTTTGCTGAACCTCAATAATTAAATCACCTTCAATAGAGATATAAGCCTCAGAATTTTTTATAAAACCATTAGAATTTACTAGCGATTCAAGATAATTTATATCCACAGCTTTTTTCTCTGAAAAATTAGTTGGAAGTAACTTTAAAATTGAATCCTGAGTTATAAATAATTTATTGGTTGATTTAAAATCAACAATAATATCATTTATGTTTCTTTTGGAATTAATTGAGTTTGTACTATAGAATAATCCTCCAATTAATATCAGCACTAATGTTAAAATTATTTTACTCCAATTAATTTTCATACTCTAAAGTTTTTTTAATATTCATACATTCATCTCCTATATCACCAGCCCCAAGGGTCAAGTTAATTTTCATGTTTTGATTTAGGATTTCTGTTGATAAATCTGATTTATCAACCAATTTCTTTATAGGACTATTAATTTTATCTAATAACCATGATGAACTTACTCCATCAATAGGAGTCTCTCTAGCGGGATAAATATCTAATAATAATACTGCATCAAATTGAGATAGACTATCTGCAAATCCTTCAACAAAATCTCTTGTTCTACTAAATAAATGAGGCTGAAAAGCAACTAAAATATCTTGCTTTGGGTAAATTTCTTTAATTGCGCTGTAGACAGAATTTATTTCTTTGGGATGATGTGCATAATCATCAATATAAACCCTATCCTTAGTACGCAAGTGATAAGTGAATCTACGTTTAACTCCTTTAAAACTCTCTAGGGCTGATTTTAACAAATTAATTTCACAACCTAGTTGTATTGAAATAACAAATGCTGCTAAGGCATTCATAAGATTGTGTTTGCCAGGAATAGAGAATTTTAAATTCTTATAATTTGATTCAGGTGTTCTAATATCAAAAAGATAATTCTCGTCCTGAATTCTAATATTTTCTATAGAATAATCTGAATTAGGACTTAACCCATATTTTGGATAATCATAATCTAAATTTTCTTGAACAATTAAAAACCCATCTGATTGAATATTATTAATAAATGAAATAAATCCACTTTCAACTCCCTTAAAATCATTGTAGATATCTAAATGATCTGGATCAATAGAAGTAATACAGGCATAATTTGGAGTTAAATTCAAGAATGATTTATCATATTCATCAGCTTCTACTAGAAATAGTTTGTTTCCATTATACAAGAAATTAGAATTGTAATTTTCTGAAATACCACCAATAAATGATGTGGTTGATATGTTTGAGGAATTTAATAAATGGGCTAAAATACTTGTTGTAGTGGTCTTTCCATGGGTTCCGGCAATTGCAATACATTTTCCTTTTTTAACAACTAGACCAAGCAGCTCTGCTCTTTTTATGCAAGTAAATTTGTTATCGCTAAATTCACTTAATAAATTATTAGAAGCAGGAATTGCTGGAGTATATACAATTAACGTATCGTCTTTATTTGAAAATCTTGAATTAACCTTCTCAAATGAATCTTTAAATAAAATTTCTATTCCTAACTTCTGAAGTCTATCCGTGTTTTCTGAAGCATCCCTGTCATATCCGCAAACATATTTATTTTCATTAATAAAATATTCAGCTAATGAGCTCATGCCCATTCCTCCAATTCCAATAAAAAATATGTTATCTATTTTATCTAAATTCATTTTTTAATTAATTTTTCTATTTCATCAGCTATATCTCTTGTAGCATTTTCAAAAGCTAAACTTTTTATATTCTTTGATAATTTATTTTGCAAATCCCTTGAGGAATTTAATTCCATAATCATCTTCTTAAACCTTGTTTCCAGATCCTCTTCTTGAATTAATATTGCCGCATCTTTATCAACTAATGATTT
>JABHWD010000010.1 GCA_018657955.1 Flavobacteriaceae bacterium | reverse complement strand
TAAAAAATAGTGGGAATAATTCTTGGTTGATATCTCTTATAAAATCATATAAGGTTGAATTTAGAATTGTTAATTCATCTATTAGGGTCAAGGATGAATTAATCTTGTCAAATAATAAAACAAAGACAATACAAATAACACTATACTTAATTAATCCAAGGAAAGCTCCTGCAATTTTATTTAGCAATCCTAAGGCCATAATATCAGCTAACTTGGTTAGAGATTTTGCAATTAGATTTAAAGTAACTACAACTATAATTAATGTAACTAAAAATGATACAATAATTATGTAATTTTCTTCCCATGACAGGATTTTTTCTAAATAATAGCCAATAACTTCTTTGAAGTTTATTGCGCAGTATATACCTAATAACAGTCCTGTTAGTGCTGAAACTTCCAGAAAGAAGCCTCTATAAAACCCTCTAATAATTCCATAAATTAAAATTATTGATATTACTATGTCAACACTACTACCGCTCATTAAGAAATCTTTATATTACAAAATAATAAATTTTAGTTGTTATATTAATATGATATTAGTTAAATGATGCATTTTTAAAATGGATGATAGATTAAAACAAAGATGGGATAAATTGATTTTAAAATTATCAGAAGATTTTTCTGAGAATGAATTAATAGACATGCAATCAATTATTTTTTTAATTGGAGTTCAGGAATTGGGCCTTATAAAAACAAATTTTTCTAAAAACAATAAATTAGATTTAATGCACATAGGAGTCTGCAAATTATTAAGTGATTATGGATATTATATATTTGACTATATTGATAATGATGGATGGCCTCATTATAAACTAATTGAAAAGCTCCCAAATTTAAAACCCGGAGAACAAGGAATTTTAATGAAGGAAGCTATAGTTAACTATTTTTTAAAAACAGACTATATTGACTAAGTTTTATTAAATTTGATTTGTTCATAATAAGACAATGATAGATAAAATTAAATCTAGTATTAATGAAATTTCTTCTTTTGACTCTAATTCTCTAGAGGAAATCGAGTCATTCAGAATTAAATTCTTAGGGAAGAAAGGAATAATAAATAAATATTTTGTTGAATTTAAAAATATTGATAATAAGCAGAAAAAAGAAGTAGGTCTAATTCTCAATAAGTTAAAAAATGTTGCACAACAAAAAGTAGATGACTTAATTTTAAAACTTTCAAAAAAGTCAAAAAATTCAACAACAATTAATGATATTACCAGGCCTGGAGATCCTATTGAGATTGGATCTAGACACCCAATTTCTTTAGTTAAAAACAGGATAATTGATATTTTTTCCAAGATTGGTTTTACTATAAGTGAAGGACCAGAAATTGAGGATGACTGGCATAATTTTACTGCCTTAAATTTACCAGAATATCATCCTGCAAGAGATATGCAGGATACATTTTTTATTGAAAAAGATCCAGACATTTTGTTAAGGACTCATACTAGCTCGGTTCAAGTAAGATATATGGAAAATAATAAGCCCCCAATAAGAACAATTTCTCCTGGAAGAGTTTATAGAAATGAGGCAATATCTGCAAGATCCCATTGTTTCTTTCATCAAATTGAAGGACTTTGTATTGATAAGGATATAAGTTTTGCAGATTTAAAACAGACTTTAGAATATTTTACAACAATGTTATTTGGAAAGTCAAAAATCAGACTTAGACCATCTTACTTTCCTTTTACAGAACCAAGCGCTGAAGTAGATGTTTATTGGGGTCTTGAAAATGATGTGGATTATAAAATGACTAAAGGGACAGGATGGCTAGAAATTATGGGGTGCGGAATGGTTGATCCAAATGTGTTAGAGAACTGTGGAATTGATCCTAAGGAATATTCTGGATATGCATTTGGCCTGGGTATTGACAGAATTGCTCTTTTGTTGCACCAAATAGATGATATTAGATTGCTTAGCGAAAATGATATTAGGTTTATTAGACAATTTAAGTCAACTTTCTAATTTATTTTTTCACATAGATTTTTAAAAGTTTTCTTTGGGCTTCTTTTTAAATACAATATGTTATATACTGATTCAATAATTGGAATTTTGGCTTTTTTGTTTGATTCAGAATTTAATAAATAAGCTTTTTTAGTAGCAACATATCCTTCTGCGATCATACTCATTTCCATTTTAGCATATTTTACAGAATATCCTTTACCTATCATATTTCCAAATAATCTGTTTCTTGAAAAAAGCGAATATCCTGTAACTAATAAATCCCCTAAATATACTGAGTCATTAATATCTCTTTTCATTAGGTATCTTTTTTCTATAAACCTATTCATTTCTTTTATGGAACTACTCATCAAGACACTTTGAAAATTATCACCATATCCAATCCCATGCGCAATACCAGCTGCTATTGCATATATATTTTTTAGCATACTAGAATATTCTATACCTATAACATCATCACTTGTTTGGGCAGAGATATAGGAGCATGTAAATTTTGAAGCTATCTTTTTTGCTAACATTTTATTTGAGGATCCTATTGTTAAATAAGACAGTTTTTCAAGAGC
>JABHWD010000030.1 GCA_018657955.1 Flavobacteriaceae bacterium | reverse complement strand
CTTAGTCTCCGACTGTATATCGCCGAAAACGAGTAATCATCGTTTACAGCGTGGACTACCAGGGTATCTAATCCTGTTTGATCCCCACGCTTTCGTCCCTGAGCGTCAATCCAGGCCTAGTGAGCTGCCTTCGCTATCGGTGTTCTGTGTAATATCTATGCATTTCACCGCTACACTACACATTCTATCTACTTCCATATGACTCAAGTCAACCAGTATCAAAGGCAGTTCCATAGTTGAGCTATGGTATTTCACCTCTGACTTAATTGACCGCCTGCGGACCCTTTAAACCCAATGATTCCGGATAACGCTCGGACCCTCCGTATTACCGCGGCTGCTGGCACGGAGTTAGCCGGTGCTTATTCTTACAGTACCGTCAAGCACCTACAAGTAGGTGTGTTTCTTCCTGTATAAAAGCAGTTTACAACCCATAGGGCATTCATCCTGCACGCGGCATGGCTGGTTCAGACTTTCGTCCATTGACCAATATTCCTTACTGCTGCCTCCCGTAGGAGTCTGGTCCGTGTCTCAGTACCAGTGTGGGGGGTCCCCCTCTCAGGGCCCCTATCTATCGTAGTCTAGGTGAGCCGTTACCTCACCTACAAACTAATAGAACGCATACTCATCTCATACCGTAACCTTTAATCATAAAAAGATGTCTTTAAATGATACTATAGAGTCTTAATCCAAATTTCTTCGGGCTATCCTCTAGTATGAGGCAGATTATATACGCGTTACTCACCCGTCCGCCGGTCGTCAGCAAAGTGCAAGCACTTTCTGTTACCCCTCGACTTGCATGTATTAGGCCTGCCGCTAGCGTTCATCCTGAGCCAGGATCAAACTCTTCATCGTTAAATTTATAAATATATTTAACAACTAAAGAATTCTATTCTATCATCTCAAAATGGTTTATTCTCTGAAAATAAATTAAAAATTTATTTTACGCTGTCAATCATTCAATATTTTAATGAACATAGATTCTTATCTGCTTCTTCTATAAAATATAGCAGGACGCAAATATAGAACCGTTTTTTTTGCTTCCAAAACTTCAATTAGTAAATAAATTAATATTTATTAACAAAATTTAACCATACAAACGGCTGTTTTGGCTAATAGCGGATGCAAATATAGTATCTTTTTACTATGTACAAAATATTTTACAGGTATTTTTCAGAGAAAAATTTGATGTATCTAGTTGTCAATTAGTTAACTAAAGGAAAAAGTTCCAAACTAATCCAAACCTAAATGAAAAATCTCTGTAGGGATAATTTGGAGCAGAATAAAAATTATAACCAGTAAATGAAGAATTAAAATGCTCTAATTTAAAGTACAATCTAGTTTGTTGAATTTTAGCATTTACAAAGAAATCTATTAATGGAAATCCTCCAATTTTTTTGATGTTTTGCGTATAAAATTCAGACAAAAGCGGATCATATGAATTCATGTAAAATTTTGAAAAATAGCTAACACTAAATCCTGTTTGTAAAAAAAGTGCCTTATCAAGTAGATGACTACTGAAATAAACTGAATTTCTTGCAATTAATTCAGGAACATTAAGTACTCCAGAAGCATTAGAAATTTTCTGATACTGTATTTCGTTGTCAATGAAAAACTTATTTATTGAGAATTCTCTTGATATTCTAAATTTAATTAGATTTATATTTTCTGGGTATTGAAATGGCTTTACGAGATTAAGATCATCTTTTTTAAAGTAAGTGTAATTATCAACACCTATGTAATCAAAACTTATATTTAAGTATTTATCAGACTTGATTTCTAAGCTAAATTCTTTATTCTCAACATTTTTAAAGCTGTTTTCCCAATTATAAGAAATATAATTGCTCTTAAATAATGAAAAATTATAATTCGGCTGATGGGAAGAAATGGATATATTACCCATTATGTTTATATCATCATTTAACTTGTAGGACAAAGTGCCGTCTAGTGTATTACCAGAGATATCCTCTGAAATTGAGGATGAGAAGTTTGCATTAACATTAAATTTATCTGTTCTTTTGGAATAAGATCCATAGAATATCATACCACTATGTTTAATTTTATCAAGAATCCCTGAAGTGTTTAAAGAATCAATATTTCCAAAGCTATATTTATGGTTATTATATTCCAGGCCTAAATTAAAATCTCCAAGTTTTTTTGTTTTATAATCAGCATCAATTTTAAATAAAAAACTTCTTAATCTCGATTTATCATTAATCCCTGAAAAATTATAGGATTCACCAAAATATTCATTTGCAGAAGACTGATTAAATTTATAAAATCTTTTTTCATACGAAATTGTATTTCCAATAATTAGGTTATTTGACTTAATAGAATCTGATTTCTTGTTTAAATTAAAGCTATGATCAATATAATATCTTCTTCCAACAAGCTCATTATCTGCATTCTCAAAATAAGGATCAAAAACTGATCTATCTAAAAATTGATCATCACCATTTTCAAAATCTATAATATCTTCATCTCTTATACCCCCATTTTGTTCTGCAAATAATTTTTGACTAACATAATGCGTCCTAAGTTTATATTTTTTGTCTTTAGAATTATAATTAGTTGAAAATCTAAAATTTGATGAGCTAGATAAAAAGTGCTGATAGTTTCCTAAAGATCTAAGTCCTTTTCTAGAAATAGTGAAATTGAATTGTCTTGAAGTATTTAAAGAATAAAGAGCATCCAATAAGTGTCCCTGCTCAAAAACTGATCTATACATCAATTCTGTAAATGGGGTTGGTACATCATAATAATTCACATCTTCTATCTCCATATAACTATAATGTTTTGCTCTAGAACCAAAAGATGGAAAAAGCTTTACTTTATCAACACTATAACTTAAATCATTATAGGTATGTCCAGTATTAGAAAAAGGAATTAATTCAAAATTATCTTTCCTTAAATAATTTATCTTATGAAATTTATTTATTGTTAATGATGTGTCTACAATTATTGTATCACCATCGTGATTTATAATTAGATAATCCTCTATTTTTGCATTTAGATTTTTTAATAATCTTGTGCTTCTTTGATCTCCATAATTACTTCTAATAGAATCCGCTAAACCTGACAATGAAATATCTTCATTAAGATCAATCATTGGCGGTTTTTGTTGAGAATATGATCTGACAATGAAAATTGATAATATAAATACTAGAAAATAATTCTTCATATTCAGCTAATATCGTTACAAAATTAATTACATTCCAATATATCTAGATTAATTAACAAAATTTTCTGATGTTAGAAGCGCAATATTCAGATCATGATTTTGAATGTGGGACTGATGAAGCTGGAAGAGGATGTTTGTCAGGTCCAGTAACTGCGGCTGCTGTTATTTTAAATAAAAATTTTAAAAGCAAGCTAATAACAGACTCAAAAAAATTATCTATAAATCAAAGAGAAAAGGCAAAACAAATAATACTAAAAAATTGTATTGCATATGCAATATTTAATGTAAGCAACCAAAAGATAGATGAAATAAATATTCTTAATGCTTCAATATTAGCCATGCAAAAGTCAATAAATAAATTAAATCATAAAGTTGATTTTATTATCGTAGATGGAAACAAATTTAAACCTATTAATAATATTGAATTCAAGACAATAATCAAAGGAGATCAAAAATATTTAAATATAGCAGCGGCTTCTATACTAGCAAAAACATATAGAGATAATTATATGGAAAAAATACACAAAGAATATCCTGAATATAATTGGAAAAAAAACAAAGGATACCCAACTAAAGAGCATAAACTAGCAATTAAAAAATATGGTATAACAAAATATCATAGAAAATCTTTTAAGCTATATGACGAACAATTAAAAATCAATTTTTAATTTTATAACGTGATTATATCAAAGATTAGATTAAATCTGTTATATCTTTTTATAGCTTTTTTTATATACAGCTGTAATTTTATAGATAAAAAACCTTCCTCTCTTGATGATTTCATTCCTCAAGAGGCTTCAATAATCATAAGAATTGACAATCCTAATAAATTTAAAAGTGATATTTTAAATAATTCTCTTGCATTAAATATTTTTAATAGTGAGCATAATTACAATTTTAAAAAACAAATAAAAATAATTGAAAATTTATCTGAAAATAATCCCATTTTAATATGTCTTTCAGGAGATAAAGAGAATAACAGTTTTACTATTCTAACCCGACAAAATAAAACTGATCTAGAAATTAGTAATGATAATATTTATAAAAAGATTATTGATAGTATTTATATCATTTCAAATTCAGCAAATCAAATCGAAAAATCAGTATTAAATAAAAGCAAACTATATGAAAAATATAAAAATTTAAATTCAGAAGATGCTTCATTTTCAATTTTTGTCCGAAGTCCTTTTTCTAACAATTTTTTTGAATCAATTTTTGGAGAAGCTTTCAGTAATGTTAATAATGATTTATTTCTCAAAGCAAATTTATTTAATGATAAAATTCTAATTAATGGAATGTCTGTAATGACTGATTCAACAGCTCTATCAAAAAATATCTTAAAAAATACCAAACCAAAAGAGAATAAAATAATTTATGCTATTCCTAATAATTTCAAGAATTTCTATTCAATAAGATTTGATGATTTTCAAATGTTTAGAAAGAGCCTTATAAATATTGACAAAGATTCAATTAATATTGAGAGAAAAATTCTTGATGAAATAGTTGAGATAGGAATAAGTGAAATTGAAGAAAACAAAGTAGTTATATTAAGATCAAATGATATTAACAAAACTTCTATTGAAACCCAGAAATATAAAACTTATAATAACTATAAAGGCAAAGAAATACTAGAAATTCCGGAAACAGAAGAAATAAATAGTTTAATTAATTCATTAGAAACTGGGATTGATCTTGATAAATTGGTAATTATAGATGACTACATATTTGCTTCAAATTCCCTAAAATCCCTTAAAACAGTTATTGAAAACTATTTCTTAAAGAACACATATCAATACAGTGAAAATTATAAGAAGTCTAAATTATTTATGTCCAAAGAATCTTCATTTGATATAAATTCAAAGAATGGTTCGTTAATTAATTTTCCGAAATTAATTGGATTAAAATCTTCAAAAAATGAATTTAATAATGTCAAGTTTCAAATTGTGAATGAAAATGAAATTTTACACATAAATGGTGTAATAGATAATTATAGTAATGAAAGTTTAGACAAAGAGATTAGTAAAATTTTTACCACAAAAATTAAAGGAAAAATTGTCATGAAACCTCATTTTGTTACAAACCATATAACAAAAGCTAAAGAGATTGTAGTTCAGGACAATAACAACTATTTATACCTGATTTCAAATCAAGGAAAAGTGATTTGGAAAAAGAAATTGGCTGATAAAATCCTAGGTGAAATAAAACAAGTTGATATATATAAAAATGGAAGGTTACAACTAATATTTGTTACAGATAAAAGACTGTATGTTCTTGATAGAAACGGTAAAGAAGTTAAACCTTTTCCAAAGGTTTTTAGAGATAAAATAACACAGCCTTTGTCAGTTTTTGATTATGATAATAATAAAAACTATAGATTTCTTATAACACAAAATAATGAGTTATTAATGTATAATAGTAAAGGTAAAATCATTAAAGGGTTTAAATATGACAAATCATCTGAGATAATTTATTCGCCAAAGCATTATAGAATTAAAAACAAAGACATAATAACTGTGAAAACTGAAAAAGGTTTAAAAATTATAAATAGAAGAGGAAAGATTAGAATAAAAATTAAGGATAATATTAATTTTTCTAATAGTGATGTTTTCAGATTGAATAATTATTTAATAGGCACATCTGAAAAA
The DNA here is from genome assembly GCA_018657955.1 of Flavobacteriaceae bacterium. Lineage (GTDB taxonomy): Bacteria > Bacteroidota > Bacteroidia > Flavobacteriales > Flavobacteriaceae. Next base: position 30,569 of record JABHWD010000030.1, on the reverse strand, counting down.
GGAAATTTAGTTCAAATAGACATGAATGGTTCAGTTTCAACTAGAAGATTAAACTTGTCTAATAGTCATAAGATTAATTCTAAGTACAATTTAGTTTCAATTATAGATGGGAATAAATTAACTAACCTAAATAAATCAATAGACCTTCCTTTTGGGAATTATTCAGAACCAAAAATTTTCAGTTATAACAAAAGAAAGAAGTTCTCAATATTTGATAATCAGTCAAAAAAAATATATTTATTTGATGATAAGCTAAATTTAGTTGAGAGTTTTCCAATATATTCTATTTCAAATATAGATTTGGACAATATTGATAAAGACCAGAATTTAGAGCTAATACTAACTGAAGATGAAAACTCAATTAAACTTTATGAAATCAATAACTAATGGATAATTGTTGCATCAAACAATTTTCTGAAATTCTTTAAAATCTTCTTTTTAACTTCATCAATATCAACCTTTTCAATACCAAGCTCAATATTTAAAGAAGTAACAGAATTATTCTCAATACCACATGGAATAATATTGTCAAAATATTTCAAATCTACATTTATATTTAAAGCAAACCCATGCATTGTTACCCATCTACTGGCACGAATACCCATGGCACATATTTTTCTAGGAAATGGTGTGTCACAATCTAACCAAACGCCTGTTTTACCTGGGTTTCTTTCAGCTTTTAGACCAAAATCATTAAGAGTTAAAATTATTACTTCCTCTAAAAATCTCAAATACTTATGAATATCAGTGAAGAAGTTGTCTAAATCTAAAATTGGATAACCTACTATTTGTCCAGGGCCATGATAGGTAATATCCCCTCCTCTATTTATTTTATAAAACTTTGCATCCTTCTTTGTTAATTCATTCTGGTCAATTAATAAATTTGAGATATCTCCACTTTTTCCTAAAGTATAAACATGCGGATGCTCTACAAAAATTAAATAATTTTTTGTAGAATCATTAGACCCCTCTCTTCTATTCTTCTTCTTTACTTCTACTATGTTGTTTAAAAGTTTTTCTTGGTAATCCCAAGCTTTTTTATACTCAACTAAACCTAAATCTTTTATTTTAACTTCTTTATTCATTAATAATTTTGATACTTAGGATTATTTAAAATAACTAGAGCAGCAATGACTCCTGGAACCCATCCGCAAAGCCATAATAAAAACACTATTATAATTGAACCACAACCTTTATCAAAAACAGCTAAAGGGGGACATAAAATAGACAAAATTACTCTTATTAAACTCATATAAATTTTGAAATATAAAGATAATTAATCTATTCCATAATTTATTTTAAAGCATAATTATTTATAAAAATTAATATTGATATCCTGATCATTTAAAACTATATTTGCTTATAGATAATTTAATTTCTTAATGAGCAATTTATCTGAGCAAGAAATAGTTAGAAGAGAAAAACTTAAAAAGTTAATTGAGATGGGTATTAACCCATACCCCGCTGAGTTATTTCCAATAACAAATAACAGCCAAAAGATTAAAGATAATTTTAAAAAAGATACGGAAGTTGTTATTGCAGGCAGAATTATGTCAAGACGTATTCAAGGAAATGCAAGTTTCGCAGAAATTCAAGATAATTTTGGAAGAATTCAATTGTACCTAAACCGTGACGAAATATGTGCTGGAGAAGATAAAACATTATATAATGAGGTTTATAAAAAACTTCTTGATATTGGAGATATTATAGGTGTTGAAGGAAAATTATTTAAAACTAAGGTTGGTGAAAAAACAGTTTTAGTAAAAAATATTACCATCTTAAATAAGTCTATAAGACCTCTACCTCTTCCAAAAAAAGATGCTGAAGGGAATATCTATGACGAATTTACTGATCCTGAGCAAAGATACAGACAGCGGTACGTTGATTTAATCGTTAATCCAAGTGTTAAAGAGACCTTCATTAAAAGAACTAAAATTATCAATAGTATTAGGAGTTTTTTAAATGACAAAGACTATCTAGAGGTGGAAACTCCAATCTTGCAGCCAATCCCTGGAGGAGCAGCAGCAAGACCTTTTTTAACACATCATAATGCTCTTAACGTACCACTATATCTGAGAATTGCTAATGAGCTTTACTTAAAAAGACTAATAGTAGGTGGTTTTGATGGTGTATATGAGTTTGCTAAAGATTTCAGAAATGAGGGGATGGATAGAGCTCATAATCCAGAATTTACAATGCTAGAATTTTATGTAGCATACAAAGACTATTTCTGGATGATGAAAACTACAGAACAACTACTTGAAAAGGTTGCTTTAGGCTCTAATGGGAATACAAAAATTAAGTTTGGTAAAGAGACTATTGAATTTAAGGCCCCTTATCCTAGAATTCCTATCCTTGAAGCTATAAAAACATATACTGGAGTAGATGTTTCTAATATGGAGGAAAATGAATTAAGAGAGAGTGCAAAAAAAATGGGTATAGAAGTAGATAAAACTATGGGTATAGGCAAATTAGTAGACGCTATTTTTGGTGAGAAATGTGAACATGAATTTGTCCAACCAACATTTATAACTGATTATCCTAAAGAGATGAGTCCATTGACTAAAGAACATAGATCAAATCCAAGACTCACAGAAAGATTTGAATTAATTATAGACGGTAAAGAAATTGCAAATGGCTATAGTGAATTAAATGATCCTATTGACCAAAAAAAGAGATTTGAAGAGCAACTAAATCTTTCAAAAAAAGGAGATCTTGAAGCAACTGAATTTATTGACTATGATTTTTTACGTGCTCTTGAATATGGAATGCCTCCTACATCTGGTATTGGTATTGGTATTGATAGATTAGTAATGTTAATGACGAATAAGAATTCTATCCAAGAAGTATTATTCTTTCCACAAATGAAACCTGAAAGAAAAAAGATTGAATTAAGTGAAAATGAAAAAGTTATATATAATCTATTATCAGACGAGAAAGTTACTCTATCAGAAATAAAAGAGAAATCTGAACTGAGTAATAAAGCCTGGGATAAATCAACAAAAAGCTTAAGAAAATTAGGATTAATTTCAGTTGAAAAAAAAGATGATAATTTGTATATTTTTAGATTAAAATAAAGCAAGTGAAAAAGATATACTTACTGTTAACACTAATTTCACTTTCCCTCTCATGCCATGATGAAAATCCAATTGTTAAATTTCAAAAAGAATTGATAACTAATGAAATTACAGGCAGTAATATAGCTGCAGTATTTCAAGATGATTCATTAGTTTACAAACATGTTATGAATTCAGGTAAAATGGGTGATATGGATATAACAGATGAGACCATATTCCCAATTTGGTCTATGTCTAAGCCAATAACAACTGTTGCAATGATGATTTTAAAAGAGCAAGGATTGGTTGATTTTCAAGATCCTGTTTATAAGTATATACCATCATTTGAAAATTTAAAGTGTAAAGGGCCTCAAGGAGTTTATCCTTGTAACAATACGATGAAAGTTATTGATCTACTAACCCATAGATCTGGTTATACTTACTACAATGAGGATGGAGAATTAAAATTTATAAATCCACAACTTGCTGGTCAATCAAAATATTCAAGTAGTTACAGATTTAATAATTTGGATGATTTTGCAGTGGCTGTTTCAAATCAACCATTAGAATTTGAACCAGGATCTATGTATATCTATGGTATTAATCAGGCAATTCTAGGTAAAGTAATTGAATCTGCTACTGGAGTTTCATTTTATGAATATTTGAAGAAAAATATTTTTGATAAGTTAGGTATGAATAACACTAAGTTTTATCTAACTAAACAGGAGAGATTAAAAGTACAACCACTATTTGTGAATTTTGTTGCAAATACACCTCCATGGAACCCCACTGACCTTAATCTAAAAGGATTTACAAGGCTTTTAGATGAAATGTCATATGACAAAGACAATAAAGCTCATTTTGGTGGAGAAGGTTTAGTTTCTACTTTTCCAGACTATATGAAATTCTGTAATATGTTGGTAAATGATGGGATCTATAATGGTGAGAGAATTCTGTCTGAGGAAAGTATTGACATTATGACTTCAAAATATACTGAGGGATATCCTAATAAAAATGAACCATTTTTATTTCCTGATCAAATAGGTTCTTATTTTGGATTTACTTTTTATGTAATAGAAGATTCTGAAATTGAAGGAACAAATTCATCCATAGGAACATATGGATGGTCAGGATATCATAATACTCACTTTTGGATAAATCCAGAAAAGAAACGCTATGGTCTTTTTATGTCAAGATCGCGTGAATTTAGTTTTGATATAGGGAAGGACTTTAGAATAGCTGTTAATTCAGTATATTAAAAAATCAGAAATATTAAAATTGATAAAATAAATACTATATTTAAAAAAAATACTCTACAATGAAAAAATTATATGAATTTTTAAAAGTAAAACTTTGTTATAGAACATATTGGAGACAATGGATATTAGTCCTAGTTATTTTTTTAATATCACTATCAAATTTTGCTCAATCTCAACAATATTCTTCAATTGAGGAAGTAAAAAAATTAAACTATGAACTTTTTGAAGAAATTGGATTTGATGAAAATCAAATGAATCATGTATGTAGAGCAATATATTCTACGCAAAAAAGAGCTAGTTATTTAGCTGAAAATGGAGTCTCTCCAAATAAAGAAAAACTAGATCAGCAGTTTAAATCCTTAATACTAAGAGTTCTGTCTGAAGAAGAATTCAAGAAATTTGAATCCATTAGACATAAACTTAAATAGATTTTTCTTTATTCAATTATAATTGGTCAAAATTGATTTACACGGATTAAAGTATTCTCAAGTTGAGGAAATACTTGCCAATTGGCTAATCACTCAATATAATCTAGGTAATAAGGATATTGAAGTAATTACTGGCAGCAGTGAAAGAATGAAAATTCTTGTAAAAAAAATCTGTGAAGAATATGGTTTTAGAGTAGATCAATCATGGACTCAAAATACAGGATCTCTAATAATCAGTAGCAAGGAAATTTAATTAGCTTATTAACAACTAATTGTTGATTTAAATTAGGACATGCGTCTTTTTTACATTGAATTTTAAATTAAATTTATAAAGTTTTATTTCAAAAAATTTAAATTTTAATAGCTATTCAAGACGATCAACAGAGTATTGGTACAGGCATGTATCAAACTAATCCTCACTGGTCCACTATTTTGATATTTTCTAAAAATTTGTTGATGTCTTGAATACTATTTCTTGATTACAATAATTTCTTGACCTATACTTATCCCTTCAGAATTTAACCTGTTATAATTGATTAAATCATCACCGCCTATACTGTCCACCTACTTCAAATAGTGCATTTGTAATTTGGCCTAAAGAACATTTTTTACACACTTCCATTAAGGATTCAAAAATGTTATCGTTGTGTATGGCTTTTTGTTGCAACTCTTTTAATAATGCATCTGTATCATTTGCTTTATGAAGATTCTCTAATGTTTTAATCTGAAATTGTTTTTCGTCTTCAGTTGCACGAATCACTTCCGCTGGTAAAATAGTTGGTGAACCCTTAGAACTCAAAAATGTATTTACACCAATTATTGGGAAGTCTCCATTGTGTTTTAAGGTTTCATAATATAAGCTTTCTTCCTGAATTTTAGAGCGTTGGTACATAGTTTCCATAGCTCCAAGAACGCCTCCTCTTTCAGTAATTCTATCAAATTCAATAAGTACAGCTTCTTCGACCAAATCGGTGAGCTCTTCAATAATAAATGACCCTTGAATTGGGTTTTCGTTTTTAGCTAATCCGAGTTCCTTATTGATAATCAACTGGATTGCCATAGCCCGACGTACAGATTCTTCGGTTGGCGTCGTGATAGCTTCATCGTAGGCATTAGTATGTAAAGAATTACAATTATCGTAAATAGCATACAAGGCTTGAAGCGTTGTTCTAATATCATTAAAGTCTATTTCCTGAGCATGCAAGCTACGTCCAGAGGTTTGAATATGATACTTCAGCATCTGCGCTCTTGCATTGGCTCCATATTTATGTTTCATGGCTTTTGCCCAAATTTTTCGAGCTACACGACCAATTACAGCATATTCCGGATCGATACCACTTGAAAAGAAAAACGATAAATTTGGACCAAACTTATTGATATCCATTCCTCTTGAAAGATAGTACTCTACATAAGTAAAACTATTAGATAAAGTAAATGCTATTTGCGAAATTGGATTTGCTCCTGCTTCGGCAATGTGATACCCGGAAATAGATACCGAATAAAAATTACGCATATTATTCTCAATAAAATATTCTTGAATATCTCCCATGAGTCGTAATGCAAATTCGGTAGAAAAAATACAGGTATTTTGTGCCTGATCTTCTTTTAAAATATCAGCTTGAACAGTACCTCTAACTTGAGATATGGTCTTGGCTTTGATATCCTGGTAAACATCGTTTTGCAAGACTTGATCTCCCGTTACACCAAGAAGCCTCAACCCAAAACCATCATTCCCTTCTGGCAACTCGCCATTATATTTCGGGCGTTCTTTTCCTTTATAAATCTTTGTAATTTTTGCTTCTACATCTTTATCTAAACCATTTTCCTTTATATAAATTTCACACTGTTGATCGATGGCTGCATTCATAAAAAACCCTAATAACATTGGCGCTGGACCATTAATTGTCATACTCACTGAAGTCATTTCATTTGCCAAATTAAAACCAGAATACAATTTTTTAGCATCATCTAAACAACAAATAGAAACTCCTGCATTACCAATTTTTCCGTAAATATCTGGACGATAATCAGGATCGTTTCCATATAAAGTTACACTATCAAAAGCAGTTGACAAACGTTTTGCCGGCAAACCTAAACTCACATAATGAAAACGACGATTGGTTCGTTCCGGACCGCCTTCGCCTGCAAACATACGTGCTGGATCTTCGCCTTGACGTTTAAAAGGATACAATCCAGCAGTATAAGGAAATTCTCCTGGTACATTTTCTTGTAAATTCCATTTTAAAACATCTCCCCAAGCTTGATATTTAGGCAAGGCAATTTTAGGAATTTGTGAATGAGATAAGGATTCAGTATGCGTTTCTATTTTCAGTTCTTTACCACGAACTTTAAATGAATAGATTGGGTTTTTATAGCGATTTATTTTGTCTTTCCAGCCTGTAATAATTTCCCAATTATATGGATCGAGGTTTAGCTTTACTCTGTCAAATTCTGCAATAAGTAACTTTATGAAGTCTTTGTTGTCATCCTGTCCCGAAAGCTTTCGGGATTGTTTTAGGATCTCATTGCTATTTAATCCGTTTTTAGCAATAAACGACGTCTCTACTACGCTCGACAAGACATTTGATACTGAACAAATTGTCTTATAAATCCCATACAATTTTTGAGCAACCTCACTTTGTTCTTTTCCTTTTTTATCGTACGCTCTATTATTTTTTGAAATTTCTGATAAATAACGGACTCTTGCTGGTGGAATTATAAAAACTTTTTCACTCATTTCGTCTGAAATGGTAAAAGTTGATTTTAAATCAGCATCAGTCTTTTCAACCAACTTATCCATAATCGCTTTGTATAGCGTATTCATACCAGGATCGTTGAATTGCGATGCAATGGTTCCGAAAATCGGTAACTCTTCTTGAGGAATATCCCAAAGATTATTGTTGCGCATATATTGCTTTTTAACATCCCGCAAGGCATCTAACGAGCCTCTTTTATCAAATTTATTAATGGCTACCAAATCTGCAAAATCCAGCATATCAATTTTTTCCAACTGTGTTGCTGCACCAAACTCCGGTGTCATGACATAAAGAGACACATCACTATGCTCTATTATTTCAGTATCAGATTGACCAATTCCAGAAGTTTCTATAATGATTAAATCATACTTAGCAGCTTTTAAAACTTCAATGGCTTCACTAACATATTTTGATAAGGCCAAATTGGATTGACGTGTTGCCAAACTACGCATATACACTCTTGGCGAATTAATTGCGTTCATACGAATACGATCTCCTAATAATGCACCTCCTGTTTTTCGTTTAGAAGGATCTACCGAAACAATACCAACAGTTTTATTTGGAAAATCGACTAAAAAGCGTCTTACCAATTCATCAACTAAAGACGATTTTCCCGAGCCTCCTGTTCCTGTAATTCCCAGAACTGGTGTTTTAGAGGTCTTGTTTTTATTATGAATTATTTCTAATACCTCTTTTGCTACTTCTGGAAAATTTTCAGCAGAAGAAATAACTCTTGCTATTGCTTTAGAGTTCTTTTTCTTAAGAATTTTATCCTCGCCATTTAACGATTCGCCAATTGCAAAATCAGATTGTTCAACCAAATCGTTAATCATACCTTGCAAACCCATTTCTCGTCCGTCATCTGGCGAGTAAATTCGGGTAATTCCATAATCCATTAATTCTTTAATTTCTGAAGGAAGTATTACGCCTCCACCACCACCAAAAATCTTGATGTGTTCAGCTCCTTTTTCTTTGAGCAAATCATACATATACTTAAAATACTCATTATGTCCACCTTGATATGATGTTAAGCAAATAGCATTTACATCTTCCTGAATGGCAGTGTTTACAACCTCTTCAACACTTCGGTCATGTCCAAGATGAATAACTTCTACTCCAGTTGCTTGAATAATACGACGCATGATATTTATTGCCGCATCGTGTCCGTCAAAAAGTGAAGCTGCTGTTACTATTCGTACTTTATGTTTTGGTTTGTAAGGTGCAATTTGTTTCATTCTTAATACAAGTTGATTTTTGGTGGTGCAATTTACGGAATATTAAAAATCTAAACCTTTTTTAGGAAATAGAATAAAGTGTGTCTCCTTTTTTAACTATCTAAAATTTTTTTTAGGTTTTTTCTTTTTTAATATAATATCATCATAACGGTACAGCTTATATCGCTCAATTAGATCAATTAATTTTTGAGGATATTTCTTGTCAGTTGCATACCCAGCATTTTTTAGTCCTTTTGCCCAGGACTTGTAATCATCTTTTTTTAATTTAAAAAGCGAAGCATATCTATCTCTAGAAGATAAAAATATAGAATGATCTCTGAAAGAAAATTCTGGTGAAGAGTATTTTCTAAAACATTCCTGCTTTTTATCATCATCATGATAAATTTTTGGCCCACTCCAATCATGACATTTAATGCCAAAATGATTATTTGCATTAGCAGCCAATCTTCCCTTGCCAGATCCAGATTCTAGAATACCTTGAGCGAGAGTAATACTTGCAGGTATATCATATTGCCTCATTTCATCCATTGCAATTTTACTGTAATATTCAATATAATCTTCAGTAGTCCTTACCACAGGGATGATGGGCTCATCAATCTTTATGGATTTTCTCTTTTTAGATTTTTTTTTCTTTGAAGCAATTTCCTTTCTATCATCTTCATAATTATAAATAGTTCTTTTTGAACCACAACTTTGTAAAAAACAGACACACAATATAAATACTAAATACTTTTTCATTTCAATAATTCAAAGATAATTCAAATTAAATTGAATTTACTTTATCTTTGCTTAGCTAATTATCATTCTTAAGTATGGATGAAAAGGATTATTACATGACAGAAGAAGGATATAAATGCTATACTGAAAAATATCATTTAAAAAGAGGCTATTGTTGTGAGGGCAGTTGCAGGCATTGTCCATATGGTTATAATCCATATACTAATTAATATTAATTATGACTTTTAAAGAGCAGATTAGAAAGAGTATTCCCAATAAGCTACCGGCTAAAAGAAAATATGATTTAAAAATAAATCATGCTCCAATTCGAGAAAATGTCTTGACAAAAAATGAAAGAAAATTAGCACTTAGAAATTCTCTTAGATATTTTAACAAAAACCATCATAGTTTATTAATTAAAGAATTTAATGAAGAATTAAACAGATATGGCAGAATATATATGTATAGATATAGACCTGACTATAAAATGTATGCCAGGCCAATTAATCAATATCCTTATAAATCAAAGAAGGCTGCAGCAATTATGTTAATGATTCAAAATAATTTAGATGAAAATGTGGCTCAACATCCACATGAATTAATAACATATGGTGGAAACGGGTCTGTGTTTCAAAATTGGGCTCAATATCTAATTTGTATGAAATATTTGTCTGAAATAACAGACAAGCAAACCCTTGTAATCAACTCTGGACATCCTCTTGGGCTTTTTCCATCAAATAAAAATGCTCCTAGAGTTGTAGTCTCCAATGGAATGGTAATTCCAAATTATTCAAAGAAAATAGATTTTGAAAAATTTAATGCACTAGGCGTTACTCAATATGGTCAAATGACAGCAGGGAGTTATATGTATATAGGACCTCAAGGAATTGTACATGGGACAACAATAACAATATTAAATGCCTTTAGAAAAATAGGGGAAAATCCTAAAGGGAAAATCTTTCTAACCTCTGGTCTTGGAGGAATGAGTGGAGCTCAACCAAAAGCTGGGAATATATCAAAATGTATTACAGTTTGTGCAGAAGTAAATATAAAAGCTGTTCAATCTAGGTTTTCACAAGGTTGGGTAGATGAAATAATTGATAATTTGGATTTACTTGTAGACAGGGTTAAAGATGCAATAAACAAAAAAGAAGTAGTATCCATAGCATATCATGGAAATGTAATAGATGTATGGAAAGAGTTTTACAATAAAAAAATTCATATTGACATTGGAAGCGATCAAACATCATTGCATAACCCCTGGTCAGGGGGTTATTATCCTGTTGGATTGAGCTTTGACAAAGCAAATGAAATGATTTATCAAAACCCTAAACTTTTCAAAAAAAAAGTTAAAGAAAGTTTAGTTGAACAAGCGAAACTAATTAATAAACATGCTAATAGAGGGACATATTTCTTTGATTACGGTAATGCCTTTCTTCTGGAAGCATCCAAGGCAAAGGCAGATGTAATGAGCAAAGATGGAGTTAATTTTAAATTTCCAAGCTATGTTCAAGATATTATGGGTCCAATGTATTTTGACTATGGGTTTGGTCCATTTAGATGGGTTTGCTGTAGTGGAAAATCTGAAGATTTAGATAAAACTGATGAAATTGCTTGCAAAGTCCTTGAAAGAATAATGAAAAGATCTCCCAATCAAATTAAGCTACAATTAAAAGATAACATAAACTGGATAAAGCAAGCTAAAGAAAATGCTTTAGTAGTTGGATCAAAAGCAAGAATATTATATGCAAATTCTGAAGGAAGAATAGAAATTGCCAAAGAATTTAATAAAGCTATAAAAAAGAAGATCATTAGTGGTCCTATAGTACTGGGTAGAGATCACCATGATGTATCAGGAACAGATTCGCCTTTTAGAGAAACCTCTAACATATATGATGGATCAAAGTATACTGCTGATATGGCAATTCAAAATGTAATAGGAGATAGTTTTAGAGGGGCAACATGGGTAAGTATACATAATGGTGGTGGTGTAGGATGGGGAGAAGTTATTAATGGAGGTTTTGGTATGGTTATTGATGGTTCTAAAGAAAGTGAAGACAATTTAAAGTCTATGTTGTTTTGGGATGTGAATAACGGTATTTCTAGAAGGAGTTGGGCTAGAAATAAAGCTTCTATTTTTGAAATCAAGAGAGCAATGAAAAAAGAACCTCTTCTTAAAGTAACGATTCCAAATATGGTTGATGAAAAATTAATTGAAAAATATAAATAAAAATGAAAACCATAATTAAGATTACATTAGTATCTGCAATATTACTTTTATCCTCATGTAATGCTATTAGAGTTAGTTCTGACTTTAATGATAAAATTAATTTCAATGATTACAAGACATATGCTTTTTCTAAAAAAGGGGTAGATGAAGTTGAAATAAATGACATTGACAAGAAAAGAATTCTTAATGCAATTGATGTTGAGCTATCAAGCAAAGGGCTTAGAAAAAGCTCAATTGAACCAGACCTTATGGTTAATTTCTTCACCAAAACAAATAAAAAAATAAATTATTATCCAAACTATGATTATTATGGTTACGGCTCATCTCTTTCGCCATGGTACAATACGTATTATTATCATAATTATTCTGAAGGAGTGTTATTTATTGACTTGGTTGATTATGAAAAAAACGAACTAATATGGCAAGGAGTCGGAAAAGGATATATTCCTAATAAGAGAGTAAAGAAAGAAGAACAAATAAAACTCTTTGTAAATAAAATATTAATTCAGTATCCACCGCAAAATTAATTTTTAACATCCAGAACATCTCTTAAAGAATTTCCAAGTAACATAAAAGCCATAACAAGCATCATAATGCATACACCTGGCACAATTGCTAGAAATGGCTCTCCTAATATTATATAGTTATAATGATCCTTAATCATTGATCCCCAGCTTGACATTGGGGGTTGTGCTCCAAGACCAAGAAAACTAAGCCCACTTTCAATTAAAATTGAAGCTGCAAAATTAGCAGCACATATAATAATTAAAGGTGAAGTTATATTTGGTAAAATATGTCTTGTGATTATTCTAAAGTCGCTAAAACCAAGAACATGAGCTGCAGTTATAAATTCCCTTTGCTTTAATGATATTACTTGGCCTCTTACAACTCTTGCTACCTCTACCCACATTGTCAAACCAACTGCAATAAAAACCTGCCAAAATCCTTTGCCCAATGCCAAAGTAATACCAATAACTAATAAAAGTGTAGGAATCGACCATGTCACATTAATTATAAACATTATTGTTTGATCAACAAATCCAGAATAATATCCAGAAAGACAGCCCATAATTAGACCAATTATTAAAGAGATAAATACAGCAACAAAACCTATTGAAAATGATATTCTAGCACCTATTATAATTCTACTCAAAACATCTCTTCCAAATTTATCAGTTCCAAAATAAAATTTCTTATGCATTATTGGAGATCCATCAATTAATTGCAAAGACAGAGTTTTATAATCAAATTGATTAAATTCTTGATAATAGATTGTGTCATTACTGATTTTATAATTAATGATTGGAATCTCTATATCAGGATTCTTATCTCCATATAATAATTTATTTATAGACGATTGGGGCTCTATATCATTAGGAATTACTAACATATCCACTTCAAATCCTGGAGCCTTTGAATGGATTGATAAATGCATTTGATTTGCATTTTTTGAATTATCAGGTGCAATAGCATATGCAAAAAAAGCAATTAATGCAACTAGTATAATGAATACTAAACTAATTATCCCAGATAAATTTTTTTTAATATTAAAAAAGGGATTTCTCAAAATTTTCTAATTAAGCAGAATAGACTATCTCTCAACATAGGAGAGTCTTAAATCATTTAAGACATTTAAAGACTCATTTACATAAATGTCTTTAGATAAATTCTTATGCCACCTCTTTCTTTTTTCTCCAAGACTTGAATCTTTAGCAATTAAATCAATTTCATATGGAAGTGATTTAAATGTTAAATCAGAAGAATAATCAGAGAGTTTCTTATACTTCTTTGCTTTTTCCTCATTTAATAATAAATCCTTCTTAAATTTACTATAATTCAAAGTATAAATATCTCTATCTCGAATCGATTTAATCCATTTGGCATTCTCATCAATCAAACGAATAAATTCACTTGATTTCATTCTATTTTTACTAGCATCTATAGTCTTATTATAATCAAATAAACTTTTCCAAGGCTCATATGAAACTGGCTCTATCATATCCCATTCAAGAGGATTTTCTTGATCCTTTTCACCAAAATCCACATAGGTATACTTGTCTGGAACTACAATATCGCTTTTGACACCTTCCAATTGAGTTGAGCCGCCATTTATTCTATAATATTTTTGAGTTGTAAACTTTAATGCACCTAAATCACCATTGGTATTGCTTTTAACCATTCTATTTAAATCAAGAACATTTTGTACAGTTCCCTTTCCATATGTTTGCTTGCTTCCAATTATAATAGCTCTTTTATAATCTTGCATTGCAGCAGCTAAAATCTCAGATGCTGATGCAGAAAATTCATTTACAAGAATCACTAGTGGCCCTTCCCATATTATCGATCTATCCTTATCTCTTAAAATCTTACTTTCCTTATCCATTGATCTTACTTGTACAATTGGTCCTTCTTGGATAAATAAACCAGCCATTTCTACAACAGTCTTTAGGGAGCCTCCACCATTATTTCTTAAGTCTAATACTAGGCCTTTAACACCTAGATTTTTTAATCTGATTATTTCCTTCTTAATATCTTTTGCAGCATCACGGCTAGTTGAATTATCAAAATCAATATAAAATTTTGGCAGATTTATAAAACCGTATAAATTTTCATGCTTACTTACAATTGAAGATCTAACATATGTTTCTTCTAAAAGGACTATATCTCTTTTTATTTTTAAATCTACAACTTCACCATCAACTTTTTTTATAGTTAATATTACGTTAGTTCCTTTAGGACCCTTAATCAATTTTACAGCATCACTAATTGGCATCCCTAAAATACTAGTAGACTCAGATTCATCTTGATCATTTTGACGAACCTTTAGAATTATATCTCCTACCTCTAATAAATTTTGCCTCCATGCTGGACCGCCAGAGATTACTTCTACTACCTCAATCCTGTCTAATTTTTTAACTAACCGAGCTCCTATACCGGCATAATTTCCAGACATATCAACATCAAATCTATCCTTAGCTTCAGGACTATAGTAGATCGTATGAGGGTCATATTGCTCTACAAAAGAATTTATATAAAAACTAAACCAATCTGATCTAGTAATATCTTCATAAAAATCATACATCTCGTTTAAAGTTTTCAATGTTGATTCTCTAGATTCTGATTCAATTTCAGAATTAGATTTTTTTACATATGAAGGATCATCTTCTAATTCCTTTTCTTGCTCCTCTAATAAATTATCATAGATTTCAATTGAAGAAAATTTCAATTGTTTTCTCCATCTATCCTTCATTTCACTTTTATTTTTTACATAATCTAAAGATTCAAAATCAGCATTAAAATTTTCGTCTATTTGGTAATCAAAAGGGGTATCTAATATCTCCTCATAGATAAGTTTTGATTCATTAAATCTTTTTTGACCCCTATTATATGTCAAATCAAAAAAGTCTATTTCTGCATTAATAAATTTATCATCAAGTTGATCTTCATATTTTTTAAATTCCTCAATATCTGATTTATAAAAATACCTCTTATAAGGATCAATTATATTTAAGTATTCATTAAAAACTTTACTGGAAAAATCATCATTAATTTCTTTTTTAACAAAATGCCCTTGATCTAAAACATATGAGATAAGTTGCAAAAGCAACTTATCTTTATCTGTTTGATCAAAATTACTAGAAGTAAAGCTACATGAAGCTAGCCCCAGAATAAAAGTTAATGATATTACAATAATATTTTTCTTCATATATCAATAATGATTCGAAAATACATCATTATCTTCTATTATATGTATAATTTTTTGTTAAACATTACAATTATTTATTTACTTACTTTTGTATAGATTATTTTAGATAAAAATGGAAAAAATACCCCTTATACTATTAACCAATGACGATGGAATTACTGCTCCTGGATTAAGGACATTAATTAAAGTTATGAATAAAATTGGTGAAGTTGTAGTTGTTGCTCCAGACAGTCCTCAAAGTGGAATGGGCCATGCAATAACAGTTAATGATACACTATACTGTAAAAAAGAGTATATAGACAATGGTCCTCAAACTGAATATAGTACTTCAGGAACACCTGCTGATTGTGTCAAACTAGCAGTTAATGAAATTTTAAAAAGAAAACCAGATCTATGTGTTTCAGGAATAAATCATGGATCAAATGCCTCAATAAATGTTATTTACTCTGGAACAATGAGCGCAGCTGTTGAAGCTGGCATTGAAGGCATACCCTCAATAGGGTTTTCCATTTGGGACTATAATTGGAATGCAAACTTTGAAAAATGTGAAAAATACATTGAAATTATTGCAAAAAATGTATTAGAAAAGTCTAAAGAAAAAAACATAATTTTAAATGTTAATTTTCCTAAAATTGATAGAACTGATTATAAAGGAATCAAAATCTGCAGACAAGCAAATTCTTATTGGAAAGAAACCTTTGATAAAAGAAAAAACCCTAATGGCAGAAATTATTACTGGCTAACTGGTAAATTTATTAATCTTGATAAAGGGGAAGACACAGATCAATGGGCATTAAACAATGGATATATATCAATAGTTCCTGTCAAATATGATATGACTTCATATGATGAAATTGATAGAATATCTAAATGGAATCTAAATGATTAAAAAGGAAATTATAATAGGGCTTATAACTGGATTTATTGCAAATATATCTGGGTTAGTACTTGCAATTTTATTTCTAAATGACAATCCGTCTATTATTGAAGTTATTGTCAAATCCTTTGAAGAAAGATTATTAAGTAAGCTAATAAGTTTGGGGGCAATCATGAATCTCTTTGTTTTTTTTGTATATATAAAAAAGAGGCAAGAAAATAGAGCAAAAGGGGTATTAATGGCTACAATTATAATTGCAATAATTACAATAATATTAAACTTAATATAATTTGAAATATTATATAATTGCTGGCGAAGCATCTGGAGATTTACATGGGTCTAATTTAATTAAAGAATTAAAAAAATTGGACAGGAACTCTAGTTTTAGGTGTTGGGGTGGTGATTTGATGAATGAACAAACAAATAACCTTGCCAAGCACCATAAGGATTACTCTTACATGGGTTTTCTTGAAGTTTTTTTAAATCTATATACAATAATAAAAAATATTTCATTTTGTAAATCTGATATTCTTAAGTATAATCCAGATATTATAATATACATAGATTTTCCAGGATTTAATTTAAGAATTGCAGAATGGGCAAAAAAAAATGGTTTTAAAAATCACTATTATATATCTCCTCAAATCTGGGCATGGAAAGAAAGTAGAATAAAATTAATTAAAAAGGTGGTTGATAAAATGTATGTTATACTTCCTTTTGAGAAAAAATTCTACAAAGAAAAACACAATTTTGATGTTTCTTTTGTAGGTCATCCCTTAATGGATGAAATTAGTGAAGACACTTCTAAATTAAGCCAAAAAATATCAGAAGATAAAACAATTCTTTTACTCCCAGGAAGTAGAGATCAAGAAATTAAAAAATTGCTGCCTATAATGCTAAGTGTGGTATCAGAATTTGAAGATTATAAATTTATTATTGGAGCTGCTCCCTCTCAAAAATTATCAATCTATCAGGATTATGTAAAAGATAGTAATGTTGAGATTATTCAGAACAAAACATATGAACTATTAAAAAATTGTACAGCAGCTATTGTAACTTCAGGTACTGCTACGCTAGAAACTGCCTTGTTTAAAGTGCCTCAGATTGTATGTTACAAATCAAGTTGGACTACCTATCTAATTGGAAAAATTTTATTAAAAAATCTAAATTATATTTCATTAGTGAATTTAATTGCAAACAAATTGATAGTAAAAGAATTAATACAAAATGCTTGTTCTAAGAAAAATCTAATAAAAGAACTAAACATAATTTTAGAAAAAGAAGAAAGAGCAAAAATAATTAGCAATTATAATAAACTTGAAAATAGTCTGGGAGGAAGAGGTGCAAGTAATAAAACTGCAAAAATTATATATAACTACTTAGTAGAGGAAAATTCTGGAACAAAAGACTCATAATACTTGTTAAATTCATCTTGAGTTTTAATTGATTTATATCCCTCATCCTTAAACAACTTTAACCATAATTCAATCTGCTGAGGAGTTTTATATCCTCTTACAGAATTAATTAATTTTGAACTATTATCCATAAAAATAATAGTTGGATATGCACTTACATTTAAATATCTAGTTAACTCATGAGTTCCATTTCGTCTTTGTGATTTCTCAGGTTGATAATTAGGGTTAACAAATAACCTTCCATCATAATTTATTTCTGCATCTCCTTCAGCATTAAATTTAACAGCATAATAATGTTTATTTATATATTCTGATACATCTTTATTTTGAAAAGTATTTCGATCCAACATTTTACATGGACCGCACCAATTTGTATAAAAATCTATTATAATATTTTTCGGATTCTTTTTTTGAAGTTCTAGTACTTGATCAAGAGTTAACCAATTTATCTCTTGTGAATGAATCTGAAAAAAATTAAAAACAATCAATATTGTAAAAAGAAATCTTAGCATATTATTTATTTTATTCCGTGCATTAATTTTTTAATTAGAGGATGCAATAATAACGATAAAACTCCTAATATTATTGGTATAATAGTAAAAATTAAGAAAAATCCTGATAAACTATATTCCTGAGTAATCTTATCAATATCGCCTCCTATATAATGTGCTAATTTCTGTCCAATAGCTATGGCTAAATAATATACTCCAAACATAAATGCTATCATTCTTGCAGGTATTAACTTACTCAAATAAGACAATCCCATTGGAGATAAACAAAGTTCTCCCAATGTGTGAAATAAATACGCTAATACTAGCCACATTATACTTAAACTTGCAGTTTCAGCTCCAGATGGAACATTGCGTGCGCCAAAAGCTAAAAAGCCAAAGCCAATACCTAATAAGGCCAATCCTAAAAAATATTTTACAGAAGCTGGCGGATTATATTCACTATCCCACCATTTAGTAAATAATGGCGCAAATACTATTATAAATAATGAATTTAATATTGCAAACCAAGTAACAGGGATCTCAGTTTCAGTAGACTGAAATTCAATAAATAATTTATAAATAACAATTCCCCATATAATTATAAAACTAAGTCCCAATATTGTATTAGACAATGCTATTTTTTTATATGTTATTCTAAATAAATTAATAAGAACATAAGTAATTATAGCAAGAGGAATAACTGTTACTAATAAATCAATTATTTTAAATATTGTTGCAGCACTACCATCTAAAAATCTGTCTGTGAAATCTCTTGTATAAATTGGTAATGAACCCGCTCCTTGTTCAAACCCAGCCCAGAAAAAAACAGTAAATAAGCAAAAAATTGAAAAAGCAATCATCCTGTCTCTAACAATCTTAGAATACCTAGGAATTCTAATAATTAGCACTATAATAAAACTAATTACAGCCAATAATGCATAAAATAAAGAATCTCCCATCCCAAATACTGTAAAATTGAATGTCTGAATATTTCCTATTTTACTTAATGGATCATTTACAATAAAAATAAGTGCACACACAATAAAAATTCCTATTAATATATAATCTATTAATAGAAAAGGATTAAGTTTTTCAGTATTATTACTTGTTTGTATCTCATTAACTTTTTTCTTGTCTGGTTTATCACCAATATTTCCAAATAAAGGTTGTGCATAATAAAACTGCAGCATTCCTAAAAACATAAAAATACCTGCTAATCCAAAACCATAGTTCCAACCTATTTTCTCCCCAATCCATCCACATAACATAATTCCAATAAAAGCACCAGCATTTACTCCCATATAGAAAATATTATAGGCTCCATCCTTTTTATCATCTCTCCCTTCATACATTTTAGAAATTATAGAAGTCATGTTTGGCTTGAAAAAACCATTACCTATTATTAATAAAGTAATTCCTATATATAGAAATGTTGGCGTTTCTACAGCCATTGAAGCATGCCCTAAAGTCATAAAGAGTGCACCAATAACTACTGCCATTCTATAACCAATTTTATTGTCTGCTAGCCAACCACCTAATAGAGGAGTTAAATAAACAAACATTGCATATGTACCAAGCAATGACAATGCTTCTGAAGAAGTCCATCCCCAACCGGGATTATCGCCAGTAATAAGGCCTGTTAAAAAAATAACTAAAATAGCCCTCATCCCATAGTATGAGAATCTTTCCCACATTTCTGTAAAAAACAGGACAAATAAAAGTGAAGGATGCCCTAAGACACTTTTTTTGAAAAACTCAGCATTAGAATCTTGATTCATATAAATTTTCTTAAGCTAGAGATCCTTCTGCATTATGGGTTAATCTCTTTAATGGTTTAATGATAAGCAGAACTAATAAACCAAAGATTGTACAAAAAATTGCAATACCAGTAAAGATTGCAAATTCACCCATTTCTGTAGCTGATTCACCCAATAGGCCTGCAACCTTATTACCTAACCCTGTCGCTGCAAAATAGGCCCCCATCATAAAAGCCATCCATCTATCAGGTGCAAGTTTTGTAATAAAAGATAATGCTACAGGAGAGGCACATAATTCCCCAATAGTATGGAACAAATAAGCTAACACCAACCAATGCATACTTGATAATCCTTCTGCCTCATATTGCATAGAAGCTGCGGACATAAAGAAAAAGCCCCACCCCATTATAATTACTCCAATTGCCATTTTAAATAAAGAAGAAGACTCTCTTTTTCTGTTTTTCCACCATACCCAAAAACTACCAACTATCGTGGCAAATATTAAAATAAAAATAGCATTAACTGACTGGAACCAACTTGCAGGAACTATGAAATTCTCAGTTAAAACTAAATCAGTTTTTTGTGCAGCATATACATTTAGTAAACCACCAGCTTGTTCAAACGAACCCCAAAAAACAATTACAATTAAAAAAGCTAAATAGGTTACTAAAATTCTATCTTTTTCAATCTTATTTCCATCATTATATACTACTATACCCACTCCTACTGCAAAAGCTAATCCCATTACTAGCAATCCATAATCTAAAGAACCTTGAAATTGCCATATAAAGATACCTAGGAACAGTGTTAATATAAATCCTACTAGTGAATTAGTTGATTTAAAAATTGCAAAAATTAGGTTGCCATCTGTTTTTTCACTTTCTTCTCTTTCATCTACAACTAGATTACCAACATGAGTTAAATATCGCTGTCCATACCAGTATGTCAACTGACCAAAAGCCATCCCAATACCTGCTAAACCAAAGCCGTAATGCCATCCAATAGTCTCTCCAATATATCCAACTAGTAATGCAGAAGCTGCAGCACCTAGATTAATGCCCATATAAAAAATATAAAAACCCATATCTCTTTTATCCTGCTCGTTTTTAGGATACAGACCTCCAACCATAGTTGAGATGTTAGGCTTTAACATACCTACACCCATAACTATTAAAGTAAGCCCAGTATAAAATGCCCACATGGCTTCTATTGCTAGAACAGAATGTCCTGCAACCAGTAACATTCCGCCAACAAAAACTGATTTCTTTTGTCCTAATATCTTATCTGCTATAATTCCGCCAGGAATTGAGGCTACATATACAAACATTGTATACCATCCATATAAAGCAAGAGCGTCTTCATTGCTCCAGCCTAATCCTGCATTTTCAATCCCAACCTCACCAACTAGATAAAGCACTAAAATTGCTCTCATTCCGTAGTAAGAGAATCTCTCCCACATTTCAGTCAAAAACAAAATATATAATCCAACTGGATGACCTAAAAATTGTTTTTGATTAGCTAATATATTTGAATCTGTCATAGTGTATAAATTATAAGATTCACTAAAATATTATAAATTATCTAATAATTTTGATTTTCTATAATAAATTATATTAGCAATATATTATTATTGTAGAATATTATATTTGATTTATATTAAATTTCAAAAATGAGTAAAGAAATTAATGGCTTTTCAAAACTAAGTAAAGAAGAAAAGATAAACTGGATAGTAGATAATTTCTTCACAGATACAGTAATGGCAAAAAGTGTGTTAAAACAGTATTGGAATGAAGATAATAAACTTCAAAAACTTCATGATGAGTTCTCAGAAAATACATTGAGTAATTTTTATTTGCCTTTTTCAATAGCTCCTAATTTTTTAATAAATGGCAAGAAATATAGTATTCCTATGGTAATTGAGGAGAGCTCTGTAATTGCTGCGGCATCAAAATCAGCAAAGTTATGGTCTGATCTAGGAGGATTTAAAGCAAAAGTAATTTCAAAAATAAAAACAGGTCAAGTTCATTTTACTTATACAGGAGATAAACAAGCCATTAGTTCTTATTTCAATTATATAAAGCCCACATTAATTCAAGATACTGAAAGCATAACGACAAATATGAAAAAAAGAGGTGGAGGAATAATTGATATTTCATTAATTGACAAAACCTTTGACATGAAGGGATATTATCAAATTAGTGTTTCATTTGATACTATTGATGCAATGGGAGCTAATTTTATAAATTCTTGTTTAGAACAAATTTCAAAATCATTTAAAGATAAAACTGATATATTTAAAGATTACATAATAAAATCTAATGACATTAAAATTATAATGAATATTCTATCTAACTATGTTCCTGATTGTCTTGTTAAAGCAGAAGTATCATGTAAGGTTGAAAAATTAAATAAAAAAGAAGATTTTAATGGCTATTGTGAAAAGTTTGTTCAAGCTGTTAAAATAGCAGAATTAGACACATATAGAGCTGTTACTCATAATAAAGGCATCATGAATGGGATTGATGCTATTGCTGTTGCAACTGGAAATGATTTTAGAGCAATTGAAGCTGGAATTCATGCATATGCATCAAAAGATGGAAAATACAGAGGTTTGACTCATGCTAAAATTGAAAATGGTGTTTTCTTTTTTTCAATTGAAATACCGTTAGCACTAGGAACTATTGGAGGAATAACAAACCTTCACCCTCTAGTTAAGCTAGCATTAAACATGTTAAATGACCCAAATGCTGAAGAATTAATGGAAATAACTGCCGCTGTAGGTCTTGCTCAAAACTATGGCGCATTAAGATCGCTAATAACATCTGGCATTCAGAGGGGACACATGAAAATGCACTTAATTAATATTTTGAATTCATTAGAAGCAACAGAATCTGAAAAACAATCAGCTGTAGAATATTTTAAAGATGAAATTGTTAATAATAACAATGTTCAAAGATATATAACCAAACTTCGCAAATCTAATGAAATATAAAAGCAATGGTAAAATATTATTAACATCTGAGTACTTAGTATTAGATGGTGCTTTAGCATTAGCTCTTCCATCAAAATTATCGCAAAATCTTGAAGTAAAATATACAGATAATAAAAAAGAAATTAATTGGATAAGCTATGATTTTAACAACGAAATTTGGTTTAGTGAATGCTTTGTTATTTCAAAAAATAAATTTTCATATAAAAACAAAAAAAATAAATATTCTGATAAACTCATTTCAATTTTTAATGGAATTGAAAAACTTAAAGAAGGTATTTTTTCTAATATAGGAGCTGAATTTACTACTAGATTAGAATTTTCAAAAAATTGGGGATTAGGATCTTCTTCTACTTTAATTAATAATTTATCACTATGGGCAAAAATTGATCCTTACGATTTACTTGATTTAACATTTAAAGGTAGTGGATATGATATTGCGTGTTGTAATAAACTTAATCCTATAACATATGTGAAGAATAAAAATAGCAGAATAATAGAAGATGCTGATTTTAATCCATCATTCAAAGAAAATTTATTTTTTATCTATTTAGGTCATAAACAAAACACATCAAAGGCAATAGAAAATTACAGATCCATGCCTAATGACATAAATAATATTATCCCAAAAATCAACTCAATTAATTTATCTATAATTAAATCAAATACATTAAATGAATTTGAAAAATTAATTGTAGAACATGAAGAAATTATATCAAAGACTATAAATATAGAACCAATAAAAAATAGACTATTTAGTGATTACCAGTCAGGTGTTGTTAAAAGTCTTGGCGCTTGGGGTGGAGACTTCATGCTTGTAACAGGAAATAAATCAAGTTTGAGTTATTTTAGCAATAAAGGATATAATGAAATTATTCCTTATAAGGATCTTGTATACTAGATTAGTAAAACAAAGACCTATTATCTTCGATTTCAGAAGATTCTAAAAGAGCTTCATAAACTTTAGAATTATATGAACCTAGAGTTATTGAATTTAAAAGATTCGTGTAATTTTGATAACTACTCATCACATTAGCATACTTTATCCTATCAACTTTTACATAGAAAACTCCTTTATTTCCAATAATACCCTTCGACATTACTCCTTCACCTATTCCAAAAGCATGTCCAATAACATTTGGTTCATTACCAGTACCCGAAAGAACAGGGTTTTTCATATTAACGGCTAAAGCAGTTTGAATTGTTTGGTTTTGACTGGATGAGATATCATCAAAAGATTTACTTTTTATCCTATCTATAATCATTTTAGCCTTTTTTTCTTTTTTAATTTCAGAGATAGCTGTAATAGATGCTTTATCAATTGACATCAATCCTTCTGGGTTAATTGAAGTTAGCATTGCAACTAAATAATCTCCATTTTGTAGATTAAATCGTCTTATATCATCAAGATTTGTATCAGGATTATAAGCCCATCTTACTATTGCTCTTTGAGAGCCTACTCCAGGAATATTTTCGTTTAGTTCTCTAATATTATTAACAGGATTAACTTTATAATTAAATTCACTGGCTACATCTCTAAAATTAGATTTTTCAATTGCTATTTCAAATTTTGAAGTAATATTAAAGATACTATCTATAGTTCGTTCAGAAGCTTCAAGTTTAAGAGCTAAATTTGCAACTTTAACTGCCTTTTTTCTTTTAGATTGAGATAAGATTTCAATAATATGAAAACCAAAATCAGTTTCAACAACTGATATTTTACCAACTCTGTTTAGAAAAGAAAAATCTTTAAACTCAGGGGCAAATCCATCTATATATGAAAATTCAATTTCACCATCATTTTCATTACTAGCTTTATCAGAGGATAATGATAATAGGCTTTTAAATTTGCTAGGTCTTCTTACAACAATTCTATATATACTATCTGCCTTTTTCTTAGCCTGCTCCTTTGTTCTTGTTTCATTAGAATCACTTCTTAAAGATCCACTGTATGGAATTAATATATGTCTAACCTTAACAGAATCAGGGATTCTTCTAGAATCTACTAATTTTGTAATCTTTATAAATTCACCTTCTTTGTATGGACCATATACCTCTCCCTTATTTAAAGAATATATTATAGGCATCATTTCTTTTGAGAAAGAATTCTCAAAGACATAAGAATCATATAGTTTAATAGCAGAATTTAGATTTAAAAATTCCTCATCATTTCTAGTATTTTTAAATCCTAATACTTTTTTATTTGTTTTCGTTTCAAAATCAAATTCTTCACGATCATTTAGTAATTCTGTAAGTTGACTCTCAATTTGCTTTTCATCATGTTTAGATGAGTTTTCTTCAAACTTAACATATATTAAATTTCTAGAAGCTTTAACCTTATAATCATTCTCATTTTTCTGCATGTATTTTTTTACATCAGATTTTGTTACCTTAACCAATGAGTCAGGTATAGTTGAAAATGGGATTTTTATATATTTTAAATCAATATTATCATTTTCATAATTGTATTGGGTTTCCCCTTCAAAGACAGTAGAATTGATTCCTGATCTTATCAAGTTAAAATATATCTTTTCAAGTCCTGAAGATGCAAGAGTTGATTCATAATTATTCCAAGATTCATAATTAATTTGAGTTCCCTGTAAATCCATTGTCTCAGGAGATATTTCTTTTAAGTTAGATATAAACTCATTTAATTTTCTTTGATCAAATTCACCCTGAGGATCTTTAAATTCATCAAATGATAATAAATTGCTTTTTAATAAATCTCTCATTAAATCTCTTTCAACAGTAATTTGTAGTTTATCAAATTCAGAGGCTAATATCAATTTTCTCAATTCAACATCCCAAATAGCATTCATAGATTGAACATTTGTTCCTGAACCTCTGTTTTGACGTTCTAAATTTTCAACTTTTCTCATAAAATATTCTCTCTCCATCTCAATCCCATTAACAGTTGCAATAACATTTTGATCTGGCAGAGAAAATCCACTGCTATTTCTTATTACATCTGCTAATACAAAAGAGAATAATGCCATTGCAATAACTACTATTAAAAACAATGATCTTTGTCGTATTTGATTTAAAATTGCCATTTAAAATTAATTTTAAATATAGTGGCCAAAAGTAGTATTTTATTGTTAATTATGAAAACTTAAGCATCTATCTTTAGAGAAACTAAATTTATTCTAGTATTGGAAACATCTAGAATCCTAAACAAAAAATTACCCACTTTAATTTCTTCTTTTATTTTAGGAATTTTTTCAGTACTGTTTACAATTAATCCTCCTAAGGTTTCATATTCTTCACTAACTGGAAGGTCTAATTTATAATTCTCATTAAGATAATCTACCTCAATTCTAGCAGAAAATTCATATTCATTATCAGACACCTTTTTCTCAATCAATTCATTATTGTCAAATTCATCATCAATTTCTCCAAAAAGCTCTTCAACTATATCCTCAATAGTTATCATTCCAGATGTACCCCCATATTCATCCAAAACTATTGCTATAGTTCTACTTTTGGCAGTTAATAAATTTAGTACATCCTTAATAAACATTGCTTCAGGAATAAATTCAACTGGCATTAATATTGATTTAATAGTTTTTGGCTTATTGAATAAATCCGAGGAATGAGCATATCCTAAAACATCATCAATTGTGTCTTTATAAATTAAAATCCTAGAATAACCTGAGGAAATAAATAATGACTTTAAATTGGATATGTAATCATGGATCTCAACTGCTACTAATTCAATTCTAGGGATCATTGCATCTCTAGACTTTAACTCTGAAAAGTCCAATGCGTTTTGAAAAATTTGAACTTCACTATCAATTTCTTGATCTTCCTCAACTGCATCCATTTGTTCATTAATATAATGTCCTAATTCATCTTTTGAAAAGAGCATTTGCTTATTATCACCTTTCGAATTAAAAAATGTTTTTAAAAAAATATCAGAAATCCAAATAACAAAATCAGATATAAAATAGAAAACTATATAGAAAAAATAAGCTGGTAGTATAAAGAGTTTGAAAAATTTCAAAGAATAAATCTGGAAAAATACTTTTGGCAAAAATTCAGCAGTAATAAGAATAATAAATGTTGAAACAAGCGTTTGATTAATTAGATTAAACTCAAATTCTCTAGTTAATAATGCTCCCATTGTAAATCCATAGATTACTAAAGCAATGTTATTACCCACCAGCATAGTAGTAATAAATTTTGATGGTTTCTTTGTTAGTATTTTTATTATTGAAGAAATAAATCCTGTTTTCTTTTTTTCAATTTCAATCGAAATCTTATTGCTGGAAACATAGGCTATTTCCATGCCAGAGAAAAAAGCAGAAAAAATAAGGGAAATAATGATTATTGGTATATCAGACATAAGAAATTATAATTTACCTCTTTCTTTAAATCTCTTTTGATATTTATTTCTAAACCAAAACATAACAATTGATAAGATTGAAAAAATTAAGAAAATTATTGACCTATAAAAATCACTTTTAAAATTTATAAGAAATTCTATAAAAAATATTATACAAAAACCTAGATAAGCATATTTAAGAAACCCTAATAACTTCATAATAAAAATAGCATTAGTCTATTAAATGTCAATAGAATATTATACATATTATAAATTTAATGATTATTCTTCTAATGTTACATAACCACTTACATCTAAGAAGGTGATTTTTTCAAAGCTTTTGTCAGAATCAAATCCTGATCCATAAATATCTTTATCAGCTGAAATAAATCGAAAAGGATAATTTGTAAACAACCACTCTTCTATTCTATTATAATACATTTGATCAGTCATTAGTGTGTCTTTTAGGTGGGTTATGATAACAACATTTTTTCTTAAATCAATCAAATTTGTGTTAGAATAAGAGATTGCATAATCTGCCGTAATTATACTCCTATTATTATTTTTGTCAAACACCGTAATTTCAACCTTATTTGGAAATTCAAAATATGGGAAATCCATATTAGTAAAATTGAACATTTTTGGGCTTTTCAATATTGAGCTAACAAGTCCTGAATCAGTATAAACCGTGTTTATATCAACAGCAGATGAAATAGATGGTTTTTCTGAACCAATATCAATTACATTTTCCAAATCATTATTGCATGAAATCAATATAAAAAAAAATATAATAAAACTAATTGTTTTCAAATCTATAGCTTAGGCACTTTAACAGATCTTCCTATCCAACATCCTACTCTAATTGTTTCACCTTCTCTTCCTGAAGAAAATATTTCACTTTTTTGAGGTGCTTTTGCTAAATAATTTCTTGAACTTTGATTAGCTGATTTTTTTAGTTTGCTATCAACCCTGCCTGCCTTAAGTGCTTCTTTAGAAGCCAACCAATAAACAGCTCTCTGTGTAAAATTGTCAGATCCGCAATTTTTTGCACTACTAGCATACATTTGAGCAATAGCTAAATAACATTTTCCCATAGATGGGTTAAACTTAAGTGCTTTAGCATAATATAATCTAGCCCTAGAAAACAAACCATCCTTCCTGAATTTCGTTGCAATCCTAAATAATATTTTTGCTTTTTCATAACCATCATTCTCTAACTGAATTGCTTGATTGTAATACTCAAGAGCCTCGGCTGACTTACCCTCCTTAGATTTAATAATTCCTAAATAATAGGATGTAGATGCATTTGGCGCTAACATATTTTTTTGCTGCAGAATTTTAACAAAAAGCTCTGAGTCGACACATTCTTTGTTAAATAATCTATTCAAAGCTCTTTGAAGCCATATTCCATCATCTTTCTTTTCTTCATAATTCTTCTCATATAATGGAATCAAATTGGCACAATTTGCTCTATCACCAAGATCAATTTCCATTCCTTTAGAAATTTGATCGTATGCCTTTAAAAAACTATTAAATGATTTAACTTTTCTTTGATCTTTTTTAGATAACTCTACTTCAGATTCTGAAATATCTTCAGATAAGAACTTGTTAACATTATTAGTATAGTTTTTAATTTCTCTTTCTACCTTCTCAGAAATTTCATCATATTTAGTAAATAATTCTTCAGCAGATTTTAGCTGCTCATCATAAAGCATAACAATCAATTTAAAGTATGTATATAAATTTTTTGGATTGTTAAATGTTTCTGAATCTGTTATAAATGCATTATCAAACTTGTCATATACATCAGATTTAGTCATATTCAATTCATTCATATAATCATATAGAAGCTGGGCAGATTTTGCCAATACATCTCCAAGCGGAGTTTTATTAGGAAAATTAATTCTTTTTTCATTCCATAGATTTCCCAAATCATTTATATAATTAATTTTTTCTTCGTCTGAAGAGTTTTTAATTTTATATTTTAAAATTCTTTCACCGTAAACAAATATTGCACTATTGAATTTTGGGTTTCTTTCTCTAAGTTCCATCCAAGGCTCATAAGCAGCATCATAATTTTTTGCCTTTACATACTCACTAAAAATAGATAATGAATTAATGTCATCCTCATTAGTCTGTGAATTAACATTTAGTGACACTAATAAAAAACTTAATACTATTACTAATCTGTATAGCCTCATGATTAATTATATTTTCTTTTTATAAACCATCTGTCATTTAAAGATAAACTCAATTGAAAATTGACAAAATTTTCTTTAACTAAATTTTGATCAGTAGTGCCTCGCTTCCCAATTTCAATTACAGTATTCATGCTTGAAAAAAGCCTACTAACTGGAATACCTAATCCAAAAGATATGCCAAACTCTTTAATTGACTGATTATTTATGTTTAATCCTGTTTTTTCAAAATATATACCAGATCTATAAACTATTCTTTTCCATAACTTATTAAAAGAATTATAGTCAGGTATATAGAATCCACCTATAGACAAAACAGAAGAGTCTTCAAAATAAGTATTTTGAATATCTAAAAGATCAGAAGAAAAAACACTGCTTTTTATAATATTGTACTCTGAACCAATAAACCAATTTCTAACAGAGCCTATTCCTACTCCAATGGACATCTTAGAAGGCATTTTTAGGCCCGTTTCTTCAAGTCCTAATGATAATAGATCAACCTCAATTTCATTAATTGGATATTCAATACCAGTGGTTTCGCTTACAATAACAGAAGCAAAAGTTCTCTTATTTTTAGAAGTTAAATTATAACTAGGTGAATAAGTGAAAGAGGTGACTAATTGGGTTTTTTCATTAATCATTGGTTTATATGAAACCCCTAAATTATAATTAATGCCACTTAAATCTGATCTGTTTATTTCTCTAGCTTGATAATCCAATGGAAGCTGTTCATCATCATAAAGAAATTCTATTGCACTATTCTGAATATTTCCAAAATTGTAATGGACATCAATACCAATGCTTAGATTATCAGAAATAAGATATCCAAATCCTAAAAATACTTTATTTACACCTCCATTTCCTGAGTATTTATATTGCAATGTATCAATACTGTTTCTAGACTCTAATTTATAACCAACAGAAGAATGAGGAATTACCCCAAATCCCATACCAAATTTACCCATCGGCATATTCAATCCTAAATAATCAAATGTTGTAGTATTTGCATTATCAGAAGAATCAGAAGTTTCTAATTCTGTTGTTGTATGACCAATACCGACAGTAAATTTGACCAATCTGGCCTCATTATTAAAGGAAGACATATTATTACCAACATATGAAGCTGGATTT
>JABHWD010000029.1 GCA_018657955.1 Flavobacteriaceae bacterium | reverse complement strand
GAGCCTGAACCAGAGCCAGAGCCTGAACCTGAGCCAGAGCCTGAACCAGAGCCAGAGCCTGAACCTGAGCCAGAGCCTGAACCTAAACCAGAGCCAGATCCTGAACCTGAGCCAGAACCTGAACCAGAGCCAGAGCCAGAGCCTGAACCTGAACCAGAGCCAGAAGAAGAAGTCAAGGAAGGATTTTTTAAAAGAATTTTTTCTAGGAAGAAGAAAGAAACATTAGACAAGGGTTTAGAAAAAAGTAACACCTCGTTTTTATCTAAATTAAACAAACTAGTTACAGGAAAATCAAAAATTGATGCTAGTGTATTAGATGAACTCGAAGAAGTATTAATTACCAGTGATGTAGGTGTTAATACGACTATAAAAATAATTAAAAGAATAGAAGACAGGATAGCTAAAGATAAGTATAGTACTACCAAAGAATTAAACAATATTTTAAAAGAAGAAATAGCACAATTACTATCTGAGAATAGTAATGGAGAATCTGTCGAATTTTCTATTCCTGAAACCAAAGGACCATATGTTATTATGGTAGTTGGTGTTAATGGAGTAGGAAAAACAACTACTATAGGAAAATTAGCAAATCAATTTAAAATGAAAGGTTTAAATGTTGTTATTGGAGCAGCAGACACTTTTAGAGCAGCCGCAATTGATCAACTAAATGTTTGGGCTGAAAAAGTAGACATTCCTATAATTAAACAAGAAATGGGAAGTGATCCGGCATCTGTTGCTTTTGACACTCTTAGTTATTCTAAATCAAATAATGTTGATGTAGTATTGATTGATACAGCAGGAAGATTACATAATAAGATCAACTTAATGAATGAATTAAGTAAAATAAATAGAGTAATGCAAAAAGTTATAGAAAATGCACCTCATGATGTATTACTTGTTTTAGATGGTTCTACTGGTCAAAACGCATTCCAACAAGCAAAAGAATTTACTAAGGCAACTGAAGTAACTTCATTAGCAATTACCAAATTAGATGGCACGGCTAAAGGAGGTGTTGTTATAGGGATTAGTGATGAGTTCAATATACCTGTAAATTATATTGGAGTTGGTGAAGGTTTAGAGGATCTACAAGTATTCAATAAATATGAATTTGTAGATTCTTTATTTTAAATAAAATTTTTGAGAACAAAATCTTTAGATAAGAATATTATAAATGTTATTACACTTGGTTGTAGTAAAAATATTTATGATAGTGAGGTTTTAATGGGACAGCTTAAAGCCAATAAAAAAGAAGTCGTTCATGAGGAGGAAGGTAATATAGTAGTTATTAATACTTGTGGATTTATTAAAAATGCAAAAGAAGAGAGTATTAATACAATTCTTGATTATGTAGAGAAGAAGAAAAAAGGAGAAATTGATAAAGTTTATGTTACAGGATGCTTAAGTGAAAGATATAAATCAGATCTAAATAAGGAAATACCAGATGTTGATAAGTATTTTGGAACTACAGAAATGCCTAATCTTCTTAAAGAATTAGGTGCAGATTATCTTCATGAATTACTAGGAGAAAGGTTGACTACTACTCCGAAGAATTATGCATATATGAAAATTTCAGAAGGTTGTGATAGACCCTGTAGTTTTTGTGCAATTCCAATTATGAGGGGTAAACATTTAAGTAAACCAATTGAAGAAATTATAATTGAAGCTACTAAATTAGCAAAAAAAGGAGTTCAAGAATTGATTTTAATAGCCCAGGATTTAACATACTATGGCTTAGACCTTTATAAAAGGAGAAATTTAGCAGAACTATTAAAATCATTAGTACGTGTTGATGGAATACAATGGATAAGATTGCATTATGCATTTCCAACAGGATTTCCATTGGATGTATTAGAAGTTATAAAATCAGAACCAAAAATCTGTAATTACATTGATATTCCTCTTCAACATATATCTGATAAAATACTGAAAAGTATGCGAAGGGGAGGTTCCAAAGAAAAAATTAATGAGTTAATAAAAAAAATAAGAAATAAAGTTCCTGGTA
This sequence comes from Flavobacteriaceae bacterium, assembly GCA_018657955.1. GTDB lineage: Bacteria > Bacteroidota > Bacteroidia > Flavobacteriales > Flavobacteriaceae. The sequence continues at coordinate 103,038 of JABHWD010000029.1, read as the reverse complement.
TTGCAATTAGAACTACTATAATTGTGGGTTATCCTGGTGAAACCGAATCGGACTTTAGTTTATTAAAAGAGTGGATTAAAGAAACACAGTTTGATAGGCTAGGATGCTTTACATACTCTCATGAGGAAAATACTCATGCTTATAATCTAAATGATGATGTACCAGAAGATATAAAAAGAAAACGTGCAAATGAAATACTTGAAATTCAATCACAAATTTCTTGGGAGCTAAATCAAAAAAAAATTGGTAAAGAGTTAAGTGTAATTGTAGACAGAAAAAGAGGGAATTACTATGTTGCAAGAACTGAATTTGATTCACCTGATGTAGATAATGAAGTTCTAATTGATGCAAGAAATCTATATCTAAAAGTAGGTGATTTTGTATCAGCTAAAATTATAGACGCTTCTGACTATGATCTATATGCTATTGTAAAATAATATATTATTAGTCTATAAAGAATATAGAATTAACTAAAAATAATTTTCCATTTTCCCAAAAACTTCTAAAAAGTGGATTGTCGGCAAAATAGATTAAATTTCCTTTGCCAAATTTTTCATGACCAAATATCATAGTATTATCCAATTTTAATAGAGCTTTTTTTCCACTATATCCAGATACTGGTTTTGGATTATCTTTTATAACTCCGACATTATAACCCTTTTCAAGTAATTCATAAGAACTTGAACCAATTTTTAAGGAATAATAATCTTTCGAATATCCAAAAGCCATAGGATGGGAATTGTCTAGCTCAACTTTAAAAATTGCTCCAGAGATCATATTATTAACTCTATTTCTTCTTTGATCTTTATAAAGTATTTTTTCTTCTGTTAAATTTGTATTATTTGCCTTAGATTTTAGTTTAAAACTCTCACTATTACTAAATATGCTAAGAGCTTTACTAAATGCTATTATTTTACCACCATTTTTTAGCCATGATTCTATTTTTTCTGTATTTTTTTCGTTCTTAATTGAGAAATAATAGCCATCAGGTATTATTAAAACATCAAATTCATTAATATCTATTCTATTAAATTTATTTATGTTTATATGAGTCAAAGGGTAATTTATTTCTTGCTCAAAAAAGTACCAGATTGCACCATAATTTAAAGACGAAACTCCATCACCAGTTAAAATAGCAATATTTTTATTTTTAATTAATTCTATAGATGATGAACCTAAATCAGGTCCTTCTTCAGACATTCCAGAATAAATCGGATTTAGTTTTTTATTGTGTTTATTGGCTAATCCAATAACTTCGTTAAACATTGATTCATTATTTTGATCACCTTTATGAATAATTAAAGAGCCAGGATTATACTTGATCCCATTGTTTATAAATTCACTCTTATTAAATCTAACTTTCAACTTTGTTACTAACAGATCTGTTAGAAATTTAGCATCATTTAAATGATTCCACTTTACTCCATATGCTATTGCCATATTATCAATAGTATTATTATTAAACAATTTGGCATATTTCCCTGATGGAATATCTTTGTTAGTTACATAAGCTTCTAATCCGTATGCATATGGTAGACTCCAAGCCGTTATATCATATGTTATAGAATCACTAAGTTTAGCATTTTTTTCAAAAAGAACATTAACTAATTTTCCTTTGGGTTGATCTGTTGATATTATTAGATCGGAAACATTTGTTTGTATATTTTCATTTTTGTTAGACTGATAACTATATGCTGATGTTTTAAAGTCTTTTCCATAAGAATATGTTATTTCATGTGCATCTAATAGTTTCTTTAATGTCTGGATTTTATTATCATTCCCTTTAAGAATGTAATTATTAGTTTTTGATTTATTATTGTAAAACAATTTAAATTCATCATTTAGCTTTTTTGCATTAATTGATGATATTTCAACTGTTGATATTCCAGTTGTTGTATGGTGATTAACTCTATCAACTAATGTTAAAACTTTATTTTCTGAATTTAAAATTCCTAAACCCGCAACACCTCCACCTGCTTTCTCATATGTCATTCCAATAGCTCCTAAATATGTTGGATAAGTATCTCCATAACTTGGATAAAGAAGATCAAATGTTTCTTTTGTAAAATATAGCCATCCATTTTGATCAAAATATTTTGCGTTATTTTTTCCGATTTCTTTTTGAAAATCACGCTGCCATTTAGATATAATTTCATGATAGGGCTCAACTGCTGGTGCAAAATAGTAAGGATTATCAATTCCCTGTTCATGATAGTCTACATGAACATGAGGCAGCCATTTATTATACATTTTTAATCTTGATTTTGATTCGGTTTGAGTTATCCAAGCCCAATCTCTATTTAAATCATATAAATAATGATTCGCTCTACCTCCTGGCCAAGGCTCATCATGTTCTCTAGACTTAGAGTTTATATTATAAGGTATTGTTACAGCTTGGTTATACCAGTTTGCATACCTATCTCTACCATCTGGATTTATACATGGGTCAATGATAACAATAGTATTATCAAGTAAATTTGAATTTTTAGTTAAAAGAAGATAAAGGGTTTTCATAGAAGCCTCAGTTGATGATGATTCATTTCCATGAACATTATAGCTTAGCCAAACAATGGCTATATCTTTATTTATACTAGAATTCATTTCCTTTTTAATAACTCCAGCATTACTTAAATTATTCTTTCTTATTAGATCAATATTTTTAATATTCTCTTTTGATGAAATATATGCTAAATAAAGAGGTCTTCTTTCATAAGTTTCCCCATATTTTTCCATTTTTACATTACCTGGTAATTCACTTGAAACGTAGTCAAAATAGTCTATTACTTGACTGTGTCTAGAAAATTGAGTTCCTATCTCATATCCAAGATATTCACTTGGAGATTGAATATTTTGAGAAAAAACCTGAGTATTAATAAACAGGAATAAAATGATATAGTTATAGATTGGTCTCATAAGTAAGTTTAGTTTTAGTCAAGTAAACAAATATATAAATAAAACTAATTATATTTACTTTATATATGTTAGTAAAAGAAATCAATTATAAAGAAACATCATGCTTTAGTTCACTTTTTTGTGATTACATAAATAATGAACCAAAACTAAAAAGCTTTTATAATCAATATCCTTCAATTGATAATTTTAAAAATCAAATTGATCAAAAAAAAAGAAATTATCAAGATAAAAATAGAGAAATCATATATAAAGTAATTAAAGAGCAATATAAAGGAGCTAATTGTTCTAAAGACTTTAAGTCAATTTTAGAATCAATTAAAAATAAGAACACATTTACTATAACAACAGGACATCAGTTAAATTTGTTTACTGGACCAATGTATTTTCTTTATAAAATAATTACCACAATTAATTTATGTGAAGAATTATCACATAAGTATCCAAAATTTAATTTCATACCTGTTTATTGGATGGCAACTGAAGATCATGATTTTAAAGAGATTAACCATTTTAACTTTAAAAATACCAAAATTGAATGGGAGAGTAATCAGACAGGTGTTGTTGGCGAATTTTTAACAGCTGAATTAAAAACAGTTTTAGATGAATTAAAAACAGTTTTTCCAAATAATAAAAATTCAAATGAATTAATTAATTTGTTTAAAAATACATATTTGAAAAACAACTGCTTATCAGATGCTACAAGGAATTTTGTTCATATGTTATTTAGAAAATATAACCTATTAATTATAGATGCAAATCACAAAGATCTAAAAAATTGTTTTAAAGATTTTTTAAAGAAAGAGGTTAAAGATAGCTTTATAAAAAAATCATCTTTACCAACTATAAATAAGTTGGTAAAATTAAACTACAAGGTTCAAGCACATACTAGAGATGTTAATTTGTTTTATATTGACAACAATCAAAGACAAAGGATATTAAAAAATAATAATCATTTATTGATCGAAGGAAATAAAAATAAATTAGATCAAAAAAACATCATCAAGAGAATTGAAAATAATCCTGAGAAATTTTCTCCAAATGTATTATTTAGAACAATGTATCAGGAATATTTGTTGCCAAATCTATGTTATATTGGAGGGCCAGCTGAGGTGTCTTATTGGTTACAATTAAAAAAATCTTTTGAGATGTTAAAAATAACTTTTCCAATTTTATTAAATAGGAATTCAGTTTTATTAATATCTTCTAGACAAATGAAAAAATTAAAAAAATTAAATATTGAAATTGAAGATATTTTCTTAGATCTAAATGAATTAACTACAAAAAAAACTAAAGAATTTTCAGAATTAAATATAGATTTCTCAGAATTAAAAAATGTTTTAAAGGATCAGTTTAAATATTTATTCGATATAGCATCCCAAACAGATCATTCTTTTACAGGAGCTGTTAAAGCTCAAGAGAAAAAACAGATGGATGGAATTATTCATTTAGAAAAAAGGTTATTAAGTGCTCAAAAGAAGAAATTTTCTGATCATTTATCTAGAATTATAGAGTTAAAGAAAGAATTATTTCCATTTGAAACATTACAAGAAAGAAGGATTAATTTTTCAGAATTTTATTGTGAATACGGATATAATATTATAGAGAAATTAAAGAAAAACATTAATCCACTAAATATGAGTTTTTCAGTAATTGTAATCGATTAAATATTATAATTCTATTCTTTTTTATTTATAAAATCTATTTCTATTTTTACGCATGGAAAATAATGTATTAATTATTGATTTTGGATCTCAGTATACTCAATTGATTGCCAGAAGAGTAAGAGAGTTAAATATATATTCTGAAATACATCCATTTAACAAAATCCCTTCTGACTTAAATAGATTTAAAGCAATAATTTTATCTGGAAGCCCATTTTCTGTAAGAGACGAAAATGCACCTAAAATAGACCTTGATACATTAATAAATACAAAACCAGTTCTTGCAGTATGTTATGGAGCTCAGTTGCTAGCAAATGAAAAAGGCGGCTTAGTATTAGCTTCCAATATTAGAGAATATGGTAGGGCAAACTTGAATTATATTAATAATGATAATTGCATATTTGATAATATTCCTAAAGGAAGTCAGGTTTGGATGAGTCATGGGGATACAATAAAAAGGCTTCCAAATAATTCTATTTTGTTAGCTAGTACATCTGATGTTGAGAATGCAGCATTTAGGATTAAGGGAAAAGACATTTATGGACTTCAATTTCATCCTGAGGTGTATCATACAAAAGACGGAAAAAAAATATTAGAGAATTTTTTATTAAAAATTTCAAAATTAAAGCAAGATTGGACACCAGATTCATTTATTGATCAAACCGTCTCATTCCTAAAATCTGAACTTAAATCAGATAAAGTAATTTTGGGTTTATCAGGAGGAGTTGATTCAACTGTAGCTGCAGTATTATTAAACAAAGCGATTGGAGATAATTTATATTGCATTGTTGTAAACAATGGTCTTTTAAGAAAAAACGAATTTGATAATGTTTTAAATCAATATAAAGGAATGAACTTAAATGTTAAAGGGATAGATTATTCTTCCAAATTTTATGAAGCCCTAAAAGGTATAGAAGACCCTGAATTAAAGAGAAAAAAAATAGGAAAAGTTTTTATTGAGGCTTTTGATTATATGTCTAAAAAAATTAAGAATGTTAAGTGGTTAGCTCAGGGAACAATTTATCCTGATGTTATTGAAAGTATATCAGCTACTGGTAGCCCTTCAGCTACTATTAAAAGTCATCATAATGTTGGGGGATTACCAAGCTATATGAAATTAAAAGTAGTTGAGCCATTAAAATTATTATTTAAAGATGAGGTGCGCAGGGTAGGGGGTTATCTAAAAATTGATCCAGAAATTTTAGGAAGACATCCTTTTCCAGGTCCAGGGCTTGGAATTAGAATTTTAGGTGAAATAAATTCTGAAAAAGTCAAAATATTACAAGAAGTTGATAGTATTTTTATTAATTCTCTAAAGGATGAGGGATTATATGATAAAGTTTGGCAAGCTGGAGCTATGTTATTGCCAATAAAAAGTGTAGGAGTAATGGGGGATGAGAGAACTTATGAAAGATGCGTTGTATTAAGAGCTGTTGAAAGTACTGATGGAATGACTGCAGATTGGGTTAATTTGCCTTATGATTTTCTTCAAAATGTTTCAAATAAAATAATTAATAGGGTTAAAGGTGTAAACAGAGTTGTTTACGATATAAGCTCAAAACCACCAGCAACTATAGAATGGGAATAAGAAATTTAAATAAGGGAATATTTTTCTTTTTAATTGCATTTATATTTGTGAATCATACTCAATCACAAACAGACTTTATAATTCATAAGGTTAGAAAAAATCAAGATATAGAGAAAATTGCAATGATTTATGAAGTTGATGTAAACATTATTTTAGAATTTAACCAAAACATAGAAGTAAAAAAAGGTGTTAAACTAAAGATTCCTATAATATTTAATGGAAGTAAAGAAGAATTAAATATACCTGAAATTCAAAACATAATTAAGAGTGAAACTAATTTAAATTATGAATCTTTAATTGAAAACATTACTGATTATGAAAAAAAGAAAATCGCAGTTATGTTACCATTTAGGACTAAAAATATAAATTTTGATTCTATAAAAGATTCAAGAGAAATTGTCAAAAATGATAAGCTTTTAAATATATCACTTGATTTTTTGTTTGGAATTGAAATGGCAGTTGATTCATTTTCAAAATTTGGAATTGATGTTGAAGTTAAAATTTTTGATACAGGTGCAGATAAAAATATAATCCATGAATTAATTAAAAATAATGATTTTTCTGCCTATGATTTATTAATTGGCCCTTTAACTTCAAATGCTTTTAATTATGTTTCAAAATCAATAAACAATTCCAAGGTAAAAATTGTTTCCCCATTAAGTAAGACTGATTTAGATAATGAAAATATTATACATACAATACCTAGTGATGATCTATTATTTGAAAAGATAATTTCATATGTTAAAAAGGATACAATTCCATCTGAAAAATTTATAATTTCGGATTCTTATAACAAAATAATTAGCGATAAATTAAAGAGAATATTTCCAGATGCTCATCAATTTTTTTCTAGAATTAATGATTCTGGAATTGATACTAGAACAATGGTTTATGACAGTTTAGATTCAACTTTTGTTAAAGGAAGAAATATAGTTTTTTTGGAGACTAAAGATCAAGGTTTTGTTTCTAATATAACAAGTATCTTAAATTCATTTGTAAATGATTCAACAGAAATAATTTTGACAACTACAAATAAGAATAGAGCTTTTGAAGGAGTTAATATCTCTAATTACTATATGTCAAATTTAAATTTTCAGTATCCTTCTATAAATAGATCAATTGCAGAAAATGTTCAAGATAAATTCATAAAAAAATACAACTCACGATACAATTCATATCCATCAAAGTATGCTATAAGAGGTCATGATTTAGTTCTAGACTTATTAATTAGGTTAAGTTGTGGCGAATTAGATAACAATAACTTAAACTTAGTTGAATCAGAATATATAGAAAACAAGTTTAAATATGTTAAGGATAATAATGGAGTATATAAGAATAGTTCGGTTTATATAATGAAATTTGAGGATTTAAAGTTTGTAGAAATTGAATAGTATGCTATCTCTATTTTAAATGAATCTTGATATTTACAGATATATTTAATCAAATTTATTAAATTTGTTTGCGTTTATAATGCGCAATGTCATATAGTACTAAATTTATTTTTGTTACAGGTGGTGTTTCCTCTTCATTAGGTAAAGGAATAATCGCAGCATCTCTTGCTAAGTTACTTCAGGCTCAAGGTTATAGAGTTACAATTCAGAAATTAGACCCATACATTAACATAGATCCTGGAACTTTAAATCCGTACGAACATGGAGAGTGTTATGTTACAAATGATGGGGCAGAAACAGATTTAGATTTAGGTCATTATGAGAGGTTTTTAAATGTTGCAACTTCACAGGCAAATAATATTACAACTGGAAGGATATATCAAAGCGTAATAAATAAAGAAAGAAAGGGTGAATATTTAGGAAAAACAGTACAAGTAATTCCTCATATAACTGATGAAATAAAAGAGAGCATTCAATATCTAGCTAAGAATAATAAATATGATATAATTATAACAGAAATTGGGGGAACCGTTGGTGATATTGAATCCCTGCCATATATAGAAGCTTTAAGACAGATGAAATGGGAAATGGGTGAAAAAAATGTAGCAGCTATTCATTTGACCTTGATTCCTTATCTTTCTGCGGCTAAAGAACTAAAAACAAAACCAACTCAGCATAGTGTTAAAACATTAATGGAAAGTGGAGTACAGGCAGATGTTTTAGTTTGCAGGACTGAACATGAAATAAGCGCTAGTATAAGAAATAAATTAGCAAGATTTTGTAATGTTAATGTTGATTCTGTAATTGAATCTTTGGACGTTAAAACAATATATGATGTTCCTAATCACATGTTAAGTGAGGGATTAGATAGGGTAGTTTTAAAAAAATTAGGTTTAAAATCTTCAAAACCTGATTTAAGTTCTTGGAATAAATTTTTAAATAAACACAAGAATCCAAAGAGTACTGTAAAAATTGCTTTGATTGGAAAATATATTGAATTGCAGGATTCTTACAAATCAATTTTAGAATCTTTTATACATTCAGGAGCAGTTAACGAGGTTAGAGTAGAAGTAACTCCAATACATTCTGAACATATAAATAAAGATAATATAGTTGAGAAATTAGAAAATTTTAACGGAGTTTTGGTTGCTCCAGGATTTGGAGAAAGAGGTGTCAATGGTAAAATTGAAGCGATAAAATATGTTAGAGTAAATAATATCCCATTTTTTGGAATATGTCTAGGTATGCAAATGGCTGTTATAGAATTTTCTAGAAATATATTAAAACTAGAAGGAGCCAATTCAACTGAAATGGATTTAAAAACTAAATATCCCGTAATAGATATAATGGATGATCAAAAGAATATTATTAATAAGGGAGGAACTATGAGATTGGGATCTTGGGATTGTAAACTAAAGAAGAATAGCCTTGTATCTAAAATTTATAATTGTGATACTATTCATGAAAGACATAGACATAGATATGAATTCAATAGTAAGTATTTTAAAGATATAGAAGAAAATGGTATGAGTATGACAGGAATTAATAGTGATACTGAGCTAGTTGAGATAATAGAATTAAAAAATCATCCATGGTTTGTAGGAGTTCAATTCCATCCTGAATATAAAAGTACAGTTTTATCACCTCATCCTCTATTTGTTTCATTTATTGCCGCCGCCGTAAAACATTCTAATAATTAATCTAAATAATATGAAAGAGAATAATGTTGATATTAATTCAATTATAGGTTTTATACTTATTGGAGTGCTATTGATGTTTTGGCTCTGGACTAATCCACCAGAACAAGCTGAAATTGTAGAGCAGGAAAATCAGCAGACTGACATAGAGGTAAATTCAAAAGACAAAGAAAATATTAATCAAAATTTTTCTATAGAAGACATTAATGATGATCTATTTGCTGATATAGATAAAGATAATTCAGATTATGTTACCGAAATTAAAAATAATATTTTTGATATTAAGTTTTCAAAAAAAGGAGGTCAAATTTCTGAGGTTGCTTTGAATAAATTTATTGATCATAAAGGATCTCCTATTTTCTTAATAAAAAATGGAAATTCAACTTTTAATATTGATTTTAAAACTTCTAATAACAGAATAATAAACACAAAAAATCAAGATTTTACTCCTTACATTTATAAGGATGGAGAAAATGATGTTGTTTCAATGAAATTATCTATTTCTGATGAAAAATATTTAGAATATTTATATGTAATAAAACCAGATGAATATGTTATTGATATAAATATAAAATCTAGAGGATTTACAGATTTTTTGAATCACAATGATGATTATAATTTTTTATGGGAATTAAATGGAATTAGAAATTCTAAGAGTATGACTTATGAGAATAGATATACAAGATTAACATATTATCATGATAACAATAAAATTGATAAATTATCTCAAATGGGAGATGATGAAGATGAAGTAACTGATATTAATTGGATTTCATTTAGACAGCATTTTTTTAGTTCAATTCTTATTCCTTCCAATAAGACTTTTAAGTCTGCGAAAATTAGTTCTAGGGATTTAGTTAAGGATGAAGCAATTGATACATTATATACAAAGCAGTATATGGCGAAAATTCCATTTTCTTATAAGAATAATGAATTTAATGAATCCTTTAGAATTTACTTTGGGCCAACAGATAGTAAAGTGTTTAAAAAATATGATTTGAATTTAGAAGAAAGCATTCCTTTTGGTTGGGGAATATTTGGTTTTATTAATAAATCTGTTTTTGTTCCACTATTTAGATGGCTTAGCTCAATCTTTCCATATGGACTGACAATTATTTTTATGACTATTCTTGTTAGACTTGCTTTAGCACCAGCGCTTTATAAGTCTTATTTATCTCAGGCTAAAATGAAAATTTTAAAACCTGATGTAGAAGAATTGAATAAACAGTTCAAGGATAACCCCATGAAAAGACAACAAGAGATGATGTCTTTATATAGCAAAGCTGGTGCTAGTCCAATGAGTGGTTGCTTGCCTGCAGTAGCTCAAATACCTGTATTTTATGCATTATTCATGTTTTTTCCATCAGCATTTGATCTGCGTCAAAAGAGTTTTCTTTGGGCAGAAGATTTGTCAGCATATGATAGCATCTTAGAATTGCCATTTAGGATATGGTTTTATGGTGATCATGTTAGTTTATTTCCAATATTGGCAGCAGTATCTATATTCTTTTACATGCAAATGACAATGGGTCAACAGACTGCATCCCAACCTCCACCACAGGAGGGTATGCCAGATATGACTAAAATGATGAAATATATGATGTATGTATCTCCGGTTTTTATGTTAATTTTCTTTAATAATTATGCAAGCGGGTTAAGTTTATATTATTTCATTTCAAATATTTTATCAATTGGTATAATGTTTATTATTAAGAACTATATTCTAGATGAGACAAAAATTCGTGAAAAAATTCAGACAAATAAAGCAAAGCCTCAAAAAGGACCAGGTCGCTTTCAAAGAAAAATGCAAAAGTTAATGGAAGAGGCAGAAAAACAAAAGAAAAATCAAAACTAGGTAATAATAAAACTATATCAACTTGAAAAAAATTGTAGCTTTTGGAGCAAGCTCATCTTCAAACTCAATAAATAAAAGGTTAGCTACTTATGCGGCTCAACAAGTACAGAATTCTAATGTTGTTATTTTAGATCTTAACAATTTTGAAATGCCTATTTATAGCGAGGATTATGAGAGGCTTAGTGGTATTCCAAAAGAAGCTTATGATTTTAAAGAAATAATTAAAGAAACAGATGGAATTATTATTTCATTTGCTGAACATAATGGTGCATATACTGCTGCATTTAAAAATATTTTTGATTGGATTTCTAGAATAGAGAGAGTAGTATGGTATAATAAACCAATGTTTTTAATGGCAACCTCTGATGGATCAAAAGGAGCATCTTCCGTACTTCAAATAGCTTATAATAGAATATCTGGAGGAAATCCTAATCACATACCATGTTTCTCTTTACCTAATTTTAGTGATAATTTTGATCAGCAAGCAGGTATAAAAAATAAAGATTTGAATAAAAAATTTATTGATGCATTATCAATTTTTACTGACTCCTTATAATGACTCATAAATAGAATGAGTTAACTTCATCCATTATTTGTAATTTTATAAAATGAAAAAAGTTGTTATTGCTCTTTCAGGTGGAGTAGATTCAAGTGTTAGCGCTTATTTATTAAAGAAACAAGGGTATCATGTTATAGGACTATTTATGAAGAATTGGCATGATGAATCTGTTACTATCTCTAACGAATGTCCATGGTTAGATGACAGTAATGATGCAATGATAGTTTCACAAAATTTAAAAATCCCATTTCAAACTGTTGATCTTAGTAAAGAATATAATACTAGAATAATACAATATATGTTTAGAGAATACAAACACGGAAGAACACCCAATCCAGATATTCTTTGTAATAGAGAAATAAAATTTGATATTTTTATGAAAATCGCATTAGATCTTGGAGCTGATTTTATTGCTACTGGACATTATTCAAGAATTAGCAGGGAGAAAAAGGGGAAAACCATTATACACAAATTAATTTCTGGAGTTGATAAATCTAAGGATCAATCATATTTTCTCTGTCAACTTAATCAGAAACAATTGTCAAAGATTTTATTTCCAATTGGAAATTTAAAAAAAACTGAAGTACGTAAGATCGCAAATGATATTGGTTTGGTTAATGCAGAAAAAAAAGACTCACAAGGATTATGTTTTGTAGGAAAAGTTAAATTACCTGATTTTTTAATGCAGAAACTTAAGCCTAAAGAAGGGCTAATTATTGAAATAGATTCTTCTAGTGATTTATATAAAAAGAAGGAAAATAATTCTTTAATAATAAAAGAAAAGTTAATAAAAGGTATTAGGGATATCAATTACAAAATTGATGATGGGAGAGAGGTAGGCAAACATAATGGCGCTTTTTATTTTACTATTGGTCAAAGAAAGGGATTAAGAGTAGGAGGTACTAATAAACCATTATTCGTTTTACAAACTGACGTAGAAAATAATATTGTATATGTTGGTATGGGTAAAGATCATCCTGGATTATATAGAGATGCTTTATTAGTTGATTCTAATGAGGAGCATTGGATTAGAGAAGATTTAAAATTATCTTACAAAGAATCTATGATTGTAATGGCAAGAATTAGATATAGACAACCATTGCAAAAAGCAATATTGTTTAGATATAAGGAAGGAATATATGTTTTATTTGATAAACCTCAGTCTTCTATTACTAAAGGACAGTTTGTTGCATGGTATATAGAAGATGAATTAATTGGTTCAGGAGTAATTTCATAACATTATGGGCTTTAGACTTTTATTTATTCTTTTTTTATTCCAATATTATACATATGCGCAATTAGAAGATGCATGGGTTTACTTGAATGATAAACCTAATTATGAATATTTTATTGAAAACCCTATACTTATATTAAGTCAAAAATCTATAAACATGAAGTCTTCAAAGAACATTCCAATAGACTTTAGAGATGTACCTATTAATGAATCATATATAGAAATTATTGATAATTTTCAAGGATTGAATGTTTTGTCAAAATCTAAATGGTTTAATTGTGTGCATGTTCGTGGAGATTATGAAGAAATTGATCAGTTGCAAAACTTAGATTTTGTTGATAGAATAGAATATGCAAATCGATCTAATAATAGAATCAATAAGACTGGAATTGAAGATAAATTTGAGAAAATAAATTATGATCTGAACAATAGAGTTCCATTTGATCAAATCCAAATGATTAACTTGGATTTTCTACACAGTCTTGGCTTTACTGGAAGTGATATTTCAGTAGGTGTATTTGATGCGGGCTTCAGAAATGTTGATACAATGGACGGTTTTTATAGATTGAGGAGTTCAGGAAACATAAAATATACATATGACTTTGTTGATAGAACTGAAAATTTGTTTGATTATACTGGTAATTCTCATGGAACAAATGTTTTAAGTATTATTGCTGGATATATTGAAGATCAATTTTATGGAACTGCAATTGATGCTGAATTTTATTTATTTAGAACAGAAGATGTTTCTTCAGAAAATCCTGTTGAAGAAAGCTATTGGGTTGAAGCTATTGAAAGAGCTGACAGTTTAGGCATAGATATAGCCAATACTTCTCTCGGGTACAGAACATATGACAACTCTAATTATAGTTATTCTCAAGAAGAGATGAACGGAACTACTGCATTTATTACTAGGGGTTCTAATATTGCTTATGAAAAGGGTATAATACTAGTGAATTCTGCTGGAAATTCTTCAGTAAATGGTGTTATTGCTCCAGCTGATTCTAGGGGTGTTTTTTCAATTGGAGCAGTTGACGGATTGGGAAATTATGTTTCTTTTAGTTCACAAGGAAACAATTTTCAACAAGTAATAAAACCTGATATATCAGCACGTGGATCAGGGACGTATTTAATTAATTCTTTAGATAATCTTGTACAAGGAGGAGGCACTTCTTATAGTTCTCCAATTATTGCTGGCTCCGTTGCATGTTTATTGCAGGCATTTCCCACATTAAAAAATAATCAAATAATGGATATTATTAGATATACTGCATCTCAATATCAATATCCTGATTATTATTTAGGCTATGGAATACCTAATTTTCAATTAGCTTATCAATTAGCTTTGAATGTTGAGAAAACCCCCATTATTATATTTCCTAATCCTGTTGATGAAATCTTAAACATAGTATCAGCTATTGATGGATACTTGGAGATAAACATATTTGATATTTCTGGAAAATTATTACATTCAAGTATAATTAATGGCATGAATAATGTATTGCTCATGCATAATTTTCAAAAAGGAATTTATATTCTTGAAATAAAATCTGAATATGATGATTTAGAAATATTTAAAATAGTTAAGCATTAGTAATTTTACTTTTAATCAATTTTTTGATTTATCATATTGACTTAGAATAACTACTGAAAAAATTCCAATTAATATAAATAATATTCCTATAAATGTTTCTTGATTTAATTCAGGAATATATCTTTCTATTTTGCTACTTTCAACTATATTATTTTTCCATGGCCATATAACCCCAAGGGAGCCAATTATAAATCCAAGAATTATCGAGTAACACAATTGATCATATTTTCTTAAAAAGAAACTTAGAATATTTGACAATACAATTAATCCTGCCATTGATCCAGCAGCAAACACTGAAATTATCTTTAGTTTATTTATTCTATCAATATTATCAATAAAAGAATAATCACCATTTATCATTTCAAAAATAGAATCGTATAATGCATTAACAGAGTCTACCAGTAAAAGAACATAATTTCCGATAAGAATAAGAATAAAAGAACCAGAAAGACCGGGTAGAATCATTCCAGAAACACTAATCACACCGCATATAAAAACAAAAATTAAATTATCATTTTCACTAGCTGGATTCATTATACTTATTCCTACACCTATTATTATCCCAAAAAGGAGAATAATTATATTTTCTCTAGTCCAACTATTTATTTTCTTTTTTAGGTGATAAACAGTACCAATAACAAGACCAAAAAATAAACTCCACACATATATCTCGTACCTTTCTAATAAGAAGTCAAGCAATTTTGATGTTGAAAAGTAGCTAATTACTACCCCTGAAAGTATGAGAATTAAGAACCGTCCATTAATGTGATTGTAGAACCTTGCTAATTTTCCAGAAAACAAAAATTGTAATGCTTTCCTATCTATTTTTTTTAGAGAAAAAACAAGTTCTTCATAAAATCCAATAGCAATTGCTATAAGACCACCAGAAACTCCTGGTATCTTGTTTGCAGTGCCCATCAGAATTCCATTAATTAGTATGGAAAGTGAAGAATATAAATTTCCAGATTTTTTCAATTATTTAATTTTTGAATCTTTTCTATTGAAAAAATTAATAAAAAGCCAATTGAAATTAAAATTATTGAATAAAAAAGATAATTTTCTCCTAAATAAGATGATGGTAAAATGTTTTGTCCTAATTCTGACTTCCAAGGCCAAACTTTGCTTAATGAACTAATAACAAAACCTAAAAGAATAGAATACGTTAGGGATGAGTTTTTACTAAACATCCATTTTATTATTCTACTAAAACTTAATAATCCTATTATAGCTCCTGAAGTAAATGTTATGATTTTGTCAAATTCTAAATTATTAACTGCATTAATCATTGTAGAATATAAACCTAATACAACTAGTATAAGAGCACCAGAGATTCCTGGTATAATCATAGCCGATGCAGCGATAATTCCACATATAAGAATATAGGTAAGGTCTATGTCAATATTAACTATTGTACTTATTTCGCTTAAGTAAAATGATATAAATGCAGAAACTATAACAAACATTAAATTGATATAATTCCATGATTTTATTAGTTTATATATTACATATATTGTTGCTAGTACCAGTCCTAAAAAAAATGACCAAATTAAAATTGGATATTTATCAAATAAATGTGCAGTTATCTGAATAAATGTAATTAAGCTAATTCCTATGCCAATTATTAGCGATAATAAGAAATTCCCATTAAGTTTTCTCCAAAAAGAAAAGAATCCATTTTTTTTAAGATCCTTTAATAGCGATATATTGATATTACCTATTGTATCAATTAATTCTTCATAAATACCTAACAGCAAAGCTATTGTGCCACCTGAGACCCCTGGAACTGCATCAGCAGCACCCATTGCCACTCCTTTTAGAGTTAATGTTAAATAGTATGAAAAGTTTTTTTTCACAATAAAGTTTATGATAAAATTAGTGTTAAGCTACTAATTTTTTGCTGAAATTAGTGAAGCGCATTTCAAATATAACTTCCAGTATTTAGGTTTTTCTTGATTTATCCTTATAGCTTTCTCTATATAATCATTTGCCTTTTTGTAGTTTTTGTTTTTTAAAAAATACTTAGCTAATCTATACCAAGCTTTATCCATTAAGGGGTCATAATGTACAGATTTATAATAATATGCTAATGCATTACTTGTAATGCCTATTTTTTCATAACAATGACCAATTTCTAGCATAGCATATGAAGAAGTTTTATTTACGGATAATAATCTTTTATAGATTATTATGGCTTCTTCATATTTATCTAATTTTTCTAAGATTTTAGCTTTGTCTATATATGGGCTAGTGAAATTTTCATCTGATATAATTGCATAATCGAAAGAATTTAGAGCTTCTTCATATTTTTTCAATGAAACATATTGTTTGCCTAAATTATACCAAGATATTTTACAGTATGGATTTTTATCAAGATAATTATTTAAAAAACTAATTGAATTAGATTTTTTATTTAGCTTCTCAAAACAATATATAATATTGTATAAGGTTCCATGGTCTGATGAATTGTGGTTTAAGCTATTAATAAAATTTGATTTAGCTTTTATGAAATTTTCAAGAAGTAAATATTCAATGCCTATTAAATAATATATCTCATTTTTATTTTCTGTTATAGTTAATATTTTATTCAAATACTCTACAGCTTCATAGTGTAATTTTTTTTTAGATAAAATATTTGCCTTAACTATACATATTTCTTCATTTAAATTTTCATTAATTAATATTGAGTTCAACAATTCATCAGCTTCATTTATTTTGTTTTCGTAAATATATAATTCAATTTTTAGTAAAATAAGAGTGGATGAAGCAGGGTGTTGTTTTAATGATAAATCGATTGCTTTTCTAGCATATTCAATTTTACCATTCTCTAAGTAATAGGTAATTATACTCTCAAACTCAAATGAATCAAAAAAAAGCAATGAATTATCATTAATCATTTTTTCGAATCTATCGATAGAGAATTTTACATCATTTATATCCATATAGAAAATACCTCTATATCAAAATTAATGCAGAATGAAGTTGGTATATATCTTTTGGAGTTTATTTCTTAACAAACTAATTAACATCTTAAATGAGTTTATTAAGAATATCAATAATAATTTTACATCCCTTTTGTATTTCTTTATTTGAGATTGTAAGTGGCGGTGTTATTCTAACAGCACTTTTATTGATTAATAGCCAAAATAATAATAAACCATTATTCTTGGCCCTTAAGATTAAATTGTTAGCTATAATAGAGTTTTCCATAATTAAACATAGCATTAGTCCTTTACCTCTAATTTCTTTTATTAGTGGATGAATTAATAGAGATCTAAGTAATTTTTCTTTTTTAATACAATTGTCCATTATTTTAGATGAGGATATTTTTTTTAGGGTTGCATATGCACATGCAGAGATCACTGGGTTTCCTCCAAAAGTTGTTATATGACCCATAATTGGATTTTTATGTAAACTATCCATAACCTTTTTATTAGAGGTAAATGCCCCAATAGGTAATCCTCCTCCCAATCCTTTTCCATATACTACTATATCAGGTGAGCAATTATAATTTTCAAAACCAAACATTTTTCCTGTTCTTCCAATACCAGACTGAATCTCATCTAATATTAATAGAGCACCAACTTCATTGCACCTTTTTTTTACTTTTTGTAAATAGTTTTTTTTTGGAGTTATAAATCCAGCACCACCCTGTATTGTTTCAAGTATTACTGCTGCCGTTTTTGAAGAAATTTTACTTAAGTCTTCTTCTTCATTATATTTTATAAATTTCACTTTTGGAATTAATGGACCAAAAGGATCTCGACGATCTTTAATACCCATAAAAGTTAATGCACCCATTGTGCTTCCATGATATGCATTTGTAGAAGCAATTATTTCTTTTTTTCCGGTATATTTTCTAGCAAGTTTTACAGCTCCTTCAATTGCTTCAGTTCCTGAATTTGTTAAATACGTAGAGTTTAGATTTTTTGGCAACAGTTTGCTTATAAGTTTAGTTAACTTAATTGATGGCTCTAGGATAAATTCACCATAAACCATAACATGCATATATTTTTTAATCTGCTTATTAATTGAATTTATCAGATAGGGACTACTATGACCTAGGCTACAAGCTGAAACTCCAGCAATAAAGTCTAAATAGGCTTTGTTTTTTTTATCATAAATATATGAGCCTTTAGCATATGACACTTCAATTGCTAATGGCGTAGGTGTAGTTTGAGCTTGATATTTTAAAAAATCTTTCTTAATTGTTATAATTAATTTATTTGTAGACTCTTTATTTTTGTCAGAATTAATTGAGGGTCATCTTTAAATAAATCACTAATGCTATTAGGTTTTTCCTCTTCTCTAAAATAGAAGCCTTTTAAAAATTTTAATTCTTCTAAAAAATCATCTTCAGGATAAGTATTTCCATCAATTTGGTTAATTTTTTTAAATTTTTCAATTGAGTTGTTATCTAACAATATTTGTATTTTTCCAGATTTTGATCTATCTATTCCTACTAATTTATTTTCAGAATTTCTAAGGTAATAAATTGATTCAGCATTCTTTATAATATCGATCTTTTTAAGTTTATTATTAATAAAATTTCCATATAATTTTTGACCTGAAATCTGATTAAAACCTGTTCCAAGGCTATCTTTATTTATTATCAAGGCATTATTAAAAACTAATAATGAGTCCAATTGATCATTATCTATATTGAATAATAGATGAATTGAATCGCCAGTTATTTGATTTTCCAGATTCCATAGAATTGGTTTTTTTGTTTTTATAAATGGATTTGTTAATTGATCATTGATATTTATTAATTGTGCTATACCATTTTTTTTATTAAAATGAATTGAATCTGCCTTACCACTTAAATCAGACTTATAGATTTTTGCATTTTTAAAAGCCCTTATAATCCTATTCTCTTCATTACCTGTTATTATGATGGTGTCACTATGAATATAAATTGAATCTTTTTGTTGATATGAAGCAACTAACGCCTTTTTTGTTATATACATTGAATCAATCGATTTAAAAATCTCAGCATAATGACCTGTTGTTGTAGTTTTATTTATGGTATCTGTTATTTTAATATTATTTGTCGCTGCTGCATAATTTATTTTATTGTCAAAATAGATACTATCTGCTTTTATCTTAGAGTCATTAAAGTCAATCTGAGTATTTTTAATAAAATAGCCAATATCATTATTCGTATCATAAAAACCAATTTCACAATATATTTTAGTATCCTCAGTAAAGATATCAGTAGGCCCAAAGAAATATGCTAGCCCACTTTCTATGAAGTAGTCTAATTTTTTTGAATAAATATCATGTTTAGGTGTTTTTAAATTTATATTTTCTCTAAATCTATATTTTTTTAAATCCATAAAGTATCTTCCAAGATCACTTACAATCGTATCAGAGGGATGTTTTATTAATTTACCATGGTTATTATAATATGCTTCTTGAATTTTTCTGTCAAAAAATAGAGATTCAGTATATAATGTTGATGCAGGTTCTTTAAGAATTACATTTCCTTTTGCATATGCGAGCTTACTATCTCCATTATATTCTAAATAATTACTCTTTAGATCAATAGTGTCTCCTTGTTTTAAAATGACATTTCCATATGCTTCAATAAAATTTTTATCTTCATAAAAAAATGCCTGATTACACCACATTTTAATTCCTTCATGTGTAATAACTACTTGACCTAAATCATCCCTTGTTAAAACAGTTGCATTAGGAAATTTTTTATTGTCTTTATCAAAAAAACCTGCGGTTTCTATTTTTATATTAGTATTTTCTTGAGATAAGAGTCTATTATTTATGTTTAGACTCAGAAGAATAAGAATAAGTATGTATAATTTAGTATTCAAAATTATATTTAAACAATGATTGTTTGTAAACGATCAGGACCAACGGAAATGACAGTAATTGGAATATTTAAAACTTTTTCAATATATGAAATATATTTTTTAAGATTTACAGGGAGTTTGTCAAAATCATTAATTCTTGTTATGTCATCATCCCACCCTTCAAATTCTTCATATATTGGTTTTAATGAACTATCACTAATATCATATGGCATGTGTCTTATTTCTTTTGCTTTGTACTCATATGATGTACATACTTTAATTGATTTAAATCCAGATAATACATCAGATTTCATCATCATAAGTTTTGTAACTCCATTAATTTGACATGAATATTTAAGAGCTACTAAATCAAGCCATCCGCATCTTCTAGATCTTCCAGTTGTAGCCCCAAATTCATTTCCAACTTTACCCATTCTTTCACCATTACTATCAAATAATTCTGTAGGAAAAGGCCCAGAACCTACTCTTGTTGTATAAGCTTTAAATATCCCAAATACTTCTTTTATTGAATTTGGAGAAACTCCTAAGCCAGTACACGCACCCGCTGCAGTTGTATTTGATGACGTAACAAACGGATAAGTTCCAAAATCAATATCTAACAAGGATCCTTGAGCACCTTCAGCTAAAATAGAATTTCCTTTATTTTGCTCTTGTTGAATATATTCTTCAGAGTCAATGAAATTAAGATCTTTTAAATTTTTTATTGATTCAAAAAATTCTTTTTCAAGGTCATCAAAATTATAATCTAAACTAACATTATAATAATCAATTAATCTTTTATGTTTTGATTTTAATTCAGAGTACTTTTCCTTCCAATTTTCAGATTCAAGATCACCTACTCTAAATCCATTTCTACCTGTTTTATCCATATAAGCTGGTCCTATGCCTTTTAAAGTAGATCCTATTTTATTTTTTCCTTTAGATTTTTCACTTGCAGCATCAAGTAGTCTATGGGTTGGAAGAATTAAGTGTGCTTTTCTAGAAATTAGTAATGATTTCTTATAATCAATCCCCTCTGCATCTAAATTTTTTAATTCATTTCGTAATATCACAGGATCAATAACTACTCCATTACCTATAATATTTATTTTATTTTTATGAAAAATTCCAGAAGGAATTGTATGTAAAACATGCGTTTTCCCGTTAAAAACTAATGTGTGTCCAGCATTTGGACCTCCTTGAAACCTGGCAATTATCTTATATCCTGATGTTAAAACATCAACTATTTTTCCTTTTCCTTCATCACCCCATTGAAGTCCTAATAATAAATCTATAGACATTCTTTCCTATTTGTTATTTTTTTTTCCGTAAAAGTATAATGAGTGACTATCTATCATTACATTAAAAACTTCTTCAATAGTTTTTTTAATTGCATCAATTCTTGGATCGCAAAATTCTATAACTTCTCCAGAATCAGTCAAAATAAGATGGTCATGTTGTTTATTAAAATAACATTTCTCGTAAGAGGCTTGATTTTCCTGAGAGAATTGATGCTTTCTTACTAACGAACATTCTAATAATAGATCTATAGTGTTGTAAAGAGTAGCTCTAGATACTCTATATTTTTTATTTTTCATTTTTATATACAAAGATTCTATATCAAAATGCAATTTAGTATTATATACTTCATTTAATATAGCATATCTTTCAGGAGTTTTTCTATAACCTTGTTTGTCTAAAAAATTTGTAAATACTTTTTTTACAATTTCGTTATTACTTGCTTTAGCCTCTTGACTCATGTGACAAATTTAGTTAAAATTTAAAGTCTTTTAACTTTTTCAATTCCATTTAATTTTTTAAGTTTTTCAATTACTTTATTAACTAAATTATTTGTTTTTACAGAAATTATAATAGTCCCTTTAAAAACACCCCCATCAGTTTCAAGATTTAATTTTCGGATATTCATATTCATATTTTCAGAAATTACATTTGTAATATTATTCAGCAAACCTATCTTGTCTATTCCTGTTAAATCTATTGAAACAGTAAATTCTTCTTGTGTTGAATCAATCCATTTAGCTTTAAGTATTCTATAATCATAATTTGATTGCATTCTTAATGCATTTGGACAATTTTTTTTATGAATTTTAATTCCATCTTTTATTGTAATGAAACCAAAAACATTATCCCCTGGTATCGGGTTGCAACACGTTGATATTGTATAATCTAACTTTTCTTCATCATTTCCAAAAACCAGTAAATCATACTTTTTTGTTATTTCTTCTTTTTCTATTTCTTTATCTTGAGGTTTACGCCTTATCTTATTTTTTATGTAGCTTATAAAGACATTGCTTCTGGATGATGCAAATTTCTTAATCATTGCATTATCAATAGTATTTATCCCAACCCTATAAAATAAATCTAAACTAGTACTTAGCTTGTAGAATTTTTGAAGTTCAGTAATCATTCTATCATTTAGCGTTAATCTCAATTGTTTTAACTTTCTCCTTAATTTTTCTTTTCCTTCTTTAGCTAAATTCTTTTTCTCAGCATTTAAAGCAGATTTTATTTTACTTTTTGCTCTAGCAGTTGTTGCATAATCCATCCAATTTGCATTTGGTCTAATTTTTTCAGATGTTAAAATTTCAACTCTATCACCACTTTTAAGCTTCGTATTTAAAGGAACAAGTTTACCATTAATTTTACCCCCCCTAGTTTTAAGACCAACTTCTGTATGAATTGCAAAAGCAAAATCTAGTGGAGTGGCGTCTACAGGCAATGATTTCAATTCACCTTGAGGAGTAAATACAAAAATTTCTTTTGCATAAAGGTTTAGCTTAAATTGTTCAACAAAATCAACTGCATTAGGATCAGGATTTTCTAAAGCTTCTTGTAATTTATTTATCCATTCATCTAAACTATCATCAGATCTTTCATTCTTCTGTTTATATCTATAATGGACGGCATAACCTTTTTCTGCTATTTCATTCATTTTTTCACTCCTTATTTGCACTTCAACCCATCTGCTTTTTGGCCCAACAACGGTTATGTGTAATGCTTCATATCCAGTAGATTTTGGAGCAGATATCCAATCCCTAAGTCTTACAGGATTTGGAGTAAAATGATCTGTTACAATGGAGTATATTTTCCAAGCTAAAAATTTTTCATTTTTAATATTGGATTTATATATAATTCTAACCGCAAATTTATCATATATTTCTTCAAATGAAACACCTTGTTTAATCATTTTATTTCTAATAGAATAGATAGACTTAGATCTTCCCTTAATCACATATTTTAGTTTTTCTTTATTGAGAGATTTACTGATAGTTTGATTAAATTTTCTTATATAATTATCTTGATCTTTCTTATTTTCGATTAATTTTTTTGATATATCATCATAAGCTTCAGGATCTGTGTATTTTAAACCTAAATCTTCTAATTCAGTTTTTATATTATAAAGCCCTATCCTATGAGCCAATGGAGCATAAATGTAAAGTGTCTCAGATGCTTTTTTTATTTGCTTCTCTATAGGCATTACTGATAAAGTCTGCATGTTATGCAATCTATCAGCTATCTTGATTATTATAACTCTAACATCTTCACTTAGAGTAAGCAACATTTTTCTGTAATTTTCTGCTTGGTGTGATATGTTATCTTTTGTACTAAAATTAGATATTTTAGTAAGTCCATCAACAATTCTAGCGATGTTCTTTCCAAATTCTTTTTTTATATTTTGAATACTATAATTACTATTATCTTCAACCACATCATGAATGAGTGCTGCAGCAATAGATATTGCATCTGAGCCAATTTCATGAGCAACTATTTTTGCTACAGCAATAGGATGAAAAATATATGCCTCACCAGAAATTCTTCTTTGATGTTCATGCGCATCTACTGCAAAATTAAAAGCCTTTCTTATCAATTTTTTATCATCACCGCTTAGTGTTTGATAACTAATCTTAAGTAGTTCTTTATATTCTTTAGCTAATGCTTTTTTTTCTAGCTCAATACCTTTGACTGCCATAATCTAAAATTACCATAAACAAATTAATAGACAAAGGCTTTAATAAAAATTTAGGATTTATAATTATTTAAAATTTCTCTGTCTTTTAGCTTCATATATGATTATAGCACCAGAATTAGACACGTTTAAAGAGTCTATATGACCTTCCATTGGGATATATATTAACTCATTAGATTGTGAATACCATTCTTTGCTTATTCCTTTATCTTCTGATCCTAGAACTATTGCACATGCTTGTTTATAATTTATTTTTTGATATTGCTTAGAAGCTGTTAAGGAAGTTGAGAGTATTTTGATTTTAGTTTTATTAAGAAAATCTATAGTCTCTTTTGTATTAGATAAAATTATTTGATTGCTAAATAAGCATCCAATACTAGATCTAATAATATTAGGATTATAAAGATCAGTTTTTCGGTTAACAATAAACACAGCATCTACTTTTGCTGCATCAAAGGTTCTTAATAATGCACCTATGTTCCCTGGTTTTTCTATTCCATCTAAAACCATAATTATGGGAGTGGTTGACTTAAATTTTAATTTTTCTAATTTGTGATTTTTTTCTTCAGCTAGAGCTATAATTCCTTCAGTACTACTTCTATAGGAAATCTTATTGTATACATTCTGATTCACTTCAATACATTCAATTTCATCTCCAGCACATTTTTTAACCTCATTTATGTCTATAAGAGCTGGATTAAACATAATTTTTTTGATGGAGTAATTGTTTTTAATAGCAATATTAAGTTCTCTACGCCCTTCAATTAAGAATAGTTTTGTTTCTCTTCTAGATTTTGACTTCTTTAACAGTTTAGAGTATTCTTTTATTTCAGAATTAGTAACACTTGTTATTTTTCTAATCATTATAGAATTTATTATAGTTTAAAATTAAAGAAAGACTTTGACTATAGCTTCTAATACCATTTTTTACTTTATTTATTTTTAAAAATTGATCATAAATTCTTTTAATTATAGGCTCAAAGGGATTGTTATAATTATTCCAAAATTCAAAAATTTCTCTGTAGTTAGCTAATATTCCTTTGTTAATAGAAGAAAGGCGTGAATTATATACCTCTTTATTATATTTTTGTAGTTCACTTAAACACTGTCTTAAGGCAAAAGTATGTCCAAAATATTGGTAGTATAAATTATCACTATTAATTAAGGAGATATAGCCAATAAAGTTAGCTTCCATTTCAGACGAAAATCCTATTTCATGTGCAATTTCATGACTCATTACCATAGGGATGCTATTATTAGGTATTAATCCATTAATATTATATTCATGTGTAAAAGGGTTTAGATATCCACTAAAACCCATATAGGTAAGGGGGTAGCTTAAGATAGATTCTTTTATATTTGCATTGTTCTTGTTGTTAGTGAAAATAGACACACTTTTAAGAGATCTTACCATCAAACTATTTTCATTGTTATTTGACATATTTTTTTTGGATAATCTATTATAGCTATTAATAGCTATTCTTGAATTTTCTTTAAAATTATAAGGAAGAACAACTTTCAAGGTGTCACTTACTGTAAGCTCATTATGTAGTTTATTAATTTTTTGAATTAATTCTGTTGTAAACTTATTTAAGTCTTCATATGAGTAATTAACATCTTCAATTTGATTATTTATTGGTATTCTGTAGTAATTAAGACCCCAGCTGAGATTAAAAAAAAAGTATATAATGGAAATGACAGCAAATATTTCAACAAATAGTTTTTTAGGACTTTTTATATTTATAATAATCCAATAAATTGAGAAAAGGCCAAGAAAAAGATAGAATATATCTCCAATTGCAAATGGGATTTTAATAGAAATGCTTCTTAAAAAAGTTGATATATATGTATATATATAATTAGAATATATTATTTCAATAAAATCAGGGTAATAGGAAAGAAATTGTATAATTAAATATTGAGGAATTAGGCTTAAGGCTAATATTTTCTTTAATTTAAGCATAAATAAAGTTAATAAATAGATATTAAGTTAATCTATTTATTAATTAAATTTGTATCTCAAAAACACATATATGAATAATGAAATTCGAGTTATTGAACCTAGTAGTTTGTGGAATAATTTTACAGATTTAAATTCTGTTCCTAGACCGTCTAAAAGAGAAGAAAAGGTTATTGATTTTTTAATTCAATTTGCTGAAAAATTAAATCTAAATTGCTTCCAGGATAGCATAGGAAATCTAATAATTAATAAACCCTCTACAGAAGACATGAAAGATTGTAAGACAATTGTTTTACAGTCCCATGTAGACATGGTTCATGAAAAAAATAATGATGTAGAGTTTGACTTTGAGAGTTCTGGCATAAATATGCACATTGAAGGAGATTGGGTAAAGGCTAAAGGAACTACACTTGGAGCTGACAATGGACTTGGTGTTGCTTCAATAATGAGTATTTTACAAAGTACGGATATATCTCACCCTGAAATAGAAGCCCTATTTACTATTGATGAAGAAACAGGAATGACTGGTGCATTGAATCTTGGTGAGGATGTATTAAAAGGAGAGATTTTATTGAATTTAGATACAGAAGAAGATGACGAGATTTGTATTGGTTGTGCTGGAGGGGTTGATATAACTATTAAAAAAACGTATTCAACTGAATATAATAATCCAGAAAGTACTTTTATAAAAATTTTGGTTAATGGCCTAACTGGTGGTCATTCTGGAGCAGAAATTCACAAGGGACTTGGAAATTCAAACAAAATTTTAATTTCATTATTAAAACAACTTAATTCTAAATATAATACTAGAATTAGTGAGTTTGTAGGAGGAAACCTTAGAAATGCAATTCCTAGAGAGAGTTTTTTAATCATTCAGATTCAAACTGATGATTATTCTGAAATAGACAAAGAAATAACTAGTTTTTTCAATTCAGAAAAAATAAATTACAAGAATTTAGATCCAAATTTTAATATTAGTTTATTTGATGCTAAAGGAGAATTTAAAGTGCTTTCCAAAGATGATCATCAAAAACTTATAGAATGTTTAGATGCTTGTCCAAATGGGGTATTTTTAATGAGTAAGACAATAGATGATTTAGTAGAAACCTCAAATAATCTTGCAAATATTGTATTAAAAGATGGATCTATTTCAATAAAGTGTTTAACTAGATCTTCAGTTGAGAATTCAAAAAATGAATTATCCAGTTTGATTAGTGATGTTTTTAAAAATCAAGGTTTTAAAGTTGAATTATCTGGAGGATATCCAGGTTGGGAGCCAAATGTAAATTCAAGTATATTGTCTGTTGCTGTTAATTGTTATAAAGAAATAAATAACGAATCTCCTAAGGTGAATGTAATTCATGCAGGATTAGAATGCGGAATAATAGGTTCACATTATCCTAATATGGAGATGATTAGTTTTGGACCTACAATTCTTGGAGCTCATTCACCTGATGAAAAAGCATCCATTTCATCAACTAAGAAATTTTGGAGTTTTCTCATTGAAATATTGAAAAATATTCCAAAAAGAGATTAATTCTCAGCATTTACCATTTTAATTATAAAACTTAAATCAGAATTAGGTTTGATTAGTCCTTTAGATTCATTACCATAAGCCAAATTAGACGGAATATAGCAGTAAATTATATCCCCAACATTCATAGTATAAATGGCTTCTTTAAATCCTGGAATTAATTGCATATCAGGGCTTAGCTCCATACTTATAGGATCATAAAATCCTTTACTTTCTTTTTCTACATCATATTTCCCATGTCTTTCATTAATTTTTCTATTATTAGACCAAAATAAGATACCGTTTGTTAAATAACCGTCAGCATATAGTTTCACGAAATTTCCGTCTTTTGGTTTTATCCCTTTACCGCGTTTTATTATGTGTATTTTTACTCCTGATTTAGTCTTTTTTGATCTCTTATTATAGTCTTCTAATTTTATAAGATCTATCTTCGCTAAAGAGTCTAATTTTCTTATTTCTTCCTTCATTTTTATTTCTTCCTTCAATCTTAATTCCTTTTCAATTTCATTTTTCTTGCCCCAGGTTTTAGGAGCATCAAATAATTGAGCTGTTTCACCTTTTCTTATAATATTTAACTCATTTATTACAACATCAGTAATAGGTCTGTTTCCAATTCCAGTTTTTACGTTAGATATCGAGTCTTGAATTTCTATTCCCTTTACTAATTGACCAAAAACTGTATGTAGGCCATCAAGCCATGGGGCAGGAGCTTCTGTTATAAAAAACTGGCTTCCATTTGTTGCTGGACCACCATTTGCCATGGAAAGAACTCCAGGTTTATCGTGTTTTAAATTTGTAATCTCATCAATAAATTGATATCCAGGACTACCTTTCCCGTTTTGTAATGGGTCACCACCTTGAATCATAAATTTATCCATAACTCTATGGAAGATCATCCCATTATAATAAGGTTTCCCTTTAAAAACTTCTTGAACGTCTGGATGATTACCTTCAGATAATGCTACAAAGTTTGCAACAGTAATAGGTGTTTTTTCATAGTATAATTCAGCAACCATAGTTCCATGAGTTGTTTTAAACTCTGCAAACAATCCATCTTCAAGATCTGTATGCTTATCTTGACATGAGACAAAAAGGATGTTTAACAATAGAAAAATTAATATTGATAATCTAGTTTTCATTTTAATTAATTTAGTTCAGATTTATATTTTTTTAATGCATTTTTAAAATTAACAATTGTTGACGACAAGGAGTCCTTGCTAATTCCTCCTGAAGCATTCTTATGTCCACCACCATTAAAGTTATCTCTAGAAAACTTATTTACATCAAAATCTCCTTTAGATCTAAAAGAAATTTTGATTATGTTCTCTTTTTTATCTTCAATAAATATTGAAGCAAACTTTATTTTTTTTATTGACAGACCATAATTTACAATTCCTTCTGTATCACCTTTCCTAAAATTGAAATTATTTAGCTCACTGTTAGATAATGTGATAAAAGCTGTATTATAATCAGGTATAATTTCAATCTTATTTAATGCAAAACTCAATAGCTTAATCTTTTCAATTCTATTATTATCATATATTTCGTTATGAATTTTAGATTTGTCAGCCCCTTTGTCCAATAGATCTGAAATTACTTTGTGTGTTATACTTGATGTAGATGAAAATTTAAAAGAACCTGTATCAGTCATTATACCTGTATATATAGCTTCTGCAATAGATGAATTTATTTTAGCATTATTACCTAATTTTCCAATGAAATGGTATATCATTTCACAGGTAGAACTAATTTTTGTATCAGAATATAGGTAGTCAGCATAGTTCTTTGGGTTTTCGTGATGGTCAATAAGTATTTTTATAGCTTTAGATTTACTGATTAAATCTTTCATATCTCCACATCTCTCCAAACTATTAAAATCAAGAGTAAATATTATATCAGAATCATTTATAAGATTTATTTCATGATCTGAATTGTTAAATATGACAATTTCATTATCATTATCAAGCCATTTTAAGAAATCAGGAAATTTATTTGGACTAATAACACTTGATTTATGTCCACATATATTTAAATAGGTGTTTAGAGCCATTGAAGACCCAATAGCATCACCATCTGCATTTTTGTGGTGTACAATAACTATTTTTTTTGGCTCTGATAAGATTCCTTTTATTTCTTGAATATCTTTTTGTGTCATAATTTGCGAATATACGACATAATACAATAAAGGTGATTTTTATTTTATTTACTATTTAGTAAAAAGTGTTACTTTTGCACTCAAAAAATAGATGACAACAAATAGAACTTTTACAATGTTAAAACCTGATTCAGTTGAAAAGGGTAACATAGGCGTAATACTTGAAAAAATAAATTCAGCTGGTTTTAGAATTGTAGCAATGAAATTAACTCAAATGAGTAATGAAGCTGCAAGAAATTTTTACTCTATTCATAGAGAACGTCCATTTTTTAATGAATTAGTTTCATACATGACCAGAGGTCCAATTGTAGCTGCAGTATTAGAGAAGGAAGATGCTGTAGAAGAATTTAGATTACTTATAGGATCTACTGATCCCGCTACTGCTACTGATGGTACAATTAGAAAATTATTTGCAACTTCTATTAGTGAAAATGCTATTCATGGAAGTGATAGTAATGAAAATGTACTAATTGAATCTAGATTTCATTTTTCTGAGGAAGAAATGTTTTAGTAATTTAGCAGGAATTTATCTTAATACAATTTTCTTTATAAGATCCTTTTTTAATTTTTCATTTAAAAGTTTCACAATTTTTTCTTTCCCATAACTTAATTCTTCTCTAAGAACCGAAGATTTTAACTTAATATAAAGTGTTCCATTTTTTAGATTTATATCCGTAGTATAATTAGCAACACCATTTTTCATTAGTTTATACCACAAATCTTTTACCTCTACAGTTTCTAATCCATTTTCTAGATTATTTTCTTTAATAAAGAATTTAATTAAGCTATCAATTTTTAAGCTATTTTCCATCTTTATTTATTTCTATGGGTATATAACGGTTGTATTTATAAATATAACCTTCATTATCTAAAATAATTAGTTGTTGTGAATCAATTTTTTTTATTTTTTCAAAGTATGTTTTACTTTTATTTAAATATCTTAAAATAAATTCTCCATTTTCTTTTGTTACATTAAGATTAGCTTGATGAAGAGTCACCATAAATCTTCCATCAGATCTAGGAGTAACTTTTTTTCTATAACCTTCTAGATCTTTTATGTAAAAAAAATCAACTGTATTACTAAAAGAATACTTTTTCATTAATTTACCTTCCTTTGTTACAGATTGAATTTCCCAGTATCCATTTAAAATTTCAATATTATTATCACCCGAGCAAGAGCATAAAATAATAAGTAAAATTATAAATGAGTTAATTTTTCTCACAGTTCAAAAATTTTATAAGATTTATTTACGCTTTTAATTGCATTTTCAGTCCTTTTCTTATTAGTATCTGAGATAAATATTTGTTTAAACTTATCTTCATTTACTAGGTTTACAATCTGTTTTACTCTATTATCATCTAATTTATCAAAGATATCATCTAACAATAATATTGGACTAGTGTTTTGTTTTTCAAGAAAATCAAATTGAGCTAGTTTTAAGGCAATTAGAAAAGATTTTTGCTGCCCTTGACTGCCAAATTTTTTTATTGAAAAATCATTTTTTAAAAACACCAAATCATCTTTGTGTACTCCTTTAGAAGTGTATTGCAAGATAAGATCCTTTTCAATAGAATTTTTTAATAAGTCTATAAGGTTACTATCATTGAGATCACTTTTATAAACGATATCAACTTCTTCATTATTTTCTGATATTGTTTTATATCTATTTTTGAAAACAGGCACAAAATCATTCATGAAACTAGTCCTTGATTCGTATATTCTTTTAGACATACTACTTAATTGAATATCATAAACATCAATTGTATTTGACTCAAATGTATTATTTTTAGCAAAATATTTTAATAGTGAATTTCTTTGAGCTAGAATTTTGTTATATATTATTATGTCTTTTAGATAATCCTTATTTACTTGTGATATTATACTGTCAATAAATTTTCTTCTAGTATCACTTCCTTCAATAATTAAGTTTCTATCTGTTGGAGAAACAATTACTAATGGAATTAAACCTATATGATCACTAAATTTTTTGTATAGTTTATTATTCCTTTTAATTATTTTTTTTACTCCTTTTTTTAATGAAATTATGATATTCTCTTCTTTTTCATTAATTGAATACATTCCATTAATCATAAAATATTCTTCTCCATGTCTTATATTCTGAGAAGGAATAGGATTAAAATAGCTTTTCCCATAAGATAAATGATAAATAGCATCAAGAATATTAGATTTTCCTACCCCATTTAACCCAACAAAACAATTGACTTTTGAATCAAAATCAAATGATTTGTTTTCAAAGTTTTTATAATTAATTAATGTTAATGTTTTTAATAACATAGTAGTTTATTAATAACAATAAAATTTTATGGTAGTTATATTTGACCTATCCATTCAAAAATAACAAATAATTTATCCTTTTATTACGAATAAAAATTTTATTTTTACCGCTTGAATATTTAAAATTTATGGCAACTTATAAAAAAAGAGGATTTAATAAGAAACCTTTTTCTAATAAGATAGAGGATATAGGTCAAAAGTCTGCTACAGCAAATGTTTTTAATACTCTAGATGAGGGTGCATCTAAAACTGAAAAATGGGTAGCTGATAATCAGAAATATATATTTGGGCTTATAGGATTTATTGCAATAGTAGTTTTAGGCTATTTTGGATATTATAAATATATAAAGGAGCCTAAAGAAGTTAATTCCATGAACAGCATGTTTGTAGCCCAGAGGTTGTTTGAACAAGCTCTTGATGAAAATAATGACTCTATATACAGACTTTCAATAAATGGTACTGGCAAAAAAATGGGCTTTTTAGAGATTATAGACAAATATTCTGGAACTAATGCCTCCAATCTATCAAATTATTATGTAGGAATGTCTTATTTAAAATTAAAGGATTATAAAAATTCTATAAAATATCTTTCACAATTTAATTCTGATGATCAAATATTATCTTCATTAGCAAAAGGGTCTATTGGTGATTGTTTTATCCAGCTTGATCAGTTAGAAGATGCTCTTGATTATTATGAAAAAGCAATTGATATAAATACAAATGATTATACTACCGCAATGTATTTGTTGAAAGCTGCTCATGTTTCAATGGAATTAAATAAGAATAAAAAAGCCTACAATTATTTCTCCAGAATTAAATTAGATTTTCCTAATAACATTGCTGCTGAAAACATTGATGTATTTATAGCTAAGGCGAAAGCTTTATTAAAATAGAAAATGGCTACAGACATCAATAATAATTTTGACTTAGAATCTGATGCTATATCAGAAGTTCATGGAATAAAATTTGGTTTAGTTGTCTCTGCTTGGAATAAAAGTATTACAGATAATTTGTATGATGGGGCCTATAAAACTTTGCTTAAATATGGAGCTAAGAATGTTAATATCAAGAAAATTGAAGTTCCTGGAAGTTTTGAATTAATTTATGGTTGCAAAAAAATGCAAAACAGTGATGTAGATGTTATAATAGCTATAGGTTGTATTATTAAAGGAGAAACAGATCATTATAATTATATATGTCAGTCTGTATCAAATGGAATAACACAACTTAATATAATTAATAATATCCCTATAGTATTTTGTGTTTTAACTGATCATAATGTTCAACAATCTATTAATAGATCAGGAGGTAAACATGGAAATAAAGGGATTGAATCTGCAGTAGCTGCAATTAAAATAGCATGCATTAAATAATAATTATTCTTTTAACTTATTTATAGCTTTTATATTTAATAAGATATTTACTAAATTTATTTAAATTCACAATTATAGAATGGGCCTATTTAAATTAAGGAAAAATAAACGATATAATCATTCAGGAAGGTTCTCAGAGGAGAAAAGTTACGTTGGGACTCATGCAAAACCTAAAAAAATTAAATCACAATTTGATGAATATAGAACTACAGTTGGAGATAATAATAGTTTTAGAAAAAAATTTAGAAATGCAGTTGAAGATTATGAGAAGGAAACTGACAATTCAGTAAGAAAAAGATTGATTATTATCTTGATAATATTAATTGCTTTATTCTTACTGCTTTTCTTGATTTAAAAATTTTATTAATGAAAGATATAATTCATTTATTACCAGATAATGTAGCTAATCAAATTGCTGCAGGAGAGGTTGTTCAAAGACCAGCATCTGTTGTAAAAGAATTATTAGAAAATTCTATTGATGCAAATGCCACTGAAATTACATTGATTATCAAAAATTCTGGTAAGATATTAATTCAGGTAATTGATAATGGGATAGGCATGAGCTCAAGTGATGCATCAATATGCTTTGAGCGGCATACTACTTCAAAAATAAAATCTGCAAAAGATCTTTTTAATATTCGATCTAAGGGATTTAGGGGTGAGGCTTTGGCCAGTATTGCAGCAGTATCTCATGTTGAATTAATAACAAGACAATCCAGTAACGATCTTGGAAAAATTATTAGAATTCAAGGAAATAAGATAGTTGAGAATAAATCTATAGTTTCTAAAATTGGGACATCAATTATGGTTAAGAACTTATTTTATAATATTCCTGCAAGAAGAAATTTTTTAAAATCGGATAATGTTGAATTAAAACACATAATTAATGAATTTCATAGAATTTCTATAGCTCATCCAGAGATTAAATTTATTTTTAAAAACAATGATTTGGAATTTTTTAATCTTTCTAAAAGTAACCTGAGAAAGAGAATAGTAAACATATTTGGATCAAGATCAAATGAAAAATTGGTTCCTGTAAATGAAGAAACAGATATTTTAAAAATTAATGGATTTGTATTTAAACCTGAATATTCAAAGAAATCCAGAGGTGAGCAATTTTTCTTTGTTAATAATAGATTTATAAGGAGTCCGTATCTCAATCATTCTGTAAATTCAGCGTTTGAAGGATTAATTGATCTAAAATATAATCCATCATATTTTTTATTTCTGGAAGTAGACCCAAAATCTATTGATATAAATATTCATCCAACCAAAACAGAGATTCAGTTTGATGATGAGCATTCAATTTATGCAATTTTAAGATCTTCTATTAAACATAGCTTGGGCCAATTTAACATTGCCCCAATTTTAGATTTTAATCATGATAAAACTATGGAAGTACCTTATTCCTATAGAAATAAACAAGAAATCCAAGGGGTTGACGTAGATATTAATAAGAATTATAATCCTTTTGATAATAATGATATTAAATCTTCTAGAAATATATATATAGATTCAGAATTAGATGAAAAAAGGAAAAGTATTAGTGACAACTTAGGCTCTATTGAAGAAGATAGCAGGGTAAATACTTTAGATTTCAGTAATGATGACAATTTTGAGTCAAATTCAGTTTACCAATTAAATAATAAATATTTAGTTAATAGAATTAAATCAGGCATTATAATCATAAATCAGAATAGAGCTCATCAAAGAGTATTATATGAAAAATTCTTAAAGTTTATAACAATTGATGGATCTAAGCCACAAAAATTACTTCATCCATTGGAAGTAAACCTAGCAATTCAAGAGGTTGAAATATTAATTAATTATAAAAAACAACTAAAAATGTCAGGTTTTATTTTTAAAAAGGTTTCAAGTAGTGATTTATTGTTTGAAGCAATCCCTACATTTTTAGATTCAACAAGAGTAGAATTATATATACAAGATTTATTAGATAATATAAAAGATGATATTCCTGACAAAAATTTTAGTCAGTCTGATTTAACTGCAAAATTAATGTCAAAGAGTTTGGCAATTAAAAATGGAAAAAAACTATTAAAAGATGAACAGGAATATATAATGAATAGCCTTTTTGCATGTAAAGAGCCAACTGTGTCTCCCTTTAATAAAAATATATATTTTACAATTACATTTGAGGAACTAGAAAAGAAGTTTATATAATAAATTATGATGAGATTAACTGAAACAGTAAAGCAGCTATTAATAATAAACATTATTATGTTTATAGGCGCCTCATTATCTGGAGATGTAGTTTATTCTCTATTTGGTTTGCATTTTCCTAAAAATGCATCTTTCCATTTTTGGCAAGTAATATCGCATATGTTTATGCATGGTAGTTTATCACATATTTTATTTAATATGCTAGCTTTATGGATGTTTGGAATTGCAATTGAGGGAGTTTTAGGATCAAAAAGATTTCTGTTTTTTTATATTTCATGTGGGCTAGGAGCTGCAATCATTCAAATAATTTATTTGTATTTCAATTTTTACTCTAATCTAGAAATATTAATTAATGCAGGACATGATTCATCTCAAATATTTGAAATTTTAAATCAAGGAAAATATAACACTGCATGGGCTACTACATTAGGTGATGGAAAACTTTTAAGTTTTATGTCATCATTTAATTCACTAATGGTTGGCGCTTCTGGAGCAATAATGGGCGTTTTGGTTGCTTTTGGTGTATTTTTTCCAGAAAATAAAATGATGTTGATCTTTTTCCCAGTTCCAATAAAAGCGAAATATTTTATTCCTGGAATTATTCTGATAGATTTAATTTCAGCAATTTCTGGTGTTTCTGTTTTTAGCCCTAGTAATACAGCTTATGTAGCGCATTTAGGTGGAGCATTAACAGGATTTTTAATAATGTATTATTGGAAAAGAAATCATTTTAATAATAATCGATGGTACTAGATGGAAAGTTTATATTCTAATATATCATATAGACTTAGAAATTCAAATGCATTTGAAAAAATAATTTTTTTAAATATTGGCATCTATATTTCCTATTTAATTCTAGAGCTATTTAGCTTGTCATATATCAATGAATATTTTGCATTAACTATTGATTATTTATATAATCCATGGTCAATAATAACTTATGCTTTTATTCATCAAGGTTTTTATGAGTTAATATTTATGTTAATCTTGATTTATTACTCATCTTCAAAGCTCATAAATTTATATGGTGAAAAAATTCCAATCAGAATATTTTTTACAGGGATAATATTAGGTGGTTTATTTTTTCTTCTTTTTTATAATGGGAATGGACCATTAATAGGATCTTCAGCGGGAGCTTATGCTTTATTGTTTTTTATGCTTTGTTACATGCCTAATCATATTATAAAAATTTCATTTATAAAATTTGAATTTAAATATTTGATGTATTTATTATTTTTTATGGATATTATAAGATTGTTTGCTAATGAAACACCTGATGGAGGCGCTATTGCACATCTTGGAGGATATTTAGCAGGTTTTTACCATTATACTTCACTCTATGGAATAGTAGATTTCAAAAGGTTTTACAATAAACGCCGTAAACCAAGAAATAAGAAAAATAAATCTCCAGCTGATTTTTCTAGGCAAAAAAAAATCGATATAATACTAGATAAGATAAGCAAAAGTGGCTATGATAGCTTAAGTAAAAGTGAAAAGGAATATTTGTTTAAATCAGGCAAAAAATAAGCCTATGAAAAAATTAAATTTCTTTGATAAATTGATATATATTCTTAACTCAATTTTTGCTTTTATATTAATCTTATCATATATAATACCCAAGATAAAACCATCTATTTTATCAAGTATTTCACTGCTAAGCTTACTAATTCCAATAATTTTTATTATTAATATGTTATTTGTTTTTTATTGGGTTGTTAAACTAAAAAGGCAGTTCCTTCTATCTTTTATTATTCTATTATTGGGTTATAATCATGTAAAATCATTTATAAATTTTTCAAACAATTCAGAATATGTTGGTGATAATAAGATTTCAGTAATGAGTTATAACGTAAGAATGTTTAATATTTATAACTGGATAAAAACAGCTAATGTAAAGGATAGCATAGCAGATTTCATAAATAGCAAAACCCCTGACATAGTTAGTATTCAAGAATATAATAATGTAGAGAACTTTAATTTAATTAATTATTCTTTTAAACATATATCTCTAAGTGGTGAGAATACAAAATATGGACAAGCAATATTTTCAAAATTTCCAATAATTAACTCAGGAAAGATTAAGTTTAGAAACTCTACAAATAATGCAATATTTTCTGATATTAGAATAGGTTATGATACAATTAGGTTATTTAATATTCATTTACAATCATTTAAGTTAAGATCAGATATAGATATATCATCCATTAATAATGATTCAAGCAAGCTAATAAATAATTTTAGTGATACATTTAGAATTCAACAAGATCAGGCAGAAACTGTAATTAAGGAGATTAATAAGTCACCATATAAAGTAGTGGTATCAGGAGATTTTAATAATACAGCTTTTTCATATATATACAATTTGATTAAATCTGATTTAAAAGACTCATTTTATGAGAAAGGAAATGGTCTAGGTCAGACATATAATTTTAATTCAATATACTCATTTCCTTTAAGGATAGACTTTATCCTGGTCGACAAATCATTTAAAGTAAACAGTTTTAAGACATTTAAATTTGCCTATTCTGATCATTTTCCAATTTTTTCAGAGTTTAGTGTTAATTAGTTTTTAAGAAATTAATTGCATTAGGACCTTCATTAAAAATTAAGTCTAGTACAGATAGGTTATTTATAAAGCCATGTTTTGATTGAAATACTTGAGTGTATTTATCTATTTTAATATCATTAGAATTAAAATTTTCAGAGTTTATTCTATAATCTGATATGCTAGAATAATTTTCTTGGTATGAATTAGTAAAGTCATATTCTAAATCAATTTGTAACATTTCAAATAGAATATTTATAGATTTCAAATTAAAGTCAACCAAGTATTTTTCTCTTTTTTCATACAGACAAATTAATTTGTCTTCAAAATATTCAAAAAAAGGGGAGCTTTTATATGAAATTTTGAATGATTTCCAGTGATGACTTAGCCAGTCCTGATCATATGAGATTTTAATGTCTTTAAATATTCTTCTATTTTTTTGGGAATAAATTACTGGAACGGATAACAATAGTTTGCCATTGGCCCCATATATATAGGTTCTATTTCTGCAAGTTTGTTTTTGAAAATTATCATTAATTTCAAAAACTGCCTTTTTTGAATTAACTAATAAAAAGAAATGTGAGATATTAGGAAGATAATGGGGATGAATTAATATATCCATTTATTTTTTTGTTTTACTCCACCATTTTTGATTATCATAATCAATACTGAGCAGCCAAAAAATAAATAAAATTGTAATAAATCCAAGAATTAAGTTAATTGCTCCTCCTTTTCCAGCAATAGAAGTAAATAATCTATTCCATCTAATTTTTTCAAATCCTTTAGCATTTGAATCCCAACTAAACCATTTAAAAACTGGTTTACCAACAACATGATCAAATGGTACAAATCCCCATGATCTTGAATCTTGAGAATTCCCTCTATTGTCTCCCATGAGCCAATAATAATCTTGTTTAAAGGTATATTCTGATACTTCTTTATTGTTGATGTAAATTTTAGCTTCTTTTACTAATAGATCATTATTTTCATACACATCTATTAGACGTTTATATAGTGAAATATTATTAATATTTATTTCTATTGTTTCACCTTTTTTTGGAATATAAATTGGTCCAAAAAAATCATTATTCCAATTATAATTTTCATTTTGAGGAAAAACAGTTGCATCTCTATAGCCCTTTGGTAGAGTGTCTTTAGCTATCGATTCAACATTAGGATGATATTTAAACTTGTTTAATGCAATATCACTTATACCCATAAACTTATATGTGTTATTTCGATTAATGATGCCAAATGCATCAGTAATGTCATATTTATTAATCATTACTTTCTTACTAAATCTATTCCTTTTGGGTTGAACTAAATATGAAAATTGAAGTTTAGCTTCATCAGGAAGAATGTTGTTTTTTCCATTTATGTAAACATAGCCATTTATTACCTCTAATGTATCTCCAGCAATACCTACAGCTCTTTTCACATAATTTGTTTTTTTATCAATAGGCTTGTAATAATTCTTATCAGTATAATACATATTTACGAAAGTATCAACAGGCCAGTTGAAGACTACAATATCATTATTCTTAATTTTTTGATAACCAGGAAATCTTAAATATGGAAGTTCACTTATAAAAGGAATTTGTTCTTTATTTAAATACGATTTCTTTTTTATAAATGGAAGCGTATCATGGACCATTGGAGCAGCTATTGTAGTCATTGGCACTCTGGCTCCATAGTTGACTTTACTAACAAACAGAAAATCCCCTACAAGTAATGTTTTTTCTAATGAAGATGTAGGAATTGTGTAGGGTTGGATAAAATATGTATGAATTACTGTTGCTGCTACAATTGCAAATATTAATGAACTAGTCCATTCTCCATTTGAGCTTTTTGGATTAGTATTTCTGTTTGTCACATATTCAATATTAACAAAATAGTTAAGATAATAATTATAGAATCCTAAAGTTAAAACTGATAATAATGTATCTAAATAGCTATTTTTACCAAAACTCCTTGATAATTCTACCCATACTACAGGAATCATTATTACATTAATAACAGGGAGTATTAAAAGAATAATCCACCATCTAGGCCTGTTAATTATCTTCATTAAGATAATTATACTATATATGGGTATAAATGCTTTCCAAGATTTATAACCTGCTTTAGAGTATAATTTCCAAGCCCCAAATCCGTGAATTAGATGAATTAATAACAAAAAAGCAAGTAAAGTCTTCATTTTAGGATATTATGAATAACTATTATAGTTTCAAAATTAAGTTATTGAAAAGTAATTAATAATAAATACTTGTTAAAAATAATATAATTTATAATTTCAATTTTAGTGATAATGATACATTA
The DNA here is from genome assembly GCA_018657955.1 of Flavobacteriaceae bacterium. Taxonomy (GTDB): domain Bacteria; phylum Bacteroidota; class Bacteroidia; order Flavobacteriales; family Flavobacteriaceae. The sequence goes on along the minus strand of JABHWD010000029.1, from coordinate 62,388 downwards.
GATGTTGAAGTTATTTCATTATAATGTAGTTCTGGACCTAAGGTAAGGTTCTCATCAAGATTGTATTGAAGTAAATGAGCATCAACATTTGCATCTATAATATTTAATGCATATATGCCTATCGTTACAAGAATAGACAATTCTTTGTTTCTTTTTAAACTTTTTTGAGCTCTTATTAAACCATCATTTGAAATTGCAGGAACGGACCCATCTCCATAAAACTCATCATCAGTAAAACCAGCAAGTCTTCTTTTATAGGCATCTCTATAATCATGATATAAATCATTATTATGATTATAATAATATATCCCTGCTGCTAATGCTCCATAAACTATAGGGACTTTCCAGTATTTTTTATTATAAACCTGTCCTAGACCAGGTAAAACAGCTGAATAAAATGCTGCCTTTGCAGGACCTAAAACCTTCTTTTCTTCATCGTCCTTATTATTTTGACAAAAAATAATTTGGCTTGAAAAGAAAAATATTAATATGATTATAATATTTCTATGAATCATTTAATTTTTTATTAATTTTTTTAAATTCTGCTTCTGATTTAAAGGGAATAATTATGTTACCTTGATTATTTCTAGATATATTTATTCTTACTGATGTTTTGAGTATTTCAGATAATTTGGTAATTGCATCTGAAATGTATTTTGGTTTATCAATTGACTTTTTCGTTACTTGATTCTTTTTATAATTTTTTACAAGTTCTTCAGTATTTCTTACAGAAAGATTTTTGGAAATGATAGTTTCATAAACTTTAATCTGATCTGATTTATTCTCAATATTAATTATGGATCTTCCATGCCCCATTGATATGAAGCCATCTTTTATTCCACTTTGAATTATTGGATTCAATTTTAACAGTCTAAGATAATTTGTTATTGTTGTTCTGTCTTTACCAATTTTATTGCTTAATTCTTCTTGTGTTAAATTAATTTCATCAATAAGCCTTTTATATGAAACTGCAATTTCTATTGCATCTAAATCTTGTCTGTGTATATTCTCAATTAATGCCATTTCTAGAGACTCTTGATCATTGGCAGTTCTTATATATGCTGGAATATTGTTCAACTCCAAATTTTTACATGCCTTCAATCTTCTTTCACCTGAAATTAATTGGTAAGAATTTTTTTTAATTTTCCTTACAGTTATTGGCTGTATCACCCCAATATTTTTAATTGAAGTAGTAAGTTCTTTTAGAGATTTTTCATTGAAATTAGATCTAGACTGGTACGGATTTACAGTTATTAGATTTATATCTATATTATCAATAGTTGATTTTCTTTTATTAAAATTTAAAGATTTAGTTGAATTTGAATCTTTATTTAAAATTGATGATAATCCTCTACCTAATGCTTGTTTTTTTGTTGCTTTTGCCATTATCAACTATTTAGTATCAATTCTCTTGCCAAATTTAAATAATTATTAGATCTAGTACTACTAACATCGTAATCTAATATGCTTTCTCCATAGCTAGGAGCTTCACCAAGTTTTACATTTCTATGAATAATAGTTTTAAATACCATCTCATTAAAATGTAATTTAACTTCTTTTATTACCTGATTTGACAAATTAAGCCTGGAATCGTACATAGTAAGAAGTAATCCTTCTATAGATAGATTTTTATTATGTATTTTTTGAATACTCTTTATTGTATTCAAAAGTTTACCAAGTCCTTCTAACGCAAAAGATTCACATTGAATTGGAATAATCACAGAATTAGAAGCTGTCAATGCATTTATAGTCAATAGTCCTAGAGAAGGAGGGCAGTCTATTATAATATAATCATATTCTTTCTCAATTTTATCAATAGCATTCATTAATATATTTTCTCTATCAATCAAATCTATAGACTCAATTTCAATACCAACTAAGTCAATATGAGAAGGTATAATATCTAGATTGACAATTTTAGTCTCTATGATACAATCTGATGTAGAACATAATTTCTCAAATAATTGATATATACCATTTTCAATACTATCATTTTCTATGCCTAATGAAGAAGTAGCATTTGCTTGAGGATCAAGATCAATCAGCAAAACTTTCTTTTCTAATACAGCTAAGCAAGAAGATAAATTAACAGCTGTTGTTGTTTTTCCAACCCCGCTTTTTTGATTAGATATTGCAATTACTTTTGCCATTTATTTTTATAAATAACTTCGAATAAATGTACAATTATTTGACTTGATTTAAAATATAACTTGTTAACAGAATTTGTTAAAAATATTAAAGTTTCTTAATCAGTAAATTAAGAATTTCTATAGCTGTTTTACTGATTTGAGATCCAGGGCCAAAAATTGCAGAAACTCCAGTTTTTAAAAGAGATTTATAGTCTTGCTTTGGAATTACCCCTCCAAGTATTATTAAAATATCTTGTCTTCCATAATTTTTTAACTCTTTAATTAATTTTGGAACTAATGTTTTATGACCACCAGCTAGTGTTGATATTCCTACAATGTGTACATCATTTTCAACAGCTTGTTTTGCAACTTCTTCAGGTGTTTGAAAAAGAGGACCTATATCAACATCAAATCCTATATCAGCATAGCCCGTAGCTACTATTTTTGCTCCTCTATCATGACCATCTTGGCCTATTTTTGCAACTAATATTCGAGGACGTCTTCCATCATGACTAGCAAAATCATTTGCAAGTTTAACAGCATGATTAAATGATTTGTCATTATTAATATTAGACTTATACACTCCAGTAAAGGTTTTTATTTCTGATTTATATCTTCCGTAAACATCTTCAAGTGATGCACTAATTTCTTCTATTGTTGCTCGTTCTTTTGCTGCATCAATAGCCAAAGCTAATAAATTTTTATTTTTATTTTTTGCAGCACTTCTTAATTCATCTAATACCTTTTTTACTTTTAGGTTATCTCTCTCTAGTTTTATTTTTTTAATTCTCTCTATTTGTTGATTTCTGACTTTATTATTGTCAACTTCTAGATAATCTATTTCATCTTCATCATCTGATTCAAATTTATTTACTCCAACAATAATACTTTCTTTTGAATCAATTTTAGCTTGCTTTTTTGTTGCGGCTTGTTCAATTCTAAGTTTTGGTATGCCTTTTTTAATTGCTTTAGTCATTCCCCCAAGATTTTCAATTTCTTGAATATGACCCCAAGATTTTTTAATAAGCTCATCGGTTATAGATTCTAGATAATAACTTCCGGCCCATGGATCAATAGTATTAGTGATTTTAATTTCATTTTGAAGATATAATTGAGTGTCTCTTGCAATTTTTGCTGAGAAATCAGTAGGCAGTGCTATGGCTTCATCTAATGAATTTGTATGAAGACTTTGTGTTCCTCCAAAAACTGCAGAGCAAGCTTCTATTGTAGTTCTTGTAATGTTGTTAAAAGGGTCTTGTCTTGTTAAGCTCCATCCACTTGTTTGACAATGAGCTCGTAATGCCATTGACTTATTTAATTTTGGATTAAAGGTCTTAATTAATTTAGCCCATAATACTCTAGCTGCTCTTAATTTTGCAATTTCCATAAAATGATTCATCCCAATTCCCCAAAAAAATGATAATCTTGGAGCAAATTCATCAATTTTTAATCCAGCTGCTATTCCATTTCTAACATATTCTAGACCATTTGCAAGAGTATAAGCAAGTTCTAAATCATTTGTAGCTCCAGCTTCCTGCATATGATATCCTGAAATACTAATACTATTAAATTTTGGCATTTCTTTACTAGTAAACTTAAAAATATCAGATATTATTTCCATTGACTCTTTTGGCGGATATATATATGTATTCCTAACCATATATTCCTTTAATATATCGTTTTGAATAGTTCCCCTAAGATCAGATATTTTTACTCCTTGTTCATTTGCAGCTACTATGTAGAATGCCATTATAGGTAATACGGCACCATTCATAGTCATTGAAACACTCATTTTATCAAGAGGAATTCCATCAAATAGTATTTTCATGTCTTCTACAGAATCAATAGCAACTCCTGCTTTACCAACATCACCATATACTCTATTATTGTCTGAATTATAACCTCGGTGTGTAGGTAAATCAAACGCTACTGATAAACCTTTTTGTCCAGATTTTAAATTTCTTTTATAAAACATATTGCTTTCTTCTGCAGTTGAATACCCAGCATATTGTCTTATAGTCCATGGTTTTGTGACATACATAGTTGAATATGGGCCTCTTAGAAAAGGTTCTATGCCCGCTCCAAAATCTATTTGTTCAAGTTTATTTAAATCATCTTTTGAGTAATAAGATTTTAGATTTATATTTTCTGAAGTAAGAAATTTTTCATTTTTTCTTTTAACGAAAGACTTGGAGAAATCTAACTTTTTTAGATTAATATTTTGAAGATTCTTCCTATTCATTTTTAATTCTATTTAATTCAATTTCTTCAGCTAGTCTAATTTCAGAAATGGGTGTGATTTCAGTATTTCTTGTAGTAGAATTAGTTAAAACAGATTTTTTAATTTTAGATTTAATTTTTTGATTTATATCAGCAAAAATATTTATTCCAAGCAGTTTCTCCTGATTATTATTAAACAATTCTTGCTCTACTTTATGACTTTTATTAACCCTGTTTTGTATTAAATTTTTTTCTAATGCTGATATAAACCCACCGTTCTTTTCTATATCCTTAAACATCCTTAATGATTCTTCAGCTATTCTATTTGTTAAACTATTGATGTAATATGATCCATCTGCTGCATTTTTTACTTTATCTATATGAGTTTCATGTTTGATTATCAATAATTGATTTAATGCTATTTTATCAGAGAATTCATTTTTAGTATTAAAAATCTTATCATATGTAATATTCGAAATAGTATTAGCTCCTCCGAGAATTGCTGACATGCATTCTGTTGTAGTTCTTAAGATGTTATTATTATAATCATATATAGTCTTATTTCTTTTAGAAGGTTTTGCTATTATATGAGGATAATGGATCTCATTATTATACTCTTTAGTTATTGTTGCCCAGAGTAATCTTAATACTTTTAATTTTGCAATTTCAAAGAAATAATTTGACCCAATTGAAATATTAAATGCAATTTTATTTGCACAATTTCCATTAAAATGATTTAAATATTCATTCGCATGACTAAGAGTAAATGCGATTTCTTCAAAAATATTAGCTCCTGAATTTTGATATAAACCAGAATCAATAATTATTACATTATTAAAGTTTTTTAATATGTTAATATTTTTGTTCAATTTATTTAAATCTTCATTCATAGAAGAACCCCAATTGCCTGATTTAGCAAAAGAACCAATAGGGTCATAACATATATTAAATGAAGTTGATGAGCTTTTTATAATATTATTTAATGACTTTAAAAATGAGTTTGAATGAAATTTAATTTCGAAAAATAACTCAGTTTTTTCTATATCTATATTTTTTAATAATTCTTCACAAGAGATGGAATCATTTTGAATGATGAAATTAATACTATCAGCACCTTTTTTAATAAGTTCAAGAGCCTTTATGTTTGCATCTGTTGAATTGTCTGCAGTTATGTTTTGACATATTCTCCAGTTATTAGGATAGGTAGAATCTGTATTTTTTAAGTTATTTAAGTCTTCACTTGTATAGAATGGCTTTATTTTGATATTCTCTTTGGAATTATAAGCGGGAATATTACTATGACCTAGTTTTTTTAAGTCATCTCTAAAATTTTTATTCCACAATTTGGAATCAGTTTTAATAAATTCGTCTAAAATTTTTTCTACCATAATCAAATATTAATCTTTTACAGTATCGAATTCTATTATAAATATTTCTTCATCTTCTTTTTTCATAAATAATTTCTCTCTAGCATATTCTTCAAGACCAGTGTCAGTTTGTATTTTTAATAACTCTTCCTTATCTTTTTTCATTCCCCCTTTATAGAAATCTTTCTTATTTTCAAGTTTATAAACTTTTTTATTCAATTCTCTATGAACTAACCATGAATTACTATCAAAAAATAGCATCCATATTATAAACAACATAATTATAATGAAATACATATTTTTAAATAATGACGGAATTTTAAATTTCATTTTATAAACGACTTTTAATTACGTTTATTAAAGGAGCTATTTCTAATGAGTTCTCCTTATTGTTATCTATTATCATATCACAAATTTTTTTCATTGGTTCAACATACAGGTTGTGCATTTTATTTAGCCTGCTATTAAATAATTCAATAACTTCTTCAGCAGTTCTTCCTCTTTGATTGATATCTCTATTAAGTCTTCTTTTAAATCTTAAATTTTTAGTGGTATCAACAAAAACTTTAAGATCTATTAGATCTCTTAATTTTATGTTATTTAAAATTAAGAGTCCTTCTATAATTATGATTTTCTTTGGTTTAAGTAATTTGGTTTTTTCAGTTCTATTATGATAAAAAAATGAATAAATAGGTTGATTGATGTTTTTCCCATTTTTTAATAGATTAAGATGATTAATCATTAATTCAAAATCTATAGCATCTGGATGATCAAAATTAATTTTATTTTTCTCATCAAAACTTAAATTGCCATTATCGTTATAGTATGAATCTTGTGAAATAAAGCCAATATCACTCTCTCCGAATTCTTTTTTTAGTTCCTCAGAAATAGCTGTCTTGCCACTACCTGTCCCACCAGATATTCCAATAATTAACATCTAAATTCTATTTTTATAGTTATTAGCAAATGTATTATTAATTTGGAATAAGCTTTATTATTCCCATATTCTCAACACCAATATACATATATCCATCAGGCCCTTGTCTAATTGATCGCACCCTTCCAATATCCTCTAAGATTCTTTCTTCTTTATAGATTTTATTATTTTTTATTTTGCATTTATGGAGATACTGGAATATTAGTGATCCAATTAATAAATCTCCTTTTGAATTAGGATAAACATCTGATGTTATAAAAGCCATACCACTAGGGGCGATAGATGGAACCCAGTAGTGTATTGGGGTTTCCATTCCAGGAATTGAAGTTTTATCAGTAAATTTAGTTCCTATATAATTTATACCAAAACTGGCTAGAGGCCATCCATAATTTGCTCCTTTTTTTATAATATTAATTTCATCCCCCCCTCTTGGTCCATGTTCATGAATCCATAATTCCTTAGTAAACGGGTTTATAACCATCCCCTGTGGATTTCTATGCCCATAGCTGTATATTGCTTTTTTTGCAGAGCTATTGCCAATAAAAGGATTATCAATAGGTATTTGACCATCATCATATAGTCTATAAATTTTTCCACCATCTCTTTGTATATTTTGAGGGTTTACATCTCTATTTCCCCTATCTCCAATTGAGAAATAAAGAAAATTATTTTGATCAAATTCAATTCTGCTTCCATAATGTCTATCACGTTTACTATTTGGTAGAGCTTTATAAATAATCTCTTTTTGAATCATCGTATTTTTCTCTATTTTAAACCTCATTATTGAAGTATTAGATCCACTTTTATTTTCGTTTGAGGAAGAGTAGGATATATAAATCCATCCATTATTTTTATATTCCGGATGAAGTTCAATATCTAAAAGTCCTCCCTGATTTTTAGCAATAATTTCAGGCAAACCTTTTATTTTTATTTTTTCCCCATTAATAAAGTGAATTAATTCACCTTTTCGTTCAGTAATTAAAATAGAATTATCTTCAAGAAACACAAATCCCCAAGGAACCTCTATTTCAGAAACAATTATTTTATAGGAATATTCATCACTATAAGTTGTGGTAGACAATAAACTAAGATTTATTGAAAATAAAAATATGAGAAAAAAATATTTCATTCTTTTTTTGTTCAATTTACAAAAAATAGAATATTCATCCACTATTCAATTTTATATAAATACAAAGAGAAAATTACACACTTTTATTATTATATTTGAATTACTATTATGGGAGAAAAAATAAAATGCTTAATTATTGGGTCAGGCCCAGCTGGATATACTGCAGCAATTTATGCCGCAAGAGCAAATATGAGTCCTGTCTTATATCAAGGAATACAGCCTGGAGGACAATTAACTACTACGACTGATGTTGAGAATTTTCCTGGCTACCCAAAAGGCATTTCAGGTCCTGAAATGATGGTAGAATTACAACAACAAGCAGAACGTTTTGGAACTGATGTAAGAAATGGATGGATTACAAAAGTTGATTTTAATAATGATTTGAAGTTGTGGGTTAATGATCAGGATGAAATAATTTGTGAAACAGTTATTATAGCTACAGGTGCTTCAGCAAAATATTTAGGTCTTCCTTCAGAAAAAAAGTATTTAGAATTAGGCGGAGGTGTTTCTGCATGTGCTGTTTGTGACGGTTTCTTTTATAAGGGTCAAGAAGTAGCAATTGTAGGAGCAGGGGATTCTGCATGTGAAGAAGCACATTATTTATCGAAGTTATGTAAAAAAGTTACGATGTTAGTCAGGAGAGATGAATTTAGAGCTTCTAAAATAATGCAAGAAAGAGTTAAAAAAACTGATAATATTGAAATTCTTTATAGTACTGAAACTAAGGAAATTTTAGGTGATAACAGTGTCGTTGAAAATGTTCTAGTTTATAATAATAAAACAGAAGAGGAGAAGATGATTCCTATAACTGGTTTCTTTGTGGCAATTGGACATACTCCAAATACTGAAATTTTTAAGCCATATGTAAATATGGATGAAACAGGATATATTATAAATGAGCCTGGTACTTCAAGAACTAACATTCCAGGTGTATTTGTTTCTGGTGATGCTGCAGATCATGTTTACAGACAAGCAGTTACTGCAGCTGGAACAGGCTGTATAGCAGCTCTTGATGCAGAAAAATATCTATCATCAATAAATCAATGAAGTTTTTAAAACACAACTTATTCCTTTTAAAAAAATTACCTGCAGCATACTTTTGTGGAGCTAGAATGAGATCTTTAGATTCTACCCAATGTGAGATTAAAATAACACTTAATTGGTTTAATAAAAATCCATTTAAGTCAATGTTTTGGGCAGCTCAAGGAATGGCAGCAGAGTTGACCACTGGCTTAATGATGGTTGATAAGATTAAAAAAAGCGGATATGATATATCAATGTTATTAATTTCAAACAAAGCAAATTATTTTAAAAAAGCTACAGGTACAATTATTTTCAATTGTACCCAGGGTAATAAAATTGATGATACAATTGAAAAACTAATTGCTTTAAAAACTCCTCAAATAATAGTCCTGTCATCAACAGGAATAAATAAACAGAATGCAACTATATCTAAATTTACCTTTGAATGGTCTTTAAAAATTAGAGAAAAATAGGTTTAAATGACTATTGATAGATTTATAGAAATTACTCCAAAAATTAAGGAATTGATTATTGATTCCAATGTATCACAGTTAAAAATGGCGCCTCCTTTTAGAAAGGATTTATTAGAGTTAACTAGAAATAATTATAAAAACTCGAAAAATGCTGGAGTTACAATATTATTTCATCCATATAATAATAGAGTAAGTTTTACACTGATTTTAAGGAATGAATATGATGGAGTGCATTCAAATCAAATTAGTTTGCCAGGGGGGAGTTTTGAAAAAAATGATAAAAGCATTTTTGATACTGCATTAAGAGAAACAAATGAAGAAATAGGTATTGATATTAATAAAGTTCAATTAATTCGAAAATTACAAAATGTATATGTCCCTCCAAGTAATTACGATATTTCTCCTTTTATGGTCTACACAGAAAATGAGCTTAAATTCATAAAAGATACAAATGAAGTAAAAGAAATTATTAATGTTGATTTAGAACAATTGTTTATTGATAATAATATTGTGAAAACAAAAGGATCACAGATCTCAAATAGGTACTTAAATACACTAGTTCCCGCTTATAAATTAAATGGATATTTTGTTTGGGGGGCTACAGCAATGATATTGTCAGAAGTAAAGGATATAATTAAGTCTGTTTTATGACTTTTTTTTTACTTTTGTTATCAAATTTTTTATATGAGAATTATTAAAAGAAATCCTTTTGGTCATATACTTTTTTTAAAGAAATGGCTAATAAGAATTTCGGGATTTTTAAGTCATAGAAGATTCCGCGGTTTTAATGAGTTAAAAATAGAAGGATCTGAAGTAATAAAGAGCCTTCCAGACAATAATGTATTATTTGTCTCAAATCATCAAACCTACTTTGCGGATGTAGTTTCAATGTTTCATGTATTCAATGCAAGTTTAAAAGGGAGAGTTGACTCAATAAAAAATGTCGGATATATGTGGAATCCAAAATTGAATTTATATTTTATTGCAGCGAAGGAAACAATGACTTCAGGATTGCTTCCAAGGATATTGGCTTATGCTGGTTCTGTTAGTATAGAGAGAACTTGGAGAAGTCACGGGAAAGATGTAGACAGACAAGTAAAAATGAGTGATATTTCTAAAATAGGAATTGCATTAAATGATGGTTGGGTGATTACTTTTCCTCAGGGGACTACTACACCATTTAAACCAATTAGAAAAGGAACGGCATTTCTAATTAAGCAATATAGGCCGATTGTTATTCCTATTGTAATTGATGGATTTAGGAGATCATTTGATAAAAAGGGAATTAGAATAAAAAAGAAAAATATACTTCAAACTATCGAGATCAAACAACCATTAAAAATTGATTATGAAAACGAATCTACTGAAGAGATAGTTAAGAAAATAGAGTTTGCTATAGAACAGCACCCATCCTTTTTAAAAGTTCTATCGGAGAAAGAATTAAAAATTCAGCAAGAATTAAATGCTAAAAGACAATGGGTATAGGCTATTGTTTTATTTATTAAAAACAGTATTTATTTTCATTTTTAATTTTTTCTGCAATATTATTTCTTATTCCAATTATATCTGGGTAGTTTTTATATTTAGTGAATTTATTTAAACCTTTTAAAAGCATTTTTTGTTTACTTCCTCTAGAAATAGATACTATAATTTGTCTGCAAGCTTTTGATACTATGTCCACTGAATTATATAAATATAATTTAGACATATCTATTTGAGTTTTTAACTCTTTCTCTCCAAGTTTAATAGCATTTTTCTCGGTTCTTAATAAAGCTGATTCAGCCATATATATTTCCATCAATATGTCTGCTAATGCTAGGATTGTTTGCTGATGTTTGTCTAAATCTTTGCCAAATTTTTCAACAGCAAATCCATTAATCATCAAAAATACCTTTTTTAGATTTTTTAATAATATTTTTTCTTCAGTAAATAGAATTGAATAATCTTTTGATTTAAATGAAAATGATGGTATACCAATAATTTCCTTAAATACTCCTTTAGTAGGACTTAAAAGGTCGATATTTTTTTTCATTGCTTTTTTAAGAAGCATTCCAATACAGACCATTCTATTAATCTCATTAGTTCCTTCATAAATTCTACATATTCTTGCGTCTCTCCATGCAGCCTCCATTGGAGTCTCTTCAGAGAATCCCATTCCTCCAAATATTTGAATTCCTTCATCAGAACATATCTGCATATCTTCAGATGTTGTTACTTTAATTATTGAACACTCAATAGCAAATTCTTCTAATGCTTTTAATTCAGCTTCTTGTTCTGAATAATTATTTGCAATTAAACTTTCTATTCGATCTTCTATATCTTTTGCAGCTCTATAACAAGCAGATTCATTAATGTATGCATTCGTTGCCATTTCAGCAATCTTATATTTAATTGCACCAAAATCTGATATTCTGGTATTAAATTGTTTTCTGTTATTTGCATACTGAACAGCGATTGTAACACATCTTCTTTGTGAATCAAGGCATGCAGCTCCCAGTTTGATTCTTCCTACATTTAAAGAATTCACAGCTATTTTAAATCCTTCCCCTCTTTTACCCAACATATTTTCAGCAGGTATAGTTGTGTCATTAAAAAAAACTTGTCTAGTAGAAGAAGCCCTTATTCCAAGTTTTTTCTCTTCTTCTCCTAAAATAATGCCATTATTTTCATCTTTTTCAATAATAAATGCACTTATATTTTTATCATTTTCAATTCTTGCAAATACTATAAATAATTTTGCAAACCCTGCATTTGAGATCCACATTTTTTGCCCATTAATTTTATAATACTTTTTATCAGATGTTAGTTCTGCAGTTGTTTTTCCTGAGTTAGCATCACTTCCAGCATTAGGTTCAGTCAGGCAATATGCACCAAACCATTCACCTGAAGAAAGTTTTGGTAAATATTTTTTCTTTTGTTCTTCAGTTCCATAAAATAAAATAGGCATAGTGCCAATTCCTGTATGTGCCCCAAATGCAGTGCTAATGGAGCCACTACCACTAGAGATGTAGTCACATACGAGCATTGTAGAAACAAAACCCATTCCTAAACCTCCATACTCTTCTGGGACATGAACACCTAAAAACCCCATCTCACCAGCTTTTTTCATAACTTCTTCAGTTAGTTTAAAATCTTTTGCTTCAAATCGACTTCTATTAGCTATTATTTCTCTGTCATTAAATTCTATTATAGAATCTCTCATCATTTTTTGTTCTTCAGAGAAATCTTCAGGTGTAAATATATGATTACAGTCTAATTCTTTAACAATAAATTCTCCACCCTTTATTTTACTATTTTGTAACATAATTAATTTATTAATTCAAATATTCCAGCCGCTCCTTGACCTGTTCCAACACACATAGTTACTAGACCATATTTATTATTTAACTTTCTTTTTCTCATTTCATCAAATAGCTGAACACTTAATTTTGCTCCTGTGCATCCTAATGGATGACCTAATGAAATTGCTCCGCCATTTACATTAATTATTTCTTTATCTAAATCTAACTCATTAATTACAGCTAATGACTGAGAAGCAAATGCTTCATTTAATTCTATAAGAGATATATCATTTAGATTTAACCCAGATTGTTTAAGAACTTTAGGAACAGCTTTGACAGGTCCTATCCCCATAATTCGTGGTTCTACTCCAGCTACAGCATAATTAACCATTCTTGCAATAGGTTTTAAATTAAGTTCATTTACCATAGCTTCACTCATGATAAGGGTAAATGCAGCTCCATCACTCATTTGAGAAGAATTTCCTGCAGTCACACTACCTTTATTTGAAAAAACAGACCTTAATTTGTTAAGCACTTCTATATTAGTTCCTTCTCGAGGGCCTTCATCTTTTGTAACAGTATACTTGTTTGTAGCCCTTTTGTTATTCTCGTCAACATATGTATGACTTATATTAATTGGCACAATCTGATCATTAAATCTTCCTTCTTTTTGAGCCTTTAATGCTTTCATATGTGAATTATAAGAAAACTCATCTTGATCTTCTCTAGATATTTTGTATTGCTTAGCGACTGCTTCTGCTGTTAATCCCATTCCCCAATAATAATCTTCATTTCCTTGACTGACTATTTTATAATCTGGACTAGGTTTATATCCTCCCATTGGCATTATACTCATGCTTTCAACGCCACCCGCTATAATACAGTTTGACATCCCTGATTGAATCTTAGCTGTTGCCATAGCTATAGTTTCAAGGCCAGAAGCACAGTATCTATTTACAGTAACTCCAGCGACATCATTTGTTTTTAAACCCATTAATGAGATTAATCTAGCAATATTTAATCCTTGTTCTGCTTCAGGGGTTGCATTACCAACAATCACATCGTCAATTCGAGATTTATCTAGATTAGGAATTTTATTTACCATATATTCAATGGTTTCTGCAGCTAATTCATCAGGCCTTTTAAATCTAAGAAGTCCTTTAGGTGCTTTACCAACTGCAGTTCTGTATGCTGAAATAATATATGCTGTATTCATATTTGTATTAATTTCTTAAGGGTTTCCCTTTAGTTAACATATGTTGAATTCTTTCTAATGTTTTTCGTTCTCCACAAAGACTAAGAAAAGCTTCTCTTTCAAGTTCTAAGAGATATTGTTCAGATACCATTGTAGATTCTGACAGATCACCTCCTGACATAACATACCCTAACTTATTAGCAATTTTTTTATCAAATTCACTTATATAATTTGCTGATTCCATTGAATGTGTTCCAACAAGAAACATTCCTAATGCTTGTTTCCCCAGCACTTTTATATTTCTTTCTCTTAAAGGAGGGACATATCCTGTTTCAGCCATAATTTTTGCATGACTTTTTGCTATTGCAATTTGACTTTTATTATTCATTACAATTATATCCTTACCCTTAATTAATATTCCTAAGTCATAAGCCTCATATGCAGATGTAGATACTTTAGCCATCCCAATCGTTAAAAAATATTCCTGAAGAATATTCAATTCTACATCATTTTTATTGTATTTATTAGAGGCTCTTAATGTCATCTCTTTTGTTCCACCTCCAGCAGGAATTAGTCCAACACCCACTTCTACTAGGCCTGTATAGGTTTCAGCATTTGCAACTATTTTATCACAGTGCATTGCAACTTCACAGCCTCCAGCAAGTGTCATCCCCTGGACTGAAGCAATTGTAGGAACATTACAACAGCGTAAACGCATCGTTGTATCTTGAAATTTTTTGATAGTAGAATTTATTTGATCATATTCTTGTTCTGCTGCAGCCATAAGTATCATTGCTAGATTTGCACCAGCAGAAAAACTAGCAGCTTGATTTCCAATTACAAGTCCTTGAAAATTTTCTTCAGCTAAATCAATTGCTTTATCTATTCCTAATAGAACATTTTCTCCAATTGAATTCATTTTAGACCTAAACTCTGCATTTAAAATCCCATCGCCTATATCTTCTATAACAAATTCTTCATTTTCCCAAACAAGATTATTTTTCCTTATATTATCTAAAATTATAAATGATTCTTGACCAGGTTTAACAAGATGTTTCTTTTCAGATATATCATAATAATAAGTAAAACCATTCTTAATAGAGTAGAAGCTTTTAGTTTCTGAATTAACTAATTCTTCTATCCATTTTGCAGGTTTTTTATTGTAGGATTTCATCAGATCAATACCTTCTTGAATACCAATAGAATCCCATACTTCAAAAGGACCATTTTCCCATCCAAACCCTGCTTTTACAGCATCATCAATACTATATGTATCATTCGATATTTCTGGAATTCTATTTTGAGCATATGAAAACATTCCAGCTAATGTTTTTCTATAAAATTCACTTACTTTATCATCTCCATCAATTAAAACTTTAAACCTATCTATTGTATTTTCTATTTTCTTAGCCTTGCCAACAATATCAAATTTTGTTTTATTCGTTTTTCTATATTCCATAGAATCAAAATCCAGAACAAGAATCTCCCTTTTTCCATTTTTATCTCTTGTTTTTTTATAGAAACCTTGGCCTGTTTTATCTCCAAGCCAATTTTTCTCTAGCATGTCTTTTATAAAATCTGGAGTTACGAAAACATTTCTACATTCATCATCAGGGCAATTTTCATATATTCCATTACTTACTCTAGATAAAGTGTCAATTCCAACAAGATCCGCGGTTCTAAAAGTTGCAGATTTAGGCCTTCCAATAAGTGGACCAGTTAAAGTATCTAGATCTTCTATTGAAATATCTAATTCTTTCATGTTATGGAAAAGATCTTGTATTCCAAAATTCCCTATTCTATTACCTATAAAACCTGGTGTATCCTTTGCTAAAACTGAAGTTTTTCCTAAGAATTTTTCACCAAACATATTAAGGAATTCTATTACTTCATTTTTGCAATTTGGACCAGGTACAATTTCAAATAATTTTAAATATCTAGGAGGATTAAAAAAATGAGTAACAGCAAAATGTTGTTGAAAGTCTTCAGATCGTTCGCTGTTCATGAATTTTATAGGAATTCCAGAAGTATTTGAAGTAATAATAGTGCCAGACTTTCTGTATTTTTCAATTTCTTTAAAAACTTGGTTTTTAATTTCAAGATTTTCAATTACTACTTCAATAATCCAGTCAGCTTCAGATATTTTTTCTAGATTATCAGTTAAATTACCAGTCGTTATTCTATTTTTAAAATTCCTATGATATAGTGGAGAGGGCTTTGATTTTATTGCTTTTGCTAGGGATTCATTAACAATTCTATTTCTAACGATTTTATCCTCTAGACTAAGATTTTTTTTAATTTCTGTATCTAAAAGTTTGGTTGGAACTATATCTAATAATAGCACCTCTATGCCAATATTGGCAAAATGACATGCAATACCACTTCCCATAATTCCAGAACCAATAATAGCTACTTTATTAATTTTTCTATTCATTTATTTGTTTTTAAATACAGTATTTTCAGAAATTAAATTTTTGATAGTATTAGTAGTTTTTAAAAATATATTCAATTCTTCTTTTGTAATGTTATCTTTAATTAGGCTATTAAATTTTAGTACTTTATTTTTTGTAATATCTCTTTTTTTTAGACCTTCTTTTGTAAGTGAAATTATAACTCCTCTTCCATCACGTGGATTAGGTTTTCGATATATCAATTTGTCTATTTCCATTTTTTTTAATAACCTAGATAGGCTGTTTGCTTCAACTCCCATAATGGGTCCTATCGATGTCGATGGAGTTCCTTTTTTTGGATCAATACTTAAGAGAGTAAAACCAATTCCATACGTTACCCCATATTTAATAGCTTCTTCGTTATACATCCTTCTGACAGACTGCCATAAAGTTCTAAGATTAAGATCAATTAAATCAAACCTGGTTTTACTGCTTTTCATTATTCAATAATTGCAAAATACAATATAATAAATTAATTACTATGCACGCATTGTATAGTTCAAATTAATTTTTAATTATCTTAAAAGTTTTAATTTTTTCCCCATTATTCAATTTAAGTAAGAAAATTCCATGAGGTAATGAAGATAAGTTAATTGTAGTATTACCGCTGTTGCCGATGGTTCTAAAAATCTGTTTACCAAGTATATTATAAATAGTAATATTATAATTAATTAGGGTAGTATTAATAAAAACTTTTTCCTTAGCCGGGTTAG
Source organism: Flavobacteriaceae bacterium (assembly GCA_018657955.1). Lineage (GTDB taxonomy): Bacteria > Bacteroidota > Bacteroidia > Flavobacteriales > Flavobacteriaceae. The sequence continues at coordinate 45,471 of JABHWD010000029.1, read as the reverse complement.
GATAAAATTGGACAGGTATATTATCAATACTATTTATACTTAAATTACTGCTAATAATATTGATTTTTAAATCGTCAAAATAAAATCCATCTCTTCTTTGAGAATTATCTGAAACTAATTTAAATCTAATTTTAATTTCATTATTTAAATAGTCAGATAGTGATATGGTCTCATTAACCCATGATTCTTGAAGGCCATCATATAGAGGTTCATCTATTGCGTTTTCATGTGTGTCACTTCCAATTTTGGTATATTTCCCACACTGAGGAGTCCAGCTTTGACCATTATCTGTTGAAATCTCTACTTGAATATAGTCGTAACCACTTTCCGTATGCCATTTTGCATTAAAACTTAATTCTGCATATGAAGCATCTGACAGATTTACTGAATTTGATAATTCAATTACAGAATATTCATTATTACTATAATTAGCATTTGGAGAATCTGTTATTGATGTGTCTGGAGAGGTATAATCTTCATATGTTATATTCCATGAATCAGATTCCCAATAATCTTGAATCATACTACTTTCATCTTCAAAAACAATTATTGGATCACCATAAATTTTATTTATAATATATTCTTTATTAAAAGACCCATTATTGAGAACTAACATATAAGAAACTTGATCTCCATATTGGATTTCGCTACTTAATTCAATTGTAAAAGTCCCTCCAATGATTCCTCCTAAGCTCATTTGATTATGATTGTTAGTATTTGTTCCAGATATAATATTATCGGAAATTGGAGTAATTGAAACATCAAAATCTCCTTGACCACCTATTCCAAGCCTTTGGATTTCATAACTAGTTGAATAGGATGAAGAGCTAATAAAATTTGAGGTTGTTATATCTTTTAGAGTTGCATAATTATTTGCCATTTGAGCTGCTGTTAAATTAAGATACATCATCTCTTTACAAAGATCTTCAATAGTAGATGCTGCAGGCCAAAAGGATGATCCAATTTCGGGAGTCATAGCAAATATCTTATTTCTGCTTCCACCTGATTCTGTCTCTAACATTCCATACATAAAATCGTCACTATCCCCAGCAGCTGGATAAAGATCAGCACTAATGATATTATCATATCCATTCTCTTTAACTAGCTCTTCAGAAAGAAATTCATACACATCGTTATCTTCGGTATATTGATTATAGTCGTATCCATAAGGGTAGAGTAGGAGATTGCTATGTGTATGGTTATTTAATGCAAGGATAAAATCGTGATTTTCTACAAAATACCTAATAGCTTTATTTTCAGATTCTGAAAAAGGCCCATCACCAGCATAAGTACTTCCATTTTGATTACTAGATGTTCCTGATGTATTCCAAACTTCATTTCCATTATCATCTATATATGAATAGTTTCTGTTGTTATCAACACCATGATTATTGTTTCTATTTTTCCTCCACATGCCACCTCCTTCAGGATCATTAGTTTCATTATGGATGTAGCCATCAGGATTTACACAAGGAATAAAATACAATTCTGTATTATCCACTACTTCCTTAATTGTATCATCCTGATTGTAGTTCTCAAGCAGATACCACATGTAAAAGATTAATTGCTGTAATGATCCAGGTTCTCTTGCATGATGTATGGCTGTATATAGAATTTGTGGTTCATTTTCATCTTGATTTGGATTATCAGAAATTCTAACCCATTGGAGGAATCTTCCCTGATATGTTTCATGCATATGCGGGCTTTCGTCTGTAGTAGGATCTTTTATGTCTGATCTTAGAGAAATAAGATTTGGATATAGTTGATGCATCTGATCTAATTCATCTAACATTTCACTATATGTATAGAATCCCCCAAAATCATTACCATCTTTAATGTCATAATTTACAGGAGTTTCATAATTGTTCGAACTTGAATCATCACATATAATATTTTTAGAATCTGATTTAGATATAAAATCTTTGTGATCTGGATTATTTATATTCTTATAATAAGAAACTATGTCATTGATTATAATCTTATAATCAATGTTTAATTTTTCTATTATTTGTATTTCAGATTCAGAGAAATCAGATTCGAAGTAATCATTTTTCTTATGTATGCCATGATCTATTGCAATACCAGAATTTAGTAATTTTTCAAAATTTTCAGATGAATTATAATTTATTTTAACTCTATGAAATAATTCATTTTCTTGTGAATTAACAAAACTAAATTGAAGAAATAAAATTAATAGAAATACTAGTTTTTTCATGTGCTCTTAATCGATTACAAATATATTATAATCAAAGATTATTCCATTATTTTTTTGAATTGTAACTTATAACCCAATCTCTTGCATTAATAAAAGCTTGTATCCACGGTGAAACTTCATCATTTCTTCCTCTTACATAATATGCCCAATTCCATTGAAAAATAGATCTTTCTATATGCGGCATTGTCACTAGATGTCTTCCGTCCGAACTAGACATCATAGCAATATTAAAATCTGAGCCATTAGGGTTTGATGGATAGCCTTCATAGGAGTATTTAGCGATTATATTGTATTTATCTTCAGAATAGGGTAGGTCAAATTTTCCCTCTCCATGACTTATCCATACACCTAAATTACAATTCTCTAATGATGACATCATTACTGAATTATTTTTTTGAATATCTACAGAAGTAAATCCACTTTCGTGTTTATTTGAATCATTAAAAGTCATTTTTCCATGAATTTCATGATCTGGATTAACAACTTCTAATTCCATAAAAAGCTGGCAGCCATTACATAAACCAATTGATAAAGTGTCTTTTCTAGAAATGAAATTATTAATTGATTTCTTTGCTTTTTCATTATATAAAAAGGCTCCTGCCCAACCCTTTGCAGATCCTAAAACATCAGAATTAGAAAATCCTCCAACTACTCCTATAAATTGCACATCCTCTAAATTTTCTCTTCCTGAAATTAAATCAGTCATGTGAATGTCTTTAACTTGAAACCCTGCTAAAAATAATGCATTAGCTAATTCGCGTTCACTGTTGCTTCCTTTCTCTCTTATTACAGCAGCTTTTGGTCTGTTTTTCATTTCAAGAGTTATTGGTTTTATCCCTGAAAACCCAATTGGAAATTTAAAATTTAATGATTGTTTTTTATAATTTATATATCTTATTTCTGAAAGATTATTAGCAGTTTGTTTTTTATCAAGTAGCATTGAAGTTTTAAACCAATAATCTCTATATTCTTCTATGTTTATTTCATATGAATCTGAATGATTTTTAAGCAATAATTTTTGTTCAGTTGTTACGCTCCCAATTTTGTAATAATCAATTCCTTTATCATCTAATATCTTTTCTATTGATTGATCTTTAGATTGAATAATTATACCAGGATTTTCTGAAAAAAGTAACTTTATTGAATCTTTTTCACCAATTGCTGTAAGATCAATATTTGCAGCAATATTATTATCTGCGAAACACATCTCCATAATAGTAGTTATCAAACCACCAGAACCTACATCATGACCAGCAAATATCAAGTCTTTTCTAATAAGATCTTGAACAGTATTGAATACATTTACTACAAAAGTTGAATCTTTTATAGTAGGAGTTTTTTTGCCAATTTTCCCCAATATTTGTGCAAATGAACTTCCTCCTAATTTATAATCATCACAGGATAGATTAATATAGTATATATTACCAAATTTGGAATTAAAAACAGGTTCAATAACTCTAGTTATATCATCACAATGCGAAACTGCACTAATAATTACAGTTCCAGGCGCTGAAACTTCTCTATGATTATATTTTTGAGTCATAGAAAGTGAATCTTTCCCTGTTGGAATACTTATGCCTAGTTCAATTGCAAATTCTGATATTGCTGAAACAGCTTCATATAATCTACTGTCTTCTCCTTTGTTTTTACACGGCCACATCCAATTTGCTGATAAAGATACTCCTGAAATATTATCTTTTAATGGAGCCCAAATTATATTTGTTAATGCTTCTGCAACACTGTTTCTACTACCTGCAATAGGATCGATTAATCCTGATATTGGTGAATGCCCAATTGATGTTGCAATTCCGTCCTTTCCATTATAGTCTAAAGCCATTACACCACAATTATTCAATGGTAATTGCAATTGACCTACACATTGCTGTTTAGCCACTTTTCCTCCAACACATCTATCTACTTTATTAGTTAACCAATCCTTACAACCAACAGCTTCAAGTTTAAAAAGGTCTTTTAGATGAACATAAAAATCATTTGAGTTATAGCTAAGCTCACTATAATTTTTTTTAAATGAGACATCTTCAATTATAGTAGTAGGGGAGCTTCCAAAAAAATGTTTAAGTTTTAGATCAACAGGTTTTGTATTTGTTGTATCTGATTTAATAGTAAATTTTCCATCATTTGTAACATGACCAACATCATATATAGGAGCTCTTTCTCTTTCACATATTTTATTAAGTAATTCTAATTTTTTCTCATTTACAAGCAATCCCATTCTTTCTTGTGACTCATTCCCAACGATTTCTTTAAAGGATAATGTTGAATCTCCAATTGGCAGTTTATCAATATTTATAATTCCACCAGAATTTTCCACTAATTCTGTTAGGCAATTTAGATGGCCTCCAGCTCCATGGTCATGAATGGAAACAATAAAATTATCTTCACTTTCAATAACTCCTCTAATTGCATTTGCAACTCTTTTCTGCATTTCAGGATTTGATCTCTGAATAGCATTTAGTTCTATTCCAGATGAAAATTCACCTGTATCAGCTGAGGAAACAGCAGCTCCACCCATTCCAATCCTATAATTTTCTCCACCCATCACTATTATTCTATCACCTAATTCTGGATTTTCTTTTATAGCATCAGTTGCTTTTGCATAACCAATACCCCCTGCTAGCATTATTACTTTATCATAACCTTGAATATCATTATTTTCTTGATGTTCAAAAGTTAAAACGGAACCACAAATTAGAGGTTGACCAAATTTGTTTCCAAAATCTGAAGCTCCATTAGAGGCTTTAATTAATATGTCTATAGGATTTTGATACAGCCAATCACGTTTTATAATTTTTTTCTCCCATGAATATTCATTAAACCTAGAATAAGGCGTCATATACACTGCTGTACCAGCCATTGGCATAGAACCCTTCCCCCCAGCTAGTCTATCTCTAATTTCCCCACCAGATCCAGTTGCAGCACCATTAAATGGTTCAACAGTCGTGGGAAAATTATGTGTTTCAGCTTTTAGGGATATAACGGATTCAAATGGTTTTAATTTATAATAGTCAGCTATATCTGATCTAGCAGGTGAAAATTGGTTTACGATTGGACCTTTTATAAAAGCAACATTGTCTTTATAAGCAGAAACTATTTTATTTGGATTAATCTTTGAAGTCTCTTTAATCATCTTAAAGAGACTATTAGGCATTTCCCTACCATCAATAATAAATTTTCCATTGAAGATTTTATGTCTACAATGCTCTGAGTTTACTTGAGAAAATCCAAAAATTTCTGAATCTGTCAGTTTTCTGCCAATTTCATTTGAAACATTAAGTAAATAATTAACTTCTTCTTTACTTAATGACAGACCTTCAGATTCGTTATACGATTCAATATTGTCAATATGATTTATAGGCTCTGGATCTATATTTATAATAAACACAGATTGATTGAGTTCTGTAAATTTTTCAAATAACATTGGATCGTATTCTTTAAAATATTGATCTACTTTAACATATTCTTCAATTCTATTTATATGATTTATCCCCATATTCTGAGTTATCTCAACAGCATTAGTACTCCATGGAGAAACCATTACAGCTCTAGGTCCCAAATAGGTATTTTTAATTATATCTGAATCTACTAAGGAAGAATTTCCAAATAACCAGGATAATTTATTAATATCAGAGTTTGATAGTTGTTTTTGTGTTTCTACAGCAAAAACTATATTCTCACGATTATCAAAAAAAAGTATCATTTAAAGTAATGAGAAATAGAAAATCAAATTTAGTCGATTTATTACAAACTATGTATTAAATAAGAAGGGATAATTAATTAGTTATTCACTATTTTTAAACAACAACTAATTAATTATATTGTTTGCATGCGGACTAGATTAGTATAGATGCCTCCTTTATCCATTAGATCTTTATGGTTCCCGCTCTCAATAATTTTTCCTTTATCTAATACTAAAATATTATCTGCTTTTTGAATTGTTGAAAGTCTGTGAGCAATAACAAGAGAAGTTTTGTTTTTCATTACATTATCTAATGCCATTTGTACAAGATTCTCACTTTCACTATCTAGTGCAGAGGTGGCTTCATCTAAGATCATAATTGGAGGGTTTTTTAATACAGCTCTTGCGATACTAAGTCTTTGTTTCTGACCACCAGAGAGTTTGTTTCCTGAATCTCCAATATTATTTTCAATTGTCTCTGGTAATTCTTTAACAAATTCCCATGCATTGGCGATTTTAAGAGCCTGAATTATTTCCTGATCGTTAGCATCTTCTTTTCCAATTAATAGATTGTTTTTTATTGAATCATTGAATAAAATCGAATCTTGCGTTACTAACCCAATTAATTTTCTTAATGATTTTAAATTTACTTCTTTTATGTTTTTACCATCAACTCTAATTTCACCTTCAGATATATCATAGAATCTGCTAATTAAATTAGCAATTGTAGATTTTCCACTACCTGATTGTCCAACTAATGCAACTGTTTCTCCTTTTTTAATTATCAGCGACAGATTTTTTATTACATCTTCATTATCATACCTAAATGAAACGTTATTAAAGTCGATACTAGTACTAAAATTTTCTAGAGAAGTATCATCTTCATTAGATTTGATAAATCTATTATCATCGAGAACTTGAAAAACCCTTTCAGCAGCACCATAAGCTTTTCTGATTTTATAACTTGCCTTACTTAGTGATTTAGCCGGTGTAAGAATGTTATATGCTAACCCTAAATAAACTAGGAATGTGCTGGCATCTAGTGAATTTTCCTTTAACACCATCATTCCTCCATACCATAGAATAATTGCAATAGAACAAATTCCCAAAAATTCACTCAAAGGGCCTGCTAGATTTTTCTTATTTATAACACTATTTGAGAATTTATATAATCTGTTTGTTGATTCAGAGAATTTTCTTGAAAAGGCATTTTCAGCATTAAAGATTTTTACAATTTTTAATCCATTTAAGGTCTCATCTACCAGTGAAATAAATAAACCTTGCTCTTTTTGAACTTTTAATGATTGGCGCTTTAATGATTTACCAACAACTGATATAAAAATGGCTGATATGGGAATAAATATTATAACAAATCCAGTTAATTCGGGACTTATTATATACATTGATATAAGGGTAAATAATATCATCAACGGCTCTTTAATTATTAATTCAAATATTGATAAAAAAGAATTATCAATTTCTAGAACATCAGATGAAATTCTAGCAACAATATCTCCCTTTTTCTTTTCCGAATAATAAGACATAGAAAGTTTTACTATTTTGTTGTAGATCTCATTTCTGAAATCTTTTATTACCCCATTTTTTAAAAAAGTAATAAAGAACATTGATAAATAATTAAAGAGATTTTTTAGCAGGAATGTGACAATTATTATTGAGACCATAAAGATCAGCACATCATTATTTCCTTCAGCTTTTTTTATAGTAACAAAATAATTAAGATAAGTCTCAGCATAATTAACTATATCGCCAATACCAGCCCATATAGGTTCTGTGGTTAGGGATTCAGTCTGATTAAATAGAACTTTAAGCATTGGGAAAAGAGATATCATAGATAGTGTGCCAAACAAGGCATAAAAAATGTTTGTAAAGATGTTTAACAGGAAAAACCTTTTATAAGGCAGGGTATATCTAAATATTCTATTAAAGTAGTTCTTCATTATAAATTAATTTCTTCAATTATTGCTTTAATTCTATTATTTAAAAAATTATTCTTTTCCAAATATTGTTCTTTAGATTCAAGTTTAATAGTTACACTAATATACATTTTGATTTTTGGTTCAGTACCGCTTGGTCTTAAAATTACCTTAGTCCCATTAGCAGTATTAAATTCAATAACATTAGATTTTGGAAAATTTATTTTAGTTGCTCTATTTGTTTTTAAATCTATTTTTTGAGATTTTTCATAATTGTATATAGAAATTACTTCAGATCCACCAATTTTTTTAGGAGGATTATTTTTAAAGCCATCAATAATATTTGCTATTTCTATTTTACCTTCTTTCCCTTTTTTTGTTATCGAGACTAATTCTTCTTTGTATAACCCATATTTGATATATATGTCAATAAGATTCTTAAACATTGATGAGCCATTCTGCTTTAAATAATTAGCAATTTCACATGCAAATAAGCTAGCTGTTATTGCATCCTTATCTCTTACAAAATCACTTATCATCATTCCATAACTTTCTTCACCTCCAATTAGAAAACTTGATTTAGGATAATCTTCAATCATTTTAGCGATCCATTTAAAGCCTGTTAAGCACAGTTTGCAGTCAAGATTATAATAGTTAGCAATTTTTCCTACTAATGGTGTTGAAACAATGGTTGTGGCTATAAACTGACTAGTATTTAATTTATCTTCTGATTTTAAATTATTTAATAGGAAATCAATCATTATAACCATTAATTGATTGCCGTTAAGTAGGATGTAGTCATTATTTAAGTCTTTTACAGCAATACCAAGTCTGTCAGCATCAGGATCTGTTCCTATGACTATATCTGCATCACTTTGCTTTGCTAGATTTAATCCTAATAATAAAGCTTCTTTTTCTTCTGGATTAGGTGATTCTACTGTAGGAAAGTTACCATCTGGTTCCATTTGCTCTGGTACATATAACACATTTTTGTAGCCAATTTTTTCAAATACTTTTGGCATAATAGTAGAAGAGGTTCCATGAAGAGAAGTGAAAACAATTTTCATATTTTCTCGATCGGTTATTTTATCAACCTTGCCAATTTTTATACTACTTGAAATAAACTCCTTATCAATTAATTCATCAATAGTTTCAATAAGATTTGAGTTGCCATTGAATTTTATTTCTTCAAATGATACATTATTTATTTCTTCAATTAATAGCTTATCTATTGGTGGAACAATTTGACCTCCATCTTTCCAGTACACCTTGTATCCATTATATTCAGGAGGATTATGGGATGCTGTTAAAACAATTCCACAATTGCAGTTAAGGTTTTTTACAGCAAATGATAACTCAGGTGTTGGTCTTAACTGGTTAAAAATGTACACTTTAATTTTATTTGCAGAAAAGACATCTGCAACAATTTTAGCAAAAGATTCGCTGTTATTTCTGCAGTCAAAAGCTATTGCTACTTTAATTTCTCCCTTTTCTGTCTTATTAAGGTAATTGCAAATTCCTTGAGTATTTTTCCCTAATGTATACTTATTTATTCTATTGGTTCCAACACCCATTATACCCCTCATACCACCAGTACCAAATTCTAGATCTTTATAAAAACAGTCTTCTAAAAGTTTTTTATTATTATAAAGTTCTTTAACTTTTTCTCGGGTTTCTTTAGAAAATGGATCATTTGACCATTTTTCAGCTTTTTTCTCTATTTCACTCAAAGACATATTCTTTAAAATATATTTGCAAAATTAAGCTATTAAGAAGAAAATTATTAGTAAAGGTTGTTAAAAAACTTATAAATTAACAACAGTTATGAGATTAAAAGAGATATTTTAATACATTTATAAAAAAAAATAATAATTATGAAAAAATTTAAATTAATTATAACTGTTGCAGTTCTTGCTGTAATTAGTTATTCGTGTAACAATTCTGCTGTTGAAAGAATGGTAGATAAAATGCAGCCAGAACCTGTTGTATTAGAGCAAGAAGGTGCTGGTTTCTTTGTTAATCAACCAGACGAAAAATTTGTAGTAGGATCTGATGATGTAATGGATATATGGATGAAATATATCGATGCTCATAACAATCAAGATATGGAGGCTATTTTAGCGATGGAAACAGATTCAATATTTATTTTATCACCTGATGGTTCAACAATAAGAGGAAAAGAGAATCACAAAGCTGCATTATCAGCTTGGTTTGAAGCAGCTAATCCAAAATGGAATGTTTATTGGGGAATGCCTTATAAAGGTGTCACAGGTGGTGAAGAATGGATAATTGCAGGACATTTAGTTACTCAAACTATTGATGGTGTTGAAGTTAAGCATAGAGACATGATTGACGGTTATATTAATGATGATGGCCTTGTAAGCATGTTTTATGTTTACAAATCTGAAATTCCAGCACCAGTATCTGAAGAAGCTTCAGAAGAATAAAATCTGACTTAATTTATTGTAATAAAAACCTTCACTTTGGTGAGGGTTTTTTTATAGGTTAACTTCTTGTCTTACTCTGTAGTGTGTTTTAGATTTATTATATCTTAAGATTAACTCTCCAATAAAGCCTATAGCGAAGAATTGACTGCCAATAATCATAGTTGCAAGACTGATATAAAATTCAGGCCTTTCTGTTATCAAACTTCCATAAGGATTAACAAACAATTTGTCATAACCTAAATAGGCTGCAAACAAAAATCCAATTAATAACATTAAAAAACCAATTCTCCCAAAAAGATGCATTGGTCTTTTCCCAAATTTTGAAATAAACCATATTGTAATTAAGTCTAAGAACCCATGAATAAACCTACTAGGCCCAAATTTGGTCTTACCGTACTTTCTAGGGCTATGTTTTACAATTTTTTGACCAATTCTGTTAAAACCTTCATTTTTTGCTAGTACAGGGATATATCTATGCATTTCTCCGTATACTTCTATGTTTTTTACTACTTCAGCCTTGAAAGCCTTTAATCCGCAATTAAAATCATTTAATTTGATACCTGAAGTTAGTCTGGCAGCAAAATTGAATATTTTTGAAGGGATATTTTTGAATAACACAGAATCGTATCTTTTCTTTTTCCAACCTGAAACTAGATCATAATTTTCATTTTTAATCATATTGTATAATTCAGGAATTTCTTCAGGATCATCTTGAAGATCAGCATCCATTGTAAAAACAACATCTCCTTTTGCTTTTAAAAAACCAACATGAAGAGCTTGTGATTTTCCATAATTTTTAAAGAATCGAATTCCTTTCACAGATTCGTGCTCTTTAGATAAACTATTAATTATCTCCCACGAATTATCTGAGCTCCCATCATCAATAAAAATAACTTCATAAGAATACGAGCCTGAGCTCATAACTTTTTTAATGGAAGAATGTAATTCACTTAACGAATCACTTTCATTTAAAAGCGGAATTATAACTGAAATATCCATAGTTAAGCAATTTCCGGGTTACTTCTTTTAAAGATAAGAGCATTTATAGATCCAAAAATTGCCTGAATTGCTATTCCCATAGCTAATGAGAGTGTTATATTACTAAATGAGAAAGGAGGGTTTTTTTCTGCTTCAATTAAAGCTTGTTCAATTACCTCTTCAGGTACATTAAATCCTGTATACCATTCTTTTGCCATTACCATTGATGATTCATGAATATATTCAGCTGCAGCAGGATCTAAAATTATAAATATGAACATTTGCACTAATGCCGCTATAACCATTCCAACAGTAACGCATACCATATAGGACACAAATGCCTCTCCCCAATTTATGTAACCTCCTAATTTTTTCCTAGAATGTAGTATTGAATAAATTCCTGAACCAATTATTATTATAGGAAAGATTAAACCTAATTTCCAATTAAGGAATAAATCTACATCAATAATATAAAATATAGCATTTGATAAAAAAAGGAATAAACCTAACTTTACTCCTACATCTGCTGATATTTTTTTCACATCTATTTCCATAGTTAATTTCTTATATTTTATGCAAATATAGGAAAAGCCAAATAGGTATAATTAAATTAAGTTTAATCTAATATTGTATAATTATAAAAAATATATAAATTTGCACTTCAAAACAAGAAATGATGAGAAAAGAAATTCATCCAAAAGATTACAGACTGGTAGCTTTTAAAGACATGTCAAATAATGATGTTTTTTTAGCTAAGTCTACTACGAAAACTTCAGAGACTATAGATGTAAAAGGTAAAGAATATCCTCTAGTTAAGTTAGAAATATCTAGATCTTCTCATCCTTATTATACAGGTAAAGCAAAACTTGTAGATACAGCAGGAAGAGTTGATAAATTTAGGACTAAATATGCTAAATTTAAGAAGAAATAATAAGATTTAAATTCATAGAGAATTAAGTCTTTCAGATGATGAAAGGCTTTTTTTTTGCTTTTATAAAAAAATAAAAAGTAAATGTCAGAAATTAATTTTAGACTTATTAAAGAAGAAGATATTAATGATGTTTTCATTCTTCTAAATCAACTTAAAAAGATAGATCTTGAAAATATTGACAGGAAGAAGGCATGGAATGATTTTAATTCTAATACTAGCTCAAATTCAATTGTTGGAATTTATAATAATAGAATTGTAGCATATGGAAGTGTGGTAATTGAGAATAAGATAAGGGGAGAGGTTGCTGGACATATTGAAGACATTGTAGTAAATAGCGAGGTTAGAGGAAAAATGGTAGGAGTTTCACTTATTAAGGAATTAATTGAAATTTCTAGGAGAAAGGGTTGTTACAGAATAACATTATTTTGCAATGAAAAATTGGTGAATTTTTATTCACGAAATGGATTCAAAGTGAATAATATTATAATGAAAAAATATCTTTAAGAAGGACCTGCACTATCTACTAAAAATTAGATAACTTTTTTACATACCTAAGGTCTAGTAAATTTGTAGCATTAATCTGCATGCCATTTAAATTTTTTCTAGTAAATCTTATTACTTCATCATAAAATAGTGGAACAATGATAGATCTACTAATAATCAATGAATCCATTTTTTTGTATAGAATCTCTATTTTATTTTGATTAGTCTCACCTACAGAACTTTCATATAGTGCATCAAATGCTTTATCTGTAAAATGAGTATAATTTGGTCCTTTAGGAGCAAAGTTTTTGGAATAAAATAGAGATAAATAGTTTTCAGCATCTGGATAATCTGCTACCCAGCTTGCTCTAAAAAAATCTAATTTTCCATTAGCTTTTGCTTCTTTTAAGGAGGCTCCAGGAATAACATCTATAGATATTTGAAGACCTATTTTTTCTAATTCTTTTTGAATAAATTCACAAAAAACTAAGTAATTACTAGTGGTTGTTAATTTTAGGCTTGGAATTTCTTTAAAATCGCTTTTATACTGACTGATTAATTCTTTAGCATAATCTGGATTATATGTGTATCCAATTTTATCTGAATAACCTGGCAGTCCCATTGGTATAAATCCTCCATTTGCTGGAATGCCAATTCCATTTCTTAGGTATTTTATCATTTTATTTCTGTCAAATCCATGGTTCACAGCCTTTCTAAGTATTTCTGATTTAATTTCATTTTTATTTGAGTCTAAATAAAATGCTAAGTATTCAGTGTTTAAGTAAGGTCCTCTAATTAAATTAATTTGATTTACATATTCATTTTTTAATTCTCCTTGAGTATTTACTACTTCATCTTTATAGGAATCGTCTAAGCCTGATACAAAATCTAAATTTTCTTGAATGAATTGCAGAAATTCACTCTGCTTATCTTGTAAGAAAGTAATAGCAACTGACTCAAGATAGGGTAATGAATTTCCAATGGAATCCTTTTGAAAATATTCATTATTTTTTCTAAAAACTAATTTTATATTTTCTTCCCATCTCTTAAATTTAAATGGACCTGTTCCAACTGGATTAGACCTAAATTCAGCACCATAATGCTCAACAATCTCTTTAGGTACAACTGAACAATATTTCATGGTAAGTATGCCAAGAAAAGCATTAAAAGGCTCCTTTAGTTTAATTTCTAGAATGGTATCATTAATTGCTTCATAATTATCGACCTTATTAAAAACCCATCCTCCGGGAGAGGCTAATATAGGATCTAAAAGCCTATCAAAACTATACACAAAATCCTTCGCTGTAACGTTTCTGTTAGTTAACATGGAATGCTTGTGAAATTTAATATTATTATTTAGAGTAAAACTATATGTTAATCCATCATTAGAAATCATCCAGCTTTTAGCAATTGACGGAATTACCCTTAATTCTTTGTCCATCTCTACTAATCCGTTAAAAAGTTGATTTACAGCCCAAATATTAGCAACGTCTTTAGCGAAAGCAGGATCTAATGAGTTAATATTTTTATGTTCATTATATCTAAAAACCTGATCAGAGTCATTTTCATTATTATTTGTGCAAGTATAAACAGATAAAATAGAGATCAATACAGCAAAATGGTATATACTATATATTTTACTTTTTGCTGAGTTTTTTTTCATATTACTATTTAATTGTAAATTTACAACCCTTTATAAATTTACGAGAATGTCTGTTATAAAAAAAGTAGCATTTTATACTCTTGGTTGCAAATTGAATTATTCTGAAACTTCAACAATATCCAGAGATTTTAAAAGAAATAATTATAAAATTGTTAGTGCATCAAAAAAGGCAGATATATACGTAATTAATACTTGCTCCGTAACTCAAAATGCTGATAATAAGTTTAAGAGTGTAGTAAATAAAATGAATAGATTAAATCCTAATGCATTCATAGCTGCAATTGGTTGTTATGCCCAATTAAAACCTAACGAATTATCAGATGTTAAAGGAGTTGATTTAGTGCTTGGAGCTAATGAGAAGTTTAATATATTAGATTATATAGGGGATTTATCAAAAAATAAATATCCAAATATTTATTCATGTGATATAAGTAGTATCGATACTTATATTAGCAGCTATTCATCGAACGATAGAACTAGGGCTTTTCTAAAAGTTCAGGATGGATGTGATTATAAATGTACTTATTGTACAATTCCATTAGCTAGGGGTATATCTAGAAGTGATACTCTTAAAAATATTAAAAATAATGTAGAAACAATTTCTTCAGAGGGAATAAAAGAAATTGTTCTAACAGGAGTAAATATTGGAGATTATGGAAAGGGAGAATATGGAAACAAAAAACATGATAATACTCTTTTTGATTTAGTTAAGGAATTGGATAGATCTAATGGTATAAATAGATTTAGAATATCATCAATAGAACCAAATTTGTTAAGTAAAGAAATCATTTCATTTATGGCTAAAAGCAGACTATTTGTTCCACATTTTCACATCCCTTTGCAAAGCGGTAGCGATCAAATATTAAGAAGTATGAAGAGAAGATATAATAAGGATCTTTACATTGATAGAATTAATTATATAAATGATACTATACCAAATGCGTGTATTGGAGTAGATGTAATAGTAGGCTTCCCTGGAGAAACTGACGAATATTTTATGGAGACATTAGATTTTCTAAAAGAATTAAAAATATCTTATTTGCATGTTTTCACTTATTCTGAAAGAAATAACACCCTTGCATCAACAATGAATTTTCAAGTTCCTAAAGAAGTTAGAACAAAAAGAAGTATGATTCTTAGGTCATTGTCTGATAAAAAAAGAAGAATTTTTTATGAGAGTCAAATAGGTCAAGATAAAACTGTGTTATATGAAACTGAAAACAAAAGAGGATATATTTATGGTTATACTGAAAATTATTTAAGGGTTAGAGCTCCTTGGGATCCTAAACTAGCAAATAAATTAAAATCTGTAACAATAAATAAAATTGATCAGGATGGGTATATTAGGGTAGAAGAGAAAATACAAGAGGAATGTCTAACGTTATAATTATCTAAATTCTTACTCCAACTGGAAGAAGTGATTTATATCTTCTATTTTTTCTTATGTATTTAGTAATTACTGGAACTGTTGGCACTACACTTATATTACGATCCCTAATAATTTCTAATACATTAGAAATGAAATCATCGATAAAAGAATCTTTATTTTTAATTTCTGGGACAACTATTTTAGTTAAGAAAATTTTTCTATCTTGAAGAGAATACTCTATAATAGCAAGTTTCCCATTTATTTTTGCCTCAAATTGCCTTAAAAATGTATTATCATTAATTTCCATAAATTTATAGTAAAAGCAATTACAAAATTATAAAAAAAAATGCAGATAAGCATTTATATATAATAAATGGGTAATATTAAAGAACATATTTATTTAATGCCAGGTTTGGGAGCTAATTCGCTGATATTTGAATATTTAGAATTTCCTAAAGATAAATACTGTGTCCATCTATTAGATTGGATTATGCCAATTAAGAATGAATCACTTAATAATTATTGTATTAGATTATCAAATGAAATTAAACATGAAAACATAATATTAATAGGGGTTTCATTTGGAGGAGTTATTATTCAGGAACTTAGCAGGTTAATGTCAACAAAAAAGCTAGTAATTATTTCTAGTATTAAAAACAACAAGGAACTTCCTAAAAATTTCAAGTTAATTAGGGCAACAAAAATTCACAAGGTATTTCCAATGAGTACTTTTAATAATTTTTTTAAGTTTTTAAAATATTCCAAAATTGATAAAATATATAAAAGAATTAATCTTGCCGATAGATATTTAACTGTAAGAGACAAAGATTATTTGAAATGGAGTATTAATTGTCTATTAAATTGGGATCAAGAAATAACTTTAGATAACATTGTACACATCCATGGTAATTCAGATCATATTTTTCCCATAAAATATATTAAAGATTCGATTGTAATAGAGAATGGAAGACATGAAATGATTATAACTAGAGCAAAGTGGTTTAACCAGAATCTTATTAAGATTATTGAGAATTAAAATCCTATCTTCTTCCCATTCTATTTGAGCCAAAGTGTTGATTTGGAATATGAGATCTTTTCATTTGATTTTTCATCATTTTAATTTGATCTGTAAGCATTCCATTTTTATCTAATCTTTGTGCTTCTTGAAGTAGTTTCTGCGCTTCAAGTTTTCTTCTCTTAGTAAACGCAATTCCAGCTAAATTTAATTTTGCCATTGCTAAATCATGGTCCATATTTAAACCAAAATTAATAGCTGCTTTAAAATATTTTTCAGCTTCATTCATATTTGTTTGAGAAACTATTAATCCTTTCAAATAATTATAATAACCTTGTTGTTTTGTTACTAAGGCTTTAGAAGGATTATTAATTCTATTTAACCATTTCTCTGCTCCATCAAGATTTTGTTTTCTTAGTTGAAAAAATGCTAAAAGAAGAAATTCATTTTTGAAAAACAGAAATAGAATAATTAATGCTATTATTAGATACATTATTCCATTTCCAATTAATCCCCCCATAAACTGAAATATTGAAACTCCAAAACAAACAAAACAAAAAAATAATTTAATATATTTATTAATCATAATTGTGTATGAATTTCAATGAATAAAGTTAATAAAAATCAAATATAATATTAATTAATAGATTTGTTAAAGTAAAAAGTCTTTGTATATTTGCCGGAAACTTAATAATATATTTTTAAGCAGATTAAGTTAAATTAAATAAAATGCCTAAAAGAACATTTCAGCCATCAAAAAGGAAAAGAAAAAATAAGCATGGCTTCATGGAGAGAATGTCCACAGTTGGTGGTAGAAAAGTTATTTCTCGTAGAAGAGCTAAAGGAAGAAAAAAGCTTTCAGTATCTTCTGAAAATAGCCCTAAATAATAATTAACAATTGTTGATATTATATTAGGTGTTACTGACGTAACACCTTTTTTTTTATGTTTTTGATAATTATTTTTACTAAAATATAGTGCCTAATGCCTAAAAGGGATAAACTAAAATCAACACTAATAATCGGTTCGGGTCCTATAATAATTGGTCAAGCATGTGAATTTGATTATTCTGGATCACAAGCATTAAGATCTCTTCGTGAAGATGGCATAGAAACTATACTAATAAATTCAAATCCAGCCACAATAATGACTGATCCAACAATGGCTGATCATGTATATTTATTACCTCTAAATACCACATCAATTGTTCAGATATTAAAAGAACACCCTCAAATTGATGCTGTCTTACCAACAATGGGAGGGCAAACTGCATTGAATTTATGTATAGAAGCTGATGAAAAAGGAATTTGGGAAGAACATAATGTAGAAATTATAGGTGTTGATATTAACGCAATAAATATTACTGAAGATAGAGAGCAATTTAGAAATTTAATGCTTGATATTGGAATTAAAATGGCTCCACAAGCCACCGCTAATTCTTATTTAAAAGGAAAGGAGATTGCACAGGAATTTGGATTTCCTTTAGTGATAAGAGCCTCATACACATTAGGAGGTGCAGGAGCTTCTATAGTATATAAAGAAGAGGATTTCAATGAATTATTGACTAGAGGTTTAGAGATATCTCCAATTCATGAGGTAATGATAGATAAAGCATTGATTGGATGGAAGGAATATGAATTAGAATTACTTAGAGACTCTAATGACAATGTGGTAATTATATGTTCTATTGAAAATATGGATCCTATGGGTATTCATACTGGGGATTCAATAACTGTTGCTCCTGCCATGACACTTAGTGATACTTGTTATCAAAAAATGCGAGATATGGCAATTAAGATGATGAGAAGTATAGGTGATTTTTCAGGTGGTTGTAATGTTCAGTTTGCTGTAAGTCCTGATGAAAAAGAAGATATTATAGCAGTTGAAATTAACCCTAGGGTTTCAAGATCATCAGCTTTGGCAAGTAAAGCAACTGGTTATCCAATTGCAAAAATAGCTTCAAAGTTAGCAATAGGATACAATCTGGATGAACTAGAAAATCAAATAACTAAATCTACATCAGCTTTATTTGAACCAACTTTAGATTATGTAATTGTAAAAATTCCAAGATGGAATTTTGATAAGTTTGAAGGTAGTGACAGGACCTTAGGGTTACAAATGAAATCAGTTGGTGAGGTAATGGGTATTGGAAGATCCTTCCAAGAAGCTCTTCATAAAGCTACCCAATCCTTGGAAATTAAAAGAAATGGAATTGGGGCCGATGGAAAGAGCTATAAGGATAAAGATCTAATAGTTAGTAAATTAATAAATGCATCATGGGATAGGGTTTTTGTAATTTTTGATGCTATACAAATAGGGATGCCATTAAGTACAATTAATGAATTGACCAAAATTGATATGTGGTTTTTAAGACAATATGAAGAGCTTTACTTACTACAGAAAGAAATTTCAAAATACACAATTGATTCAATATCAAGAGATTTACTTCTAGAGGCTAAACAAAAAGGATATGGTGATCGTCAAATTGCCCATATTTTAAATTGTTTAGAAAGTCAAGTTTATAATAAACGTCAGGAGATGAATATTAATAGAGTCTATAAACTTGTTGATACCTGTGCAGCTGAATTTACTGCAAGTACACCTTACTATTATTCTACTTTTGAAAATGAAATAGAGAATAAAGAAGGTAAAAAGTATTCTCATAATGAAAGTGTAGTTAGTGATAAGAAAAAAATTATTGTTTTAGGCTCAGGACCAAATAGAATTGGTCAAGGAATAGAATTTGATTATTGTTGTGTTCATGGGGTTTTAGCAAGTGCAGAGTGTGGATATGAAACAATAATGATTAATTGTAATCCTGAGACAGTTTCTACTGATTTTGATATTGCTGACAAGCTCTATTTTGAACCAGTATTTTGGGAACATATATATGATATAATTAGACATGAAAACCCGGAAGGTGTTATCGTTCAATTGGGTGGTCAAACAGCATTAAAATTGTCTGAAAAATTAGATAGATATGGAATAAAAATAATAGGAACGAATTACAAATCATTAGATTTAGCTGAGGATAGAGGTTCCTTCTCAAAACTTTTAAAAGAGAATAATATTCCTTATCCAAAATTTGATACAGCCTCTAGCGTAGATGAAGCTCTTAAAGTATCTAGAAAATTAGATTTCCCAATTTTAATTAGACCTTCATATGTACTTGGCGGTCAGGGTATGAAAATTGTAATAAATAAAAAAGACCTTAAAGAACATGTAGCTGATTTATTAAAGAAAATGCCAAAGAACAAACTTCTTTTAGATCACTATTTAGATGGAGCTATTGAGGCAGAAGCAGATGCAATATGTGATGGTAAAGATATTTATATAATAGGAATAATGGAACACATAGAGCCATGTGGTATTCATTCCGGAGATAGCAACGCTTGCTTACCTCCTTTTAATTTGGGAGATTTAGTTCTACAACAGATAATAGATCACACGAAAAAAATTGCTAAGGCTCTAAATACTATTGGTCTTATTAACATTCAATTCGCAATAGTAGATGACATGGTATATATAATTGAAGCAAATCCAAGAGCATCAAGAACAGTTCCTTTCATTTCAAAAGCTTATAAGGAGCCATACGTAAATTATGCAACTAAAGTTATGTTAGGGGAAAAGAAACTTAAAGACTTTAAGTTTAATCCTACATACAAAGGATATGCTATTAAGCAGCCTGTTTTCTCATTTAATAAATTCCCTAATGTAAATAAGCAGCTTGGCCCTGAGATGAAGAGTACAGGTGAGAGTATTTTATTTATTGATAATCTTCAGGATGAGAAATTTTATGAGCTGTATTCTAGAAGAAAAATGTACTTGAGTAAATAGAGTAATATTTTAATTTTCTATTTGTTTTTTCGTCAGTAAAATTTTGTAAATTGTTTTTACAATAATTCTAACACTATGGAAATAGTAATTGGTTTTTTATGTATTATAATATTAGGGTTAATATATCTGGTCTATAATTCAAAAACTAGTGCAGGATCAACATCTACCAATAACTTAATTCAATTTTCAAATTCATTGAGTTCTCAAATTCAAGAAATAAGAAAGGAGATTGATACTAATTCTAAGGAAAGTAGGACAGAGATTGAGTCTAAACTTAAAGATATAAATAAGCAGATTAATGATTTTCATAAAACTTCAACGTCTAATATAACACAGCAGTTTAAGGAATCTAATAAGGTAATAAAGGATGTTACTGCTGAATTAGAAAAAATTAAAGGCACTAATGAACAGGTTTTGAGTTTTGCTAATCAGATGAAGACTCTAGAAAAGATTTTGGGAAATCAGAAACAAAGAGGAGTCTTGGGCGAAATACAGTTAGAAAATTTATTAGCAAATGTACTGCCACCTGCACTTTTTCAAATGCAGCATTCATTTAAAAATAAAGAGATAGTTGATGCCATTGTTAGAGTAGGTGCGTATATAATACCAATTGATGCGAAATTTTCTCTTGATAATTATAATAAGATGATAGAAAGTTCAAATAAGGAAGAGCTAGCCGATTTAGAGAAGAAATTTAAATCTGACATCAAAAACAGAATTGACGAAACAGCCAAGTATATAAGACCTAATGAAAATACTACTGATTATGCTTATATGTTTATACCTGCTGATGGTTTATATCAAGACTTGTTAAATAGTAGAGTAGGGACTTTAAAAATAAATCAGAGAGATTTAGTTTCATATGCCTATACAAAAAAAGTAATGATAGTATCTCCTATGAGTTTATTTCCAATGCTACAGATTACGGTAAAGGCACTACATAATTTAAAAGTAGAGGATTCTATTAATGATGTTTTGAAGAATGTTGAAAAATTATCTACTCACTTAAATGCTTATAAGACTTATCATGATAAACTAGGAAATACACTAGGAACAGCAGTGAACCACTATAATGATAGTACTAAGGAATTTAAAAAGATAGACAAAGATGTTATTAAAATATCATCTGGAAACTCTCAATTAAATATTGATTCTGAAGTAATTGAGAAACCTCTTTTAGAAGATTAATTTAAATGAATTAGATATTTTTTTTCTACTGCTTTAAAACCATACTTAAATAATAAGCTGAAAAATAAATCTCCTGCTAACGCATACCCAAAGAATGGCAAAGCTAGAGTAAAACAGGTTAATAGCCCCTCAATAGTCATGGGATATCCCATACTCCATACTCCTAGATTAGTTATTATAAAAAACAATAAGCTGCTTAAAAATATATTTGATATATTAATTTTTTTAATTACAGTCCCTAGAAATGTAATGGCTATAAATGAAGTGTAGACAAAAATTGATATAGAATAAAATCCAAGATATAAATCAGATATTATCATTGCTAGAAGTGGGATAGAGTATGCCAGTTTTTTATTCTGAAAATTTAACCCACCAAATAGAGCCATTGCAGTTATAGGTGCAAAATTTGGAGGATGAGGCATTAACCTTATTATTGCAGCAAAAATTATAAATAATAATACAATGACCTCTCTATTTGAAATTTTATTAAAGTTCATTTATAATTTTATTTTTTATTAAAAAATCATTCTTTAAATCAATATACATCTCTTTTTGTAATAATTCAAATTTATTACTATCATCTATTAGCTTGACAGGATTGATTAGATCAATTATTTTTCTATCTAATGTTATTTGTTGCAATGCAAGAGCAAGTAGAGGTTCATTTTCATCTCCTAAAACTCCAAGATTAGTAATATTTTCTTCAAGAATTATATCAGGAGTTAAACCATTGAAATAATCAGTATTGCCTTCAGAATTAAGGGTTTTTAAAACAAGAGGCTGGAGCGCATAAGTATGATTTGGATTTGCACCTTCAAGGATAAAATTTTCAGAATCATATAATGTAACAGATGCTTGATATTTCCCATAGGTGTTAGTTCCAATATGAATAACATCTATATAAGGATTTAGGCAGTTTATAACTAGTTCACTAGCTGATGCTGAACTTTGAGTTGTTATAATAAAGACACGATTTAAATTTAAACTACTGTTATTCTCAATAAATCGATTAATTAAAAATTCAGGGTCATGATTAAGATAATAGGCTTGAATTTCGTCATTCCATTGCTCTGTACTAATTATCTCACCAAAGAATTGTCCCGTAATTAAACTTGAAAGCAAAATAGAGGTATATACTGAACCCCCAGGGTTATACCTTAAGTCTAGAATTAAGTTACTAATATCATTAGATTTAAAATTTGAAAAAACACTAATTAATTCATCATTATAATCACCTATAAATCTATTAAACATAAGATAACCAACACTTTGATTTGGAGTTTCTATTATCGATGATATATGAATAGGATTTTTTTCATATGAAGTTTTAATTAGTTCAATATTTATGTCATTTGATATTATTTGATCATCAGATGTCTCTGAAGTATTTTGATCTAAGTAATTAGAAAAATTAACCGTGTAGTTATCGGAAGATAAAAGATCTAAGTAATTATCAATTGTTAGAGAGGTATTGTTAATACTATTAAACACGTCTCCTCTTTGAATATTATTTTCTTCTGCGCTAGTATTTGGATGAACATATCTGACATATCCATAAACATCATAACTGCTTCCAGGAGCATATCTTAGCCCATATTCCATTCCATTACTATTTGAAATTCCACTTAAGTATTGTTGGAGGGCAATATAGTCATCTACTATAAAGCTAAATTTATCTATATTCTCTCTCTGGTAAATTAGGCTTTCAAATAGATTTTCAGGATTTTCAAATAGATTTAAAAAATCAGTATATTCTTCTGATGATGAAAACCTATTATTAGCAAGATCTTCTATATTTTGCTTGTAGAGATAACTAGCATTCATGCCTTTCCAAACAAAATCATTTATGTTACTTGCAAATACTATAGTGTCATCACTATCTTCAAAACAACTAAATAAAATAATAGAGATAAAAAATAGTATATATGTTTTTTTCATAAAATTTTATTTTTTAAAAACATGACTTCTAATCTACAACTATCAATGAAAAATTCAAAGATTAATTAAATAAGGATTCCTTCATTAATGATGGAGGCATATTCCCGACTTTTAAAAGTTTTTCATGAAAATCTGAAATATCATAATTTTCTCCCATCAATTTTTTAAATTCTTCTCTCATTTTTAAAATTTCAGTCATTCCAATAAAATAACCAATAAAGTATCCAGGTCTAGAAGAAGATGAATCAATCTCTAATTGAGCAGCCCACCTTAAAAAACCAACCTTATCTGTCATTAAACTTATAGCTTCCTCATAAGAGAGTTTTCCTGAATGCATACCAACATCATAAATTACTCTAGCATTTCTCCATAATCTTAACTGTAATTGTCTAAGTTTAATTTTTTTGTTTGGATAAAAACCTGTCTCTAACATCAGTTGTTCATTATACAATCCCCAACCTTCACTAAAAAGAGAAATTCCATTATTTTTTCTTAATTTATTTGGATTATGCATTTGATATAGACCTTGAATATGATGACCGCCATACGTTTCATGCGGTGCTGTTACAATAATAACACCCCAATCATGTTCTACTAAATATTCATTTTTTGTTTTTTCATCCCAATAATCTTCAAAAGGATTAATCTTCCACTCTGAAGTAAAATAACCTTCTTCATCTTTCCCCTTGGATCTTGAGAAATTACCATAGTAAGACGTTTTTCTTAGATATTCCTCCCTAGCAACAACGTTTACTCTTTCTTTCCACGGAATAGGAATAAGCCCTTTTGATTTTATGTGTTTACCAGAATTATTAACCCAATGCTGATGTGCCTTTATCATATCATAAGGGTCTGGATATTCATTTTTTATATCTATAAGCAACTCTTTTGTAGTTTTAGTTGAATCAATTTCTTTAGCTAAAGCATCCATCTTATCTAGAGTTCTATTAAATTCTTGCCAACCAAATTCCCATAGGGTTTCATCATTATATTCTAACAGAAATTGGTATTTTAACATCTTATTATATGTTGATTTACCTATTGAAAAAGTTGATTCTTCTCTATTAGGCAATATATTTTCAATATAATCTGTAAATATTTTAAGCTCATTAATAATCTGAGAACTTACACTTTTAATTTGATTTTTTTCATCTTGAGTAATCGAACTACAGCTTTCAAAAAACTTATTTATTTCTTCATCAAAAATTACGTTTGAATTCTTTGCCATATAAAGTCCTAATTCTTGGAACCTTGGAACATATTCTGCAAGCTGTTTAGAGCCACTTTTTAAATCTTCTTGAATTATAGGCAGGTATTCAGTCAAAAAAATAATTTTCTCTTCACACGTTTTTGGTCCATTTATGGTGCTTGAAATTTGTCTAAAATTCATATAATCTCTAGGATCTCTCTTCCAGGATTGTATGTCTTCGTATCGAATCTCTTTACCTACTAAAAGACTTTCAATGAATTTATAATCTACTTTTTCTTCGTTAGATAAATCTTCATATAGAACTGACCTTAGTTTATTTAATTCATTTTTAACTACACTTAGTTCAGAAAAGATATACTCTTCACTTAACCTATTACTTGTCTTTGAAAAGCTATTTTTTTTACTGGTAAAAGATTCAACAATCTTGTTAAAGTCTCTATCGGTTTTAGATTCATTTATACATCCAGATAATATTAAATAAAATGTAAGAAAATATATATATTTATTATGATTAAATATTTGCATTATTAATATTTTATATGCCAGTATAATTTTCTGGAGTTATTTTAAGCAATTCTTTTTTAATGTTATTATTAACATCTAATTTATTAATAAAATTATGGATTTCTTCCTTTGATATATTAGAATTCACTCTTGTAAGAGATTTTAGAGCTTCATATGGCTGGGGATAGCCTTCTCGTCGTAATATTGTTTGAATAGCCTCTGCTATAATTGCCCAGTTATTATTTAGATCAACGGATATTTTCTCTTTGTTGACTATTAATTTATTTAATCCTTTTATAGTAGACTTAAAAGCAATTAGAGTGTGCGCAAAAGGAACCCCTATGTTTCTTAAAACTGTACTATCAGTAAGATCACGTTGCAATCTAGAAATTGGAAGCTTTGATGAAAGATGCTCAAAATTCGCATTAGCTATGCCTAAATTACCTTCACTATTTTCAAAATCAATTGGATTTACTTTATGAGGCATTGCAGAACTTCCTATTTCACCATCTTTTATTTTTTGTTTAAAATAATCCATAGAGACATATAACCACAGATCTCTGTTTAGATCAATTAAAATAGTATTGATTCTTTTAATATTATCAAAAATTGCTGCTAGATGATCATAATGCTCTATTTGTGTAGTTGGAAATGAATGTTTTAATCCTAAATTTTTTAACACAAATTTCTTTGAGAACTCTTTCCAATCAATTTTAGGATAAGCTAAATTATGCGCATTGTAATTACCTGTTGCACCACCAAATTTTGCAGCTATTGGAATGAGTTTTAAAAGACTCAATTGTTCTATAATCCTTACTTTAAATACATCGATTTCTTTGCCAAGTCTAGTTGGAGAAGCTGGTTGACCATGCGTTCTTGCCAACATTGGTATTTTTGACCATTTTTTTGAAGAGTCATTAAGGCGTGAAATGATGGAATCTAGTTCAGGATAATACACATCATTTAATGCATATTTTAAGCTAAGAGGAATTGCTGTATTATTTATATCTTGGGAGGTTAATCCAAAGTGAATAAATTCTTTGTATTGGTTTAAATTAAGTTTATCAAATTCATTTTTAATAAAATACTCAACTGCTTTAACATCGTGATTCGTTTTCTTTTCAATTTCTTTTATAGCTGTTGCATCCTTTTCAGAGAAATTTTCATAAATATCTCTTAGTTTTTTGAAATTAGATTTTTTAAATGATTTTAATTCAGGCAGTGGTATTTCACAAAGAGATATAAAGTATTCTACTTCAACTAGAATTCTAGTTTTTATAAGTGATTTTTCAGAGAAATAATTTGAAAGCACAGATGTTTTATTAGAATATCTTCCGTCAATTGGTGAAATTGCATTTAGTGAAAAAGATGACATAGTTAATAATAAAAGTAATCTGCAAAGATAGTTATTTATTTAGAGTTAATAATTACTTTTGCTTTGCAAAATATAAATATACTTTATGGAAAATTCAAAAATAATGAAAGAGGCTTACGCTTCTTTAAAAGGTAAATGGGGCTTAGCTATAGGCGGAAATCTGCTTTTTGCATTAATTTATATAGCTGTAGCACTTGTAGGATGGTTAACAGTAGGAGCAGATTGGGGAGCTAATCTTACTTCTCTTATTTTTGCGCCTCCATTAGCTATTGGAATGACCATATTTTCTCTAAATATCTCTAGAGATAATAACCCTGAAATAGAAAATCTATTTATTCCTTTTAAAACTAGTTGGCTGAATTCGATATTAGCCTATCTCATGATGGGTGTTCTTGTTGCTGTAGGTTTTATTTTATTAATAATTCCTGGTGTAATAGTGGCATTAATGTTTTCTCAAGTATTTTTTATTATGGGTGAAGACAATGAAATTAGCGCATATGATGCTCTTGTTAAGAGCATGAATATGATGAAGGGCTATAAATGGAAGTTTTTTAGAATAGGATTAAGACTTTTTGGGCTTGCTATATTATGTGTTGTTACTTTAGGTATAGGCTTTATTTGGCTTCTTCCATATCAAAATGTGGTTTATGCTAAATTCTATGATGACATCAAGAATAACCCTAGTTTTAAAAATCAGGAATATATAAATTAATTTTTTAGACTTCTATTTAAGACTTTATACTCCTCATAACATTCGCTGATAGCGTCTAATATTTGAAGATCATTAGCTTTAGTAATAAAATCATCAGAATAGTTGCATTCACTGATTAACAAATCTAAATCAACTCTATTAAGATGAAGTAATGCTAGTAACATTTCTCTATCAAATCTATTAGACAATAAATCACGTATTCTATTATCCTTTTTCATCTTTCTGAGTTTTCTCAACTCATTTGGTTGTTTCCCAAATATTTTATGAAGGAAATCAAATGGATTAAAAATCGCATTTAATGCTTTAGTAGCTGCACTAGTTGGTCTGGGACTTGACTCATATCCAATATTAGGCAGGCCTGAAATACTATACCTAAAATTTCTATTTATTGGAACTTGTTTTATATCAATCTCTAAATATCCTGTTAATTTTAATTGATGCACTACAACTTCTTCAAGAGCTAAAGCTAGTTCTGTTAATTCAATACTTGTATTAATTCCATACCTTATCCAGTCATTTGTAACTCTAACCCTAATAGATTTAAATCCAAGGTATGAAAAATGAAGTGTGTCATCTACTTGAACTCTAATCTCAAACTCTCCTTTTCTATTAGTAGCTGTTCCAATTACTTTATTTAGATTAACAATATTCACGTTTTCTAGTGGCATATTGTTATTTGCATTCAAAATTGTACCCTTAACAGTAGTTATTTCTTGAGAAAAAGAAATGGCATAAAAAAGAAGGAGAATAGTTAAAAGGATTTTTCTCATCTGTAAAAATATTGCTAAATATAGTAAACTTTGTTGTTTAAAGAAGAAAAATAGTTTGAGTTAACTGATATTTAACAAAACTTATTTAAATAATTAATTAACTTTTTTACAGCCTTTGATCTATGGCCAATTTTATTTTTTTCTATTAAACTCATTTCTCCAAATGAATTATTATAACCTTTAGGCAAAAAAATAGGATCATACCCAAACCCATTACTTCCTTTTCTTTTTTGTAGTATTTCTCCCTCACATACTCCAGTAAAAGTAATTACCTGATTATTAATATTTAAAGCAATTACCGTTCTAAATCTAGCATTTCTATTTTTGCTTTCTTCCATGCATTCCAGTAATTTTTTCATATTTAATTCATCAGTTGAGTTTTCTCCAGCAAACCTTTTTGAAAATACTCCAGGCCTACCATTTAAAAAATCAACTTCAAGGCCAGTATCATCTGCAAAGCAATCATAATCATAATTATTTTTTATATAATTTGCTTTTAAAATAGCATTGTCAATTATCGTATTTTTACTCTCAACTATATCCTCGTTACAGCCAATATCTTTAAGGCTTATAATCTCTATTTGATTACTAATCAAATTGTTTACTTCTTTTATTTTATTTGAATTATTTGTGGCAAAAACTAGTTTCATCTGCTCTAATTATTATGGTAGGGTTCGTTTTTTAGAATAGTAAAGCCTCTGTAGAGCTGTTCTAAAAATAAAATTCTAACCATTTGATGTGAAAAAGTCATTTTTGATAAAGAAATTTTCTGATTGGCTCTTTCTAATATTTTCTCGGAGAATCCATATGCACCTCCAATTAAAAATATTATCTCTTTTTTACTAGAGCTCATATGATGTTGAATAAAATTTGAGAATGATATAGAGCTGTATTCCTTCCCGTTTTCATCTAAAACAATTACATGCTCATTCTTTTTAATTTTAGACAAAAGTAATTCGCCTTCTTTATTTTTTTGAACTTTTTTGTTCTTTGTTGATTTTATATCATTTATAATTATAAACTCAAAATTTATATAGTGTTCAATTTTACTTATATAGGATGTAATTATACTAATAAGCTCTTGATTTTTAGTTTTTCCTATGGCTATACATTTGATCTTCACTATATAAACTTATATTGTAATATATTTATAAAAGTACTATATTTTATACATAATTTAATCAGCATTTCTTATTACTAAGCTGATTAAATTATATTGAAATTTATCAGTCAAGGAAAATAGAATAGATTTTAAAGTTTTAAGATGAATCATTTTATAGATGTTGTTTTGCCTATTCCTGTTAATCAGGTATTTACTTATGGAATTAATGAAGCTGAATACTCATTTATAAAACCAGGAATGAGAGTTGCAGTACCATTTGGAAAAAAGAAGATTTATACTTCAATAGTAAACTCTGTACACACCAATTTACCTGTTAATTATGAGGTTAAATCTATTTATCAAATAATTGATGAAAAACCACTAATTAATGAGATCCAATTAAAATTTTGGGTGTGGATTTCTAAATATTATATGTGCTCAATAGGAGAGGTTCTACGTGCAGCTATTCCTAGTATTTTATTACTTGAGAGTGAAACATTAATTTCTGTAAGAGATGATTTAAGTATAAATTTTGAAGAGCTGAATGATGAGGAATTCTTAATAATGGAAGCTTTAGAGGCTCAATCACCCTTAAGGATTAATGAAATTTCAGATATTTTAAATAAGAAAAATATTTTTACTCATTTAGACTCATTATCCATTAAGAATTTGATATCTATAAATGAGAAATTATATTCTAGATATAAACCAAAATTGTCAAGGTGTGTAAATTTGTTAGATTCATTTTTCAATGATGATCAGATTAAAGAATTAAAAAAAAAGTTAAAAAGGTCACCTAAACAATTAGAGGTATTAATATCTTTTTTGAATTCCAGTGACAATAATGATTTAATAGAAATATCTGATCTAAAAAACATCTCTAATTCATCTTCTGCTATTATTAAAAAAATGATTAATAGAGGAATTTTTCATGAGTCTTATATTCAAGTAGATAGAATTCAAAGCAATCAAAAAAGCTCTAATAAAAAAAGTAATTTAAGCAATAATCAAAATCTTGCATATAATCAAATAAAAGAGTCATTTAGAAAAAATAATATAGTATTATTTAATGGTGTAACATCATCGGGTAAAACTGAGGTTTATATAAAAATAATTCAGTCTATATTAAATGGAAGTAATCAAATTCTATACCTAGTTCCAGAGATTGCATTAACAACTCAATTAGTGAATAGATTATCAGAAGTATTTTCAGAAGAATTAATAGTGTATCATTCTAGATTTTCAATTGATCAAAGAGTTGAAATTTGGAATAAAGTTTTAAACTCAAAGAAACCCCAATTAATAATAGGCGCTAGGTCATCTTTATTATTGCCCTTCAGTAATTTAAAATTAATTATTGTTGATGAAGAGCATGAACAGTCCTATAAACAACATGAGCCTTCACCAAGATATCATGCAAGAGATTCATCAATTGTTTTATCAAAATATTTTAGTGCTAATGTTCTGCTTGGATCTGCTACACCAAGTATTGAAAGTTATTATAATGCAGTAGTCCTGAAAAAATATGATTTAGTTAGTCTAAATAAAAGATATAATAATGTGCCTCTACCAATAATTGAGCTAATTAATATTAGAGAAAAACATAAACAAGGAAAAATGGTAGGGATTTTTAGTGATGAACTCTTAGAGAAAATCAGTAAAACAATAAATGAAAAAAAACAAGTTATTTTATTTCAAAATAGAAGAGGCTTCTCTCCAATCATTGAGTGCAATAAATGCGGATATACACCTAGATGTGTTAATTGCGATGTAAGTTTAACATATCATTATAATAATAAATCTTTAAGATGCCATTATTGCGGTTATAATATTGATTTAATCTATTCTTGTCCTTCATGTTCAAATAAGGATGTGATTTCCAAGGGATTTGGAACTCAGCAAGTAGAGCTTGAAATAAGTGAGTTATTTCCAAATTATAGAGTAAAAAGATTAGATTATGATACAACTAGAGGAAAGAATAGTTTTAATAATATAATCTCATCTTTTGAAAAGAATGAATTTGACATTTTAATTGGGACACAAATGGTAACAAAAGGGTTAGATTTTAAAAATGTTAAGCTAGTAGGAGTTTTAAATGTTGATAATTCATTAAATTTTCCTGATTTTAGAGCATATGAAAGATGTTATCAATTAATTCAACAAGTAGCAGGAAGGTCAGGAAGATCATTAGAAAGAGGAGAAGTGTTAATTCAAACATATGATTCATCAAATGATATTTTTAACCAGATTATTACTAATGATTACGAATCGATGTTCAATAGCCAAATAGAAGAAAGGGAAAGATTTAAATATCCTCCGTTCTTTAAATTAGTCAAGATAACATTAAAACATAAAAATTTTGCACTTGTTAATGAATCTGCAAACTGGTTAGCTAAAAATTTGTCTGCTGTTCTTAAGGCTAATGTGCTAGGCCCTGAATTCCCAAACATCAATAGAGTTAGAAATAAATATCAAAAAAATATTCTTATAAAAATTCCTTCTAACCAATCACTAACTGCAACTAAAAATTTCATTAAAAAATCTAAAGATAAATTACACTCTATTTCAAGCTATAATTCTGTGAATGTAATCTTAAATGTGGATAATTACTAGTTTATTTAGATTCTAGCATTTTCTCTAGTTCTGCCTTTTTATTTCGACTAACAGGAATTAAGTTAGATTCAATTTCTACATTCTTGCTACTAAGATTATCAATCCTGTCAAGGTTTATAATATAAGATTTATGAATTCTTAGGAATTTATTTCTAGGCAGTTTTTTTTCAAAACTCCTCAAAGAAGATAATACTAGAATATCTGACTTTGATGTAATAACTTTAACATAGTCTCCTAATGCTTCTACCCATTTTATATCTTTAGTATATACCTTCCTTTTTTTTAGGTTACTTTTAAGATATAAATGAGGTTTACTTTTTTGATCAGAATTATTGTATAATTTCTGTAATTTCATTTCAATTTTTTGAATTTTTTCTTCATTTAATGGATGTTCTATATAGTCTAGGGCATTGTATTCAAAACTCTTAAAAGCATGCTCTGTCTGATTGCTAATAAAAACAATTTGTGAATCTGATTTTATTGAATCTAAAAAGATAAATGGATCAAATTCAGGAAGACTAAAGGCAATAAATATTACATCAACATTAATAGAGTTTAAAAAATGTTTTGAATCATTAAAATTATCAAAACATGATAATATTGAAAAAGATGTTTGTTTTTCTATTAGTATTTTAAGAATTTCTAAATTCTTAGGATCTTGGTCAATTATTATACAATTTGGGATCAATTTTAAAAAATAGTTTATGTTTTCTAATCATAAAATTAACTAATTTGCTTATTTAAACTAAAAAATTGTCAAAACAATTTAAAATACCTACTTTTGCGCCATTAAAAAAACAAATAGAAATGAATAATTATGAAACTGTTTTCATTTTAAATCCCGTTTTATCTGAAGATCAGATAAAGGAAACAGTACAGAAGTATGAGAAGTTTTTAACATCTAAAGGTGCTAAAATTGTTTCCAAGGAGAATTGGGGATTAAAAAAGTTAGCTTATCCTATTCAAAATAAAAAGAGTGGGTTTTATCACCTTTTTCAATACTCTGTTGAATCAAATGTTATTTCAGAGCTAGAAGTTGAATTTAGAAGAGATGAAAGGTTTATGAGAACTTTAACTGTAAAGTTAGGTAAGTATGCAATTGAATGGGCAGAGAAAAGAAGGGAAAAACTAAAAATAAAAGCATAAAGTTATGTCAAATATTCAAGAACAAGCAAAAGGAAAAAATGATGGGCAAATTAGATATTTAACTCCTTTAGACATAGATAATACTATTGTAAAGAAATATTGTAGGTTTAAAAAATATGGAATTAAATATATAGATTACAAAGATCCCAATTTTTTATTACAATTTGTAAATGAACAAGGTAAGTTATTGCCTAAAAGATTAACAGGAACATCACTAAAATATCAAAGGAAGGTGTCTGTTGCTGTAAAAAGAGCTAGACATCTTGCTTTAATGCCATATGTAGCTGATTTGTTGAAGTAAAATCCCTAAAACATGGAAATAATATTAAAAAAAGACGTAGAAGGTGTTGGATTTAAGGATGATATCATTACTGTTAAGAATGGTTTTGGTAGGAATTTCTTAATACCAAATGGTTCAGCAATACTAGCAACATCTTCAGCCAAGAAAATATTAACAGAAAACATTAAACAGCAAGCTGTTAAGAATAAGAAAATAGTTGATGATGTAAATAAGGTTGCAAAGAAAATTAAAGCTTTAGATATAAAAATAAAATCTAAAGTAGGAGAGGGGAAGAAACTTTTTGGCTCTGTTAACAATATAAATGTTCAGAACGAACTAAAAGAAAAAGGTATTGAAATTGATAAAAAATCAATAATGATTACAGGTAATTTAATAAAGAAATTAGGAAAATATAATGCAGTTATTAGATTACATAGAGATGTAATATTTGACTTATCATTTGAAGTAGTTGCCGAAAAAAAATAATATAAAATCAAAATATATTTTTTAAAAACACCTATTTCAAATAGGTGTTTTTTTATTTAATTATTTTAATAAAAGAATTAAATACTTATAATTAAATTATAATTTTGTTTGACATGAAGAACAAACCAGGTATACCAAAAGGGACTAGAGACTTTGATTCTCTTCAATTATATAAAAGAAATTATATAATTGAAATAATTAAAGCTAACTTTTTGAAGTTTGGATTTAACCCAATTGAAACTCCAAGCTTTGAAAGGTCAAGCACTCTATTGGGTAAATATGGAGATGAAGGGGATAGGCTAATCTTTAAAATTTTAAAGTCTGGAGATTTTTTAAAAGATCTGGATAATCAAGATTTAGTTGATTGTAATAAAGGTAAAATTGCTTCTAAAATATCAGATAAAGCGTTAAGATATGATCTAACTGTTCCTTTTGCCAGGTATGTAGTTCAAAACCAGAATGAGATCACTCTTCCTTTTAAAAGATTTCAAATTCAACCTGTATGGAGAGCAGATAGACCTCAGAGAGGAAGATTTAGAGAATTTCTTCAATGTGATGCTGATGTAATAGGATCAAAATCGCTTTATCAAGAAATTGAACTAATCCAGTTGTTTGATAGCATCTTTGATTCATTAATGTTAAATGGAACTAGAGTTAAAATTAATAATAGGAAGATATTAGTTGGACTTTCTGAAATATTAGACTGTAAAGATAAATTTAATGATTTAACAACTGCTTTAGATAAAATAGATAAAATCGGAATAGAATCTGTTGGTCAGGAATTAGAATCAAAAGGGTTTTCAAAAAAATCTATAAATACTATAATTGAACTAATAAATTTTTCAGGAGATTTCAGGAAGGCTATGCCTTTATTGAAATCAACTTTTAAAGATTCAAAAACAGGTTTAGAAGGGGTCAGTGATTTAGAATTTATCTATTCAACAATAGAAGATCTTGGTCTTAAAAGCTGTTCTATAAATTTTGATTTAAGTTTAGCAAGAGGAATTGACTACTATACTGGTGTAATTTTTGAAGTTTCAGCACCTAATACTGTTTCAATAGGCTCTATAGCTGGAGGAGGAAGGTATGATAATCTAACAGAAATTTTTGGATTATCTAATATGAGTGGTATTGGTATTAGTTTTGGATTAGACAGAATATATATGGTCTTAGATGAATTAAATTTATTCCCAGTTGTAGAAGGTAGCTCTGTTAATGTTTTATTTCTAAACTTTGGTAAAGAAAATTCTCTATTTTCATTAGATGCAATTAGTAAATTGAGAGAAAACAATATATCTACAGAATTGTACCCAGACCTACTAAGCTTGAAAAAGCAATTGGGTTACGCAAATAAAAACAATATACCTTATGTTGTCTTTGTTGGTGATGATGAATTAAATGATAAAAAGTATAATCTTAAAGACATGAATTCTGGTTCTCAGGAATTATTAACTCTAACCCAGTTAGTAAAGAAATTAAGTTAATTTTATTAGAAAAATAGTAGCGAGACCGAGATTTGAACTCGGGACCTCCGGGTTATGAATCCGACGCTCTAACCAATGCAAGCTGCTGGATTTCATTAAGTTACAATTATTTTATTCAAGACTGACAGTAATAACTGACAGTATGAACTCTTTTAACGTAACAATTGGTCAAGACAAAAAACAAGTATTCATTAATGTTTATTATAATAACAGGCGTTTTCGTTTTTGGAATGGAAAAGCTATTCAAATCAAATTAAGATGTATCGATAACCCTGCATTACTCAAAGCAGCGTTTGAATTAAAATTTAGAGAAGGTTGGAGACCTAAACAAAAGAAAAAGGAAGTTAAAGAAGTACCTATCACAGTTATTCAAGCACTTGCTCAAGGTGTTGAGGTTAAGATTACACAAGGATGTTCTGAACGCTTTATAAAAGATTTAAAACGGATAGTTATTCTTTGGAAACGTTATGAGGTTGAATACAATAGAAGAAACTTAATGCTTGACAACTTACAAGTATCAGATATTAGAAACTTTCTTATAAGACCTAATTGGAGTCCAAAGACGCAACTAACTGTAAAATCTACATTAAGTCCATTATTAACTGAATTAAAACCTAATTTAGTTCAAAGTGTAAAACTGAAGAAACCTACCTCAACGCTTCATAAACCCTTAGACAATATCAATGAGATACTTGAATCTATTAAAGCATATAACAAACAGTTATATCTATGCTGTCTAATGACCTATGGATGCCTTTTAAGACCACATCGTGAGATAAGAGAACTTACTTGGGGTGACTTTTCTGATGACCTGAAATACATTAATTTATCGGGACATAGGAATAAGTCAGGTAGAAATAGAATTGTTCCTGTACCTTCTTATATTAGGGATGTTCTTGTGAAAGGAGAACCTCATCATAATATCTTTTCTGGAAGACCTCAACCTTTAAATCAAGACTATTTTAAGACCCTTTGGAGTCGTTTTAAGAGGCAATCTAATCTGCTTGAACAAGGACAAACACTATACTCATTTAGACACTCTGGTGCTATAGAAATCTTTAAAAGAACTGGTTCATTAACCAAGTTGCAGAAAGCAATGGGACATTCATCTATAAATGTAAGCTTAACTTACTTACGCGGTCTGGAGATTGCTGATTTAAAAGAAGAAGATATGCCTATGGTTTAGTTGTTATATCTTTTTAGGATTTCCTCAAAAAGTACTTGTTCACCGCTTTTAGCTCTTCTTTTATCAATTTTTCTTTTCTTAATATATTTGCTATATGTCTTATCGTAATTTTTATAAGCTTCTACTTTTTTATCAAATCTAATAGTTCCTACAGTCACAAAATTATTTTTTGAATCTGTAATAGTAAGATTTATATAAGAAGCATATCCAGCACCTTCAAAGTCAATCCAATATCTTCCTCTTGCAATTCTATTAGTAGATAAAGTCATCTCTCTATTGTTTGCATCTTTAGCAGTTTTTTTTGTATAATAATCCCCCATCTGAAGATCTAATTTACCCAAAATCATTGAAAGGTTTGATTCAAACTTCTTATAAGGTATCGCTAAGCCATTGTATGGATTTACCCTTATTGTATAATATGGAACAAAGGTGGCTGTCCAATCTATATTTTTAATTGATATATCCCCAAATTCAATCATTTCATCAATCCATATAGCTTTCAGCTTATCAATCCCAGCAGTTTGCCCAATAGAACTAAAAGAAACAAGTAAAGCAAGAGTAATTAATATATTTTTCATAATGTTTAATTTATACCTACAATTTACAATAATTTTAAAAGAAGAAGAAATGCCTATGGTTTAGGTATTAATAACATCAGTTGCAACTTCTTTAGTTTTTAATATATTTTTAATAAAGAACTCTTTAACACATTTTTTTTCCTTTTTGTTCGGAAACTTAAGTTCTTTTATATCTTTTGCTGGCGGTTCTGAATCAAACCAATCAAAAAACTCTTTAGACATCTCTTTCTTATTAATAGCCTTTGCGTTACCAAATTCATAATTTATAATTTTTCCACTTTTTAATTCGTGTTTTGCATAATTAAACTCATAACTATTTGAAGTTACTTTGTTATTTGTAAGGTTCTCAACATAATTTAATACAATAATTTCTCCATTATTTAATTCGTAAAAAGACCAAAAGAAGTTATTATCATAAATATCTTTACCTGGCATAGAAGACATAGTACATCCGTAGTTTTTGTATCTAATAACTTTTAAATTCATTTTTTATTAATCTTCAAATTTCAAAAGTTTCCACAGTGGGACTTCCAATGAAAAAGCTATTTTTTCACAGTACATAATACTAAGTTTTTTATTGCCATTTTCTATAGTTGAGAGGATTCTCTTTGTAGTGCCTAAATTGTAACATAAATCTTCAATACTAATTTTTTTCTTCTCTCTAATTTTGCGAATATTTTGTCCAAGCTGAACTAATATGTGTGTGTTTAGTGCATATGTAGAGTACATTTTTTTGTTAATGTCTTTCATACAATCAATTTACAATAATTTTAAAACAAGAAGATATACCTATGGTTTAGTAAGTGGACTGAAACGCTATCGTTTACAATCTTTGTTTTTCTTTCTTAAATTATTAGATATTAAATCTTATTATTGTGGCCAGAAACTGTTTTTATGAAAAAATATTATATTAAAATAATTAGATTTGGGCTAAGAATTCATTCAATTTTTCATTTTGTAGAATTTATTACTGCAGTTTATGAAGAAGCTTATATTACTTCATCAATAGCATTTATTGCAATGATAATTGAATTAAGTGCGAGTTTTTTAATCCCAAAAGAACATATACATATAAAACCTATTATATCAGAAGTTCACGAAGAATGTGAAAAATAATTTTAAAAGAAGAAGATATGCCTATGGTTTAGAATTTTATAGAGTGTTTTATTGTCTATTAATAATTTCTTAACTTAATGAATATTGTCATTTTATAACTTATAATTATGAAAAAAACAAAGGCATTGGAGTTCTATACTGCTGAGGTGGGAAAACCATTACAGATGCCTTATTTTGAAAATGGAGTATCGGCAGGGTTTCCTTCTCCTGCTGCCGATTATTTGGATGCTAAGTTGGATTTAAACGACCTTTTGGTAGAACATCCTTCAGCAACCTATTATGTTCGTGTAATAGGTGATTCTATGATTGGCGCGGGTATTGTAAGTGGTGATTTGTTGGTAGTGGATAAATCCCTTGAAGTAAGAAACAACTGTATTGTGGTGGCTTACTTGGATGGAGAATTTACAGTAAAGCGTATCAAAAAGACCAAAACCAAAATGTTCCTAAATGCAGAGAACGATAATTACAAACCGATTGAGATAACCAAAGATATGGACTTTGTGGTATTTGGTGTAGTGGCTCACTCAATTCATCATTTTGTATGATAGGATTAGCCGATTGCAATAACTTCTATGCCTCTTGTGAGAGGGCGTTTAATCCTAAATTAAGGAACAAACCTATTGTAGTACTATCCAATAATGATGGATGTGTAATTGCAAGGAGTAATGAAGCCAAGGCATTAGGGATAAAGATGGGGGAACCCGCTTTTAAAATTAAGTCCTTAATTGATAAGAACAAAGTCAATGTATTCTCTACAAATTTTGCCTTATATGGAGATATGTCTGATAGAGTAATGAGTGTGATAAGGGAGGAAGTTGAAGTTATGGAGGTTTACTCCATTGATGAAGCCTTTTTGGACTTTTCTGATTTAGTAGATTTGGATAGGGCATTAGCCATCATAAAGAAAGTAAAACAATGGACAGGGATTCCTATTTCCATTGGTTTAGCATCTACAAAATCCTTAGCGAAAGTGGCAAATCATATCGCTAAGAAACACACCAAGAAAGGTATATTTATCTTGGATGATGAAGACCTCATCAAAAGGGCATTAAATGTGTTTCCTGTGGAAGATTTGTGGGGTGTTGGCAGGAAATATGCAAAACGATTGAAACAATCCGGAATCCGTACTGCATTGGAGTTTATAAGTACGGATGAAGGTTGGATAAGAAGAAATTTCTCGGTAAATGCTGTTCGTTTACAAAAAGAACTCAAAGGAGAAAAGTGTTATGACTTGGAACTCACAACGCAACGTAAAAATAACATTTGTACGGCTCGTTCCTTTGGTAAAGAAGTGAAGTCCTGCAAGAAGTTAAGTGAAGCCGTCAGCACCTTTGCAAATACTTGTGCAACTAAATTACGCAAGGAGAAGAGTTGCTGTTCTAAAATAAGTGTATTTATCACAACAAATCCTTTTAAACCTAATATGAAACAATACCACCCATACATCACACTCAATTTTGAAATACCTACCAATGATAGTATGGAGATAGTGAATATGGCAAACAAAGCACTTGAGTATATTTACAGAGATGATTGTGTATATAAAAAGGCAGGAGTGATAGTAGGAAATACTACACCACAAGATGAGGTGCAAATGAGTTTGTTTGATACAATAAATAGAGATAAACAAAAGAAATTGATGTATTCGGTAGATAAAATAAATATGTTGATGGGTAGAGATAAGATTCGTTTGGCTGCACAAGGATTTGTAAGAAAATGGAAGCTCAGACAAGAGAAACTATCTCCTTGTTATACTACACGATTTGGAGATGTTTTAACGATTAAAATCTGAAAATAAATCATAAACACTTGATAATAATTTTAAAAGAAGAAGAAGATTGCCCTATGGTTTAGTAAGGAATTTAATTAAACAAAAAATAATTATTAATTATTAATATTTTAAAATAAAGCTTAATACAAATATTTATTATATTGCAAAAAAAAATTCATGAGAAAATTCGTATTAATATTTCTAATCATTCCATCTATTCTAATTGCACAAAACGATGTCAATGAAGTTGTTGTTATTAAATCAGACAAACAAATTGAAGAATTTACAAGTTCATTAGGACAAAATGAATTAAAAATTGATTTCTTAGATTTATTAATACTCCCTGCATTAACTGTGGGATATGAAAAAACCAATGACTCATCTTCTGGTTTTGGAGCAACACTTTTTTTAAATTTAGGTAGTAATAATGATGATGGGATTGACTGGAATGATAAATTTGTAATAACACCTTATTACAGATTCTATTTTTCAAAATCAGAAGATTTTGGAAGTAAGGGATTCTTTGCTGAAGCTTTTTCAAAATTTGCTTTTGGAGAAGCAGGAATGGAGAATTACTTTGATATAGCACCAGGCCTTGCTGTTGGTAGTAAATGGATCAATAGAAAAGGTTTTACTTTTGAAATTTTATTTGGGTTAGGTAGAAATTTATTATATGATGATGATAATAACGGCTTATATGATGATGATGATAATAACGGCGATAGATCAACAGTAGTTGTAAGAGGAGGTTTTTCAATTGGTAAAAGATTTTAACTCTATAAAATTAATTACAAGTGTTTTCGTATTGATCCCAATTTTTATTAGTTGAAGAGTTTGGAAAGTAATAGCACGTTTGATTTCCATTAGAGAAAGTTAAATTCTTCCAAAACCCAGTTGGCACATGCACACCTGTAGTTCTAATAATATGGTTAGCAGCAAAAACTAATTCAATCTTTACATTAACATTTCCATTTACTGACCAATCTCTTACCTGTTGTTCTAATTGAGCCCATTCCCCCCTATTTAAATTATCAATTTGCATTGCACAATTTATAAATGAAAATGTTTTATTGAGATTATCTTCACTATCACTAAATGTTGCGGCTGGGGCTAAATGTCCTTTATCCCATTCGTTTTTGTAATAATCAGCGTTATCTGAAGTAAAAACTCCTGATTCTAAATAAAAATCTTTGTTTCCTCTATCTACATTTTTTGGACGGTTTGAAACAGTATATTCAATCCAGTTTGGTTGTTCAAAAATTTCATTATAAGACACCTTAAATATTCCTTTGTCTATAAGCACATTAGATCTAAGGACTGGAATTGAATCTTCTCCTTCACTTTCACTACACGAAAAAAGAATTATGAGGAGTAATAAAAGATATTTTTTAAATTTTAGATAAATCATAAATTCTTCTTTAAAGTTATTAAATTGCAATTAAATAACTATTGGTGAAAAAATGGATTAATAATATTGGTCCAGGACCGTTAGTCGCTGCAGCATTTATTGGTCCAGGAACTGTTACTTTATGTAGTATAGCTGGAGTTGATTTTGGTTTTTCTCTTTTATGGACTCTAGTTTTATCAATAATTGCTACAATAGTTCTTCAAGAGATGTCTGCCCGTCTTGGAATTATATCTAATAAAGGACTTTCTCAAGTTATTCGAGAAGAAATTAAAAACCCTAATTTTAGAAATGTTGTAATAACACTAATATTGTCTTCTATAGTAATAGGAAATGCAGCCTATGAAGCTGGAAATATAAGTGGAGGAGTATTAGGATTAGAAGCTGTCTTTGGAGAAAAAACCTTAAATATTCTAAATATTAATATTAATTTTTATAGCATTATTTTAGGATTAATAGCATTTGCTTTATTGTACGCAGGAAATTATAAAATTCTTGAAAGATCATTAATTTTTCTAGTAATAATAATGAGTTTATCATTTATTATAACTGCTATAATAACTAAACCAGATATAATTGATTTATTAAAGGGTTTATTTATACCTAAGTTCCCTAAAGGAAGTATTTTAATAATTATTGGATTAATTGGCACAACTGTAGTGCCATACAATCTTTTTCTTCATGCTTCATTAGTTAAAGAAAGATGGAAAAATAAAAGTGATTTAAAATTTGCAAGAAATGATACTATAATTTCTATTATACTTGGAGGAATAGTTTCTATGTGTATAATTATTTCTAGTGCTTCATTAAATATTGAAAACATTAATAATGCTGCTGATTTAGCAAAGGGAATTGAACCACTTTATGGTGTGTATTCTAAATACATCTTAGCTGTTGGATTATTTTCAGCTGGAATAACAAGTGCAATAACCGCTCCCCTAGCTGCATCTTTTGTGGCCGCTGGATGTTTGGGATGGTCATTGAACATGAAAGGTTTAAAGTTTAGAAGTGTTTGGATGTTTATTTTACTCGCTGGAGTTATATCTTCATCTTCAGGATACAAATCTATAGAAATAATAAAATTTGCTCAAGTGGCTAATGGAATATTACTGCCTGTAATTGCAGGTTTTTTAATATGGATTGTAAATAAAGATTCCATTCTAGGAAAATATAAAAATTCTAAATGGCAAAATTTTATTGGTTTAGCAATTCTGGTTATTACTATTTTTCTTGGATTGAAAAGTATTCTAAAAGTTTTTGAATTATTATAAATGAAAAATCTTAAAATTGATATAAATGCAGATGTCGGTGAAGGGATTGGGAATGAAGATCAACTTTTTCCATTAATTTCTTCTTGTAATATAGCTTGTGGAGGACATGCTGGTAATTTAGAGACAATGTTGTCAGTTGTAAGATTAGCTAAAAAGAATAATTTAAAAATTGGTGCTCATCCATCGTTTCCTGATAGGAAAAATTTTGGCAGAAAAATAATGAATATTAGTAAGGACAAGCTAGTAAAATCTTTGAAAAATCAAATACAAGCTTTAAGAACTATATTGATTCAAGAAAATGTTGATTTAAATCATATAAAACCTCATGGAGCACTTTATAATTTTGCATCAAATGATAAAGAAACTGCAAGAATTATAATTGATTTAACAAAAGAGATCAACACAAAATTATATACCCCCTATTCTTCTCTTATTTCTAAAATGGCTAGAGAAGAAGGAGTTAAAATATGTAATGAATTATTTATAGACAGAAACTATAACTCTAACCTAACATTGGTTTCTAGGGACAATCCTAATGCATTAATAGAAAATTCTAACGAAATGTTTAAACACGTTTATAATATTATTAATAATAAAATTATAAGCGTTGATAAAAAAGAAATAAGTGTTGAGTTTGACACCTTATGTATTCATGGTGATAATCCAAATGCTATTGAATTGCTAGAAGAGTTACACTTAAAATTAAATAATATTGAAATTAAAATCATAT
Source organism: Flavobacteriaceae bacterium (assembly GCA_018657955.1). Lineage (GTDB taxonomy): Bacteria > Bacteroidota > Bacteroidia > Flavobacteriales > Flavobacteriaceae. The sequence goes on along the minus strand of JABHWD010000029.1, from coordinate 2,038 downwards.
AATTTAAAATATAAAAGATTTGGAGAAAGTTCTATTCTAGTTGAATGGCCCTCAATAATTCATGAATCTATTTTAGAAAATATTTTATTATTTAAATCAGAAATTGAGAATAAATATCTCAATAATAATATCTATTTAAAAAACTCCTATAATTCTCTACTAATTACATATGAAGAAAATATAAATCCTAAAAGTAAAATCTCTGAATTAAAAAATATTTATATAAAAATTGGATCAACACAAAAAAAGGATTTTAATAAATGGGAAATACCTGTCTGTTATGATATTGAACTTGGACATGATTTAAATTATTTAGAAAAAAGCCTTTCTATAAAAAAAGAAGAGATTGTTTCTTTGCATAGTTCTAAAGATTATAGAGTTTATAATATAGGTTTTCTTCCTGGTTTTTTATATTTAGGGGGATTAGATAAAAAGATACATCATCCACGTAAAGAAAAACCAGTTTTAAATGTTCCTAAGGGGGCTGTAGGAATTGGAGGGTCTCAAACTGGCATATACCCAAATAATAGCCCTGGAGGATGGTATATTATTGGAAACTCACCAATTAATTTATTTAATATTAATAAGACCTCTCCATGTTTTATTAAACCTGGAGATAAAGTAAAATTTAGTCCAATATCATTAAAAGAACATGAATTGATTAAGATACAGGTTGAATCCAATATTTATAAACCAGTAAAAACTCAAATTAATGATTGAAATTATTAAATCAGGACTTTATTCTACAATACAAGATCTTGGAAGGTTTGGATATGAAAATTATGGAGTTCCTATATCTGGATCAATGGATCAGCTTTCGTCAGTTCTGTCAAATAAATTATTAGGTAACAATGACAATGATGCTGTAATGGAAATAACTATGACAGGACCTATTTTAAAATTCTTGGAGGAAACTAAAATATGTATAACAGGGGCAGATATTAGTCCATCAATAAATGACAATTCTATCGATATAAATCGAGTATATCAAATCAATAAAGGTGATGTTTTGAAATTTGGAAAGTTGAAATATGGGTTACGTTCTTACCTAAGTGTTTCTGGAGGTTTCCTGGCAGGTAAAATCATGAATAGTAGAAGTATGCATTCTAGTATTACTAAATCGAATAAAATCATAAATGGTGAGAATTTGAAGATTAAAAAATTAAAAAATATAATAACGAAAAGAACTATAATTAAAGTTAATTATTTGGAGCATTTTAAAAACAATATAATTGAAGTTTTCAAGGGGCCAGAATTTGATAAATTAACAACCAAACAAAAACAAGTTTTATTAAATAAAACATTTACAATTTCAAACAATAATGATAGAATGGCTTATCAATTAAAGGAGTCATTCAAAAATCAACTTGATCCTATAATTACTTCATTAGTAATGCAAGGAACTGTTCAGCTAACTAAATCTGGAAAAATAATAATTCTAATGAGAGATTCTCAAACATGTGGAGGATATCCTAGAATACTTCAATTATCTAAAAAATCAATAAATAAACTATCTCAAAAACACATGGGAAATAGGATAAAATTTAAATTAATAGATTTATAAAAAACAGATTAACCATCAAGTATTTTTATAGTTTTTTTATTTATTATTTCACTATCTTGAGAGCTAATTAAAAACTATATTATGAAAAATTATATTTTATTATTTAGCCTAATTGGGCTATTTATTTCATGTGCTGATAATAATCATGTTTGTGATGTACCTACAAATGGTTTTATTGATGGTTCAGATCAGACTATTATGATGGGAAGTCAAGAAACCGTAGAAGTATTTAAAAAAATTGATGCGGCCTGGGCAGCGAGAGATTATGAAACTTTAAAAGCTCATATAGGTAATGGAACTTTTTATCATGACGATGGAATAGTTTCTAATAATGGTGATTCATTTGTAGCAAAAATTGAAAGTAGCTATCAATCGTCACTAGAAAAAGAAGAAGAATGGGGATGGACAACTAATTTTGCGTTTTCGGTAAAACCAAGTGCATCTTGATATTATGAAATTAGAAAAATCAATACT
>JABHWD010000009.1 GCA_018657955.1 Flavobacteriaceae bacterium | reverse complement strand
GTACTGGTCGAGTAAAGTTATCGTTCTCAAATTTATATAACTTCTGTTAGATTTAACAGAAGTTATATTCAAAGTTGAGGTTACTTGTAACTGAGAAAATACTTTTTTTCTAAAAGGGGTATCGGAGTGGTTTTTATATCGAACCCAATTTTTTCCCCTAAGAACTTTTTTTCTAAAAAAACAACTCTGTAATACTTATAGTAAGAGGAATGAACCTCTATGAACTAAAACGAATAAATATTATGAAAGATTTAGATATAAACGAACACGAAATAGATGGGTTAATTCAGACGATGAAGGAAATGGGTATCAAAGGTTTAATGAAATACCAAGATGTATTGGTATTAAACCATATGATGGAAAGGGGGTGGATACCATCAATTGAAAACAGAGATGAACTGATTAAAACCTTAAAGGATAATTCAGATATGGAATACAACCAAATAATGAACCTTATCAATAGATATGGTGAATGGAAATCTGTTTTACCATCTTACTCGTTAAGGTTGAATCAGAACCTTGATGGTATAAATAAAAGAATGAATTCAGTTATTCCATTCAAATACATTGGAAACTCACCTAATAAAAGATTGATTGGTTTTGTTGATGAAGGAAAGGATATCAATATCTATGATGGAATAGGAAAGAATCTGATGAAATTAGGTTCAGTAGATAAGAAAAGTTGGAGTATCAATTGGGGAACACACTCATTACTTCAACAAGAACATTCCTCATACATAACTTCATCTGTTAGAAAACTTAAGGAACAAAAGATAATATAATGGAAAATAAATTTGAGGAGAAAATCCCTGGTTTAGAGTCTTACAGATGGATTAGTGTTGAAGAAACTTCTAAAGAATTGGAGATTTCTAAAAGAACGGTTTTCCAATACTTAAAAGATGGAAGGATTAAGGGAACAAAATATAAAAACCAAAGACTCATAGATAGTGTTTCCATTCTTGGGTTTCTGTTAGAAAAGAAGGTAATTGAATTTAATAAAATCAATTCACCTGAAATGAGAAGACAAATAGAATTAGACCAATTCAACAATATTTAGTTACAAACTACTACCACCTGACACTTCATTTGTAACGAGGGGAGTAAAGAATTTGGAGGGAAATTTTTTCATTTTTCAATGATTAGTAAAATTATCTCACCCCTCCATTTTCTTTATAACTTATAACTTATCAATTTCTCATAATAATTTGATTTAGTTGAGGGGGAACGACTTGTTCTCCTTTTTCTTTTGTATATTTGTCTCGTTGGTTTTGTTTCAACGATTATCCACACAAAGTGGATAAATTTTATCCACCCAAGGGGGACAAGAAATAAAACATAAAAAGATAAGTGGCTGGGGTTCAGTAGATTAGAGAAGTAATTTTCATTGGTTTAGTTCCCGTCCAGACCGCTACGGACCTCACAAATGTGGGGTTTTTTAGTATAAATAAATTAAATGGAAAAAGTATTTGTTAGTGGAGGTTCAGGATATATTGCACTGCACTGCATTAAGCAACTTATTGAACAGGGTTATTTAGTTAAAACCTCATTGAGGTCATTAAATAAGGTTGACAATCTATTAAATTGTCTTTCTAGACATGTTGATTGTACTGGAAAAATAGAGTTTTGTGAGCTAAACCTGCTAAATGATGAAGGTTGGAGTGAATCTATAAAAGGGTGTGACTATGTATTACATGTTGCATCACCGGTAATTCCGGGAAGGGCTGAAGTTGATGAATTGGTAAAACCTGCTTTAGGAGGTTTACAAAGATGCTTAAAAGCAGCAGTTGAGAATAAAGTAAAAAGATTTGTAATGACATCATCTTTTGCAGCAATATATGGTAATGGCAAAAGTGAGTTTAATGATGATGATTGGACCGACTTAACTAATGAAAAATTATTTCCTTATGAAATAAGTAAAACAAAAGCAGAGTTATTTCTATGGGAGCATATAAATAGTTTAGATAAGAGCGAAAGAATTGAAGTATGTGCAATTAATCCAGTACTAGTAGTTGGCCCATCTTTATCAGATTCTGTTAGTATATCTAATCGAATAGCTATAAAAAAATTACTTACCGGCTCAATTCCTTTTAACCCAAAGATAAGTATAAGTCTTGTTGATGTTAAAGATGTTGCTTTGGCACATATTAGAGCAATGAAAGAAAAAAATGCAGCAGGAAAACGATTTTTGCTTTCTGAAAAAACCATTTGGTGTTCAGATATATCTAATATTCTATATGATAATGGGTTTAAAAAAGTACCGAGATATACAGCCCCGAATTGGTTAATAAAATTCTTGTCAATTTTTATTAGTTCATTAAGAATGGCTGTAGAAAAATTAGGCAAAAAAGAGGTATTGCATACTAATAATACTAGGAATATTTTAAAATTGAATCTAAAAGGTGTTGATCAAGCAATTGTCAGTTCTGCCAAACAACTACATGATTTAAAATTGGTATAAATAAATTGTTTATATTTGCAATGTGTTGATTACTTATATTTTAATAATATGAGTTTTCTTAAAACCAATGAAGAGCTTTCCTATTAGGGGAGCTTTTTTATTTATATCAAGTTTTGTTTAATTATTATATATATTCCCATAATTGTACTAAATATATCATAAGATATATAAGAGAGGTTATAAATTTGATAAAAGTAGAAGCTAAAAATCCAATTAAGACTCCAATAGACGATTTAATAGATTTTTTTAAATCGTTATTAAATAATAATTCACCAATTAATGCTCCAAGTATTGGCCCAATTATAATTCCAAAAGGGATAGGTGTTATTATGCCAATCAAAAGACCAATTGATGCTCCTAAAATACCATATTTAGTAGCTCCAAAATATTTTGATCCATATATTGGGATTAGACTATCAAGAACAAAAATAATTAAAGCAATAATAAATGTTATAATTAATAATGTTTTATCTATTTCAACCGTACTAATTAAATTAAGGCTAAATAAGCCAAACCAAGATGTTAGGGGCCCTGGTACTATTGGCATAAAACTTCCTATAATTCCTGAAATAATCAGGATTGCTGATAGTATAAGTAGAAAAAGATCCATTGATATAATTCGTAAAATCTATTAAATTTATTAAATTAAATTATTATAAATTACACATGATGAAATATATTCTTCCTTTCTTATTATTAGTATTTTTCTTTTCATGTGAATTTGATATTAATAAAAAAATAAGTGTAGCTGAAATTTTAGATGAAGAATGGAAGGCATTTAATTGGGCAGAAGTAGATGAATATCCTTCATTTATTACTTGTGATACTTTATCAACTATATCATTAAAAAAGGAGTGTTTTACCTCTACACTAAGCAATCAAATATCTGTTGATTTAATAAGTAATACAAAGATTGTAAACAGAACCATTCAGGATACAGTAATACTTAAGTTTACTATTTCAAAAGATGGAAAAATTAGTTTGGATGAATTAATTCTTGATCAGAATATTATTGACTTAAAGAAGATTATAGATTTGTCTTTTCAAAGTAGTATAGATAAATTACCAAAGATATTTCCAGCAATTAAAAGAGGACAGCAAGTAAATGTAAAATTTACTTTACCCATATTTGTGTCAACTGAAGAAAAATAAGTGTTATATGTCAAATGAAAAAATAATTTTAGGAATTGACCCAGGAACTACTATAATGGGTTTTGGCTTAATCAAGATTATAAATAAGAAAATGGAACTTATACAAATGAATGAATTAAACTTAAGTAAGTATAAAGATCATTATTTGAAGCTAAAATTAATTTTTGAAAGAACTATTGAGTTGATTGATAATTTCAAGCCAGATGAGATTGCTATAGAAGCTCCTTTTTACGGCAAAAATGTCCAGAGTATGTTAAAACTTGGTAGAGCACAGGGAGTAGCAATGATTGCAGGTTTATCTAGAGAAATTCCAATAACAGAATATTCGCCAAAGAAGATTAAGATGTCTATAACAGGTAATGGTAATGCTAGTAAAGAGCAAGTCGCAAAGATGTTACAGACTTTATTAAAAATAGAGACTCTTCCTAAGAATTTGGATGCAACTGACGGCCTTGCAGCAGCAGTATGTCACTTTTATAATGAGGGAAAATTTGTTGGCAATAAAAAATACTCAAGTTGGAGTAGTTATGTAAGTAAAAATAAAGATAAATTAGTTTAGTTATCGCTGGAATATATATCCATATACCTTTTTGTAATAAAGCATGTTATTATTGTGACTTTCATTTCTCCACGTCTTTAAAAAACAAGGATCTATTTATAACTTCTATTTTAAATGAAATTAAATTAAGAAAAGAAGAGTTAACAGGCGAAAGTGTAAACACAATTTATTTTGGAGGTGGAACACCCACAATTTTAGAAATAAAAGAAATCAATAGAATTTTAAATGCTGTCTATTCAAATTTCAATATTGTAGTAAATCCAGAAATAACTATTGAAGCAAACCCTGAGGACTTAACTAAAGATAAAATTAAAGAATTATCAAAAAATTTTAATAGAATTAGCATTGGAGTTCAATCATTTTTCAATGAAGATCTTAAGTTAATGAATAGGGCTCATGATTCCAATCAAGCAAAAAAATCAATAGAATTATCAAAATTATTTTTTAATAACATTTCTATTGATCTTATCTATGGGATCCCTGGGTTAACAGATGAGAAATGGAAAAAAAATATAGATTTAGCCTTAGGGTATAACCTACAACATATTTCAGCATATGCACTAACAGTTGAACCAAATACTATTTTAAAAAAATTAATTGATAAAGGAAAAATTGACAATATTGATGATGGTGTTTTAAAGAGACAGAATCAAATTATTTCAGTCAAATTAAATAAGAATAAATACTTAAACTATGAGCTTTCAAGTTTTGCATTAAAGAATTATATCTCTATAAATAACTCGGCATATTGGCAAAGAAAAAAATACATAGGACTAGGGCCATCTGCTCATTCTTTTAATGGTAAAAAAAGAATTTGGAATGTAAGTAACAATATGAAGTATATAAATTCATTAGAAAAAAATAAGCTTCCAATAACAATTGAGAATCTAACAGAAATTGATGTATATAATGAGATGGTTATGACTGGATTACGTACAATTTGGGGAATATCACTGGATGATATTGAGAAGCAGCTTGGAGGAAAATTCAAGAACTATCTATTAGATAAATCAAAAGTTAAAATTGACAAGAGACTATTAGTGTTAGACAAAAAGTGTCTTAAGATAACTAGTAAAGGAAGATTTCTTTCAGATGGTATAGCATCAGATCTGTTTATGTTAAGCTAGATTATTTATTTTCTTAAAAAAATCTTATATTCAATAAAAAATAACACTTATGAATTGGGAAGGTGTCATGCCGGCAATTACCACTAAGTTTACTGACGATGACAAGTTAGATTTAGATTTATTTAATAAAAATATAAATGCGCAATTAGATGCAGGTGTTAGCGCTATTGTTCTTGGAGGTTCTTTAGGGGAGGCAAGTACGTTGACTAATGATGAGAAAAATATTTTAACAAAAAATACAATCCAAGTAACTAGAGGAAAGACACCTATTGTTGTAAATATTGCTGAACAATCAACAAAGGAAGCCATAAAATCTGCTATGTCTGCAGAAAATAATGGAGCATCTGGATTGATGGTTTTACCTCCAATGCGTTATAAATCATGCGATAAAGAAACAGTTACATATTTCAAGGAAATAGCAAAAAACACTTCTCTTCCAATAATGATATATAATAATCCAGTTGATTATAAAATTGAAGTAACACTAGAGATGTTTGATCAGCTACTTGAATTTGACAATATTCAAGCAGTTAAAGAATCTACAAGGGATGTTACTAATGTTACTAGGATAAAAAATAAGTTTGGAGATAGATTAAAAATAATGACTGGCGTAGATACAATAGCATTGGAGAGTCTAATAATGGGAGCAGTAGGATGGGTTGCTGGCCTTGTTTGCGCATTTCCAAATGAAACAGTCGCTATATATAAATTACAGAAAAATGGAAAAATTGATGAGGCAATAAATATATATAGATGGTTCCTTCCTTTATTAGAATTGGATATTAACTCAAAATTGGTTCAAAACATTAAATTAGCTGAGACTTATACGGGCTTGGGATCAGAGAATGTTAGAGCTCCTAGATTACCTTTAAGTGGTGATGAAAGAAAATCAGTTATAGCTATAATAGAAAACGCATTAGAATCAAGACCGGATTTATCAAAATATAATTATTAAACAACTATATGCTTACAGGTAAAAATTTTATTGGCAACAAATTATCTTCTTTAGGTGATGTGACATTTCAAACATTTAATCCAGAATTAAATAAAAAAAATGATCAAATTTTTTATGAAGCTAATAATGATGAAATAAATGAGAGTTTAGATCTTGCAAAAAATGCTTTTGAAGATTATAAAAAAACTACTCCAAATGAAAGATCAAAATTTTTAAATTCTATTGCTGATGAAATTTCATTTATTAGTGACACTTTGCTTGAAGTTTATTGTTCTGAAACCGGATTGCCAGCTGGAAGATCTAGAGGTGAATTAAAAAGAACAATAGGTCAATTAAGATCTTTTGCAGATTTAGTTTTGGATGGTAGTTGGGTAGAAGCTTCAATTGATACAGCCATTCCTGATAGAGAACCAATTCCAAAACCTGACTTAAGAAAAATGATGATACCACTTGGTCCAGTAGTTGTTTTTGGAGCAAGTAATTTTCCGCTAGCTTATTCAACTGCTGGTGGTGATACCGCTTCAGCTTTAGCTGCTGGATGTCCTGTTATTGTAAAATCTCACCCTATGCATGCAGGCACAGGGGAAATAGTAGCGCGTGCAATTATAAGTGCCGCTAAGAAAAATAAAATGCCTGATGGTGTTTTTTCTAATTTAAATAGTAAAGGAATAAGTGTTGGAGTTCAATTAGTAAAACATCCAAATGTTAAAGCAGTTGGTTTTACTGGAAGTCTAAAAGGAGGAAGATCAATATATGATTTAGCATCAAAAAGAGATATACCTATCCCAGTTTTTGCTGAAATGGGTAGTACAAATCCAATAATAATCATGCCTAATAAAATTAAAAATGATTATAAAGATCTGGCAATCAATTTTGCTAAATCAATTACAGTTGGATCAGGACAATTTTGTACAAATCCTGGTATGATAATTTCTGTTAATGGAGATGAAATGAATAGATTTATCGAATGTCTATCCTCAGAGTTAAAGAAAATTGAACCTTCATGTATGTTGCATCCTAATATTTTTAATGCTTATAATTTAAATGCTAATCAAATAACATCTAATAAAGATGTTGAGATATATGATCAATCAAATTTAATTAATAAGGAAAATTATCCAAAACATATATTATCAACTGTTAATTCGAATGTTTTTATTCAAAACAAGAATTTACATCATGAAGTGTTTGGCCCATTCTCTTTGATTATTAAATGTAATGACATGGATGATTTAAAAAAAGTTATTTCTTCTATCCAAGGCCAACTTACAGGTACAATTATTGGCGAAAAAGATGAAATATCTCAAAATAAAGATGTAATTGATTTACTTGGGTCAAGAGTAGGCAGAATAATTTTTGACGATGTTCCTACAGGAGTAGACGTTTGTCCTTCAATGCTTCATGGAGGACCATATCCTGCAACAACGGATAGTAGGTTTACAGCAGTTGGAATCCACTCTATAAAAAGATGGGTAAGACCATTTAGTTTTCAAGATTTTCCTGACACATTACTTCCAGATGAATTAAAAAATAACAATCCATTAAAGATAAAACGAACTATAAATGGAGTAATAACTCGAAAAGGATAATGTCGTTTTGAAAAATAAAACTTATTATGAACTTATACAGAATAATTACAATAGTCTTACTAACAATCACTATTCAGTCTTGCAATCAATTTAAAAGTAATAAAAATTCAGATCGCTTAAATGAAGTAATTAATACTTATCAAGACCATGAAGGGTATGATTCAAAAAAGTATCCATTAGGTTTAGTAACAAAAGAACATTATAAGAATGAAGCTGATTTTGCTAATGGACTTTTATTAGGATTATCATTAATAGATACCACATACTTAGACGACAATGATAAAATTTCATTTAAATTACTAGGGTTTAAACTCCAAGATATTATTGATTATTATGAATTTGAGAGACACCTAAACCCACTACTATCAGATACTGGTTTTCATAGTAGTTTAGGATATATGGTTAGACCGCTCTATAATTATAATCAGGTAAAAAATTATCTAAATAAATTAAATGCAATTCCAGATTATGTAGATCAATATTTTGTTAACCTTAGAGAGGGATTATCAAAAGGAGTATCTCAACCACTTGTTATTTTTAAGGGATACGAATCAACTTATAATGATCATATTACTAGGGATCATAAAGACAATTATTTCTATTCTCCTTTTAAGAATTTGCCAGATGATTTAAATCAGAGTCAAATTGATTCAATATTGTATGAAGGTCAAAAGGCAATAGAAGAATCAGTTATACCTGAATTTAAAAGAATCAAAGAATTTTTTGAAAATGAATATTTTCCAAATACAAGAACTAAAATTGGAATTTCTGAAATTGAAAATGGATTAGATTATTATCAAAATAGAATTAATTTTTATACCACTAGTAAAAGCTATAATGCAGATAAAATCCATAAAATAGGATTAGATGAGGTTAGTAGAATTAGAAAGGGAATGATAAAAATAATTTCTGATTTAAAATTTAAGGGAAGCTTTGATGACTTTTTTAAATTTTTAAGAACAGATGACAGGTTTTATGCTAAAACACCTAAAGAATTATTAATGTTTGCAAGAGATATTTCAAAAAGGATAGACGCAAAACTTCCAAAATTCTTCAAAACACTGCCAAGGAAGCCTTACGGAGTTGCTCCTGTACCAGATGCAATAGCTCCTAAGTATACAGGAGGAAGATATGTTGGTACATCTAAAAATAGTACTGAACCAGGATATTATTGGGTAAACACATATGATCTTAAAAGCAGAACTTTATATACTATTCCAGCGCTTACAGCTCATGAAGGAGTGCCTGGCCATCATCTTCAAGGTTCATTAAATAATGAATTGGGAGACAGTATACCGAGATTTAGAAGAAATTTATATTTATCAGCATTTGGTGAGGGCTGGGGTTTATATAGTGAATTTTTAGCTGATGATATGGGAATATATACTACTAAATATGAGCAATTTGGAAAATTGACATATGAAATGTGGAGAGCATGCCGTCTTGTTGTAGATACAGGAATACATGCTATGGGATGGACAAGAGAAGAAGCAGTAGAATATATGTCAAAGAATACAGCGTTATCCCTTCATGAGATAAATACTGAGGTAGATAGATATATTTCATGGCCAGGTCAAGCATTGTCCTACAAAATTGGTGAAATTAAAATACGTGAATTAAGAAAAAAAGCAAAAGATCAGCTCGGAAATAAATTTAATATTAGAGATTTCCATGAAGTTGTTTTATCACAAGGAACAGTTACTTTATCTATATTAGAGGAGAGAATAAATAAATACATTAATAAAACCAAGAATGAATAAACCCAGCTTTACTTGTATTATTAAATTAGGTTTTATAACTAATAATTTATGAATAAATCAAATGCAACTTTTCTGGTAAATAAGTATGATCTTTTTCAAGCTACGTTTTCAGATAATAAAATTCCAATTTCGAAGACAAATGAAGTGATATTAGAAATTGAAAACTATGCTTTTACTGCAAATAACATTACATATGCAGTTACTGGTGATACATTAGGTTATTGGAATTTTTTTCCAACTAAAGAACCTTACGGTATCGTTCCAGTTTGGGGTTTTGCAAATGTTATTTCTTCTAAAAATGAAAATATTTCTGTAAGAGACAAGTATTATGGTTATTTTCCTATGAGTAAGTATTTAAAAGTTCTACCAGAAAAAGTAAATTCTTTTGGTTTTATAGATGACTCTAATCATAGAAAAACCCTTCCTTTTGTATACAATCATTATCTAAAAGTTATTAAAAATGTTGATGAATCATTAGAATATTATCCTTTAATAAAACCTTTATTTTTAACTTCGTTTTTGAATTACTTTTCCTTGAAAGATGAAAATTTTTTTGAATGTGATCAGATAATTCTAACAAGTGCATCATCAAAAACAGCTTTATCTTTAGCATTTTTATTATCTAAAAATAAATTAGAAGACAAGAAAAAAATAATAGCTATTACATCAGAAAAAAATATAAAATTTTTATCAAGCATGGAATTTTATGATACTGTTCTATCTTATAATGATATAGAAAAAAATCTTATTGCTTCAAAGTCAATTATTATCGACTTTGCAGGTAACTCAGATTATTTAAAAAAATTATCTGATCATTTAGGAGACTCGTTAAAACATGTTTGTCTAATAGGATTAGCAGATTGGTCTTCTAAAACAGATTTTAAATCAATTCCTAATTCTAAATTTTTCTTTGCTCCAGATCATGCTGAAAGAAGATACAAAACAATGGGAGTTAAAAAAACTACATTATTAGCCGACAATTTATTGAAAGAATTTATTTTGAAAATCAAGAATCATATAAAACTAAAATATCTTAATAACCCAAAAGAATTACATGAACTATATTTAAAATCTTTAAAAGGAAAAATTGATCCAAGTAAGGGTTATATGGTACAGCTAGCCAACTAATTTATCTTTAAGAGGAGAGAATAAACAAATACATTAATAAAACTAAAAATGAATAAAACCAGCTTTACTTGTATTGATGCCCATACCTGCGGAAATCCTGTTAGATTAGTAGTTGAAGGAGCGCCAATACTTGAAGGTAAAGACATGAGTGAAAAGCGTCAATTCTTTTTGCAAAATTATGATTGGATTAGAAAAGGATTAATGTTTGAGCCAAGGGGTCATGATATGATGAGTGGAGCTATGATTTATCCACCACATAATCCAGAAAATGATTTTAGCATTTTATTCATAGAAACTTCAGGATGCTTACCAATGTGTGGCCATGGAACCATTGGAGCTGTTACAATAGCAATTGAAGAGAAAGTTATTAACCCAAAAAAGGATGGGGTCTTAAAAATTGAAACTCCTGCAGGAATTATAGAAATAAATTATTTATATGAAAAAGGAAAAGTTAAATGGGTAGAACTTACTAATGTTGAAAGCTATTTGTGCTCAGAAGATTTAAGTATAATTTCAACTGAATTAGGTGAGATAAATTTTGATGTTGCGTATGGAGGAAATTTTTATGCTATAATTGACTACCAAAAAAATTTTTTAGGAATACAAAATTATACGGCTAGTGATATAGTTAGATATTCTCAAGAAATAAGAAAGAAAATTAATTTAAAATATCCAGAAAAGTTTATTCATCCAATAGATTCTACTATCAAGGATGTTTCACACATACTATGGATAGGTGATAAAATCGATCCATCTTCTTGTTCAAGAAATGCAGTTTTTTATGGTGATAAAGCAATTGATAGATCTCCATGTGGAACAGGAACATCAGCAAGAATGGCCCAAATGTACTTTAAGGGTAAGTTAAAATTAAATGATAAATTTATTCATGAGAGCTATATAGGCTCTAAATTCATTGGTACAATTAAAGAGGAATCAATAATGGGTTCACAAAAGACAATTATCCCAAAAATTAAGGGTTGGGCAAGGATATATGGGTACAATAAAATTATTATTGATAAAGATGATCCTTATGCTTATGGATTTCAAGTTATATAACTATGTCTAAAAATATTGCTATAATTGGCGGAGGTATTATAGGATTATGTTCAGCATATTATCTTATAAAAGATGGTCATAAAGTCACTATAATTGACAAGTCTTCATTAGACTCTGGAGCTTCTTATATTAATGCTGGGTATCTATGCCCAGGGCATATTATTCCACTTGCAGCACCTGGTATTATAAAACAAGGAATAAGATGGATGTTTAATTCATCAAGTCCATTATATATAGAGCCAAGAATTAATATAGAATTTTTTAAATGGATGTATGCATTTTACAAGTCCTGTACCGATAAGCATGTCATAAATTCAATACCAGGAATATTAAATCTTTCTCTTTTAAGTCAAGATTTATTACAGGAAATAAAAGATGAAAACAACTTTAAATTTCATTACGAAAAAAAAGGACTTCTGATGCTTTGTAAGACTGAAAAAGCTATGCTACATGAAGAGCATACAGTTAAATTAGCAATTGAAAATGGGCTAGTGGCAAAAATGATTAATAAATCTGAAATAAAACAGCTTGAGCCTGATGTAGAAATTGATTCAATTGGTGGGGCATATTTTAAATGTGATCATCATTCAACTCCAGGCGAATTCATGTCTGTACTTAAAGAATTTTTATTGCATAAAGGCGTAAAGATATTCAAGAATACATTAGTTGATAATTTTGTATTGGAAGGTGAAAAAATAAAAGGAATATTTTTTGATGGTCAGCACATGGAATTTGATGAATACGTGTTTGCCGCTGGACCTTGGACTAATTATTTATGTAATAAAATAGGAGTTAAATTATTGTTACAGGCAGGGAAAGGCTATGCCATGAATGTTTGTGAAGAAACAAAAATAAATTTACCTACAATCCTTGTAGAGTCAAAATGCGCAATTACTCCAATGAACGGTTTTACCAGGTTTTCTGGAACAATGGAAATAGCCTCTATTAATAATAATAATATAAGAAGAAATAGAGTTGATGCAATTGCAAATTCTGCATGTTCTTATTACCCTAATTTAAAAATTAATGAAGATGTTAGGAGTAAGGCTGCTTTTGGACTAAGAGCAATTTCTGCGGATGGACTACCTTATATTGGAAGGTCTACTAAAATTAAAAATATTGTTATTGCTACTGGACATAATATGACGGGGTGGAGTATGAGTACTGGAACAGGTAAACTAGTCTCAGACTTTGTTTCAGAAAAAAATCCTAGTATAGATACTTCTTTTTATAATCCTGAGAGAAAATTTTAGTTTATAGTTTAACTTGCATGGGATCTTCTTTAAGTACTTTTCTAAGAAAATATATTAAGGTGTCTGTGTTATCCTTATTAAAAACTAAGGGTGGCTTAATTTTAATTACATTTTTATCAATTCCATCAGAACTCATTAGTATTCCATATTCTTTCATTCTATTAACTAGGTAGTTAGTTTGATCGGGCAATGGATTTAATTTATTGGATGTAAGTTCAAATCCTAGAAACAAACCTTTACCTCTCACATTAGATATAATAGGAAATTTTTTACTTACTTTTTTTAATTCAGATTTAATATAATTTCCAACAACTTTTGCATTTTTTTGAAGGTTATTTTTTTTCACTTCATCTAGAACAGAAATAGCTATAGCGCATGATACAGGATTCCCGCCAAATGAACTAAAAAACTCCATTCCATTATTAAATTTATCATCAATTTCTTTAGTACAAACAACTGCTCCAATAGGATGTCCATTCCCCATTGGTTTTCCAAGAGTAACTATATCTGGAATTATATCGTGTAGCTGAAATCCCCAAAACTTTTCTCCAACTCTTCCAAAACCAGTTTGTATTTCATCTGATATTAATAATCCCTTATTCTTTTTTATAATTTGATATGTGTTTTTGAGAAAATTATTTGGAAGTTCAATTTGTCCACCACAACTAATAATAGGCTCTATAATCATTCCTGCGATAGATTCACCTTTTGATATGATATTATCAACCTTCTTAGCAACTTCATTTACATATTCTTTTGAAGATTTTAATCCCGTATATTTCCCCCTAAAGACATCTGGCATTGGAATTGAATGTACATGTTTAGATTCACCCTTGCCACCTTTGCCCATGTATTTATAATTGCTTATTTCAACGGTACTATTTGTGCTGCCATGATACCCGCCTTCAAATACAATAATATCATTTTGACCAGTATAATTTTTCATTAGTCTAATTGCTAATTCATTTGCTTCACTACCAGAATTAACAAAATAGATTTTACTTAGTTTTTTTGGAAAAGTTTTAAGTATTTTTTCACTAAGTTTAATAATATTAGGATGAAGATATCTAGTATTTGTATTTAGAATAGACATTTGTTTTTGACCAGCTTCAACTACCTTTTCATTTTCATGCCCAACATGTGCAATATTATTTACTGTATCAAGATATTTTCTTCCATGATCATTAATCAAATATTGACCTTTACCTCTAATAATTTTTATTGGTTTATTATAGCTCAGACTTAAATTTTTCCCAAGATATTTTTCTCTCATTTTTATTAATAATTCATCAGAATCTTCATGATTTTTATTGAGAGTTTTGGCTTTAAAAATTTTATTTGGGTCAGGGCAAATGCTACTCCAAATATTCTTTTCAGAGTAATAACAGACACCAGGAAAATCATTTTTGAAATTTAGTAAGCTTAGCATTAATTGGAAGTGTAGATGTGGGGTCCAGTTACCATTCTCATTAGAATTCCCTAAAACACCTATTTCAGATCCTTTCTTAATTTTATCTCCAATTTTTATTTTTAATTTTTTAACATTACATAGATGACCATAGAGACTATAAAATTTAATTTTTTTTATTTTATGCTCTAGAATAACTAAACCTCCATAACCTTTTTCAGAGTTATTATTTGTCTTTACAACAACTATTCCATCCATAAAGGTATGGATTGGTGTATTTTTTTTTAACCAAAAATCTATACCAAGATGTATTGTTCTATTTTCAATGCCATTATCTCCTAGTCTTGAATAATTATTAGAGTTATATAAAATCCTGGGCTCTAAGTATCCTCCAGCAATAATTGAATTACTTTCTAATTTTTTGAGCCAATTAATTTTATTTTCAAACAAGTCAATATTCTTGCCAATAAACCTATTTTCTAACCAGTTGCTGGAAACACTAAGATCAATATTGAAGAAATTTTTCTTTTCAATTGATGGAAAAATATCAGCTATTTTAAATGTTCTATTTATTGCCCAAATATTAAACTTACTTTCATTCGGATGAGCAGTATAACCACAAGCATTTCTAAAAGAATACATTGCTAGCTCCTGATTAACTGTGTCCCATTTTTTAATTAATTTTATTGCTTCATCTTCACTTATTAATAGATATTCATTTTCTTTGTTTTCAATTTTATTAATTGAAGATTTTGTTATTGATATGACAAGTCTCATAGCTATTGATAGGTATAGGAATTCAATTTCATCTTCTTCTAATTTAAATACCGAATTATACCCCTTAACAACATTAACTCCCGCTTCAAGCGGATTTTTACACTTCATCATTGCATATACACACGTTACGGCGACATCATTTATTATTTGCGTATTTATAGAATCTCCAAGGTCAATAATTCCATTAATTTCGGGACTATATAAGCTGTTAGAAACAATTATATTATTATCATTTACATCATTATGGATAAAAGATTTTCTTAGTTTTTTGAATTTTGTTAATTCTTTTTCAAACTTATTTTGAAAAGACTTTATTATTTTTTTCTCACTACTTCTTTTTATAAATTTTAAATATTGTTTTGTCCATAATGAGTTTGATATATCCCATTGCATTTCTGCATTAGAAAAATCACTTTTAAAATTTTTTAATTTTTTAGTAATTAAGGCAGCCTCTTTGCCTAATTCAAATCTTAGATTATTGGTAATAGGATTTATTTTTGACCATAACCTTCCTTCTATCCATGAATTAATTCTGAGATATCTTATAAAACCTTTTTTATCTCTAAAGTGAGAATAGCTAAGGCCACTTTTAGACAATATATTTTTTGGCGTTTTTAATTCTGTTTTTTTAGATAAATGATTTAATAATTTAGTTTGAAATCTTACAAAATTTAAATCGGTATTCTTAGGATATATTTTTAGGTAATATACCTCCTCCTTTTTTGTTAAAAGCCTATAGTTAAGATCTTTCTCACCATATAATTTTTTTACACTACATGTGAATCCATAATTAGTGTTAACTAATTTTTGAATTTCTTTAAAGGAAAAATTAAAATTAGCTTCTGTACCCATATAGTAAAAATACAAAAACAGGAAATACTTTTAATCTTACGAACAATCTAAATATTGAAAGTATTGTTTATATTAGCACAGCAATTTGCGGGCGTGGTGGAATTGGTAGACACGCTAGACTTAGGATCTAGTGCCGCAAGGTGTGAGAGTTCGAGTCTCTCCGCCCGCACAATAATCCATCCAACATTAATTAATGAATTCAGTCAGGGATCTTCTAGAAGTTTTAACCTTACAAAAAGAAAATGATTATTATCTAGGTATAAGTGAAACCGTGGGAAGTAACAATGTATTTGGAGGTCAGGTTTTGGCACAATCTTTAAATGCAGCTTTTCAAACAATTAAAAACAGGAAACTACATTCCTTACATTCTTATTTTCTTGAGAGAGGCGATTTAAATATACCGATCAAGTATTATGTTGATGAGATAAGAGATGGAGGTAGTTTTTCTACCAGACGTGTTACTGCAAAACAAAATGATACTACTATTTTTATTTTAGCAGCTTCATTTCATAAGAATGAGAAAGGTTATGATCATTTCATGGCATATGAAAATGAAGTAAAGCAGCCAGAAGATCTTTTAAGTTGGAGTCAATTATATAAAAAATACAGTTTTCTTATGCCTCAGAAATTAAAAAGTTTTTTACAGGTAGAAAGACCAATTGAATTTAAACCAACAGAAACACCTAAACTTGTTTTTAAAAAAGGTCTTCCACCAAAGTTCGATCTATGGTTTAAGTTAAAAGGAGAAATACCTGAATTATCAATACAGCTTAAACAACAGATATTGACATATATATCTGATTATAATCTTTTGAGAGCAGCATTAAATCCCCATTTGCACAAAACTAAGTTTATTAATACCATGACTGCTAGTTTGGATCATGCTATGTGGTTTTATAGGGATTTTGATTTTAACGATTGGTTATTATATTCAATTGAGAGCCCGAGTGCATCAAATGCTAGGGGTATGACAAGAGGACATATATATACAAGAGATGGAATATTAATTGCATCAGTGGCTCAAGAAGGATTAATAAGACCAATAGAAAAAAAATAATTTTTATTTCTTTACTTTTATTTTATGTCTGAAGAAAATTTTAAAGCTAATAACTTCATTAATTTGCCTGATATTAGGTCTTATACATGGTCATCACCAAGCAATATTGCTTTAATAAAGTATTGGGGTAAAAATAAAAATCAAACTCCAAAAAACACATCTATTAGTTTTACTTTAAGTAATTCCAGAACAATTACTACTCTAGAATTGAATAAAAAAAATAAGGCTGATAATAATATATTATTTGATGTTTATTATAAGAATAAGAAAATCGACGAATTTAGACCTAAAATAGATCTTTTCTTTAGAAACATTTTAGAACACTGTAGCTATTTAAAAGAATATAGTTTTAAAATTATTACTGCCAATACTTTCCCTCATAGTAGTGGAATTGCATCTTCAGCTAGCGGAATGAGTGCATTGGCTTTATGTGTAATGTCCTTAGAAAGAGATCTTGATTCAACTATGAAGGAAGAATATTTTTACAAGAAAGCTTCCTTTCTCTCTAGAATTGGATCAGGAAGTGCATGTAGAAGTATATTGGGAGGAATTAATTTATGGGGAAAACACACAGAAGTAGAAAAAAGTACAGACTTATATTCTATTAAATATCCTTATGAGATTTGTAAAGATTTTTTAGATTATAATGACACTATTTTGCTGGTTGATACTGAGGCAAAACAAGTGTCTAGTTCTGATGGTCATAAATTAATGAATAATCATATTTATGCTGATAAGAGATATAAGGCAGCTCAAAAGAATGTAATTAGATTAAAATCAATATTAAAAAATGGCAATCTTAATTCTTTTACAAGTCTAATAGAAGAAGAGGCGATGATGCTTCATGCTTTAATGATGACAAGTAATCCGTCATATGTATTAATAAAACCCAATACTTTGAAGATCATAAATTCTATAAAAAATTATAGAGAAATTACTAAAATTCCCATTTGTTTCACTTTGGATGCTGGAGCAAATGTTCACGTATTATATCCGAAAGAAGGAGAGAAGGAGGTTGAATCATTTATAGAAAGTGAATTAAAAAAATATTGTAAAAATCATTTGTATATAAAAGATAAAGTAGGGATTGGATCGATACAATTATAATTTTATAATATATTTGTTATATGAAGGGGCCATTATTTTACTCTAAAATTTTACTTTTTGGTGAATATGGAATTATTGAAGATTCCAAAGGTTTATCGATTCCATATAATTTTTATAAAGGAGCTTTAAAAATTCCTAATAAGACAAATTCCATATCTATAGATTCAAATGATATTCTTAAAGGGTTTTTAAAATATTTAAAATCGTCAAAAATAAGAATAGACTTAGATAAATTTAGTTCAGACATTGATAGAGGATTATATTTTGACTCGTCGATTCCTGAAAGATATGGTATTGGAAGTAGTGGAGCCTTAGTAGCGGCCATCTATGATAAATATGCCTTTGAAAAAATAACTGTATTAGAAAATTTAACTAGAGATAAATTGCTAAAACTAAAAAATATTTTTTCTATTATGGAGTCTTATTTCCATGGAAAATCATCTGGTTTAGATCCTCTTAATAGCTATCTAAGTATACCGATTTTAATTAATTCTAAAAAAGACATAAAAGTTACAGGAATTCCCTCACAAAAAAGTATGGGGAATGGAGCTGTTTTTTTAATGGATAGCGGAAGGGCTAGTTCAACTGCACCAATGGTTAACATTTTTATGGAGAAAATGAAAAAAGATGGTTTTAGAAAAATTATCAATGAGAAATTTATTAAACATACCAATCTGTGTGTAGATAATTTTCTTAATGGGGATTTAAGCGCTCTTTTTAATAATACCAAAAGATTATCAAAAATAGTATTAGATAACTTTAAACCAATGATACCTAATGAATTCCATGGTTTATGGAAAAAAGGAATTGAGAATGATTCTTATTTCTTAAAATTGTGTGGCTCTGGAGGAGGAGGATATATATTAGGATTTACGGAAAATCTTGAAACAGCAAAAAAACAATTAAGTGATCATAAGTTAGAAGTTGTGTACTATTTCTAATTATTGTTTATGTTTAATTTAAAATTCTTTAGTTTATTTTCAGTTATAAGAGTATATAATATTATAGTAATAGTTATTGCTCAGTATTTAACTTCAATTTTTATTTTAGGTCATCAAAAGGATACGCTTGAGGTAATATTAGATCCATATTTATTTGTAATTATTTTATGTTCTTCTATTGCAATTGCCTCAGGATATATAATTAATAATTTTTATGATTACGAAAAGGATATAATAAATAGGCCAATTCGATCTGATATAGATAAATCCATAAGAAAAAGAACTAAACTAAGGCTCTATTTTGCTTTAAATTTTTTATGCCTTTGTCTTTCATTATTAATTTCAATAAGGGCAGCTAGTTTTTTCTTAGTCTACATATTTGCTTTATGGCTCTACTCACATAAGCTAAAAAAAATAGTAATCATTGGCAATATTTGTTCTGCAATTCTAACGATTACTCCATTTTTTGCAATTTTCCTATATTATAAAAATTTTGAGTTAATCATTTTTATATATGCTCTTTTCTTATTTTTTATCATTCTTGCCAAGGATATTATTAAGGATTTGGAGAATTTAAAAGGTGATTTTACATTAAATTACCAAACAATTGCAGTGGTATATGGAGAAAAATTTTCTAAAGTTGCTGTTAGCATAATTATACTGATTAGCTATATAAATGTAATTAATTTGATACTTAATTTTGATATTGGCTTAATGTTCTACTACTATTATTTATGCCTATTTATTTTAGCTTATATTTTATTTATTCTTTGGAAATCTAGAACAAAAAAGGACTATTTAATTATTCACAATAGTATGAGAATTTTAATTATACTAGGAATTATTAGTATAGTTTTAATTTAACCTAACTTATACTAAAATTGTACTCAAGGTGGGAATCGAACCCACACTCTTAAAAAGAACTGGATTTTGAATCCAGCGCGTCTACCAATTCCGCCACTTGAGCTATTGAAAACTAAAGTAAAAAAAATATTCAGTATTAATTCTTTTCACTAGAAATAAATTTCTATTTTTGCTCTCCCTATTAATAATAGGCTGTATAAGATATTAAATAACAGACATATAAGATGGGAACTCCAAGTATAAAACCAAAGATTTTTTCCTGTACAAACAGTAGAGTTTTGGCAGAAAAAATAACAAAATCTTTTGGAACCGAATTAGGGAACATAATTATCTCAAAATATTCTGATGGTGAATTCCAACCATCATATGAGGAATCCATTCGTGGGACTAGAATTTTTATTATCGGATCTACTAATCCATCAAGTGAAAATTTAATGGAGCTTCTATTAATGATTGATGCAGCTAAACGTGCTTCTGCCAGGCATATTGCCGCAGTAATTCCTTATTTTGGATGGGCAAGACAAGACAGAAAAGATAAGCCGAGAGTTCCTATTGCTGCAAAAATGATTGCAGGAATGATAGAATCTGCAGGAGCGACTAGAGTAATGACTATGGATTTACATGCTGATCAGATACAAGGATTTTTTCAGATTCCTGTAGATCACTTGTATGCATCTACTATATTTTTACCATATATTCAAAGTCTAAAATTAGATGATTTATGTATTGCTTCTCCTGATATGGGAGGATCTAAAAGGGCTTATGCTTACGCTAAAGCTTTAAATAGTGATGTTGTAGTGTGTTATAAGCAAAGAAAAAAAGCAAATGTAATTTTACATATGGAATTAATTGGTGATGTTACTGGTAAAAATGTAGTATTAGTAGATGACATGGTTGATACTGCAGGTACTTTGGCAAAGGCAGGAGATTTGATTATTGAAAAAGGAGCAAAAAGCGTTAGAGCTATATGTACACATGGGGTTTTATCAGGTAATGCATATGAGAAAATAGAAAAATCAAAACTTGAGGAGTTGATTATAACGGATACAGTTCCAAAAATTAAATCAAATTCTAAAATTAAAGTGTTATCTTGCGCCGATTTATTTGCGGATGTTATGGAGAATGTACATAACAACAAGTCAATAAGTTCAAAATTTATAATGTAATAATAATAATAAAATGAAATCGATTACAATCAATGGATCTAAAAGAGAAAGCGCGGGAAAATCAGCTTCAAAAACCCTACGTAATGCTGGACAGATTCCTTGCGTATTATACGGAGGAGATGGAACAATAAGTTTCTCAGCACCAGAATTGGCATTCTCTAAACTGATTTATACATCAAAGGCGTATACAGTTGTGATTGCTTTTGATGATAAAGAATTATATTCTGCAGTTTTGCAGGATATTCAATTTCACCCAGTAACTGACAAAATACTTCATATTGATTTTTATCAATTGTTTGATGATAAGGAAATAGCAATGGATATTCCTGTTAAATTACTTGGTGATTCTATTGGAGTAAAAATAGGTGGAAATTTACAGAGAAATAAGAGAAAATTAAGCATCAAAGCTTTACCTGCAAATCTTCCAGATCATATAGAAATTGATATTACTGATCTTGATATAGGGGACAGAGTTTATGTAACAGAGCTAGAGAATGAATCTTATACTTTTTTACACCCTGATAATACTGTTGTATGTCAAGTTAGAAGAGCAAGAGCTTTAATAGTTGAAGAAGTTGAAGAAGTTGAGGAAGGTGAAGAAGGTGAAGGAACTGAAGGAGAAGAGTCTGGAGAATCATCAGGTGATGATAAGCAAAAGGATGGAAAATCATCAGGTGATGATAAGCAAAAGGATGGAAAATCATCAGGTGATGATAAGCAAAAGGATGGAAAGCCATCAGATGATGGCAAAAAATCAGTTGAAGATTCAAAAAAATAAAATATATATTGTTCAATAATAAAAAAGCATTCTGTATTTTTTCAGAATGCTTTTTTATTTTTGTCTTAATTCTATATCTAAATTATTAAAATTTAATAATGAAAAAATATTTAATTGTTGGTTTAGGAAATGTTGGTGATCAGTATTTTGAGACAAGACATAATATAGGTTTTATGGTGCTGAATTATTTTGCAGAAAACAATGATCTTTCTTTTGAGGAGGTGAAGCATGGAAGTATTTGTAAATATAAATCAAAAGGCAGATCATTTATTTTACTAAAACCAAATACATATATGAATTTAAGTGGAAAGGCTGTTAAATATTGGCTTTCCAAAGAAAATATTGAGATTGAAAACCTGCTAGTTATTAGTGATGATCTAAATTTACCATTATGTAATTTCAGGATAAGATCAAATGGGAGTTGTGGAGGACATAATGGACTTTTAGATATAGAAAATACATTAAATACTTCAGTATATAATAGACTTAGAATAGGAATTTTAAGTGATTATAAAAATTTTAATCAAATTGATTTTGTTTTAGGTAAATTAAATGAAGATGAACACAATGAATTATTTTCAATTTTTCCAAAAATATGTGAAGTTATTATTTCTTTTGTAATGAATGGAATTGACTCTACAATGAATAGTTATAATTTAAAAAAATAGTTATTAGATAAATTGATAACAAAAAGTTTTAAAGAATATAATAGTATAGAAGGTTCAGTTGTAACAATTGGTACATTTGATGGAATTCATCTAGGCCACCAAGATATAATTCATAAGCTTCAAGAAATTTCTAATAAGAAAAAATTAAAATCAATAGTTTTAAGTTTCTTCCCTCATCCAAAAATAGTTTTGCAGAACAGTACGGATATTAAGCTTATAAATACTCTTGATGAAAAAGTAGAGATATTAAAAAAATACAATATTGATTATTTTATAATTAAGGAGTTTACCAAGAAATTTTCTAGATTAACAGCTTTAGAATTTGTTAGAGACATTTTAGTGAATACCTTAAACGCAAAACATTTAATTATAGGATATGATCATCATTTTGGAAGAAATAGAGGTGCAAATATTATTCAATTAAGGGAATTTGGGGAAATCTATGATTTTGAGGTAACTGAAATATCACCTAGAAAAATAAATGATATATCGATTAGCTCTACTAAGATTAGAGCTTTGCTTAAGGAAGGAAAAATAGATTATGTAAATAAATATTTAGATGAATATTTTGTTTTAACTGGAGTGGTTGTTAAGGGTATGGGAAGAGGCAAACTTCTAGGATTCCCAACAGCAAACATCAAAATAAAGGATGAGCATAAATTAATACCTAATAATGGTGTTTATATTGTAGCTTCTTGTTTAGATTCTAAAACATATTATGGAATGATGAATATTGGAAAAAATCCAACTTTTATAGATAAAAAGCAATCCATTGAAATTTATTTTTTTGATCTTGATTATGATATTTATGATAAGAATATTACAATTAAACTAATTAAGAGAATTAGGGATGAGAAAAAGTTTAATTCTCCAGAATTACTTAGGGATCAACTAGAATTAGACAGAGATTTTTCCTTGAAACATTTAGAAGAAAACGAAATTGAAATAAAATAGACTTTTAATTATTAATTTAGATTTAACTAAATTTATATGAAATGCTAAAAGTATCTTACATAATTGAGAATAAAAAGCAAGTAATTAATGCTTTATCAAAAAGGAACTTCGATGCAACTAAAATTATTGGTGAGTTAGAAGATTATAATTCACAGAGAAAAAAAATACAATCAAAACTTGAAAATATTCTTTCTAAATCTAATAAAATATCTAAGGAGATTGGTGAATTAATTAAGTCTGGCAATAAAGATCAGGCTGATAAAATAAAAGAACAAACAGCAAAATTCAAGGAAACTACAAAGGAATTAAATTCTGAATTAATTTCTATTAAAGATAAAATACTAGACCTTCTATATAAGATCCCTAATATTCCAAATGAATCTGTCCCAGTTGGGAAAGGCGAGGAGGATAATGTGGAAGTTTATAATAGTGGAAATTTACCTAAATTAGATTCTTCTGCACTTCCGCACTGGGATTTAGCAAAGAAATATGATATAATTGATTTTAAACTTGGAAATAAAATTACAGGCTCTGGATTTCCAGTCTATAAAGGAATGGGAGCAAAATTACAGCGTTCTTTGATTACATTTTTCCTTGATTTAAATACGAATGCTGGTTATAATGAAGTTCAGATTCCATATTTAGTTAATGAAGATTCTGGAATTGGAACTGGCCAACTTCCAGATAAGGACGGCCAAATGTATCACATTGAGAAGGATAATCTATACCTTATACCAACTGCTGAGGTTCCTGCAACTAATATATTTAGGGATGTAATTTTAAATGAAGAGGACCTTCCAAAATCTATAACTTCATTTAGTCCATGTTTTAGAAGAGAAGCTGGAAGTTATGGAGCCCATGTTAGAGGTTTAAATAGATTACATCAGTTTGACAAAGTTGAAATTATTAGAGTTGAACATCCAGAAAAATCTCATCATGCATTAGAGGAAATGGTAGAACATGTGAAATCTATAATTGATAAACTAGGGTTACCTTATAGAATTCTTAAATTATGCGGATTTGATTTGGGATTTTCCTCTGCACTTACATATGATTTTGAAGTATATTCTGCAGCACAAAAGAAATGGCTTGAAGTTTCTTCTGTATCAAATTGTGAATCCTATCAATCTAATAGACTTAAATTAAGATATCGAAACTCTGACGGTAATATTGAACTTGCACATACTCTTAATGGAAGCGCCTTAGCTTTACCAAGAATTTTTGCCACTATAATAGAAAATTGTCAAACTGAAAAAGGCATAGTAATACCAGAAATATTGGTTCCATATACTGGTTTTTCAATGATAAATTAATCTTATAAAATGCGGAATGTTAAATCTAAAAAAAGTCTTGGTCAACATTTCCTAAATGATAAGAATATAGCAGTAAAAATTGTTGATTCTATTTCATATAAAGGATATAATAACTTACTAGAAATTGGGCCAGGTACTGGGATATTAACAAGGGAGTTAATTAAGAAAGACATAAATTTAAAAGTTGTTGAAATTGACAATGAATTTGTTGAATATTTAAATAAACATTTAATTTCTTTAAGAGATAATATTATAAATGAAGATTTTTTAAAAATTAATTTAAGTAATGTGTTTAATGGAAAATCTTACGCCGTAATTGGAAATTTTCCATATAATATTTCTTCTCAAATAGTTTTTAAAATTTTAGAATCAAGAGAGCTTATTCCAGAATTTTGTGGAATGTTTCAAAAAGAAGTTGCTGAAAGAATTTGTGAAGATTTTGGAAGTAAAAAATATGGAATACTTTCAGTATACTCTAAGGCTTTTTATTCTACTAAGTATCTTTTTACTGTACCTCCTAATGTTTTTTACCCAAAACCTAAGGTAAGTTCTGCAGTTGTTCGATTTATTAGAAAAAAGGAATATAAGTTAGATTGTAATGAGATTGCTTTTTTTATGATAGTAAAAACTGCTTTTAATCATCGAAGAAAAACACTAAGAAATAGCTTAAAAGGTTTTAATTTAAGTGATAATTTAAGAGAAGATAGTATCTTTGACCTACGTCCAGAACAATTGTCTATTGAAAATTTTGTTAAACTAACCAACCTGATTGATTCTGACACTAAAAATTTAATTCTTGGAAAAGAAAGATCAAAATAAAAAATTCCAGATAACTAATCAGTTAATTAATGAGGTAATTAATCTTGTTGTTAATAATAATGAGAAAAAATTACGAAATATATTTAATGAATTACATCATGCCGATGTGGCTGAGATATTAGAAGAACTCAACTTTGGTCAAGCTACATATATTATTAAGCTATTAGACAGCGAAAAAACATCTGATGTTTTAATGGAGTTAGATGATGATTATAGAGAAAAAATCCTCAAAAATTTATCTACTAAAGAAATTGCAGAAGAGGTTGAAGAATTAGACACTGATGATGCAACAGATATAATTGCAGAATTATCTGAAGAGAGACAAAAAAGTGTAATTTCAAAAATTGAGGATAAAGATCATAAGGCTGATATAAAGGAATTACTTAAATATGATGATGATTCAGCTGGAGGGTTAATGGCAAAAGAGTTAATTAAGGTTAATGAAAATTGGTCTGTCACAAGATGTGTTAAAGAAATGAGATTACAAGCATCTGAAGTTACCAGAGTGCATTCTGTATATGTAGTTAATAATAATGATGAATTATTAGGAAGGCTTTCACTAAAAGACTTATTAGTTGCAGATCCAAAATCAAATATTAAGCCAATTTATATTTCTAAGGTTGATTTTGTAAATGTAAATGATACCGCAGAAGATGTTGCTAGTATTATGCAAAAATATGATTTGGGAGCAATTCCAGTAGTTGACAAGAATCAAAAGTTATTGGGTAGAATTACAATTGATGATATAGTTGATTTAATTAAGGAGGAAGCTGAAAAAGATTATCAATTAGCTGCTGGTATTACTCAGGATGTAGATGTAGATGATTCAATTTACAAACTTTCATGGGCAAGACTTCCATGGTTATTTTTAGGATTATTAGGCGGTATTGGTGCCGCAGCTGTTATGGTTAGTTTTGATGAGGTTTTACTTCAGCACAAAATATTGTTCTACTTCACTCCATTAATTGCTGCGATGGCAGGAAATGTAGGAGTTCAATCAAGTGCAATTATAGTGCAGGGATTAGCAAATAATGATATAAAGGATAGTATTAATAACAGGTTATTTAAGGAAACTTTATTATCAATCTTGAACGGAATAATATTAGCAATTTTCTTATTTGGTTTCATTTTCTTATGGCGTAATGAAATAGATGTTGCTCTTGCTATATCTTTATCTTTAGTAGCAGTAATAATTGTAGCTGGAATTATAGGTACATTTATTCCTTTATTCTTAAATAAAAGGGGAATAGATCCTGCAATAGCAACTGGACCATTTATTACAACAAGCAATGATATTTTCGGAATATTAATTTATTTTTTAATAGCAAAGCTTATACTTCAATTTTAATGAAATTTTCAATAGCACCTTTATTTAGATGAATTATACTCCAATCATCAATTAATGTAGCTCCTTTTCTTTGATAAAATTTAATAGCCTTTTTATTCCAATCAATAACCTCCCAAGAAATTCTTTTCACACCCATTTCTTTACCAAATAAAATTACTCTATCAAGCAATAAGGCCCCAATTCCTTTATTCCTCATATTTTTAGTAACTATTAAATCTTCAAGATGAACAGTTTTTCCTTTCCATGTTGAATATCTATTGTAAATAATAGCCATAGCTTCTACTCTTGAATTTACTTCTGCTACGAAACAATGAAACAATGGTTTTTTCCCAAATCCATCATTAACTAAATCCTTCGGTTTTAATTCAACCTCTTGTGGTAATTTCTCATACATGGCAAGTTCTATAATTAATTCATGGACACGATCCATATCTTCTTTTGTTGCCTTCCGTATAGTTATATCCATAATTAATTTTATCTATCTAAATTATATAATTTTTTTCTAAATAAATTAAATAGTAATTTTACTTATTCAATGCAAAATAAAAATCAAACATTAGGTGAATTTATAATAAACAATCAAAATTCGTTTAAATACTCTTCTGGCGAATTATCTAGATTAATAAATTCCATTAGACTAGCAGCTA
Source organism: Flavobacteriaceae bacterium (assembly GCA_018657955.1). Lineage (GTDB taxonomy): Bacteria > Bacteroidota > Bacteroidia > Flavobacteriales > Flavobacteriaceae. Next base: position 14,275 of record JABHWD010000009.1, on the reverse strand, counting down.
AAGTTGTAAATCATGAAGTTAATAAGGCTGGTCTTGTTGATATTATTGGAGAAACTGGGGAAATAAATGTCCAGGACGAAAAACAACAAAAACTTGATGTCTATGCTAATAATAAATTTATAAACACTTTAATTAATAGGAATATTATATGTGGACTTGCTAGTGAGGAGGATGAAAGTTTTATTTCAGTTAATAGTATTGATAAAAATAATCAGAATAAATATGTAGTTCTAATTGATCCATTAGATGGTTCATCAAATATTGATGTGAATGTATCTGTTGGTACAATTTTTTCAGTTTATAGAAGAATTAGTAAAATTGGCAGTAGCGCTACAATAGATGATTTTTTACAAAAAGGAAGAAATCAAGTTGCAGCAGGTTATATTATATATGGAACATCAACAATGCTTGTATATACAACTGGAGATGGTGTAAATGGATTTACATTAAATCCAGCTATAGGTTCATTTTATCATTCACATGCTAATTTAAAATTTCCAAAAGAAGGATCTATTTATTCTGTTAACGAGGGGAATTATTTGCAGTTTCCAGATTATGTAAAGAAATATTTGAAATTTTGTCAAATGGAGGAAAATGACAGGCCATATACTTCTAGATATATTGGCTCACTTGTTTCAGATTTTCACAGGAATTTGATTAAGGGAGGTATATTTATGTATCCAAATACTTTAAAAAACCCGAAAGGGAAACTAAGATTACTTTATGAATGTAATCCAATATCATTTATTTGTGAGCAAGCAGGCGGCTTAGCTATTGATGGAGAATTAAACATATTAGACATTCAGCCAGAAACCTTACATCAGCGTATACCATTTTATTGTGGAAGTAAAAAAATGATAAATCAACTACAAGCCTTTATAAAAAATAGCAAATAAAATCTAATAATAAATTCTACTTATATATATTTGCTGAAATTTTTTGATTGAGTAAAAATCCTATCACTAAAATTTTTTTAAAGTCTTTGCAAATGCAAAAACTAGGGCATTCTATTGCCCAAAATCAACAAAAAATATCAATTAGGGGTACTGCAGGTTCTTCATTTTCTTTTATAATTTATTCAATATTTAAAAATCTAAACAGATCAATTTTTTTAATTTTTTCTGATAGAGAAGAGGCAACATATTTTTTTAATGATATAGAAACTATCGATGAAAATTTAAATATTTTCTTTTTCCCTAGAGGGGAAAAAGAACCTTATAATGATTATAATATTAGCACTTATAATTTACTTCAAAGAACAGAAGTTTTAAACTACTTGTATGCAAATGAATCTGAAAAAAGTATAATAATTACCTATAATAATGCTATTTCTGAAAAACTCCTACTAGCTAGTGATTTAAATGAACTTACATTAGATATTAATTTAAATGATCAAATTTCTCTTGATTATTTTAATTCAAAACTATTTGAATTAAACTTCAAAAGAGAAGATTTTGTTTCAGAGCCTGGTGATTTTTCTGTTAGAGGCGGTATAGTTGATGTTTTTTCTTTTTCTAATGAAAGGCCATATAGAATTGAATTTTTTGGAAATGTAATTAGTAGAATTAGGACATTTGATGTGGAAACGCAGCTATCTAGGTCAACACATTCATCTATAAAAATTATTTCTAATATTCAATCAAATTATAATATGGAAAACAGGGATAATATAATTAACATATTTCAAGATGATACAATAATATTTATAAAGAATTTAGAATTATTATTGTCTAATATTAACACTAATTTTCAACTTTCTAAACAAAATTTTGATAGTACAACGAATGATGATAATGTTTTACCTCCTGATGTCCTATATTCTAATTCTGATGATATTTTAGACTCTATCAATAAATTTAAGTTAATAGAATTTGATGCAAAAAAACCTAAATCTATAAATCAGATTGAATTTTCTTTTATCCCACAGCCATCTTTTAATAGGAGTTTTAAAATATTAATTGATAATCTAAATACAAATCGTAGTAAAGGATACACTAACTATATATGTTGTACAAACCAACAGCAGGAAATAAGATTAAATGAAATTTTCAATGACTTAGAATCGAATGTAAATTATAAAACTCTAATTATGCCTATTTCGTCAGGATTTATTGATGAGGAAAATAGATTGGCATGTTATACAGATCATCAAATTTTTGAAAGGTATCATAAGTTTAGATTTAAAAAAAGATATTTCAATAAAAGAGCAATAAGCCTAAAACAAATTAATAAGTTAAGCAAGGGTGATTACATTACACATATTGATCATGGAATTGGAATTTTTGGAGGATTGCAAAAAATAGAGGTTGATGGAAAGAATCAAGAAGCTATTAAACTGTTTTATGGAGAAAGAGATATTTTATATTTAAGCATCCATTCATTATATAAGATATCAAAATATAGTGGTAAAGAAGGTAAGGCACCAAGAATATATAAATTAGGCAGTAAGGCCTGGGCGTTATTAAAACAAAAGACTAAGTCAAGGGTAAAAGAAATTGCTTACGATTTAATTAAATTATATGCTGAAAGAAAAAGGAAGAAAGGATTTAGATATTCTATGGACACTTTTTTGCAAACTGAATTAGAAGCTTCTTTTATTTATGAAGACACTGATGATCAAATAAAAGTAACTAGTGAAATTAAGTCTGATATGGAAAGTGATCAGCCAATGGACAGACTGGTTTGTGGAGATGTAGGTTTTGGGAAAACAGAGGTTGCTATAAGGGCTGCATTTAAGGCAGTTGATAACAATAAACAAGTAGTTATTTTAGTGCCAACAACAATATTGGCTTTTCAGCATTATAAAACTTTTACTAGTAGGTTAAAAGAATTCCCTATTTCTATAGACTATTTAAATAGATTTAGATCTTCAAAAGAAAAAAGTGATATTATTTATAATTTATCTAATGGTAAAATTGATATAATTATTGGAACTCATCAGATAATAAATCAAAAGATTAAGTATAAAAATGTAGGACTTTTAATTATTGATGAAGAACAAAAATTTGGAGTAGCAGTTAAAGAGAAATTAAAAACTCTAAAACAAAATATAGATATATTAACTCTATCAGCAACTCCTATCCCCAGGACACTTCAATTTAGCTTAATGGCTGCAAGAGACTTGTCAATTATTACCACCCCCCCACCTAATAGACATCCGATAGACACTCAGGTGATTAGATTTGATAATAAAATTATAATGGATGCTATAAATTATGAAATAATTAGAGGTGGACAAGTCTTTTTTGTAAACAATAAAATTAATAATATTAATGAAATTGCTGATTTACTTAAAGGATTAGTTCCAGAAGCTAAAATTGAAGTTGCACATGGTAGGTTAAAAGGGAAAAAATTAGAAGAACTAATAATTAAGTTTATTAATGGAGATTTTGATGTTTTAGTTAGTACGACCATTATTGAAAGTGGTCTGGACGTGCCAAATGCTAATACAATTTTCATTAATAATGCAAATTATTTCGGTTTAAGCGATCTACACCAAATGAGAGGTAGAGTAGGTAGAAGTAATAAAAAAGCATTTTGCTATTTAGTGACCCCAGAATATTCAACAATGACTGATGAAGCAAGGAAAAGAATTACAGCTTTAGAATATTATTCAGAACTAGGAAGTGGGTTTAATATTGCCATGAAAGATTTAGAAATTAGAGGAGCTGGAGATTTATTAGGAGGTGAACAATCAGGTTTTATTAATGAAATGGGATTTGAAACTTATCAGAAAATTCTAGATGAAGCAATAGAAGAATTAAAAAATAAAGAATTTAAAGAATTACCGCTGAATCAAGAAAAATTATATAAAAGACAACTTAATTTTGACACAGATTTCGAATTATTATTTCCTGATTATTATATCAATTCTAACTCAGAAAGATTAAAATTATACTCAGAATTAAATAAAATCAGTACAAACAATGATTTAGAGATTTTTAATAATAATCTAATTGACAGATTTGGAAAATTACCATTGCAAGTGATTGATTTATTAAAAAGTATCGAATTAAAGTGGATAGGCATAAAGTTAGGTTTTGATAAAATTATACTAAAAAAAAATACATTGATATGTCATTATATTGGAAATGGTGAAGATATAAATGACATTCAAAATTTTAAAGCATTAATTGATTTTGTTAATACAAATCCTGAATTATCTGATATTTCAGAAAAAAATACAAATCATGGAAGTAGAATGGTTATTAAATTTTTTAAAATCTATTCCATAGATTTAGCTTATGAATTATTAGAAAAAATTATAAAAATTCAATAGTAGATTTTGAACTATTAATATCCATGATTATATTTCTTCCAAGAATTATGGGCATATTTAATTCTTCATGTCCGGCAGGAAAATCAAATAGAACTGGAAAATTAAACTCTTTAACAGCATCTAAAATAATTTCTTTTATATTCTTTCCAAAAGGTGTAGTATTTTCTCTAAGATCACTAAAATCCCCAACCACAAGTCCATTACAATTATCAAAATATCCAGCCCTTTTTAGTGATATAAACATTCTGTCAATATGATAATGATATTCTCCAAGATCCTCTATAAATAATATTTTGCCATCAGTATTAATTGATGATTTTGATCCTATTAGACCGTGAAGTAAGGTTAAATTTCCTCCTACAATTTGACCTGATGTTTTTCCTAATTTATTTTCTGGTTTATTATTAAAATTATATGAAAGTTTATTCCCAAATAAAACATCTTTTAATGCTTGAATTGATCGATCATTATTAATGTTTTTATCTTCTAGACTTTTACACATTATACTATGAATTGATTCACTGCCTAGAATATGTAAGTCATTATGAATTGCTGTAATATCTGAATAACCTATTATCCATTTTGGGGTTTTTAAATATTCAGTATAATCAAGATCATCAATAATTCTCATAGCTCCATAACCACCCCTTGCACACCAAATTGCACTGATAGTTTTATCATCTAATGCTCTTTGAAAATCTTTAGTTCTTTCTTTATCAGTTCCTGAAAAATGCCCATAATTATTAAAAACATTTTTTCCAATAATGACATTTAATTCCCAGCTTTCTAACAGCTTCTTAGCTTTATTGATGTAATTCTCATGGTCATTAAGAACACCTGATGGAGCTATTATTGCAATAGTATCTCCAACCTTAAGATATTCAGGTCTAATCAAATTATTATCCATCTCTTTTAAATCTTTTGAAAAAATTTTAGTTGTTGTGTTTATTGTTATCAAAATTGTTAAACATAAGTAAAATAACTTGTTTAAATTCATAATTTTAATTTTTAATAAATATAAAAGAACTTACTAAATTCCCCTTCTTATTAAGGTGCAAAATGTTTACATTTACTAATATAATCAATAAATATTGAAGAAAACTTTTACTATAACTGCAGCACTTCCTTATACTAATGGGCCTATTCATATAGGGCATTTAGCAGGTGTATATATCCCCGCAGATATCTTTTCAAGATTTATGAGATTAATTGGCAATGATGTTGCATATATATGCGGGAGTGATGAACACGGAGTTCCAATTACCATAAAAGCCAGGAAGGAGAATGTAACTCCAAAAGACATTGTAGATAGATATCATAGTAATATAAAACAATCATTTGAAGATTTTGGAATTTCTTTTGACAACTATTCCAGGACATCTTCAAAATTACATCATAAAACTGCATCTGATTTTTTTTTAAATCTATATGATAACAATTTTTTTAAAGAAATAACTACTGAACAATTTTTTGATTTAGAAGCAAATCAATTTTTACCAGATCGATTTATACTTGGTGTTTGTCCTAAATGCGATTATGAAAAATCCTATGGAGATCAGTGTGAAAAATGTGGAACTAGTCATAATGCTATTGATTTAATTAATCCAAAGTCAGCAATAACTGGAAATTCTCCAACTTTAAAAAAAACAAAACATTGGTATTTAAAGTTAGATAAGTTCCAGTCCTTTTTAGAAGACTGGATCTTAAAGCAACATAAATCTGATTGGAAAATAAATGTTTATGGCCAGTGTAAATCATGGTTAGATGACGGGCTAAAGCCAAGAGCTGTTACTAGGGATTTAGAATGGGGTGTGGCAGTCCCATTAGAGGACTCTAACGGAAAGGTATTATACGTTTGGTTTGATGCTCCTATTGGATATATATCATCAACTAAGGAATGGGCAGAAAAGAAGAATTTAGATTGGGAAAAGTATTGGAAAAATCCTGAAACAGAATTAATTCATTTTATTGGAAAGGACAATATTGTATTTCATTGTATAATATTTCCTGCAATGCTTAAAGCACATGGAGATTATATTCTTCCAAAAAATGTTCCTGCTAATGAATTCCTAAATTTAGAAGGAGCAAAAATATCTACATCTAATAATTGGGCTGTATGGTTGCCTGATTATTTGAAGGAATTCTCAAACAAACAGGATGCTTTAAGATATGTATTAACTGTAAATGCACCTGAAAACAAGGATAATGATTTTACATGGAAAGACTTTCAAGCAAGAAATAACAATGAATTAGTAGCAATTTATGGAAATTTTATCAATAGGGTTGTAGTTCTTACAAACAAGTATTATGATGGTATTATCCCTAAACCAGTCAATTTGGACAAAAAAGACTTGCAGGTTTTACAAAAAGTAAATGAATCGGTAGTATTAATTAATAAACTTGTTGAGAAATTCAAGTTTAGAGAATCTTGTAATGAGTATATAAATATAGCCAGGCATGGAAACAAATATTTGGCTGATCAAGAACCGTGGAAAATTTTTGAAACTGATCCAAAAAAAGTTAACAATATAATATTTGTATCACTTCAAATTTCATCTATTTTGGCTATTATAGGAGAACCTTTTTTACCATTTTCCTCTAATAAATTAAAGAGAATACTTAATCATGAAAATCATGATGTTAAATGGGAATGGGAAAAGATTTTAGCCGGAGATCTATTAATAAAACCAGGTATTAGAATTAATGAAGCAGAATTATTATTTACAAAAATTGAAGATTCAGAAATAGAATTTCAACTTGAAAAATTAAAAAAATCAAAAACTAGTTAACAGAAATTAGTATCCACTTATGTCTGCATATCTATTTAAATGATAATTGTAATCACCTAAAGATTGTTGTGCAACTCTAGCTCTTTTAAGAAAGAGCCCTATATCTATATCATCCGTCATTCCTATGCCACCATGCATTTGTATAGCCTCATTTGTAACAAGTTTAACTGTTCTGCCTAATTTAGATTTGCATAGAGATGCTAACTCACTTAAATTTTGGGAATTATCATCAATTGCTTTAAGCGCTTTAAAAACTACAGATCTTGATAATTCAATTTCTATAAACATTTTTGCAGCTCTATGTTGTAATGCTTGAAATGATCCTATTGGAACTCCAAATTGTTCTCTTTCTTTTAGGTATTGGATGGTTCTTTCAAAGGCTTCAATTGAAATGCCAAGCATCTCAGATGATATGCCTATTGAGATAATATTATAAATTTTATCTAAATCTTCTAATTTTATTTCTATAAAATTTTCTTTTGAAACAGAAACATTATTAAATTCAATATTACCTCTATTTCTGGTATCCATAAATTCAGTTTTTTCTGTTTTAAGACCTTCTGCATTAGAATTAATTATACAACATCCAAGACTTCCATTTTCAATTTTTACTAATGCAATAATATAATCAGATATATTTGCATCTAAAACATAAAATTTTTCTCCATTAATTATATAACTGTCTCCATCTGATTCAGCAATTGTGTTAATAAAATAAGGATCAAAATTTGATTTTTCTTGATATGCAAAACTCATAGTTATTTCTCCTAATGCAATTTTTTTAAGGAATTGTTTTTTCTTATTTTCATTACCAATCGTATTAATTATAGTTGTACTCATAAGGCTTGTAGAAATTAATGGTGAAATAACCAAATTTCTACCAATTAATTCAAGGACTTGTCCAAGTGCTACATATCCAAAATTTAATCCGCCATAATTTTCAGGGATTATCAATCCAGTTAATCCCATTTCACACATTTCTTTCCAAAGATTTTCGTCATATAGGTCTTTCCCCTCATCACGTATTTTTCTAAGAGCACTAATTTTTTCTTTAGAATCAAAAAAATCTTTTACTGATTCTTTTAATAATTTTTGTTCTTCATTTAATACTAATGCCATAATTATTTATTTGGTAGTTCTAAAATATTTTTTGCGATTATATTTAATTGAACTTCTGATGTTCCTCCTTCAATTGTATTTCCTTTACTTCTAAGGAATTGTTTTGCGATGTAGCCATTTTTAGTTTTTTCACTATCCATTATCATTTGACTATGTCCAGATAATGCCATAATTAATTCCATTCTCTCTTGATTCAATTCAGTTGCATAATATTTAAATAGTGAAGAGATTGCCCCAGAATTATTTCCAGCTTTTTCTTCATCTATAGCTCTTTCAATTGTCATAGAAAAAATTTTATCGTTCATTTCATATTCTGCCAATTCATTTCTTAATATTGGATCAGAAATTTTTCCGTCGATATCATCTGTATATTCTGAAGCAATCTTTCTTGGATCAAATTTTCCATCATTACCACCCACACCACCTATCATTTGCCTTTCATGTGTTAAGAGATATTTTGCAATAGTCCAGCCTTTATTCAGTTCTCCTATAATATTTTCTTTTGGTACTTTAACATTGTCAAAGAAGGTTTCAGTAAAGGGAGATTTTCCACTTATCAACTTAATGGGTCTAGTGCTTACCCCTTCAGATTTCATGTCAATTAATATAAAACTAATTCCCATTTGTTTTTTTACTTCAAAATCTGTTTTTACTAAACAAAAGATCCAATCTCCTTTATCCCCATATGAGGTCCAAATTTTAGATCCATTTACCAAGAAATAATCACCTTTATCTTCAGCTTTACATTGTAATCCTGCTAAATCACTTCCTGCATTTGGCTCACTATATCCCTGAGCCCATTTTATTTCTCCTTTTGTTATTTGATTTAAATACTTGTCTTTTTGTTCTTGAGTAGCAAATTTGAGTAATGCTGGACCTAGCATTGATATTCCAAAACTAAATAGTGGGGGCTTACATTTTAATTTATTCATCTCTTCAATTAGAATTTTATGCTGTTGAGTATCTAATTCGCCACCTCCATATCTTTTCCCCCAATTTGGAGCAATCCAGCCTTTACTATACATAGCTTCAAACCAATGTTTTTGATCATCACTTATGAATTCTGCATTTATACCGCCCCAATATAGTTCTGCAACATCATTTACTTTTCCTGTCATACTTTTAGGGCAGATATTTTCTAGCCATTCTCTAGTTTCATTTCTAAAAACCTTATAATCTACGTTGCTCATAAGTTCTATTTTAAAACAAATTATCTAATTTCTTCTTATTAATTGATTGATTTGCAATTAATGCTAAATCTTCTATCCACAAATTTAATTCTTTAAACCTATCATCTTTAGTAAGTCCTTTTTTATATCTAAAATAAATTTGTTGAACAATAACAGCAATTTTAAATAATCCGTAAACGTAATAAAAAGTAATGTTATTTATTTCTATTTTGGATTTTAAAGCATACTGATTGACAAAATCATCCCTAGTTGGGTTTCCAGGGAGTGATGATGGATTAAGATTTAATTTCTTCATAAAATCTGTATCATTATGATTAGTCCAATAGCCTAAAGTAGTACCAAGATCCATTAAAGGATCACCGATGGTTGACATTTCCCAATCTAAAACAGAAATTATTTTTGAAATATTATTTATATCAAGAACTATATTGTCATACTTATAATCATTGTGTATTAAAGACGATGAACTTTCTTTTGGAATATTATTTAATAACCATTTTGCAGATTTTTCCAAATTATCATATTCTTCAACTTTTGATTTTTTATACCTGTTTATCCATCCTTTAATTTGTCTTTCATTATAACCATTGATAAATCCAATCTCATTTAATTTTGACTTTCTAATATCTATAGAGTGAAGTTCTACAAAGTTATCAATAAAATTATTAGAGATTTTTTTTATTGTCGTGGGATCTAATGACTTATTTATAGGGGAATTTGCTCTTAAAATTACACCATTAATTCTTTCCATTAAATAAAATGGACTTCCTATGATTGACTCATCACTACAGAAACATATAACTTTAGGAACTTTACTATATAGAGGGTATAGTTTTGCTAAAATATTGTATTCCCTTGACATATCATGTCCAGATTTAATTTTAGCACCATAGGGAGGTCTTCTTAAGACGAGCTCTTCTTTTCCTATTTTAATTAGGTAAGTAAGATTTGAGAATCCACTAGGGAATTGCGAAATATTAATTTCACCTGATATTTCTAAGGTATCCAGCAAATATTTTTGAAGATTTTCAATATTTAACTCTTCTCCTTGTCTAATATCAACGGATTTGTCAGCAAAAGCTTTATTCATAAAATTTATAAGTTAAACTTTGAAGACTCTTTCAAAATAACTTCCAATCTCTTCGATAATCTCTTGTTTATTTTTGGAATCAGACATTTCTATATTTTTTTAGGATTTGTCTAGCAACTCTACTTTTATGAACTTCATCTGCACCATCATATATTCTTGCTGCTCTCTCGTGTCTATAATATGAAGCAAGTATAGTGTCATCAGTTACTCCAAGAGCTCCATGAACCTGAATTGCATAGTCTACAACCTTTTGAAGAACATTTGCACAATAGAATTTAATTATTGAAATTTCATTTCTAGTTTTATACGCCCCTTGTGTATCAATCTTATGCGCAGCATCCTTAACCATTAATCTTGCTGCATTTATCTCTGCTCTACATTCAGCAATCCAATTTTGTATTGTTTGCTTGTCTGCAAGTAATTTACCGTGCGCTAATTCTCTACTTGTAGCTCTTTTACACATTAAATCAAAAGAACGCTCGCACATGCCTATCCAACGCATACAATGGTGTATTCTTCCTGGGCCTAGTCTCTTTTGTGCTATTGAAAATCCTTCTCCATCACTGCCTAGGACATTTGATAGAGGAACTTTAACATTTTTAAATTTTATTTCAGCATGGCTTTCCCAACCTCCACCAGGGTGTCCCATTATAGACACATTTCTGATAAATTTAACTCCTTCACAATCTGTAGGAATAATTATTTGACTTGCTTTTTTATGAGGATTTTCACTTTTTGGATCAGTTATTAACATAACTATAGCAAAATTTGCTCCATCAAACCCAGAGGTAAACCACTTATGCCCATTTATTATATAATTGCCATCTTTTTTAATTGCAATAGTCCCCATATTAACGGGGTTTGAACCAGCAAAATCAGGTTCAGTCATAGCAAAACAACTTCTTATTTTTCCTTCTAAAAGAGGATTTAAGTATTTTTCTTTTTGTTCATCAGTACCAAATTCCATTAATATTTCCATGTTTCCAGCATCAGGTGCTTGACAATTAAAAACATAAAAACCATAAGGACTAGCCCCTAGAATTTCACTCACTTCGCCATATTGCTCTAATGTTAATCCTAATCCGCCATATTCTTTTGGAATTTGAGGAAGCCAAAGGTCCATTTTTTTAACCTTTTCTCTAAGTTCATTGAGTTTTGGCAACTTTTCTTCCCAGCTTGAATTTAATATCCAAGGTTCTAAAGAAAACAATTCCTTTTCAACAAATTCTTTTATAGTATTTTTTATTTCTGTAAAATCCATAATTAATTAAATTATTTTCCCTTAAAATTTGGCATTCTTTTTTCTACAAATGCAGTAACTCCTTCTATGTGGTCTTGACTTTTAAAGGCTATTATCTGTTTTTTAGCTTCAAAGGCGATAGTATCATGTAAACTATTATTAACTGAAAACATCATATCTTCTTTAGTTATGCCAATTGCTAATGTTGGTTTTTTAGCTAATTCTTGCGCCCAATTAATTGCTTCTTCCAATATTTTATCATCTTCAACTAGTTTGTTTGTTAATCCAAGTTTATAACAATCTTCTCCACTAATTTTTTTACCGCTAGTAGCTATTTCTAATGCTTTACTATATCCAACCTGTCTAGCTAGTAGCCAACTACCACCTCCATCTGGTCCTATAGCAATATTTATAAATGCAAAATAAATAGAACTACTATGACCCATTACTCTAAAGTCACATGCTAATGCAAATGAAGCACCAACACCTGCAGCACTTCCATTAATGGCTCCTATAACTGGTTTATTCAATTGTGTAAATTTATTAATTAAAGGCTGATATGTTTCAATTATGTAGTCGCTTCTTTGCTCAGGAGTGACGTTTTCACCAAAAATTGTCATATCAGCTCCAGCACAGAATCCTCTACCAGATCCATTCATTACTACACATCTTACATTTTTATCATTTTTTACTTTATTAAAGGCATCATTTAAACCTTCAATTATATCTTGATTGACAGCATTGTATCTCTCAGGACGATTTAATGTTACAATTGCAACACCATTCTCTATTTTATATAATACTGCTTCCATATTTTAATTTTTATTTATAAGCTATAGCAATAAACTCAGCTACACATGCTGGTTTTTCTTGATCTTTTAATTCATACACGATGTTTAGTTTATACTTAATTCCACCTTCTATATCTTCACATGAAATCACTGAAATTCTAGCTCTAATTGAAGAATTAACTCTTGTAGCATTCATAAATCTAACTTTATCGCAACCATAATTGACTCCCATGCTTACATTATTGAGTTTAAGGGTCTCATAACAAAACTTAGGGGCAAGTGATAATACTAAGAATCCATGAGCTACAGGCTTTTTGTATGGAGAATGTTTTTCACATAGTTCAGGGTTAATATGAATCCATTGATTATCATCAGTAATTCTTGCAAAAGAATTTATTTGATCTTGTGTTATTGTAGTCCATTCTGAAAGTCCTACTTCTTTACCAACATAATTTTTTAGATCAGATAATTCATCAATTTCTGTAGAATAAGCTTTATTTATAATATTTTGTTCTGACATTTTATTCTTTTATTATTATCCTGCAATCATATGACCTCCATCAGCAACAAACACTGATCCTGTACAATAATTAGATGCTTCTGATGCAAGGAAACATGCTAACCCTGCCATATCATCTGGTTCAGCAATTTTCCTTAATGGTAAATCATTTTTTACTTTACTTAGCACGTTTTCATTAGTCCATAGAGCGGAGCTAAATTTAGTTTTTATTAATCCTGGACATATAGCATTTGATCTAATTCCATATTTTCCCCATTCTTTAGCCTGTGATTTTGTAAGCATAATTAATGCAGATTTACTAATACTATATACTCCTAAATTCTCACTCGGTTTAAGGCCCTCAACTGAGGCAATATTAATAATACTTCCATAACTATTTTTTTTCATAAAAGGAAGACATTTATTTGCCAATAGATAAGGAGCTTTCAAATTTACATTAATAACCTTATCAAATAATTCGTTGTCAGTATTTGTTAATTCACCATAAAAAGGATTAGTTGCTGCATTATTAACCAAAACATCTATTCTTCCAAAAGTTTTAGCTACTGAATTGACTAAGTTAATTATATCTTTATCTTTTCCAACATGACATTGAATTGGTAAAATATTTTCTTGCCCTAATTCTTTTGCAACTTCTTCCAAAGAATTTTGATCTCTAGAACTGATAACTACTTTTGCTCCAAATTCAATAAAACCTTTAGCAATAGATTTCCCTATCCCTTTACTTGCACCAGTTATTATAGCAACTTTTCCCTCTAGATTAAATTTATTTTTTATTGATTCTTTCATATACTAAAATTACATTGGCATTGCTCCTCCATTTGCATGCAATACAATACCGCTAACAAAACTAGCCTCTTTTGAAGCAAGGAACAGGTATACATGGCCCATATCTTCAGGAGTACCAATTCTGCCAACAGGAATCATTGCAACACCTGCTTTGATAACTTCTGGCGGCATTGAATCAGACATTTCAGATTTAATAAAACCAGGAGCTACTGCATTAACTGTTATATTGTGTTTCCCTGTTTCCTTACAAAGAGCTCTTGTGAATCCAGCAATTGCAGCTTTTGAAGCAGAATAATTTGCTTGTCCAAAAGCTCCTTGAAAAGCATTAATTGATGATGCATTTATTATTCTTCCATACTTTGCTTCTCTCATATGAGGTAATACTGCTCTAGTAGTTACGTATAAGGAATTAATATTTACATCAATTACCTGATCCCATTCATCCCTTGACATTTTCAAAAAGGATCT
>JABHWD010000008.1 GCA_018657955.1 Flavobacteriaceae bacterium | reverse complement strand
TAATCAGTACAAAAAATATGTATTTTTTCATAATAAATTCCTTTCACAGTATTACCTGTCTAAGTTCTGTGGGTGTAATCTCAGCTTACTTTAAGCACCCCAATTCTATTCGAAATTAATACTTTTTTTAATATAATCCACTGCTTGTATTAGTCTTTTATCAAAATCTGATCCCTCAATAATATCATAATTAACATTTAGATTGTCAAGTTCAAATTTATGTGCTAAAAACATCTTTTCACGATCGTTTGGAGTATCTCTTAGATCATCTTTTATCCAAGCAACATCTGTATTTAGTAGTAAATAGTAGTCATATTTTAAAAGTTTTGACTGACTCAAAAGCCAAGGATCACAGAATCCATCAAAATGAGTTTTAGACCAGGCAAGCGTGGTTGAAATATTAGTGTCACAGAAGATCAGCTTGCTTGCAGTTTTAATCTTTTTGTTTTCTAATTCTATTTGACCTTTAGCTATCTTAAGAAGGTCCTCTTTTGTACAAACTTCATTAATAGTCTCCCATTTTTTTTGAAGAAATTCTCTTGCAAACTCATTAACATAATTAGTTTTAAAATAAACTGAAAGATTTTCTGTCATAGAAGATTTACCTGTTGATTCAGGTCCACAAATGACAATTCTTTTTATTAATGACTGTTCTTGAGTAAGGTTTTCTTCCATGATATGTAGCCTAATATAGCTAACACTGTAAAAATAAGATACTGTATTGAAGAAATGGTTAATCCTTTATAAAAATATAGAGGAATCGTTATTATGTCTCCTATAATCCAGAATATCCAACTCTCAACCTTTCTTTTGGCCATAAGCCACATTGCTACAAAGAAAATAGCAGTAGTTAAAGTGTCTACATAAGCAGTCCAACTATTCCATTTATCAAATTGATCATAGATAATATAAATAAATATAAGACTACCTAGAGCCAGTAAAATCAATTGTAGATGTTCCTTTTTATAAAGTTTAGATATATTATTTATTACTACTTCATCTTTTTTTCTTGACCAATAGTACCAACCGTAAATTGACATTATAAAGAAATATCCATTAATAATCATGTCTCCTAGTAAGTAAAAATTAAATAAAATATAAACAAAAATTCCAGTGCCAATAAGTCCTGTTGGATATACAAGAATATTATTTTGTTTTGCATACACAACGCTAATAATATTCATTATGACAGCAAAAAGTTCTAGAAAAATAAAAGAATCTGAGTAAGATGAATACTGAGAGAAAAGAAAATCAACTATTTCACTCATAATTTAGGATTTTGATATGCATAACATATAGTGTATTCATCTATATAAAAGAATTTCAAATCAAATTTAACTTTTTCTGTTCCATTTATATAGTACCCTATTCCTGTTTTATCTTTTTCTACTACTTTATCAATTATAATATTATTTGACAAAGAAGTGCCTTTTAGACCAATCGCTTTATATATAGATTCCTTAGAGGTCCATATCATTGTTAGAATGATTAAACTAGGATTTTCACCAATATTTAATTTTTCTGAAGGGTTCAAGAACTTATGTTGAATATTAAATATTTTATTTCCATTTAATTGGATATCTAATCCAATTTTAGAATTATCAGAAATTGCTATAGCTGCAATTTCATATGAATGGGATATTGAAATATTAGAATTAGTATTTAGTGACGGCTTCCCATTAATGTCATAAGTAATTTTATAATCAGTATTTTCTAGAGCCAAAACTTTTCTAGTTGCCAAAAATTGTTCTCTTAAAATATTACTCTTCTTTAGTTTTAATAACTCTTTGTCATCATTATTTAATTCTTCTGGATTTAACTCCCCTGTTATTACTTTCCAAAGTTTAATTTTAGTTTTTTCATTAATTATGAATTCTTTAAGAAATGGCATTTGATAATATTGATTTTTAAAACTACTTTTGAAATTATAAATATACGCATGAAAAACAAGACAGATAATAAGTTTAGCACCTATAAAGTGAAAGATATTTCACTTGCAGATTGGGGTAGAAAAGAAATTAATCTTGCAGAGGCTGAAATGCCTGGCTTAATGGCCCTAAGAGAAAGGTATAAGAACGAAAAGCCCCTTAAGGATGCAAGAATTGCAGGATGTCTTCACATGACAATACAAACAGCAGTCTTAATCGAGACTCTTGTCGATCTAGGTGCAGATGTTACTTGGAGTTCATGTAATATTTTTTCAACTCAAGATCATGCTGCTGCAGCTATTGCAGCTAATGGAATTCCTGTTTATGCATGGAAAGGGATGAATGAAGAAGAGTTTAATTGGTGTATAGAGCAAACTTTATTTTTTGGTGATGCAAAGAAACCTTTAAACATGATATTAGATGACGGGGGTGATCTAACAAATATGGTCCTTGATGAATATCCAGAATTAGTTGCTGGAATTAAGGGATTATCTGAGGAAACAACCACAGGAGTTCACAGACTGTATGAAAGAGTTAAGAATGGTACGCTTCTGATGCCTGCGATTAATGTCAATGATTCTGTAACAAAATCTAAGTTTGATAATAAATATGGTTGTAAAGAAAGTGCAGTAGATGCAGTAAGAAGAGCTACTGATATTATGCTAGCAGGAAAAAGAGTAGTAGTTTGTGGATATGGTGATGTT
>JABHWD010000007.1 GCA_018657955.1 Flavobacteriaceae bacterium | reverse complement strand
TTTCCATAGCTCAGAATCTAAATATGTGTCAACAGATTCCTTGCTTTTAAAATAGTAAACCCCACCAAAAACCCCAGTATCTACATTTCCAATAAAGGTCTTTCCAATAAGACCATCAATGTTTTCTGGTTTAAAATTTGGCGCAACCTCAGATCCAAGCTTTGCATGATCTTCAAGACTCATGTCTTGTAATTCGTAATTTACTACAAGAACCATCATATTTTCATGGGAAGATGCTTCTTTAGATTTTTTTTGATCAGTTTGATTACACGAAAATGTAAAAACTGCAATTAAAAGAAATAAAAAATTTTTCATAACTGATTGTTTTATTAATAATGAAGAGGATAAATATAGGACATTATATTGAAAAAAAATAGATTTTTTTCATAGTTAAAAAATTGAAAATTACGAATATAAAACTGTATTAATTTTTCTTGTTAAACATTGATAATCAATAATATAGAAAGTAAATTAAATTTTTTTTTGTATTTTATGTCCATGTCCGTAATTAATTTTAAAAGCCCATCTAAAAAAATAGTTAGAAAATCTTTACAAAATATTCTAGTCAAAGATTACATGTCTAAAGAAGTAATTACATTTCATAAATCAGATTCTATATTTGAAGTGAAAAGAGTTTTACTAGAAAAGAAAATATCCGGAGCTCCTATAATTAATAAGTCTGGAAAATTAATTGGTATTATATCAGAAACAGATTTAATGAAGCAAATTGTTGATAGCCGATATTATAATATGCCAATGTCAAAGACTACTGTTTCAAAGTACATGACTGAAAATGTAGATTCTATTTCGCCGAATGAAACAATTTTTGATGCTGCTGAAAAATTTTTAAGACTAAAAAGAAAAAGATTTCCAGTAATGGTATCAAATAGAATTTTAGGAATAATTTCAAGAGTAGATATTATTGCCGCAGCCCTTAATATTAGAAGTAGTTTTTATTAATAATTATAGCTTCTAATTCTTAATAATTCGAATCACAGCTTTATTTTTTCCAGATTCAACTATTAGAAGATACATGCCTGATGAATTATCTATTTCTAAGTCAAAGAATCTTCCATATAGATTATTCTTGAATTGAATTATTCTTCCATTTATATCAGTTAATGTTATTGAAACATTATTGTAAATAATTCCTAAATCAATCGAGAAATTTCCAACAGTAGGATTAGGATATACTAAAGGTTTATACTCAAAATTGTTTTCAATCAATCCTAAGGACGATTCAACAATATTTACCATATAATCCTCTGTTTCCCCATAGGTTGTTTCAGCACATGCGTCTGCAGGAACATCGCCACTCCAATTAGCTTTAGCTCTCAAAATATGCTCTCCTAGAGTAGCATTTTCAGGAATTACGAAATCAATTGTTTCAGTATAAGATCCTGCAGCCTGGCCAGGCGCAATTACATAATTATCTATAACAACCTCATCTGAGGTGAAATCTAAATCATCATTGTAATCTATCCAAACTTTTACATACTGATCACCATAACCTGTTGTAACAGTCATCTGATTATTTGAACCTTGCTCCAAATCAGTTGATAAATCCATGAAATCTCCATAACCTTCACATCCTGAAGGATTATTTATATCGCCTACTTGAACTAACTGAAATCCATCATTATAAGAACAATCCATGGATGGTGTACAAAGAACATTGGCCTTAACTTCATACATATATCTGTAAGTTTCCGTAATATCATTATTATCTCCTTCAGCAAAGACTTTAAAATAAACTTTTGTTCCTTCTGTTTGATTAGGTATTGGAGAATCAGTAACCCACGTAATATCAGAAGTGTTTATCATTGTGGTAGTATTTACTACACTAGATATATCAGTTGACCATTGAATGTAAGCATTTGCTATTTCTCCATCATAAGAAATAGTTGATGTTACAAACTGATCTATATCAACTTTTGGTTGAGTATCTGTAGGTTGGTTTGTGATTCTAGTAGTTAATATTGACGGAAAACTTTGTCTACCATCTAAGGTAAATTCCCATAATCCTCTTCCCCAAGTGGCTGCACGAAGTGTATTTGATCCGTACATTATTTCTAATTCAAGTACTGACATGTTAGGTAAATCTTGATTATATAAGGTCCAAGAATTTTCTAACATAGATTTTTTGTAAACTCCAATCTCAGTACCAAGGTATATTGTTGAAGCATCTGTATGGTCAATTACAACAGATCTTACGGGAATATTTCCTAGATTATAAGTTATATTCTGCCATGATGCTCCTTGATCAATTGTAATAAATACTTTATTGTTGTCATAATTGTAATTTCCATAAGTGACCACAATAACATTATCATCATTAGGATCAAAAGCAATATCAGTAATAAATTGATTTGGAAGAGATCCTTTAATATCTGTATATGTATATCCACCATCAATAGATTTTTCAATTGCCTGATAATTAGAAACAGCTAGGATATTTGAATTGTTTTCAGCAATTGCTGCATTTGATACATTACCAGAAAAATTTGGTGCTCCTAACTCTGTCCATGTTGAACCAAAATCATCACTACTATATACCATATCATCCATAGCAAAAATTTTCATTTGATTGTTAGGGTCGTATAATACGGGAGCTATCCAATCTCCATCAAAACCACTCGGATTAATACCACCTTGTGTTAATCCCCCATCTTTTGTTCTTCTTTTTCCGCCAAATTGGAAACTTCCAATCATCCAATCATCATTTAAAGGATGTATGATTCCTTCCATACCATCTGCACCATAAAATTCAATCCAAGAGTTTTCAGTCTTTATACTTGTTCCATTATCTTGAGAACCAGATATGGTTCTTTCATGATTAGATTGACTTAATCCAAGACAATAATTCTCACGAATAGATTGACCTTCATAAATCTCCCATGAAACACCGTTATCTAAACTTTTACACAAAAAGCCATCAGTGTTAACCCAAAACACTCCATTTTCAGAACGAGCCCCTCTAATGTCTGCGTGCACATATGTTCCTGTAGTATTATAATTAGCATTTCCTGTGGACCAATATGTAGCTTGATTGAACGTAGCACCACCATCAGTACTTCTGTGAGTATCGATATCACCAAACAGCATATAATTGGTGTCAACATCACTTACAGCAAAAGCGCCGTAATTACTAATTCCAGGATTAGAAATAAGAGTAAAATTTTGACCATTATCTGTTGACTTCCATATACCATCACTACTTCCTACATAAATGCAATCAGTACATGCAGCAGAAACAGACAATTTAATATTACTAGAATTTCCAGAGATAGTATTAGAGCCACTAAATGTTAAGCCTGCATCATTTGATATATATATTTTAGAATCTACCTCATAGCTTGCAGTATATATAATATTCTCATTTGTTGAATGAAAATCAATTTGAGTGAAATTATAATTCCATTCCCAAGAATTACCAGTAGCAGAATTGACCCATGTATTTAAATTATCTGTAGAACGAAATAAGCCTTCCGATGTACCAATAAATACCAAATTATCTATAGTAGGGTGGTAAGAAATCTTATAAATACTATTATAAGTTCCTAAACCTCCCCAGCCAAGGTTATCTGGATTGAAATTGGTTATGTTCCAGGTTTCTCCTCCATCAGTAGATTGATAAATTCCATGCGTAACACCATTATTTGAGTTTCTCACGTTTATAAGAACATGATTTGGATTATTGGGTGAAACTGCTATAGTATTTACACCAGCTGCATATAAAAAATCAGTTGTATTAGTCCAACTATCCCCGCCATCTACTGTCCTCCAAAATCCACCACTTCTTGATCCTAAATATATTCTATTAGAATCATTAGGGTCTGAATAAAACGATTCAACTCTCCCTAAACCAACAGCATAATGTCCAGTTACTTGTTCAATATAATAAGGTCCAAGTTCTTCCCATCCGTTATCAAAAAGAGATTTTTCTTGCTTACTATTATTTTTTAAAAAATTTTTAAACTCTTTAGAAACGAAATAGGGATCTACATTACTTCTATCACCAGAGGGATAAAATTTGGGTTCATTTTCATATAACCATCTTTGATATTTTTTCCAGCCAGAACCTTTAGCATTTTTGTTAATATTTTGAAAATAAGATTCTGCTTCAGCAACTACTTCATATACATTTATTGAAGGATCATTAATCATTTGTTTCCATTGCTGTGCAGAAAGAAAATTAAATGAAAATAAAAATAAAATAATTAGTAAAGATTTATTCAAAACAGTAATTTTCCCGCAATTTAATAAAATAATGAACATTTAATTATGATTAATAAATTACTTGTTATAGTTTTTATCACTCTATCATCATGTAGTAATGATACAATAATCAATGAAAGACTAGTTAACAAACACCTTTCTACGCTATCAGATGATAAAATGGAAGGAAGAAGAGCTGGCTCTGAGGGGATTGAAAGGGCTGCTAAATATATAGAGTCAGAATTTGAAAGAATTGGGCTAACAAAACATGATACTTTAAATTCTTACAGGCAAAATTTTAATTTCAAAAAAAAGCGTCGACCTAATTATTACAGGAATGTTTATCTGAAATCAAACGAAATGTCAGTATATAATGTAATTGGCGTTCTAAAAGGAAAGAGTTTGCCCAATGAGTACATTATAATTTCTGCACATTATGATCATTTAGGGATAGATCATGAAAAGGAAGGTGATAATATTTACAACGGAGCAAATGATAATGCTTCTGGGACAACCGCAGTGTTAGTTTTAGCAGAATATTTTAAAAAATTAGATAACAATGAAAGAAGCATAGTTTTTGTTGCATTCACTGCAGAAGAATTTGGATTAGTTGGATCACGATATTTTGGTAAACAAATCAACCCAAATGATATTGTAGCAGGAATTAATATTGAAATGATTGGTAAAGAATCTCCCTATGGTCAAAAAACAGCATGGATAACTGGTTTCGATCGTTCAGATTTTGGAGAAATTATTCAAAAAAATCTTTCTAATACAAACTATGAGGTTTTTCCTGATCCTTATATAAAGGAAAAATTATTTTTTAGATCTGACAATGCAGCATTAGCAAAACTAGGAATACCAGCTCATACTTTTTCAACTACTCCAATGGAAAAAGACTCTGACTATCATAGGGTTTCGGATGAATATAAAACTCTAGATATATTCACTATTAAAGAGACAACTAAACTAATTGCAAAGGGAATACTTTCTGTTATTCAAGGAAAAGATACTCCGACAAGAATTGAACTATGACCTCTTCCTTTCCAATAAAGAAGGTGTCGTTAATTAGAAAGTAAGCTGTCTTTATTTATTTTATAGAGTACTTGAGAATTACCTAAATATTCTTCAGCTGATATATAATAATTATTATTAAGGCTAGTCAATCCTTCAGTTTGAATTGAAGAATTTTCTGGAATAACTAATTGAAATTTATTAACTAATCCTTGTGAGAAGTTAGAATCATTAAAATTAGTTAATTCAATTACAAAATTAGAATCTGAATTATAACCAAGCAACGTAACAGTATTTGAAGTATGGTTATGTTCAGCAGCGGTAATTAAACCTTGAACATCAAGACTATCTACTTTTGAGGCAATATAAGTTCCAACATTTTTAGTTAAAGAATATACATTAGATTTATTATCAACCCAGTTTTTTGTAAATATATACAGACTATCGTTAAATGAAATTATAGATTCTGCGTCAAAATTACTATTATATGGATTAGATTGAAAAGTTGTTTGGTCTGAATAACTAAAATTAATTTGCTCTGCAACAACCGTATTGTCAGAAGTGTTTAGGTAATCTGGTATACTTACTTTATATATCACTAAATCTTGTCTATTTCCATAATTATTTCCAAAATCGCCAATATAAATATATTCAGAATCAGTAGTTATATCTTCCCAGTCATTATTTGTAGTATTTGTTATCTCAACAGTTCTTGTAACCTCTCCATTAATTGTATCTATCTCATACAGGCTATTATTTCCGCCAGAATCATTAAATGTGATTAAATCATTATTTAGAAAAACTAAACCTGAACTTTCATCGACTAACTCATCTAAAAAAGTGACTTTAGTTAAGTTGTTGATGTTGTCTAAATCATCAATGACCATACTATTCCTCGTAGATTCACCACAAGAAATTAAGCAAAAAAGACAGAATATTAATTTTTTCATAATGGTGATTAATAAGCAATTTAAGGATTTAAAAGAATGAAATAATTAATTAGTAAAGATATTTTTGATCAAGTTCTTTTGAATCTTTATACTTCTTTCTAAGTTCATATAATTCTTCAGTTAATTTCTTTACAATATCTTTATAATCTGGATTGTTATATACGTTTGTCATTTCATTAGGATCGTTAATTCTGTCATATAATTCCCACTCATCTACATCATAATAAAAATGAATCAACTTATATTCTTTATTTACAATACCATAATGTCTTTTTACCATATGAACAGAAGGGTATTCATAGTAATGATAATAAACTGCATCCCTATTCCATTTCTCAACATTTCCTTTTAACAATGGAATGATACTTTCTCCTTGCATATCATCAGGAGCTTCAATCATAGCTGCTTCTAAAAATGTTTGAGCAAAATCTAAATTTTGAACCATCTCATCATTGGTTGTTCCTGGCTTAATAACATTTGGCCATTTAATCATTAATGGTATTTTAAAAGATTCGTCATAAATAAATCTCTTATCAAACCATCCATGTTCACCAAGATAAAAACCTTGATCTGATGTATATACTACTATTGTGTTTTCATTTAAACCAGTCTCTTCCAAATAATCCAATACCCTTCCAACATTATCATCAACTGATGAAATAGTTGCTAAATAATCTTGCATATATCTTTGGAATTTCCATTTCATTTTTTCTTTATCATTCATTTTTGGCCAATTATTCTTAAAATCATTATTAATCTTGTCGAGAGTAATATTATCCTTAGCCTTTTGATCTTCATTAGCCCTACTAAATGGTCTCATAAATCCATCTGGTCCTGGCCTTACTACTGTCTCTCCCCTAATATATTTTATTTCAGGTTGAACATTATCCATTTCCTTTAATGTTTCAGGCCTTATCTTGCTATCATGCATATATTGCATATGAGTCAAAATATTCATTTCAGCTGTTTTTGCAGCAGTTCCCCTTCCAGAATAATCATCGAATAAGGTTTCAGGTTCTAGAAATTCTTTTTCATAAAACTCAGCAAACTTCTCTGGGCTTGGCCACCATGGTCTATGTGGAGCTTTATGAAGATACATCATCATAAATGGTTTTTCTTTGTCTCTTTTGCTATCTAGCCAATTTAAAGTTAGATCAGTTATTATATCTGTTACATATCCAGTAATAATTGTATCACCTTCTTTTCCAATAAATTTGGGATTTATGTAATTACCTTGACCTGGAAGAATCAAAAAGTCATCCACTCCTTTTGGGTTATTTCCAAAGTGAAGCTTACCAAACATAGCTGTCTGATAACCAGCTTTTTGAAAAAGTTGAGGGAAAGTAGTTTGTGAATCATCAAATTTAGCATTATTATCAATCTTACCATTAAGGTGACTATGCTTTCCAGTTAAAATAACAGCTCTGGATGGTGCACATATAGAATTTGTAACAGAAGCATTTGTAAATAGGATACCCTCCTGGGCTATTCTATCAATATTAGGAGTTTCTATTAATCTATCATCATAAGCACTAATTGCTTGATAAGCATGATCGTCAGACATTATAAAAAGAATATTTGGTCTTGCATGGTCTGAACTGCAACTATAGCTTATATATAACGGAAGGAATATTATATAAATTAACTTTTTCATATATACAATTTATGATAATTAGTTGAGGATTTAAAAGAATAAGATATACCTATAGTTTAGGATAATAAAATGATTTTTAGTATCCTATTGCATTACCATCTTTCCTGGATTCTGAAGCTCCAAAGTATACTTCATTTTTTTCATCATACATGATTGCTTGATACCCTCCAAAAGAACCTAAACTAAATATAATCTTGTGTCCATACTCCATTAGTTGACGAATTTCTTTATAATCAAAACCTGACTCCAAGGAAAGCTCTCCACCATCATACATATTACCACCAGTGGGCTGATGATTGGATACATGCCTAATTCTTGGAGCGTCTCCAGCTTCTTGTAAATTCATGTCGAAATCGATAAGATTAATCACTATTTGTGCATGTCCTTGAGGCTGCATTGCTCCACCCATTAAACCAAAACTTATATAAGGTTTGTCATCTTTAGTAATAAACGCAGGGATGATAGTATGAAAAGGTCTTTTACTTGGTTCATAAACATTGAAATGACCTTCTTCTAAAGAAAATAATTCTCCCCTATCTTGAAGCATAAATCCTAGTCCAGGAGGAACCATTCCAGAGCCCATTCCTCTATAATTACTTTGAATTAGTGAAACCAAATTTCCTTCACTGTCAGCTATAGTAAGATAAATTGTGTCTCCATTTTCAATTTCTCCAGCTTTTACAATTTTTGCAGATTTATTAGGATCAATTTCATTTCTTCTTTTATTTGCGTAATCTTTTGATATTAAATAATCAACTGGGATTTTATTAAAATTCATATCTGCGTAATACTTAGCTCTGTCAGCAAAAGCAATTTTTTTTGCCTCTACAAAATGATGAATATACTCAGCAGACCCAAAGCCCATAGACCTTATATCAAAACCTTCAAGTAGGTTAAGAATTTGAAGTGCAGCAATTCCTTGACCATTAGGAGGAAGCTCCCATACATCATAACCTCTATAATTGGTAGATACAGGCTCAATCCAATTAGATTCATGATTCTTTAAATCTTCGTAAGACAAGAACCCTCCTTGATCAATAATAAATTGAGAGATAGTCTCAGCAATTTTACCTTCATAAAAACCTTTTCTACCCTGCTTTGCAATTATTTTTAATGTATTTGCTAAGCCAGGATTTTTAAATAATTGTCCTTTTTCTGGAGTTCTACCATTAACATGATAAGTTTCCTTAAAATTGGCATACTTATTAAAATTTTTTGAAGCTATATTCATATAGTACGATACAAGCTCAGTGACTGGGAATCCGTTTTCTGCGTAATTAATTGCTGGTTTTAATATATTTTTCATATTCATTTTTCCAAATCTATCATGTAATTCAAACCATCCATCAACACATCCTGGAACACTAACTGGAAGAGGACCATATGCTGGAATTTTTTCAAATTTATTTTCTTTAAAGTAATCTAATGTTAGATTTTTGGGAGATCTACCGCTAGCATTTAAACCATACAGTTTTTTGTCTTTTTCAATCCAAATAATTGCAAATAGATCTCCACCAATTCCATTTGCAGTTGGCTCCATTAAGCCAATTGCAGCATTTGCGGCAATTGCAGCATCAATAGCGTTACCGCCTTGTTTTAATATATCAATTCCAATCTGAGTGACTAACGGGTGACTTGTAGCAACCATTCCGTTTTCAGCAATAATTTCTGATCTTGTAGAAAATAATTCTCCTGTAATTCTATCTTGAGCAAATCCAATAAATGGGATTAATAAAAATAATATCTTTTTCATAAATACAATTTACAATAAATTTGAAGGTATTTATAAAGAAGTATGAAGAATTGCTCCAACAGATGAGCCAATGACGAGAATTGAACTCGTGACCTCTTCCTTACCAAGGAAACACTCTACCACTGAGCTACATCGGCTAAATACATAAAAATTGTTGAAAAAAGAGCGGGAGACCGGGTTCGAACCGGCGACATTCAGCTTGGAAGGCTGATGCTCTACCAACTGAGCTACTCCCGCTTATTATTATTTTGACTTTTTAATGTGGGGAGAGCAGGATTCGAACCTGCGAAGTTAAAAACAGCAGATTTACAGTCTGCCCTCGTTGGCCGCTTGAGTATCTCCCCAAAAAAAATCACTATTTAAAAGAACCGAGCCGATGGAGGGACTCGAACCCACGACCTGCTGATTACAAATCAGCTGCTCTAGCCAGCTGAGCTACATCGGCTTATGCTATAAAAAAATCCCGCCGTTAGAGCGGACAGCAAATGTAAATATTTATTTTTTCAAACAAAACAAAATAATAAGAATTTTAGAGGATTTATAAGATTGAAATCTATATTATTTATTCCTTGGATGAGTGTTTGAATAAACTTTCTTTATTTCTTCAATACTTCTGTTAGTATAAACTTGAGTAGCAGCTAAACTTGAATGACCTAACAGATCTTTTACCGCATTTAAGTCTGCCCCATTATTTAATAAATGAGTTGCAAATGAATGTCTTAAAATATGTGGGCTTTTTTTAACTTTTGTAGATACATAATCAAAATACTTATTGGTAATTCTATAAACTAAATTTTCATATATTTTTTCACCCTTAGATGTTAAAAATAAAAAGTCTTTATTATGAATTCTATTTAATTCATTTCTATAATCCATATATTCTTTTATTAATGAAATTGTAGATTTTAACATTGGAATAAATCTTTCCTTATTTCTTTTTCCTAAAACTTTTATTCTCTTACTTGAAAAGTCTATATCCTTTATCTTAAGGCCAGTTAGTTCTATTCTTCTTATTCCAGTTGAATACAGCATTTCTATAATTAGTCGGTCTCTCTTACCCTCAAAAGAATTTTGAAAATTATTTATATCTAAAGCACTTATTACTTCGTTTTCAGAAAATGGTAATTGAATTATTTTTTTTGTTTTTAATGCTTTATGATTATCAAGGGGGCTTTTCTTTATTTTCTCAATCTTTAGTAAAAACTTATAATAAGTTTTTAAAGAAGAAATTTTTCTATTTATTGATCTATTTGAAATTTTAGATTCAACCAATTTTATAATCCATGATCTTAACTGAGAGTAATCAACTTTGTTTATTGAAGATTGATCAAATTCATTTTTGTTATACTCTGAAAATGACATAATATCATTTTCATATGCTTTTATGGTATTAGGAGAATATTTTTTCTCTAATTCTAGATAATCTATAAAAGACTTTATACTCATAATCAATGAATCTAAAATCTAAAATTACTAAAAAAGCTATTGTTTAATCTTGAAGATTAGAAATAATATTATATTTCTTCTTGATCTCTTAATCGTTGAACATACTGGGCTTTTTGAATAACAGCTCTTCTTTTTACAGATGACTTTGTAAATTCTTTTCTAGTTTGAAGTGACTTTTTAGTTCCAGTCTTGTCAAACTTTCTTTTAAAACGCTTAAGCGCTCTATCAATATTTTCTCCTTCTTTAATTGGAATTATTAGCATATTAAACCCTCTTTCTTTAAAATGTGTTGCAAATATAAACTAATTCTAAACTAATAAAAGACTTATATAAATAAAATTTAAGATTTTATAGCTTCCAAATATTTATTAAGTTCTTCCTTAACAATTGGAAATAAGAAAAATAAACCTATCATATTTGGGAATACCATTGCAAAAATCATTGCATCTGAAAAGGCCCATATTGAATTCATACTTGCTGCAGCACCGATTACAACAAAAATTAAGAATAATACCTTGTAGGTCATATCAGCAACTTTACCTCTACCAAACAAATATTTCCATGATTGAAGTCCATAGTAAGACCATGAAATCATTGTTGAAACAGCAAATAGAACAACTGCAATAGTTAAAAATACACCAGAGTATGGTATATATTCAGCAAATGCTTTAGAAGTAATTCCTGCACCCTCATACATAACACCATCAATCATAACTCCTCCCATTCCATCTCCACCATATACAAATGCTCCAGTAGAATTAAAAATGATTATTACAAGTGCTGTCATTGTACAAATTACAACAGTATCAATAAAGGGCTCTAATAATGATACTAATCCTTCAGAAGCAGAATACTTAGTTTTAACAGCAGAGTGAGCTATTGAAGCTGAACCAGCTCCAGCCTCATTAGAAAAAGCAGCTCTTTTAAAACCTACCATTAAAACACCTATAAATCCTCCAACTCCCATAGCTGTAGGATTAAATGCTTCTTTAATAATTAAACCTATAGCATCATCAATAAATGAAAAATTAATACCTAATATATATATACATGCCAAAATATAAAGTAGCGCCATAAATGGAACTATTTTTTCAGTAACAGATGCTATTCTCTTAATTCCTCCAATGATTATAATTCCTACGAAAAATGCTAAAATTACCCCAATCATTGCTCCAGCAAAGGTAGAATCATAGCCGAATAAATCTTTTAATACAATAGTGGCTTGATTAGATTGGGCTGCATTACCTCCACCAAAAGATCCACCAATACAAAAAATTGCAAATAAAACTGCTGCAACTTTTCCAAGAGTTACAAATCCTTTTGATTTTAGACCTTTACTAATGTAATACATTGGCCCTCCATAGACAACGCCGTTTTCGTCAACATCTCTATAGTGAACGCCTAAAGTACATTCAACAAATTTTGTTGACATACCCAGTAGTCCACAAACTATCATCCAAAATGTAGCTCCTGGACCTCCTAAGGCAATTGCAAGCGCAACACCTGCTATATTTCCGTTCCCAACTGTACCTGATACTGCTGTAGCTAATGCTTGAAAGTGTGAAACTTCTCCATCTTTAGAATCAGAATCACTTTTTTCAACTTCATCATATTTTCCTCTAACAACATTAATTGAAGTCCAAAAATACTTGATATTTGGAAAACCAAAATAAATTGTAAAAAATAGTGCACTACCTACTAATAAGAATATAACAAAAGGATACCCGCCAACTTGAAAAAACACTATATCACTGAAAAAATCTGAAACAGGTTTAAAGACTTCATCAATTCTTTGATCTAAACCTTTTTCTTGTGCAATTGATATAAATGGTATTATAAATGTTAGAAGTAGTAGTTGAATTTTTTTCATAATTATTCGGGTTAGTAAGAGAGGTTGCAATATGAGGAAAAAAAAAGATTATTAAAAATTTTATTTTAAATATCCCATTTCTTTCATCCATTCATCATTATAAATCTTATCAATATATCTACTGCCATGATCATGAAAAAGAACAACTACAATATCATCCTTAGTAAAATGTTCTCCTAGCTGTAATACTCCCTTAATTGCGGCACCAGCAGAATTTCCAAGGAACATTGCTTCTTTTCTAACAAGCTCTCTACAATATAAAGCAGCATCCTTATCTGTAACCTTAGTAAATCCATCAATTATATCAAAATCTATATTTTCAGGAATCATATCCTCTCCAATACCTTCAGTTTTATAAGGATAAATTTCATTCTTATCAAAAACACCTGTTTCATGAAATTTCTTAAGAACAGACCCGTATGCATCAACACCCCAAATCTTTATATTGGGATTCATTTCCTTTAAAAATTTACCAACTCCAGAGATTGAACCTCCAGTTCCAACACCCACTACAAAATGAGTAATCTTACCTTCTGTTTGTTTCCATATTTCTGGTCCAGTAGACTCATAATGTGCTATAGCATTACTGGGATTGTCATATTGATTTACATACCATGAATTTGGAATTTCTTCTGACAATCTTTTAGATACAGAATAATATGATCTTTCATCTTCAACATCAACATTTGTAGGGCAAACAATTACTTCTGCACCAAAAATTCTTAATACATTTAATTTTCCTTTAGATTGTTTGTCTGATGTTACAAATATGCACTTATAACCTCTATGAATAGCTACAAGGACTAATCCCATTCCAGTATTTCCTGAAGTTCCTTCAATTATAGTTCCTCCAGGTTTTAATAATCCTTTTTTTTCAGCATCATTAATCATTTTAAGACCAATTCTGTCTTTAACTGAATTCCCTGGATTAAAAGTCTCATATTTTGCAAGAACTGTACAAGGGAGATCTTTTACAATATTATTCAATTTAATAAGAGGAGTATTTCCAATAGTCTCTAAAATATTCTCAAAAAATTCCATTAGAGTTTATTTTGCTCAAATATATGTTATGTAATTCAATATGTAATGTTTTATTATTGGTATTTAATAGCTTTGGTTGGAGAAATATTTGAAATTAATGATGAAGGCAATATAATTACCAAAAAGCAGATTATAAATATTATAATATTCAGCAATATAATATAATATAAATCAACATATACAGGTACACTTGAAACGTAATAGATTTCAGAATCAAGAGAAATAAGGTTATATTTTTTTTGAAAATAAATTAAAAGCAATCCTATTGAATTACCAATCAATAATCCTATGCTAACTATGTATAAAGAATTATATATAAAAAATTTTCTTAAACTATAATTTGTACTTCCTAAACTCTTTAATACTCCTATCATATTTGTTCTTTCAAGTATTAATACAATTAAAACCGTAATTATATTTATTGAAGCTACTATAATCATTATAACTATAATTGCAATCATATTTTTATCAAAAAGCTTTATCCAATCAAAAATTGAGTAATATTTATCTTTCACACTTTGAACATTAATAGTTGAAGGTGTATTAGAATAAATTATTTTAGTTAAAGAATCAAGAGTCTCATAATCTTCAATAAAAACTTCTAAGTTTCCTATTTGATTATCATTCCATTTATTGATTTTTTGTATATGTGCAATATCACCAATAATATATTTACTATCTAATTCATTAAATCCAGATGAAAAAATACCAGTAATTTCAAATTTTCTAATAGCTGAAGATTCAGAGTTTCTAGAAAACAACATTTGAAAGCTATCTCCAACTTCCAAGTTTAATCTATTAGCCAATAATTTTGATATTATTATTTGATTAGAAATTGAATTTGAAATATTTGGAAAATTACCCTCAATTAAAAACCTTTTAATTTTTTCCCAATTATAATTTTGATCAACTCCTTTAAAATACACACCATCAAAATCTTTTTTAGTTCGAACTAATCCAAATTTAGTTGCAATTTTTTGAACACTAACTACTCCATTAATATTACTAATATTAGTATAAAGATCCTCATCAAAATCTAATGGAATAGATGAATTTTCATAATTTGTAGTTTGAAAATTATAAATTGAAATATCTCCATTAAATGCTGATATTTTATTCTTAATTTCATATTGCATACCCAAACCTGTTGCAATAGAAATTAACATAACTATAACTCCTAAAGCAATGGCAATAATTCCGATTTTTATTATTGGACCTGAAATGCTATTTTTATAGGGCCTTGTAGTTATGACTCTTTTTGCTAAAAAATATTCGAAATTCAAAATTTAAATATGAATTTAATTGACTTTATAAGATACTTATTAATAGTAACAATGTTTCAATCAAATATATGCAATATTCATTCGATTAACATAGAGAACAAGAATAAAAAAAGTGAAATTAATAATGAAGATATTATTGCAGGAGCCAATCAAATATCTAAATATATAGATTATATAAATGAAAGTAATATTGGCATTGTAGCCAATCATACAAGTGTCATTTTTAAAAAGGACAATAGCTCTACCCACCTAGTTGATTCACTTCTTTCATTAAATCTCAAAATTTCAAAAATCTTTACACCAGAACATGGATATAAAGGCGAAAATTATAATGGTGAAAACGTCTCAGATAAAGTGGATCAAAAGACAGGTCTAGAAATCATTTCACTTCATGGGAAGGATAGAGAATATGGAAAAATATCAGATAATGATTTAATTGATATTAATATGATGATATTTGACATCCAAGATGTAGGCACACGTTTCTATACACATATATCTACTTTACATTATGTAATGGAAGCATGTGCTCGAAATAATATTCCATTACTCGTTTTAGATAGACCAAATCCAAATGGAAGTTATATTGATGGACCCGTACTAGAAAATGAGAATAAGAGTTTTGTTGGAATGCATCCAGTTCCTATAGTATATGGAATGACCATTGGAGAATATGCTCTAATGATAAATGGAGAAGGATGGTTAGGTGGCAAGCTAAAATGCAAGCTAAAAGTTATAAAACTTTTAAATTATAAACATGATTATAATTATAGCTTATTAATAAAACCTTCCCCTAACTTACCTAATGACAGATCAATATTTCTTTATCCATCACTTTGCCTATTTGAGGGAACTAATATAAGTGTAGGACGTGGCACAACAAATCAATTTCAAGTCTTTGGGAGTCCATATTTAGATCAAAAGATTTATTCTTTTACATTTATTCCCGAACCAAACCAAAGTTCAAAATATCCTCCACATAATAATAAAAAATGCTATGGATTAGACCTAAGAGATCATTTGTTAGAAAGAAAATTAAATCTAAGTTATATTATTAATGCCTACAAAAACACAGCAAATAAAAGTGAGTTCTTTAATGATTATTTTATAAAACTATCTGGCACAAAAGATCTGAAAAATCAAATTATCAATAATATATCAGAGAAAATTATTAGAAAAAGCTGGAAAGATAAAATAGATGAATTCAAATTAATAAGAAAGAAATACTTAATTTATAAATAAATTTTTTAAATGGGAAAACCAATTTTAGTATTAAATAATGTATCAATTATTCAAGATAATAAACAGGTATTATCCGAAGTTAATATTGAAATTAACAATGGAGAATTTGTTTATTTAATTGGGAGAACTGGTAGTGGAAAAACCAGTTTAATAAAAAGTTTATACGCAGATTTAAAACTTAATGACGGAACAGGATCAATTGTTGATATTGAGTTAAATAATTTAGAAGACAATGAAATACCATTTCTTAGGAGAAAATTAGGCATTATCTTTCAAGATTTTAAACTTTTTAGCGATAGAAGCGTCGCTGAGAATTTAAAATTTGTATTAAAAGCTACAGGATGGAGTGATGAATCTAAAATAAATTCTAGAATAATAGAAGTTCTTGAAAAAGTTCACATTGAGAATTTAATAAATAAATTTACAAGTCAATTGTCTGGAGGAGAGCAACAAAAAGTGGCAATTGCAAGAGCTCTTCTTAATAATCCAAAACTAATTATAGCTGA
The DNA here is from genome assembly GCA_018657955.1 of Flavobacteriaceae bacterium. Taxonomy (GTDB): domain Bacteria; phylum Bacteroidota; class Bacteroidia; order Flavobacteriales; family Flavobacteriaceae. The sequence goes on along the minus strand of JABHWD010000007.1, from coordinate 24,707 downwards.
TGAACCTACTGGGAATCTTGATCCAAAAACTAGCATAGAAGTAATGGAAATTTTAATGGAATTAAATAAAAAGGGAAATACAATTTTAATGGCAACACACGATTTTATTTTAATTGATAAATTTCCAAATAGAACATATATATGTGTGTCAGGTAAAATTGCTGAAATTGATTTAAAAAATAAAAATATTAATACAATCTATAAATGATATCTATCTTAATTCCATGTTATGATTTCAATGCTCTTCCACTTGTCAAAAGACTTGAAAAGGAAGCATTGATCTTAGGTATTGCTTATGAGATCATATGCATAGATGATGGATCATTTTCGCCTATAAATGAAAAAAATCAACAAATAAATGCATTAACAAATTGCCTATTTATTGAAAGTAAAAAAAATATTGGAAGAATAGCAAACAGAAAATTACTTTCAGATAAAGCTCAGTATAATTGGCTTCTGTTTATTGATGTTGATACCATGCCAAAAAATGAAAAATTTCTAGAAACTTATTTAAGTCATATGAATAAGACAGGTGCTGTTTTTGGTGGTTTTTCCTACAATAAAGAAAGTTTTAGTCAGAGTAATTCATTGAGATTTACTTTTGGTAAAAAAAGAGAACAAGTCTCCTCAAAAAAAAGAATGAAAAACCCTTATAAATATATTATTTCATCAAATTATATGATTAATAAAGCAATTTTTGATAAGATACAAGTTCCCGTAAATATTAATGGATATGGTTTAGACTATTTTTTTGGAGCTGAACTAAAGACAAATAATGTTCATATAACTCATATAGATAATGAAGTGTTTCATCTCGGTTTAGATGATAATAATAAATTTTTAGAAAAAACTAAATCAGCTCTTGATAATTTAAAATATATGAATAGCAATAATTATATTAAAAAACATGATATCTCAATATTAAAAGCATATAATTTTCTAAAAATATTATTATTAAAGAGCATGTTTTATGCAATGGCTAAGACTATAAATAATAAAATCGAAATAAATTTAATGAGTAAAAAACCAAACCTTTTTGCATTCGACTTATATAGGCTAGCATATCTATGTAAAGATTAAATTTACTGTGTTTTGTAATCAAGAAAAGAATTGTAATCTCTGAAATAATCACTTTCATCAAAGAATTCTGAAGCTAAAACTAAACAAACTGCGCCTGCTGAGAAATTATCCATTTCTCTCCATATACCACTCGGAATAAAAAGACCCTTATTAGGTTTGTTTAACATAACCTTTTTATTATTAGACCCATCATCAATTTTAACTTCAAAGCTTCCACTTAGTGCTATCATAAACTGATTTAAATTTTTATGAGCATGTCCTCCACGAAATGCATCACTAGGAACATCATATAGATAATACACCCTTTTTATTTCAAATGGAATTATTGATTTTTCTATAACAGAGAGTTTTCCTCTTCCCTCCTCGTCAATAATCTTAGGAATAGAAATTATTTCAACATTATCAATAGATCTATTTTTCATAACATTGATTTATATTTTTTTATGCCTTTTAAACCAATTTTATATTTTAAAAAAAAATCACCAAAAACAATTGCTTTTATATTTAACAATAATATTATATGATGAAATAATTTTAGATATGACAAAGTACCATAATATTTATAAAATATAGCAGCTCGAGCAAAAATTATTTTATCTTTTCCTACAACCTGTCCAGAGCTAATAGATTTGTGTGAAAGTATAACTTTTGGGCAATGAATAATATTTAATTTTTTTTCTAGCGCATTCCTTAAAAAAATATATTCATCTCCAGTTTCAAAAGTTGATCCAAGCCCAAATTTAGAGTCAAATTGAATTTTATTTTTTATAATACTATCTCTTCTAAAAGCTATCAAAAATGAATTAATAGTTGAAATTGATCTTTTATTATGAGTTTTTATTTTTGGATAATCTTTAAATAATTTCCCTAATTCGTTAGTTGCTTGATAAGTTATTATTTCAGCATTTTTATTCTTTTCAAATGAATTTTTAATTGATTCAACAAAATCTGAACTATAGATTACATCATCATCAGATAATAGGCAAATTCCCCCTTTTGAATTATTAATTGCTAGATTCCTGCTATTTGAAAGACCAATTTCATTAGTATTTATTACCCTACAGTTATTTTGCGGAAAATTTAATTTTTTTTTAGATTGATTAACAATTAATACTGGAGGTTTAATGTCAGGGCAATTTTTAAACATCCTATTAATAAAATCAGTGTTATCCTGCCCCTTTGTAGATACTAAAATTTCTAAACTAGCGTTTTTATTGGCAACGTTGTTCATTAATAATTATATTTAAAACAATTGCACACAATATAATGAAAATCTTACTGATTGGAGAATATAGTAGACTGCACAACTCTCTAAAAGAGGGACTACAAAAAAATGGCCATAAAGTCACATTATTAGGCTCAGGAGATGGTTTTAAAAATTATCCAGTAGATATAAAAATAGGTTCGTTTTTTTTCAATCTAAAATTATTTAAACTCATTGCAAAATTAATTGATAGGCTTTTTAAAGTCAGCTTAAATGAAGTTGAAATATATTATAAATCAAATAAAATAATATCTGATCTCAAGGGCTATGATGTTGTACAGCTAATAAATGAGAATTCATTTAGAACACTCCCTTCCCTAGAGATATTACTTATTAAAAAATTAATAAAAAATAACAGCAAATTATTTTTGCTGTCATGCGGAGTAGACCACAAAAGCGTAGAGTATAGTTTAAATAATAAGTTTAGATATTCAATACTAACCCCCTATTTTAAAAATCCTAATCTCAAAAAATCATTTAGGCATATATTAAAATATAACACAAAAGAATATAGAAAACTTCATGAATTTATATTAAAGAATACTAATGGTATAATTAGTTCAGACATAGATTATCATACCCCCTACATTAAAGAGAAAAAATATCTAGGATTAATTCCTAACCCAATTAATATTGATAAAATAAAATATAAAAAAAATAAATCTATAGATAAGATTAAGATATTACACGGCATCAATTCAAAAAATTACATAAAAAAAGGGAATGTATTTTTTGACAAAGCATTAAAAGCAATAAAAAATAAATATGGCAATAAAGTAGAAATAATCAGTACAATAGACATAGATTATAATGAGTATATAAAGTCAGTTAAAAATTGTCACATATTACTAGATCAAGTTTATGCCTACGATCAAGGTTATAATGCACTTGAGGCTATGGCAATAGGAAAAGTTGTATTTACTGGTGCTGAAAAAGAGTGGTTAGAATTATATAATATAAAAGAAAATTCTGTAGTTATTAATGCTTTACCAGATCATAAAAAAATTATAGAATCCTTAGAATGGTTAATTAATAATCCCTCTAAAATTATGGAGATCTCAGCTAATGCTAGGGAATTTATTGAAAAAAATCATAATTATATTTCAATTGCCAAGCAATATGAAAAAGCATGGAGTAAAAATTAATTAATCTTATATTTGAATATATAGAAAAATCATGCTTCACTTTAAACCAAATTTATTTATTCCAGGAGCAGCAAAATCAGGTACTACATCCTTGCATAATTTATTAAATCAACATCCAGAAATCTGTATGTCTACAGTTAAGGAGCCCGGTTATTGGAAAAATGAAAGATTTAAACATTTTAAAGATATAGAAAAAGAAAATTATTTAAATTTATTTATGAAATCTAATCATAAAATTTTTGGAGAATCTACAACTGCCTACATGTATTATGATACTTTTATAAATAATATTAATAGCAATTATAAAGTCTCTCCAAAATTTATTTTCATTCTTAGAAACCCTATTGATAGATTCAACTCACATTTTTGGTGGATGAAAGGACTTGGGCTTGAAAAATCTAATTTTCAACAAGCTCTTACTGAAAATCTAAATAATGAATTTAAACCATATAACTATTACCCAAAATATTACTTTCAGTTTGGGTTATATGCAAAGTGGCTAAAGCAGTTTTATAATTGTTTTGAAGGATCTAATATAAAAATTATAACATTTGAAAAATTAATGAATAACCAACTAGAAGCAGCAAATTCTTGTTTTGAATTTCTAGGATTAAAAAGGTTAGATTCAATTTCAAATCATACCTCAAATCAAACAGCATTATTAAAAAATCCACAATTGTATCATTTTTTAAACAAATCAGCCATAGGAAAATATTCTTATACTAAAATTGGCAAGTATTTACTTCCTAAAAGAACAATTGATTGGATTAAAATAAGTATAAAAAATAGTCTAAAAAACTGGGATAAAGAAAAAGCTAGTTATCCGAAAATATCTAAAGAAAATAGATATGACTTAAAAGCGTTATATTCTAAAGATGTATCAGATCTTAAAAAGTTAACACATTATAATTATAGAGAATGGACAGATTTTAATTCCTAAGAATGAATTTTATAAGAACATCGCTATATTCAGGAGTAAGTACTGCTATTAGTCTATTAGTTAGATTAATATCTAATAAAATAGTAGCTGTTTATCTAGGAACTAGTGGTATTTTCCTGCTTGGTCAGTTAAAGGATTTTCTAAGACTAAGTAATGTTATTAGTGGTTTTGGAATAGAAAATGGAATAATAAAATATACATCAGAATTTCAAAAATCAGATGAAGAATTAAGAAAAATTCTTTCAACTAGTTTTAGAACACACCTCTTCTTCTCACTGATTTTTTGCGTTTTAATTCTAATCTTTAAAAATACTATTGCAGAATATTTATTACTAGATTTTGACTCAAAATTTTATTTTCTAATTCTATCAATTTCAGTTATTTCCTTCTCAATTCATACACTTTTGATGTCTATTATTAATGGAATTAAAAAAATTAAACTATATGTAACAATTAATGTTTTTTCAGTAGTTATTTCTGCGATTTTAATGATCACGCTAGTATTAAAATATGCTATTATTGGTGCTCTATATGCGTTAATAATTAATCAAATTATAACCTTACTAGTTACTCTTATTCTTTTTTACATATACAAGCCATTTAATTTCAGTCTACTATTTTCTGATTTTAACTTTAAATACTTTAAAAAATTATCAGCTTTTTCTATAATGGCAATAACTGGTCCAACTTGTTTAATTATATCAACATTTATTGTTAGGTATTATATATCAGATAAATTTGATACAAATTTTGCAGGTTCATGGGAAGCAATGTGGAGGATTTCTGCAATTTATCTGCTTTTCTTAATAAGTACCTTCAAGTTTTACCTGATACCAACATTTTCAAAATTAAATAGTGAAAATTTAAAAAATGAAGTATTTAAAATATGGAAAGTAGTAATACCGATAATTATAGTAATTACTGCTGGGGTTTATTTACTTAGAGATATTATTATCACTGTTTTATTGTCAAATGAGTTTTTTCTAATAAATGAAATTATATTTTTCCATCTTTTAGGTGATATAATAAAAATAAATTGCTGGGTATTAGGAAACATATTAATATCAAAAGCAGACACAAAGGCATTTGTTTTCTTTCAGATTGAATGGTCAGTAATTTTTGTGATATTATCCTATTTTTTAATAAATGCATATGGGTTTTGGGGAGTTTCCTTGGCCTACTTTATAACTTATATTATACACTTTTCATTATTGAATTTTCATCTAAGAAAATTATTGTGGATAAAATAGATGAGATTATATCATTAAGTCCTTAAGCTTAGAATAATTTTTTGTTTTAATTTCATAAAAGTCTTGCGTTATAGAACGTGCGCCAAAACCTTCTTTCCAATATAATAAACCTTGATTAACAAATTCACCATTATTCTCATTTGAAGTGCCAAAATCAAAATATTCCTTATTATTAAATACTTCTTCAATTAGATAAGTGAATAAATAATCTAAACTTCCCATTTTATTTTTTTCTGTATTAGCAGAAATGTATTGAACATGAGCAGTGGTCTTTGTTTCAAATATAGTAGTTCCTGCAACAATCTTATCATCTGAATATACATTAAACTGTCTAATATTCTTTGGAAATAAGCTGTTTAGATGAATGATTTCATCAAGAGAGTGCACCGGCTCCACATCATGTTTATTTTTTAAATTAGGAATTAAAATAGAATTCCAAAATTCCTCAAAACTCGATGTTTCTTTTATTGTAAGTTTAAATTTTTCTCCTCTTTTCTTACCCTGAATTCTGTCTCTTGAATAAGAGTTGTTACCTAGTTTGATAACAGATAGAATATCTCTTCTAATTAATTCTGCCTTCATTCTATGTAATAGATAATTTACTTCACTACTTGGTAGTGTTTTATATATCTCAGGTATTTCTTTTATTATTAAGGTCGTATAATTATTTTCATATAGATGAGACAGAAGTAAGCTAAATATCTCAAAGACATCTGAGAATTTAATTTGATTTGAAAGGATTAACCCTCCATATGTCAAGCCTTGATGAGAATAGATCTTATCATTTAACTTGTTAGCTGGCAAAACAGCAATAAGTTTATCCTGCTTATAAAATAAAACAGAATAATCTTCAAATCTATTTTTATGGTATTCTATAAAATTTCTCTGAAATAAAAATGTTCCATTTTTAGATTCATTAATAAAATTATCCCATTGAGTCTTTAGAGAAGAATTATATAGGGATAAAGAAAACATGTTTTATAAGATTAAATAAAAAAACGGAATGTAAGAAGATTTAGTATTTTTCTAAACTAATAATTAGAAAAAGGATAAAAAAAAAGGCCCTTGATCATAGGGCCTTTTTTATTAATTTATGGTTTTAAATTACTTTGTTCTAAATGGTAAAAATGGACTCTTAACCCAGTTAAATAAAGTGTTTAATACACTCCAGAAGAAAGTATATAATGCCATTACAACATATAACTTAGCTAGGATAACAGCTACCTGAACAAATCCCCAAGCAGAAGCAAGAACATCACCAGCCCAGGAACCATCTCCTGCTCTAGAAACATCCCATGCCCAGAAATCGTTAAGCACTCCGCCTACCCATTCTAGACCAACCATGTTAGTAAATGCGTCCATAGCTGAACCTGGAAGAGCATAAGCATAGTCAAAGTTAGACATGTAAGCAGTATCAACACCACCTGTCATATCAACAAATCCTGTACTAACAGCAGATACAGCAGCTACGATTGCAGCAAATGCAGCTACTAAAGCTGTAATATATCCAACGGCCTTAATAGTTGCCATTGGTAAGTCATGAAATAAAAGAGTGACAGTGTCACCTTTTGATCCTGCAACTTCCTCACCAGCGCCTCTTACGACCATAGCGATAGGAAATGCAGCGTATACCCATAAAAGCACACCTAAAATACTGCCAACAATTGCAGCTCCTTCACCCATTCCTCCTGTCCAAATGATAGAAACAGATGCATATACTGAACAAACCCAAGTTACAAAGGCACCGACTCTAAAAACGTCTCCTGCCCAACTTGCTAAATTACCTTCTGAATCACTCATACATGAGTTCCAGCAATTCCAAGGTAACATTCCGTTGACCTCACTAGGGAGATCAATTAAGCGATTTAATAATTTTTCCATAATACTTAATTAATTAATTAGTTAGTTAAGACACAAAAATACGAATTAATTTGTATTTGAAGAAATTTATCAATTTATATGGTTAAAAAACAGTTTAAAATATAGATTTTTAAGAAAATTTGAATTATTTTTTTCTTTTCTAAAAATAATTTAATCGATTTTAAGAATACCTGTTTATTTTTCAATGTTATTATCTTAAAATAAGGTTAAAAAAGATAATAATTGGGTAAATAATAATAACTTTACTCAAATATTTCAAGGAAAATCATGGAATTAAAGAATATACCTAAGCTAAAACATAGTACATCAAACAATTTTTTCTTGATAGCAGGACCCTGTGCAATAGAAGGAGATGAAATGGCTAATAGGATTGCTGAAGAAATATTAACTATTACAAATAAACTTGAAATTCCTTTTATCTTTAAAGGAAGTTTTAAAAAAGCTAATAGAAATAAATTAGATAGTTTTACTGGTATAGGAGATGAGACAGCTCTAAATATTCTAAAAAATATTTCTGATTCTTATGATATTCCAACATTAACTGATATTCATCAAATATCTGATGTAACATTAGCTTCAAAATACGTAGATGTCTTACAAATACCCGCTTTCTTAGCAAGACAAACTGATTTACTGATAGCAGCTGCAAAAACAGGAAAAACTATCAACATAAAAAAGGGACAATTTATGAGTCCTGAGAGCATGAAGCATGCGGTGGAAAAAATAACAAAATCAGGTAACAATAATGTAATGATAACAGATAGGGGTACCATGTTTGGGTATCAGGATATGGTTGTAGATTTTAGAGGAATTCCAACAATGCAAGATATTGCGACTACTGTTTTGGATGTTACACATTCTCTTCAAAAACCAAATCAATTATCTGGTGTAACAGGTGGGTTACCTAAAATGATTGAAACAATAGCAAGAGCTGGGGTAGTAAATAATGTAGATGGTATCTTTATAGAAACACACTTTGATCCCGAAAATGCTAAAAGTGATGGTGCAAATATGCTAAATCTAAGCAATCTTGAAAAGTTATTAACAAATTTGCTAGAAATAAGGAAAACAATTAATAATCTTGATTAATCTTCCCTAACCTTACCTGTAAAAACACTTATTTTTTTACTAATTGGATTTCCACTTGCCCTTCTAAATGCTACAATTTGTCCACAATGCCATACTGCATCTTCAATTGGACCATTTAATTGATTCCAAAATGGATATTCGACTTTTTTAGAATTCCTTATAAAAACAATACTATAATCATCAAAATTCTTAGTTTTCTTAAATATATCAGATGCTTCTTTAAGATTGAATAAGGTTTTTTTTCTAATTTCTTTAAATTCTATTCCTTCTATAGATTTTTTCTCAACAGGAGTATTTAAAGCAGTATTCAATATCATATTTGATAAGTCATAAATGTGTCCAATAGTCTCAATTGATGATCTACTATCATTTGGTAATCTGAAATTTAAATCTTCTTCTGTTAGACCTTCAGTTGCCCAATGGTATCTAAAACCCAGCCCATCAATCATTCTTCCAACTATTTCAGCTTCAGAATAAGACTCTGGATAATTTGAAATTTCATAAAAAGGAAGATTTTCTTGTGAATTCATGTATAAAAAATTTAGTGATAGAGCTAATATAAAAAAATACCTCATATTATAATTTTGGTTTTTTTACGATTCCATATTTATCTATCAGATATATTAAAGAGGTTATCGTTGCAGCACCCATCTCTAGTTCTCTTTTATTAATTGCATCAAAATTATCATTTGCAGAATGGTGATGATCAAAATATCTTTGGGAATCAGGTTTCAGTCCACTTAACACATTCGTAGAAGTCTTTAATGGCCCTATATCTGCTCCACTACCACCCCTTTCAAAAAAATGAATTAGATAAGGCTTAAATAACTCTTTCCATCCTAATATTTGATTAAAATTCTTATCATCACTATCAAAATAAAATCCTCTAGGAGAAAACCCTCCAGCATCACTCTCAAGAGCAAAAATATGATTTTCCTTTTTTTCCGCTACTACCTGAGCATATTTCATTGCTCCTCTTGTACCATTTTCCTCATTCATAAATAAAACCACACGAATAGTCCTTTTTGGTTTGATGTCTGATAATTTTAATAATCTTATGACATCCATAGATTGAACGCATCCTGCCCCATCATCATGTGATCCATCACCTAAATCCCAAGAATCTAAATGACCTCCAACTACTATATACTCATTAGGATATTCACTTCCAGTTAATTCTCCAATTACATTATAGGATAAAACATCCTTGAATTGCTTACAATTTTGTTTAAAATAAAATTTAATATTATTATCTAATTTTAGCATTGTACTGAGTAATTCTGCATCATTTGTGCTTATTGCAGCAGAAGGAATTCTATCTTCAACAGGGACATTGCCATAAGTCATACTTCCAGTATGAGGCAAGTCATCAAGTAATAAATTCATAGATCTAACAATTACTCCAACTGCACCATATTTGCTTGCATGTACAGCACCTTCATATCTTTGATTAACACAGCCACCATATGACCTAAATGTATCAATTAATGTTTTTCCCATTGGTCTATTATAGAAAACTATTTTTCCTTCAATATTTGCTCTACCAAGTCGTTCTAATTCTTGAAAGTCTTTTACCTCGATAATATTTGCCTTCAAGCCACTAGCAGGTGTAGCTATAGATCCTCCAAGTGCACATATATTTACATTGGTTGTTTTTCCAGGCTTACTCTCAATATATGCAAATTCAGGTGTCCCTCTTACCCACTTTGGCACCATAACAGGTTGTAACCAAACCTTATCTAATCCTATTTTTTCAAGTTCAGATTTAGTCCAATAAACTGCCTTCTCAGCATTTAAGGACCCTGAAAGACGTCCACCAATCTGGTTAGAAAGATAATCTAGCCATTGATAACTCTTGCCATCTGTAAGAGAATTATTATATATAGATCTAATGGTCTCTGTATCATTTTGAGAAAAAATATTAATGGATAAGAAAAATATAAATAAGATGTTTTTCATTGTAAAGTCATTTATTTAGCAAATTGTTTAACATTCTTTTCAGAAATTTCCTTTTCATCACCAAGAATTATTAATCTCTCTACTACATTTCTTAATTCTCTAACATTACCAGTCCAATTCATTGATTTTAATAATTTTACTGCAGATTTAGAGAATTTCTTCTCTTTGGTTCCTTGAGTCTTTGATATATTAGTTGAAAAATAATTTATTAGCAATGGAATATCATTTCTTCTTTCTTTAAGAGAAGGAACATTTATAATAATTACCGCAAGTCGATGAAATAAATCTTCTCTAAATTTACCTTTTTCAATTTCTTTTTTTAAATCTTTATTAGTAGCTGCAATTACTCTAACATCAACTTTAATGTCTTTACCGCCACCCACTTTATGAATACAATTATCTTGAAGAACTCTTAATACCTTTGCTTGTGCAGAAAGACTCATATCACCGACTTCATCAAGAAAAATTGTTCCATTATTAGCTGCTTCAAACTTACCTATTTTGTCCTTAATTGCTCCAGTAAAAGATCCTTTTACATGACCAAAGAGTTCACTTTCAATTAATTCGCCAGGAATAGCGGCACAATTAACTTCTATTAAAGGGTTGTGAGCTCTATTACTTGTACTATGAATAGATCTAGCTACAAGCTCCTTTCCTGCTCCATTAGGACCATCGATCAGTATTTTAGCATCAGTAATTGCAACTTTTTTTATAAGATCCCTGATTTTATTTAATTCTTTGCTTTCTCCAATCATCTCAAAAGAGTTAATAATTTTTCTCTTTAAAAGAGTATTTTCTAAAGTCAAATTTTTCTTATCAATAGCATTTCTGACAGTATTCAAAAGTCTATTTAAATCAGGAGGTTTGGAGATGTAATCATAAGCACCTTTCTTCATTGAATCTACTGCTGTCTCTAGATCTCCATGACCAGAGATCATAATTATAGGAATTTCTGGCTTAATTTTCTTTGTAAATTCTAAAACTTCTATTCCATCCATTTTTGGCATTTTTATATCACAAAGAACAAGATCAAAGTTTTCTTTTTTAATCTTGTTTAAAGCTATTAAACCATCTTCAGCCTCATGTATTTCATGAGATTTATCTTCTTCTGATAGAATTTTGACTAAAACCCTTCTTATTGATGCTTCGTCTTCTACAATTAATATTTTTGACATACCTAAAATTAATATTTAAGCCACTTAATTAACTCTTTATAGCTAGGTTTTTTTCCATACATGAGTATTCCAACTCTATAAATCTTGGCTGCAACCCATATACACAACGTAAAAGTTAAATATAAAATTATTATTGAAATAATTTGTTCATATATCGGAACACCATATGGAATTCTCATAAGCATAACCACTGGAGAAGTAAAAGGAATATATGAAAAGATTATTGCAATTGTACCATTTGGATCCTCAGGAACAGTTAACATTCCAACGTAAAGAGCAAGAATTAAAATAATGGTAAGAGGCATTACAAATTGTTGTGCATCTGTCTGATTATCAACCGCTGCTCCAATTGCTGCAAATAATGATGCATATAATAAATAGCCGCCTATAAAGTATATCAGAAAAGCAACAATAATATTAGTTAGCGGAAGATTAATAAAAGCAGATATCGCATCTAATGCTTCTGTGTTCATACTCATATTTCCAGAAGAGCTTAATAATAATTCACTGTTTTGAGTAGAAGTTTCTATACCAAAAATAGCCGTAATAAGGTATGAAAACATCATGATTAAGATTGTCCAAACTAAAAATTGAGTTAAACCAGCTAACGAAGTTCCTAAAATTTTTCCCATCATTAACTGAAATGGCTTTACTGAAGAAATCATTATTTCTACAATCCTGCTAGTTTTTTCTTCAATTACACTCATCATAATCATACTTCCATATGCAAAAATGAATATATAAAGAAGCATGCCTAAAATCATCCCAAACGCAATTTTTATAATCCCATCCATTTTTGTGGTTTCTTCTCCTTCAAAACTCTCCTGATATAAATTGATGTTTATTTTTGATTTATTAATCTTCTCAATATCTAAGCCAATATTTTCAAAATTTTTATTTGTTAAAAGCCTTTCTATTTTTCCTTCAATTCTAGAAATTATACCTATTGAAGGTGCATCTTCAGATATGAACATAATTGAATCTGCAATTTGGTTTAAATCATCATAATATGGTATAAATAATAATCCATAATCAGCTTTGGTTTTTGAAATTAGTTTTGCTTCTTCTAGATCAAAATCATTAATAAAATGAAAATTTAAATCATCAGAATTATTTAAAGAATTTGTGAAGTACCCTGTCTTATCAACTACCGAAATATTTTTAACTGTATCATTATTTACACTCATTAAATATCCAATAAGCATTATAAAACCAACAATTATTATAGGAGTTAAAAATGTGGCAAGAATAAAAGATTTATTTGTAACCTTATTTAAATATTCTCTCTCAATAATTAGTCCAAGTTTTCCCATAATCAATTTTCTTTAACTGATTTAATAAAAATATCATTTGCACTAGGTATAACCTCTTTAAAATGTTGAATCTTTGCCTTTTTCACTAAAAAACTTAAAAGTTCATCAGATGTCTGAGATTCTTTTAATAAAATATTTAATCTTAAATTATCACCTAAACCTTTAAAAGTTGGCTGTGAAGTGTGAAAGTTATTTTTTATTTCTTTTTCTATCTCAGATTTTTTGTTAGTGACCAGCCCTACTTCAAATGTATTAGTTTGATATTGTCTTTTGATTTCATCTAACTTACCATCTAAAATTTTATTTGATTTATTAATTAGGGCAATGTGATCACATAATTCTTCAACTGATTCCATTCTATGAGTTGAAAAAATAACAGTTGCTCCACCATTTCTTAGATTAAGGATTTCGTCCTTTATTAAATTTGCATTTATTGGATCAAAACCTGAAAAAGGTTCATCAAATATCAATAGCTTTGGACGATGCAGAACCGTTACTATAAACTGTACTTTCTGAGCCATTCCTTTTGATAGTTCAGATACTTTTTTATTCCACCATTCTCCAATATCAAATTTTTCAAACCAATATTTTAGCTGTTTTTTTGCATCTAATTTTGTCATGCCTTTTAATTGAGCTAAATAAAGCGCTTGTTCACCAACTTTCATTTTAGGATATAAACCTCTTTCTTCAGGCAAATATCCAATATCACTTATATGTTTAGACTCAAGAAGTTGATTGTCTAGGAAAACATTACCAGAATCAGGAATAATAATTTGATTAATAATTCTAATAAGTGTTGTCTTTCCAGCGCCATTTGGGCCTAATAAACCAAAAATACTTCCCTTAGGAATACTAATAGAAACATTATTTAATGCTTTGTGATTAGCAAAAGTTTTTGATACTGAATCAACTACCAATAAATTTTCCATATTATACTAAAAATCTTGTCAATAAAGATAATGGTCTCTAACTAAATTTTAGTGATTATCAGAAAGAATTATCAAAAAATTGTGATTGAATATTTTAAGAGAACATGTCTTTTACTCTATCAAAAAAGGACTTATCAGAGCTTTCTGGTTTAGGATCAAAATGCTCATCATCCTTCATAGACTCAAAAAATTGTTTTTGTTTTTTATTTAGTGTTTTTGGCGTCCAAACATTGACATGTACTAAAAGATCTCCAGTTGCATAGCCGTTTATATTAGGTATACCTTTGCCTCTTAATCTTAAAATTTTTCCAGATTGCATTCCTGGATTTATTTTTATTCTAACCTTTCCAGTTACTGTGTTTATTTCTTTACCTGTCCCTAAAATTGCATCAGGCATACTTACATATAGTTCGTAATGAAGATTATCCCCTTCTCTCTGAAGTTTTTCATGTGGAATCTCATAAATAACCACTAAAAGATCTCCATTAATTCCATTGCCAGGGGCCTCATTTCCTTTACCACTAACTTTTAATTGCATTTCATCTACAACACCTGCAGGAATAGGAATATTTACGGTCTCTTCATTTATCATAAGACCATGGATATCTGCACCTTTTGGTCTATTATCTAAAGTTTGGCCAGACCCTCTACATGATTCACATATTGAAGAACTCTGCATTCTTCCAAGAATTGTGTTTGTGACCCTGGTAACCTGACCATTACCATTACATGTTGCACATCTTTTAAAGGTTGCTCCTGGAGCTTTTACCTTTCTCTTTACTTTAATCTTTTTGTCAACTCCTTTAGAAATTTCTTCTAATGTTAAGTTAACTCTTACGCGTAAATTGCTTCCCCTTACAACTCTTTGTCCGCCAAATCCACCGCCAAATCCACCGCCAAATGCACTTCCAAAAATATCTCCAAACTGACTAAAGATATCATCCATGTTCATTCCGCCACTAAATCCTGCTCCACCATTTTGAAAAGCTTGATGTCCAAACTGATCATATTTAGCTTTCTTGTTAGGATTACTCAATACTTCATATGCCTCTGCGGCTTCCTTAAATTTTTCCTCTGCAGCTTTGTCATCTGGGTTTTTATCAGGATGATATTGAATTGCCATCTTTCTATAGGCTTTTTTTATCTCTCCTGCGTTAGCACTTTTACTAACTCCTAGTGTTTTATAATAATCTTCTTTCATTTTATTTGCCTATAACTACTTTTGGGTATCTTATAATTTTTTCTCCCAATTTATATCCCTTTTCTATGACATCAATAATCTTACCCTTAAGCTTAGAGCTAGGTGCTTCAATTTGTGTAACAGCTTCATGATTGTCTGCATTAAATTTATCTCCCTTTTTAACTTCTATCAAACTTAATCCCTTTGAAGTTAATACATCCTTAAACTTGTTTTGAATTAAAATAACTCCCTTAAATATTTCATTATCCATATTTTTTTCAATTTCGGCATTAGCTCTGTCAAAATCATCTAAAATTGGCAATAAAGATGTCATAAGTTCTTCACTAGCAGTTGTAAAAAGTTCAATTCTCTCCCTTGCAGTTCTTTTCTTGTAATTTTCAAATTCTGCAAAGAGTCTTAGAAATTTCTCTTTTTCCAATTGCAGTTCATCTACATCAGAATTATCTTCTAATTGTTGATTAACCTCTTGTTTTATAGAATCTTCTTTTTTTGGCTCTTCAGTTTTTTTAGCTCTTTTTTTGCTCATTTTAATAATAAATTATAATCATTTGATATACCCATAGCAAAAGTACTGCCAATATTAAATATAATGTCAAATTGTCACCTTATTATATCTTTAATAGCATCCTTAAGAATTGCAAATTTAAAACTAAATCCTTCATCTAGAATTTTTCTTGATAGAATTTTATGATTTTTAAACAAAAGAACGTGAATTTCTCCAAATAAAATTCTAGATGATAAATATATAATTTCAAAAATTGTTTCTTAATACATTAACTCATTTTTTTTAATTATAAATATGTAATTTTGCAAAAGTTTTTAATTCAATACTATTGAGTTTAGATATAAAAGTTTCGCAAGCAGATAAAAGTAAAATTGACCAAGTTGATTTTAGTAATTTTTCATTTGGATCAGTATTTACTGATCATATGTTTGAGTGTGATTATATAAATGGAGAATGGCAAAATCCAAGAATACTGCCCTATCAATCTATATCAATTGAACCTTCTGCAAGTGTTTTTCATTATGGTCAAGCTATTTTTGAGGGGATGAAAGCTTATAAAGATTCCAATGATGAAATATGGCTCTTCAGACCAAAAAAAAATTTTGAAAGATTCAATAAGTCATCAGTTAGATTAGCCATTCCTGAATTTCCGGAAGAACTTTTTTTCGATGCTCTAAAAAAACTTTTAAATCTAGACAAAGAGTGGGTAAAAAAAGGTGAAGGAAGTTCATTATATGTTCGCCCTTTTGTCTTTGGCAATGAATATGCAATACAGGCCTCTCCCTCGAAAAATTACAAATTTATGATTATATGTGCACCTGCAACACCCTATTATAAAGGAAAAATTAAGGTGCTCATTACTGATAAATATAGTAGAGCAGCAAGCGGTGGTGTCGGTTTTGCAAAAGCAGCGGGAAATTATGCAGGATCTTTTTATCCTATTAATCTTGCAATAGAAAAAGGATTTCAACAAATCATTTGGACAGATTCAAATCAGCATAAATATCTAGAAGAAGCTGGCACAATGAATGTTTTTTTTAGAATAGATGACAAACTAATTACTGCTCCAACTACAGATACAATTCTTGATGGAGTAACAAGAAAAAGCATAATACAAATAGCAACGGATCTTGGGATAGATGTTGATGTTAGAAGAATCACAGTAGATGAAATAAAAGAAGCCTCTAAAAACAATTCATTAAAAGAAATTTTTGGTACAGGCACTGCGGCAGTAGTTAGTGAAATTTCAGAATTTGAGCATAAAGATGAACTTTTTATCCTACCTGAAATTGATGATTCTTATGCTAAAAAACTTAAAGAAAGCTTGGTAAACATTCAGACCAATAAATCTGAAGACCCTCACAACTGGAGATATAGAGTTTAATTACTTGCTTAATATTTCAGCAATCATTGGCTTGAAATAATTTGGACCTTTTAACACTTTACCGTCTTCGCGATATATAGGAGTTCCATCTTCAGATAATTTACTCATATTACTTCGTTGAATCTCATCAAAAACCTCCTCTATTTTGTATTGTAAGCCATGTTCTAAAATTGTTCCACATAAAATATATAACATATCTCCTAATGCGTCAGCCACCTCTACTAAATCTCCATTATTCGCAGCTTCAAGATACTCGTCATTTTCTTCCTTCATTAGGTTATATCTAAGAGTGTTTTTTTTAATTCCCAAATCTGCTTTTGGAGAAGTCAAATATTCTAATTTAAAAGCCTCATGAAACTTTTTAACTGCTAAAATTTTATCTTTCATTTTTAAATATTTTATGTATTAATTTATTAGTTTCGCTAAAAAATTATATGTTTAGTAAAGGTCAAATAATATTTGCAATTTTATTTATAATTGGTTTTTCTATAGTACTGGCCATAGCTTATAAAAAGGACTATAAACTCCATCAACAATACTATAAAGGGAGCATTTGGGTTTTACTGGCTTTTATATGTTTTATAGGCCTAATTGTAGCAATAAAATACTTTTTTATTTAAGTATTAATCCTTTACTAAAAACCCATAATCCTCAGCATATTTCATCATCTGATACTCAAAAGAATTAACATACCTTACTTCGATGTCATTTATATTTCCTGAGTTATCAGTTATAAGAGTCAATTCAGGATTTACAAATCCACCATAAGCTGCACCAGTAAATTGCTCATTCCTCTTTAATATCTCCGCATGAATTTCTTGATCTACTTTTACCCCATATCCTTCTACAAGATCCTGTGCAGCCTGAAAATCACCTTCAGACTTAATCCTTTGCGTTTCTCTTAAAAGGTCTCCAAAAATCTCTCGTAATCTATCATAATCATTTATATTATAATAAGTGTTACCATCTCTTTTTACTTGTTCAATAACATTTTCCTCTTTTCCTTTTTTATAAGCCCATGCACTGACCCATTGCCTGTTTCTCATATGAGATTCTTCAACATCAGCACCCAATTCTAATCTAATAAGCTGCGTTAATAAACCATTTCTAATGTATCCATCATAAGCTGCAGTACCTAATGCTTTCCAATCCTCTACTAAGCCTAGCTCTTGTAGTTTTGGATGATATAGATAATATAGTCCTATTAAATCGGCCCTACCCTCTTCCATGGTAGAACTATAATTTTTCAATGTTTCTTTTGGCGTTCCTACACCAGGATTTATTTGACCAGAGGCATGTCCAACAACCTCATGAAGAGCGGTGTGTAGTTTGTCTCCAAGTTGACCATGCTCTACTTCAAGATCATATTCCTTATCATCATGTGCGAATTCTTTTAATCTTCCTGAAGATCCTGAATTATTATATGCATGAATTATATTTCCTAGAGAAACTGACTTACTTCCGACAGAGGCTCTAATCCAATTAGCATTTGGCAGATTTACTCCAATAGGTGTGCTTGGAGATGCATCGCCTGCTTCACCAGCAACATTAACCGTTTTATAGGTAACGCCAACTACATTTTCCTTTTTGTGCTCTTGCATAAGAGGTGAGTTGTCTTCAAACCACTGAGAATTTTCAGATAGAACTGACATCTTTCTAGACATGTCAAAATCATTTATTTGCACAATAGTTTCATACGAACCTCGATAACCTAAAGGATCATTGTATACTTCAATAAAACTGTTTATATAGTCTATATTTCCATCTGTTGCTGCAGTCCAAGCAACATTATAATCATCCCATGTTTGCAAGTCTCCAGTTTTATAATATTCAACCAGTAGTCTAAGAGCATCTCCCTGAGGTTCATTTTCAGCTACTCCAGCAGCTAAATCTAACCATTTAATAATTTCGTCAATAGCTGCGCCATATAAACCACCAGACTTATACACTATTTCCTTTAAAACACCATCTTCCTTTACAAGTTTAGAATTTAATCCGTGTGAAAGAGGTTTTGTTGGATCTGGCGATGTAACTTCAGCATAGAATGATTCTACATCTTCAGATCTAACATCTGGTCCATAAAAGTTTATTGCAGAAAGCAGTACGTTATCAGCATCTCTAGATAAGTTTACTTTTTTAGAATCCTTATCATTAAAAATTACTTCAAATGCTTCTGCAATTAATTCTGTCGCTGTAGCTTCCATTAATTCACTTAAATAATCCGATGAGAACCCTGGCTTTAACTTATCATTAGAATAATGATGATGGATACCATTGCTGAACCAAACTCTTTTTAAATAGGTTTCAAATTCCATCCAATCATCAGACGATCTATCTCCAGTATAGTTAGTGTATATATTCTCTAGAGCTGATCTAATAGCAAGATTATGTCTATAATTTTGATCATACATTATATCTCTTCCCGATAGACCTGCTTGAGTTAAATAATAAACTAATTTTTTTTCTTTTAGCGTTAATTCATCCCATCCTGGAATTTGATATCTTATAATTTTAAGATCAGCAAATTGATCTATCTTATATTCAAATTCATTTTCACTAGAAGGCGTGTAATAATCTCCATTATCAGTAGTACAATTTAATAGAAAACCTGAAATAAAAATTACTATAAATAATGATTTAATTCTCATAAGTTTTTAGTTTTTATGTTGAAAATCTAATGTATAAATTTTTATCAAGAGAAAATAATTTTACCAAAAATATTAACACTATTTTATTAAATAAATTAATGACTTAGAATTTAATATATTTGGGTGATGAAAAATTTTCTTTTAGTCTTTATAGGTGGTGGTTTTGGAAGTGGTCTTCGCTATCTTATTAGCAAGTACTTGAATTCTAGTTTGGGTAACTTTCCAATAGGCACATTTACAGTAAATATTATTGGAAGTCTACTGATTGGATTAATACTTGGCTATGCTGCTAAAGAGAACTCATTGAGTCAGAATCAAGTGCTATTACTTGCCACAGGTTTTTGTGGTGGTTTTACTACTTTTTCTGCTTTTGCACATGAGAATTTTCAGCTTCTTAAAACTGGAGATATAATGCAGTTTTCTGTCTATACTATTGGAAGTGTTGTAGTAGGATTAATTGCAGTATTTATTGGCATATACATTGCTAAAAATTTATAAATAATGGATACTTTAAGTCATGCACTATGGGGCAAAGGCCTTTTTGGTTATAGAAAATATAGGTGGTTTTCTTTTCTCTTTGGAGCCCTACCAGATTTATTTTCTTTTGGCATTTATTTCTTATACATATTAGTTTTTACAACCAGAGGGGGTAGACCTTCTGGCAATGAAATACCTGAATGGGTATATAGCTTGTATGATTTTTCGCATAGCTTAGTTATAGCCTCGATATTTATATTTATTGTTTATAAGATTAATAAAGATTTTGCTTTTCCAATGCTTGCATGGATTTCTCATATTATGTTAGACTTTTTCACCCATAGTATTGAGTTCTTCCCTACACCAATATTTTGGCCTCTGTCAGGTTATCATTTTGATGGTATCCCTTGGTCTAATCCAATTATCTTCTTTGCAAATGTGCTCCTTATATTTCTGCTATTTATATATAGAAGAAAAACTAATTCTTTGCAAAAGCCTTAACACCAGCGTTAATTTTTATTGGCAAATAATTTTCTCTAGGAACAATTGGGCATGAATATTTTTCATTATATGCACAGTAAGGATTATATGCAGTATTAAAATCAATTATAAGATAATTATCTACAGGAATATCAAAGTCAATATATCTTCCACCACCATAAGATTCAACTCCATTTGTATCATCTAAAAAAGGAAGAAATAAATAATCTTCATAACCTTCCTTATTAACTATATCTAAATTTCTATAGATATTTAAACTATAGCTCTTGCCAAATAATTCAAAAGACACATCTCCATATTTAACATATTCTGGAAGCCTGTCTGTTGTTGTTTTCATCTTAAAAGATTTCTCGTCAGGAGTTCTTATAAGCTTAGCCTTAACTACATAGCTGGAATCAAAATCAAAAAAATCTAATTCTTTGAATTTTTTTAAGTCTTTTTCCTTAAGTGGTGAAATAGATGCATCCTTAAAGAATTCATTCATTTCTTTTTGGAAAGGAGTAAAATTCTTGTCATATCTTTTTTTGTTTTCACAATTAAAGAAAAGGAATAAACTAAATAAAATAAGAAGAGATCTATTCATTTTATATTATATATTTCAAAAATACTATACTTTTCGATTTTCAATTAAATTTAATTAGTATTTTTAACATTATCCCTAAAATTTAAATTTATGCGTATAAAAATATTTATTCAATACATGTTATTAGTTTTATTTTTTACTAATAACATAAATAGTCAAGATTATTTTTTAGAAAATAACGGACCTTATGACAGCTCAATTAACAGTCCTGAAGAATTCTTAGGATATGAAATTGGATTCCAGCATACAAGACATGATCTAATTGTAGCTTATCTCAACTACCTTTCAAATACATCTCCTAGAGCAAATTTGATAAATTATGGAAAAACTCATGAGGGAAGAAAATTAGTGATACTTTCTATTTCATCAGAAGATAATATAAGTAACATAGAATCAATTAGAGAAGAACATTTAAAATATACAGATCCAACTGCAGAAATCGTAACCAATAATAGTCTGCCTATTATTATTAATCTTGGATACAATGTTCACGGAAATGAACCTTCAAGTTCAGAAGCAGCTATGCTTACAGCATATACGCTTGTTGCATCAAAAAATAAAACAATTAATAAATTCAGAAATGAATCAGTAGTTTTTATTGATCCTACAATTAATCCTGATGGAAGGGATAGACATACGCAATGGGCAAATCAATTTAAATCCATAAATCTAGTTTCTGATGGAAATGATGCTGAGCATAATGAAACTTGGCCAAGGGGCAGAACTAATCACTACTGGTTTGATTTAAATCGTGATTGGCTTTTAGCAGTAAACCCTGAGAGTAAAGGAAAATTAACATGGTTTCATACATGGTATCCTAATGTAGTTACAGATTTTCACGAAATGGGAACAAATAGCAACTACTTTTTTGAGCCAATGAAAGACAATGCTTCTGATAAACCACTCATGCCAAAAGAAAATTATGAAGACTTAAATTCACTTTTTGCTACATATTTTCAACAAACAATGGATAGTATAGGTTCATTTTACTATACAAAAGAATCATTTGATGGAACATACCCCGGTTATGGATCATCATACTTAGATCTACATGGTGGAATTGGAATACTATTCGAACAGGCAAGCTCAAGAGGACATTTGCAAGAAACTAATTATGGAACAATTTCCTTTGGTTTTACTATACGAAATCAATATCTCTCTAGTATGGCAACTGTAAAAGCTTCAGTTGAGAATAAATCTATTCTAAGAAACTATCAAAAGGATTTCTTTAAATCTGCTCTAACAGATGTTGCAAAAGATAAAATTAAAGCATATGAATTTGGAGATCTATACGATCAAAACAGAAACAAGGCCTTTATAGAGAACTTATTATTACACAAGATAAAGGTTTATAAAAAAGGTGACAGATATATTGTTCCTGTAGATCAAACCCAATCAAGAATGGTTAAAAATGTTTTTGAAACATATGATAAATACCGAGATAGTGTTTTTTATGATGCCTCAGCTTGGAGTATTTCAAATTTCTATAATATGAAGCATAAAGGATTGAAATCATATAATCTAGGAAGTGAAATATTAGACACTAAGAATATTGTCAAGGTAAAATGGGTTAGTAAATCGAATTATGCATATTTAATAGATTGGGATGATTATAACTCTCCAGCTGCTCTGGCATATTTGCAATCAGAAGGAATTATTACATATTCTGCTTTTAAGCCATTGTCGATTAATACAAATGAATCAATAAAATCATTTAATTATGGAACAATACTAATTCCTGTTAGTAAACAGAAAATATCTTCTGATAAATTATATACTTTGGTTCTTAATGCACAGAAAAAATATAATGTTCCAATTTATCAGACCTCTACAGGATTTAGTGTAAAAGGTATTGATTTAGGTAGTAATAATTTTAGAGTTGTAAAAAATGTAAAAGCAGCTCTTTTAGTTGGTGAAGGTGTTAATTCATATGAAGCAGGAGAAGTTTGGCATCTTTTAGATACAAGAGTTAATATACCGATTACCAAAATTAGAATGAGCCAGTTTGAAAGAACAAATTTGGACAAATACAATTCTTTAGTTATTGTATCAGCATATTATAGTCAGCTCGATTCAACAAGTGTAAATAAAATAAAGAGCTGGGTTTCTAAAGGAAATACACTTATTACAATAGCAAATGCTTCAAAATGGGCAATTGATAAAAATTTAGTTAATGAATCATTAGTAACTCACAAGGATTCATTAAAAAATGAAAGAAGAAGATATGTTGATGCTGGTGAACATATTGGCAGAGAAAGACTAGGAGGGGCTATTTTTAAAGTAGATCTTGACAGGACTCATCCCCTAGCATTTGGATATAGAGATGATCAAATTCCAGTTTATAAAAACAACAATGTTTTTATAAAACCTTCAAAAAATTATTATTCTAATGTTGCTGTTTATACAAAAAACCCTCATATGGATGGATATATTTCCAAGAAAAATATGAAAAATTATTTGAAGTCATCTGCATCTCTAATAGTTTCAAAAATTGGAAGTGGTAGAGTTATTTTATTTGCTGATAATCCGAATTTTAGAGGATCTTGGTATGGAACTAACAAATTATTTTTAAATGCGCTATTTCTAGGAAGTAACATAAGTGTTCCTGGAGAATAATTAACCTAATAAATTATTTAACAAAATGAAAAAGATATTACTAATTACCCTAATCAATTTATTTTATTACAACTTTTCTATCAGCCAGATAGCAGAAGCTCCTGAACGTTTTAGGGGAGAAGGTCCTTTTGAACAATTAATTATAAGGGGCGCAACACTAATCAATGGTAATGGAGCGCCTCCAATAGGACCAGTAGATGTAGTAGTTGAAGACAACAAAATAGTAAACATAAGAAGTGTTGGGTTTCCAGGTCTTGAAATTAATGAAAACAGAAGGCCCAAAGCAATAAAAGGTGCAAAAGAAATTAATGCTCATGGTATGTATTTATTACCTGGCTTTATTGATATGCATGGTCATATTGGAGAAACAACGAGAGGAAGAGCGGATTATGTTTATAAACTATGGATGGCTCATGGAATAACAACTATTCGTGACCCTGGATGCGGAAACGGTTTAAAATGGGTGCTCAAACAAAAAGAAGATAGTAGAAAAAATAAAATTACAGCTCCAAGAATTCTTGCTTATACATGGTTTGGACAAGGCTCAGAAAACGGGTTTGGCTCAGATGGAATAAATTCTCCAGAAGAGGCTACAGCATGGGTTAAAAAAAATGCAGAAAATGGTGCTGATGGAATAAAATTTGGAGGTGCTAGACCAGATATTTTTGAAGCTGCGCTAAAAGAAAATAATAAACATGGACTTGGATCTGCATGCCATCATGCTCAAATGGATGTAGCATGGATGGATGTTCTAGAAACTGCTAGAT
>JABHWD010000006.1 GCA_018657955.1 Flavobacteriaceae bacterium | reverse complement strand
GTGCTTCCATAATCTCCACCTGTTACCACTCCCGTAGTAACATCTATAACAGCTCCATCAGCTGGCGGGTCAACAAAAGCAAATGAACCTCCAGTAACTCCCGTTATCTCTGCAGTAGCTCCATCACAAGTAGCCGTTAATGCAAATGAAGAATCATCTCCTGGAAGAACTGTAAAAGTAATTATTGGATCTATTGTATAAATACCACATCCTGTATCTAAGGCATCTACTCTAGTATAAATAGATAGACCATCTGTTATAGCATAAGTACTACTTAATTCATTAGATGAATTTTCAGCATCGGATTCAGATAAATAATATGTTGTGGTATAGTCAGAAACCTCTAAAGCTCCTAAAATATCTTGTGTAAGTGAATTTAAATCAAATTCAACCTCTCCATTTCCTACAGTATCACATAATGTTTGATCATCTATATCATTAATTTCAGGATATGGAATAACATTTAGCATAAAAGATGATATCTCATAACAATTTGTGTCAGCATAATCAACTCTAGAATATATCATCTGATCATCACTCCCATCAAAACTATCTATATTACCAATTGGATTAGACTCACTCTCAGCATCCTCATTAGATTGATAAAATGAAACCGTTAATTGGCTAGGGTCAGGCGCTATTGATAAAATTAAATCTTCATTAGGAGTAAAATCAAAAATGAATGAATTAGTAGCCTCATCACATATGTTTAAATTTTCTGGAGATTCAGTAATTATTTCTTCTGCCATAGTAATACAAACAGTTTCGCTATACTCACATCCAAAATCATCTAGAACAACATATGTATAACAATGTTCTCCAGACTCAGTTGGTGCAATAACAATATTATTTCCATCAATAGCGGTAATTGATGCATCTTCATTCCATTCTTGAGAAACTATTTGTGATGGAGGAGCAGATAATGATGGATCAAAATCAAGATTCCATGAGAATAATGTTCCATCATCAATTGCCCATGAATCAACAACTGTAAATGTCCAATCTCCATTTAATGGAGATCCAATTAAATCAGAAAAAGATGAACTCCCTGATGCTCCATAAGTTCCTGCAGGAGCCGTATTTGCTGAAGTTGGAGCAGTTGAAATATCTTGAGTTGAAGTAGGTGCAAAACAATAATTCCACCCCACTCCTGGATTTCCAGTAGCATCATTATCAATAGGTTGACCTAAATAAGTTCCTGGATCACTACCATCTCCATATTGAGCAAAATAAACTGTTTGACCAGTAGGTGATGTTAAAAACATGTCTAAATCTCCTAAAAAAGAGTGCTCTATAACAACACATATTTGTAAGAGCTGTGAAATATCTGTTAAAGCAAGATTATCAGCATAGCATTCTACATTAATTGTAGATTCATAAGAAACACCTGTTCCAGTAGACTGAGTATCTTGAAGCCAAGTTTGTTCAAAAATTTCTGGTGCACAATCCTCTAATTGTGTTGTTTCTGCTACACCTAAAATAGTTGTTGAATCACCGAAACATAAGTCAGGTTTTACAGCTTCTGTTCCAGTAAAATCAATTGAAGGAGCAACAAGAACAATTTGACCAACTTGTTCTGATGAACATCCAAGTGGATTAGTATCAGTAATTGTTAAACCAACAGAATAAATTCCAGATTCCTCAAAGACATGAGTTATATTTTGACCCGTTGCAGAAGCTCCATCTCCGAAATCCCAAGTATATGTAACATCAGCCCCAGAATTTGAAAAAGTACCTGAGCCAGAAAAATCAATTTGACCTCCTGGACAAATTAATATATTACCATCAGCATCAGGGGAAGGGGTAGTATTATCAATAGAACCAGTAATATCCTGACAAGGTTCATAACAGCTTATTTCTGCTTCCCAACCACTTGTTGATGCTGCAGCATCGCTGGTAAAATTAATAGTAAGGCAACCCGATGAATTATCTGCGGCAACAAATCCAGGACTATTCGCATTATTTCCTGAGTAGGTTGTTGCAGGTGCTGTATCATCATCTCCATTATAAATTGTTAAAATATCAGCATTAGTCTGAGTGCTAAACCAAGTAAAATCTAGCTGAACCATTTGGCCACTATTTTCAGGACAAATAGTAATTGTATAATTTTCATTACTTGTATAATTTCCAGATCCACCGCCAGAATCATAAAAATTACTAGAGCATGTGACTACTGTTCCTTCATCACTAATTAATACGTCCTGAGAATACCCTAAAAACGGCATAATTAAAACAAGCCAAAGAATATTTAAATTAAATTTTCTCATTTTAATTCTCTGGGTTTAATTACAATAAGATAATTGGTATTATCTGCTCTGTAAATTTGTTTAGTCTTTGAAAAGAAATTGAAATTGTACAAAAGAGGATTAAAATCGTTTTTTCTAAAAATAGGTCTCCTAAGTTTAGAATTGTAAATGTCAAAAATTGCAACATTAGATAATAATGAAATTTTAGATATATCTTTAATATTCTCTTTATAAATAAAAACTCTATTTCTTAAAATATCCTTTATATCTTTTAATCTAACGGGTCTGTTTAAAATTTGACTTTTTAATTCATCACCATATGCCTTGTCTAATTTTAGCAGTTCATCCTGAGATAGTGGCAGATCAATGTTTGATGGATATTGGGTAATCCAACCTTTTTGATTATTACTGTCATTTTGAGCTATTACAGCTCCAAAACTTGAAAAAATAAGAATCAATAAAAAAATTATAGCTTTTCTCATTAAAATATGGGTAGTGACAAAGGAGCTAATTTAATTTATTTTTTTTAAATACGGCAAATTTGCTTAGTATCATTAAGTTTGATTTTATTATATTGAATATGCCAATAGGAATGATATTTCATTATATTTGTGCAGTTATAAAATTATATTAATTAATAGATAATGAAAGCAGAAAAATTTATTTCAAATAATGAAGAACTTGGTGAAGATCATGTGCAAACCTCAGATGTAACTCCTATAAGAGAAGATGCATTTGAAAAATCAGATGAAGAAAAAATATCAATTATAAAAAAAAATATAAGAGAAATTATGCATACTCTTGGGCTAGATTTAAATGATGATAGTCTAATGGGAACTCCAGCAAGAGTAGCTAAAATGTTTGTAAAAGAAATTTTTTCTGGTCTAAAACCAGAATTAAAACCAAAATCTTCCATATTTGAAAACAAATATAATTATGGTGAAATGTTAGTTGAGAAAAATATTAATGTCTACTCAACATGTGAGCATCATTTACTTCCAATTGTTGGTAAAGCTCACGTAGCTTATATTTCTAATGAAACAGTAATTGGATTATCTAAAATTAATAGAATAGTTGAATATTATTCAAAAAGGCCTCAAGTACAAGAGAGACTCACTAAACAAATAGTTGCAGAGCTTCAAGAAGTTTTAAAAACAGAAGATATTGCTTGTGTAATTGATGCCAAACATTTATGTGTTAACTCAAGAGGAATAAAAGATATCGATTCTAGCACACTTACCTCCGAATTTGGCGGAAAATTCAAATATGATCAGAAAACTAAAGATGAATTCCTAAAATATATTCAGCTTGAAACTTCATTTAATGGTCTATAAAATGTAATTTTATTAAATGCCTTCTAACAAAAGTAATAGTATAAAAATCTACAATTCTTTAACTGGGAAAAAAGAATTATTCAAGACTATTACTAAGGGATATGTAGGAATGTATGTTTGTGGGCCAACAGTTTATAGCAACGTTCATCTTGGAAATTTAAGGACTTTTATATCATTTGATACTATCTATCGATATCTAAATCACATAGGTATGAAAATAAGATATATAAGAAATATAACTGATGTAGGACATATGGTTAATGATAGTACTGAGGATCGAATTAGTGAAAAAGCTAGGATTGAGAAAATTGCCCCAATGGAAGTAGTTCAAAAATATACGAACGACTTTCATGATACATTAAAAAAATTCAATTTAATACCTCCCAGCATAGAGCCTACTGCGCAAGGACATATTATTGAACAAATTGAATTAATTAAAACAATGATAGGTAAAAAGTTGGCTTATGAAAAAAATGGTTCTGTATACTTTGATGTTATAGAGTATAATAATTCAAATGAGTACGGAATTTTAAGCAAGCGAAACATTGAAGACTTAATACATAATACACGAAAATTAGATGGTCAATCTGATAAAAAAAATCCTCAAGATTTTGCGCTTTGGAAAAAAGCTGAGTCTCAACACATAATGAAATGGCATTCTCCTTGGAGCTTAGGATTCCCTGGATGGCATCTTGAATGTACTGCTATGAGTAGCAAGTATTTAGGAGAAAAATTTGATATTCATGGAGGCGGAATGGACTTAAAGTTCCCACATCATGAATGTGAAATTGCCCAAGCAAATGCATGTTTTAATACAAATCCAGCAAATTATTGGGTACATGCAAATATGCTTACGCTTAATGGAAGTAAAATGTCTAAATCAACTGGTAATAGTGTTTTGCCAAAAGAAATTATTTCAGGAGATAATAAACTTTTATCTAAGGCTTTTTCGCCAAGTGTAATACGATTTTTTATGATGCAAGCCCATTATAGAAGTATTCTTGATCTTAGTAATGATGCTCTTGTTGCTTCTGAAAAAGGATATAACAAATTAATGGATGCTATCGATAATCTTGATAATATAAAAGTTTCAAATAAAACAGAATTTAATGTCAAAAATTGGATTAGCAATTGCTACAAAGCGATGAATGATGATTTTAACACACCCATTTTAATAGCTCAAATTTTTGATATAGTAAAATTTATAAATCTTGTTAAAGCAGAAAAGGCAAAAATTAAAGCAAGTGATTTAAAAGATATCAAAACAAAACTAAACGAATTTGTCTTTGATGTATTAGGGTTAGAAAAAAACAAATCAAATACAAGTAATGATAAAATTAAATCTGTAATTGAAATTTTAATTGAATTAAGGGATAAGGCTAGAAATGATAAGAATTTTAAATTAAGTGATAAAATAAGAGATGATTTAAAAAATGCAGGTATAATTTTAAATGATAGTAATGGTAAAACAGATTTCACAATTAATTAAGATTATAATAGATGAAATTATTAACATATCCTGTAATTTTATTAATTAAATTTTACCAAAAAATAATATCACCATTAACTCCAGCAACATGTCGATTTCAACCAACTTGTTCTCAATATTCTATTGAAGCATTGCAAAAACATGGAATATTTTATGGATTATTTCTTATGTCAAAAAGAATTTTAAATTGTCATCCTTGGGGGAGATCAGGATATGATCCTGTTCCTTAACTATTAAAATAAAACTAATGATTGCTTTACAAACTACATGGGATCCAAGTTCTGCAGGAATAGATCTTTTTGGAAAATTTACAATTCACTACTATAGTTTGATGTGGATGGTTGCCTTTATATTGGGTTGGTATATAATGAAGAGAATTTATTTAAAAGAAAATCTTTCCGAAGAAAAACTAGATTCATTGTTTATATATACTATACTTGGAACAATGATTGGAGCTAGATTAGGGCATGTAATTTTCTATCAGTTTGAACTTTTTGAACAAGATTTTTTTAGTGTATTCCTGCCCTTTAGATTTAATCCAGCATTTGAATTTACAGGTTTTAGGGGTCTTGCTAGCCATGGAGCTGCAATTGGAATTATAACATCTATGTACTTATATAATAATAAGGTTTTACATAAACCTGTTTTATGGATATTAGATAGAATAGTAATTCCTGTGGCTATAGGTGGAGCATTTATCAGAATTGGAAATTTTTTCAACTCAGAAATTATTGGATATAAAACTGATAGTATTTTTGGAGTAGTTTTTAAAGCATTAGGTGAAGACTTTGCTAGACATCCAGCACAATTGTATGAAGCATTTGGGTATATAGTTATTTTTGTTATTATGTATTTTATTTATTGGAAGACTAATAAAGCAAGTATTTCTGGTTATATGTCAGGCTTATTTTTTATTTTATTATGGAGTTTAAGATTTGTAATTGAATTTTTTAAAGTTGCTCAGGTTGAAGGAAGAGAAGATTGGATTCTTGGTATGAATACCGGTCAAGCCTTGAGTGTCCCACTTATTATTTTAGGAATCTACCTAATGTTCAGGAAAAAATAACTGACAGATTATTTATTAAATTTACCTATAGTGTCATGCATTATAGGTGTCGCTACAAATACGGAAGAATACGTCCCTACCACAACTCCAACAATTAAAGCAAATAATAATCCTCTAAGAGAATCAGCTCCAAAAACAAACATAGAAAGTAGTACAACTAGGGTTGTAAAAGAAGTGTTTAATGTTCTACTTAATGTACTATTAAGTGCAGAGTTTACAGTTTTCTTAAATTCCCATGTAGAATGTTCATTAAGAAACTCTCTAATTCTATCAAACACAACAACTGTATCATTAAGAGAATATCCAATTACAGTCAGAATTGCCGCGATAAATGCTTGATCAATTTCCATACTAAAAGGCATAAATCTATATGTAAGAGAGAAAATTCCTAAAACAATTAATACATCATGAAAAACTGCCGCTACAGCACCCAATGAGAATTGCCATTTTCTAAACCTAAATAAGATATAGAGAAATACAACAACTAATGATCCAAGTACCGCCAAAAAAGAATTCTGTTTTATATCATCTGCTATAGTAGGACTAACTTTTGCTGACATCATTTTCCCTACATTATTTTCTGCATTTAAAAATTGATCATAAGTGTAATTTTCTGGTAAAAATGTTTCAAGCGATTCGTATAATTTTCTTTGAACATCTTCATCTGCTTCAGCAGTATTCTCATCTACTCTATATTTTGTAGAAATTTTTAGCTGATTTGGAGATCCAATTGTTTTAATTTCAGAACTTCCAAATACTTTGTCAGTTGATTGTCTTACTTCCTCTGTATTCATGTCTCTGTCAAACCTAATCGTATAGGTTCTACCACCAACAAAATCAATTCCTTGATCTAAGCCGGAAGTAAACAAAGAAAATAGCCCTGAAGAAATTACTACAAATGACAATATATATGCCATTTTTCTGTACTTAAGAAAATCAATAGACATGTTTCTAAACAAGCCTTTTGTGAAATAGGTAGAAAAATTAAATTGAGATCCTCTGTTGATATCCCAATTTACTAATAGTCTAGAGATAAATATTGCCGTAAAAAGTGATGTTATTATACCAATTAAAAGAGTTGTAGCAAAACCTTCAACTGGACCTGTTCCAAATACTTTTAGAATCAAAGCAGTTAATCCCGTAGTAATATTTGCATCTAAAATGGAAGAATATGCATTATGGTAGCCATCAACAATAGCAGCTTTTAATTTCTTTCCACTATATAATTCCTCTCTTACTCTTTCGTATATAAGTACATTTGCATCCACTGCAATACCAATAGTAAGTACAATACCTGCAATTCCTGGAAGAGTAAGAACAGCATCTGATCCAGCAAGAACACCAAATATTAATATCACATTAAAAACTAAAGCTAGATTTGAATAAATTCCTGCTTTACCATAATAAAATATCATCCAAACTAATACTAAAATAAGTGCAATAAGAAAAGATAATATTCCGCTATCAATAGCCTCTTGTCCTAAAGATGGACCAACCTCATCTGCTTGAATAATATCTGCAGATGCAGGTAATTTTCCAGCTCTAAGAACATTTGCTAAATCTATTGCCTCTGCAGTATCAAAAGAACCTGAAATCTCAGAATTACCACCAGAAATAGGGCCAGTTGTAACACCCGGAGCAGAATATATAATATCATCTAATACTATTGCAATTTGAGATCCCTGACTAAAGGCATCTCCAGTCATTTTCTCCCATATTTTTGCCCCCTTACTATTCATCTGCATACTTACAGTAGGACTAATACCATCCATTCCAAAGGATTGTCTAGCATCAGTTATCACTGAGCCATTTAATAAAGGCTTGTTTTCTCTATTACCCTTTAAAGCGTATAATTCAGAATACTCATTTCCTTCATCATCTACCTCTGTAATTCCCCATAAAAACTTAACATATCTTTGTTCTGTAGAAAGTAAAGATCTCACCTCAGGAAGAGATAAATATTTTGAAATTTCGTCTTTACCTCTAGTGTCAAATGAAAAAATTATAGGTCCTCCAGGATAACCTTGACCTCTAATTAAATCTAAAATAGGATTAACAATAGAATCGACTTGCGTTTCAGAACCTAATAATTCTTCAATTTCACTAACCTCTTCATCCTGAACAGAGTCCACTAAAGATTCATCAGATGAATCCTCAATATTTTTTACAACTTCATTTGCTTGAACTATAAAATTAATGAATTCTTCTCCTTTAAAAGCATCCCAAAATTCTAGTTGTGCAGTTCCTTGTAATAATTTTTTAATTCTCTCAACATCTTTTGCTCCTGGCAATTCAAATAGAATTCTAGCTGAACTCCCAATTCTTTGAATAACAGGAGATAAAAGACCATCAGGATCTACCCTTTTTCTTAAAACTTGTAAAGCAGATTCAATACTTTCATCTATTTTTTTCTCTAATATTACTCTGACTTCCTCGTCAGACATATTAAAAGTAATTTCTTCACTTAAATTTCTATTGGCAAAAATATCCGGTGATGCAAGCTTACCATCCCCCTTAATATTATCAAATGCTATAAAAAAGTCTTCTAAATAAGTGTTTTGACTATTTTTTTGCATTTCTTCAGCATCACTCAAAGCCTTATTAAATATTGGATCTGTACTATTATTAGATAAACTTTTTAGTATATCATTAACTGAAATCTGTAAAATAGCATTTATTCCTCCCTTTAAGTCCAAACCTAATTTCATTGACTTTTTCTTAAGTTCATCATAAGTATAGTCAGCAATTAGAATGTTAAAAACTGGAATGTTTGAAATAGAATCTAAATATTTAATTTTTAGGTCTCTTCTCTTGGTGTCAAAATTTTCCTCGGTATCATCAACAAGATTTGTAGAATAATTATCAGCTCTATTTTCAGTCTGATTAAACTGAAAAGTAAGAACTAATTGGAATATACATACTAAACCAAATAGCCATGCCAAAAATTTTATCAATCCTTTGTTTTGCATATTTTAATACATTTCAGTTAAAAGTGGAGCAAATATATGATATAAGAAATAAAATGCCAACTGATTCAATTCATTTATTAATTAGTTAAAAAAAAGGCAATGGATAAAATTATTACTAGATATCTAATAGATTGTTTGTTTTTCTAACACCTTCTACACTTTCTTTTAAATGATCCAAATCAGATGGATCTAGCTCAATTTCAACAATTTCTTCAATACCATTTTTCCCTAGTATTACAGGAACACCGATGCAAATATCATTTAAACCAAACTCCCCATTTAAAAATGATGAACAAGGAAATATTTTTTTCTGATCACATATAATTGCTTCTGCTAAAGCGCTAACAGCAGCTCCAGGTGCATACCAAGCTGAAGTGCCTAATAGTCCAGTTAATGTCGCACCGCCAACCTTTGTGTCTTGCTTAACTTGCTCTAATCTTTCAGCTGAAAGTAGACCAGAAACTTTTTCGCCATTTCTTGTAGCTTTAGAAATAAGAGGAACCATACCTTTATCACTATGTCCTCCTATAACCATACCATCTACTTCTTTAGTTGGAACATCTAGTGCCTCCGCTAATCTATATTTAAATCTTGCTGAATCTAAAACACCTCCCATACCAATAATTCTATTTTTTGGTAATGTGGTAGTCTTATGAACTAAATAAGTCATAGAGTCCATTGGATTACTAACAACAATAAGTATTGTGTCTGGAGAATGCTCTAATAGATTTGAAGAGACTGTTTTTACAATTCCTGCATTTATGCCTATTAATTCTTCTCTAGACATTCCTGGCTTTCTTGGAATACCCGATGTTATAACACAAATATCACTATTTGCAGTTTTAGAATAATCATTGGTTGATCCAATTATCTTAGTATCAAAATTGTTTAAAGAGGCTGTTTGCATTAAATCCATAGCTTTTCCTTCTGCATAGCCTTCTTTTATATCCAATAAAACTACTTCTGAAACAAAATCTTTAATTGCTATATATTCAGCACAACTTGCTCCTACTGCACCGGCACCAACTATTGTTATTTTCATAATAGATTATATAATTTTATGCGTCGATATTAGCATAAATAGCATTTTTCTCAATGAATTCCCTTCTAGGAGGTACATCATCACCCATAAGCATTGAGAAAATCCTATCTGCCTCAATACCATTATCAATTACTACTTTTCTTAGAGTTCTAAATTCTGGATTCATGGTTGTATCCCAAAGTTGAATAGCATTCATCTCTCCAAGACCTTTATATCTTTGAATCTTTGAACCATCACCATAATCCTTTACCAACTGATCTCTGTCTTTATCATTCCAAGCATATTCCTTTTTTGTTCCTTTTCTAACTAAATAAAGTGGTGGAGTCGCTATATATACATGTCCATTTTCAACTAACTCTTTCATATATCTGAAAAAGAATGTTAAAATTAGTGTAGCAATATGACTTCCATCAATATCAGCATCACACATTATAACAACTTTGTGGTATCTAAGTTTTTCAATATTCAGAGCCTTACTATCCTCTTCCGTGCCAATAGTTACGCCCAAAGCAGTAAATATATTTCTAATCTCTTCATTTTCAAAAACTTTATGTTGCATGGCTTTTTCCACATTTAGTATTTTACCTCTTAGAGGTAAAATTGCTTGAAAAGCTCTGTCTCTACCCTGCTTTGCAGTTCCTCCCGCTGAATCACCCTCAACAAGAAAAACTTCACATTTAGAGGGATCTTGTTCAGAACAATCTGATAGTTTTCCAGGAAGACCTCCTATACTCATTACAGATTTTCTCTGAACCATTTCTCTGGCTTTTTGAGCTGCATGTCTTGCTTGAGCTGCAAGGATCACTTTCTGAACAATTATTTTAGCATCATCAGGATGTTCTTCAAGATAATCTCTTAACATCTCTGAAACTGCTTGGCTAACACATGATGAAACCTCTTTATTTCCTAATTTAGTTTTTGTTTGCCCTTCAAATTGAGGTTCAGCAACTTTTACAGAAATTATCGCAGTCAGTCCTTCTCTAAAATCATCACCAGAAACTTCAAATTTTAATTTATCAAGCATCCCTGAACCTTCTGAGTATTTCTTCAGGGTATGTGTTAAACCTCTTCTAAAACCACTCAAATGTGTTCCTCCCTCGTGAGTATTTATATTATTAACATATGAATGTAAATTTTCTGCATATGATGTATTGTATATCATAGCAACCTCTACTGGAACACCATTCTTCTCCCCTTCAAAGGCAATAACATCCTTCAATAGTGGTTCTCTACTGCCATCCAAGAATTTAATAAACTCCGGCAATCCCTCTTTAGAAAAGAAAACTTCACTTTTAAATTCTCCTGACTTATTATCTTTATCTCTTCTGTCAATTAGTGTTATAGTAATTCCCTTATTTAAGAAGGATAACTCTCTTGATCTGCTAGCAAGAATATCATAATTATATTCATTTATATCATTGAAAATAGTTCTGTCTGGCTTAAAAGTAACTATAGTTCCTCTTTTATCTGATGTACCAGTCTCCTTAACTGGATATAGCGGAACACCTTTTTCATATTCTTGTTCCCAAACCTTACCATCTCTATGAACACTAGCCTTAAGAGATTCTGAAAGAGCATTTACACAACTTACACCTACTCCATGTAGTCCTCCAGAAACTTTATAAGAATCCTTATCAAATTTTCCACCTGCTCCAATTTTAGTCATAACAACTTCTAAAGCAGAGACTCCCTCCTTTTTATGTATATCCACAGGAATACCTCGACCATCATCCTCCGTAGTAACTGAATTATCTTCATTAATTGTTACAATAATATTTTTACAATGGCCCGCAAGCGCTTCATCAATTGAATTATCAATAACTTCAACTACTAAATGATGAAGACCTCTAGAACCAACATCACCAATATACATAGAAGGTCTCATTCGTACATGCTCCATGCCTTCCAAGGCCTGTATGCTATCAGCAGAATATTTTTTTGTTTCGCTCATTTTTTAGTTTTAAATATGCTTAAAAATTACTCAAAAAAAATAATTGATTTTATTAAGAATAATTCACTAGTACAAATATACGAAAAAACTATATCTCAACAGATTAAAATATACTCAAAAAAAGAGGTAAGTTATTAACAATTTAGATACTTAATTTTAGGTTAATTAACCGACTATTTATAGGCATCTCTGCAGAACTTTAAAACCGCTCTTGTAAATTGATAGATTTTAAGGAATATTCAAATACTTATGGCTTTGAAGAGATATTTTCCATTTAGGATTTTTCTTTACATAATCTACCATTACAGGCATCATTTTTTCACGATTACCCCATTCTGGTTGAAGAAATAAATGGGCATTTGAGTTTGTTTTTTCAGCCTGTTGTTCCGCAAATTTTAAATCATCAGTATTATAAATAATTACTTTTAGCTCATTTGCTTTTTTATAGATTTCACCCACAGGATTCTTTCTTTTTTTAGGAGATAAGCAAATCCAATCCCAATCACCAGTTAATTCATAAGCACCCGATGTTTCAATATGTATTTTCTTGTTGTTCTTTCTCAATCCTTTTGTAAGACTAGTCATGTCCCACATAAGCGGCTCACCGCCAGTAATGACAATAGTATCGCTATGTTCTAATGCATCCTTAATAATTTTTTCTGTAGAAACAAGTGAATGCGCTTGAGCATCCCAGCTTTCTTTTACATCGCACCAATGACAGCCAACATCGCAGCCTCCAATTCTAATAAAATAAGATGCTTTTCCTTTATGAAAACCTTCTCCTTGAATAGTATAGAAAGCTTCCATAAGTGGCAGAACCTCTCCTTTTTCTAATAATTCTTGAGTGTTTTTATCCATCACTTGCAAATATAAAGATCTTAATTATCTATATTTAACATCGAATAAAATTATTAAGTATAAATGGGGTCTGAAGGAACAAGAATTAATAAGTATTTGAGTGAAATAGGCTACTGCTCTAGAAGACAAGCCGATAAGCTAATTGAACAAGGCAGAGTAATGGTAAATTCAAAAGAAACCGTAATGGGTTACAAAATTCAAAAGGATGATACTATTCATGTTGATGGAGAAAAAATCAAAAAAGAAAAAAGAAAAAGAATCTTCATCGCCCTTAATAAACCTAAAGGAGTTGTGTGTACCACAAATGCTGGAGTTGAAGAAAATAACATAATTGATTTTATAAATTTTCGGGAGCGAATATTTCCAATAGGAAGACTTGATAAAACAACTACAGGATTAATTTTATTAACCAATGACGGCAGTACCGCTAACAAAATCCTAAAAACCTCTTACAATAACGAAAAAGAGTATCTAGTAAGGGTTAATAGACCTATTTCAGAGGATATTCTAAAAAAAATGAGTGAAGGGGTGGCAATTGTTGGTAAAAAAACTAAAAAATGTAAAGTGGAAAAATTAAAATCTACAGAATTTAAAATTATTTTAACTCAAGGTTTAAATCGACAAATAAGAAGAATGTGTGAATATTTTGATTTTAGGGTTGTATCCTTGAGAAGGGTTAGAATTATGAATATAAAATTAGATGTTAAAGAAGGAAAATATCGATTGTTAAACGATAAAGAAATTTCTGAACTTACTAGTATGTTGAAAAAATAAATGCAAAAATTAACTCCATTTCATCTAGCAATTCCAGTTGATGATATTCCTAAATGTAGAGAATTCTATAGAGATATTCTTGGCTGTGAAGAAGGCAGAAGTAGTGATCATTGGGTGGACTTTAATCTTTTTGGCCATCAATTAGTAATTCATTATAAAGAAAAAACAAACAAAAAATTTCATACAAATCCTGTAGACGGAAAAGATGTACCAGTACCTCACTTTGGTGTTATTTTAGAGTGGAATGATTTTGAAAAATTTTCAAAGCACCTAATTGAAAAAAGAATTGGATTTATTATTGAACCTTATATTAGATTTAAAGGATTAGCTGGTGAACAAGCCACCATGTTCTTTAAAGATCCATCTGGAAATGCTCTTGAATTCAAATCATTCAAGGACTTTAATCATATTTTTGAAAAATAATTAATCCCATCCAGGAGGTCCTGGAGGAGTAGATGAAGCCTGAGCTTGTTTAGGATTAAGTATAGCAAATGTTCCAATAGCAGTTAGTGCTGCATATTTTCTCATCTTTTTTATTGCCTGTTTTCTTGTTATACCTGTTTTTTTCATAGCTCGCTTAATTATTTGATAATTAATTTCTTAGTTAGTTGATTTGCTCCTGACTCTAGTTTTAGTACATAAATACCAGTAGAGAATCCTGAAAAAGATGAAATTAAAAATATATTTAAAAAAAATAGTATAGTAGTTTTTTTCATTGTAGTTAGATATAAGTTTCCTAAAGATAATAAAAAAATTAAATCAAATATTTACCTCTAAATCTATAGATTATTTTTTTGTATAAGCTTGAAGCGTATTTTTTAAAAGCATGGCGATAGTCATAGGGCCAACACCCCCTGGAACTGGTGTTATATAACTTGCCTTTTTGGAAACATTTTCATAGTCTACATCGCCTACAATTTTGTACCCTTTTTCTGAATCATCTTTAACCCTTGTAATTCCTACATCTACCACTACTACCCCTTCTTTTACCATATCGGCTTTAACAAAATTTGGAGATCCAAGTGCTGAAATAATTATATCAGCCTTTCTTGTTAATTCCTGAATATTTTTAGTTCTACTATGGGCAAGTGTAACTGTTGAATTCCCAGGATTTGATTTTCTGCTCATAAGAATACTTATGGGTCTTCCAACAATATCTGAGCGTCCAATGACCACTGTATGTTTACCTTCCGTCTCTACATTATATCTTTCTAATAATTCCATAACCCCATAAGGTGTAGCAGAAATAAAAGTGGGCAAATTAAGTGCCATTTTTCCAAAATTAGTGGGATGGAAACCATCTACATCTTTTGCCGGATCTACAGCTACTAATATTTTTTGAGAATCTATATGACTAGGAAGTGGAAGCTGAACTATATATCCATCAATTGCATCGTTGTTATTTAATTCATGAACCTTATTAAGTAATTCATCTTCAGTTGTAGTTTTTGGAAGTTTTACAAGTGTAGAATCAAATCCTACTTTTTTACATGCTCTAACTTTGCTTCCTACATAGGTCAAACTAGCTCCATCCTCTCCTACAATAACTGCTGCAAGATGAGGAGCACGAGAACCACCTGCCACAATTTTCTTTACAGCAACGGCAATTTCATCCTTAATATCACTACTTGTTTTTCTTCCGTCTAAAATGATCATTATAGTAATTATTTTTTAGCGTTTTGCATCATCTGCATCATTTTTGCACCGCCATCACCTTGCATCATTTTCATCATTTTACTCATTTGTGAAAACTGCTTCATAAGCTGATTTACATCATCAAGACTTGTTCCTGAACCCATACTAATTCGTTTTTTTCTAGAGTGATCTATCAGTGCTGGATTCGAACGCTCTTTTGGAGTCATGGAATGAATAATTGCCTCTATATGTTTAAAAGAATCATCATCAATATCTACGTCTTTCATCATCTTTCCAGCACCTGGAATCATGCCAACTAAATCTTTCATGTCTCCCATCTTTTTAACTTGCTGAATTTGATTTAAGAAATCATCAAATCCAAATTTGTTCTTTGCAATCTTCTTTTGAACCTTTCTGGCTTCTTCCTCGTCGAATTGTTGCTGTGCTCTCTCAACAAGTGAGACAACATCGCCCATTCCAAGTATTCTATCAGCCATTCGTGCAGGATGAAATGCATCCAAGGCATCCATCTTTTCACCTGTTCCAATAAATTTTATAGGTTTATCTACAACACTTTTTATTGATAGGGCTGCACCACCTCTCGAATCACCATCTAGCTTGGTTAAAACTACTCCATCAAAATCCAAAATATCATTAAAAGTTTTTGCACTATTAACTGCATCCTGACCTGTCATTGAATCTACTACAAATAAAATTTCTTGCGGCTTAATAGCTTTTTTAATATTTGAGATCTCTGTCATCATAAATTCGTCTATAGCTAGCCTACCTGCAGTATCTACTATAACCAAATTAAATCCTTTTGATTTAGCATGTTTAATGCCAGCTTTTGCAATCGATACTGGATCTTTATTTTCCTGTTCACTATATACCTCAACATCTAAATCTTTTCCAAGTACATGTAATTGTTCAATAGCCGCAGGTCTGTATACATCACAAGCAACCATAAGAGGTTTTATGCTATTTTTCTTTCTTAAAAAATTAGCAAGTTTAGCTGAGAAGGTTGTCTTCCCAGATCCTTGCAATCCTGACATTAATATAATAGAAGGCTTTCCAGTTAAGTCAATTTCAGAAGAATCTCCTCCCATTAGCTGAGTCAATTCATCCTTGACTATTTTAATCATCAGCTGACTAGGCTTTAATGAAGTTAATACATCTTGACCTAAGGCCTTTTGTTTAACTGTTTCCGTAAAATCTTTTGCTGTTTTATAATTTACATCTGCATCTAAAAGAGCACTACGAACTTCTTTAAGAGTTTCGGCAACATTAATCTCTGTAATTCTACCATGGCCTTTTAAAAGTTGAAAGGCTTTGTCTAATTTACTACTAAGACTATCAAACATATGATAACTGTTTTATTAAAAGTCAAATTTAAAAAAAGTAGCTGTTCTTTCTAAATAAAAACTACATTCTATCAACTACACCAATTCCAAGTAATCCCAAAGCATTTTTAATCGTATATCCAACTGATCTACACAAGTCTACTCTAAAACTTTTCTCATCTAACAATGCTGATTTTAAAACAGGAACACTTTGATAAAAGGAATTAAATGTTTTAACCAAATCATAAAGATAATTTGCTACAATTCCTGGATTATGAATTGTAGCAGCATTTTGGATTATCGAAGGAAAAAACGCTAATTGCTTTATGAGTTCTTTCTCTTTATCTTCCAAAGGTCGTTGGTATTTTTCTTTTGAAAGCTCAAAATCTATCCCCCTAATTATAGACTGAATCCTTGCATAAGAATATTGAATAAATGAAGCAGTATTACCTTGAAAATCAACAGACTCCTTAGGGTCAAACAAAATTCTCTTTTTTGGATCAACCTTGAGAATGAAATATTTTAAAGCACCTAATCCAATGGTTTCATAAACCTCTTGCTTTTGATTTTTATCATACCCATCTAATTT
Source organism: Flavobacteriaceae bacterium (assembly GCA_018657955.1). Classification (GTDB taxonomy): domain Bacteria; phylum Bacteroidota; class Bacteroidia; order Flavobacteriales; family Flavobacteriaceae. Next base: position 8,101 of record JABHWD010000006.1, on the reverse strand, counting down.
TCCTAATTGCTTAGAGATATTTTTTGATGTTTCACTCATCTCTTCTAACAAATCATCCGCATCAACGACTACTCCTTCTCTACTTTTCATTTTTCCAGTAGGAAGATCAACCATTCCATAACTTAAATGGAATAAATTTTCTGCCCACGAAAAACCTAATTTTTTTAGTATTAAAAACAAAACCTTAAAATGATAGTCTTGTTCATTTCCAACAGTATAGACCATAGAATTAATATCTGGATGATCTTTTACTCTCTGCACAGCTGTTCCAATATCTTGAGTCATATAAACAGATGTCCCATCAGCTCTTAAAACAATTTTTTCATCTAATCCATCACTTGTTAAATCACACCATACAGATCCATCATCTTTTTTGTAAAAGACTCCTTTATCCAGACCTGTCTTTATAAATTCCTTGCCAAGAAGATAGGTCTGACTCTCATAATAATAAGAGTCAAAATCAACTCCAAGTCTTTTGTAGGTAACCTCAAATCCGTCATAAACCCATTGATTCATTTTTTTCCAAAGACTCACTACTTCTTTATCCCCAGCTTCCCATTTTAGTAACATATCTTTTGCTTCTTGTAATATTGGGGCTTGTTGTTTTGCATCATCTTCACTTGTGCCTTGCTTAACTAAATCTTTTACCTGATCCTGATAGACTTGATCATATTTTACATAATAGTTTCCAACTAATTTGTCTCCTTTTAATCCAGATGATTCAGGTGTTTCTCCATTTCCATAAGCAAGCCATGAAACCATGCTTTTACAAATGTGAATGCCTCTATCATTAATTATTTGGGTTTTATAAACTTTTTTTCCTGATGCCTTTAGTATTTCGGAAACACTATATCCTAATAAATTATTTCTAATATGTCCCAAATGCAAAGGCTTATTCGTGTTTGGAGAAGAATACTCAACCATAACTGCATCATTAGCAATTGGAGTAATGAATCCATATTTTTCATTAGATTTTATGGACTCAAAAAAATCTAAATAATATTCATCAGAAATTACAAGGTTAAGAAACCCTGAAACAACATTATATTTTACTACATAGTTCTGTTTTTCAAGATAACTTCCAAGCTTTTCTGCAATATCTTTAGGATTTTGTTTTAAAAGCTTAACAAAAGGGAAAATGACGATAGTTATGTCTCCTTCAAACTCTTTTTTTGTAGGCTGAAATTCAATATTTTTAACTCCAACATTAAAAAGCTTATCAAAAGCATCAATTACATTTTTTGAGAGTATCTTTTGAAGTTGCATATTGAATTATAATGTATAAATATAGTGCTTAATAATCTTATTTTGAAATTGGAAGAAACACTTCAGCTATCATACATCTTACACTTCCCCCTTCACACCTTTCAATGGTAGGGATTGGACTAGATATAACTTTACAATGCTCTTGTATTTTATCAACCTGCCCCTTAGCCAATGCTTTATAGGCTGTTTCACTCATAACTAGTAAAGGATCTCCACTAGAATCTTTAAGTTGTAACATATTTCCTGAAAAATTTCCTACTTGATCTTCACTAATTTCAATAATTTCTTTTTTATTTTCAATTAAATGATTTGTTAGATTCTTGCGTTGCGCTTGATCATCAATTGAATCAAGACAAACAATTGTAAATGTTTCAGCTACACACATCATAACATTGGTATGATAGATAGCTAGCCTTTGACCTTCCACGTTTTGGAACGAATTAAAAATTACAGGAGTATATTGAAAATCTTCACAAAATTCAATTAGCAAATCCTCTGAAGATCTTTCCGATATAGTACAATAAGCTTTTCTGTTAGCTCTATCTAAAACCATACTTCCAGTACCCTCTAAAAATAGATTTTTATCCTCTGCAGAAGTATAATCAACAACGTTTTTGATATTAAATCCCTTGTTTTCAACAAAACTAAAAACATCTTCTCTTCTCTCTAATCTTCTGTTAATTGCAAACATAGGATATATAGCTACATCTCCGTTTGAATGAAATGATATCCAATTATTTGGGAAAATAGCAGATGGTGTTTCATATTTCAGATCATCATCAAAAACTAGTACATTAATCCCGTTGGATTTTAATTTTTCAACTAGTAAATCAAATTCTTTTTGTGCATTTTCATTAACTGACTCTAATGCAAGCCCCTTTTTTTGATAATAATTATTACTAGCCGTTTGATCATTGTAATTAAAATTAGCTGGTCTAATCATCAATATGTTATTTGTTATCTGCTGCATATTTAATTTTCTCTAATTAATGGTAGAGTTGAACATCTTAAAAGCCCGCCTTGTTTTGATGCTTCAGAGTATTTTATTTTCTCAACAATAAAATTATTATTTTCCAGCCAAGAATTTAGTCGGGTGAAAGATCTATCACTTACAATAATATTTTCATCAATAGAAAATATATTACAGTGCATATTGCACATCTCTTTCTTGCTTATTTCAAATATATTCTCTGCTCCAAATAAATCAACAACCCATTTGTATTGATTTCGATCTAAAAATCCTTCAGGACAAGCAATTGCTTTATTTTTACCAACTGGCTGGAGACAACAATCCAAATGCAGCGAATTGTTTCTCGGATCATCATTAGATTTTAGGAGTTCAAAAGGTATAATTGTTTTATTTGGAAATAAATTTTCTATAGCATTTACTGCTTGATTATTAGTTCTCGCTGTTATATAGTTTGAAAAGTCACTTGCTGAATAGGTTCCTATAAAAACATAATCCCCCCATAACATTACATCTCCTCCCTCTACATGGCAGGTTTCAGGCAAATGAATTATATCCTGATTATCAATTTGATTATAAACATGCTTTATTCCTTGAATTTCGTTTTCTCTTTCTTTTACAACATTGGCAAAAACAAATTTATTATCTATTACAAAAGCAATATCTCTAGAAAAAATTTGATTATAATTTTCAATTTTTTCAGGCCTATACACGACTACATCATGTTTTTTTAATACTTGATAAAACTCTTGTAATTCCTGAGTTAGATCCTCTTCAATTGGATATGTATTGTTTAGTACATGCTCCCTGCTTTTAGGATCAATACAATCTTCTAATTTTGGTGCAGGACCTAAACTTACAGCTGTTCCTAATACAACTGCTTTTAGTTTTGAAGTCTCATTATTTACATTGAGATTTAACATTCAATAAAGATACAAAGAAAGTGTGATTGAGAAGGATATATTACCTCTTAGAAATTGATTTGAATTTTCTAAGTGTACTGCCAGTATATAATTGTCTAGGACGTCCAATTGGTTCATTCATTAACCTCATTTCTCTCCATTGAGCAATCCATCCAGGTAATCTTCCCAAAGCAAACATTACGGTATACATGTCTGAAGGAATACCCATAGCTCTATATATTACTCCAGAATAAAAATCAACATTCGGATATAATTTTCTTTCAACAAAGTAACTGTCTTTTAAGGCTTGTTCTTCTAATTCTTTTGCAATGTCTAAGACAGGGTCGTCAATACCCAGTGTTTCTAAGACACTATGTGCAGCTTCTTTTATTATTTTTGCTCTTGGATCATAATTCTTGTAGACTCTATGTCCAAATCCCATCAGCCTAAATGGATCTTCCTTATCCTTAGCTTTATTAATATACTTTTGGGTATCGCCACCATCTTCCTTAATGGCGTTAAACATTTCTAAAACAGCTTGATTAGCACCTCCATGCAAAGGACCCCAAAGAGCTGAGATTCCTGCAGATATTGAAGCAAATAATCCAGCATGTGCAGATCCTACAATTCTAACAGTTGAGGTAGAGCAATTCTGCTCATGATCAGCATGTAGAATTAGAAGTTTGTTTAACACATTAACTAAAACAGTGTTTTGGATATAATCTTCGTTTGGTCTTTTAAACATCATTTGTAAAATATTCTCAACATAGCTTAATTTCTTTGTTTTACTAGAATATTCTAATGGAAATCCATTCTTTTTTCTAAATGCCCAAGCTACAAGAACAGGTATCTTACCCATTACTTTAATAATAGGATTGTACATTTCTTCCTTGCTCCTGGTATAATCCAAAGAAACATCATCAGGATTAAAAGCAGTTAATGCACTTGTTAAACTTGACAAAACGCCCATTGGATGTGCAGCTCCAGGAAATGCATCAACAATTTTCTTTACATCATCATTTACGAAGCTTTGTTCAATTATATCATTATGAAATTTTTCTAGTTCTTCTTTATTAGGAAGCTCTCCGAAAATTAATAAATATGCAACCTCTAAAAATGAAGCTTTACTAGCTAACTCTTCAATAGAATAACCTCTATATCGTAAAATCCCTTTTTCACCATCTAAATAGGTGATTTTACTCTCACATGAAGCTGTGTTTTTAAAACCTCTATCAAAAGTTGTAACACCATTAGATAGCCCTCTAAGCTTACCTATTTCAATACAAAGCTCACCTTCTGAGCTCTGAATTATGGGGAGATCATAACTACCTCCATTAACATTTAATGTTGCTTTATCTGACACTGTTAAAAAATATTGAAAATTTTACAAAAAGTCTGTGCGAATTTACGAAATTTCTCTCGAATATTAAAGGATATTCGTAGTTGATTTTAAGATATTGAGAATTTAAAGGCAGCCATTTGTGGATATACTGCTTTATCAGAGAGTTCTTCTTCTATCCTAAGCAATTGATTATACTTAGACATTCTATCACTTCTAGATACAGATCCTGTTTTTATTTGACCAGTAGATAGCGCTACTGAAAGATCAGCAATTGTAGTATCTTCAGTTTCCCCTGATCTATGAGACATAACTGTAGTATAGCCAGCATCATGTGCCATTGATACAGCATCAATGGTTTCGGAAAGAGTACCAATTTGATTTACTTTAATCAAAATAGAGTTTCCTATAGATTCGTTTATTCCCCTAGATAAACGCTCAATATTAGTAACAAATAGGTCATCACCAACTAATTGTACTTTAGAACCTATCTTTTCTGTTAAATATTTCCATCCTTCCCAATCATTTTCATCCATTCCGTCTTCAATTGAAATAATAGGATATTTATCTGTCAAATCTGAAAGATAATCTGCTTGTGCCTTGCTATCTCTAACTTCTCCAGCTAAACCTTCGAATTTAGTATAATCATATTTTCCGTTTTCATAGAATTCTGAAGCTGCACAATCCAATGCAATCATTATCTCTTTACCAAAATTATATCCAGCATTAGTAACCGCTTTTTTTATGGTTTCAAGGGCGTCTTCAGTTCCGTCTAATTTTGGTGCAAATCCCCCTTCATCCCCCACGCTTGTAGTTAAATTTCTACTAGTTAAAACTTTTTTTAATGAATGAAAAATTTCAGTTCCCATTTGCATTGCATGTGAAAAGCTTTTAGCAAGAACAGGAATTATCATAAATTCTTGAAATGCAATAGGTGCGTCACTATGAGATCCTCCATTAATAATATTCATCATTGGAACAGGTAATGTGTTTGCATTATCTCCTCCTAAATAAGCATATAAAGGCATGTTTTTTTCTTTTGCAGCTGCTTTAGCTAATGCAAGAGATACTCCAAGAATAGCATTAGCTCCAAGAACTGACTTATTATCTGTTCCATCTAAGTCAATCATTTTATTATCAATTATTCGTTGATCATAAATTGATTTTCCAACAAGTTCTTTTGCAATAATATCATTTACATTACTAACAGCTTTAAGAACTCCCTTACCACAATAATCATCTCCTGCATCTCTTAGTTCTACCGCTTCATGCTGACCTGTAGATGCTCCTGAGGGAACTGCAGCTCTTCCTAAAATTCCACTTTTTGTAATCACATCTACCTCTATAGTAGGATTACCTCTTGAATCAAAAATTTGTCTTGCAATTATTTTATCAATGACAGACACTATTTTTCTTTTTTAGATTTTGTGATATTTTCTATAAAGATATCAAAAAGATAAGAAGCATCATGAGGTCCAGGACTTGCTTCTGGATGATATTGAACTGAAAAACAATTTTTGTTTTTCATAGAAATTCCTGCAATGGTGTTATCATTCAAATGTACATGGGTGATTTCAATTTCTTTATTTTCTTCAGCTTCTTTTCTATCAACAGCAAAACCATGATTTTGAGATGTTATCTCGCCCTTTCCTGTAATTAAATTTTTAACAGGATGATTGATTCCTCGATGACCATTATGCATTTTATAAGTAGATATTCCATTAGCTAAAGCAATTATTTGATGGCCTAAACAAATCCCAAAAAGAGGCAAGTTTCTATCAATAATATCCTTAGCTACATTTTGTGCATTTACCAAAGGTTTTGGATCGCCGGGGCCATTTGATAAAAAATATCCATCTGGATTCCATACTGACATGTCTTCAAAAGAACTATCATAAGGAAACACCTTAATATAACAATCTCTGTTTGAGAGGTTCCTTAAAATATTTTTCTTTATTCCTAAGTCTAGAGCTGCAATTTTATACTTTGAATTCTCATTACCATAAAAATAAGGTTCCTTGGTGGATACAACAGAAGCAAGTTCTAATCCATCCATATTTGGGGTTTTACTAAGTTGCTCTTTTAATTTTTCAATCGATTCAACTTCAGTTGAAATTACAGCATTCATAGCTCCATTATCTCTAATGTAAGACACTAAAGCTCTTGTGTCTACATTTGAAATAGCAAATAAGTTATTTTTTATAAAAAAGTTTTCTAGAGAATTGTCTGCAGAATATCTTGAATAATCGTAATTAAAATTTTTACAAATTAAACCTGCAATTTTTATGCTATCAGATTCAATCTCATCATTTTTGACTCCATAATTTCCTATATGTGCATTTGTAGCAACCATTAACTGACCATAATAAGAAGGGTCAGTAAATATTTCTTGGTATCCTGTCATTCCAGTATTAAAACAAACCTCTCCAAAAGCTGAACCCTCTTTTCCAATAGCCTTTCCATAAAAAATTGTTCCGTCAGCTAAAAGTATTATTGCTTTTTTTCTTGCTTTATATTGCATTTGGAATATGAATTAAGCAAAAATAATTTATAAAAATTAAAATCATAAATTTTTGCAAAAAAAAGAAGTAAAAAATTTACTTCTTGTTTTAAAATTGTTAAAGATTAAATGCATAATCCAAAATCTGGATAACATCTTTTTCCCTTTTATATGATAGACTATTAGTATTTACATAAATTTCTAATCTTGAAATACTATTTTTATCAGCACTTAATAAATTAATAACAGATTTTTTTCTGAGCTTAAAAGGCTTTATACTATTATTTAATTTAATAAAATAGGATGAAAACCTGGAGTATTTATCATTAGATCTATTAACCATTGGGTTTCCAGAACTAGAAACAAGCTTAACAGAAAAACCTTTCATAATTGAAAATTTTTCTGTCTCATAAATAATCTCATAAACTCTATTGTCATCATTATAAAAATAATTCTTATAAATTTTATCATTTATAACTACCTGTTTTATATTATTAAAATTAAAAGAAAAAATTGAATCTGAATCTGTTAATTTTGCTTCAAAAGCATTTCTATTAATATTTAAATTAATATTTCTGACAAGAAATTTTTCACTACTAAGAGTATGAATTTCTGCGCTATTATCCCATTCATCAAATAAATAAACAGAACCTAGAATAACATTTCTTGTATTATAAAAAAATGAACTTCCAAAATTGGTATCGTTACCCCCAGTAGATAGTCCAGCATTAAAATTAGTTTGGGTATAAACTGATAGAGAGAGTAATAAACACAATACAGTTAATATATTTTTCATAATTACTTTAGTTTAAATTGTACGAAATCTTCTTCTTTGATTCCATTTAATCATTTTACTTTCACCAAGAATATTTAATCTAGAAACTTTTATATTAAATATGTTTCTAGTTTCATTTAGTTGATTATTTCCGTTTTTTATTTCCATGTTTTATTTCCATGTTTTATTTTTTATCATCTTTTTTTTCTTCAGTAGGATCTTCTTCAACAGGAGCTTCTTCAGCAGGAGCTTCTTCAGCAGGAGTTTCTTCAGCAGGAGCTTCCTCAGCAGGAGCTTCTTCAGCAGGAGCTTCCTCAGCAGGAGCTTCTTCAGCAGGAGCTTCCTCAGCAGG